>CAVVOP010000001.1:0-34104 GCA_963749915.1 uncultured cyanobacterium
GCCATTTTTAACCCACTCCACCCTAGCTCACTTTCTCGATAAATACCAAGGGAATTTCTTCAATTTCGGGAGTCTTCTTTTTGAAGAGAGTTTCTAGGTACTTAAACCAAACGTTTGGACTGTCTTCTTGAGGAAACTGGGATTGCTGAAATTCTTTCGCTTCTTGGAGTAACCGAACGGGGTCGGGGATGTCCACGTTATCTCGGTCAAAGAAGTGGTCATAAGGGGATTCTAATAATTGCTCGACGTTATGCTCTCTTGAGGCAGCAAAGAATCGATTGACCACTCGTAGTTTATGAGCTTCAGCCGCTCTGGGGTTAATGCGTTTTTTAAAAATTCGAATCTCGGCTTGAACTGGCTCCGTCGATAATGAGCGCACTTCCAACCATAATTCCTGGTCTCCCCGAAAGAAGAGAAAATCGCCCATGACAATCGGTTTGGCTTCTTTAGGAATTTTGGAATAAGAAATCTCAAATCTCAGCTTCTGGGCTTCATGTTCGTAAGTCCAACGCCAACGCTTGAGGGCTTGCTCAAAATAGACACAGCGGAGTTTTTTTAAGACCCCTAAAACCGTCTTGGGCTTAACAACTTGGTAGTAAATCCTAACGGGTTGGCTAGGCTCTCCCGTATAGGTGGTAATCAAGGTCTTGTTTTCTTTCATCGCTCCTGTAAATCAATGCTATGTTCAAGATAACATCCAGTCACGCACCTAAACCCTTTGACAATGATGAGATATTTAAAATTCTTCCAACTTGATCTCTAGTGGTCTGTCAATAAAAAACTGACGGGTATTTTAAGAGCAAAAAATTATAAGTTTGGATTCTTCTATTCGTCAAAATCTGCCTGACAGACTCCTAGCTTATGTATTAGGCTAAAAACGAATCGCACAACCGAGCAGTATTAGGTCACAGTATTATTCCCTTTAGGGAATAATACCTAAGAATTCGACAAAACGTTGCCACAGTATTTACAGTATCTAGCATCGTCATCATGCTTTTGACTGCCGCAGACAGAACAAGTTCGGTTTGAACCCTTAAATAAGGAGCTGTTTGACAAATCGACAGTGACAATTCCGGTGGGGACAGCGATGATTCCGTAGCCCAGCAGCATAATGATTGAGGCCAACAATTTCCCTAAGGGGGTTTGTGGTGCGATATCCCCATATCCTACCGTGGTCAAGGTCACAATTGCCCAATAAATACTGACAGGAATGCTGGTGAATTCATTAGTCTCTCCTTCGATGAAATACATTAGTGAGCCAAGAATAATTACAAGCACGAGGACAAAAGCTAAAAAGACAATAATTTTACGTATACTCGCTTTGAGAGCTAACATCAGGCCCATCTGCTCTTGTAAAAATTGGCTGAGCTTCAAAATCCGAAAAATCCGCAGCAAACGAAGGGTTCTCACGGCTAATAAAGAGTAACTGGCGGGGAAAAGAAGACTGATATAGGTAGGTAGAACCGTAATCAGATCGACGATACCATAGAAACTGACTACATATCGCCAAGCACGTTTGGCTGAAATTAGACGCAAAATGTACTCTACAGTAAAAAGCAAAGTAAAGAACCATTCAGCCCATTGGAGTTCTTGACCATACTGAATTTGAATCGCTTTGACACTACCAAGTAAGATGACCAGCACGCTAGCCAAAATACATGCTGACAGAATTAGGTCAAAAGCCTTACCAGAAATAGTATCCGTTTCAAAGATGATCTGCCGGAGCTTTTCCCTTCGATGCAACCAAGAGGACATAGGAGATAGACTGAGAATATAGATATACAAGAAGTTAATTAAAGGCTCTAAATTTTCTATGATAGGGCAGTCGGAAAATTGCCGTTTTTGGTGCTTAATTAGCTGGCAGGGAGTTGTCTGTGGTCTGGTGCTGGACAGTCGCACCCAAAAATTCGCTTCGCCGGACAATTTTCCTTAGTTGGCTGGTGGGGTCTCATGCCAACTTGGGTTCTTAAACGTAATTCTCAGATGAGGTAATTTTGAATTTTGGATTGAGATTTCTTTATTTTGAATTTTGAATTCTGCATTTCAGCACTAGTGGTGGAGAAGTCTGTGGCTTTTCTGTGTGAAGGATCTACTTAAGACTTTTGAGGAAGGAAAATAGAGAGCAAAGACAATCCCACCCTAGAACGTTAATTTTGTTTCGCCTTTTCTAATTCAGCAGCGATCGCTCTTCTTGCTACTTCCTGCCAGTCTTCAATTAATCCTGCTTTGATGTCTGCTTTCAAACTAGAAGGTAATCGTAAGGTCATCTTTTCAACGCAAGGCTCATTCCAATCATATTGCTGTTTGAATCCATATTTTTTAATTTCTGGGTTTCCGCCCGGTCTTCCTTTCGACATTTTTTTCTCCCTTTTTTCTCTATTATAACAGGACAGACTTATTAAGAAATGTGACAATTACCAGTTTTAATTAGACAGACTTACTATAATAGATTGGAAGCTGCCAAACTTCTGAAGGATGAACAAGATCTGATTGGTTCATCTGAAGCCATAGCAAATATCCTTTGTGATTGGCTCTGTCAGGAATTAGAAGAAATTGAATGGAATTACCAGCATTCAAGCTTTTTGCAAAGAAAAATTTTTAATCTCGAAATGAACACCGAGAAATTAGCAGCATAATTCAATAGCCGAGACGGACACTAACCAAAGTGCCTGCCTCGGCTTATGCTCACTTATGAAGTACTTACCACCCCACGGTAATTTCAGAATGTGGTAATACAAAAAAATAATTGATAATACACGAATTGTTTTGCCCAAGACTCTCAGCAAATGAACTTTTATTTAGCTTGAGGGTTCTCGCCTATACCCTAAGGAGAAAAAGATGAAACTAACTGAAATACTGGAACGTCTGCGGCAGCCCGTTCCCCAGAATCTAATCAGCTACAAAACCATTAAAGGCAACCGCATCGATTATATTTCTTGGGTCAATTTAGCAGATTTACTTGACGATCGAGCTGGTATCGACGGCTGGAGTTGGAGACTAGTTGACCAACAACAAATCGGCAACAGATTAACACAAGTGTGGGAGTTGAGCATTATCGGTGAAGATCGCTCTATTTCCCGTCAAGCCAGTGGAGATGAGAGCGTTGATTTAGATGCCTACGGTACTCCGTCAACCAATGTTGAAGCACAGTGCCTGAGAAGATGTTGTGCGAAGTACAATCTGGGCAGAATTCTGTGGAAGAAGGATAGAAAACAAGTTAAAAGTCCTCAGCTTCCACCTACTCCCCAAGCCGTCCAACCACAAAGCAAAAACGAAATCACCCGAGAAGAGTGGTTAAGTAAATTCAGCAGCAAAAAAGTAGAAAAAGTTTAAAAGCAAAAGCCTCTTCCAATAAAAGATGGGGCTTTGTTCTTGTCTCCAAATTATCAAGTAAGACCATGATTTCACAAATACCAACCCCCCAAAGAACCAATAAACAAAGTACAAGGAGAATTTTATCCTTTACAAAAGCAAGAGTTAATTGCTCTAAGAAAAGCCAAGCTCATCAACAATACTGCTTTTATTCATTTAGCACTGCGGTACGAAAATCCATTTTGCGACCGCCCAGTAGAAGTTAATCCCAAAGAATTCGCCCTTTCTTGGAATATACCAGAGAGCAGTATTTATAAAGCAGTCGCTCAACTCAAGAAATTAGGGTTGATTTTGATTAAATCAGGCAAACTGCTGATTGAATGGATCTCCAAATCTGGGCAAACATTATCAGAACCAGCCCCCATTAATAGTCCTGAAACTGAATTATCAGATCCGAGAATAAATTATCAGATCCGGCAAAAAATTCTCAGATCCGAGAATAAATTCTCAGATCCGGCAAAAAATTCTCAGATCCGGCAAAATCGATCGCCAGAACCATTGCCAGAACTTGATTCTAATCTCTCTCGGACTATTCAGACTAATTCAGACTTATCAGATCAATCAGAAAGATTGAAAGATAATAGAAAGATGGAAGATATACAAGATATACAAGAAGAGAGAATAACAATTCAAGGCAACGGGGAATGGGGAACAGGGAACGGGGAACGGAGAACGGAGAACGGGGAACTGGGAACGGGGAACAGTGAAGGGGTGTTGAGAGAAAATACTACTCCCTACTCCCTACTACCTACTCCCTCAGAAGAAGATGAGAGATTAGAAAATGAGGAGTTTATCAAATATTGTCAGGGCAAATTGCCAAAAGCGAGAGATATTAAGCGATACCTCCTCACTAATGATAAAACAACGGGCAATCGCATCCTCGAAAGATTATGGTTAGAGTATCAGCAATGGAAAACAGGAAAGAATAACCCCAACTCCACGGGGTCAGAATATTTTGATAACCTCATTGACGAATACCGACTTAAAAGCCGAAGCCTAGAACAAATAGCATGGGAGAAAATCTCCTGGAAGGATAAACTACCTTGTTTTGATTTATGGTTGACCAGGGCTAAAAATTGCCGTGTTGATTACATCTTTACTGATGATAATAGCTTAGGTTATACCAGAAATTTAAGGACAGTATTTTATCGATGGTACGAACAGTATTATGTTAAACAATCAGAAACAACAATACCAGAAAATCCTCAAGCACTAGGTTTGATAAATGCTTTCCGGCAAATTATGGGAGGAGGTCACTATGCTTAAATCTAAAAATTATCCTGACTTTTCTCTCAATCCTAATAATATTGGAATCGGCGATTGGGTATTTGCCAGGGGGAATGTCGGCAAAGTAACTGATATTCATGTTAATAACGGCAAGATGTTGCAGTTTTGGGTTAATTGGGATAGTTCTAATGTTCCTAGCCCCGAACTGGCTAACAATCTTCAGAAGGTTAATAAACCTATGGCGATCTCAGATAGTATTCAGGAAGTATCAGGAAGGATTAAGCTAACTTTACTTACCATTGATGTCAATCTACAGCAGAGGGTAGAGATTAATAATTCTGTGGTGGATGATTATGCTAATGCTTATTCTGAAGGTACAGAACTTCCTCCCATTACTGTCTGGAGAGAAGAAGGGAGTGGAGAACAGGGAGTAGGGAGTAGTGACAATAATCAATTATTTGATTCTCATAATTCTGAATTAACCACCACTGCCCGTTGCCCGTTGCCCACTCCCCGTTATTATTTGGTAGATGGATTCCACCGTGTAGAAGCGGCAAAACAAGCAGGAATAACTGAATTACCCTTTATCGAAAAATCTGGTACTTACCGAGAAGCTTTATTATTTTCTCTGACGGTTAATGCTACTCATGGACTTCGCCGTAGTAATGCTGATAAACGAAAAGCGGTAATGACTCTACTTGAAGATTCTGAATGGAGTCAGTGGAGCGATCGAGTAATAGCCAAACAGTGTGGAGTCAGTAATCGCTTTGTTAGCAATCTTCGTCAAAAATTTATTCACACGAATCAAGATACTTCTTGTGACAATGGTAGTTTAACTGTGAACGTTCACAGTTCCACTTCGCTAAAAGACAAAAGGAAATACCAGAAAGACGGTATAGAGTATGAGATGGATATTACGAATCTTAGCTCCAACCCTTCGGGTAATTCTGACTTTCCTCAAGATGATGTTTTTTCCGAAGATGTCATTAAAAATTTAGATGAAGATAATGAGGATAACTTAGAGTTAACAGAGAATGAGGATAATTTAGAGTTAACAGAGAATGAGGATAAGTCAGAAAATCCTACTAAACCCAGTAAAGGAAAAGAGAAAATAACTAATCCCTTATCTATAGGCGATCGAGTCAGAATCAAAGATAATCATTATTTTGGTGGGCGTGAAGGAGTCGTGACCCAGATTAGCTCTGTTAATTCTCTTGTGGTTGCTTTTGATAATGACCAACGAGAATTAATCCGACTCCAAGATTTAGATTTACCATCATTATCTAAACCACAAAAACCTCAGAAGAAAGAAATTCTGATTAAAGAAGGGCTTAATTATAAAGCAGGACAAGGTTGTAAATGGTATGTTGAGGTTGAGGAAGAAGTCTATAAAGGATTACAAATATATCAGAAGAGATTGAGTACTCCTACTCTCAATGGTGCTTTTTCCCGATTCTTGGTAGAAAAGGGTATCTTAAAAACTCATCCTGATAATCCTACTAAATTGCTTGATTTAACCTGAGTTCGATATAAGAAAATAGTCTCAAACTCTTAACTTATATGAGTTTTGGGTTTATACTATTTTTCGCTATTTTACAATTCTTAATGTATTAAAAGTTCTACCCAGATTAATAAGTTAATTTTTCTGAATATTTATTAAATTTCATTGCTAATATCTCCTTTTTTTTTAAAATTAATTTCATAATCAATATGTTATTTTTTAAAAATTAATTTTTATGGAATTAGAAACACTTTTCTATGATGTAGATGATTTCTGTTTAATTTTTGAACCATCTTTTAATCGTCAAATTTTATCATCTAAACAGAAAAAAAGAATCAAAAATAGTCGATTATCCTTGAGTGAAATTATGACTATTATTATTTATTTTCATCATTCTAGTTATCGAAACTTTAAACACTATTATCAAAATCATATTCAGGTTTATCATTTTCAAGATTTTCCTAATTTGGTCAGTTATAATCGTTTTGTTCAACTTAAATCTTCCGCTTTAATTCCTTTAATTTTTTATCTCAATACTCGTAAAGGATCATGTACAGGAATTTCTTTTATCGATACAATGGGTATTCCTATTTGCCACAATAAAAGAGCCAAAAGAAATAAAGTTTTTGATAACTTGGCTCATTGGGGAAAAAGCTCTATAGACTGGTACTTCGGCTTTAAATTACATTTAATTATTAATGAATTGGGAGAAATATTGGCATTTCAAATAACAAAAGGTAATGTGGACGATAGAAAAACAGTACCTTATTTAACGAAGGATTTATGGGGTCGATTATTTGGAGATAAGGGCTACATTTCTCAAGATTTATTTCAACAATTATGGCTGAAAAATATTAAATTAATAACACCATTCAAAAAAAAGATGAATAATAAATTATTAGAATTATGGGAAAAATTAATGTTAAGAAAAAGGTCATTAATTGAAACGGTAAATGATCAATTGCAAAATATCTCACAAATAGTTCACTCTCGTCATAGAAGTCCGGTTAACTTTTTGGTGAACACAATTGCTGGGTTAATAGCTTATACATGGCAAGACAAAAAACCAAAATTGCAGTTAGAAAAAGAAGAAATAAAGTTATTACCTACATTGGTAATCTGAGCAATTAAGTAATTTTAAAAAAGATAAAATTGAGGCTAAAAACAGCAATTTTTAGCTAAATTTGTGCTGTTTATTGGTTATGAATAATTAGAAAAAAGGGGAGAACACTTATTATAGCTAGCTTCCAGCATTATTGTTATATCGAACTGAGGTGATTTAGAAGATACTACACCTACTTTTAAGGCTTTAAATCTATCTATTACTACTATGAATCTGTTACAGCAGTATATTAATAAGCATGGGGAGGAAGCGATCATTCGATTGTTGTCGTAATCTATTTCTTTTGGTAAACCACGAAGGAATAATCATAGGGATTGTTGAGATCTTTGTGATAATCCCTTCGGCTGATTTCTTGCCATTGGCTTTTGTCAATTTCGGGAAAAAAGGTATCTCCTTCAAATTCAGCATGAACTTCTGTGACTATCAGTTGGTCAGCTAATTCCATCGTCTGTTGATAAATTTTACCGCCTCCTAAAATACATACTTTTTTGGCTCCTTCTTCTTGGGCGAACTTTAGAGCTTCTTCAATTGAGTGAGCTACTTTAGCCCGATTTCCTTGGTATGATTTTTGCTTAGTGATGACAATTACCTGTTCATTACCGGAGAATATTTCTTGACCGGCTACTGATTCAAATGATTTACGCCCAGTAATTAAGTAAGAGCAATCTTTAAGTCTTTTTCTAAAAGCTTCTAGATCAGCAGGTAAATGCCACAGTAAGGTATTATTCTTGCCAATCACGTTATTATCAGCTTTAGCTACAATAATAATTTTTTCCATGAATTAGAAGAGAATGATGATCTTCTCTTTCAAGAATATCAAAGACAAGTTAATGGTCCCAGTATTCGCTCCTGTTTAGTCAGAGCTGTAGAGGGGCAAAAACAACAAGAATCTTCCATTAAAACTGATGATCTACATTAGCTATCCCACAGTTATTTGATGGACGACCCACGACCGAAATATTCACTGTTTAATATTTAATTAAAGATTTGCGCTGTTGATGATAATGTTTCAGCTGTTTTTGATATTGCCAATAAGGATTAAGAAGTATTAAGACTAAGGGTAAACCTGTTGCTATGGTTAATAATAATAGTAAAGAATTACCACTAGTTAAAGTTAAATTAATACCTGAAGTAATGCCTAAAATAGCGGTTAAGAAAGCTAATGTAATCGTTATTATTCTAGAACAATTCTTTTCAAGATAAAACTTAATCATCATTCCTGCGGTACAACTAACTACTAAGCCTTCTATAAAGCCGATAATTAAATCCAAATCTGTGCCTAATCCGATCAACCCTACAATTATAATAAGTGAAGTAGTACTGCCCACTGCTTTTACCAACCAATCTATTTTAGAAAAACTGGCACCATATCCACCAATACTACCAATTACTAATCCTAAAATAAAGGTTAACCAATTAATTAAATTAGGCGTAAAACTCACCATAATTCCACTTAACCAACCACATATTAATGCTATAACAAAAAGAACAATTAAAGAGCTATAAATTAGATTTTTACTTTTGATTGAGGCGGTTTTAATCCTTAAGGGTAAAATATGATTTTGTTCCGATGAGTTAGCTTTAATAATTAACTTTCTTTTATAGATTGTTTCTGTTTTTAACTTATTAGTATCTATGATTATCTTACAGTTAATTTTATTACCCTTAAATTCTAAAGGCTTAAAAGTAATCCAAGGATGAATATTATCAATACTAACATCATATTTGGAAGATGCAACTTCCCACTTCCCCTCTAAATTTGTATCAGTAATAGGGTTATTAATAGTAACAGTTTGAGTTATTATATCTCCATAATCATTACTTTTAAAATCCAGTAGATTGGGAGTAAATTGAACATCCGGTAAACGATTAATATCTACATTTTCAATAATATTTAAAGCAGTAATAGCGTCAGGATAACGATGTTGAGGATTAATAGCCACAATGTTTTCTAGCCACTCAATCCATGTTAAACTCATTTTATTAGAAATTAATCCTAACAAATTAAACCCCCCGTCTTGACCAATTAAACTATTAACCTTATAACTTTTTGTACCTGTAATTAAACAGGATAAAGTGACCCCTAAACTGTAAAGGTCACTATTTTTAGTTAGTATTCTTCCTCGTTTTTGTTCCGGTGGAATAAACCCTTTATTTTTGTTCATTATCGAATAAAAAGGGCAATTCAGGTTACTTAATTGAGCAAAGGCAAAATTAATTAAATAAACTTGAAAATTACTGTCAATTAATAAATTTTCTGGACAAATTTGGTGATGAAAAATGGGAGGATTTTGTTTTTGTAAATAAACTAAGATATTCAGACTAGAAATAGCAATTTTTTTAAGTTCCTCTAATGTCCATTGATTTATTAATGTGAGGGGTTTAACATCTGGATATTCTTGTACCAAATAAAATCCATTTTCAGACTCAACGCAATCTATATGATGAGGAATACCGTCATGATTTAAAGATTGTAATAACCCCAATATTGTTTGACAATCTTTATTTGTATCCGTAGTTGTCAAAGATGGAGGAATAATTAAATCCGTTAAAATAACAGTTTGATTATTGAGATTATTTTGAGCGAGATAATTAATGTATATATCTTCATTATGTCTGCTTAATTCGCGGATAATTTGATAGTTTTCCAATTAATTGTTCCCAGTTTTAAGGATTATTGATAGTTTACAATTTTATTGACGGCCTATAAGTAGTAAGTGTACAAGAACTTACGCTAAGGCTGAAACTTTTTTCATGACGACTGACTTGAAAGTGCCAACTTTCATCTCTGATGGTGAAAATTTTTTTTCATGGAGACTGCCTTCTGCCTCGCCCGAAGGGCAGTTAATTTCCGGATCCTTTAACCTTTAGATCTTTAAGAATATCTGTCATTTCTATGGGAAAAAGGATCACAGTATTGGAAGGACTAGCACCGAGACCATCAATTGATTGTAGGGTCCTCAATTCCAAAGCAACGGGATGGACTTCCATAAGCATCGCCGCTTGCACCAAGTTCTCCGCTGCCAATTTGTCCCCTTCAGCCTTGGTAATCGTTGCTCTCTTTTCCCTCTCGGCAGAAGCTTGCCTCGACATCATTCGTTTCAAGTCTTCAGGCAACTCTATGTCCTGTAGGCGAACTGAATCAAGATGTAGACCCCATTCTTGAACCTTCTCTTCAACCGCCGCCTGAATTTGCTCTTGAATTCGCTCTCTTTCTGACAGTAATTCGTCCAGTGTGAGGCCACCAATCACATCTCGAAGAGCTGCTTGAGCATATTGTGAGATGGCAAATTGAAAGTCTTGAATCAAGATGACAGCTTTTTCGGCATTGCTAACCCGAAAGAACAAGGCACTATCAATTTCTGCAGGGACATTATCTCGCGTAATCACTTTTTGATGAGGAATATTGAAGACTAAAGTCCGCATATCGATAAACTGTACCTCCTCAATACCTGGAACAACGTAGAAAATTCCAGGCCCCTTCACACCAGCAAATTTTCCTAATCGGAGAATCACACCCCGCTCCCATTCTGCGGCAACCCTTATCCCACTCACTAAAACGAGCCAAAATCCACCTAAGACCACAGCTCCCATCTTTCTTTGAGGAGAACCCAACAATCCAAAAACAATTAATGGCAAAATGAGAATTGCTGCCAGTATACCTCGTAATCCCTTACCCAAAGAAACGTGACCTTCTTTGGGCGTTGCGTATTGTTTTGAAGAACCCTGCATTTTTACCTCCAGTATTTTTCCGTTTTGGTGACTGGCCTATCTAAAACTTCTTCCTTGTCAACATTATTCAATTCTGAGAGCCATAATTTTTAACTTATTGAATCTGAGCAAAATTAAATCACTCCACAATTTATAGGATGACGACAGTTATTGGCGATCGACCAATACTTATCACCGACTTTAGCCACGAGGATAGATTGACCATTAGCTTTAGTTTTCAGGACTTTATCAGAACTGACAGAAGCGGTGGTGGCAATTTTGATTTTAGTCATGATTGAAGAGTCCTCTAGGATAGCCGAGCTGAAAATTCTTGAGAATAATTACCCTATTATAACCTGAGTTTTGGTTAAGCAGATTGAGGTAAAAGCCACTCCAAACGAAGACTTGGCTTCTTTGGTTGGTGACAATGTGCTATCAATCCACATAATAGATTGACGCAAAAATTTATGGGGGATCGCTACACTTATTATAATTACGCTTACTTTATATTAGTATCATGTAAATAATTCTGTCCATCTACTTACTACTCTGAATCTGTTACAGCAGTATGTTAATAAGCATGGGGAGGAAGCTATTTTACAATTGTTATCTAAGAAATAATCTATCTTCTTCTTTTTCTTAAGAACCAAATCCGTTAGAACCAATAAGATTATGACAGAACAAAAACGAATCGGAATTCTTACCAGTGGAGGTGACTGTCCGGGGCTTAATGCCGTTATTCATGCCGTCCTCAAGTATTCAAGCGACAGAGGCTGGAACGTTTACGGTATTCCCAACGGAACAGATGGCTTCATAGATATAGCTAATGGAATTTGCCTCCCAGAAGACTTCGAGATAGGAGAACACACCTTTGACCTCCCGGGACAGAAAGGAATGAACGTACTGCTGTTTCTTAGTGGTAGTGTTGTTGGCTGTCGTGGCAAGAAGAAAGAACGCCTTGGAGAAAGGGAAAAAATTCTTGAGGGCTACCAGCAGTTAAATTTAGATGCCTTAATTGTCGTAGGTGGAGATGGCAGCCTGGAAATTATTAACGACTTGGCTGAACAAGGTAATTGGAAATTGATCGCCATTCCGAAGACGATTGACAAAGATGTTCCTTTAACAGAGCGAGTGGTAGGTTTTGATACCGCAGTCGATATAGTCACTAACGCCCTCTACAACCTGACCTTCACTGCCGCCAGTCACGATCGAGTCATGATTGTACAGGTGATGGGGAGAGATGCCGGACATCTAGCCCTCCATGCCGGAATCGCTGGTGGGGCTGACGTGATTTTGATCCCTGAATTGACTCCTCAAGTAAACGAAGAGCTGCTGAACCGCATTTGCCATAAAATCGCTCAGATTCGTTACCAGAAGCGGAAATTTGTTCTCATGGTCGTGGCGGAGGGAGTTAAAAATGCCGCAGGGGAGAAAGAAGAAAATATCGGTAATTATCTTCAGGAAAAGATTTCTGAATACAGAAGCCATCACAGCGATTGCCATCAACCTAGTTTCTGCGGGCTCACAGAGGAAGATGAAATTGAAATGCGTGTTACTGTCCTGGGACACCTGCCCCGCAGTAGTCCACCTTCCTCCCTTGATCGTTTGCTAGCCGTCCAGTTCGGCGTGAAGGCGATGGATTTAATCGCGGAAGAACAGTTCAACCAAATTGTCGTCTGGGAAAATGGGAATGTGAGCAGTAAGTCCTTGTCAGAGGTGATGGAGAAAATGCAACAGGAAAAGCAACGAAGAGAAGCAGCCGGAGAAGCTCCTTGTGCTTCACCAGTAGACCCTGATGGTTTTCTGGTTCATACGGCACGAGCTTTGGGACTTTGTCTTGGCGATCCAGCTAAGGGTTGCATAAGCTAAAGGAATTGGGATGCGACGCTGAATTTGGAGTCTTGTGAATCAGATGGGATTGTTAGGTCATTCTTTTGGCGGTTCAGTAGGTTTGGGGGCGATTCAGGGTGATTGTTTTCCTCTTCTCTGCACTACAGAGTTTACTCGACCAGAAGAACTGAAGGCGGGGATTTTCTATGGCACCAGGTTTGGCTCTCAAGACCCCAACAGTCCTGCCCCCCCGATTTTTAATCAAGGGATTCCCACGGGACTGATAGCTGGAACTCTTGACGGAGTAATTTCACCGGAAAAAGTTCAGGAGAGTTACAAGCAAATTCAAGATCCACCCAAAGTTTTGCTTAATGTACTCGGAGCAAATCACTACGGAATTACCAATGAGGATAATCAGCGAGATCAAACTCGTCCTAGCTTATCCCAAGAAGTAGCAACCGAGACGATCGCTCGTTGGAGTGCGCTGTTCTTACGAGCTCATCTTCAAGGTGATGAGGGAGCGTTCGATTACGTTTATAGGACAGGTGAGCAAAGAGACGAAAATGTTACTGTTATCAGCGCTGAAGTGCCCGAACCTTCGACGATGGGGGGAATTTTTCTCTTCGGAATAGGACTGGCTGTTACGAGATTCAAAAGGAGCAAATAAGTATCAGCAGTTCAATCCCTAAATTCCTTGATGTAGAAGATACTAAATTCACTCTTAAGGCTTTAAATCTATATGCTCCTACTCTAAATATATTACAGGAGTATATTTATAAGCATGGTGAGGAGGCACTGCTCGCTTTGCTCTGACGCTCTTGCCCACGTCCGATTGTTGGAGCAGCGAATCAATTAACTATAAGTAAAGTAGTAAAGTAAGCGATCGCCCGTTATCATTTTTCTCAAGCTTATGGTGCAGCCCCTCATGTGGAGAATAATTTAGGACTTAGTTAACCACTATTACTTTGTAGTCAGTTGCTGCTCGACCAGCTCAGTAAAAATTCCTTATTCCCCTTTTTCGAGGGTTGTGCAAAAAACCCCAAGTTTATCTGTTGGGCAAAATTAAGCTCTAGCCGTACTTGTATGTCGTAGGTCACCCTATAGAAATTCTCTCGTAAGGAGGTAAGGGCAATGACACAAAAATTTTATGAACAACAGTTAGATGCTTCAGCAACGGGTTTTTTTAGTAACATTGGCGGTCAAGTAGGGGCAGACCAATTTACCTTTTCAGAAGATGTTACTATCACTGGCATTAATTGGTACGGATTTTATGGCAGTGACTTAAATCCAAGTATTACATCAATAGATTTTGAACTTAGTTTTTATCTTGATAATTCAGGGGTTCCAACCTCTAACCCCATCTCTCAGCAAATATTGTCAGCTCAGGTACAAGATACTGGTCTACAAGAGCAGGGACAATTCAGCAGTTCGATTTATGAATTCCAAACCGATTTGATTTCACCCTTAGAAATAGCGGCGGCAGAAACAACTTGGATAGCAATTGCCGAAAACGATACTTTGACACCAGCTTTTGGTAATACTCAGTGGCTGTGGAGCTTTAGCCTCCCTGGTACAGAGTCTACTAAAGCATTCCGAAATACCAATCCTAACCTGGCTTCCGATTGGGAGATTACTACTGGTCAGCTTGCCTTCGCACTCACTGGAGAAACTAGCGGTAGCGTTACTAATGGTGAAGAAGAGGCGACTCTGACAAGAATGGCGCTGACTTAAGCATTCACCGTTTGAAGAATGTAGGTAGGCGATCGCTTACAATGGCTTGCGATCGCCGGCGGCGCAGCTTACCTGGCCGCCAACGCCGAATAATTGTCAAACTGGCTTCTTCAGAGGAAAATAACCTTGGCTCAGAAGAAAAAAATACTACTACTCATGTTTCAGTGTGTTGAAATTCTCCGACGTAAACTCTTGGAACGGACGGGTAAACCTTTCGCCAATATCCTCAATGAAAAAGTGATTGAAGCGGCAATTGTCCAGGCACAACTCAAATATCGCAACCGTCTGTTCACGCCAATTATAACGATTTGGGCGTTTATCTATCAGGTGCTTGATCCAGATAAAAGCTTGGCCAATGCCGTTAAACAAATACGATCTTGCTTGGCCGTTGAAGGAGCAGAGGTTCCCTCCCTAAATACCGGTGGTTATGCTAAAGCCCGTAAGCGTTTGCCCGAGAAGATGCTGGAATGGTTGTTTGAGCATACAGGAGAAGCTCTAACGGCTGAAGCTGTGGCAGAGCAAAGGTGGCAGGGGCGTTGCGTCAAACTGCTAGATGGCTCAACTGTGGTTATGGCCGATACCGCAGCCAATCAAAAGGAATACCCTCAACACAAAAATCAACAACCGGGGTGTGGGTTTCCTATCGCCAAGCTGGTGGTGATGTTTTCCTTAACGACCGCCGCTGCGATTGGGGTGAGAATTGCGGCCTTGAATACCTCGGAAATTACCTTAGCTCGCAGTTGGTACAGCACCTTGAAGCCTGAAGATGTGGCCTTAGCCGACCGAGCCTATGGCAGTTATGTGGACTTGGCCTTAGTCCAACAACAGGGAGCCGACGCGGTATTTCGGAAAAATCAGAGTCGTCACAGTGATTTAAAAAAGGCAAAGCGGCTGGGAAAAAACGACTATCTTGTGACCTGGACTCGTCCAAAGCGTTGTCCTAAAGCCATGGATAAGTCAGAATTTGAAGCCCTACCCCCAACTCTTCAAGTGCGAGAGGTACACTTCTGTGTTGAGCGACCAGGATGGCGAACCAAATCGGTCACGGTGGTGACCACCTTGCTTAAGCCGAAGGCTTACCCCAAAGCCAAACTAGCCGAACTCTATGAGCTGAGGTGGCAAGCGGAAATCAATCTCGACCATATCAAGACTACTTTGGGAATGGAGATGCTGAAGGCACAATCTCCAGAAATGGTGCGCAAGGAAATTTATGTTCATCTGATGGCCTATAACTTGCTGCGCTATTTAATGTGGCAAGCTGGTTCTGAAAGTAGCCAAGCTCCCTTAAAACTATCGGTTCAGGGATGTCGGCAAAGCTTCAATCAGTTTCGTTCCCTATTGGCTGAGGCTGGTCGAGTACGCTTGCCCAGATTCTGTCAATCCCTGCTCAAGATGATTGCGGAAACAACAGTGCCACTGCGTCCTAACCGCTATGAGCCCAGAAAACGAAAACGACGTCCGAAGGCTTTTCCTCTGATGAACGAGCCTCGGGCAATTCTTAAACAAAAGCTAGCTGCGGCATGATAACAACCTTAAGTCAGCGCCATTCATCTATATATAGGTGACATCCTCTCAAATCAGTATGTTTTCTTAATTGATTGGCAACAACCTCAAAATCGAATAGAAACTGTTGAGTTATCGGATGTAAATTTAACTTACGATGCCATTATTACTAGCTTTCGTCAATTGTCAGGTTATCAGGGAAACTTCAGTTGGGCGGAGCTAGAAGCATTAGAGGAGATTAATCTAAGGCGGATCGGTCTTAGCCCCTCATCCGTGAACGATGCCATCTCTCAAGTTATGGCTAGGGCAATGGAACTAGAGTATAAAGAAGATTCTCTGTTAAATACTCCCATTAACCGTTTTCAAAATTCTCAATTACCAGGTACTTATCTATTTGCTGGCGAAGAAGAAAGTGAGAATATACGTCAAAACTTTTCTAACTTTATTGAAGAAGGGCGGGCCTTTAGTGTCGCCAGCCAACCAGGAGATGATTTAATTCGTTTTAATCGTTTCCAAAATAGTTTAGTACCCGGAACATATCTTTATGCCTCAGAAGGTGAGAGTGAAAGTATTCGCCAAGACTTTCCTAATTTTCTCGAAGAAGGGATTGCCTTTTATGCCTATGGTGCAGATGCTAATCGAGGCTTAGATTTCTACCGTTTTCAAAACCTACAACAACCCGGTACTTATATTTTCGTAGGAGAAGCCGAGAAAAACACTATCCTTGCTAATTTCCCTCAATTTCTCCTAGAAGGAGTTGCATTTGAAGTTGCTGTTTAAAAAATATTAAACAAAGGCAGGCGATCGCCCGCAAAAAGTGTAGGAATTTTTTCTCGCGGATCAGGGGCAAAGTCAACACCCTAGTCACAAGGAGGAAGAACGATAGGTTCTTGAGGTATAGCTTCTGATTCTTCTGAATCAATAATAACTATATGGCCTTCAGAATCAACACACCATGCCGGAACCTTTTGAAAAGTAATGTCTTTTCGTTCTAACTGTAAAAGTTGGTCTGATGCGGTTCTTGGGATTTGGAGCCGTTTGATTTCTTGTTCTAATTGTTGCTCACCTGCTTCAAAGAATTGTTGAGAACCATAGGGTGTGAATAGACTATTAATTTGACTACGCGTAATTTGACTACGTGTAATTTGACTACGTGCAGGTAATACTTGAATTGAAGTAAGTACTATTGCTGCAATCAAACAACTTAGAGAAAAGCTCAAATTAGGGAAAGTAGTGATTTAGCCAACAACGTTTCATAAGAACCCCCAACAACAACATTATATTATAGTTCCTATATATATTATATCCTCGGAAAGGCTTTCATGACGGGTATTAATAAGCCTTCTTCTCTTATTTCTAGTTATTTATTTATCGATGATTTAGACAATGTTAAAACGGCAATCCAATTCTGCTTTTTCATCAACAAAATAAACTCCTCTTAAGCCACTATTTATAAGGATATTATCCTATAGTTTCTTCCTCGCTCCACAAACTTTACCTAACTGCCTTAAAGTCATCCCTGCCACAAGTGTGACACCACCAAATATATAGAGTGACTTATTCCCTGTTCCCAGACCGATAAACCTGACAATTCCAAAACCCATCAAAATAGCAATAATTATCGGCATAATCACCACATATTGGGTATGCTGAGGATTTTGTTTATTCAGCCCCAGATACTCATTTTGAATAGCCTTCCTTGCAAGCATGGGATTTTTCCCTACATAACATTGCAACTCAGCTAATTTACAATCGCTCAAACTCAACCCCAACCTCTGTGCTTCATCCTTCATTATCTCCCTAATCTGCTTATCCTTCGGTAAATCTAGCTCCATTTCCAGCATCTCAAGGAAAATATCTTTACAAGGATTATTGTTAGCCACAGCACAAATAGTTACCCCTATATTCATCAAATCCTCCAACCAATATCTAATTGACGTTGGTAAACGATTAGCAAAAGGAATAATTATCGTAGTATCCTCATCACATGACTCAGCGATCGCTTCCTTCAATTCATCTACAGTAAGTCGTCGCTCACCAGTACAGTCTCCCTTATTGTTAAATTTAGGTTCTGTAGTATCAATGCTTAAATCAAAAGCTACCTTTTCAATAAATTTTTTAGCACTGCCTTTATAGGTGGCGATGGCACACGAATAATAATCAGTCAAGGAACAGAATAAATATTCTGGTAGGTATTCAGTACTTCCTGTTTCCGCAATAATCATTAAACTGGTTCTGTTTTTGAGTATGTTGAACTATCTTGCTTAACTGCTCATCATTTAAGCTAAGTTTTGGCGATAGCTCATCAAGATTGAATCCGCCACCTCCGACGGCGTAAACTTTGGGTTAGAAGCTTCCCTCGCATCCTCAATCTTTTCCTGTAAATCTTCCGGTAACTCATGCTCTTCCAATTTGTCAGCGATTGCCCTGACAACTAAATGAGGCATCGCAATTTCACGAGCCTTTAATTCAGCACCCTTACGAACAATATTATCTACGTCCATATTCTCTTTGGGATCTTCAGGAGTAACATAGATTTCTTGGTTACTTATTTCTCCTTTTTTATTAGTAGTAATATCATTATTTTCTACAGTTACTAATTCACCCATTTTTTTCTCATCAAATCCTGTTCTACGACCATTAATTTCTATATGCTTCCTTAATAGCAAAAGTCTCTCGAAATCTTCATTACTAATCCAAGAAAGATTCTCATTATCTTTAATTGTGCTAATTTTTAAAAACTCTAAATCTTTGTAAAGAGTTGAATTTTTGACTCCAATTATTTCGGTTACGTCCGTAATGCGTTTATGTGTTTCCGCACTTATTTCGATTATTTCTATTGTATTTTTATTTTCTATGTCATTCATAATATGATCTCTTCAATTTCCATACTTTTTCATTTTATCCATGAAAACTGCGGAAGTGCGGAAATGAATTATTAAGTTTTTTATAAGCAATTTAATCTAGCCTTTTAATTGATTCAGTAACTATGTACTTTAAGAGAAGATATGAGGCTTTATGCCTTTTAGAATCAGGATTTGTTATTATTCAAATATTAGTGTTTTACTAAGTGTATTTAAGAGTATTGGTAAAATAAATTACTAAGTAAAGTACTAGAACCAAAATTAAAGTATTTTACCAGTAATGTAAAGTTTAATACACTTATTAGAAAGATAAAAAAAAGAAGTCACCACTTCTTAATGCGATGCCAAGGGCACAGCGAAGCTGCACGTCAATTGTCTATTCTTATCCCTGTAAATATTGACTCCCATAGCCTTGCGTAGCGGGGCGGTGTATAAGTAATCTTTAATAATTTATTAAGTAGTATAATAGTATTAATCGAAAGCCTGTGCGATAGCACGGGCGGTATTTAAGCGAAGTCAGATGAATATAGAAGGCGGACGGCAAAGCCGCACCGGGGCGTGAGCGCTCTACAAAAGGCAATAAATCAGCCCCTTTCTCTCTCTGGAAATGAGCACTCAACTGTTATCTTGAGATTACTGTCTGCTGAACCTTCTGTAACATAAGGTATTCCGGCCTTTCCTCCTACCTTGATGCCAAATTCCAAAGTAACCTTATCAATATTAGCGTTGCCAACTTTTTTAAAAGCATTTAGGGTGTAATCAGTATAGGCTCGAATAGTACCTTCAACTAACTGAAAATTACGGGCTAGATCTTCTTTTATCCCCTTGCTTCCCTTGCCTAAATCACCCCTTGTTTTTTCTTCCGATTCGTCAACAGCTAAGTCAACACTGTCGAGTTCTATACCCTCTTGGCTTTCCATATAAATTACTGTGTTGTCATCCAATTTGAGGGGAGTTAGTTTGGTCATTTTCCGAAAATTCTTGAGTAGTTGAATAATTCTAGCTTAGACTATTAGTACATCCAGATAAATAAAATTCCTGTTTCTATGAGTCGAGATGCGTTAATTGTCGGTATCAATAGCTATAATTACCGAGGCTTAAACAATTTGCAAGCTCCGGCTGAAGATGCCGAAGCGATCGCCCTTCTCCTCAAAGATTATGGCGACTTCGATATTATTAACCGTCTTCCTGAAGCAATTAATGAGGAAAATAATGAACCCTACGTTGCCAAGAAGAATAAAGTTTCTTTGTCTGCTTTAAAGAAAGCATTGGTTCAATTATTTAAGCCTGAAGGGAAAAATATTCCCGATACGGCTCTGTTTTATTTTTCTGGGCATGGATTGCGTGATACTCTTGGCATTTCAGAAGGATTTTTAGCAACCAGTGATGTTGACCCTAAACGAGAATTTTACGGCTTATCACTGCAATGGCTACGTCGTTTACTTCAAGAAAGTCCCATCAAAAAGCAAATTGTCTGGCTTGATTGTTGTCACAGTGGAGAAGTTCTTAACCTTGCTGACGCTAATCCGGGTGAATTAGGAAAAGCAAGGGATCGATGTTTTATTGCTGCCTCCAAAGAGTTCCAGAAAGCCTACGAAGAATTAGGAAGTCCCTACAGTGTCTTAACCAAAGTCTTGGGAGAAGGACTTGATCCGAGGCGATGCCCTCAGCAGTGGGTGACAAATATCAGTTTAACTGACTATATCAATAAACATCTCCAAGGTGCAATTCAAACCCCTTTGTTTACTAACTTTGGCGAACCTATTAACTTAACTCGCACTTGGGAAGTTTCACCACAGACAACTGAGAGCCAAGTTACTAGCGATATTTGTCCCTACAAAGGATTGGAGTATTTTGATTGCAATGATGTAGATCCCAAATACTTTTATGGTCGAGAACAACTGACTGATCAACTGATAGATAAAGTTAGGCAGAGTAATTTTCTCGCTATTGTGGGAGCATCGGGAAGTGGGAAATCTTCAGTGATGAGAGCTGGATTATTACATCAACTCAAACAAGGGAGAAAGTTATCGGGTTCAGGAGATTGGAAAATTCAGATTCTAGTTCCTGGAGAACATCCGATGGAGAACTTAGCCAGCTCATTCATTAACTCTGATTTATCTGATGTGGACAGAGCCGAACAACTAGGAAAAGCGAAAGAACTCTTAAAAAAAGGGGCTGAGGGATTAAAGCTATTAGTTCAGGTTTCTCAAGCTCCGAAAGTTGTTATTGTGGTTGATCAGTTTGAGGAAGTTTTTACTCTTTGTAAGGATAAAAATGTAGCCGAAAGAAAACAATTTTTTGCCTGTCTTTTAGGGGCAGTAGAGAAAGCAGCAGGAAAATTGTGCGTCATCCTTGCCATGCGAGCTGATTTCTTTGGCAAATGTCTGGAACAAGAATATAGTGGTTTGGGGCAAAAGATTCAAGATAATTTAGTCTCTGTCACACCGATGAATCAAGAACAGCTTAGAGAAGCGATCGCTCGTCCGGCAAAAAGAGTTAATCTCAGGGTAGAGGAAGGATTGATTGAGCAGATGTTAACAGACGTAGAAGGAGCACCAGGAAGCCTGCCCCTGCTTCAATACACTTTGACTCAATTATGGGAAAAGAGAACTGACAATCAGTTGAAACTCTCGACTTATGCCCAACTTGGTGGCATTGGCGGAACTCTAAATCAAAGAGCAAGGGAAGTTTACCAGGAATTTAATCCAGAACAACAGGATATAGCCAAGCATATCTTCCTCTGTTTGACGCAGTTAGGAGAAGAAACTGAAGACACCCGCCGAAGGGTGTTAAAAACAGATTTAGTCACTGCTAAATATAGTCAATCTGCCATTGATGAAGTGATTCGAGAATTGGCAAAAGAAAGATTAATTGTTACCAGCCATAAAGTTGGCAAAGAGTCTACTGTCGAAGGAGTAGTGGTGGATGTAGCTCACGAAGCTCTGATTCGCCATTGGGAGGATTTGCGCGGTTGGTTAGACGAGAGTCGGGATCCTCTCAGAAAACAGCGAGAGATTGAAAAGGAAGCGAAAAATTGGCAACCACACGCAGAGGAAGAGAAGTCTCCAGATTATTTGTGGGGAGGCTCTAAATTAGCAGAAGCAGAAGTACTGCTACAAAAATACGCTACCAAGGTATCACTGTCGAATCTGGCTGAAGAGTTTATGGAAGCCTGTAGAGATAATCAGTTATGTTCTTATCTTTCCAGTCCAGAAATTGATACTTTTGACTATCAGAAATTAGAGGAGGAGGCAAAAGTCAAATCATACTTAACTAAAGATAAATTGCGCAGTTTTATGGAAGACGAAAGTAAAGAAGCGAAGGTAAGGCTGGCAGCATCTTGGTTAGTGAAGCAGTGGGGAGAGGACGTCCCTATGTGGATGGCAGAGACTGATGGTAAAGGGAATGTCTCTCTGAGTATCATAGAATCTCCATCAATAGCAGTAGAAGATTTGGGAGATGGAATTAGCTTAGAAATGGTAGAAATTCCAGGAGGAGAGTTTTGGATGGGGGCGTCTGAAGGAGAAGAAGGTTCATATAAGAATGAGTACCCGCAACATAAGGTGAAGGTTTCTCCTTTTCTTATAGGCAAGTATCCGGTAACTCAAGCCCCGTGGCGAGCAGTTGCTTCTCTGCCAGAAATCGAACGTGAACTTGTCTCAGAGCCATCATATTATAAAGGTGATGACCTGCCAGTGGAATGTATTTCTTGGTATGATGCGATCGAATTCTGTCAGCGACTTTCCCGAGCAACAGGAAGAGAGTATCGACTCCCCAGCGAAGCGGAGTGGGAATATGCCTGCCGGGCAGGAACTACCACACCCTTTCACTTTGGTGAGACGATTACACCAGATTTAGCGAATTATATAAAATCAGCTCGCGGTAAGACGACCCCTGTAGGCAGATTTCAAGTGGCGAATAGCTTTGGATTATACGATATGCACGGAAATGTCTGGGAATGGTGTGCTGACCATTGGCATGATAACTATGAGGGAGCACCAGAAGATGGAAAACCATGGCTGAGAAGAATGGGGTTTTTTAGTAAGAAAGAGAATCAAGAAAGAGTGCTGCGCGGTGGTAGCTGGAACGACCACTCAGGACTACTGCCGTTGTGCTATCCGTTACGACGTCGTTCCCGACAATATCAATCTCAATATCGGGTTGCGTGTGGTTGCGGCGGCGAGGACTTAATTTTCCCTTTTCACTCTTACCCTTTTACTCTTTACTCTTTATTTTTTATTCTTTTTTAGCGAGCGAAGCGAGCATTTTTGTCGATTTCTATAAGCAAACTAAGCTTTTTTTTGAAGATGAAAGACCTTTCTATTATTCAAAAAACTTACGATTTAATCAAGTGGTATGTACCAATTTTGAACAAATTACCGAGAAATCATAAATTTCTCTTGGGCGAGCGCATGATTACGGAACTATACAATCTTTTAGACAGCCTAATTATGGCACAATATACTCAGCAAAAATTAGTTTATCTCGAACCTTTAAACGGAAGATTACAAATCTTACGCTATCAAACTCGCCTGTTGCTTGATTTCAGACTGATGGCCACCAATCGTTATGAATATGCCAATCAACAAATCAACTCCATTGGTCAAGAATTAGGAGGCTGGATTAAAACCCAAAAACAACGAGAAAAATAATCAACCTCAGTTTAGTTTAAGAATTATTCGTGAGGATAGGGAATGGGGAACAGGGAACGGGCAAAGGTCAGAAATATTATATTTTCATTGTTAATAATCCCAAATCACCATGAAACGTTATGGCAATCTTTACGGGCAAATAACCGATTATGCCAACCTCATTTCCGCCGCCAGAAAAGCTCAAAAAGGCAAGCGGTTTCGAGAAAATGTGTTGAGATTTAACTATCATTTGGAGCAGGAATTAGAGAAAATTAAAACTGAGTTAGAAACCAAAACTTATCAGCCAGGAAAATACAAAACTTTTGAGATTAAAGAGCCAAAACCGAGAATGATTTCTGCTGCTCCTTACCGAGATCGGGTTGTCCATCATGCCTTGTGTAATATCATTGCTCCTATTTTTGAGAAGACATTTATTAATGACAGCTACGCTAATCGGGAAGGTTTTGGTACTCATAAAGCCTTAAGAAGATTTATTGATTTTGCTCGCTCCAGTCAATATATTCTCCAGTGTGATATCAAGAAGTATTTTCCCAGCATTGACCATCAGATTCTCAAACAAGTTATCAGGCGTAAAATTAAATGTCAAGATACCCTTTGGTTAATTGATACGATCATTGACAATAGTAATGAGCAGATTCGGGTAATTGACCATTTTCCTGGGGATGACTTATTAGCACCAATTCAGCACCAAAAAGGTCTTCCTATCGGTAATTTAACCAGCCAGTGGATGGGGAACATTTTTTTATCTCCTTTGGATCATTTTGTTAAAGAAAAATTGAGGCTTTCTAAATACCTGAGATACGTTGATGATTTTTCTTTATTCTCCAATGACCATGAGTTTTTACAAGAAGCAAGACAAGCAATAGAAGAATACTTAGCAAGATTAAGGCTGAAAATTCATCCCCGTAAAAGCCAACTATTTGAAACCAAAAAAGGAGCCAACTTTTTAGGATTTTGCATTTTTAGCGATCGCATAAGAGTCAGAAGCGAAAACTTGAAAAGAGCAAGAAAAAGACTAAAAAGATTGCAACAGGAATACCATCAAGGTAAGATTAGCTTAGAGGATGTAAATCGTTCTCTTCAAAGCTGGGAAGCACATCTTAAACATGGTGATACCTGGCGATTGAGGCAACAGATATTCTCTTCTCTTGATTTTGACGAGAGAGGGAAGAAGGGGTAGGCACTGTTAGATGCTGCGCGGTGGTAGCTGGAACAACAACTCAGAAAACTGCCGTTGTGCTATCCGTAACAACAACAATCCCGACAATATCAATAACAATATCGGGTTGCGTGTGGTTGCGGCGGCGAGAGCTTTTCTCTGCCAGAACTGGTGGATGGGAATCTTCCGGGCGTGCCTAAGAAAAGTCCAGAACCTGCTCCTGCGATATGAGGTGACTCTATCCGAAAATAAACTGGGTCGCTCAGCTTGGTAGGTGAATACTGAAGAGTTGGTCGGCCCATCTAAATGATGAGTTATGAATAAATTCAGCATTCATCATTTATTATTTGATAATAAGGGATAATAGAAAAAGCAATTGCTCACTCAATTAACAACATTAATTTAGATACATTCTGTTTATAATCATTAGTAGCTTGAAGTAAATCAAAATCAAGTTTATCAATATTTTCCTGATAGTTTAAATACTGATTTGTCGTTCCCTCTCCATTACTATATTTGATGAGGAATACTTGAGATTGTAATTTTACTTTAGCTATTTTCTGATTAATTAATTTAATCCTTTCCCTACTTTCTTCAAGGTTTAAGAGAGCGATCGCCACTTCATTTTTAATATTATCCTTCTCAATAATTAACTGATTTTCTAGCCTATCCTGATTATCCTTAAGCTGATTAATTTTAGTCTCAATATCAGTAATAGTAAGTTGATTTCTTTGCACATCACCACCACCAAAAAGATTCTGAATTAACTTAACTGGTTCTAAAGTAATAAAATTAGTCCAGTTCCGTGATTGATAATATCGAATCTTCTCCTCTAAGTAGTTTATCTGTTCTCCTGTATTAGTAATTTTATCCTCCAGATTAGCAATTAAAAGGCTAGATGCGATCGCCCTCTGGGTCAAATAATCATGGCAGTTGAGGACGGGGGAAGGACAGATTAATGATGGGGGAATTATGAATGAGGGGGGAATTATGAATGATGAATTATGAGTTATGAATGAGGAATCATTTTGTGAATTCTCATTGGTTCCGAGTTCCGAGTTCTGAATTGTGGTTTCTAACCATGAGGGAGAGTTCGGCGTTGATTGTTCCGTCTGGGCTTTGGCTGAGTAATTTAATCCGACGGACGATGCCAGAATAAGGGCTAGTGGAATTACTGAGGCTTTGTAATTTTTCATGGGCTAAACTAATTTGATTATTAAGCTCATTGAGTTTGATTTCATGTTCTGATTTTCTCTGTTGATATAGGGATTGAGCCGAGATAGATGTAAAAAAGTGCAAGATAGGGTCTAAAGTATTGCTATATCTTGGTTTCAGAGTTTATTAATGTCTGTATTATGGTAAAAGCCTTGTCTAGACTGACTTTCAATTTAATCAGATTTTTAAGTCTAGTTTCCTCTATCAAGATTATTGGCTGAAACGTCGTAAATTGGTTGAGAGTTCTCGGTTAATCGCTGAGGATTGTAGTATTACCCAAAGTCATAACCAGTAAGGCTTTGAATGGGATCTTGCACTTTTTCGTTCGGATCTCGGCTCAATCCCTACAAGATCCGCGATCGCACTTAACCCACTAGCTACAGGCTACGCCAAATCATGCCATTATCGCTTGTTTAATTTCTTTGGGTCTATTCAATGCTAAATCATAATTAGTCTGCAAATTCATCCAGAATTGAGGAGTAGTATTAAAGGCTTGAGCTAGTAACCATGCAGTTTCAGGAGTAATCCCTCGTTTGCCTTTAATAATTTCATTAATCCGTTGTACTGGAATATTCAAATGATTAGCTAATGCGACTTGAGTGATATTCATCGGTTCAAGAAATTCTTCTAAGAGAATCACTCCAGGATGGGTTGGTATACGATTAGTTGGTATCATCTTGTTACTTAATTGTGGTAGTCAATAATTTGAACTTGGGTAACTTTGCCGTTATCCCATTGAAAAATAATCCGCCACTGACTGTTTATCCGAATGCTGTAAAATCCTTTCAGGTTACCTTTGAGTGCCTCTAAGCGGTTGCCTGGTGGAACTTTTAATTCATCTAATTGTTCGGCAGCATTCAATATATCTAATTTTTTCAGGGCTGTTTTGCTGATTTGGGAGGGAATTTTTCTGGCTTCTCGACTTTCAACTCCATTAAATAAGTCGGCAGTACCCTGATTTCCAAAAGAAATAATCAATTTACTATCTATTTGGATGTTAACTTCTTTTATTTTAATGGTTTAACGGTTATCATGCAATGACTTGATCTAAAGAAGTGCAACCCAACCCCATCCACAGACGATCGCACTGAGCAAAAGAAGTTACAGTAAGGAACGCACCCTACAAGATCGGCGATCGCTTACTTATAGTGCGATCGCCGATAACTTCTCTGGACTTACCAACCCACATTCCGCACGTCAAACTGTATAAATTCAGATTACGAGGTGAGAGGTTGAACAGTGATTGACTACGACAAGAAATACTCAGTGATTAGTTCTCTAGTTTATAAAGAGAACTCAGATAAATTAGTAGAAAAATGAGCAACGTTTAAGGGATAATTAAATTCAGTTTTTAATTTAATTTTGGAAATGATATTTTCAGAAGATATACAAGTTCAAACCATTAATCATTTAGGATTAATTGCTGGAATTATAGATGAAATTGGTATTGAAGAAATTATTAATGATGCCCTCGGTATTGACGAGAGGGAAATCGTGACAGCAGGTCAAATAGCCCTCTTTTGTCATTTTCCGGTCCGGGAACGTCCGGGGGCAGTGGCTTCATGTCTTCGGGGCGGAACAAATTCCCGCGAATAAAGTCCAGAGCGACACCTCCGGGTTGGCTTTCCAGTTGGTGGAATCCCTGACTGAAGTCCACCAACTGATTTAAGATTGGGTGCTGAAAGGCATCATTGACTAGGTACAGTAAATCTGAGGGGCTTTCTTGGGATTTGACGTTGATGGCGATGCGGTGTTTTTTCTGCCCATCGCTCACCAAGACTTGATAGTGGGGCGAAGGATCGGTCGCGGGATTGATTTGGCGCTCCAAAGCCCGACATTTCAATACTCCATAAGTTGCTAGAGACATTTTTTCAATACCTCTCTGTGTTGTTTTTTTTAGTGATAAGCTAAGACGCATCAATCTAGGATATAATTTAAGTCAGAAAATATTAAGATGAAAATCCATGCCTATTAAAAACTTTTTGTCGGATGAAGAAAAAAAATATCTCCAAAATTCCTTAAAAACGGAAAATAGATCAGAAGTTAGGCAAAGGATTTTGATATTTTTATTAGAAAATGATGGCAAAAATTATCAACAAATAGCAGATTTTTTAGGTTGTTCCACAAAAACAGTAGCGTATTGGGCAGTGCATGGTAATCCTAATAATGTAGATTCATTACAAGATAAAAGAAGAAAAGGAAATCAGATAAAAGCAACGGATAAATATATCGAAATATTGTTAGAAGTGGTGGACACGACCCCCGAAGATTTAGGATATGAATTTGGGCGATGGACAGGGAAAAGATTGTCAGAACATCTCGAAAAAGAAACAGGAATTAAATTAAGTAAATCACAAATAGCGAGAATATTAAAAAGAAAAAAGTATAGTTATATTTGGGGAAAATATAGTTTGGAAGATAAGCAAAATAAAGAAGAAAGAAAGGCATTTAAAGAAAAATTAGAAGATTATATAAAAATAAGTAAAGAAAATCAGGAATTACTCCAGATATGGTTTTGGGATGAGTGTGGTTTTAGTTTAAGGGTAATAAGAAGAAAAACATGGACAAAAAAAGGAAAGAGAAAAAAAATCAAGGGACAAAGAAGAAGAGGAAGAGTAAATATCATGGGAGGCTTAAGATATTCAGATAAAAAAAGACTGTGCTTTATGATAGAGAAAGGGAACTCAGAAACATTTTATGAGAAAATAGAAAAGTTAAAAGAAGAAGTAAAAAAAGAATGGATAAGTAAGGGAAATAATGAAAAAGATTTTGAAAAAAAAGGACCAAAAATAATAATAATTTTAGATAATGCGAGTTTCCATAAAAAGAAAGAAATAATAGAAAGAATAGAAACAAATTTATCAAATATAAGATTAGAGTATTTACCAGTATATAGTCCAGATTATAACTTAATAGAATTAGTATGGCATTCGGCTAAAGAATTTATAGCTCATCGAGATTTTGAAAATAAAGAACAATTAGCAAAAACAGTGAATCAATTATTAAATGAAGGAGGTTTAGTGATTAATTGGAGCAAAAAAATCAAGAATAAGGGTGAATTAGTAAATGTAAGTTAAATGCGTCTTAGCTTACCATCCAAGAAATGATTTTAACTCTACTGACTGGAGATAATCCGAACTTATGCGTAGTGGGAGATGATGACCAAGGTTTATATCGTTTCAGAGGTGCGACTATCAGAAACATTCTCGAATTTAAAAATAAATTTCCTGAAGGTGCTTGTCAACAGGTAGAATTAACGATTAATTATCGCTCTCATCCTGAAATAATCCGTTTCTATAATAGCTGGATGAGATCCCCTGACTGGATAATTCAAAATCAATCTTATCGCTATGATAAACAAATAAAGCCTCGCTCTGATGATTTCCCTGAGATACCTACAGTCATAAAAGTATCTGGTTTAAGTGCCGTTGATTGGCATGAGGAAATATTAGCTTTTTTATTGGAGTTAAGAGATAAAGGTAATTTAACCGACTGGAATCAAGTAGCATTTTTATTTCGCTCGGTAAAAAATGACCAAGTAATAGGATTAGCAAAATTCTTAGAAGATAATGGTATTAGTGTTTACTCCCCTCGCTCAAATCAATTTTTTGACAGAGAAGAAATCAGGTTAATACTAGGTGCTTTAATCTTTTTATTTCCTCAATTTCCTACTATTAGAAAATGGGATGATGATGTTCATTTAGATATATGGGATTATTACGATAATGATTGTTTTCGACTATTTGCTAATGAGTTACGCAAACCTGAAAATGAGGATTTATTGAAGTGGTGTAAACAGTCAGCGAAGAAACATTTAACTTTAATTGAAAATACTAATTATGCTTTTTCTGGGTTATTTTATCAGCTTTTACAGTTTCCTTTATTTAGTCATTATTTAGACGAAAAGCTCTTACTAAAAAAAGGTATTACTAATAGTCGATCGATGCGAAATTTAGCTATTTTTTCTCAGCTATTAGCTAAGTTTGAATACCTCAATAATATTAACGTTTTTTCTCCTAAATATTTAGATAGCTACCTGCAAAAATTATTTAATCAATTTTTCCGTTTTTTAAAAGACGGTGGTATTGATGAATATGAAGATGAGGCTGAATATGCCCCTAGTGGTTGTGTTTCTTTCTTAACTATTCACCAATCAAAAGGGCTAGAATTTCCTGTGGTGATAGTTGGCTCTTTAAATTCTGTACCCCGTCGTCAAAGTACAGATTTAGGAGTGATTTTAGAACATAATTACTATCATCGTCCACCTTTTGAACCTCTAGAAGAAATTAAGAATTTTGATTTTTATCGTCTTTTTTATACTGCTTATTCCCGCAGTCAAAATTTATTAGTTTTAACTTGTCTAGAAAAGCAAGGAAGAGGGAAAACACCTTCTAAATATTTCACCGAATATTTTGAGAGTATTCCTAATTGGAGATCGCCTTCTGTATCTTTCAATCAAATATCTTTAGAAAAGGTCAAAGATGTCAATATTAAAAGAGAATATTCTTTTACATCTCACCTAACTTTATATGAAAATTGTGCCGAACAATATCGCTTTTTTAAGGAGTTAGAATTTGCTCCTGTGCGCACCAGTCCGATTTTATTTGGTACTTTAGTACATCAAACTATTGAGGATATTCATAATACTGTTTTAAGAGGGGAAGAAGGTAAGTTATCGGTAGAAAAAATTAGCAATTGGTTTGATACTAATTATGCTTATTTAACTAAACGAGAAAGAGTCTATTTAGCCCCTGTGGTTAAGCAAATTGCCCTGCAACAGGTAATTAATTATTATCAGCGGCGTAATCATAATTGGACTAGTATTAAAGAGGCTGAAGTTGATGTTTCTTTGGTTAAGGATGAATATATTTTAAGTGGTAGTGTTGACTTAATTGAAGGGATAAATAACACCATCGAAATTCTGGACTTTAAATCAGAGAAAAAACCAGATATTAATAATAGGAAAGATAAAGAAAAAATTAATCGTTATCGCCGTCAATTAGAAGTTTATGCTCATATTGTCGAAAAAAGAACAGGGTTAAAAGTTAGTAAAACTCATCTTTATTATACTAGCGTTGATAATGGCAATCCCTATATTAGTTTTGAGGTAAATCCCCAGTTAATTAATACAACTATTCAAACTTTTGATAACGTAGTAAATAGAATCGAAAATAAAGATTTTAGTATTAAAGAGCGTCCGATAAAACTATGTAAAGATTGTGATTTACAGTCTTATTGTGATGCTAAAAATTGGCAATTTAAGGAATAAAAGAATTTGTTTGAATAATTATTCAATACCTGACATTATGGTAAAATAATGGAAGAATAAAATAAAAAAATATGTAAATGAGTAAGCTATTTCAAAATATCTCTATCTTTCAAGATTTTTTCATATTTATATCGAGTTAAGGGGCAATCAATTAAGTCTAAGAAATCACTTTTAGTTAACCCACATTGTTTAGCCATTTGTGATAATAAATCATTTGATATAGTTTTCATTTTCTTGGTATGACTGGTTTTAGTTTTTACAGTAGTTTTTTTGCCTTCTTGAGTATAATAAATAAAATAATGATGATGAGTTTCGTTAATTTGAAAACCTTTATTTAATAGCCCTTTTTCTACTTGACTTTTATCTCTAGGCATTAATTAATCTCCTCAAATGTCTCTAATAAAACTTGTCTTAACTCAAGGGCATCTTCCGCTAATTTTTCTATATTATCTTTAATATATTCATTCCACATGATGACAATTTGTTCATTAATTTCATGGATTAAATCTTCTCTAGTATAAGCAAAAACATAAAGATTAATATTCACATCTTCAACTATAAATAATTGACTGCTTTCTTCATCCATATAAGGTGTTAACATCAATGGATTTTTTAGTCTTAATTTAGTATTTTGATAACTAACTTCTTTAAGTAAAATAGAAGATAAATCCACAGGTTCAATACGATTAACATCGGTTAATTTAATAGGATGCCCTTCACTATCTAAAGTAAATTTACCAGTAAATTGAATCAATTGACGGCGATTTTCGATTAAACTATCTTCTAATTCTTCTATATATATACATTCAATTTCTTGATGAGTTTGTTGATATTTAATTACCACAGTACGTTTATCGAAGTCAATCCTAATTAAGTCACCCGTAACTGTCATTATTTCTTCTTCAGAAATATCAACATTTAACCAATTATCAATATAACTATTAACATTTTCACTAACTAAAATATCAGGTTTATCTTGACTATTAAATCCTAAAATCCAGCCTTCCCCAGCTTTAGGAATAAACTTTCTAAATTCAGTTAAAACTCTGTTTCTAATTTTAGAATCGGGTAAAATTTCTCTAATATTATCTAAACTATTATTAGCTAAGTTGGTTAAGATAATTTCTAAATTATTAACAACTTTTTGATAATCAGTAAAAACTGAAGTTTGACTATTGAGATTAGCTTCAAAAAAAACGGGTACAGCATAACTTCCGAGTTGAGGAATCTGACATTTTAAAGTATAAAGTTGTTGTAAATCATTAGAAATACGAAAACGTTGTCCGATATTTTTATTTTCTAAAGAAGCGGCGAGTAAATAAACTATTTGTTGAAAACCTGTTAATGTTCGTGCCAAAATCGGTGCAGGAATTTCTCGGCTATCTTTTTCCTGACTAATCATTTTAATAGTGGCTGTTACATTAGAGTTTTCGTAGGTTGTCATCTTTATTTAAGGTAATCTTGATTTAACTTTATCCCTTTTCTAATTCTTTTATACTAATAATTTGGGTGAAAAGATAATTATATAATTTTTATCATCTATTTTTGATTAATTTTTTTGGCTCTCTTGGAATTGCCGTGCTTAACCACCATATCTAGTTTGGTCACAGAGAAATAACTATTGTGAGATGATTGAGATAGGAACTCAAAGGTCAACTCAATATGGATAACTATATTCACATTCCTCTCGATTTGCCAGACGTTAGGATTTTAGACGTTTCCAAGACTAGCAAAGGTCATTGGCTGATTCGCATCGAGAGTACCCTTCACGGTACTACATGTCATCGATGTGGTCGCCAAATCAACCACTTTCATGGCTGGGACCAGCCCATCCAACTTCGACATTTACCGCTGTTTGAGACACCAGTTATGATTGAGTTACGACCAAAACGCTATCAATGTCATCACTGCGACGGTCAACCAACCACAACCCAACGGCTCAGTTGGCATGAGCTACGCAGTCCTAACACTAAGCCCTATGAACAGTGGTTACTAAAAATGCTCATTCATTAACTCCACTGTTGCAGATGTAGCGAGAAAACTGGAGCTGACTGATGAGACTGTTGCTGGCGTACTCAACCGCTGGGTCACGACTAAAGTGAACTGGGATGAGTGGGAAGAAATTGAGGTAGTAGGTATCGACGAGATCGCACTCAAGCGGGGTCATAGAGACTATGTAGTACTCGTAACAGTACCTTTAATCCCCAAAGGTGTTGAAGTCTTAGCTGTCCTGAGTGACCGTAAAAAAGAGACTGTCGCCAACTTCTTGGCTTCTATTCCTCCTCGACTTCAAAAAACAGTCAAAAGTATCTGCACAGATATGTACCAAGGATTCGTGAATGCAGCCCAAGAGCAACTACCCGAAGTCAAGATCGTCATCGATCGCTACCATGTGGCCCAAGCTTATCGAGACTGTGCTGATCAGGTTCGAAAACAGGAGCTCAAAGTTCTGAAACGAGAATTGTCTGAGGATGAGTATGAGCAGATTAAGGGAGCGATGTGGCCATTCCGTAAATGTCCGGCGAAGCTCAAGAATGAAGAGAAACAGCTTCTTGAGCGGCTGTTCAGCTACTCACCTCGGCTCAAACAGGCATATATTCTGCGAGAGGAGTTGACCGACATTTTTGAGAGAAACTACACGAAAGGGGAGGGGAAAGATGCGATTCAGGCATGGTGTCAGCGGGTAGTTAAGAGCAACATTCATGAATTTAAAAGCTTTCTGGGAACCGTTGAGACTTGGCTGGACAAGATCAGCAATTACTTTGTAGAAAGGCTAACCAGCGGCTTTGTCGAAGGTTTTAACAACCGGGTAAAGGTTCTCAAGCGTCGATGCTATGGCATATTTGATGTGGCTCACATATTTCAAAGACTGACACTGGACATCAATGGCTATGAAAAATTTGCCTTAACCTAACACTATATCTAGTGGCTATCACGCTAATTA
>CAVVOP010000002.1:0-30042 GCA_963749915.1 uncultured cyanobacterium
GGCATAATAAGTCCCTTCGCTCCAATTCAAAATTCAAAATTCAGAATTCAAAAACTAAACGAGTTTCCAGTTTCTCCCTCTATTACCTCAGTCACCGCTTTTTCCATGGCCATGAGGCAGTTTCGACTGACGGACAAAGCCTGACGCCATCCCAACTCCAAGCCCTGCAACAGCCAGACTGGTAATGTAAGTGCTCCCTTGTGGATAGACGCATTGGGGTCAAGGTAAACTAATGTTCCTGTTTTTAAGGTCTGACCGTTTTGCTTAATGGTTTCACCTGTGTACTTATAGACCTGATAGGGGACTGCCGTGGCACAAATAGCATCAACTTGGAATTGTTCCTCGGAGTTTAAACAACAGTAGGCATCAATGAATCCCTGTCCGTGAGTTTTTTTGAGGGCTTTGAGTTCAACCAAAGTCTGACAAGCTAATAATAAGGCTTTCAATTCTCCTAAAGAAGGAACTGGTTTTAAATCGGCAGTTGCTGGTGCCTGTGCTGATGGTGCTGCTGGGATTTTATCAGCAGCTAGATCCCTTTGCTTATCTATGTTTGAGTCTAAACTGCTGGGGTGCTGATGGTGCTGGTGATGGGAGGTGCGGTCAAAACCCGTTGGTCTTTCCTTGGGTAGAGCTGAGGGGCTGAGGGGTTGAGGTATTGAGGAGCTGAGGGGTTGAGGGGCAGAGGAGCTGAGGGGTTGAGGGGCAGAGGAGAGTTTTGAGAGAACTTTCTCCTCTGCTTCCCTGCTCTCCTGCTCCCCTGCAGTCTCAAGAGGTTGCGCTGTGGAGAGAAGTGTTGATAACCCACATTCCGCACGTCACTTTGTAAGATGATAAAAATATTAAAACCAAGCAACTTATTTTGGACAAAATATAAGTAATAATACTCAATATCTTCTTTGTTCGCGTTTTGTACTCGCGAACTTTGCTCAAATTAAAATCTCATTGTCAATAACTTCACCTTTAATGAGAATAAATAAACAGAGCAAATCTATCAGTTTTCTCTTCTTTATTTATGGTATTATAATTGAGAATGTTTAGACTCTTAAATCCCATAAGTTATCCAGATAAAATATAATAATTATGACAAGAAATCGGGAAAAAATTTAAAATCAGTTTTCGTTCATTTGTTAGATTTACTATCTGTTTTATTCCTTGATTTATTACTAAATGAATCCCCTGAAAACATTGAAATATCCATCTTAACGTTGGACGTTCCGTTAGTTTTCCTAGCTGATTTTTTATCCCCGTTTTTCTCTCCTCTAATAAGCGACGCACTTCTCTTTGCCCCAAAGAATATACCAACAGGCATAACCCCATCAACATTGCCATTGTTTCGATTCTTTTTGGGGTTTTTAAAAACACACTATCTGCAAAAAATAATGGATCTTTCAGAAAACTAAAACCTCTTTCTGCGGCTTGTTGTTCTTTATATTTAATTAGAATCTCATCGGAACTAAATTTACTTTTATCTAATCTATTCGTGGCTAAGACAAATCTTCCCGCTCTTTTTTCTAATTCGGCTATTTTCGTTAAATCTGATTTTAAAACAGCCGTAACTTGATGAGTTTTTCCTAATTTTTCTTCTTTCTTTTTAGATTTTTTTTGCTGCTTTTTTAACTCATTTTCTCTAATTTTTATCTCGGTTATTTCATGATATTTTAAAGTCTTATTCAGTCTTAAAACTATTTCCTCTGCTACTTCTGATGAGCTAAATTCTTCTTTCATCAACTTTGTTAATGTTTTTTCTGCTTTTTCTTTTTCTTTCTCTATTTTTTTTCTCAGCTTTTCGAGATTCTGATTTCTTTCTTTTTTCACTTTCTATTACTAACCATCTTTGCTCAATTTCTGCATAATTATTTTTCACTTCGCACCATGAATATCCTTCTAAACTGCTGGGAGTAAAATCAGATTCACCCAGTTCTGAAACTAAATTGAGGGCATCTTTTATTGATAATGGAACTCTCGATAACCATTCTATTCCACTCATTAATTTCAGGTTATTTTCTGTATATAAGGCACTATCACCTACTATCATCGTCTCAAAATCTATCATTGATTTGTATTCAGAAGCTATTTTGCCGAAAACTGCTCTATCATTTTCATTGCCATCTGCTACTCTTAAAAATAAAGGAATATCACCATCACCACTCACAATTAAATCCAAAATAAATTGTTTTAAATCTGGTCTATGGTCACGAGAATAACCTTTAATTATTTTAATTGGAATTTGATTAATTAACTCTAATTCTGCATTTTCTTTCACCAAATTTTTGGTGATTTTTTCCTGACTATATTTCCCCTCTACCGCAAAAGAAGTTGAATCTAAATGGGAAAAATTGATGTTGATATTATATTTTTTTACTGTGGCTAAAGCAATAATTAAAAATAATGAAGATAATCCTTTTTCATAAAGTTTATCCATTATTCTTCCAATTCTATCATCGTTCAAATGCTCAGGTAGTATTCCTTTTCCGATTAAATGTTCTGTGGCTTTGTCTTTAAAAAACTGTGGAAATAGATAAAGAGGTCGAGAAATAAATCCTAATCCGTTCAGAATAATTGCTTTGACTATTTGACCTGCTGTCACGATTTCCCTCTCGTCAATACCGAGGGCATCATTAATAATTTCTTCAATGCCAATTTCATCTATAACTCCAGCAATTAATCCTAAATGATTAATGGTTTGAACTTGTATATCTTCTGAAAATATCATTTCCAAAATTAAATTAAAAACTGAATTTAATTATCCCTTAAACGTTGCTCATTTTTCTACTAATTTATCTGAGTTCTCTTGATAAGCTAGAGAACTAATCACTGAGTATTTCTTGTCGTAGTCAATCACTGTTCAACCTCTCACCTCGTAATCTGAATTTATACAGTTTGACGTGCGGAATGTGGGTATTAACGCCACCTCAACCTGTACCAGCCGTCAAAGCCTTGCCCCCTACCAGTTACCTAGAGCATGAAGCTGAGGGAGAGAAGGCTAAAGCAGCAATATCTTCTGTTGAAAGCGAAATAGCGACCAAAAAGCAGGAGATAGCCTACCTCAAGGAAAAGACTCTATGAGTCCGGTTTCTTATTGCTGGCTGCTACAGGTAATCGCGTCATACCAATTGGTCAAAGGGAGTCCGTCGGCTGTCGTTATCCCCTCAAAGACACGCCGGCAAAGGTCACGAAATGGTTGGTAACGTTCCTGTTTCCAACGAGCAGCTAGTTCGCGCAACGGTGCTTGTTGAAGGTTTCCTAAAGCATACTTGCGGGAAAACCCATGCTGAACTGGCACCACTGTCCCGTCAGCCTCAATAATCAGAGGTGAGACAAGGTCTGACAGTAGATAATCCGCCCCCTCTCGTGGCAACTCATCGGCAAAGAAACGGTCGGGATTAGAGCAAAGCTGTTCTCGTGCAACTAGATCCAGTTGGACATAAAGTCGCTCTCCTGCCATTGCCTGAATGCGTAAAAACTCTAGGAAGGTGTAAGCTAACTCAATCTCATCAGGTCGTTTGCCTTGCAACAGTTCCTTGGCACGCCCTACTTCTTCAAGCGGATGAATCTGTAACAATCCGGTCGAGAAAATGTTGGCCACTGTGCCTGTGTTGAGCTATGTGCAGAACTCATACCACCGGGTGCCGATGAAATCCCCCATTGGGAAAGGGTCGAGGAGTTTGAGGTTGACACCGACTTTTCAACGGAAGGCTATGCTGGCAGCAATTCAGTGGTGATGCATGATTGTGTCGATCTACATGGCAATATGCCGCTCAAGAATGTTGCCAATGGGAAAGCCCTCAAATACCGTTTCTTGATTGGTGCCTGGCAGTGGCCGGGTGCTGAAGACCCAGCCGTGATGCCGAACATCCCACCCGCGGACGCTGATCTCATCCCTGTGAAATTGATTTGCGACTCCACGGTCGGGTATATCTATTACAGTGATGCCTTTGGCGATCCACGTTCGGCACCCGTCAAATATAAAACTGCCGATCTCGATGGAGATGGCTGCATTACCCTGCTCGGTAAGCTTGTTAAGGTCAATATGTACGACGGGACAACTGCTGATATCGCGATCACTGAAGACAATTTTGTCGGGGACTATTTGTTGATGAGGATGAATTCTCTCACTTATACCCCCGCACCCCACGATCTTCTCGACTATCTGGGATTGGCTGCGGCAGGCACGGCGGTGCCGGACGCGGAACGGGCACCCATTCGTCGGTTCAAGTTGCGCTTTCAGGTATATGACTTCGATCAGGCGGTGGATAACATCTCCAACAATAAGACGCTCGATGCCCTTGTCATTGATAATTCACCGGTCAAGTATGCCTTGCACCTGACAGAACTGGCAGGGGATCTATGCAACAAGGTCACCAACAATATCCATATCCTCTATACCATAGATCACCCACACCTAAGCTACTTTAAGGTCACAGTTGAAAACAACAGTGGGATTGTCCACAATGCCCCACCCCTTCCCAACGGAAGCTTTAGCGGGAGTTTCTTCTTCCGAGGTGGGGAGAGTACCCCAGCAGGTTTCACGGTGAATGTAGCAAGTGACCCCGTTTGCGCCTACGTGGTCAAGCTCATTTGGAAGACTCGGCACTATCACGATACTGAGCGAGGAGACAGTCGTCATACCCAGATTCTCTATTGCAAGTGAGAAGGGACAATGCACAAAGCGGCTTTACGTGGAGATAGCGTCAAAGCTCTCAGCAACATCCTGAAGTTTGGCTTTAACCTGTGCCACCTGAAACTCCCTATCACCCAAACGCTGCTGGTATTCTGCCAATTGTCGCTCATAATTAGACCGCGCTTGGTTTAGGGGTTGGGGCAAGATTAATGAAATATCAGATCACATACGTTGAAACCATTGAATTCTCGTTGAGTTTTGGGAAGTTTTTGTCCTAAAATCGGAAAAGAATAGTGAGGCTGAAAGTCTTAAGCCATTTTCAAACATCCTCTAGGAGAAGTTTATTATGTACGAACTATTTGGACCCATTGTCGAGCATTCTACTCGCAGCGTTACGTTCAAACTCTTTTTTCCTGATACTTCAAAAGAGATTTTGCAGTATGGTCGGGGAGGTCTTCCTAAGATTAAAGAGATCTATATTCCTGGCACTTTTAATGCTGGTGGCTGGGACGAAAAACAAGCCCCGAAGATGACAGCAGAAACTCATCCCAGTGGTATTCTTTATACCTATTCTACAACTCTCGAAAAAGACGGATTTTATCAGTACAAGTTTTATGTCAAGTTTGAAAATGGCACAGATCGCTGGGTAAATGATCCTTGTACCCGATATGGTTCTCGATTGGGAGGCGAGGATAATTCTGGTTTTGTTGTTGGTGGCAATCTTGTCGATTCTGTTAAACCTATTACTAACCGCATCTCCCCACAAAACCTCATCATTTACGAGATGATGATTGATGATTTTACTAAAAATCTTACAGGAGATCGATCTCGGAAAAATAAGCTCGATCTCGTCACAGAAAATATAAAATATCTAGTGGAATTAGGTGTAACGGCCTTACAGCCCTTACCGTGGACAACTGTACCTGGAACAGGATTTAACTGGGGATATGAGCCATTTCTATTCTTTTCCGTTGACGAAAGATTGACGGATCGCGAAGGAGACAGTCCAGAGACTAATGTGAATAGACTTTATAGTCTTAAACTGTTAATTGATGCTTTACATGAAAAGAACATCCAAGTAATTATGGATGGTGTTTTTAATCATGCAAGAAAAGACTTTCCCTATCTACAGTTGTATCAGAATAAAGAGGATTGTCCTTACATCGGGTCATTTGAGGAAAGTGCTTTTTTTGAAGACTTTGATTTTAATAATGGGTGTGTTCGGGAGTTCATTTTTGATGTCTGCAAGTATTGGATCGAGAATTATCAAATTGATGGCATTCGCTTTGATTATGTGAAAGGATTCTTCCGCCCTGCTGGCAGCGATCCTGGTATCACCACTCTGATCGGTCGTCTTCGCCAGTTCTTAAGCGAAACCGGGCGTAATAACTTCTCTCTCATCCTTGAAAATCTTCCCGCCCTCTTAGTTTCTCCCAAGCTCTTTTCTTAATGGATGCAATCAGTTCTATTCCTTCCTCGCTCAAAAATTTTCCCCGGATAAAAGGTTTGATTTCTTCAGTTGAATTTGGCTGAAAAGTTCCCCGCAAGTATCCCATTGCTGAAAATTGATGTGGATACGCAGGTGGTTGAAACAGAACATCTGGGTTAGGGGACATAAGAATAGCTCGGTCAAGACTGTTTTTAATTTTAAGTTATTGATTTTTTTCTAATAGACATCTCCAAAAATTTATGATTCTTTCATTATAAGCATTTGAAACCTTTTTACTCCTAGGGCGATCGCGCAGCGCCACTTCGTGATCGTGAAACGGCGCTGGGCGATCGCCGGCTCTTAATCCTGTTATTTCGTCAAAAATCAAGAAAAATCCAATTTTGATGAAAAAATATGGGTTAACAGAACATCAATTATTTCTCCCGTTTCACTCGTTTTCCGATGTTCAATTATTAAAGTTCCCATTCTTAATCTTACCAAACCACAAACGCTCAAAAAAACTGATTCATACTCCTCTTTTTTTAGTCTAAATCTTTCTCCCATAGCCTTAAATATTTTGATTATTCTAATTAGATGCTCTACAAATATTCTGAGAGATGATATTTCTTTATTTTTCTCTTTTTCTTCTTGAGTTAATTCGCCATTTTTGGGTTTCTTTTTCGGAGTTCTTATTTGCGGTTCTCCCACATAAGCTTTATCGGCGCTAAACTTTTGGTTTTTATCAAACTTATCTGCATTTTCCCTCCAAATAGTTATGTCAGCTTTTGATCCTAGTTCTCCTCCTACTACATCTACTATATCTTCCCCTTTTGGCAAACAAATTACTTGATTTTTAAAAGTCTGCATTTTTTTCTTTCCTGAATAATGCTTTTTTTGTTCTTCATAGTCTAGACTTCTTTCTATTTCTTGTTCTTCTGTATCTACTATGAGCTCATAATTAGTTAAGATTTTTTTGATTTCTTCTAGACTATCCTCGAACTTTTTTACTTGTTCTCGCAAGGAAGAAGGTAAGGCTAATTCTAATAATTTTTGCCATTTATGAAACACATTATTAGCAGTACTTTCACTCACTTTAAACATTAATGCTAATAACTGAAAATTAAGATGGTGTCTCAGATAAACCAAAGTCATAATTATTTGTTCTTCTTTACTTATTTTTTCATCCCTTCCACCTCCTACTTTATTAATTCTTATCTTCTTTTGTTCTTGTTTTTGATTCTCTTGTTCTTCTAGCAATTTTAGATATTTCCCTAAATCTTGCAACTGATCATAATTAATACCTAATAGTCTTTTAGTTTCTTGGGGATGGCTCTGAATATAGTTCCAAGTATAATTATTCATTGTTTTTGATATTTTTTACCTCAGAAGTTAAAGTTATTATACTAATTTTCTGATATTATTATATTTTGGAGATGTCTATTGGACAAGAAAAACCCATTACTATAGCGATAAAACAAGTAAAAGATCGATTGCGATATACCAAATTAAAGGAAAGATTAGTGACTTTTTCAGAATTAGGAAAATATCCTCTTTTTTCTGGAAATAATCAATTTAGTTATAAAGTTGCAGAAAATAAATCAAGTTGGGATTATAAATATTAATGGTTTTTCTATTAAATATTTGTTAATTAGTGGTTCGTCAAAGTAATTATGACTAATAAAAGAATCTTCAACACACAATTTCATCTTTTCCTTCTGCCTTCTGCCTTTTTCCAACGAATAATTTATCATAATCAAGGTAGAAGAGCCAAAATATTTATTAATCAATAGTCCAAAAAAAGATTAGTAAAAGGTTTTTTATTTTTCCAACGATAGGTATTAAAATCTCTATTATCCACCGATAAAATACGACCATTACCCGAATCTTCAGCCAAAATAACTAAGGAAGCATCTGCTAAATCCATTGGGAGACTTTCATATTTTTTCATAAGTTCTTTAATCCGTTCTAAGTGAGTTTCTTTAATCTCAAATAGCTTAAATATTTCTGAATTTTGCTGAAAAAGATTCATTAATTTTATTTGTTTTTCTACTCCTATATATTTGGTTGAAGAACGTTGTAAAAGTAAATGACAACTTTCCGTTAAAACACACCAAGTTGTAATTAAAGGTTCAGAAGAATATTTAGCTAAAGTTTCTATTGCACTTTCATGATATTGATCTTTTTTATTAAATAAAGCTACCCAGAAACCAGTATCAACGATTATCATATTTAGATTGTAATTCCTCGGTAATAACTGATTTATAATTAGTAGAAAGATTAGATTCAGCACTGATACACCCTATTAAACCTGATTCTTCTAATAATTCAAGGGATGTCTTTTTCTTGTCCTTTATTTTTTGATAATAGCTATCGATCGCTTTAGCTAATATTTCATTAATTTCTTGATGTGTTTGTTTTTGAATATAGGCTAATTTATTAGCTGTTTTATCATTAAGTTGAGTATTTATTTCTAACATTTTATTTAGTAAATTAGTTTATTTAGTAAATTAGTAAAAGTTGTAATTTTTTTAATTAAGTATAGATTTTAATAATCCCATTAACTTATATTTACGACCATGAAGTTTAGTTAATTGTTGGAAATAATTTTTCCATCCTTGAACATTATTTGCTTGATAATAAGCATTTCGAGCTTGAGTTAACCAATCTACTGCTCGTTCATAATATTGTGCCTTTCCAGCATCCATAATTGATTCTGCTGGAGGAATTGCTTTATTTATCACCCATTCAGAATTGTAAGGGATAATTTTCGTCAACATATCTATTTCAAGTATATATTTATCTTTTTCAATTAATTCAATAGCTTCATCAAATAGTTTTTCATAGAGGAAAATATTAACTTTTTCCCTTTTTCCATACCAACCGTCATAAGTTCTTAAATAATCTAATAAATTAGTTTTAACATCCTTCCAATTTTGTTCTGCTAAATTTTCTAGTTTTAAATAAATATCTTCAGAAGGTTCAGCTTCAAATACCTTAATTTGAGCCATTAAAACTGTTTCTTTATCTCCTAATTTTTCAGCTAATTTTACCGTTAACTTAGCTAATTCTTTTTGAAAATTTCCTGTTTTAGTTAATCCTAATTTTGCTATAGCTAATGCTTTTTCTGTTTCCCCTTGTTCATCTAATATTTCTGCTAAAGCTAAGGCTTCTTCTATAGTTTTTATAATATTTTGAGCCTCATTAAAAGCAGTATCAATACGTCCTAAACGAGCCAAACAAGTTAAATAAGATTTAATTTCTCCTGTTATTTTCGCTAAATAAAGATAATCTTCATAACGCTGTTGAAACTCTAAAACTTTTAAGCGAATTAAGTTCAATTTTCTTTGAGAATTATTATTATTATTAAGATTTTCATTAATATCATCGGTGTCTAACTCTGATTCATTTTCTAACTTTGATTCTGACTCTAATTCTGATTCGATTTTTAACTCTGATTTAATTTTTGACTTTGATTCTGACTCTAACTCTGATTCTGATTCTGTTTCTTGAATTAAACAACCCCAACCTTCTGCTAAAATTCCTAAACTGGTGGAAAAACTTACTGACCATTCATTTTCCCAAAAATTGAGTTTAACTTTCCAATCGACTTTTTCTTCTTCACTTAATTCCTTAGATAAAAATGCTTGGGCGAAAACTTCATCAAGATTATTTGCTACATCATTCCCTTCAATACCATAATCATCAGCATCATCCCAATTTTCAGCACAAGTCTCAGTAATGGCTTCCAACATCAACAAAGCATTGTCTATATCTTCTTCTGTCACTAAAATTTGCGCATCTTCAATCACATCGTAAAGTCTTTCAGTAATATTTTCATCCTCATCCCAGCCTTCTTCAATTTCTCTGATTCCATCTTTAATGATATGACGTACTTGATTCCGAATCGGTTTAGTGTCGATTTTACTAGGAGTTGAAGGAGTTGAAGTAGTTGATTTCTCCGAAGGTATCAGACGGTTAACAAACTCCTCAATATTTTCAATTAAATGAGGTTCTTCTTTGACTAACTTAATGATTAAATGATGTAAATGTTGATGATTGAGAGAATTTAATAATTGGTCAAGACTTGGACGTTGTTGAATATTATCCGAATATTTCTGACAGTAATATAAAGTTGCAATGATATGTTTACACCAACCACCCCAATCATAAGGACAAGTACAAAAAGCTGATTCGATTTCTTTGGGGGAAAAACTAATATTAACAGAGTAATCTTCCCCGCTCGAACCTTCTACCCTTGCTTGTAAAAGATTTTCACGATTAACAACATGAGAAACATAACCCTGTTCACAATACTCTTTCCCACGTTGATAAGATTGGGTTGTACTATTGGCTTTGATTATTTTTTCCAGATTAAAACTATTTAGATTAATTGCCATATCTTTTCCTTTATAATCTGGACTTACGCATTTTAACAAATCCTCGTTCTCAAGAGAGTAATTGCCTATCAAATTAAACAAGAAATGAATAAACAAGGCTGGACAAAAACAGAAATGGCAAAAAAAATGAATACTAGCCGTTCATCTTTAGATCGTTTATTAGATCCTCAAAATGCTTCTATAATACTTTTCATTATCTCTATCGTTATTGTTGTTATCTTTCATTTTTCCCCATTTCATCTAATTTGGTTGGCTGTAGCCTCTTTTTTCCTAGGAATAGTATCAATCATGTTACCTCCAGTACAGGGATTATCGTTCATCTTTTTGGGATTGGTAAAAGTGTTTTCACAGGTAGATGATGACAATGAGCAACAGGTTAAAGTTTCATTAGATGAGAAGAAAAAGGTAGTAAAAAATAAGCTCTTGAAGAAAACTAAAGGTTTTGGTTCATAGTCGAGTCCGTTTGTAATTTCTCAACTTGTAATGATAAATTTGCGTATTTTTTGTCTTAAGAAAATCAAAAATCCAAATTTTGCACTGCTTTCAACTTAGTTTCTTCCCCCCGCCTGTCGGACTTAGCTGTAGTTACAGGAGAAGAGTGACCTGCTAATCGTTGTACCGTAACAACATCGACACCAGCATCAAGTAAATCACTACAAAAAGTCCTTCTAAAATCATGGGGAGAAAAAGATTCTATTCCTGCTTTTTTCGCTCTTGCCCGAATAATTTTTAACACACCATCGGTTGATAATCTTTTCAATAGTACTTTACCACCACGAAAAACAGGACAAATTAATGGTCCATTTTCTTTTCCTCGTAACTTCAGCCATTCATTAATAGGAAAGATACCAGATTTTGGTAGATATACCATTCTATCCTTACCACCTTTACCTTGAATAATATCTAACCGATATTTACTCGGATGATAGTCAGCGAGATTCAAATTAACTAATTCTGCCCTCCTTAAACCACCACCTCGTAAAATAGCGATTAAAGCTCTATCTCGAATATCAAGAGGTTTATAATCTGTGCAACTATCCATCAAAGCATCAATTTCTTTTTTAGTTAAAGCTCTGCCCCGTAACTTACCTGAAGTTTTTAAGTCTGCTATATCTACGGCTGCTACATAATCAACCTGTTCCATTAAATCCAATTTTCTTGCCTCCTGTAATACTCGTCTTAAACCACATAAGATTTTATTAGCTGTGGTGGCTTCATATCTTTTTTCTAACACGGCCTAAACATAGGGTTCTTGTAACGAGGTGCAGCGAGCCATAAAAAGCTAGATAAAAAGGGCTGAAACCATTATTATTTCGTTAAAATTTTATAAAACACAAATTTAATACAAGAGAAAAAAGTCAAAGGCTGAAACACTTATAAATAAAGAGTTTTAACTTCAAGTTGCACCCTTGTTGCAGCGACCCTATCTTTAGGCCAAGACAAAGGGATCGGCCCCTGCTCCTCCAATCAGTACATCCTCTTCTTCTTTGCCTGTAGTTGTTCCACTAAAACATCATCCCCTCCAAAACCTAAGAGAATGTCATGGCCAGTTGTACCTGTAATATCATGTCCGGTTGAATACTTAACAGGGTTGCTGACTCACCAGAATCTAAAGTCCTCAATACGCTGGGACTTTTGTCCCCAATAAAAGACCGAAATATTATTGATTAGAGTTTAGAATCCTGGGAGTTTATTAACCATTAGATCGGGCGTCCCATAATCGACAGACAACAATCGCGCCAGGTCTTGGCTTCTTTCAGTTCTTGAAACAACCTATTCCATTCATGAAGGGCAATTGTCACAGGATTATGAGATCGAAGGGGATGAGTCAATCCGTAAATTGGAGGGCGATCGGGATGTTCTTCTGTGAATGTCCTAAATAAGCGATCGAAAATAATTAAAACACCACCGTAGTTGCGATCGATGTACTCCGGATTAGACCCATGATGAACTCGATGATGAGAGGGGGTGTTTAAGAGCCACTCTAGCCAACCCAGTTTGGGAATTAGTTCAGTGTGAATCCAAAATTGATACAGCAAGTTTATGCCCAAGGTTACTGCGATCGCGATGGGATGAAAACCTAACCAACACAGTGGTATAAAGAACAGGAAATTTCCCGACAACCATCCTGTCCAGCCCAATCGGAATGAGGCTGATAGATTGAAATGGTTTGCCGAGTGATGCACTGCATGGGTTGCCCATAGCCAGCGAATTTCGTGGGCAAACCGATGATACCAGTAGTAGAAAAATTCAACTCCTATAAATAACCAAAGGATCGTCCAACCATGATTTAAAGAAATCGTCCATAAGCGATGTTCCCAGAAAAATGAGTAAACCCCCATGGGAATTAATGTAAAAACAGTGCTAGTAATTCGATGTCCGATCGCAACCCCCAGGGATGCTAAACTTTCTTTCCAAGGAAAAATAGACTTATGGCTACGCTGAATTAGAATTACTTCGAGCAAAATAATGATCAGTAAGAGTGGATATACAGAATAGATAAAATGGTAGGGCATAGTAACAAAAAAATCGGAAATAGTAGAATAAAAAATAGGGATAAGAGTACTCTCATCCCTACTCGGAAATCATTTGAAGCACAGTATAATCACTCTATAGATGAACTTAGGTTATCTATTAATAGTGCGAGTGGTAGTTTGAGAATTGCCTCTATAACCTGTGCGAGTAGTAGTTTGCTGACCGTTGCCCCAAGTGCGATTAGTGGTTTGAGAGTTACCATTAGGGCTTGTGCGGGTGGTGGTTTGCTGACCATTGCCCCAAGTACGATTAGTGGTTTGAGAATTACCGTTAGGACCAGTGCGAACTGTAGTTTGCTGAGCAAAAGCCGCTCCGTTTAGTGTGAAAAATGCTAATCCCAGTGCGAAAGAAAAGCTAAGAATTGATTTGTGCATGATGTATTCCTCCTAATATGAGTTAAAACAATCGATCGCAGTAACAGTTAGCAAGTTTACTTGTTTGAACTTTGAGGGCTTTGCTGAATCTGCTGCCTTTGTTCTGCAGTTAGGATATCGTCAATCTCCGATCGCATTCTCTGCAAAATGTTTGTCATTTGCCGACGCTCCTTGAAAGAGAGATTGAGTGATTGAACGGCAAAGCGTACTCCATTACCTTGGGAAAGGGCATTGTTGAACTGAGCTTGTTGCTCAGGTGTGAGCAAATTTTCTAACTGAGATTGAGTTTGTTCGCTCATAGCCTCAAGTTGAGTTTGTTGTGAGGGCGTCAGTTGAATCTCAGCCAAGGCTGGAAATAAATAGGTAACTGAATTTGAATCAGCTCGTGCCATGAGAGGAAACAGGGAAGTTGATATGATTAGTCCACTCCCGAGCCAAGAAATTAATTGTCTTTTCATCAAAGTTGCTCCTGTTTGTTTCTGTACATTTACAATATAAAAGTTGCAACCATTGAACCACAAGAGAATAACGTCCTAACTTTTAGGGACTTTAGTCCTTCTCCTTGGTTAACCTTTGTTTGATATACTGATTGGCAAAACCTCAGCAATGGTTGTAATTGCCATGAATCAATTTCCTAAGTCTCGATCGTCGCTATTGCAATTACTCATGATTTTGGAGTGGGTGTTGCTAGGTATTGTCGCAATTTCTCAGATAATCGTGGTGCTGTTTACGACAGTGCCGAATTTACTAATTGTGAACATTTTCGGACTAGGATTTTTTACAGTACTAGGGCGGATAACACCAAACAAGAATATCTCTAAGCTGATTTATACTCTTGTAGAGTTTGGACTGATTTTCTGTTTGGTATTCTGGGGCAATCTTGTCCTACCTACAATCTTGTTTGTTGTCTTAGTGATTCGCAACTGTGTCTTGTGGGAAAGACCTCATCGGGATTGGGTTACGGGATTTGCTTTCTTAGGGTGTATTGTTGGTCTGAGTTACAACTTATTCCATCAAACCTTGCCCTTAAATATTTCCCCCGAGGGAATTGGTACAGTTTGGATGGGATCGTTTTTGAGCATTGGGCTGGTGATTTTATTTCTCCATTTATTAGTCGATGCTGCCCTAAAAGAACGTCAGAGACGGGAACAACTAGCAGTAGCAAACGCTCGCCTGCGGCAGTATGCGCTGAGGGTTGAGGAGTTGGCAACAGTACAAGAACGCAATCGAATTGCCCGTGACATTCATGATTCGTTGGGGCACTCTCTGACCGTATTCGGAATTCATCTGGAAGGGGCATTACGCCTGTTGAGATCGAATCCAGAAAAAGCCGCAGAACTATTATCAGAGATCAAACAGTTAAATACAAAAACTCTACAGGAGGTTCGCCAGTCTATCACAGCGTTACGTTCCGATCCCTTGCAGGAACGATCTCTGTCTGAAGCGATCGCCGATCTGATGAGGGAGTTTCAGAAATCTACAGGGGTTTTGCCGAGATTCGACAATCAGCTAAAGTCAATGCTTTCTCGCGATCTCGATGTGGTGATTTATCGGATTGTGCAAGAGAGCTTAACTAATATTCGTAAGTATGCAAGAGCGACAGAGGTTGACATCGCTATCATCCAATCTACTCAGGATTTGCAAATTATGATCGCAGATAATGGTCAAGGGTTTGATTTGACTCAAAATACGACTGGCTTTGGACTTCAGGGTATGCGAGAACGAGCATTAGCCCTGATGGGTAAACTGAAAATTATTACAGCACCTAATCAAGGTTGCCGTGTCATGGCAACACTTCCCCTTTCAGAATGGATAGATTATGATTCGCTTACTACTTGTTGATGATCAAGATTTAATCCGCCGTGGCTTAAATGCTTTACTGGGCACTGACCCAAAACTTGAAGTGGTGGGCGAGGCAGGTAATGGTCAAGAAGCGGTCACACTTGTCGCTCAATTAAACCCTGATGTTGTGCTTATGGATGTGCGAATGCCAATCTGTGACGGAGTTTCAGGTACTCGTCAAATCTGTCAACAGTTCCCTAGCACTAAAGTATTGATGCTGACAACCTTTGACGACCAAGAGTATGTATCTCAAGCACTACAAGCAGGGGCATCAGGTTATTTACTTAAGGATACACCTTTTGAAGAGTTGACTCAAGCGATATACTTGGTTTACAAAGGCTATACTCAAATAGGTCCCGGACTTGCCACTAAAGTGCTAACTCGACCAGCTCCCGTCGCACAACCAGAAGATATGGAGAATTGGTTAGCATTGTCTGAACGGGAAAAAGATATTGTCCGTTTAGTTGCTCAAGGATATAATAATCGGGAAATTGCCCAATTTCTACACCTCGCAGAAAAGACGGTCAAAAACTACATTACCAATATTTTGAGCCAGTTAAATCTGCGCGATCGCACTCAACTCGCAATTGCTGCGTTACAGTCGGGAATCTTAGAAAATAAGGGCAATCACACGGGATCGTGATGGCATAAATCAACACTATTAGTGAAGTATTAAGGTAATAATTTCCGCAATTTTTTGCGGAAGATAAGCCATGGTGGGGGGTTTGGACTTAACCATTACTTATCACTCCAATTATTACCGATACTAGAATCAGCCTCAATCGGTACTGTCCTTAAAAATTCTTTTCCTGAGTTAACCATCTAACTTTTCACGGCATCTTTTTCGGTTGACAGGTGTTAGGTGTTAGGGGTTGGGTGTTAGGATTAGGGATTGAGGATAAGCTTTAATAGTTGAACAGTCAAAAAAAACACTTAGAAACTGATGGGAATACAATCCTATAGAGACTTAAAGGTTTGGCAAACAGGCATGGATTTAGCAGAAGAATGCTACTTAGTTACTCGCAATTTCCCCAAAGAAGAACTTTACGGGTTAATTTCTCAGATTCGTCGAGCATCAGCCTCTATTCCCGCCAATGTCGCTGAGGGGCATGGTCGAAAAACCCGAAAAGAATATATACAGTTTTTATACATAGCACAAGGCTCTCTTAAAGAATTAGAAACTCATCTTTTATTGTCGAAAAGGGTAAAGTTAGGAGAGGGGAAAGTCATTGATTCTCTTTTAAATAGATGTGAATCCCTCGGAAGATTATTATCAGCATTGATTCGTGCCCTCGAAAACAAAAACTGAATTTTCCCTATCACCCAACCCCTAACACCCAAACCCTTTCTCAGGGAAAAGATACCGTGAAAAGTCAGATAGTTACTCCAATGTTCATCAAATCCTCCAACCAATATCTAATTGACGTTGGTAAACGATTAGCAAAAGGAATAATTATAGTAGTATCCTCATCACATGAGTCAGCGATCATGCGAAGCATGGCACTTCGTGTGCAGCGTAGCTGTGCCTTTGGCATCGCCTCCTTCAATTCATCTACAGTAAGTCGTCGCTCACCAGTACAATCACCTTTATTGTTAAATTTAGGCTCTGTAGTATCAATGCTTAAATCAAAAGCTACCTTTTCAATAAACTTTTTAGCACTGCCTTTATAGGTGGCGATGGCACAGGAGTATCTATCAGCCAGAGAACAGAATAAATATTCTGGTAGATATTCAGTAGTTCCTGTTTCCGCAATTATCAGTAAACTTGTTCTGTTCTTAAGGATGTTAACTATCTTATTTAGCTGGTCATCATTTAAGCTAAGTTTTGGCGATAGTTCATAATCTGAAATCTTAATGAGTATAGTTCTACCAGTTTTTCAGCGGTGAGAGTTAAGTCTGTAGAAAATAAAATTACATGACCTTGTTCACGGGTTTTCTGATTAGTTTTCAAAATAATTACCACATTGATAGGCACAGAAAACTCTTTATGCAATACCTGTAATTGATAATATTCTAAATTCCAATCTCCTTGAGTACGACTAAACTGTAGAAACGTCCCAGAAAGTTTACGGGGATTAACTTTTATACCATACTTACATTTGGTATTTTCTCCTTGGTAAGGTAAATACAAAGCACTATCATGACGTAACTTACTGACTAAATGTAGTCCAATATGCAATGCCATTTGTGCTGCATTATGATGCCCAAACTTGCCATCGAGCAGTAAATATTTTAGAGGAATAGTATTACCAATCATAGATAGTAATGCTTCTAACATTCCTTTGATACGAAATAGCTCACTCGATAGTGTATATTGACTTTTATCTTTGTTTTTTGAGCCTTTTGGACGACCTCGTTTTCTTTTTTCCACCGTTGGGGGTGAAGTTGAATCAACATTGCTTTCATCATGAGGTTTAATTATTTGTTCAATTCGTAACGGATAAGATTCCCTTTTTTCTAGCCCTACTAAAGAGAGAGCAAAAAATGATAATCCCTTGACAGGAGCGTTTGTTAAGCTGGAAAAGAACCAATCAACACCGTATGTATGTTTCCCTGATTTAGTTGTCACGACTTCATCTCCTGCTATGGCATAACTTTCTTCAGGGTTAAAACAATGGGTATGAAAAAATACCCACATTAGACTGGGCCAATTCTTTGGACTATGACAAAACCGTTGAATAGTTCGGTAGCTTCCTCCTTTTCCAGTCCATCTTGAGATACCTAACATGGTGACTCTACCAGTCATGGCGAACATTCCCTGAATTATGCAACCTAGTTGCTTCAAACTTATGCTATCTATTTGAAGTGTGAGACAAGTTAATAATGCTAAAATATTTGCCATGGGCTTTTGTAGAAATTGATATTTGATTTAATCTAGTTTCTTACAAAAGCTCTCTTGACATCAAGTTTTATTTTCCTTCTTCATTTTGGCGAAGGTATTGTAAGTAAGTTACTAATACCAAAATTAAAGTATTTTACTCGTAATGTAAAGTTTAATACACTTATTAGAAAGATAAAAAAAAGCCCCAAACAGAAAAACTTAACGGGCAACGGGAATGCAAACAACCCAGACAAAGCCACAAACAGAATCCCCACCGAGACGGACAGCAACGGCGATTGAGACGCAATTCTATTAAATTGGTAAGAAATAAGCCCTACAATGGACTGAGAGAGTTAGGGTGATTTATGAGCAGATATAGTAAAGATTGGCAGGAGATAGCCACAACAGTTAAAGAGATAGCAAACTGGAAGTGTAGTAACTGCGGTGCAGACTTTAAGGAAAATTCAACTAGGGGTAACTGTCTGCAAGTACACCACTGGAACAGAATACCAGAAGATAACAGAGTAGAGAATTTAGTAGCTTTATGCAATACCTGTCATCTCCAATATCATCAAGGCGGTAAAGGTAATATCCTTATTGGTCAGTTATCTCTTAATATTTAGATATTTGAGAAATATGGATTATACAGCAATAATAACGGAGTTAAACAAAGCCTCATTATTCGACTTATATAGATTAAATGTGGCTATTCATCAACAATTAAATGATCCTATTAGGTTAAGTTTAATTAAAAATCATCTCAAAGTAGGTCAATTAATTAGCTATTTTGATCTAACAGAAAATCGTTTAATCAAAGCTACTATCATTCAACTAAAAACAACGAAAGTTTTGATTGAGAATCAACATGATGGAGGTCAATGGAATATTACTTATTATTCTATAAATATCGATAATTTAGATATTGACATTAATCTTAAAGCGAAACAAAAAACTAACAAAAATCATATTAAAGTTGGTGACCACGTTTGTTTCAAAGATAAACAAGGAAATGAACTGTTTGGTGAAGTCATTAAACTCAATCCGAAAACGGCTGGTGTATTAGTCGGGAATACTCAATGGAGAGTAGCTTATAGTTTGTTATCTCCGACTATAAGTATTGAAGTCGAGGAAAATGTTAATTGTGGTTCGATCGTCATCGATATTTAGAAACATTTAGGTTTTATGGAGACTCCACAGAAATAAAATGTCAATTAATCAGAAAGAATTAATAAAACGTATTGCTCAAAAAATTAATCAAAAAGATGAGATTGTCGAAGAAATTGTTAATGCCACCTTAGAAGAAATATATGATTGTTTAAAACCCACATTCCGCACTTCACTTTGTAAGATGATAAAAGTATTAAAACCAAGCAACTTATTTTGGACAAAATATAAGTAATCATACTCAATATCTTCTTTATTCGCGTTTTGTACTCGCGAACTTTGCTCAAATTAAAATCTCATTGTCAATAACTTCACCTTTAATGAGAATAAATAAACAGAGCAAATCTATCAGTTTTCTATTCTTTATTTATGATATTATAATTGAGAATGTTTAGACTCTTAAATCCCATAAGTTATCCAGATAAAATATAATAATTATGACAAGAAATCGGGAAAAAACTTAAAATTAGTTTTCGTTCATTTGTTAGATTTACTATCTGTTTTATTCCTTGATTTATTACTAAATGAATCCCCTGAAAACATTGAAATATCCATCTTAACGTTGGACGTTCCGTTAGTTTTCCTAGCTGATTTTTTATCCCCGTTTTTCTCTCCTCTAATAAGCGACGCACTTCTCTTTGCCCCAAAGAATAGACTAACAGACATAACCCCAAAAACACATTGCCATTGTTTCGATTCTTTTTGGGGTTTTTAAAAACACACTATCGGCAAAAAATAATGGATCTTTCAGAAAACTAAAACCTCTTTCTGCGGCTTGTTGCTCTTTATACTTAATTAAAATCTCATCGGAACTAAATTTACTTTTATCTAATCTATTCGTGGCTAAGACAAATCTTCCCGCTCTTTTTTCTAATTCGGCTATTTTCGTTAAATCTGATTTTAAAACAGCCGTAACTTGATGAGTTTTTCCTGATTTTTCTTCTTTCTTTTTAGATTTTTTTTGCTGCTTTTTTAACTCATTTTCTCTAATTTTTATCTCGGTTATTTCATGATATTTTAAAGTCTTATTCAGTCTTAAAACTATTTCCTCTGCTACTTCTGATGAGCTAAATTCTTCTTTCATCAACTTCGTTAATGTTTCTTCTGCTTTTTCTTTTTCTTTCTCTATTTTTTCCCTTAGTTTTTCTAGCTCTGATACTTTTCTTTTTTCACTTTCTACTATTAACCATCTTTGCTCAATTTCTGCATAATTATTCCTTACTTCACACCATGAATATCCTTCTAAACTACTTGGAGTCAAATCAGATTCTGATAGTTCTGAAACTAAATTTTTTGCCTCTTTTATTGATAGTGGAACTCTCGATAACCATTCTATTCCACTCATTAATTTCAGGTTATTTTCTGTATATAAGGCACTATCACCTATCACCGCTTAGTTTATCTTGATCTTAATCCCCGTGGAGTTAATTTAAATCAAAGTCGTAGTTTAGTAACCAATGTTGAATCTTTAGGAGTAGTGACATTTCCTACGGGGTTTCAGTTTGGTGGGACTCAAGTGGGGGGTTTATCAGGTATCACTTATTCTAATAACGATCAAACTTATTACAGTATTTCTGACGATCGAGGGAATCGTGAAGATGGCGAACCTGCTCGCTTTTATACCCTGGATATTGATTTAAGTGATGGTAGTTTAAATGAGGGAGATGTCAGTTTTAGCAATCTAACTACTTTACTAGATAGTGATGGTAATCCTTTTGCTCCTAATAGTTTAGATCCTGAAGGCATTGCTTTAACCGTAAATAATACCCTGTATATTTCCTCTGAAGGTGATGCTAACAATTTAGTAGATCCTTTTATCAATCAGTTTGGCTTAGATGGGCAAGAAATTGACGGTTTAACTATTCCTGAGAAATTTTTACCCACTACTGAAGATTTTGGCATCCGCAATAACTTAGCTTTTGAAAGTGCCACAATTACTCCCGATGGGCGTTTTCTTTATACCGCAGTTGAACAAGCTCTTAAACAGGATGGTACAGGTACAACAGTAGAAGATAATAGTTATGCTCGCATTCTCAAATATGATTTAACCACCGGGGAAGTTGTAGGCGAATATGTTTATCCGGTTGCAGCAATTCCGAATGCACCTATTCCAGAAGATGATTTTGCTGACAACGGTTTAGTAGAATTAGTTGCTGTTGATAATAACGGCACTTTATTGGCTTTAGAGCGTTCTTTTGCTGTAGGGGTAGGTAATACCATCAGACTGTATCAAGTGCAAACTCAAGGGGCTTTAGACGTCCAAGATTTTGATAGTCTGCTTTTAGATGAAAATACCCGTTATGACATTGATCCTTTTGTTAGTAAAGAGCTGTTGGTTGATTTTACCGCAGATTTGGGCATAACCCCTGATAATCTGGAAGGAATGACTTTAGGTGAAACTTTACCTGATGGCAGACAGTCTTTAATCCTCGTTAGTGATAATAACTTTAATGAGGTCCAAACTACTCAATTTATTGCCCTCGCTTTAGACTTAGAAAGTATCCCTGGGGTTTTACCAATTGTGGAAACGCCCTACACTATTGATCAATCTGAAGGAGAAGCTGAATTATTTGGGGATTCTGATGATATGGCGGTGTGGATTGATCCTGAAAATGCGGAGAATAGTATAGTAATTACTACCTGAAGGGGTGACGACACCTCTGAAACGATTAAACTGTAAACATTTTAAGAGCTAAGTTGACTTTTAAATTAACTCAAATCTAATTTCTTATTGAGAATATAGCGACACCATAAATATTAAGTGTTCTTTTAATGCTGGTTAAATAACAGACAAAATCTGGCACAATTAGTACTTGTAATTACATTTCTTACTAATAATGATTAGTTTGTTAAAAGATTTTGAAACACATTTAAATCGATATTTAAAACCAACACAATTTCAAACATTATCAATTTTAATTGGTTTATTAAATCAGTATAAACAAGTTAAAATAGAAACCTTAGCCACTTATTTTCCCTTGCCAATTTTGTTTGAAAGTCGCCGAAGACACATTCAAAGATTTTTGGTGCTTACGGGTTTAAGTATTAGTTTAATTTGGTTTCCTATTATTCTCACAATTATTCATCAACAAATTCCCTGTAATTTTCCCTTGATAATCGCTTTAGATCGAACTCAATGGCAAGAGAATAATGTCTTTATGATTAGTTTAATTTATTCTCGTCGTGCATTGCCAATTTATTGGACTATTTTGAACAAAAAAGGGGCGAGTAATCTTCAAGAACAAAAAGCATTAATTCGACCAGTAATCAAATTGTTAAATAAATATCATATTATGATCATAGGAGATAGAGAATTTCATTCCATTGAGTTAGCTACATGGTTGAAAAAAGAAAAACAAAAAAGGAAAAATAAAATCGATTTTGCTCTCAGACAAAAACAGGGTACTTTTTATCATCGAGGGGGTAAAAAGTATGAAAAACTATCAGATATAGAGATTGAAAGGGGAGTAAAGCAGATAAAGATGGGGATAAAAGTTACAAAAAAGACTGGTTTTAGCCGACATAATTTAGCAATATATCATCCAAGAAAAAGAAAAAATAAAAGTAGTGAAGAACCATGGTATATCTTAACATCATTAGAGAATGAAGTAGAAGTAATCAAGATTTATGAGCAAAGAATGGGTATTGAAATGATGTTCAAAGATTATAAAACAGGAGGTTATAATTTAGAAGGAAGTAAAGCAAATATACAAAGACTAACTAATGTAATTTTATTGATTGCTATGGCCTATACAAAGCAAACATTGAAGGGAAAAATAATTAAAAATAAGGGACAACAAAAATATATAGGAAGGCCACAAGAAAAAAGAAGAAAAACAAAAAGAAACAGTGAATTTTGGATTGGTTTATATGGTGAAAGTTGGGCAAATAAATATGAAAAATATCAAGAAGAAATTAATAAAATAATAAGTTTAAATAGTAACAAGTTAACGTTTTATCACCGAGGGTTGAAAGCAAAAGATGAAATAATGAAAGTCTATGAATAAACCAAAGGTAATTATTGTCAATATTACGCTAATTAATTTTAGGCAAGTTTTTCGTTTTACTGAAAATAAATAAAACTACTGGTACTTCTGTTCGTCACGAAAAAATTAAGGGACTAACTATGTTACTTAACACAAATCTCAATATATACAATAAGGCTATTCTCAATAAGAACTTGAGATACTATTAATTTACATGGTATGTCAAAGGGTCAAATTAATTACCAAATATAGCTTTTGAGCTGCTCGTCACCCCTTCAGGTAGCTGTGCCTTCGGCATCGCCCCCAAATAAAATGTTATCAAGGGGAAAATATAATAAAAAATTATCAAATAATTAGTGAAAACCAACTAAAACTTATCTTATTTTCTGCGGCTTAATACGAATGAATCTTTTTGTGATTTATTCAGCAAACCCTAATTATCTGAGTCTTGTTCTGAATTCTCTCTCCCCTTGAATGAGGTAATGGTAGTTGAACGCTTTACCGTGTGATCGTCTTTGGTTGTTAGCGATCGCCCTTGGTTGTTAGCGATCGCCTTTGGTTGTTAGTGATCGTCTTTGGCTGAGCGCAATCGCTTTTTTGCTCAATTGTTAAGTTTTGTGTGCGTTTGCCCTGTCAAATCCTGGCGTTGCATCATTGCGGGATGATTTATAATAAAAGCGAAAATTTTAAGAAGGCTGCCGCTGCGCGATCGCCACGAATAAAAATGAAAATAAATTATCCCAAATGTAATGCTAATGAGATTATAAAAAATGGTCAAAGGAGAGGAAAACAAAATTATAGATGCAAAAAGTGTGGTCGTCAATTTGTCGAATTTTATTCTGATATTGGTTATGATTTACAAACAAGAGAAGAATGCTTAAAAATGTACTTAAATGGCAGTGGGTTTAGGGCACTCTTAGGGGGTAAAAAAAGTTAATCACAATACAGTAATAAGATGGGTAAAAAAAGCAGGAAAAAAGATATTAAATAATAAATATAAATAGGAAATACCTTTAGTTGGACAATTAGATGAACTCCAAACTTTTGTGGGAAACAAAAAGAACAAGATCTGGATATGGACTGCTGTAAATAAAGCTAACAAAGGAATTTTAGAATGGCAAATAGGAGATAGAAGTTCTAAGACATTTGAAAAATTATGGGAAAAAGTAAAAGATTGGAAATGCTTTTTTTTGGATAACAGATGGGTACAAAGTTTATCCGTCATTTATTGCCGATGGAGATCAAATTATTAGTAAAACATACATGACAAGAGTTGAAGGAGAAAATAGTAGGCTAAGACATTATTGGGCAAGACTACATAGAAAAACATTTTGCTATTCTAAGTGTCAAGAAATGCTCTTATTGTCAATAAAACTTCTTATTTATTACTTAAATAATAATGATATTTCGCTAATAATCTAAATTTTAAAAAACTATTTTTACTTTTTTTAGATTACTAGCGATCGCACGCAGTGCGCCACATGTGATCGCCTTTAATAAATATTTTTTCTTAATACTAAATAATTGCATATCATCCCGCAATGATGCAACGCCAATAATTTTTTTAGTAATTAAGCCCATATATTGTTCGGGACTTAAAATTTCAATAATCCAATCTGGCGTAATATTAAACTTATTGGCAATTGTATCATCTTCATTAACTGGTAATTTATCCCATGTAAACACCGCTACATCAGGTACAATAGATTTACCAGCGAAAGTACATCGCAATTCGGGGAAAGCTAAAGCAATTTGCCTATCTTCAGTAACTGCATTGATAGCATTAGTAAGTTTCAACTGAATACGGCTATGTTGTCCTTGGGGCATAGGTTTTGTATAAATTTGATTATCAATGTATTCTTGAGCAGGTTTAGTTTCGGATTGGGCTAAAAATTCCTCTAATGTGGTGATTTTTACGGATGTTTGTGGCATATTTTTTTCTCATTAATTAAAGTTGATTATAACTCAGGTTGTTATAAATTAAAGGTTAATAAATGAGATAATAAACTAAAAATAGATAGTATTAAACACTTTAAATTAATGTTTAAATCATTTCAATTATCAGGCATTGGACTTCATTCAGGAGAAAAAACTACGGTAAAAATTTCTCCGGCAAAAAAAGGAAAAGGGCGTTATTTTGTAAGAGTAGATTTACCTGATAAACCCATTATTCCTGCTACTATTGACTGTATTGCCACGACGACTTTATCCACTGAATTGAGTAACGGAGATGCTAAAATTAGGACTGTTGAGCATTTATTAGCTTCTTTAGTGGCTTGTGGTATTGATGACGCTGAAATTGAGATTGATGGTTCTGAAGTTCCTTTGTTAGATGGTTCTGCACAAATTTGGGTAAATCATCTTGACTATATTGCCGATAACCCTTTTGAGTCAGCAACAGATACTCTCACTGAAGCTATTTGGGTGAGAAAAGATGATGCTTTTTGTGTTGCTTTCCCCTCCCCAGAAATAAAATTTAGTTATGGTGTTGACTATCCTTATTCTGTATTGGAAAATCAGTGGTTTAGTTGGTATCCTCAGCGAGAAAGTTTTGTAACTGCGATCGCACCTGCTCGTACTTTCGGTTTTGCAGATCAAATTCAACAGTTGCAAGAATTAGGTTTAATAAAAGGGGGGAGTTTAGAAAACGCCTTAGTCTGCGATAAAAATGGTTGGTTAAATCCGCCTTTGAGATTTGAAAACGAAGCTGTCAGACATAAATTATTAGATTTAATCGGTGACTTAAGCTTATTAGGTAAAATTCCCTGTGCTCATTATTTAGCCTATAAAGCCAGTCATCAACTGCATACAGAATTGGCAAAAAAAATTAGAGAATCATTAAGAATGAATAATCAATAATTAATCTGGTATAATTGTGATTTGTGACTAAATATGCTAACTATAAAAATTTTCTATTGAATAGAGGGAAAAATGGCAAAAAGATTACAACTATTGTTAAATAAAAACGTTGATAAATTAGGTAAAAGAGGCGACTTAGTTGATGTCGCCCCGGGATACGCACGTAACTATCTTGTGCCTCAAGGCTTGGGAGTATTAGTAACTGAAGGTATTTTACGTCAAGTTGACCAAAGAAGAGAAAAAGAAAGATTACGTTTATTAGCGATTTTAGAAGAAGCTAAATCTCGTAAAACTGCTTTACAAACTATCAACAATTTTGTCATTCGTAAACAAGTGGGTGAACAAGATGCTATCTTTGGTACTGTAACCACTCAAGAAGTTGTGGATATTATTAAGCAAAATGCCGGTTTAGAAATTGAGCGTCAAGCTATTACTTTACTTGAAATCAAGAAAACTGGCAAATACCCTACAGATGTTAAACTTCACCCTGAAGTCAGTGCACAAATTATTATCGAAGTTACACCACTTTAATTTAAGTAAGGAGACTAGGAAACTAGGAGACTAGGAGACTAGGAGACTAGGAGAAAATATATATTATTATCTTCCTAATTCCTAATTCCTAATTCCTAATTAACTTCTGGCAATTATCGCATTTGCCACAACGAAAATTTGTCGAGGGGGAAAAGCCGAAGGCTGACAATAAAAAACCCCAGCGACAGGTTTTAGTTATTAAATATTCATCGGTTTGTCGAGTCAATTTTTTTTGTCTATTTATCAGTAATTGTATTGACTCATGGGTTTTTGATGGTGTTAATCGATAATGATAGGGATCAATCCACCGCAATTGTTCGCTACTATTAAGGATGGCTAAATATAGTTGATAGTTAGGGTTATTAAATTTTTTCGATAATTCTTCAATATTTCCCTCTGTTGGCATTTTTTTTAAGAATTTTTCGGCTTCTTGATAGATTTTGATTTGTTGGTTTAAAAAATACTCTCTTCTTTGCTTATCTTCAGGATTTAACCAACCACTCGCTTCACTCATTAAAGTTATGGCTTCGGTAATTTTTCCGTCTCTACCACCTCTACCGATTTCTTGGATATATTCTGATAATAATAAGGGTGCTTGGTAATGAAAAATCCATCTTAAGTTACTTTTATTTATCCCCATACCAAAGGCACAAGTACAAACCACGAATTTTATTCTCTCGTTTAGCCAATCGGATTCTATTTTTCTGCGGATGTTACTACTTAATCCTCCATGATAGGCTTGATTTCGATATCCTTCTTTATTCAGTAAATTAGCTAATTCTTCGCTATCTTTTCTCGTGCGCACATAAATTAAACCGCTTTCCTTCTTTTTGCTTTCAATATATTTAATTAACTCTTGTTTTCTTCCTCTCGGTGTCCAAATAGTTTTTACTTGTATCTTTAAATTATCACGGTAAGGACTGATTAAAAATTTTTCGGGGTTAGATAATTGTAAGGATTGAATGATGGTTTTTTGGGTGTCAATGTCAGCCGTAGCCGTAAAACAGGCGATCGCAATTTTAGGATTCGATGGTTTATAATTGAGCAAGAGTGGGCGAATACTGCCTAAACGTCGATAAGCTGGGCGAAAAGACTCCCCCCATTGTGCTAAACAATGAGCTTCATCTAAAATTAAACCATTAATTTTGATTTCTGGATTACTAATTATTTCCCAGATTGGCGGTGAAAGTAACGTTTCTGGTGATAGATAAAGCAATCTTAATTGTTGTGATTTTAACGCCGAAATGGTATTTTTGCGATCGAGTTTACTTATTTCGCTGTGTAAAATTCCCGCTGGTAAATTTTTTTCTCGTAATTCTTGTACTTGATTCTCCATTAAGGCAACTAAAGGAGAAATTACCAAAGTTAAACCCTCTTCCAATAAAGCAGGTAACTGAAAACAAAGAGATTTTCCTCCTCCTGTTGGCATAACAATTAAACAATCTTTTCCTGTCAAAATTGCTTCAATAATTTCCGCCTGTGGTTTGCGAAAATCATCGTAACCCCAATATTGTTTAAGAGTATTTTTTAACGTTAATAAATCATTGATCATAAAATTAATTAACACTAATAGAAAAAAAATTAGATCTTTTAAATTTAACACTTAATAGAAATAATCAAATTAGGTTTTAAAATTGATAAATTATTTTATTAATTACTATTTTTCCAAACAACAAGAATGACACCCCATATGATGAGCGTCAATCCAAAAAAACGAGTAATGGTAATGGTTTCATGAAAAACAAAATACCCTAATAAAACTGAAAAAATGTAAATTAAAGAAGCCGAAGGAGAAGCAACACTAAGTTTAACTCTCGTCAACACTAAAATATAAGAAATAGCACCTATACCATAACACATTAAACCGATTAGTAATTCTGGGGTGATGATAATACTTAAAACATGATTAATAAAATTAGAGGAAGTTACTTTTCCTAATTTTAATGCTCCTAATTTTAAAAATAATTGTCCTAACGTACTAAACATCACAGAAATTAACAACAAAAAAAACTCTTGAGGAGTCATAACTATTAAATTAATAAGAAAGGATAAAAAAGTCTAATTAGAAGTTTATTGAAATTTAATTTTTCTAGCGGCATAAAGACACATTTTTACTAACACTAAACCTTCTTTAAAGTGTTGAATATTAGAAGTTCCATAAGTTCTAGGAACGTATCTTACGGGTATATCTTTAATTTGTAAAGCTAATTTCGCTGAACCAAATAATAGATCAAAATCTCCAAAAGGATCAAATTCTCCAAAATAAGATCGATTCTCAGCCAAGCGTTGATAATTTATCTTAGAAATAGCTTTTGTACCGCAAAGAGAATCTTTAATTTTAGTATTGAGAAGATAAGATAATATCCACGCAAAAAAACGATTTGCCATGTCTATTAAGCCAAGGCATCGCTCTAGGTTAAAGGATAAATTAAGCGACAACCATTGGCAAATTCACATTTTCCAGAGGAGATGGCTTGAAAAAAATAAACTAAATCTTCTGGTTGTACTGTTAAATCGGAATCGAGAATGATTAATATGTCTCCTGTTGCCATCCCAATCCTTTTCTCACTGCATCCCCTTTTCCTTTACCTGCTTGTTTACATATTTTAATATCCCATTCATTATTATATTTAGCTTGTACTCTTTCAATTTCTCCCCATGTATCGTCAGTGGAGTTACCTTCGACAAAAATAATTTCGGTATGTTTTCCCATTCTTGGCATTCTAGTAATGCAACTTTCAATGTTTCCCATTTCATTTCTAGCAGGGATAATAACTGAACAGGTATAATTTTTAATATTTTCTTCTCCTTTGCTTTTATCTGGTCTAATTCTTGGTCAACCAACAGAATATCCATTTAAACAAGCCTGATTGATTAGAGGTAAGGGTGCTAAAAGTTTATTAAATAACCGATAAAATATTGGAAAACGACGGGGAAATAAGATTCTCTTGCCGTGAAAAATTATTTCAAATCCTTCAATTACTAGCAAATTTTCTATATCTTCATAACTCATCCAGTTTAAGTTTTCAATGGGCATTCTTTGCTTAATCAACGTTGCTAGTCTCAGAATGATTTCCCAACCTGGATTATGAAAAGTTAAGATAATTCTTGTGGAAGAATTGCTAACTTTATGAACATTAGAGAAAGTTTGTTGAATATTGTTGAGATAATTAACCGTATTAGCTAGTAAAATGTAATCAAAAGTTTCATCAAACTCAAATGTTTCTGCTTGTTGATGCTCAAATTGTAGATGAGAAAATTTTTCTTGAGCTAGTTCGACTATATCAAGGTTTCGATTCCATCCCCAAACCTTTTTCTGGCCTCACTGCATCTAGTAAATAACCTGTACCTGAGCCAATTTCTAAAACATTTCAAAATGAGGTTGAACAAAAAATTGACATAATTTTTCTATATCCTGATAATAAGAAATATTTTTTTTCCGCCATTTTGCCAAAAAATTGCAGAAGGGAATAAATTCGTGAA
>CAVVOP010000003.1:0-28074 GCA_963749915.1 uncultured cyanobacterium
CTAAATATAGTAATGGTGAAGGGACAACAAATCAGTATCTTAATTATCAAGAAAATATCGATCGACTTGATTTTGATTTACTTAAAGCGAATAATGATTACAAGCAAAATATATCTAAATTGATGTTGTTGGTTGAGTAGCGATCGTAATCAATGCCATCACCAAAACGTGAGATTACTTTTCTATTATGCATTTTCTGAAGTAATTTTCTTACAATCTCAGATGTTTTAACGAAAATCATAGTTTTTTATCTATGGTAATATTTTTTATAATTCTATGGTAAATAGAAAGGCTTGTATTCCAGGGCAAACGCATCTAAATTTTATTTATTTTGGGAAGAAAAGAAATGGTAAGCTGAAAAAGTTGGCTTAAGAGTATAAAAGACTGAGTTTGAGTAGCTTTAGATAAATTAGAATGAAATTAAGACCGAAAATCACTCTGATTGACCACTTTACCAATCTAACTGACCCAAGAATAGATCGCACCAAGGAACATAAACTTATAGATATTGTAACCATTGCCATCTGTGCTGTGATCTGTGGAGCCGATACTTGGGTGGGAATGGAAGCTTATGGAAAAGCTAAATATAAATGGTTAAAGCAGTTTTTGGAGTTACCCAATGGGATTCCTTCTCACGATACCTTTTCAAGAGTTTTTGCGAGGCTTAACCCAGAAGAATTTCAAAATTGTTTTCTCAATTGGGTGAAATCCATCAACCAGTTAATATCAGGAGAAGTGATCAGCATTGATGGGAAGACTCTCAGACATTCCTATGATCTAGAAAATAAGAAAAAAGCAATTCATCTAGTTAGTGCTTGGGCAAGTTCTCAAAAATTAGTGCTTGGACAAAGAAAGGTAGATGAAAAGTCCAATGAAATTACTGCCATTCCTCAATTAATCAAAGTCTTGGAATTATCAGGATGTTTGGTAACCATTGATGGGATGGGGACTCAAAAAAAGATTGCTGAACAGATTATTTCTAAGGGAGCTGACTATTGTCTGGCCCTGAAGGGCAATCAGGGGAACATTCATGAAACTGTATAAATTCAGATTACGAGGTTAGAGGTTGAACAGTGATTGACTACGACAAGAAATACTCAGTGATTAGTTCTCTAGCTTATCAAGAGAACTCAGATAAATTAGTAGAAAAATGAGCAACGTTTAAGGGATAATTAAATTCAGTTTTTAATTTAATTTTGGAAATGATGTTTTCAGAAGATATACAAGTTCAAACCATTAATCATTTAGGATTAATTGCTGGAGTTATAGATGAAATTGGCATTGAAGAAATTATTAATGATGCCCTCGGTATTGACGAGAGGGAAATCGTGACAGCAGGTCAAATAGTCAAAGCAATTATTCTGAACGGATTAGGATTTATTTCTCGACCTCTTTATCTATTTCCACAGTTTTTTAAAGACAAAGCCACAGAACATTTAATCGGAAAAGGAATACTACCTGAGCATTTGAACGATGATAGAATTGGAAGAATAATGGATAAACTTTATGAAAAAGGATTATCTTCATTATTTTTAATTATTGCTTTAGCCATAGTAAAAAAATATAATATCAATATAGATTTTTCCCATTTAGATTCAACTTCTTTTGCAGTAGAGGGGAAATATAATCAAGAAAAAATCACCAAAAACTTGGTGAAAGAAAATGCAGAATTAGAGTTAATTAATCAAATTCCAATTAAGATAATTAAAGGTTATTCCCGTGACCATAGACCAGATTTAAAACAATTTATTTTGGATTTAATTGTGAGTGGTGATGGTGATATTCCCCTATTTTTAAGAGTAGCAGATGGTAATGAAAATGATAGAGCCGTTTTCGGCAAAATAGCGAAAGAATACAAATCAATGATAGATTTTGAGACGATGATAGTGGGTGATAGTGCCTTATATACAGAAAATAACCTGAAATTAATGAGTGGAATAGAATGGTTATCGAGAGTGCCACTATCAATAAAAGAGGCAAAAAATTTAGTTTCAGAACTATCAGAATCTGATTTGACTCCAAGTAGTTTAGAAGGATATTCATGGTGTGAAGTAAGGAATAATTATGCAGAAATTGAGCAAAGATGGTTAATAGTAGAAAGTGAAAAAAGAAAAGTATCAGAGCTAGAAAAACTAAGGGAAAAAATAGAGAAAGAAAAAGAAAAAACCGAAGAAATATTAAAGAAATTGATGAAAGAAGAATTTAGCTCATCAGAGGGAGCTTATGAAACAGTTGTGAGACTAAATAAGACTTTAAAATATCATCACATAACCGAGCTAAAAATGACAGAAAGTGAGTTAAATAATCACAAGAAAAAATCGAAAAAGAAAGAAGAAAAATCGGGAAAAACTTATCAAGTTACGGCTATTTTGAAATCAGATTTAACGAAAATAAACGAATCAAAAAAAAGAGCAGGAAGATTTGTGTTAGCTACAAATAGATTGGATAAAAGTAAATTTAATTCTGATGAAATTTTAATTAAGTATAAAGAGCAACAAGCCGCAGAAAGAGGTTTTAGTTTTCTGAAAGATCCATTATTTTTTGCAGATAGTGTGTTTTTAAAAACCCCAAAAAGAATCGAAACAATGGCAATGTGTTTTTGGGGTTATGTCTGTTAGTCTATTCTTTGGGGCAAAGAGAAGTGCGTCGCTTATTAGAGGAGAGAAAAACGGGGATAAAAAATCAGCTAGGAAAACTAACGGAACGTCCAACGTTAAGATGGATATTTCAATGTTTTCAGGGGATTCATTTAGTAATAAATCAAGGAATAAAACAGATAGTAAATCTAACAAATGAACGAAAACTAATTTTAAGTTTTTTCCCGATTTCTTGTCATAATTATTATATTTTATCTGGATAACTTATGGGATTTAAGAGTCTAAACATTCTCAATTATAATACCATAAATAAAGAAGAGAAAACTGATAGATTTGCTCTGTTTATTTATTCTCATTAAAGGTGAAGTTATTGACAATGAGATTTTAATTTGAGCAAAGTTCGCAAGTACAAAACGCGAATAAAGAAGATATTGAGTATTATTACTTATATTTTGTCCAAAATAAGTTGCTTGGTTTTAATACTTTTATCATCTTACAAAGTGACGTGCGGAATGTGGGATCTATGTGATCACCCCCTCGTGTTTAAGTTCTCTACCAAACAAAGAGAACTTAAACAGATTGGTTAACCAGTGGGAATTGGAGGAGGAGAAAGACCTTTTCTTGCCCTCGCAATAACTTCACAAATATATGTCCAAGGATTAATACTTCTCAAACGGCAAGTTTCAATCACACTCAACAAGGGACTGTAAGCCAAGCTACCTTCATTGGTTCTTGTCCCATAACTAATTCTTCGTCCAATCACTGCATGACGCAATGCTCTTTCCGCTTCATTGTTAGTAGGCGGTAAATCTGGATTATTAACAAATGCAATCACCGCGTCCCAATCGTTGATAATTTCTTTGGCCAAGGCTTTGAGCTTGTCATCAGATTTTTGAGAACCTAAAAAACAACTTGCTTCTAGCACCATCAAATTATTTAAAATCGTTTTTGATGATTTATCTTCCCCTTTTGCAATGGCAGCAATTAGTTCCCTTAAACTATCTAAGATCCATTTTCCTATTTGTGCCGCTTTTCGATTAACTGCTCCTGTTAAGGCAATGGCTTTTCTAATTAAATGAGCAAGGCATCTCTGCCTTTTTGGGTATGAACGATAACTTAAATAACCATCTGTGACTAACCACCCCACAAAGGCTTCTGTTACCAAATATAATAATTCTTCTTTCCTGGGAGAACCAATGTGATACACCGCAGTTTGACCCGAAATAGCTACCCATAACCATTGAAGATCTCCTTGAACTTCCCAATGAGTCTCATCTAGATGTAAAACTTCTACATTTTGTATCTCTTCAATTAATTTTTCCACCACTGGACTACAGGCTATTCCTGCTTCCCGAATACATCTGTCGATGGTTCCCACACTCAATTCTGTTTCCGCCCAATCCCACAAAAATTCTTTGATTTTGACTCTACTCATTCGGTAACGCACACTTAGACTAGCAATCAAAGTTGCTAACAATGGTGTAGCTGACAAACTATTTTAAATCCCGATTTTAGAGGTTTTAATTCGAGAACATGATACCCCATATACGGTTTCTCATTTTTAGTTATTAACTTCTGATTACAACTAACACAATAGTCGGGATAATGAGGGATAATTTCTTCTGTAACCAGTGGTTTTGTTCGCCAAAATCCTTGTGCTCCAGGTTGTTTTCCAGGTCTTCTTTTTTTCGGAGGATCTGCTGAAGTCTGATTTTCTAGTGGTGGTACTTTTTCTTTAACGGAATCTTCTGGTTGATTATTTAATTCTGAGAGCACATCCACATCTTCTTTCTTCTTGTTTTTCGTCTGATAGGGATTATCCGTTGAAGGTGGACGGGAACTATTACTTGAGGAAAGTTCTAGTCTTTCACATTGTTCTACGGCTAATTGATGCAAATTGGTAGCAACTTCTACTAACCTCTGTTTTTCCAGAGATTCAAAGTAGCTTTTACTCATTTGTCCCAAATCATCTTTGTTTAGTTTAGCCATAAAATAAAGTTTAAACTATTTTGTCGGGCATCACTTCCTTTTTTCAATCAAATAACGGCCTATCTCTAATAAGTTATCCTATGATAACCGCTAACATTTCCAGCTTTCTCTAATTTGGGCTTGCCGATTTCAGGACTAATTCAGAATGGGGGGGAGTGAACGGTTACATTTGAACAGTTTTCCCAGTAATGCCGAAGTCTTTGACCAAGCGGTTCGTAGTCATTGGGGAATAGAAAATTCTCTTCATTGGGTTTTAGATGTTAGCTTTCGTGAAGATGAGTGTCGAATTCGCCGAGATAACTCTCCTGAGAATTTTGCTTTACTTCGTCATATTGCTCTCAATCTTCTTTCTCAAGAAAAAACTGCGATGATGGGTATTCAAAATAAACGTCTTCAAGCTGCTTGGGATGACCAATATCTTGCACAAGTGTTAAGAATTTAAACAGACAAACTGACTGAAAAGCCTATTTTTCCGTTGAACAATCTTCCTTGTCTACCAATCTTCCCCCTCAAAAGATGTCTTACCCTCACCAGAATGTAAAAAAACTAACCTTGTCAGCTCGCCTTTTGAAGTAGCGATCGCCTTTTGAAGCAGCGATCGCCCTAATGCCAGATTATCTATACACTCTCATTGATTGGAAATATGCTAAGGGCTTGGAGTTAACCAAAATTTACGGAAACCCTCTGAGCTTATCATTTTCCCTTCTTCAAAATTTAGATGCGTTTGCCCTGGCTTGTATTCCTAAAAAGTTGCAAAATTTATGGAAAAGTACCTTAATGTTGGCAATGTATTAACTTCGTCTACTGTTGCTGGCTCAATCGTGAGAATGAAAATATCTTACAGTTTGAAACTTTAGTGTCAGCTTAATTTTAGTTGCACATAGCGTTAATATTGATTAGAATGGGAAAAATTCGCACTCGCAATATTATGACTACTGCTCCACCAGCTATAGCATTATCTCCCTCACAGCAAGGTAAACAGTGGATTGAGCAACCATTACAATTGTTAGACTATTGTTCTGAGCAATATGGTGATGTCTTTACTCTCGAACTGGGGGCCTTAGGGAAAACGGTTTTTTTCAGTCATCCGAAAAGCGTTGAAACAATTTTTAAATTTCAGTCTCATCTATTTGAATGTCATCAATTTAACGTAAGCTATCGTGATTTGATGGGGAACAATGCTCTCTTTTTACAAGATGGAGAAGCTCATAAACGCTTACGTCGTATTATGATGCCTCCTTTTCATGGAGAAAGAGTACAAAATTATGCTGTTGACATCATTAAAATAGGACAAAACCAGAGCAAAAATTGGACAAGGGGAAAAGTTATCAAAATCCGTCCTCTGATGCACCAGATTGCCCTGCAAGCATTTCTCGAAATTACATTTGGTAGTTCTGAAGCTCCTATTAATCAAGTAAAAGATTGGTTTAACACAGAAGTTTTTAAAGAATCAAAAGGCTGGAAGCCCTGGTTTAATTATCACCACTTACACTCTAAAATCCGGCAACTCATTGCTGACGAAATTAACCTAAGAAAAGACAGGAATTCCGACACACCTGATTTATTAAATTGGTTACAATTAGCTCAAGATGAAACAGGTCAGCCTCTCACGGAAGAAGAAATTCAAGATCAAATTCTTACCCTATTAATTACCGCAGTTGATCCCCTCGCTATGGCACTCACTTGGGCGTTGTACTGGATTCATAAATTACCTGATGTCCAAGCAACCTTAAGACAAGAGCTAGAGACATTAGCTGGAAATTGCGATCCCCTCAATATTAGTCAACTTCCCTATCTCACCGCCATTTGTCAAGAAACCTTACGCATACATCCCATCCTACCAACAGTCTCAGGACGGCGACTCACTGAACGGATGGAGATTATGGGATATGATCTTGACCCTGGTGTTACCGTTGCTGCCTGTGCCTATTTAGTGCATCGACGGCCAGAAATTTATCCTGACCCCCATCTCTTTAAACCCGAAAGATTTTTAAACCAGCAATTTAGTCCCTATGAATATTTTCCCTTTGGGGGAGGCAACCGATTATGTCTAGGTTCCGCTTTAGCTCCCCTAGAAATGAAATTAGTTATTGCCACGCTTTTATCATCCCATCATTTATCCCTAATCAGTAAAGAACCGTTAGAAATGGTACGTTATGGGACCTTAGTTGCCCCTTCTGATCAGTTACAAATGGTTGTACTTAAGTAGTTATCGATACCGAATAAAGAGATCTTAATCCTATGGAACCCATCAACTTCAAACATTATACTTTCGTTGAACTGTTACGCTGGCGAGCCATCCATCAACCGGATAAACACGCCTACACTTTTTTAGTCGATGGCATGAAAGAAAGTGAAAGCCTGACCTACAGCGAATTAGATAGACAAGCACGGGCGATTGCTGCCCAGCTACAGATCTGGGCAGCCAAAGGAGAAAGAGCCTTGCTTCTGTATCCAGCGGGTTTGGACATTGTGAAAGCCTTTTTTGGCTGTCTTTATGCAGGGGTCATTGCAATTCCCGCACCTTTTCCAGAAGCCAGTAGACTAAAGCGCACCATGCCCCGACTTCAGTCCATAGTTCAAGATGCCCAAGCCACTTTAGTGTTAGCCTCGGCTCAGATTTTAGAGCAATTAGAAGAATATCGTAAAATCGTTACGGAACTTCAAGCACTCAAAAGTCTTGACATTGACAAGATTGAGTCTAAACTTGCTGATCTATGGCAAGACCCGCAAATAACCCCCCAGACCTTAGCTTATCTTCAATACACATCCGGTTCCACCTCAACCCCCAAAGGAGTCATGTTGACTCATGGCAATGTCGTGTTTCATTGTGATTGTATTCAACAAGTCTGTGAATATACAGAAGAGAGTGTTAGTGTGACTTGGTTGCCTTATTTTCATGATTACGGCTTAGTCGAAGGAATTCTTGCACCTTTGTATAACGGGACTCCCTGTTATATCATGTCTCCCTTTGCCTTTATGAAAAGGCCCCTAAATTGGCTCAAAGCTATTTCCCACTATCAAGCAACTCACACTCAAGCGCCTAATTTTGCCTACTATCAATGTATTAAAAGGATCAAGCCTGAAGAAGCGTTTTCCCTAGATCTGAAAAATTGGCGTTCCGCTGGCAATGGAGCTGAACCCATCAATCCCAAAGTGTTACAGGATTTTTACGAAGCCTATGCCGTCACAGGCTTTCGTTGGAAGGCCTCATGTCCTGCCTATGGACTCGCCGAAGCAACCCTGATGGTCTCTTGTTGTTCCCCTTCACGAGATCCCAAAATTAGCTATTTTGTAGCGGAAGCACTGATCAATAATAAAGTGGTTGATGCATCACCGGGAGACACCCTAGTACGAGCAATGACCAGTTGCGGCCCCATTGTCCCTGAAACTAAAGTCGTCATCGTCAACCCAGATACCTTAAAACAATGTGCTCCTGACGAAGTTGGAGAAATCTGGGTTTCTTCTGAGAGTGTTGCCCAAGGATATTGGCAACGGGAAACTGCCACCCAAGAGACTTTTCAGGCTTATGTCGCTGATACGGGAGAAGGTCCTTTTCTGAGAACAGGGGATTTAGGTTTTATTAAAGAAGGAGAACTCTATATCAGTAGTCGCCTCAAAGATTTAATTATTATCGGTGGCACGAATCACTATCCTCAAGATCTTGAATGGACTGTCGAACAAAGTCATCCGGCCCTACGACCGAATAGTAGTGCGGCTTTTTCTATTCAAGTGGACGGGGAAGAAAAATTAGTCATTGCCCAAGAACTAGAAAGAAGGTCTATCCAAAAATCAGAAGACATCGAAGAAATCTTTAATGCCATTCGCAAGATCATCACCAAAGAACATGAACTGGCTGTTTATGCTGTGTTGCTCCTGCCAAGAGGCAGTTTACCGAAAACAGCTAGCGGTAAAATTCAGCGGAGCATTTGCTGGAAACAATTTCAACAAGGAATCTTAGAGGTAATCGCCAGTTGGATTGCAGATACCCCTTCAGCCCCATCAACCCCCGCCACAACGATTTCTGCCATCAACCCCCCTTGTTCCCTGGTGACAGCACCGCCAGAGATCAGTAAACAACGGGCCGATCATTTGATTCAATGGTTACGTCAATACTCAGAAGAACGCATTGACTCTCGTTTAATTGATGAACGTCGTTGTCTTCCCCCTTATATCATCTTAGATTTTGGCAACCAGGGGATGATGGGACTACAAGTTCCTGAAAAATACGGCGGTTTGTCCCTAAAAAATCGGGATCTGCTGCGAGTCTTTGAACAACTAGCAGCCATTGATTTGAGTATTGCCTCACTGTTGTTTATTCATAACGCCAATGGTGTTCGTCCTCTGGTGGGTTATGGAACCCCCGCAGTCCAAGAAGAACTTCTCCCGTTGTTAGCGAAAGGACGAGAACTAGCCGCTTTTGCCCTCACAGAACCAACAGCAGGCTCTAATCTACCTAATCTGGGAACCATCGCCATCCCTGATGGCCAAGGGAACTGGCATTTACGAGGGGCTAAACGTTGGAATGGCTCTGGATGGGCCGGCATTGTCAATGTTTTTGCCAGAACCGTAGATGAACAAGGCAGACCAGGTCATCCCACGGCTTTTGTTGTGCGTCAAGGAATGGCTGGGTTGCGGGTGGGTCCAGAATCCTTAACCATGGGAATGCACGGCATTATGCAAAATATCATCTATTTTGATGATGTGTTGGTCAGTCCTAGCCATTTACTCGGTGAAGCCAATAAAGGCATGGATGTGGCAGAAGAAGCCATGCTGATTGCTCATTCGTGTATGGGTGCTTTGAGTGTTGGAGGGATGAAACGCTGTGCTCAACTGATGTTACGCTATGCCAGCCGTCGTCAAGTTTCTACTGGTCGTCTCCTGGATAGCCCCACTACAGCAGCTGTGTTGAGTGAACTAACGATCAAGATTACCTTGATAGAAACCTTGTTAGATCAATTAGTTAGCATCCTGGATGAAGGAGGTTATCCGCCAAAAGAAGTGGGCATGATCACGAAAATCATCGCCACTGATTATCTTTGGCAAGCTGCTGACGACCTGGTTCAAACCTTGGGCGGAAGAGGGTATATGGAAAATAATATTGCTCCCCAAATTTTACGCGATGCTCGAATGCTTCGCATTGGAGAAGGGGCTAATGAAATTATGACCATCACCGTCGGTAGACGGGTGTTTCACTCAGAGGCATTACACAGTTTTTTAAGCGATCGCCTGGGAGAGTCAGCCCTATCCCAACGACTTAAAGCGGCGGCTCAAGAAATTCAAGCTCGCTGCTTGTCTCTGGATGGACTGTTTAGTGATCGTTCTACTGCCTTATCTTGGGCCTATAATCTGATCGGTCAAGTGGGTATTTTGGGGGTTGTCTTAGCTGTGGCTCAAAGCCAAGCCCGACGTTGTTTTCCATCAGAATCCTTAAATTTGGCAGTGGCCTGGGTCGCCTGCCAATTTGAGACCACGTTAAATCAAGCTCTCAAGGGATTTCCAGCGGAATCCTTTATTTTGAAGGCTCAACCAATCCATGATGTGATTACTCACTATGTCCAAGCGATCGGCGATCTTGAACAAAGACCGCCTGGGGTTGAAGATACCCTCGATCCGCTCCTGCGACGAGACATATCTAAGGAGGGATTTCCCGATTTTTCCCATTTGCCAGGCAATATCAATCTCGAAAATTTTGCCTCTGATACAGAAATTGCGCCCCAAGTAGCCAATTTATCTTTGGAAGAAAAGCGAGCATTAACCAAAAAGTTGCTGCTGCAAAAAGGCGCGGCTGCTAAATTAGCCACCATGTCGTCAGAACAAAAACGGATTTTGTTAGAAAAGTTACAACAAAAAAAAAGCGAATCTCACTAACATAATCCAGACAATATAGATAATATCGAGTATAATTTTAACAATTTTATTTATCAATAGGAGATGATTCATGACTGCCCAAATTATTTCTCATTTACCCACCCAAAACGATATCAAACATTGGCTGCTTAAATGGATAGCTAAAGAACTAGAATTATCCATACCTCAAATTGATACCAGTAATTCTCTTTTAGAATATAGTTTAAGTTCTATGACAGCGATGATGTTGGTAGGAGATTTAGAAGAATGGCTAAAAATAGAAATCACCCCCACTTTAGTTTGGGATTATCCTTCAATTGATGCCCTGGTTGACTATTTAGCTGAAGCAACTAAAAACCCAAAAAATGACAAAAGTTTGACGCAAAAAGAAGTAATAAAAACCGTAGATAACTTACCATCAAATAACTCAAACAATAGTCAAGCCTTACCAGATAATTTGGATGAGTTATCTGAAGAAGAAATGGATGCTTTACTTAGTGAATTATTGAAGTAATTGTAGGGTAAAGGAAACGATAATTACTGGGATTGTTCAGCTAAAATCCTTTTAAAAACTGAGAAATCAACCATAAATTTATTGACAAGAATAGTAAAAAAATGACAAATTCTCATCAACAGATAGAGCAGCTTTCCCTTGAGCAAAAGCGCGTTTTGCTTGCTAAAATGATTGAGCAAAAAAGAAATAAAACTCAAGTATTTCCCCTATCATTGGGACAAGAACGTATTTGGCTACATAGTCAATTTAATCCTGATAATCCTCTCTATAACGTAGCTGTAGCCTATCATTTGAAAGGAGATCTTGATCTAATTGCCTTAGAAAAGAGTTTACAAGAGATTATCAAGCGGCATCAAACCCTACGCACAACCTTTTCCCTAGAGGAGAAAAAACCTGTTCAGGTTATCTCATCTGATATTTCTTATCAACTATCAATTATTGATCTCCAAGACATTCCAGAAAGGTTACGCCAAGAGAAAGTCAAACAATTACAAAAAGAAACCGCTAAAACTCCCTTTAATTTGACTCAAGGGCCTTTGTGGTGCATTAAACTGTTTCGTTGTTCCCAAGAAGAACACAGTTTGCTTGTAATGATGCACCATATCATTTCTGATGGTTGGTCTTTTTATGTCTTCTGTCAAGAGTTACAAGAACTTTACCAAGCCTTTTGTCAAGGAGAAACACCTGCACTACCTGACTTAGTCATACAGTATGTGGACTTTGCTCAAAGACAACGAGAATGGTTAGAGAGTGAAGCGGTGCAAAAACAAATGACTTACTGGAAAACGCACCTAAGCGGTCAAGTGTCAACCCTTAAGTTACCCGTCAATTACTCTCAGGCAAATATGCCAATCACTCATCAGGGAACCTTCCAAGCTTTTGAGCTTTCTCCCAAGCTCAGTCAAGCCTTAAAAACCCTAAGTAAACAACAAGGTGCCACCTTGTTTATGACCCTCAGTGCCAGCTTTCAGGCTTTGCTCTATCAATATACTGGAGAGGAGGATATGGTTTTATGTTCCCCTGTGGCCAGTCGTCATCGTCCCCAAACCAAAGAACTCATCGGGTATTTTAATAATATTTTGCCAATCCGAACTGACCTATCGGGTAATCCGAGTTTTTTGGACTTAATTAGCCGAGTGCGTCAAGTTGCTTTAAATGCCTATAAAAATCAGGATATCCCATTTCAAAAAATTATTGGTTTACCCAATCTCATTCAAACCTCTCTGACCAAAGTTTTATTTTCCGTGGACATGAAATGGCCGCCAGAGCTTTCTTTGACCAAGATTAGCACTGAGGCCCTGTCCATTCATACTGAACAGGTCAATTTTGATCTTTCCGTTTCTATCTGGGAAGAGTTAGACTACCTCAAGGGGGTACTAGAGTATAAAACTGACTTATTTGACCATTCCCTAATTACCCAAATGCTCCATGATTATCAAAACTTACTAGAAATTTTGGTGAATCAACCAGAGCAAACTCTGTTATCTCTGGAAGAAAAGAGCCAGTTTACTCAGAAAAAATTCCTTAACTTCCCCGATTCAGACAGACAAACTGACTACTTGCCACCAAGATCGATTTTAGAACAACAAGTGGCACAAATTTGGGAAGAAGTTCTCGGCATTAGTCCCATTGGGGTTCGTGATAACCTATTTGCCTTAGGGGCTTCTTCTCTGGCGGCGGCACGTCTTGTTGAGCGAATTGAAGACAGATTTAAGCAAGAATTCTCCTTAGCAACGATTTTCCACGCACCAACTATCGAACAAATCACAAATTTGGTTAATACTAATGATGCTTCTGTCTCGATTTCGTCCCTAGTCCCCCTACAACCTGATGGAGATAAACCACCACTCTTCCTTTGTGGAGGTGTGGGGATTTATTCTAATTTGATTCCTTATTTGGGAGTAGATCAGCCATTGTATGGGTTAATTAGAGTCAGGAATGAGGTAGATTCGCTAAGCGTAGCAGAGATTGCCGCTCAGTATCTGATAGAAATCTCTAAGGTTCAGTCCCAAGGCCCCTATTTTCTTGGTGGTGTTTCTTTTGGGGGGCTGGTCGCTTTTGAGATAACACAACAGTTACTCTCAAAAGGAGAAAAGGTAGCACTCCTGGCTTTATTTGATACCCCAGGGCCAGGAGCTTATCAACTCAAACCGCTTCACCTACGAATGTTCGGCCATTTGAGTAATCTCTTTCAATTCGGTTTACCTTATTTTCAAACAAAGATAGAGAAAAAATTGCCAAAATTGCTCCGAAACCGGATACTCTCGAAGAATACCCAAGGCCCCGACTTTTCCACGAAAATGATCTCTAATCAATTATTCAGACAATTAGCCAAAGCCAGTGCTAAAGAATATCAGTACAAAGTTTATCCAGGAAAGATTACGCTTTTTAGTTTAAGTCAAAGGGAAGCCTTGACAGACTCTTTATTTGATCCAGCCCTTGGATATGTTGATCCCCTTTTAGGTTGGGGAGCGATCGCCACTCAAGGAGTGGAATCTTATGAGATCCCTGGAGAACATACCACTATCTTAAGAGAACCCCATGTCAAACTCCTTGGGGAAAAACTGAAGCTCTGTTTAGACAAGGCACACACTGCTTAATTTTCTGTTATCAACCCAACCCCCCTTCTATTGATATGATTGCCACCGACGACATCAGTGCCAAAAAAGCGAATCACCTCATTAACTGGCTACGAACTTATGCGAACAAACGCATCAACTCTCGTCTGATTGATGAACGTCGTTGCATTCCTCCCTATATTGTTCTTGATTTCGGTAATCAAGGCATACTAGGAATGCAAGTTGCTCAAAAGTATGGGGGACTCGCTCTCAAGAATTACGATGCCCTGCGGGTTGTTGAACAACTTGCGGGAATCGATCTCACCTTAGCAACCTTTGTGGTAATCAATAATTTTCTCGGCATTCGTCCTGTAGAACGTTATGGAACGGAAACCTTGAGAGAAGAACTTTTACCCATTCTGGCCACCGGCCGGGAATTGGCCGCCTTTGCTTTGACAGAACCTAATGCTGGTTCTAATCCCGGATTACTCTCAACCACGGCGATCGCTGATGGTCAAGGGTGCTGGCAGTTGCAAGGAAAAAAAATCTGGATTGGTTCAGCATCCTGGGCGGGAGTCATCAATGTTTTTGCGAAATTATTAGATCATGATCACAAACCTCAGGGCATCACGGGGTTTACCCTACGACAAGGAACCCCCGGACTCAACCATGGCCCTGAAGTCTTAACTATGGGAATGCGTGGCATAGTACAAAATGCCATAGAACTTGAGTCAGTTCCTGTGAATACAACCAATCTCTTAGGGAACATTGGCTCAGGGATGGCAGTCGCCCAAGATGTCATGTTATTTACTCGTCTGGCCATTGGGGTTAAAAGTGTTGGTGCCATGAAACATTGTGCTCAATTGATAATGCGCTATTCTAACCGTCGTACCATTAGCACAGGGGTCTTAATTGATAACCCTGTAACTCGTGTTCGTGTGAGCTATCTCACGGCATCTATTACTGCCCTTGAAACGTTGGTCTATCGAATTGCTCAATTGCTCGACGATGGTTTTTCGGTTCCTCTTGAGGGATATATTGTCTGCAAAACCGCTGGTTCTGAATTTCTTTGGCAGGCGACTGATTATCTCATTCAAATTTTAGGGGGTCGTGGGTATATCGAGACAAATATTGCGCCCCAAATCCTACGGGATGCTCGAATATTTCGCATTTTTGAAGGCCCGACTGAAACCCTCAATATGTTTTTGGGATCTTCATTAATTCGACCCAGAAAGGAACTACAGCAGTTTTTTTGCCACGATCTTGGGGCTGTTGAAATTTGGGACAATCTGACAACTAAGGTCAAAGAAATTGAAGAAAGATGGACAAAATCTCCTGGTTTTTTTTCTGATATCAATTCTGCCCGTAATTGGGCTGCCAGTTTGATTGGTGAACTAGGAACCTACGCTATTTTGCTGGCAACAGTACAAGAAAAATTTAATAAAAAGCCATCCGGTCAGTTGCGTCGTGCCATTGATTGGACTCAAATTCAGTTTGAACTTACCTTTCAAAAAGCGTTGAGTGACTCATCGCTTAATTCTGTTCTCCAAAGTCCTAATGAAGCTCGAGATTTGATCTCCTCTTATACTGAAACCATTGGTGAACTTGAACAAACTCTCTTGGGTGAGGAACAATCACTTGACGATTTTCTACAAATATGGAGTTAAGCGAGGAAGACAAAATACTCCTTATAAGGGGTAAATCGAAGGTTCGTGCGATGAAGTAGTCCAAAAATTAGCTGACGAAAAGTTAATTGTGACGAACCAGTTAACTGAGAAGGAAGCAGGAGTAGTAATTGATGTTGCCCATGAATCCTTAATTCGTCATTGGCAGCAACTGCAACAGTGGGTAAATGAAAACCGTGAGGCGATTAGAATGAGGCGATTAGAATCGGGAGAAGGATTGAGACTTCTGCCGCAGAGTGGCAAAGCCAATGAGTTGTTCCATTTTAATTGCACAGGTCAAAAAATATTATAACCCACATTCCGCACGTCACTTTGTAAGATGATAAAAGTATTAAAACCAAGCAACTTATTTTGGACAAAATATAAGTAATAATACTCAATATCTTCTTTATTCGCGTTTTGTACTTGCGAACTTTGCTCAAATTAAAATCTCATTGTCAATAACTTCACCTTTAATGAGAATAAATAAACAGAGCAAATCTATCAGTTTTCTCTTCTTTATTTATGGTATTATAATTGAGAATGTTTAGACTCTTAAATCCCATAAGTTATCCAGATAAAATATAATAATTATGACAAGAAATCGGGAAAAAACTTAAAATTAGTTTTCGTTCATTTGTTAGATTTACTATCTGTTTTATTCCTTGATTTATTACTAAATGAATCCCCTGAAAACATTGAAATATCCATCTTAACGTTGGACGTTCCGTTAGTTTTCCTAGCTGATTTTTTATCCCCGTTTTTCTCTCCTCTAATAAGCGACGCACTTCTCTTTGCCCCAAAGAATAGACTAACAGACATAACCCCATCAACATTGCCATTGTTTCGATTCTTTTTGGGGTTTTTAAAAACACACTATCGGCAAAAAATAATGGATCTTTCAGAAAACTAAAACCTCTTTCTGCGGCTTGTTGCTCTTTATACTTAATTAAAATTTCATCAGAATTAAATTTACTTTTATCCAATCTATTTGTAGCTAACACAAATCTTCCTGCTCTTTTTTTTGATTCGTTTATTTTCGTTAAATCTGATTTCAAAATAGCCGTAACTTGATAAGTTTTTCCCGATTTTTCTTCTTTCTTTTTCGATTTTTTCTTGTGATTATTTAACTCACTTTCTGTCATTTTTAGCTCGGTTATGTGATGATATTTTAAAGTCTTATTTAGTCTCACAACTGTTTCATAAGCTCCCTCTGATGAGCTAAATTCTTCTTTCATCAATTTCTTTAATATTTCTTCGGTTTTTTCTTTTTCTTTCTCTATTTTTTCCCTTAGTTTTTCTAGCTCTGATACTTTTCTTTTTTCACTTTCTACTATTAACCATCTTTGCTCAATTTCTGCATAATTATTCCTTACTTCACACCATGAATATCCTTCTAAACTACTTGGAGTCAAATCAGATTCTGATAGTTCTGAAACTAAATTTTTTGCCTCTTTTATTGATAGTGGAACTCTCGATAACCATTCTATTCCACTCATTAATTTCAGGTTATTTTCTGTATATAAGGCACTATCACCTACTATCATCGTCTCAAAATCTATCATTGATTTGTATTCAGAAGCTATTTTGCCGAAAACTGCTCTATCATTTTCATTGCCATCTGCTACTCTTAAAAATAAAGGAATATCACCATCACCACTCACAATTAAATCCAAAATAAATTGTTTTAAATCTGGTCTATGGTCACGAGAATAACCTTTAATTATTTTAATTGGAATTTGATTAATTAACTCTAATTCTGCATTTTCTTTCACCAAATTTTTGGTGATTTTTTCCTGACTATATTTCCCCTCTACCGCAAAAGAAGTTGAATCTAAATGGGAAAAATTGATGTTGATATTATATTTTTTTACTGTGGCTAAAGCAATAATTAAAAATAATGAAGATAATCCTTTTTCATAAAGTTTATCCATTATTCTTCCAATTCTATCATCGTTCAAATGCTCAGGTAGTATTCCTTTTCCGATTAAATGTTCTGTGGCTTTGTCTTTAAAAAACTGTGGAAATAGATAAAGAGGTCGAGAAATAAATCCTAATCCGTTCAGAATAATTGCTTTGACTATTTGACCTGCTGTCACGATTTCCCTCTCGTCAATACCGAGGGCATCATTAATAATTTCTTCAATGCCAATTTCATCTATAACTCCAGCAATTAATCCTAAATGATTAATGGTTTGAACTTGTATATCTTCTGAAAATATCATTTCCAAAATTAAATTAAAAACTGAATTTAATTATCCCTTAAACGTTGCTCATTTTTCTACTAATTTATCTGAGTTCTCTTGATAAGCTAGAGAACTAATCACCGAGTATTTCTTGTCGTAGTCAATCACTGTTCAACCTCTAACCTCGTAATCTGAATTTATACAGTTTGACGTGCGGAATGTGGGTTATAAAATCGAATAAACTTAGATCAAAATACAGAGGTTTGCTAGTGATTATTTATGTTAATGCTAGAGCAAGAGGCTCAAACGATGGAAGCTCTTGGAGAAATGCTTACTCCGATTTACAAGATGCTCTAAGAATTGCTAACCCCGGTACGGTAATTAGGATAGCAGGAAACGCGACTTATAAGCCTACCAGAGGAACTAATCGTTCTGAAAGTTTTGTGATTCCCGATGGGGTTAGGGTTTTTGGTGGTTTTAGTGGGAACGAAAATCAACCAAATCAAAGAAATATTGCTCAATATCCCACTATTCTGGATGGCAATATTGGTAGCTATCGGAATCAAGACAATAGTTACACTGTGGTTACAGTAGAGAATGTATCCAATGTAACTCTTGATGGTCTTGTTATAACTTCAGGTAACGCTAATCTGAGAAGCTTGAAACCCTACAGTATGACAAAAGAAACTGATGGAGGTGGGGTATTTATTAAAGAGTCTCAAAATATTACATTGAGGAACTTGGAAATAAAAAATAATTTTGCCAATAATGGAGGGGGGTTAGTCAATGTACAAAGTGAAAACATACAGATCAGTAATTCAAAATTTACTAATAATAATGCGATAAGATTGACTGGTGGCGCGATAACGAACCAATCGAGCAATATGGTAATCAATTCAAGTCTGTTCAATAATAACCAAGCTTTTGTAAAGGGCGGGGCAATTAATAGTTTCAACAGTCAAATAATTATTACACGAAGTTCCTTTGAGCAAAACAAAACTATACTAGGCGACGGAGGTGCTATAGAAATAGAAGGAGTCTATCGAAAGAATCCTAGCCTTCAGTCATTATTAAATAAGGTAAAATTTCTTGAAAATAGATCTGGAGATGACGGCGGAGCAATAGAAATTAGTGCTGGTGCTAAAGTATTTGGTAATCGGCTTTACTTTAAAGATAATGAAAGTGGATCATTAATAGGTTCAGCTATATTAGTAGAACAAGCATCATCAACTATTGTTAATAGTTATTTCAATACCGATGACACCTCCCCACAATATTTTGTTACTCATGGTTCTAGTTCACCATCGAGATACGTAAATTCTCTAGTAAATTCAACAGTTCTAAGTAGTAGCCCAGGAGCAAGTAAGGCTATTATTAATGTAGACGTGAGAGGAGGCACTGTCAGATTACACAATAACATTATTTGGAATGAAAATCCTGGAAATGGTTATTTGGGGATTAAAGTGAATGGTAGTTATGACCCTAGAAAAATTATAGTAAGTCGTAATATTGTTAATGGTGGTTTTCCTGGGGGAAATTGGAGTCTTGACCCTAATTTGAATTCTAACAATTTTACTCTTAAAGCTAACTCTCCTGCGATCAATCAGGGTAATAATCGAGTCTATTTGAATACGTTTGAACAGGTTAAAAACTATCCAAGTATATTTAATAAATCACAAGATATTCGCTGGAGACAGAGAATAGTTGGGAATGCTATCGACCTAGGTGCTAGTGAAAGTAGCCATAACCAACTTCCTGATGGTAGCGGTGGAACAGTTACTCTAGCAGGAGGAGTGACTAATGCTTTATTAGTCTCACTGCCTCTAATTGATGATGATGCCGATTCAGAGATTATCAACTATCAGTTAATTGACGGTGATGGCTTTGATTTAGATCCAGACAATAACAGCGTTGTTGCCACTATTTTTGATGGTATAAACGGCACAGAAAATAACGATAAGATCTCTGGCACTAATGAAGAGGATACTATTAACGGTCTTGGTGGTAACGATACACTTATTGGTCGCTCTGGAGATGATCGCCTAATTGGTGATGCTGGTAATGATTTACTTAAGGGCAACAGAGGCGACGATTTTCTGGATGGCGGCAATGATAACGATACTTTGATTGGTGGTGCGGGTAACGACTCTCTTTACGGTGGCACTGAAGATTATCTCAACGGTGGCAACGGTGATGATTTACTTGTTGGATATACTGGTGATGACATCCTTATCGGTGGTATGGGGGATGACACCATAAAAGCAGGTCTTGATAATGACTCCCTCTACGGAGGTGCTGGTAACGATTACCTCGTCGGTGGTATTGGTGTTGGTAACAATGGGAAAGATCGTCTCACTGGCGGTGCTGGAAACGATACCCTCATCGGTGGTGGTTCTCGTGACAAATTCGTATTTGCCAGCGGGTTTGGCACCGATATTATCACAGACTTTGGCACCGGTAATGACAAGATTGATTTAACCGCCTTTAGTCTGGGAACTGGAGGTTTCAATACTTTAGACATAGATACTACTACTATGGTTGGTAGCAGTATTATCACTTCTACTACTACTCCAGGCTTTGGTCAGATTACCCTTAATGGATTCACAGGATTAGATGCGGGTGACTTCATCTTTGTATATGTATAATCACCCTTTTCCTCTTTGATTAGGAATTGTTTCTTCCGCCTTGGCTAAAGCTTGGCGAAGTTGTCCCTGTCCTTACTGTAGACCAGCAAACATAGCCCCATAATCATTGCCAAGGCAGCCACTCGTTGAGGTAACTTGACAAAGACCCGAGAGGCAAAAAATAGGGGGTCTTTAAGAAATCGGAAGCCTCGCTCACAGGACTGCTGGTTCTTATACTCTTGCAGAACCGTATCATTTGGCCACGACTCATCATCGAGTAAGTTTGTCGCTAACACGAATCGTCCTGCTTGGTTTCGCTGTGCTTCAACTGCTGGCTCATTGAGGATTAAAGTCGCATTGATATGATAAGTGTAGCGTTTGGCGTTGCATCATTGCGGGATGATATGCAATTATTTAGTATTAAGAAAAAATATTTATTAAAGGCGATCACATGTGGCGCACTGCGTGCGATCGCTAGTAATCTAAAAAAAGTAAAAATAGTTTTTTAAAATTTAGATTATTAGCGAAATATCATTATTATTTAAGTAATAAATAAGAAGTTTTATTGACAATAAGAGCATTTCTTGACACTTAGAATAGCAAAATGTTTTTCTATGTAGTCTTGCCAAATAATGTCTTAGCCTACTATTTTCTCCTTCAACTCTTGTCATGTATGTTTTACTAATAATTTGATCTCCATCGGGAATAAATGACGGATAAACTTTGTACCCATCTGTTATCCAAAAAAAGCATTTCCAATCTTTTACTTTTTCCCATAATTTTTCAAATGTATTAGAACTTCTATCTCCTATTTGCCATTCTAAAATTCCTTTTTTAGCTTTATTTACAGCAGTCCATATCCAGCCGACATTCAGCAGGTTAATGTGGAAAAAAAATAATTTTATAGCACTACGCATTCAGGGAACGGACATATAATTAGAATCAAGAGGGCGAGCTGCTTGCAGCAGCGCTTCGCTCCCGCTAAATGGAAAGGGAGATCGTTAAAGTTTCGACGATTTAGTCTAGCTCCCTAGGTAGGCTAAGTGATAAAGTATTCTGAGATTTTAGCAAGTTTTTCTCTCAAGACAATGAAACAACCTCTGGACATTGATGTACAGGACATTGATCATCTCGGGATAATCGCAGGCATCATCGATGAAATCGGGATAGTGGAAATCATTAATCGTCTTTTGGGAACACATCCCTTGGAAGAAGTCAGTGCTGGTAATGTGGTCAAAGCCTTAATTCTCAATTGCTTAGGCTTTCTCACCGCACCCCTATATCTGTTTAGCCAGTTTTTCGAGGGCAAAGCCACGGAACACTTGATTGGACCAGGCGTGAAACCAGAACAACTCAACGATAGTCGCATTGGTCGAGTACTTGACCAGCTGTTTAAAGCAGGACTGACCCCTGTGTTTATAGAGATTGCCTTGGCTGTAGTGAAACGGTTTGGGGTGAGTACTAAACGAGCTCATCTCGATAGCAGCAGCTTCTGTGTACAGGGGGAATATCTCAATTCTCAGCCAGAGACTAACTTAGGTGAGAGCAGACCTCTAGAGCAATCCAGTGAGCAGAAGGCACAAGCAGAGGATTCAGCAGAGCCCGTACCGATTGAGATTACCCACGGCTATTCGAGGGACTATCGCCCTGACCTGAAGCAGTTTACCCTGGCGCTAATCACTAGTGGAGATGGGGATGTCCCGTTGTACTTACGAGTGGGCAATGGCAACGATGCTGACCAAGCCGTTTTTACTGAAGTAATTGGGGAATTTCAGCAGCAGTGGAAAGCCGCACAGCCTGAAGTCTATGTGGCTGATGCAGCCCTCTACAGTGAAGAGAACATTGAAGTGTTAGGAGAGACCCCTTGGATTAAGCTAAGACGCATTTAACTTACATTTATTAATTCACCCTTATTCTTGATTTTTTTGCTCCAATTAATCACTAAACCTCCTTCATTTAATAATTGATTCACTGTTTTTGCTAATTGTTCTTTATTTTCAAAATCTCGATGAGCTATAAATTCTTTAGCCGAATGCCATACTAATTCTATTAAGTTATAATCTGGACTATATACTGGTAAATACTCTAATCTTATATTTGATAAATTTGTTTCTATTCTTTCTATTATTTCTTTCTTTTTATGGAAACTCGCATTATCTAAAATTATTATTATTTTTGGTCCTTTTTTTTCAAAATCTTTTTCATTATTTCCCTTACTTATCCATTCTTTTTTTACTTCTTCTTTTAACTTTTCTATTTTCTCATAAAATGTTTCTGAGTTCCCTTTCTCTATCATAAAGCACAGTCTTTTTTTATCTGAATATCTTAAGCCTCCCATGATATTTACTCTTCCTCTTCTTCTTTGTCCCTTGATTTTTTTTCTCTTTCCTTTTTTTGTCCATGTTTTTCTTCTTATTACCCTTAAACTAAAACCACACTCATCCCAAAACCATATCTGGAGTAATTCCTGATTTTCTTTACTTATTTTTATATAATCTTCTAATTTTTCTTTAAATGCCTTTCTTTCTTCTTTATTTTGCTTATCTTCCAAACTATATTTTCCCCAAATATAACTATACTTTTTTCTTTTTAATATTCTCGCTATCTGTGATTTACTTAATTTAATTCCTGTTTCTTTTTCGAGATGTTCTGACAATCTTTTCCCTGTCCATCGCCCAAATTCATATCCTAAATCTTCGGGGGTCGTGTCCACCACTTCTAACAATATTTCGATATATTTATCCGTTGCTTTTATCTGATTTCCTTTTCTTCTTTTATCTTGTAATGAATCTACATTATTAGGATTACCATGCACTGCCCAATACGCTACTGTTTTTGTGGAACAACCTAAAAAATCTGCTATTTGTTGATAATTTTTGCCATCATTTTCTAATAAAAATATCAAAATCCTTTGCCTAACTTCTGATCTATTTTCCGTTTTTAAGGAATTTTGGAGATATTTTTTTTCTTCATCCGACAAAAAGTTTTTAATAGGCATGGATTTTCATCTTAATATTTTCTGACTTAAATTATATCCTAGATTGATGCGTCTTAGCTTAGCCGCGTCCCTGCCACCATCGCCGAGGCGCAACAGTTAATGCAGACTATCCCCCAGGAGATGTTCACTGTCAGTTCCTCGAACAACAACTACTTGATAGCTGAAGTATGCAGCACCTACGCCGGAGTGCGCCAGCGCTGGCTAGTAGTCCACAGCGAATCCCGTAAACAAGCTGACCTCAAGCAATTAGACAAACGAATTGCTCAAGCCAAAACGAAGAAAATCAAAGCTCTGAAAGAACTAGGCAATCATCCCTTCGCTTGTGAAGCTGATGCAGTAGATGCCGCCAAAGCTTTTGAGAAAAAGCTCAAGTATCATCGTCTGACTGATATTGAAGTTCTCCAGAAGCCCTACTATGACAAGCCCGGTCGTCCCCGAAAAGGAGATGTGCCTAAAGGCTACACCTATCATATAAGCGCGACTTTAGCTCTCCATGAGCCAGCAGTTAAAGCACAGCGCAACCAAGCCGGACGATTCGTATTAGCGACCAACTTACTCGATGATCAGCAGTGGCCAAAGGAGACGATTCTGCAAGAGTATAAGAACCAGCAGTCCTGTGAGCGAGGTTTTCGCTTCCTCAAAGACCCCCTCTTTTTTGCTTCTCGGGTCTTTGTCAAGTTACCGCAACGAGTGGCTGCCTTGGCCATGATTATGGGGCTATGTTTGCTGGTCTACAGCATCGGACAGCGACAACTGCGCTCCTCTTTGGCGATCGCCTCAGAAACGATTCCTAATCAAAAGGGTAAGCAGACAGAGCGACCAACGCTGCGGTGGGTAATGCAATGTTTTCAGTCTGTGCATTTGATTTGGCTGGAGGACCGAAAGTGGGGAATCAAGTTGAATGATTTACAAATGCACATTTTGCGCTTCCTCGGTTCGGCCTGTCAAAAATATTATTTTCTTTGTTGAGAAACCTGCTGAATGTCGGTTATAAATCATCCCGCAATGATGCAACGCCGAAAAAATAGTACTTTCAGGGCACCTACAAGATTTTTTTTAATACATTATACTTCAAAGCTTATTGAGAATGTAGATATACCAATATGCTTTCTGTAATCAAAAAAAAGTGCACCGGTGGCTCACTTTTTTGAAAAAATCGATATTTGTGGTTAGAGAAAATAGCGATTATCAATGATGTTATTAAATGAATTTGTCACCCCTAAAGCACAAATATCTAACTCCTACTCAATTTCAAACTTTATCTATTCTAGTAGGATTGTTAAATCAATATAGACAAGTAAAAATAGAGAAATTAGCTGAATTTTTTCCCTTACCAATTCTTTTTGAAAGTCGAAGAAAACATATTCAAAGATTCTTAACTTTAATCAGCCTAAGTATTCCCCTTATTTGGTTTCCACTCATTCAACTGATTCTTACTCAACAATTTCCCCAAGACTCATCTTTAATTATTGTTCTAGATAGAACACAATGGCAAGACAAAAATATATTTATGATTAGCGTCCTAATTTGGCATAATCATGCTTTCCCAATTTATTGGAATATTTTAGAGAAAAAAGGTGCGAGCAATTTAAAAGAACAAAAAGCTTTAATAAAACCGGTATTAAAACTATTAAGACAATACCATATTATCCTCATTGGCGACCGAGAATTTCATAGCGTTGAATTAGCTAGTTGGCTAAAAAAAGAGAAAAAAAAAGGAAAAATAAAATCGATTTTGCCCTCAGACAAAAACAGGGTACTTTTTATCATCGAGGGGGTAAAAAGTATGAAAAACTATCAGATATAGAGATTGAAAGGGGAGTAAAGCAGATAAAGATGGGGATAAAAGTTACAAAAAAGACTGGTTTTAGCCGACATAATTTAGCAATATATCATCAAAGAAAAAGAAAAAATAAAAGTAGTGAAGAACCATGGTATATCTTAACATCATTAGAGAATGAAATAGAAGTAATCAAGATTTATGAGCAAAGAATGGGTATTGAAATGATGTTCAAAGATTATAAAACAGGAGGTTATAATTTAGAAGGAAGTAAAGCAAATATACAAAGACTAACTAATGTAATTTTATTGATTGCTATGGCCTATACAAAGCAAACATTGAAGGGAAGAATAATTAAAAATAAAGGACAGCAAAAATATATAGGAAGGCCACAAGAAAAAAGAAGAAAAACAAAAAGAAACAGTGAATTTTGGATTGGTTTATATGGTGAAAGTTGGGCAAATAAATATGAAAAATATCAAGAGGAAATTAATAAAATAATAAGTTTAAATAGTAACAAGTTAACGTTTTATCACCGAGGGTTGAAAGCAAAAGATGAAATAATGAAAGTCTATGAATAAACCTAAGGTAATTATTGTAAATATTACGCTAATTAATTTTAGGCAAGTTTTTCGTTGTACTGAAAATAAATAAAACTACTGGTACTTGTGCTGATCACGAAAAAATTAAGGGACTAACTATGTTACTTAACACAAATCTCAATATATACAATAAGGCTATTCTCAATAAGAACTTGAGATACTATCAATTTATATAGTATGTCAAAAAGCCGAATTAATTACCAAATATAGCTTTTGGGCTGCTCGTCACCCCTTCAGGTGGAATGGACATCCGGGGAAAGTTTTAGGGGTAAGGGAAGATTGGGCTAATGCCTATCCTAACACCCATATCGCCCTTGTCAAAGCCCTTTTAGAAGCCTGTCAATATTGTGCTGATCCTAATAATATCGAAGAAATTCGCACTATTTTAGCCGATCGCAAATATTTAAGTACCAACATTGATTACATCCAATTAGGCGACCCCAATTCCTACAGTTGTAACTTAGAAAAGTCTGTCGAATATGCCCACCATCGTTTTTATGGAGATGGCATGAATCGCCCAAGTCGTACAGAACATTTATGGATGATGACGCAAATGGCACGATGGGGAGATATTCCCTTTCCTCGTAACTGGGTAGAAATTTTAGAAAGAGTATGTCGAGTTGGTGTCTTTAGTACCGCTTGTCGAGAATTGGGATTAAGCGACTTAAAATATCGCCGAGAAGCCATCAAACTCTTTGATGATCTGCCTTTTAACGATGAAGATCCCATCGCTTACTTAAATCATCTCGAAATCAAATGTAACGTAACAATGGCGGAAATTCCTCTTAATTCTCGTGCATTAAGCTAAGACGCATTTAACTTACATTTATTAATTCACCCTTATTCTTGATTTTTTTGCTCCAATTAATCACTAAACCTCCTTCATTTAATAATTGATTCACTGTTTTTGCTAATTGTTCTTTATTTTCAAAATCTCGATGAGCTATAAATTCTTTAGCCGAATGCCATACTAATTCTATTAAGTTATAATCTGGACTATATACTGGTAAATACTCTAATCTTATATTTGATAAATTTGTTTCTATTCTTTCTATTATTTCTTTCTTTTTATGGAAACTCGCATTATCTAAAATTATTATTATTTTTGGTCCTTTTTTTTCAAAATCTTTTTCATTATTTCCCTTACTTATCCATTCTTTTTTTACTTCTTCTTTTAACTTTTCTATTTTCTCATAAAATGTTTCTGAGTTCCCTTTCTCTATCATAAAGCACAGTCTTTTTTTATCTGAATATCTTAAGCCTCCCATGATATTTACTCTTCCTCTTCTTCTTTGTCCCTTGATTTTTTTTCTCTTTCCTTTTTTTGTCCATGTTTTTCTTCTTATTACCCTTAAACTAAAACCACACTCATCCCAAAACCATATCTGGAGTAATTCCTGATTTTCTTTACTTATTTTTATATAATCTTCTAATTTTTCTTTAAATGCCTTTCTTTCTTCTTTATTTTGCTTATCTTCCAAACTATATTTTCCCCAAATATAACTATACTTTTTTCTTTTTAATATTCTCGCTATTTGTGATTTACTTAATTTAATTCCTGTTTCTTTTTCGAGATGTTCTGACAATCTTTTCCCTGTCCATCGCCCAAATTCATATCCTAAATCTTCTCTTGTAATGAATCTACATTATTAGGATTACCATGCACTGCCCAATACGCTACTGTTTTTGTGGAACAACCTAAAAAATCTGCTATTTGTTGATAATTTTTGCCATCATTTTCTAATAAAAATATCAAAATCCTTTGCCTAACTTCTGATCTATTTTCCGTTTTTAAGGAATTTTGGAGATATTTTTTTTCTTCATCCGACAAAAAGTTTTTAATAGGCATGGATTTTCATCTTAATATTTTCTGACTTAAATTATATCCTAGATTGATGCGTCTTAGCTTAGTAGCGGCTTAATCAAAAATATTTGGGAATGTGGGCAGTGCATCGCCCTACATTTAAGATACTATCAATCTGATTTAATTTCGAGAGGCTAACATCATGCAAACATCAACCAAAAAATTCGCTCAAAAAATGGAAAAACAATTATATCAAGAATCATTTTTAACCATCGAAAACGTTTCTAAAGTTTATCCCACTCCCACAGGCGGTTACACCGTTCTTAAAGACGTTAATTTGACCGTCAATCAAGGAGAATTTATCTGTGTAATTGGTCATTCTGGTTGCGGTAAATCGACCCTTTTAAATATGGTTTCAGGCTTTGCTCAACCCACTTCAGGTTCAGTAAAATTAAAAGGTACACCCATTACCAAACCCGGACCCGATCGCATGGTAGTATTTCAGAATTATGCCCTTTTACCTTGGTTAACGGTGTTTGAAAACGTTTATTTAGCTATTGATTCGGTATATCCTGAGAAAAAGGAAGCGGAAAAAAGAGCCATAGTAAGAGATCATTTAGCCTTAGTGGGTTTAACGGAAGCCGCCGACAAAAAACCGCCTCAAATTTCTGGGGGCGTGAAACAACGTAATTCCATCGCCCGTGCTTTGGCTATACGTCCTGAAGTACTGATTTTAGATGAACCTTTTGGTGCATTAGATCCTATTACTAAAGAGGAGTTACAAGAAGAATTACTTACTATTTGGAATGAATATCGTTGTAATGTTTTAATGATTACCCATGATATTGATGAAGCCGTATTTCTCTCCGATCGCATTGTGATGTTAACTAACGGACCAGGATCAAAAA
>CAVVOP010000004.1:0-34822 GCA_963749915.1 uncultured cyanobacterium
GTTATCTAATTATTCGTGAAGGATCTCAAAAACAAACCTTAAAACAAAAAATCAATGAATTAAAAGAGCAAATTGCTTTATTAACCCATGGAAGTAATAGAGTTAAAGGATTTGATTGGGCAGTAGAATTTGCTGAAGTTTTTTCACAAGAGGGGTTTGATATTGTCTTAGCTAATCCGCCCTATGGTGCGACAGTTGATGATAACGATAACGTGCGTAATCTCTATTTTGACCGTCGGACTGATGGCGCACAATCCAAAGATACCTATGGTTTATTCATGGCTCGTGGCTTGCAGTTGCTACGTCCTAGCGGTCAACTATGTTACATCGTTTCTGATACTTGGCGGACTATTAAAACTCACAAACCTTTAAGAAAGCGATTTCTTGAAAATACCACTATTGCTCATATTGTCGATCTGCCTTCTTGGGTTTTTGATGCCACAGTTAATACTTGTATCTTGACCGTAGGTAAAAATACGCCATCTGAAAGCCATAATCTAATCGCCGCAGATTTGCGTAGTCTTCAAAGTGGGGACTGGAACAAACTAACTGAGAACCTAACTGCGATCGCTGCTCATAGTGTGGATTTACAAACGATAGATTATGCTCGTTATACTTATCCTCAGAAGATAATAGTAAATTATGAAAATCTTTGCTTTTTTATTGGCAGTCCAACGATATTTCGCCTAACATCGGATATCAATTTAGAAAAACTAGGAAAGACTTATACTAAGCGTAACGGTAAAAAAATCTGGAGTAAAGAAGGTATATGCCAGATAATTTCGGGCATAAAAACAGGTAATAATTCTAGATACATCCGTAGATTAAATGCACAAGTTCGTGGCTCAAATCTTGACCTTGTAAATCCTAGTCAAGTTTTATCTGAAAAACTAATCAATCAATTAACCCAACAAGAAGGCGTAAAGCTAGGGAAGCTGCAAAATCGGCAAAGTAGCTAAAACTCAATCACTGCAAAGGTTTTATGATAGCTACTAAGTAATTTAAATACACTATGGTTATTCTCTAGCATAGTTCCGAATTTTATCTAGAGATGACACTTTATGAACTTTTTTTAAATATAGGGATAAAAAAGAGCCTTTTAGGATATGATTATCAGAAATAAGTTCCGACACTATCTAAAAGCGGAATAAATATAGGAGCATAATCTAACTTGAAACAAAATTGGGAAGTAGAAGAACTAATTGAATATTGGATTTTATTACCATCTGAAATGGCATTGTTAAGAAATAAAACAGGAGCAAAACGAATTGGTTTTGCAGTTTGTTTCAAGTATTTTCAGTTATTTAGTCAGTTTCCAGAAGCTCTTACCCAAATCCCTCTGGTAGTAATTAATTATATTGCTAGTCAAGTTAACGTATCATCTTCACTATATTTAGAATATGATTGGCAAGAAAGAAGTAGCAGATACCACAGAGAGCAAATTCGGGACTTTTTTGGTTTTAGATTAGTACAAGAACTAGATTTTCAAAAACTCAAAAACTATTTATTATCAGATATATTACCCCAAGAACAAAAAGAAGAACATTTAATTATAGTAGTTGAGCAATATTTCCAAGAAAGCAAAATAGAACTGCCTAGTAAGAAAATATTACTACGTTTAATTCGTTCAGCGGTTCGTCAATTTGAAGAAGAGCGGCAACCGAACCACCTAGAGAATTACGCTCTCATTCCCCTATTATTCGTTATACTTTAGTATCTGCTTTTTCCTGGTTAAGATTACTCCAAGTTACGGACAATTTGGTAGATTTACTGATTTCTATCATACATAGTATAAGTAGAAGAGCCGAAAGAAAAGTCGATACAGAATTAATCAAAGACTTTAAAAAAGTCACGGGTAAAAATCATCTTCTTTATCTTATGGCTAATGCTAGTTTAGAAAAACCTGATGGTGCTGTATCTGAAGTTATCTTTCCCGTAGTAGATGAAAACACACTATCAAATTTAGTCAAAGAGTTTAAATCTCAGGGTACTGCTTATCGTCAAAAAGTACATAATGTAATTCGTTCTTCTTATAGTCGTCATTACCGTCGCTTAGTACCGTCATTAAGGCAATGAACGGATTAATCGTATTAACTATGAAATAAGTGTTCTTCAAGCGTTGAGGGAAAGATTAAGATGTAAGGAAATTTGGGTAGTTGGTGCAAATCGTTATCGTAATCCCGATGAAGATTTACCCTCAGATTTTGAACAACATCGAGAAAATTATTATCAAGCATTGCAGTTACCAATGGATGTGGAAAGTTTTATCACTCCCTTGAAAATAGCATTATCATCTAATTTGATTACTTTAAATGAAGGAATACCCAAGAATAAGAAAGTCAAAATCTTGGACAAAAAAAATGGTTGGATTAGTGTCACACCTTTGGATAAACAAGCTGAACCAGTTAATATTTTTCGATTAAAAAGTGAATTGGTGCAAAAATGGCCGATGACAAGTTTGTTAGATGTGTTAAAGGAGGCTGATTTAAGAATCGGTTTTACAGATAGTTTCAAAAGCCTTGCCAGTAGGGAAGTTTTAGAAAAAGATGTATTACAAAAAAGGTTATTGCTTTGTCTGTATGGATTGGGTACGAATACAGGATTAAAACGAGTTAGTGATGGTACACCAAATATTGATTACCATGAACTTCGTTATATCAAACGCCGTTTTATTCATAAGGATTCACTTCGGGAAGCCATCGCCTCTGTAGTTAATGCTATTTTTGAGATCAGAAATCCTGAGATTTGGGGAAATGGTACTACTACCTGTGCATCTGATTCTAAGAAGTTTGGTGCTTGGGATCAGAATTTAATGACGGAATGGCACCTGCGTTATGGTGGTAGGGGTGTGATGATTTATTGGCACGTTGAGAAGAAGTCAACTTGTATTTACTCTCAATTAAAAACTTGTTCTTCTTCGGAAGTGGCGGCGATGATTGAAGGGGTATTGCGTCACGATACTCAAATGACCGTTAAACAGCAGTTTGTGGATACTCATGGGCAAAGTGAAGTCGCTTTTGCTTTTTGTCACTTGTTGGGTTTTGAGTTGATGCCTCGACTCAAAAATATTGGTAAACAAAAATTATATCGTCCAGAAGCAGGAGATAAAGAGAGTTATGAGAATTTACTCCCTGTTTTAACTCGCCCCATTAATTGGGATTTAATCCGTCAGCAATATGAGCAGATGGTGAAGTATGCTACGGCTTTGAGATTAGGTATTGCTGAACCCGAAGCGATTTTACGTCGTTTTACTCGTGCTAATGTTAAACATCCTACCTATCAGGCTTTGGGGGAATTAGGAAAGGTAGTTAAAACTATGTGCTTTAACACCTTTAATTTATAGTCATATTAATCCTTACGGTACGTTTCATTTGGATATGAATGAGCGACTTGTGCTTAAGGTGGAGGTGGTGGTGGGGTGATCATGCAACGTACCAGTGCTAAAGTTAAGGCTAGAGCGATCGCTAAATTATTAAGGGATGAACATCCTGATTACAATTATCTTAAAAGTGTTTTTCGGCATCTGCGTACTGAGCTAAATATTGAGGTAACTCATTCTGAAAAGAAATTACCAAAAGTTCCTACGGAAGAAGAGTTACATAAATACTATCAAGCTGTTTGGAAAACTCGCAATGTGCAGGATATGGTGATTATTAAGACTTTTCTCTATACGGGTGTAAGAGTATCGGAGTTAGTTAATATTCGATTGGAAGATGTGGATTTTGATCGTTGTCAGATTCGGATTAATTCAGGGAAAGGGGGAAAGGATAGAATAGTTCCGTTTCCAATTTCTTTTAAGGAAGTTTTGGCTATGCACGTTGATAAGATGGAGGGTAAAAGCGCTAATTATTTATTTGAGTCTAATCGTCATCAAAAATATAGCGATCGTGGAATTAGAAAGATTTTGACAAAGTATGCAGACATGGCTGAATTAGATCATTCCATTTCACCCCATCAATTACGACATTTTCTGCTGACATGGCTGAAAAAACAAGGGATTGATGATGCTTTAATTCAACCCTATTCTGGTCATTCTTCTCGACAGTCATTAGAAGTTTATTCTCGCTTAAGTTTAAATGAAGCACAGTCTGCTTATGATAACGTTATGTCCAAATTCCCTCTGTGATAGCTTTTTAGCTACTTTGCCGATTTTGCAGCTTCCCTAGCTTTACGCCAAGAAAAAGAGAATGGCATTACTAACCAACAAAGGTATTTTGTCCCTCTAGACAAAGGCGAAAGTTCTGATGCAGAGCAAGGCTGGTTACCTAATTATTCCGTAGAAACGAAATACTTTATTGACTGGTCTTCCACAGCCGTTTCGAGTATGCGTCAAGAACCTCACTCAGACATGGCTAATGTAGAATTTCGATTTCAAAAAGGAATTACCTATTCCCGCACTGGAGAATATGCACCAACCTTCAGACTGTCCGCAGGGCGAATTTTAGAATCAAAAAGTTGTGGTCTATTTCCTGAAAATTTTGATATAGAAACTTTGTTGGGAATTCTCTGCTCAAAAGTAGCCCGCTATCTTCTTAAAGTATTTATTATGCACAGCGTCGAAACAAGTGTAGGGACAATAGGCGATTTACCTATTAAAAGACCAAGGGATAATATTGATCATCAACTAAAAAAATTGGTTGCCAAAATTATTGAACAACAAAAAATTAAACCCAAATATCCCTATCATCTCCATGAACAAAAGGAAATCGATGACATTATTTATCAACTCTATGAATTAGACTATGAGGATATTCGTGAAATAGAACTTTGGTACTGTCGCCGATATCCTAAACTAGCAAAAGCTCAGGGTATCTTAGCCGAAGTAAAAGAAAAATATGAAAGACATATAGAACACTGTAATCGAGTTTTAGCAAAGCCTCCTAGTTACTGGAAATCCCATACAATTCTGACTCTCATTGCTCAAGGTGAAGGAAGCAAACTAGAGTTCAAAGAAACTCTAAGAGTAGATATTAAGACAAATACAAAAAATAAAGATGTTCTTTTTGCATCCTTAAAAACGATCACTGCCTATCTAAACACGGATGGCGGCACACTATTAATTGGAGTATCTGATACTCTAGAAATAAAAGGAATGGAAAGAGATTATGTATATGGAGAGGCTCAAAATAAGGATCTCTTTCAAAATCAATTACGACAATTTCTAGAACAGAAGATTAAACCTTTTCCACTACCTCATAATCAAGTTTCTGTCGAGTTTATCACACTCCCTAAAGGAGAAATATGTCAAATCAACGTCAAGCCTCTTGACAAATCAGAAATTGCTTATTTAGACCAGAAAGTATTCATTAGAGATGGAAATCGAAGCAAGGAATTGAAAGACGAACCTCTAGAATATTGGAAACAGAAAAGGAAACCATCATAACTTAAAACGAGTAAGAATATTACAGTAAACATAAGGAGAATGATTCCCATGACACAAGCAACCACTCACTCACAAACCATTTTAGAAAAACTGCACACCCTCACCCCACAACAACAGCAAGAAGTAATAGACTTTATTGAATTCTTGCAATTTAAAGCCCAGAAGACAGAAATTTCTGAGGAAGAAAAACCGATTTCATTCTATGAAGCAGCCAAAGAATACATTGGTTGTGTCGATGGGGGACCAGGGGACTTAGCCACCAATAAAGACTATCTTCGAGGTATTGGCAGCAAATGAAGTCAAATATTCTGCTAGATACGGGACCTTTAGTGGCAATAGTCAACCGTCGAGAAGCCTTCCATCAATGGGCAACTCAAACAACTACTAATTTGTCCTATCCATTTTTTACCTGTGAAGCTGTCATTACCGAAGCGTGTTTTTTACTACAGAATGTTTATGGCGGTGAAGATGCTGTCATGGGATTAGTTAAAAGTAAAAAGATTGTCATCCCCTTTCAGTTTAGTGAAGAAGTAGATGCTATTCGAGACTTGATGCAGCGTTATCAATCCGTTCCCATGTCCTTTGCGGATGCTTGTTTAGTAAGAATGAGTGAATTAATGGGAGGCAGTTCCGTTTTTACAATAGATAGTGATTTCCATATTTATCGCAAGAATCGAAAAGAAATGATTGATTTAATTATTCCTGATGGAGTTTAGCCGTAGCGTTTAACTGTTCACTTTCTCCTAATAACTAAAAAAAATGCCCCACGACATCATCGACAATCGCAATCAAAAATTAGTCGATAACATCAACCAGATTCTCCACTCCTCGGAAGCGGCTCATTTTGCCGTCGGTTACTTCTTTCTCTCCGGCTTCACAGAGATCGCCCCCCGCCTCGCCATCATCCAGCAGATGCGCCTCCTGATTGGCAACACCAGCAACCGCGAAACCATCGAACAACTGGCAGAAGGCTACCTCCGCTTAGAACTGATTAAAGACCATCTGGAGGCACAAGAATACGCCAAACGGACAACTCGCAAGCAGATAGCAACGGAAACCGCCGAAAATATCCGCTCCAGCGTCGAACTGATGGATCAGACAGATGAAGCAGAAACCTTAGTGAAAAATCTCGTCCAGATGATCGAAGAAAAACGCCTTCAGGTGCGAGTTTACACCAAAGGGCGACTCCACGCTAAAGCCTATATTTTCGACTACGGCACAGTTTACAACCACCAGGGACAAGCCCTTAGATCGCAACGAAAAAGGCATTGCCATCGTCGGTTCTTCCAACCTTACTTTATCAGGAATTTCCCACAATACCGAACTCAATGTCATCGTTCACGGCAATGACAACCATGCCAGTTTGACAGAATGGTTCAACCAACTTTGGGACGAGGCGGAAGATTTTGATGAAACACTGATGCACTCCTTGAAGCAGTCTTGGGCGATGATTCCGGTGCGCCCCTACGACATCTACATGAAAACTCTCTATATGCTAGTGCGCGATCGCTTGACAGAAGAAACTGCTACCGAAATTATGATAGATAATGAAATTACCGAGAAACTAGCAGACTTTCAAAAAGTAGCAGTCAACCAAGCTATCAAACTCATCCGCGAGTATGGGGGTTGTTTTGTTTCCGATGTAGTGGGTTTAGGAAAAAGCTTCATTGGGGCTGCCATTGTCAAACGCTTTGAACAAGTCGAAAAAGCCCGCCCCTTAATTATTTGTCCTGCGCCACTGCTGGAAATGTGGGAAGGCTACAACGAAATTTATCAACTCAACGCCCGTGTTTTATCGATGGGATTGCTACGGGAAGATGAGACAAGTGGGATCAGAGTTCTATTAGAAGATTTTAAATACAAAGATCGAGATTTTGTCTTAATCGATGAAAGCCACAACCTGCGGAATGCCGCTACCCAACGCTATAAAGTAGTAGAAGCCTTTTTAGCAGCCGGGAGACAGTGCTGTTTCCTGACAGCAACTCCTCGCAATAAAAGTGCTTGGGATATTTACCATCAGATTAAGCTCTTTCATCAAGATGATAAGACAGATTTCGCCATAGATCCGCCCGACTTAAAAGAGTATTTTAGGGTTTGCTGAATAAATCACAAAAAGATTCATTAGTAGTAATAAGCAGAAATTAAGATAAGTTCTTGTTGATTTTCACTTATCGTTTGATAATCTTTTGTTATCGATCGCTTTTGACGATATTTTATTTCTAAAAATAGACACAAAAAATCAGCAGTATCTGCCGATACAGGTATGATAAATTCATCACTAAAAATGTTAGTGATATAACTGTCATTGATGTTGATGGCAGTTTTGTCATTATTTTATTTAACCCGTATCTTCTTTTTCCTTCCCCTAATTTTCCTTCTACTCTATTTCTGACTTTTTCATTTTCTCTTGTCTCTTTTTTCCTCCTCTATACTTACATTTTTCTTCGGTCTTTCCAATGCAGGTCCATTCATTTTTATCCCTTTTTCCTTGCAATAGGCTCTATTTGCCCTCGTTCTATATATCGCATCTACATGAATTGTAGCTGGATAATAACCCATTAATTTATAATATTTTTCTACTTGTTCTATTAGATGTGTTGACTCATTGAAATTATCCCAATTAGTAGAGAAAGGGGAAAGACAGTTGCCTGACTTATTATCTAACATCCTCATTCGCCGCACCCGCAACCACATTTTGCGCTGGTATGGCTTTGATGCCAAGACTCATAAACCAGTAGATACAGCCAACTTCAAGGATTATTTGAACGGGACTCAACGCGCTTACGTTATTGTTGGGGGTAAGCATCAGTTCTTTCCCAAGCGAGAACTGCAAACCATTGAATATAGTATCGAAGATACCTATCAGGGACTTTACCAACAACTGCGAGAGCGAAAAATTTCGGGGGAGAAGCTTCGCGTATTACACTAACTAATTTTCAGAGGATAATTTCTTAAGCATCCCAAAGTCCTTGAAATCGTGCAGAGGCTAAATCTGTGTAACGCACCGTATGCTGGATGTTACAATGACCGAGGTAGCTCTGAATTGTTCTCGTATCAATTCCTTTGTTAGCTAGATAGTAGCCTGTGCTATGGCGCAACATGTGAGTATGAATGGGGAAAGGAAGTTCCGCTAAATTTCCTGCTTGTTCAATGATTCCAGCAATTGTATCTTTCGCCAAAGGACTTCGCCGATTGGACTGAAAGACATAAGGACTAGCAGGATAATCTCGCTGTAGTTTTCGTAAAGCTCGAATCTCATTCCCATAAAGGGGTTGAATTGAAGGAGTACCATTTTTAACTCGCTTCACATAAATTGTTCCGCCGTTAAAATCTATCTGTTCCCATCTCAATGCCGCTGCCTCTGATAATCTTAATCCGTGACGATAAATCAGCAGAATTATGGTGTAATTTCGATGAGCATGGCGACTTCTTGATTTTTTGGTAGCAGAAAGCATCGCCTCAACTTCTTCTGGTAATAAATACTCTCTAGTTCTGACCTCTTCGTATTTATGACAATTCGGAGATTGGGACTTTTGTTTTTCTATTTTGCCAACTTTCGGTAGTTGGATAGTTTTGGCTGTCATGGTTCAAACCCCTTTTTTTATTGGGGTGCATACCACCATTTTACCAACTTATACCCTAAAGTTGGTAAGCATATCTATCTTCAAAACTATCTTTCTTTAATCCTTAAACTGCATTAATGAAGGATAAATTTTTCTCTTGACTAAGTTTTAGTCCTGAGTACCATTGCTGAAATTTCTGTTTTAACTCTTGATTAAGAACTTGCGTTCGTATTTGCAACAGTAAATGAGCACCTTTTGGAGTCCATCTCATCTGTTGTTTTTTGACAAATCGCTTGCTAATTACTTGATTAACTGTTGATTCGACAAAACTACTGGAAATAGGTTCTCCATACCGCCAACGTTCTCCGTAATTGGGAATCATCTCTTCATTATTGCTGATGTAAGTTTCAAATTCCTCCATCATCTTATAAAGTTTGAGGGCTACTGGACATGGTTTTTTCTCATCATCTCCCAAAATAAAAAGATCATCTAATAAATATTCAATTCGTTGCAATGCTCTAAAGACATTGCCATGCCATAAATACCATTTGACACTGGTTAAATTTTTTTTGATAGACTTACGTAGCTTTTTGTCTTTAGTGGTTAAACCTTTGGCTACCTGATTCATCACGGTTATACGCATTGTAATGTGAAACCAATCGAGTATCTGTTCTGAGTTAGGATTTAAACAAAATGCTAATTCACGGATTTTTTCATCACCGTCTGAGATAAAAGTGACCTGTTGATTCATCTGCATGCCTTGAGATTTCAAAACCTCAAAAATACGACGTTTGGGTTTGTCGTCGTAACAATAGGAAAAGCCAAAACGTAATGATGTGCCATCTGCTTTGGTACTTTTACCTACCATGACTTCAAAGTTTCCTTTCTGCTTTGATTTGGAATCGTAGTAACGAACATACCCTCCATCCATTCCCACCACTAATGGCAAGTCAGGACGTGGTAATTTATCCCAATCCCTTTGAACCCCTTCGATGTACATGTCTTCTTCTTCTCCTAACTCGTTCTCCAAACGTTGAGCTATTGACTGTACATTATTGCGTACCGTTGTGGCATTGATTTGTCCTTCTATGGGTAATAATTCTTCTAAGATTTTGACCGAAAGCCCGTAGGATATTACAGAGGCAAACTTTGATTCCAGATATAACAATTCTGGGGATGTTCTTTCTTGGAGCAAATTAGCCAAAGGTTGAAATGTTCGGGTTGGCTGCTTCTGACAACTACAGTGAAATAATCGATTACATGGTAGTTTTAGCTTCCCAAACAGAGTTCTATATATAATTGTACGCTTGTCTTTATGTAATAATTTTCCTCCACAATGCTCACATGAATCATGTTGCTTTTCATACTCAGCCACTTGGCGTTAGTATAGGGTTTGTGCAACCAGGTGCAACTTGAGGTTAAAACGCTTTATTTATAAGTGTTTCAGCCTTTGACTTTTTTCTCTTGTATTAAATTTGTGTTTTATAAGATTTTAACGAAATAATAATGGTTTCAGCCCTTTTTATCTAGCTTTTTATGGCTTACTGCACCTCGTTACAAGAACCCTATGTTCGGGCCGTGTCGAGGGATTTATCCGCCAAGTGTTGGGGTGGCGGGAATACATGAACGGACTCTATCACTATCTGGATGATAACTATTCCCAGAGTAACTGGTTCCATCACACTGAGCCGCTACCCGATTTTTATTGGTATAGTTATGAGACCGATATGAACTGTCTCTATCAAGTTCTCAATCAGGTAGAAAACACGGGCTACGCCCACCACATTCAGAGGCTGATGATCTTGAGCAATTTTGCTTTAATTTCTGGTGTTTCCCCCCAAGAAATTGAAGCTTGGTTTCACGCTGCTTTCGTGGATGCTTACGACTGGGTGATGCAAACAAATGTGATAGGAATGGGGCAGTTTGCTGATGGAGGAATATTAGCGTCTAAACCTTATGGTTCCTCAGCCAACTATATCAATAAAATGAGTGACTACTGCAGTAATTGCTGTTATAATCGCGGCGATCGCACCGGAGAAAAAGCCTGCCCCTTTAACTTTTTCTACTGGGACTTCCTTGACCGACACCAAGAGAAGCTCAAATCCCTTGGGCGCATGAATTTAGTGCTAGGAAATCTCAAGCGCATGGAAGCAGAAGAACTCAAAAAAATCCGTGCTTTGGCTCAAAATTGGAAGCATAATAAGAATAAGCCCAAATCTCACCTCTAACTAACCCTCATGGCACGCCAGAGATCTAAATCAAACCTCCCGACAAAAATTTGCCCTGTCTGCGGGCTTTCTTTCCAGTGGCGCAAAAAATGGGCTGATTGCTGGGATGAGGTGAAATACTGTTCAGAACGCTGTCGCCGCCGCCGCTCCCAAGTTAGTCAATAATTCGTCATCGATTTCCTGCTAGCACTTCTACTAAACCGGCGGCTTTCAAGGCGGCGGTGAGGGTGTTGAAGGAACTCGCTGAAGCAGCAATCTCAACAATCGTCTGCTGCTTGGCTTCAGCTTTTACCTGAGAGATGGCTGTGGGACGAGCGGCACTAAATTAGACTACAGGGAATTTCCTTCGATAGGGAAACCAGCCGCCTTCCAAGCAGCCGCACCACCCGCTAATTCGGCGACATTTTGATAGCCGGCTTCCTTGAGCAAGGCAGCAGCGGCAGCCGTTTCTTCATCGCTAGAGCCGTAAACGTAGATATCCCGAACTAATTCGAGGTTCATGAGCGATTGTTCGGCCAGTTGGCCCAGAGGAAAAGAAATGGCTCCCGTGATGTGGCTGGTTTTGAAAACGTCTCGTGAACGAACGTCAATAATGGTCAGAGTCGGTTCGCCCCAGTCAAGGCGTTTCTTTAGGTCGTAGATGCGAGACTTAGATTTTAGTGGTTCGGGAATGGTCATCATGATGATTTCTGGGTGTGAGATAGCTTCTATGAATAGTGTAACGAACTATTAATTTTTTGTAAAGGTTTGTTGCAAAATTATTGACAGAATGGGATATTTATGAACTCTAATTCCCCAGACTAACAGGATGACTCTTATAACCTAATGACCTGGGCTTTCCCAAGAATTAGTCACGCTACCGCCTGCTGTCCATCCCAAAACAGCGATGACGTTGTCCTCGCTGCTTGCCAAAATAATTATTATTTTCGCACCAGGCTCAGGACTTATGATAGAATCTAAAGAAAATATTAAGTTTTTCCCAAATCGCTCAGAAATGAGGTGCAGCACTATGGAAGTTTCAACGTTACGCCAGCTCTGGTCTTTGATTGAGAAAACCCAGACCAATACTCTGCTTCAGCTCAGCGATCCTGATTTGGTCGAGTGGTTACTCGGACAGATTGAGAAGCGAAAATCGCTTTCTCTTGAGGAAAACAACATCTTGACTACCTACATCCGCTCCAAAAGCTCACTGATTCGCGATTTGGCTGAGGCTCGCCTAGTGGTCTGTCAATAAAAAACTGACGGGTATTTTATCGGTTATAGCGATGGTCGGAATTTTAGTTCCTTTAATTCTCCTCTACTTGAGTTTAGGCATTAACTTAACCTGAGTTTTGGTTAAGCAGATTGATTGGAGTGGCTGGGGAATTAGTCCTCAAGTTTGGACAGCAATCATGATGGTAGTAAGTGCGATTATAGCTGTAATAGTCACCTGGCAACGCAGGGATATCATTTGTATGTATCTGTTTTAGTTGTATAGGGTTTGAACCCACATTCCGCACGTCAAACTGTATAAATTCAGATTACGAGGTTAGAGGTTGAACAGTGATTGACTACGACAAGAAATACTCGGTGATTAGTTCTCTAGCTTATCAAGAGAACTCAGATAAATTAGTAGAAAAATGAGCAACGTTTAAGGGATAATTAAATTCAGTTTTTAATTTAATTTTGGAAATGATGTTTTCAGAAGATATACAAGTTCAAACCATTAATCATTTAGGATTAATTGCTGGAGTTATAGATGAAATTGGCATTGAAGAAATTATTAATGATGCCCTCGGTATTGACGAGAGGGAAATCGTGACAGCAGGTCAAATAGTCAAAGCAATTATTCTGAACGGATTAGGATTTATTTCTCGACCTCTTTATCTATTTCCACAGTTTTTTAAAGACAAAGCCACAGAACATTTAATCGGAAAAGGAATACTACCTGAGCATTTGAACGATGATAGAATTGGAAGAATAATGGATGAACTTTATGAAAAAAGATTATCTTCATTATTTTTAATTATTGCTTTAGCCACAGTAAAAAAATATAATATCAACATAGATTTTTCTCATTTAGATTCAACTTCTTTTGCGGTAGAGGGGAAATATAGTCAGGAAAAAATCACCAAAAATTTGGTGAAAGAAAATGCAGAATTAGAGTTAATTAATCAAATTCCAATTAAAATAATTAAAGGTTATTCCCGTGACCATCGACCAGATTTAAAACAATTTATTTTGGATTTAATTGTGAGTGGTGATGGTGATATTCCACTATTCTTAAGAGTAGCAGATGGTAATGAAAATGATAGAGCAGTTTTCGGCAAAATAGCGAAAGAATACAAATCAATGATAGATTTCGAGACGATGATAGTAGGTGATAGTGCCTTATATACAGAAAATAACCTCAAATTGATGAGTGGAATAGAATGGTTATCGAGAGTTCCATTATCAATAAAAGATGCCCTCAATTTAGTTTCAGAACTGGGTGAATCTGATTTTACTCCCAGCAGTTTAGAAGGATATTCATGGTGCGAAGTGAAAAATAATTATGCAGAAATTGAGCAAAGATGGTTAGTAATAGAAAGTGAAAAAAGAAAGAAATCAGATCTCGAAAAGCTGAGAAAAAAAATAGAGAAAGAAAAAGAAAAAGCAGAAAAAACATTAACAAAGTTGATGAAAGAAGAATTTAGCTCATCAGAAGTAGCAGAGGAAATAGTTTTAAGACTGAATAAGACTTTAAAATATCATGAAATAACCGAGATAAAAATTAGAGAAAATGAGTTAAAAAAGCAGCAAAAAAAATCTAAAAAGAAAGAAGAAAAATTAGGAAAAACTCATCAAGTTACGGCTGTTTTAAAATCAGATTTAACGAAAATAGCCGAATTAGAAAAAAGAGCGGGAAGATTTGTCTTAGCCACGAATAGATTAGATAAAAGTAAATTTAGTTCCGATGAGATTCTAATTAAATATAAAGAACAACAAGCCGCAGAAAGAGGTTTTAGTTTTCTGAAAGATCCATTATTTTTTGCAGATAGTGTGTTTTTAAAAACCCCAAAAAGAATCGAAACAATGGCAATGTTGATGGGGTTATGCCTGTTGGTATATTCTTTGGGGCAAAGAGAAGTGCGTCGCTTATTAGAGGAGAGAAAAACGGGGATAAAAAATCAGCTAGGAAAACTAACGGAACGTCCAACGTTAAGATGGATATTTCAATGTTTTCAGGGGATTCATTTAGTAATAAATCAAGGAATAAAACAGATAGTAAATCTAACAAATGAACGAAAACTGATTTTAAATTTTTTCCCGATTTCTTGTCATAATTATTATATTTTATCTGGATAACTTATGGGATTTAAGAGTCTAAACATTCTCAATTATAATACCATAAATAAAGAAGAGAAAACTGATAGATTTGCTCTGTTTATTTATTCTCATTAAAGGTGAAGTTATTGACAATGAGATTTTAATTTGAGCAAAGTTCGCGAGTACAAAACGCGAACAAAGAAGATATTGAGTATTATTACTTATATTTTGTCCAAAATAAGTTGCTTGGTTTTAATATTTTTATCATCTTACAAAGTGACGTGCGGAATGTGGGTTCAAAGCTAATCTGACAAAGAGCTCTGGATGCGGAAAAAGTAAAACGGTTAAAAATGACTATCAGATTGAGCGGCTAAGGACTTGAAGCATTTTCAGGAGGGAATAGGTACTTGCAAGTATTTTGGATAAAGGGTTTCAGGGGTTTGAACCAAATAAAGATTAAACTTTTAAGTAAATTTTTCAGTTAGCTAGAAAAGGTGCTGGTCAAATTATGTGTTAACTTAGATAGTACAGGCTTCTAGCTGATACTCTGATTTATTGCTTGATGTCGTAAGGCGTTACTCACTGGCTATTTGATAATCATCCCGCTTTTACTGGTAAAGTGTTTTATTACTTGATGTCGTAAGGCGTTATTCAAAGGAAAATTTTAGTAGTGCTCTTTTACTAAGATTTTAGACTTGCCCTTTCCCCATGTTGAGTTTTTCTCCCAATTATACAACTTTATTGTTCGACATAATTTGACATAAGGAGGACTCTGAACTCATCTATCTATCTCACAGTCCAAATTATACAACTTTATTTTTTAAGATGCCAATTCAGGGAACGAGAAATTGAGAGATTCATAAAAGGAAATTATAAGACTTTATTCTGTCTCTACACATGGGATTGTCCAGAGTGTGGTACGAGTTATGAATAAACTTTTACTCATCATTCTTTTATTGTTGATAAGTGGTTGCCAATTCACAAGCTCAGAACTACCTACTTGTACAACAACTGACTGTGATTGCTCTGATTTTACTACTCAAGAAGAAGCTCAGGCGGTGTTAGAGGCTTTTCCAGACGATCGCTACAGACTTGATGGTGACGGTAATGGTATTGCTTGTGAGTCATTACCTAGAGGCAAGAAAACTACTAGGGGCAATCTAGCTCGAAACGATTGCTATATAAGAGATTTAAAACTAATATTTTGCGATCACCTTAGAGAAAACTAACCACGCTCGTCTTGTCGTCGATCAACTTGCTCCACTAAATCGGGATTTTGTTCTAATTGGTCTAGGAATAAGGCGATCGCCGAAAATTGTGATGAGGATACTACGATAATTATTCCTTTTGCTAATCGTTTACCAACATCAATTAGATATTGGTTGGAGGATTTGATCAATATGGGGGTAACTATTTGTGCTGTAGCTAACAATAATCCTTGTAAAGATATTTTCCTAGAAATGCTGGAGATGGAGCTAGATTTACCGAAGGATAAGCAGATTCGGGAGATAATGAAGGATGCGGCACAGAGGTTGGGGTTAAGTTTGAGCGATCGTGCAACGCCAGGCTTCGCCTGATCGCAAATTAGCTGAATTACAATGTTATGTTGGGAAAAATCCGATGTTGGCAAGGAAGGCTATTCAGAATGAGTATCTGGGGCTAAATAAACAAAATCCTCAGCATACCCAATATGTGGTCATTATGCCGATTATTATTGCTATTTTGATGGGTTTTGGCATCGTTCGATTTATCGGTCTGGGTACAGGGAATAAGTCACTTTATATCTTTGGTGGTGTCACACTTGTGGCAGGGATGACTCTGAGGCAGTTAGGTAAAGTTAGTGGAGCGAGGAGGAAACTATAGGGCGGTCAATGATGATTTGATAGTCTAATTATTTTCTTATTATTTAGAATGGGTTTTAGTCATCAGCTTTTCTCTTAGCCCCTCATGACAAGAAGCCCATGTTTCCGCCAAATAGTTTATTTGTCTTCTTACTTAATAAATTGTTTCACATAATTAAGGTATCCCTGTCTTCCATTCTTTTTTGTCCAAAAGTTGACTGATGATTTAAGACGTTTTAGACATTCAACAATTTCATCCAGTGTCGTATTACCGATATCTAAAATATCCTCTCCTTGTTCATCTGTCAATGGTGAGCGTCCTAACCTAATTTCACACATTGCCTGTACTGAATCACCAACTTGACGAGAAATACCACCCAAGGGACGGGAAAAAGAACGACCTTGAATTTCAGCATTATAAAATCGGATCAACCAATCAAGTGCCGTTTCAACTTCCGCATCAATCAAATCAGGATTTTCTTGCCAAAAAAAGATAATAGCTGCTTCTAAATTCTGTAATACATCTTGATAGTCCTCTTCAAAAGTCATGATTAATTTTGATTTAGTTAAATTTCTCTAGTATTTTACTAGGAAAAAGCAGAATTGGATTGCAGTTTTAACATTGAATTAATTTTTATCAGAGGCGTTCGATAACTTTATTCGCAAATTTTGCTCATTTACTTATTGTGGTTTTTATATCTTCCAAATCATCTATAAATAAATAATCAGAAAATTTGGGAAGAAGGCTTATTAATATCAGTCAGAATAGATGTTGTACCATCATTATCTAAAGATATTTTAGCCTCATAATAAACAGCAATAATTTTCTTTTTGTAGAAAGATTATTATAATAATTGTAACTAAAATATTAATGATAATGAAAGATATTATTACTGGTTTAAACGGCAAAAAAAATGTTAGACGAGATTTAAGTTCTAGCTGGGATAGAGCTTTTAATTTAGGTAGAGCAGACGCAGGGGAAGATTTCTTGATTAATGGTTATCTGGGCAATACCAATTCAAAAGGATTTTATGATAGTGTTGACCGCTTACGATTTAGCACCAATAGTAATCTTCAGTTTGAGTTAAATACTGATCCTTCAGTTATTACTGAATTAGTTAGATTCGATTCTCAGGGAACAGCGACGGTAGTTGCTGATATAGAATATGGTAATTTTCTTTCTGCTAATCTTACCCCCGGAAATTATGGCTTAAGTTTTTTTGTGGAAGGAGATTTAATTGATTATCAAGTAAATGCTCAATTTCTCTAAACTTGATTAATTTCTACAGAGGATCATTGATTAGACTCCGACTGGCAGAAAATAAACCTAGGTCATTGCGACTTATTTACATCTAACCCACATTCTCTCAGGTTTCCATTAATTCCACTACCCCGAAGGGTAGCGACGCATTTATTAGTCAGGGTTTAATAGCATTTTAGTCAAGATGGTTTCCATTAATTCCACTACCCCGAAGGGTAGCGACTAGCCGATTAGGTATCGTAAGCGTGAATATGACTCCAGGTTTCCATTAATTCCACTACCCCGAAGGGTAGCGACCAGTACGAGGCGGCTAACAGGGAGATCCTGGTTACACGTGGCTGTTTCCATTAATTCCACTACCCCGAAGGGTAGCGACTAAACTAGTCAAATTCAGACTCAGTAGCAATCGAGTGATCTTGGATGTAGTATCATGGGTTTCCATTAATTCCACTACCCCGAAGGGTAGCGACTACAGGGCTAAACTGGATTACTTGAGAACTTGAATGACTAGGTTTCCATTAATTCCACTACCCCGAAGGGTAGCGACATAGAACTAAGGTTAGGACGCATTGTATCTTACAAAGAGGGTGTTTCCATTAATTCCACTACCCCGAAGGGTAGCGACAGTCCGATATTGCATACATGAAAGATGTCTAATCAACGTTTCCATTAATTCCACTACCCCGAAGGGTAGCGACACTACTATTACTGCGTACTTAATCATTGCTTTTTCCTTTGTTTCCATTAATTCCACTACCCCGAAGGGTAGCGACTAAATAACGTACGTGCAGCATATGGGATAGGTTTTGGTAAAGTTTCCATTAATTCCACTACCCCGAAGGGTAGCGACATCTAGAGCTTAGGTGGAACTATCAGGAGTAACATTCCGTTTCCATTAATTCCACTACCCCGAAGGGTAGCGACTGTCCTGATTTTAACTCCTTACCCTGTCTGGTGTCTAGGAGGGGTTTGCGAGGCTCATCAAAAAATCTTCGTGATTGCTTTTGTTTAATCATGCTTACATAACTGAAGCCTATACCCTGTCTATTGCCGAGGCTCAGAACGAATTTGGTGGATTTGAGGTTATTTTGCTTTTGCTTCGCAGTCAGATAATAATGGACAACAAAAAGTAACAGATAGCAACTAATTAATAAAAATTAGGTCTAACATTTTAGCCGTCGGGTTATTGTAATCAACAATAGTAATTGATGCTAATAACGATTAGTTAATAACAGATTGTGACAGAGATATATTTGTTAGCCATTTTGGGCAGACTTTATTTATAGACAAAAATTCGGTGAAATCTTATTGAATGGAGGTTTGGTTTATGGGAGAGGCAAAACGACGCAAGAAACTTGATCCTAATTATAGAAAATCTACTCCCAACAGTAATAATGATGCTATTCCAACAGAAGGAGAAATTCTGGCAGAACCAGATTATAAGTCCTTCGTAGATGAGTATTTGAAGTATGGCTCTTCTCATTTAATTGTAAAGATCCAGGAATGGATGGAGGATAATGATCCTCCACATATTGCTTATCAAAATATAGATGGCAAACTTTTTCCCAATTTAGACAGACTAAATAAGATTACAGAGACGGTTTCTGTTTTAACCTCTAAGCAATTAAAAATATTATCTTCAAAAGATTTAAAGGAAGGAAGATTTAATTTACGTGTGCCGTCATTACCAAGTGACTACGCAAGATATGCTCCTGTTCGTGACCATCCTGAGTTAGCCCTTGAGGGAATGCATTTATTTAATACAGGATTTTTCGACAAGGCCATTACTGAACTAATAAATAGTGATGGTGATGTTGTTAGTACCTTGAGAAAGCATGTTGTATTAATTTATATGGGTACTAATGAAAATTATAAAATAATTGATGCTGCTTGTTCTTTAGTGAGACTCAAACCCTTCCAAATGGTTAAGTATGTGGGGGAACAGCGGCATTCTTTAGACACCAGATTTGAAAATGTCTTTAAACCATTAGTATCCAGGATCGAAGATTTTCGCATTACTCAAAAAGGAGCAAATAAATATCCCTGCTTAACATTGCTCTTTTTTATTGAGAATAAGACCAGTCGAAAATTCTGTGAGTTTAGACAACATTACACCGCTCAAGGAGGCTCTCAATTAACTATTCCTGGCTTTAACAGCCAAACACAAGACGTATCTGTTTGTCCTCCACTTAATATTTTAGGAAACCCGCTTAACATTCCCAGCATTAGGGGATTTAAGCAGAATTAAGACGAGTTCAACGATTTGAACCGCTGTTATTTTACCGGGGTTTCTGCCACATTAAAACAGGAAATAATCAAAATCGGAAATTAATATCAAAAAATAATGAATCAGTATCCATACAGTATTAGTCCTAGTAATTTTGATGACCTTATTACAGGACAAGTAGAGCGACCAATACCTCCTCCCCCTTCAATATCAAAACCGCCAGTCTTACCTAAAAAACCAGATGAACTTAAACAACCTCCTAAAAAATTCAATCTTATTACTTTAGGATTGTTGGAGTTTATATCTGCGGTTATCTCTGGTATCCTTGGATTCTCTTTAACTAGCTGGATCATTGGACTTATTATCTTTTTGGCTTTATCTTTTGGTGTAGGTGTTGTTGCTTTTTTTCAAAGAAAAAAGTATCCTCAAAGATTAAATAAATATCGTGAGATAGAAGGACAATACGAAAAAAGTATACAGCAACACTGGATTGAACTCTTTCAATGGCAACAAGAAAAAGAAAAAAAAGAACAGGAAATGGATCTAGAGCGAATACACGAGAAGGATACTGTGAAAGACATTTCTCTGTTCATTTAATTACACATTTTAATAAGTTTATTCATCTCAATCTCATTCTTAGAAAATATGAGGATTACCCTTATACTGCTGACTTTGCCTATATTGATGAGGTAAATAATATTTGGATTGATATTGAGATAGATGAACCTTATTACTACATAACAAGAGAACCAACCCATTACCTAGGCGATAACAAACAAACAGCTAGAGATAATTATTTTCGGAATAGAGATTGGTTCATCATACGTTTTTCAGAAAAACAAGTAGCTCGATACCCTGAGAACTGCTGTCGTACCATAGCTGATTTTATCTCTCAAATAAGAGGATTTGACTGCGTTCCTGATTCTCTAAGAGCCCTTTCACCTGTCTCTCCAACTCAACGTTGGACTTATGAAAATGCGATAGATATGGCTAATAATAATTACCGAGATACTTACACAGATTGTTGTTAATTAAAAAAATGACTACTAATAAAGAATTTGATTTGTACGAGTATAACGACACAATCACACTAATGGATTTGCACAAGTATACAGGAAAAAATATTTTTGACAGACTTAACAAAAAATACGGAAGAGAAATAACAGAGGAGGAGTGTCAAGAAATTGCACATTATAACTCCAGCTTGGATGCTGACGACTTTTATCGGTCGGATACTCCTGACTATATTATAAAGGAGGAGAACGAAGAAGAATGGAATAACGAGCAGGAGGAACTAGGAATGATCCTTTATGACGTAGAAATGATAGCCGATTCGTTTCTCAACCAACTACCTTACGACTGGGATGAGGGAACATATTATTGGTCACATGAGGATTTAAAAAGAACTACTGTTTTTATTGCTAAGGAGTATTTTAAGGAGTATTGCAGTAAGCATTATGCAAAAGATACGGCATGGTACATATCTATTAATTGGGATGAGACTGCGAAAATTCTATCAAAAAACTTTAACGAAATTGTAATAAACAACAATATTTATTACTACGATTCGGGTAAAGAGAAAAGTAGGCTATGGGAACTAAAAAATTTCTTTGAGTATGATAATGATAAGTCCAGTTACATAGAATTTAATTCAAAAACACTCTTAGAATATCGAGAACACATAATTTGTAATATTAACAAATTAAAACAAGAGCATTATGAATTACGGGAGAATGAGGAGGATGAGAATGGTGATTTGAGAGCGTGCAAAATTAAAGAAGAAGTCACTAAACTGACCGATAGAATAGGGGAACTCAACAGTGCGATCGAGCAGTTAAATAATGTTTCAGGACACACATGGAAAGATGGAATTAATTTAATTGGCAAAGATGAATTTCCTCGGTACTGTGCAAGTTTGTTGTATAACAATGGAGAAATACCTAACCTACCTGAGTGTGTTGAAGAAGCAATAGATTGGGATAAAGTGGCAAGCAAAATGGTAATTGATTATAAGGTAATAAATTTAGTGGGAATTGATTTTTATTACTATTGTTATTCAGAAACTCACCCCGATTACTCAAATTTTATTATCCCCTTTTAGTTTTGGCTCACCAGAAAGGATATTTGAAGTTTTCTAGGCACTTCAAATATATCAACTTATCTCATTGCAGATATATTACTACATATATTAGGTTTTAACAATACTAACTGATATGACTAATTTTCTTCTATATTTCTTCATTTAGTAGTTGCAGAATATATGTATCAAATATTTAAATCTATCCTGTCATTCCGTTTATTGAATTAATAGCAGTAATTTAGATAAATTTTGCCGATAATCATTAGTAGCTTGAAGTAAATCAAAATCAAGTTTATCAATATTTTCCTGATAGTTCAAATACTGATTTGTCGTTCCTTCACCATTACTATATTTAATTAAAAATACTTGAGACTGTAAATTAACTTTTTTCTTTTTCTGATTGATTAATTTAATCCTTTCCCCACTTTCTTCAATGTTTAAGAGGGCGATCGTTCGCTCGAAGTATTAGTAGAAGTACAGGAGTGCAAGCACAGTAAATATTACTTACTAGTTAGACTTTGACTTGGCGTATTTTGCTAATATCCTATTTGTTTCTTCAAGATTAAATTCTTCAGGATCTAACTCTTCACCTAACCATTCAAGCATTTCTTCATACTCGGGATGCTCAGGGTCTTGGATCACTTCTAATAACTCTTGATAGCCCCATACCCCACCACAATCTTCTGGTGGACAAGCCCGTTTACCTTTGACACAGCTGGGCAGTTTTATGTTGGGATCATAGGCAAGCTTCTTTTCTAGCACTATCTTATGACTCCAACCATCTCCAAATATGTTACTCCTCTAGAAATGATTCTATCTTCTCTATCAATTTACTAACTTTTTGCCATTTCTTCGGTTCTTTTTCCCACAATTTAGATTTATTAAGACCTTTTACTAAATTATTAACTCGTTGTTTCGGAGAATTTGATTCTTCTGGCTTAGGTTGTAATTGCTTGATTCTTTCCTTGATTTCTTTGAGAGATAAATTAGATTCGATCGCTTCTGTTAATAAATTATCTTGTTGCTTTTCATCTTTTACTTTAGCAATAGCGATCCCTTTGGTGTAAGCAATTTTTCCTTGTCGTAAAGCTTTTAAAATATTTTTAGGTAAGTTGAGAATCGGTAGCCGAGTTGTAACAAATGATTCCCAACTAATAATTCCTAAAGAGCGAAAAACCGATTTAATTTGTTCTCCTTCAGAGTTACCCAAAACGTTTTGGGTAACTTTTCCTTTGGTTTCATTGTGCATTGGCTTCTGTTGTAGTTCCTAATAAAAGATCTACTCCTTTTAATTTACTAGTGTAGGGTTGCTGTTTTTTTCCTGCCATTATACTTAAGTTTTAATGGTTGACTTTATTTGATTGATAGTTCAAAAGCTTTTTTTAATCTATCTAATTTAGAGTTTTAAAGAATCTGTATCAACTTCTGTTATTTCAATTTTTCTAACTGAGAACTAATTTTTTTGATTATTTTCACAGCAGGGTGTTTTGGTTTATAAACAGCTATAGGCATTCTTTGTTCAGTAGCATCGGCAAAAGCGATCGATTTAGGAATGGGGTCAAAAACCGTTGCCAAAGGAGACAGTTGTTCTTGTATAGCTTGGTAAGTTCTACTTTCTTGAGCAGTCCGAGCATCATACATTGTAGGAACAAAACCAGCAATGGCTAAATTTTTATTAGCAGATTTGCGTAATCGAGCAATAGTATTTAACAGTAAATCAGTCCCTTGAAAAGCTTTAAATTGAGTTTGAATAGGCACTAAAACATGAGTAGCTGCTACTAAACTGATAATGGTTAGAATACCCAAACTAGGGGGACAGTCAATCAAAATAAAATCATAGTTAGAAAGATAAGGATTAAGTGCTTCTTTTAAACGCAACTCTCGCATCAAAGCCGAAACTAATTCAATTTCTGCCCCACTTAAATTAATATTAGAGGGAACTAAATCCATCTGATGAATTTGAGTATGAATGGGTAAATCTTCTTCTGCTACCACTGCTTGGTAAATAGTTTTTTGCAAATCTACAGGATCTAATCCCATAAAAGTAGTTAATGAGGCTTGAGGATCTAAATCTACTAATAAAACTTTTCGTTTTCTTTTAGCAAGAGCATAACCTAAGTTCATCGTCAGAGTGGATTTGCCGACACCACCAGATTGATTAAATAAAGTGATAACTTGACAGGACATAAATTGATTTTCAGCAGAAGAGGTGATTATAGTCTATCAAAATCAAAAAGGATTTCTCGGATTTGAGCCTTAAACGACTGCTGAAGTTAACATCTGAATTGTCCCTAGCTCGGCGTCAATCTCTACGGTTAAACCGACGGGGAGAGTCCATTTATCCTGAACGTGACCGAAGGCCGCACCGGACCAAGCAGGAATGCCTAAGGGTTTGAGTAAATCCCCTAAAACTTGATCTAAGGTCAATGACGGTTCGCCATCTTCTCCTTGAGGACAATGGGTACATTGACCGAAAATAAACCCGGAGAGTTGCTCTAAAATACCTGCCAATTGGAGTTGAGTTAACAGACGATCGAGGCGATAGACATCTTCGCCAATGTCCTCCACAAATAAAATGGCCCCCCGCCAGTCAGGAAGGTAGTCAGAACCAATCATGGCGGCTAAAACTGACAAATTACCACCCCATAAACGTCCCCTAACCTTACCACCAGTGATGGTCTTGATGGGCAACTCTGGCGGATTTTGTAAGACCATGGCCTGACCATCCACCAAGAGGGCTTGGACATAAGTAAGAGTAAAATAATTCCAAGTCGACGTTCCTACGGGCCCATGAAAAGTGACTAAGCCCGTACGAGAAGAGATGGCCAGTAAGAGAGAAGTAATATCGCTAAAACCCATAATTATCTTCGGGTGGTGGCGGATTAACTCATAATCAAGTAGCGGCAGGATGCGATTGCAGCCCCACCCGCCTCTCAGAGTTAAAATCCCCTGAACGGAGGGATCTGCAAACATCTGATTAACATCCCCTGCACGAGCTTGATCTTTACCCGCTAGATAACCGTATTGCTCAAAGATATGCTCCCCTAACTTGACAGCAAACCCTTTGTGGGAGAGAAAATCGACTACTGATTCAACTTCTTCAGCTTTGATTTGATTGGCTGGACTAATTAAGCCAATGAGATCCCCTGGTTGCAGGCGATGGGGTTTGACCAGAGAAGGGGAATCACCATAGCTCTCACTCACCAAGGATTTACCTAACTGAGTGCCCCATAAACCCATACCGAAGAAAGTGAGAAATTGACGGCGATCTAAAATCATTGAGAACTAGTGCTTCGGCAACTTAATCTTCATAGACTGGTGAGAATAATTATAGAACCAAATGCCGAGTGGTACTCAAATTCTGTTTTCCTTTGGTTTGAAGATCCCACTCCCAATACTGCTCAGCTTTTTTACCATTGCTGATGATTACTTATGAATAATCACAGGTGTGTTCAGCGAAGTCCAATGAAAGAGCCATTGTGCCTGGTCAACGGGGACATTGATACAACCATGACTGACCGGAGTGCCAAAACGATTATGCCAATAGGCTCCATGTATAGCATAACCTCGGTGATAATACATCGCATAGGGAACATCAGGAACATCATAATCACTTCCTTGCATACGATCAAGGGAGCGTTTGGATTGGATGGCAAAAACCCCAGGAATTGTTGGTGTTTCTTTTTTTCCGGTGGAGACCATCACACTGTAAATGGGTTGATCTCCTTCCCAAGCAGTTAAACGTTGCCTTGATAAATCAATTTCGAGCCAGCGTTGTTGGCTATCTTTCAGGGCAATTATTTCTTGAGCAATGGGGGCGGAAATTCCTTGGGCAAGGGCAACCGTTGAATTAACCGTAAAATTGCCCATCACCATTGAGAGTACAATTATGACCGAGAAAATCCCCTTGCCATTAAATTGAGTTAATTTTTGGCGTTCCATAAGACCACCTCCCTTTTTTTCTCCAGTTCCTAAATCAGCTGGAGAATCATTTATTTTCCATTAAAGAGGCTTGACTATCTAGAGCTTGCTCAAAATGAAAACCACAAAAATGCGTAATACGCTTATAACTATTCTTCGATAAAGTGTTCTTTATTCCCTACTTCAATTATACTGTGAAAAGCTAAAAGTCTGATTCAGCAGGCATTTTTGTAATTGAGGCAGCCTCCCGAGAAAGCCCACCGTAGCCATCAGGGACTGATTAATTTTTTCTAGGAGCAACACCGCCTGGTCTTGAAAATCCTTGAGCTGCTGGGGGGTAATTTCCCCTAGAGGCAGTTTGACATAATTGTCCAAGGTTTGCAGCTGAATCTGAACCGTATTGAGGGGCTTGAGCAATCCTTCCCGTAAAATGTCGATAAATTGCGAGAATAGCCCGAGTTTCTCTTGCTGGAGTAGTTCCTGCTGAGCCTGTTCCAATTCCTGCTTTTTCGCTGCCACTTGGTGTTCCAAGGTCTCGTTAAGCTGTCGCAGACTCTGATTAGCTACTCGCAGTTGTCGGTTGGCTCGGGACAGTTTTTGCTGGTCGAAGCTGAACTGACTGGCTAGGGATGAGAGCCAAATCCCCAGCAGGGGGGGAACTAGCGGTAACCACCAGGAATGGAGAAAGGCCAGGAAAGTAATGGCTACGGTCACCGCACTCAGGAAGCTAGCTAGCATAATTGTCCCCGCCAGCCCTGAAGAAAACCGCCTCAGCCGCCAGAGGAGCAGGGGAGACAGGCTGCACCAAGCCACCGTCCACAGTCCCGAGGAAAGCCAGCTCCAAGTTTTCATCAGGGGACGCCCGTCGAGGACGGCACTGAGAATTTGAGAAGCCGCCTGGGCCTGGAGGTCGATGCCCCGCACGAAGCGTCCTGAATACTTCGTGAAAGGAGACTCATGGAAATCATTGAAGGAGGCTCCGCTGACGCCAATGAGGACGATGCGCTCTCGGAAGAGGTCGGGGGCAATCTGGCCGTCGATGACTTGAAAAAAGCCGACTTGCTTGAAGGATTGGGGTGGCTTGCGCCAGTTGAGCAGGATTTGGTAGCTGCCTGCGTCGGCCCGGACATAGCCGCCATCGTTAGCTTCAAAATGGGGGAAATGTACCCTGCCCAGTTGTAACCAAGCGTTATTGCGGTCGCTGTTGCGCCCTTCGATCCCCTCGGCTTGGAGGTAGAGATAGGCCAATTGGAGAGCTAAGTTAGGAATCGCCGCTTCGGGATTGCTGGTGTCGGAGATGGGGTAGAGGTAAACCCGGCGGTTGACGCCATCCCGGTCAGAAATCCCCGAGACATCTCCGTACTGTTGTTTTTCGGCCAAAATGGGCGGCGGCGGCACTCTCCCCGGAGTTAGTTTGGCAATACCCATCAGGTTGGGGGTCGTCTGAAAAATTTCCCTTAATTCCCCTTCTCCCGGCGGCACCCGACGGTCGCGAAAGATGTCTAGACCAATGGCCCGCGGTTGTTGAGCTCGGATCTCAGTTAGCAGTTGGGCGTAGAGGCGATCGCTAAAAGGATAAGTCCCTGCCCGCTGGACATCTTCTTCCTGGATGGCCACCAGAACGATGCGCTCGTCCACTGGCTCGGACGGACGCCATTGTAGGTAACGATCGTAGGCGGCCCATTCCCCAATCTGCAAGGCACCAGTAAAGCGCAGTAAAAGAACAAAAATACTAGTGAACAGACTGATTTTTAAGGGCAGCCCAGATTGGCGAAGGGAAATAAGGATTTTAGGGAACATCAGGAACGACAAGCACTCGTAAACTTTTGTGGGTGCTGGGACGTTCCCGATTACAGAGGAGACTGGCGGTGAGGATATACTGACGGCCAGATTCTAATGGGGGAACTACTTCCAGCTTAGTTTCTCCCACGACCTCATAGGTCTGGCGGAAAACTTGGTGCCAGCTAGTGGTTTCGACCAAGCTCACCAGCACTTCCTGGGTGGGTTGTACCGGGGGTGGAATGACCTCTAATTGCAGTACGGGAGCCAAGGAATTGACCACCAAGTTGTTCTGGGAGGAGGTTTTTAAGAAAATATTACCTAAAGGGAAGGGACAGCCCCTTGTGCCTTGGGCACGGCTTTGTTTTCCTTCCCTGTCCTCCGACTGCCGGAATTTAGCCCAGGCAATGGCTGGGTTGAATTGTAACCAGAGGAAAATGATTAACCAGAAAATTTTCATAAAATTGCTTTTTTTTCGCAGCACCAATAAAATTATTTTTATCATGTTTATCTTGATTTGGCGAAGATTTATAGTCTGGGTAGTCATCGGCGTGGCCATAGTGCTTTGTTGGGGTCATTCGGGTGGGGCCGTGCCGTCCTGGGCAGAATACTACCAACAGGCACAAGCTCACTGGCAGCAGGGGCAGACCCGTCAAGCGATCACCCTCTGGCAGCAGATTTTAGCGGCAACCAGCGACCCTGATTTAAGAAGCCGCATCCTCTTAAATTTGACCCAGGCTTACTTGGAGTTGGGAGATGCAGTCCGGGCTCGCTCTGTTTTTGCCGAGGGAAAATCCGGGGCGAGTCGAGATCTAGCACCTCTGGTGGCGGGGATTGAGGGCAATTTAGCTCTGGCGGCTGGGGATTGGGATAGGGCGATCGCTGCCTACGAGAATGAAGCTGCCGACAGCCTCATCGTTCTCAATAACCTGAGTATTGCCTACGAACGCCGTTCCCAGCAGAGGCAGCAACAGTCTAGATCAGCTCAGTGGGAGGTAGACAAAGTAGGAGCGAGGAAGTGGGCGCGATTGGCTGCCGAGGATCGAGAAGAAGCTCAAACAACTGCCCGCAAGGCGATTGAGTTAGCTGAATCAGAAAAGTCCCTAGCCGCTGCCCGCAGTTGGCTACGTTGGGGCAAGTTAGGTCATGCCCGGGGCTGGGACATGGCCGTAGAGATCTTGGTAGCTCTGCCCGACTCGAGAACTAAGAGCCTACTGCTGCTGGAGGCGGCTCGCCATAACTCCCAAATGTTTCCCTTTGCTCAAGGTGCCGCGGAAAGATTGGCGGAACCGTCGTTGCTGGCGAAGGTGTGGCAGGCAGAGGGAGAATACTGGCAGGAACGGGGGGAAGCCCAGAGGGCCCTGGACTTCTTCCAGAAGGCTTACCAGAGTTACCCTGCCAGAGAAAGACAGCGGTTATGGTCCCTCTTCTGGGATTTGGGGCAGAGCTACCGACAATTGGCGCTCTCCAGAGCCAGGCTCTTCAATACTACCGCCTGGCTCTGGATGCGGTGGAAAAGCAACGGGCGGATTTAGCCTCAGCTCCCAGACCAGTTCAGTTGGCTTTCCAGTCGGAGACGGCACCCCTATACCGAGAACTGCTAGAACAACTTTTGGCCGAGCCGAAAGCCCAGGAGCTAGCAGAAGCGACCAAAGTACTGCAAAGGTTTCAGCTGGCGGAACTAGAATCTTTCTTTGCTGACCCCTGCCAGTTGTCGATTAACACCAGTTCCATTGCTCCTGACCAAGCAGTTATTTATACGATTATCCTGCCCGACAGCCTCCAGGAGATTGTTCGCTTCGCCGATGGCAGTTACCAGCATCAAGCCCTGTCAATTTCGGCCCCAGAGCTTAAAACTTTAGTGCGGCAATGGCGAAAAGAGCTTGAAGACCAATCTAGCTATGAGTTTCGCTTCAAAGCCGCCACCCTCTATAATTGGTTAGTGCGTCCTTGGCAGGAGGAATGGCAACGACGGGGAATTGAACGTCTGACCTTTATTAATGATGGGGTACTGCGCAATGTACCGATGGCAGCCCTCTGGGATGGACAAGGCTATTTAATTGAGTCCTATCAGCTTAGCTATTCCTTGGGCTTAACTGTAACTAGTTCCCCACCGAGTAGGAATCTGTCGACGGCGATCTTCGCCACCAGCTGGGGTACAGAATGGTTTCCCGAACCCGTCCCCTTTGTTTCCCAGGAAGTCAGGGCGATTCAACAGTTAGTGGGGGGCAAAGCTTTCCTCGACAGCCAGTTTACCAAAGCAAGACTCTCCCAAGTACTGACGACTGGAAATTACACAGTACTTCATCTGGCTTCCCATGCTCGTTTCGCTTCCTTTGAGGACAGCTTTGTCCAAACGGGAGAGGAGCCACTGTCCTTGGCCGAGTTGGAGAAGGCACTACGCTCAAGGTCAGCCCCCCTACAATTACTGGTACTATCAGCCTGCCAAACGGCAACGGGTAATGAGCAGGCGATTCTCGGACTAGCAGGGATGGGAGTGCGCTCTGGCATCCCCTCGGTCTTGGGGTCACTCTGGTTTGCCGCCGACCAGACTACAGCGGAACTGGCAGAGAGCTTCTACCGTCACTGGCAGGAATTAGGAAACCCAGAAGCGGCTTTACAGCAGGCACAATTGGAGCTAGTTGCATCACCCTTAGAACATCCTCGTTATTGGGCGACGTACATTTTGGTCAAAAATTAATCCTCGTCACCAAATAGGAATTGCTAATTCCCAGACAATAGACCTCTTGTCAAAATAGATTTCTCCGTTAGGTAATTTTGGATTTTGGATTTTGGATTAACAGCGATATAATTAAGTTTAACGTCAGTTCGATCATATTTCTCACTATGGCTAAAAAAAAAGCTTGGTCAAAATCTTTGGACAAACCGGCTAGAGAATTTCCTCTAACCTCTTTAGCCATTCTTTCAGGAGAAATACCCGAAGGTTTGCAAGGAACTCTCTATCGAAATGGACCAGCAAGGCTTGTACGGGGAGACTGGCGGGTAGGACATTGGTTTGATGGAGATGGTGCTATTTTAGCAGTCCATTTTAGAGAGAGGGAAGCATCGGCAGTTTACCGCTACGTTCAAACAAAGGGCTATCAAGAAGAAACGGCAGCAGGGCAATTTCTCTACGGCAATTATGGTATGACAGCTCCAGGTCCAATTTGGAACCAATGGCTCAAGCCCGTCAAAAATTCAGCCAATACTTCCGTTCTCGCTTTAACAGAGCGCTTACTAGCCCTGTGGGAAGGAGGACAACCTTACGCTCTAGACTTAAATACTTTAGATACGATAGGAGTTGATAATTTAGGGGGATTAAAAGAGGGATTAACTTATTCGGCTCATCCTAAGCGAGATCCAAACACTGGTGCTATTTATAACTTTGGCATTAGTCTGGGTGGTTTAAATGCGACCTTAAATCTTTATCAAAGTGACAGGACGGGAAAGATTATTAAGCAGTCAGCTTTTCCCCTCAAAGGAGTTCCCCTGATTCACGATTTTGTCCTGGCTGGGCCTTATCTAATTTTTCTGATGCCACCAGTGAGACTGAACATTCTCCCCGTCATGATCGGGCTTAAAAGTTACAGTGATACTTTAGAGTGGCATCCCCAATTAGGAACTCAGATCTTAGTCTTCCAGCGAGATACTCTCGAGTTAGTTAGTCAAGGAGAAGCCGATTCTTGGTTTCAGTGGCATTTCGGCAATGGCTATCTAGATTCGAGTGACAGGGTGATTTTTGATTTCGTCCGCTATGAGAATTTTGGCCAAACTAATCAGCATCTTAAAGAAGTAGCTACGGGAGAAACTTCCACCTTGGCTAAAGGGACTCTGTGGCAAATGCAGCTTAACCCCCAAACGGGAAAAGTTATCAATTTAGAAGAAATGATGAACCGTTCTGTTGATTTTCCGATAGTTTGTTCCTCTCAAGTAGGGCAAAAATGGTCTTCTACCTATATGACAATCCATCGTCAGGAAACTGATATCACTCAAGAACGTTATGATGCGATCGCTTGCTTTGACCATTCTACGGGAACGTTAATTGAAGCCGACTTAGGAGATAATCGTTACCCCTCCGAACCAATTATTGCTCCAGCTCCAGATAATCCAGAAGGAGGTTGGCTGTTAACCGTTGTTTATGATGGAAATTCCCATAGTAGCCTAGTTTATATTTATGATCGAGGACGGCTAACTGAAGAACCAGTTTGTATTTTAGGTCTGCCCAGTGTTATTCCCCTAGGTTTTCATGGAACTTGGAGAAATGAAGTCTAATGAAAATAAAAAAGCCAAAAATAGCTTTAATTCTTTTTCATCTCTTATTTATTCTAGTTAGCGGCCAATCAAGGGCACAAATTATTCCGGACAAGACATTGCCCCATAATTCTCTAGTTAACTCTCAAGGAAATATGCTGGTCATTGAGGGAGGAACAGCAAGAGGGAATAATCTTTTCCATAGTTTTGCAGGATTTTCGGTTTTGACGGGACAAGAAGCTTTGTTTAATAATGCCGCCAACATCCAGAACATTCTGAGTCGAGTAACAGGGAGTTCAATTTCCCAGATTGATGGCTTACTGAGAGCTAATGGTAGGGCTAATCTCTTCTTTCTCAATCCCCAGGGAATTATTTTTGGTCCCAATGCCTCTCTTAATTTGGGTAGTTCTTTTCTCGCTTCAACTGCCCACAGCTTGAAGTTTGCTGATGGACAAAAATTCAGTGGGAGCATCCCATTTTTGCAATTTTATTTGTGTTGCTTTCAGAAGCATAAAATATTGTCTTATTTTAAAAACTTGATACTTTCTTCAGACCGAGAGTAATAATTGAATTATCCACATTTATTTTAAACCTACTTACTAACTATGATTTCTACAATTAACATGACTCCTGAAGATGGTTAGAGTTGGATAACTCTTTGAGAAAGCTAGTGAGATTCTTTACCGTTATAGTAACGCTGACGATTGTGAGTCTTTTGCCCATTTGGAAAATCATGTACGTCATCAAATTTTAGAGTTTGTTAGTCCCAACTCACCCTTTTTTTATCGAGAAGAAAACAAATTTACCACTATCAGGAAGGGTCAGAACTCTTAAAAGTTGTTTAGGAACTATTTCTATTAGTCAAAAACAAGCACAATATTTGGGAATAGAACCATCAACTCGTTTGAGTCCGTTGCTAGAAAAATGTTGTCTTTTACTAAGTGCCAATGAGTCTTATCAAAATGCACAACAAATTATTGACAGGAATTAAAGTCGGTCATTCGACTTTAAGAATCAGGTGGATTTGCCAGATGCAGAAATGAAAAGGATTATCAGAAATAGCAGTAGATGGGGGAAAAGTACGATTGAGAAGTGAAGTCAAAGGAGAACCAAGCTATTGGCAAGACTAAGACAGCAAGGTTACAAGGACTTTATTATGGAGCTTTTTTCCAATCAAATCTTTGTTTAAGTGATTGGATTACAGTCAACCTTTGACATCACGAGAGATTTAGTTTGGAATATATTTGAAGAGATTGGAGAGAAATGAGTGGAAATTTTGGATTGGTATCATCTAAGAAAATCTGTACAAAATGGAGGCACAAAAGTCCATCTTGGAAAAATTAGAAGGACAGTTATGGGCAGGACAGGTATCGAGGCAATTTTTTTAAAGATTAGAACCAACAGGAGGAAAAAAAATGGTTAAAATCTTCAAAAGCATCGGTACCGAGTCATCAATTACGAATATTGTCAAAGAGAAAAAATTTGTTCCATCGGTAGTGGAGCAGTAGAATCAGGAGTAAAACAAATCAGTCAAAGAATAAAACTAACAGGGGCACAGTGGAAAAAAGAGGATGTGAATAAAATATTGCAGTTGCGTTGTGCTTATCTGAATGGTAAATTTGCACTACTTGCTTAAGACTACTGATTATTTTAGTAGCATCGTATATGTTTTTCTATTTTTGCAAAAATGGGAGCTCCCCAAAATCAGGAGTCAATGTCAGGAGCAATTACCATTAAAGCTTCTGAATCCTTACAATTGGGAGGTACTGCTCCTGATGGACTCTTAAGAAGTGCGATCGTCACGGAAACTTTGGGATTAAAACCGAGTGGCCCGTTGGAAATTTTGACGAAAAATTTGAGGATTGAAGCAGGAGGAGTAATAGGCAGTCGAGCTTTTGGACCAGCTAATGGGGGCAATATTACCATCAGCGCTGATGATTCGCTTCAAATTTCTGGAGTATCGGCGATTAATACTTCTTTTAGTAGTTCGATTACAGCCATTACCTTAACTGAGGGGAAAGCCGGAGATATAACCATCGATACTAGTAAATTAAGCATTACCGATGGAGGCTTCATTACTTCCGGTACTTTTAGTTCTGGGCAGGGAGGCAATTTGACTCTCAATGCTACCGATTTTGTAGAACTAATAGGGGTAGCTCCTATCTCTTCTGTAAGAAGTACGTTGGCGGCTACTACACTTAATTCAGGAGATGCTGGCAACTTAGTCATTAACACCGCCAGATTAAAGGTGATGGAAGGAGGCCGAATTGATTCTTCTACTCTCGGTACGGGTAATGCTGGTAATCTGGTAATTTGGGCTTCAGATTCGGTAGAAGTATCAGGAACAGGGGGTAATTCTTCGATTCCCAGTTCGATTATTTCCTCGGCTGATTTTTCGGAGCCAGAATTACAACAACTATTTGATTTAGAGCCCATACTTTCTGGAGATTCCGGCAATATAAATATTAAGACTAAGAGTTTAAAGGTAGCTAAAGAAGGAATAATCTCCGTGGAAAATGAAGGAAGCGGTGATGGGGGTAACATTTCTCTGAACGCTTCTAACATTCTGGTGGAAAACTTGGGCAGAGTGAGTGCATCTACCTTGTCGGGAAAAGGAGGTAATATCTCCCTTAACGGTCAAGAACTGATCTTGAATAACAACGGTCAAATTTCAGCAACGGCAGGAGGAAGTGGCAATGGAGGTAATATAGCTCTCCATACTGACAACCTATATGTTATCAGCAGTGCCATTACCGCCCAAGCCTTCAAGGGAAGAGGCGGTAACATCGACATCAATGCCTCTGAGTTGGCCTTAATTTCCCCTGATAGTCTAATTTCCGCCAGCTCCCAGTTAGGCATTGATGGGGAGGTAAAATTCAATACTGATTCCTTTCAAATCCAAAACTTGACCTCTCTGCCGGTCAACTTTTCCCCGGAAGTTCTGCTTTCCCGGAGCTGTTTTGCCGGCAAGCCAGCCCAAGTCAGTTTTCTTTGGCAAGG
>CAVVOP010000005.1:0-490181 GCA_963749915.1 uncultured cyanobacterium
GTTCAATTTCTTTCCACCCTTGTTGATGAGCAAATTGAAACAACTGCACCACATCTTGGGTTTTGATTGGGATGATTTCCTTTCAACGCTAAAACATAATCTCCTTTTTGCTCGATAATAGTTTCGGCAATTTCCTTTTGACATCCCATGGCATCAATACTAACTATACTTCCTTCAATGGTAAGTATTTTTAAGAGTTCGGGAATGGCAGTGATTTCCTTAGATTTAGCATTGACTTTCCTTTGTCCCAAAACTAAGCGATTTTTTGTGGCCCACGCACTTACCATATGTATTGCTCCCCGACTCTCACCTCTTTCTAGGGTACTGCGTAAGCTTTTTCCATCAATGGCAATTACTTGCCCCTTCGTGATCTGAGTCACTGCCTCAATCCAAGACAGAAAACATTGCTGTAATTCGTTTGGTTTTAAACGTGCAAAGAGTCTCATCAATGTATCGTGAGATGGAATTCCATGAGGTAACTCTAAAAATGTTTCTAACCATTCTTTTTTGCCATGGCCATAATTTTCAATTTCGACCCAGTTATTGGCACCACAAATCATGGCACAAATGGTGATTATTACTATATCAATAAGAAGATGATCAATACTATGTTCGGCACGAGGATCCGTTAAATTTTCAAAATGTTTTGACAAAGATGCTATTGGTGAGTTACTCATAAATTAGTCAAAATAATTACATTGACTATTTATTTTCTCTCATCAACCAATTTCTTTGTTTTGCTCAATTGTTAAGTTTTGTGTGCGTTTGCCCTGGTTCGGTTATCAGGCTTCTAAACCGTAGGGGTTTCAATCAATGTTTCCTGAAGGGGTTGATTGAAGGGTGATCTGAGGGGGATTAAGTAGTGCCATAGCAAGTGCGATTACTAAGAATACTAACAGAGGCGATCGCACCTGTTATCTCCATGACAGGATACGAACAAAATAAATAGGCTATAATCAACTTAGGATAGATTGAAAGGCGCGCCTGTTTTGGGATAAAAAATATTTCTCCTAGAAAACGACATTAATTTGTCACTGCCATTTCAACGACAAGAATTTGTCATCACGACACTTAATTTGGCACAACGACAGGAATTTGTCACCGATGACAATTAATTTGGCACTGTACAAGGAGCGATCGGGATGACAGGATTTGAACCTGCGACATCCTGCTCCCAAAGCAGGCGCGCTACCAAGCTGCGCTACATCCCGTTACTAGCCTTACCAATCATAACCTATGTTTGAGTTGTTCGACAAGTTAAATTTTAATCAGGATACCAAAACTATCTCTCTTGAGTCAATCCAGCTCTTTGAGCTGCCAGGGCAAACGTATTTTGGTCAGGAAATTGACTCAAACATTGCTCAATTTCATCATCAAGGGCTTTAATTTGAGATTTATACATTTGATATAGTTGTAGTTCTTGAGACAAAATAAACAGTAATTCAGGACAATAATTTCCTGTCAAAGCCCATTAGTGAGAAGTTAAACAAATGGGCAATAAGTCAAGAGTAAAGCAACACAAATTAACAAACGGCTCAGAGCCTTATTAATGATAAGATTTAAGAGTCTTTTCTTAAAAATTGATGCTAATGAGTAAGAAAATAAATCGAGATCATGCCAAGAAGAAACATCATCCCCTCATGGAAAATGAAGCTATTATTTCTCATTTGTCTGATTATTATTTCCGAACTTCCCCCTTTGACAAAAACGAAAACCTGTGCTGTGTAAAGTTTTGAACCACTTATCTCCCCCTATTTACTGGGGACAAATTAAGGAAATCTCCACCAAATCTAATGCCTTTTGTTGTAATCGTGTTGGTCGAGTAATGGTCTGGAAACTAGACTTTCCCTGAGCCAAATTACATTCTACTTCCACAAGACAAATTGTCCCTAAATCTTCTAATAAAGTCCGAAAACTATGTAGGGGATAATCATCTTTATTCCTTTTTTTTCTGTCTTTTAACTCGGCTGATTTACTCCGAGATGCTCTCACTATTTCTTTATATTTATTTTCTGTGTCCTCATCTTCAAATAATAATGATTTTAATGCTTTTTTCAAATGCCATTCCACATAATAAGCCAACATACATAAAAAAATATGAGCCTTAACTCTATCTCCTTTGTAGTGATAAAACGGATTTAACTAATTCATTAATCTTATTATTTGTTAAAATTCCTCTATCTGTTACCCATACCACATTGGTGACCCCAAAACGATTTCTTACCTTTTCAATATTGACTGTCCACAAATCTTAAGAAAACCTTGAATTTACATGGGTACAAGCGAACTAAATTTATGAGGCTCTAAATTAGAACTGATATCGACTAGGAACGCAATCGGCTCTCTAGCCCAGTTAACATTTATAGAAAGAAAAAAACCATTAATTATTTTCAGTACTCATCGGAATTTTAAACCCTGGTTCATTTACGTACCTGTCCACTAGTATCCTAAATCGACAGCGATACGATGGGCACAACTGAAACCAGAAAAAGCCACTGCATTTAAACCCTGTCCGGGGAATGTACTGTCACCGACACAATAAAGATTTTTAATAGCAGTGCGATTGAAAGGCATTGATAATAAACCCTTAAGTCGCTTGGCCGGAATGGGTCCATAAGTACCATTCATCCGTCCTAAAAATCTTCTATGAGTTCGAGGAGTGCCGATTTCCATATAATCTAAACCGGCGTCTAAGCCAGGGAAAATAGCCTCTAAACGTTCAATTAAACACCCGGCAGCCTCCTCTTTTTTATACCGATATTGTTGAGGAGATAAACCTTCCCAATATTCCATCGAGCTAGGGGTGAAAGCGTGGATGATATGATAACCTTCAGGTGCTAAACTGGGATCTAATAGGGTAGGAATCGAGACGAAAGTAGTACCCTGTTCAGCTTCCAAATTACCCCATTTGTCTAAAATTATATGATGACATTCGGGATTATGGGCTAAAACTTTGGCTTCGACTCCTAAATGTAGGCTTAAAAAGCTAGGGGATTGTCGATAATTTTTTTGCCATTTTTCTTCCGCCTCCGGTTTTTGTGTTTTATCGATTAATTTATCGAAGGTATCCCAACGGGTAGCATTGGAGACAATTTTTTCCGCAAAATATTCTTTCCCGTCAGCTAATTTTACCCCCACGGCTCGGTTATTTTTAATAATAATTTCTATTACCCTTGCTTGATAACGAATTTCTCCCCCTAATTTTTCCAATCCCTCTGCTAAAGTTTCCCCTATTTTACCGACTCCTCCTTTGGGATAGTTGATACCACCATAATGGCGATCGGAAAATACCATTCCAGCATTAATCATGGGGGTTAAATCTGCGGGGACAACAGACCAACAATAACACTCCATATCAATAAATTTGAGTAATTCACGGTTTTTGATATATTTACGGGCAACATCACCCACATTCAAAGGTAAATATTTCACCAATCCGAGACAGGATAAAGGATGTTGGAAAAACACACGGGTTAAGTAACGGATTTCCTCAAGAGAAAGTAACTCCATCGAATTGAGACAGTTAAACACCCGCCAACACTCATCATAAAAACCCTTGATACCCTTTTGTTCTTCAGGGAAACGGTTATATAATTCTTGTAAAAACTGATCATAATCCCGATGAACTTTGAGATCTAGGTTATTGGGTAAATGATAATGAATTTGTACAGGATCCCGGATCGTTTCCATTGTCCTATTAATGGCTGATAAGGCACGGGTTAGTAAATTAGTAGTCCCTTTTTCCCCAAAACCGAAAATCATCGAGGCACCAACATCGAAACGATAACCTTCCCTTTCAAAATAACCAGCACTGCCACCGGGAATAAGATAGCTTTCTAAAACTAATACTTTGATTCCTTTTGCGGCTAATTGGGTTGCTGTAACTAAACCGCCAATACCTGAACCAATGACAATGACTTCATACTGACTCATAATCTCGATGTGTGATTTATTTATAAACTGACGATTAAATAAGCATCTTGGAATTTTGCACTCTTGACAGATTGCCCTTTTAATGGTGGTGGTAAGAATATATTACGACGTTGATCTCCGGCAGAAATAGTTATTTCTGGGCCAGATTGGCTCAATTTTACCTGTTTTTTATCAAATCCGGGCAAAAAGATCCTTACTTCTCGGTTATTTGTCTCGATAGTTAAGGGTTTTGGTGCTTTAATAGCTTGTTTTTGAAAATCAGGTAAAGCAGAAGATAATTCTTCCAAGTTGTTAGATTCTATATTGGGGATGGAGTTGATCGTTAAAAGGTTAAAGGCGGTTTCTATTTCTGGGGTTATTTCCCTTTGGTTGAGTAAGACTCCGCCAACGGTTAAACCAATTTGTTGTGCACTTCCCCACCAATATCTCGCTGTGGCGATCGCCTCTGGGGTAGAATTAGTAACGAGAAAACCAGCTACCCGACGAGGATCATTGACAGCATTTTTACCTTGATCTAAAATCTGATCAGCTTCATTACTAGGTTGTTGGACAAAATTGTCCGCACTCCAAGAAACATTTAAAATCGCACTGGTGACAGGTTGTACAAAAGGGGATAAGGTTTTAACAATATCTGAGTTTTCCAGTAAGTTGCGTACTCGTCTAAGATACCAACTTAAAGTCTCAGGAATGCCGAACATTCTGACAACATTAAGGCTACTTTTACCATCATAAACAATGACATCATATTTTCCCGTTTGATCCTGTTCCCTGAGATAATTTAAGGCTAAAGCATCGTCCATGCCGGGTAATAGTGCTAATTCTTGGGCAAAGATATTATTGAGTACTGGCGATCGTAAATATTTAGCCTCTATTTTTTTTAATTCTTCCCAACTAGTTTCCAATAATTGACTACTTTGCAATTGAATAGCGTCCAAGTTAGGACTTATTTCGGTGATGGTGGATTCCACTTCTACTCCTATTTGCCAAGGAAAAGACGGCGTGGAATCTTGCACCACTAGCAAAACTTTTTTGCCTAATGTAGCGTATTTTTGAGCAGATGCGATTGCTGTTATGGTGCAACCAATACCACCTTTACCTAAGAATGTGAGTATAAAAGCCATTTTGATAATTGATAATTGATAATTGATAATGAACAATTAATGTCTGTTGAAATTTCCTATGGGGAATCAAAATTAATTTGTTCTTGCTAATTGTTAATTGCTAATTGTTAATTGATTACCTGAACTTCATCTTCAAAAAACCAGTTAGTCGTAGCATCAGAAAATTGTACAAATACTCCTATACCACTACCATCAGTCATTTTAAAGGATTTGATTATTCCTTGTTGTCCTTGTTGTGCTTTCTCAATAATCTCAGGGGATACTTTTTCTCTAAGACGACAAATTTTTACTTTTTGTCCTACTTCCATAATTAATTTCTAATAATTTATTTAATCAACAACTCTCAATCCTATCATAAATGCTGTCACCAGAACAGATGATCCCCGATGGAATTATTGATTATTTAACCGACAATGTCCTTCTCCTACATGACCCAATGAGTTAATATTATTCATTAATTTTTGATAGTCTTCAGGACTTAAACTTTTTTCAAGAGTGGCTAAATCCACCTTCAACTGGCCATTTTGGGCAAGAATAGCGAGGGGTTGAAAACCCAATGCACTAATATTCAAATCATCGTTGGCAGGAGTTTGTCCATCTCCAAATAAATGATCAAAATGGAAAGTAGTTTCTATTTCCGCTGTTTTTCCGGCTTCTAAAATTCCTTTTCTTTGATCTCCGATAAATTCCCCACAGGTATAATCAGAATTAATGGGCAAACTAATCAAAAATTTAACGGTTTCATTTTCTTTAACTGCCGTACCATCAAGGATTATACTACCAGTGTTTTCTTGATTATTAACTAATTTCCAAGCAATCGCATTATAAGACCCTACAGGAGCAGATACTTGGGTTACTTTTATCGGTGGTGCATTTTCGCCTCCTGCGGCTAAGTCAACGGTAGTGGCTTCACTAATCAAAGTAACAGATTCAGTGGGTTTTAGTTCTTCATCTTCTTCCGAATTAAAAGGGGGATTGGTTTGATAGGCGACAACATCGGCTAAAGTAACATGGGCGTGATTGAAGTCAATGTGCCAACCATCTTTACTCACAAATCCTTGCCGAATAAAATCTTCTCCGTTAGCCACTAAGGTTAACGTTTCTCCTGGTAAATTTTCGGTGTTCGATTCCGTGGTGGTAAGTTTATTATTAGGGTTACAACTGGACAAAATTACGGCGATGGTGGCAGTTTTGATGACAATATAGGGAATTTTTTTGACTATACTCACGTTATTGATGGCAATTTAATTTTAAATTTCATGATGATTTAATCTTTATTTTTCTTCAATCCCCCTGTCAGGTATTTTGTAAAATTTTAGAAAAAATATGAATAGGGTCTGGAAGAGTCAGTTTTATGATTGGGAAGATAATTCATCACTCATAATCTTTAAGCGAATCATTTTATCTCCGCCATCGTCTAAACGTATTTCTATGACTTCACTAGTGAGTTTTTCTAAACAACTTAAAAGCGATCGTAAATTAGGACTACTAGACCCAGTTTCCACATAAAGACGATCGGCAACACTACCTATTTTTTTCCACATAGTGTATAGTTTGCCAACACTTTGTTCTAAGTTTGTCGCTTGTTTGACCAAATCGGCGGTAATATTTAAACAGTCTAATCTTAAGGCTTCGTCTAAGGCCCTTTCTATATCCACGGAAGAATCTCTTAAAGTTTCAACTTGAGAAGCGGAATCTAAATATTTAGCTAAATTTTTGGCAGTGGAAGTCATTTGTTTGACGGTATCAATATCGGGATTCGCCTCGACCTCCTTCTGAATTTCCTCTATTTGTTCTTCCGGTAGTTTCTCTAATTCCTTCACTAAAGGTGCTAAATGACGGGGTGGTAATGAACCATCGACGGCTTTTTCTTTGACAATATCTGGCAATAAATCAGAATTCATCGCCGTATATTCATCAGTTAATTGTTTTACTTCTCTGCGGGTAATGCGATCGCCATTTTGTGCCGCCTCGCTAACTAATTTTTGGATTTCTGGTTCAGCTTTAGCGGTTTCCACAAAGGCACGTTTACTAAAATTATTGATGGCTTTAGGGTCTAAATTACCATCTTCTAAGAGAGTATCAGCACTATTGGCTAATTGAATAAAAGCATAGGCTTGACTTTTGGTAATTTCCCTATTTTTCAGCCAGTTGAGAAAACCGGTACCTCTACCTTCACCGCCGTGTTTTTCCCTATCTCTAACGGTCCTTAAGATTCGACCACGCCAAATATCCGTTTGTAAATCGAAGCGATCGCAAATCTTCCAAACATCATCAACTTGTTGCAGAAACTCCCCCTCGTCAATACCATCATCTTCAGGATTGGGTAAATCGAAATCTAAATCAGCGGGAATCGATAAAGCCTCAGCAATATCTACAGTTGAAGGGAGAGTCTCTATCATGATCTTATATTCCTATGATTGAACCAAAAAACCAACACCTGAATAAAATACCATTTTTTGTCGATAGACTGTTAGCTTTTTTGCTTTAATTTATTAGAAGTTACATTATGTATTCCGCATTGCATTGGTTAATTTAGGTGATTTTGTTGAATCGTAAATTACTTAAAAACCTGAGCCATATTCTAGCAGGGTTATCATAAAAGGTAAAAATATCGCCATAAGCTGAGTTTATGTTGTCATGGTGTTGTTGATGAATTTCTGGGGTGGTGATAAACATAAATTGGCAAATATTAGCTATAGCAGAAGGGGTTTTTTTATGGGTACTATGTCGCCAAATAACGTGCATTTCAGCGATCATTAAGCCGAAAATAACTCCCAGGGGAGAGAGATGCCAGAGGAAAGGAATTGGCATCAGGTAAGGTGTCACTCCCAGAAAACCACAGATTAATACTTGAGGTTTTTTATGGACGATAGCATAGCTAATAAAACTACGATTAGGACTATGATGGATAATTTGATGATATTTACCAAAAACATGTTCAGGCACATGATAGAGAAATGTAGCAATAAAATCTCCTATCATTAGTAAAGATAAGGATACCAGTAACGATTGAATAATCAACAAGGTTAACTCCTCAATTTAGCTTAATTTCAGTTATCAACTTAGAGGATATTGATTAAATTTATTTTAAGGAGTAGTTAAATTTACTTAAAAATTAGTGTAATTATCGATTATTACTTGGTGGCGACCCAATATTTACTAAAACCATAGATTTTTACTTCAATATCTGTAAAACCTGCTTTCTCTAACTTTAACTCTATATCATCCCTAATATAGTCGTTATAAAACGGTTCATGAAAAGCGATAGAAAAGTTAGCCATCATCGCCTCTAATTCTGGAGAATCAGATAATTGCATTGAATCACAAATCACGAAAACCCCTCCAGATTGTAAAACCCGAAAAGATTCATCAATGACTTTTTGTCTGACAGGATTTGGCAACTCGTGGAACAAAAAAACGTTACTCACCCCGTGAAAATAATTATCTTGATAGGGTAAATTTTCAACATTGCCTTCTATTAATTGAGGTAACTCTTGAGGTAATTGGGATAAAAATTGATTGGCTTTGCGTAAATAAGCTGAAGATAAGTCAACTCCATATAAAGACACATCAGGAAAACTGGCCCTCAAGAATTGCAATGTTCTTCCTGTTCCACAACCACAATCCAATATTTTGCACTCAGAGTTACTATCAAAATTCCTTAATCTTTCTTGGAGGGGTTTTAAGATTCGGCGACGCATAGCATCAGCGATACCATTAAAAAGAATATCCACTTGTAAATCATAAAGATTAGCAGATTTATCACTCAAGTAACCGTCTGTTTGATAGTGAAAGTTACGGCGGTAATATTGAGGATAGGATTCTAAATTGACATCGGCGGCAAAATCTTGAGGTTTTTGTTTTTGCATCCGCATCCAAATTTGAGGATAATCCAACCAAATATTTACATAGGCTTGTAAGAATGCTTGCCAATCGACGTCGAATAACAAACTAATGGGATAAATTCCCCTTTCAGCATCTTGCCAATCTTCCTCAATAATTGTTTGCAATCTAGCTTGTAAAGTTTGCAGGGTTTCAGGGGTTATTTCCTTATATTGAAGACCATTAGTGGGAAAAAAGACTTTTTTGATTTCGGTACTAAGGTTTTTATGTGCTAGGCTGGAACCGGCTTTGATTTTTTGCCATGTTTCATAGGCATTCCTCAGCAACTCATTGGGTAAAAACTGCATTAAATCAAGATTCGGTTGCATAATTGCGATACATAGTATAGTTATGATCAATTCGGGTGTAGGTTTTTAATATTTGGGCGAAGGTGAGACTTGGAAGAGGGGGAAGAGGGGGAAGATTCCTCAACCAAAGAATAGGCTTTTCACTCCCTTGTCTACTTTCCTTCCTTGTCCTCCTTATCTTGTCAACACCTAATTATAAAAAACCTACCCTTGTCAGAATGCCCACCCTAAGGATTAGCGTTTGGCCAATTTTTTACTTGGTAGTTTGCGCAAACGGATAGATTCCGGTGTTACTTCTACTAACTCATCAGGACCAATATATTCTAATGCCCTTTCTAAACTCATTTCCATCGGTGCTTGTAATTGTACCAGTTCATCACCAGTGGCGGAACGATGATTCGTTAACTGCTTAGTTTTACAAACGTTAATTTCTACATCCTGAGCACGATTACTTTCACCTATAATCATACCTCTATAGACTTTTGTACCCGGATGAATGAAGAATACTCCTCTGTCTTCAGCGTTTTTCATGGCGTAGAAAGTGGATACTCCTTCTTCAAAGGAAATAAGTACACCGTTGTAACGAGTGTCTAAGTCACCAACTAAGGGGCGATACTCATGAAAACTATGATTCATAATTCCCTCACCCTTGGTTACACGGATGAAATCACCACGAAAACCGATTAAACCCCTTGCGGGTACGATAAACTCCAACTGAGTCCGTCCGTTACCGCTAGATTGCATATCTTGCATTTCTGCTTTACGTTGTCCTAAACGTTCAATACAAGCCCCTTGAGCTTCTTCTGGTACGTCTAAAACAAGGTATTCGAACGGTTCGTAAGGTTGTCCATTTACTTCACGATAAATTACCTGAGGCTGAGATACTTGAAACTCAAATCCCTCGCGGCGCATATTTTCGATGAGGATGCCCAAGTGTAATTCACCCCGTCCTGATACCACAAATTGCTCAGCGGATTCTCCATCTTCTACCCTTAAAGCCACATTAGTTTCTAACTCTCTTGTCAGACGATCGCGAATTTGACGGGAAGTAACGAATTTACCTTCTTGTCCAGCAAAAGGAGAGTTATTGACGGAAAATGTCATGCGCAAAGTAGGTTCATCAACTTTGATCAGTGGTAATGCTTGGGGTTCAGTGGGACAGGTGATCGTCTCACCGATGTTCGCATCGGAAAAACCAGCCACCGCCACAATATAACCAGCACTAGCTTCTTGTAACTCCACCCGTTGTAACCCTTCAAAGCCAAGTAATTTACTAATACGAGCCTTAACAATACTACCATCTTCTTTGATTAAAGCCGCTTGTTGTCCCGCCTGAATTGTACCGTTATGGATTTTGCCGATAATAATGCGTCCTAAATATTCAGAATAGTCAAGGGTTGTGACTTGCAATTGTAAAGGTTTAGTCGGATCTCCGGCTGGGGGTGGAACATGACCCAAAATCGCATCAAATAAGGGTTGCATATCCACTGCCTCATCTTCAATATTTTCCTTGGCATAGCCACTAATACCAGAGGCATAAAGAACGGTAAAGTCACACTGATCATCATCGGCACCCAACTCCACGAACAAGTCAAATACTTTATCCACAGCCTTGTCAGGTTCCGCTTGAGGGCGATCGATTTTATTGACAACAACGATAGGACGTAAACCCTTTTCCAGGGCTTTTTTGAGTACAAAACGGGTTTGAGGCATAGGTCCTTCATTGGCATCGACGATTAAAACGCAACCGTCAACCATTCCTAAAACTCGTTCAACTTCGCCGCCAAAATCAGCGTGACCGGGAGTATCAACAATATTAATTAATGTATCTTTATAACGGACTGCTGTATTCTTGGAAAGGATGGTAATTCCTCTTTCTCTTTCAATATCATTGGAATCCATTACGCAGGTGGGTACTTCTTCACCTTCTCTGAAGATACCAGACTGTTTCAATAGTGCATCAACTAGGGTTGTTTTGCCGTGATCAACGTGGGCAATAATCGCAAGGTTGCGAATGGGGAGAGACATAAATCTGTTAATTTAATGTAATGATTATTTATATTTCCCTCAATTCTAGCGGATGATTGTTATTTTTTGTAAAATTTTGTTTTTATTTTTTAATTTTTGAGTTAGTTATCGTCAATCTGTGTTAGTACTGAGAGAGTTTTGGAAATATAGTTGTCGGAGGAAAAAAAGATGACTTCTTCAACCCCAATCTCCAAACACCTTTACTTATAATTTACGAGAAAATTTACTATTAATTTTAGTGAATAACATCTCTAATTCTGGCAACTTTAACTGTATACTAATTAGCATAAAAATTATCAAGGCAACTAAACTAGAAGTTAATAAATTTATGCCCTGTAATAGTAATCCGTTTGCACCCCAAAAAGAAGTAAGTAAATTACTTGTTCCCCAACAAGAAAAACCAGAGATAATAGAGGCAATTATTAAACCTAAGAAGATTAAAAACCATTTCTTCAAAGGTAGACCATTTAAGCGTTTATGTAGGATCCAAGTCATGGCGATCATCGAGAAAATATTAACACCTATAGTAGCAAAAACTAAACCTTGAGTTGCAAATTCTTTTACTAATAAATAGTCTAAAATAACGTTAATAAAGATATTAATAATACTAACCTTAAAAGGAGTTTGTCCATCTCCTAAAGCATAAAAAACTCTCACTAAAACATCTCTACCTAAATAGAAAAACATTCCTACACCATAGGCTAATAAAACTGGTGCAACTATGGCTGAATCAGCGGATTTAAAAACTCCTCTTTCATAGATAATTTTGACAATGGGATTTGATAAAGCCACAAAAATAGCTGTGAGGGGAAGCATGGTTAAAGCCGTTAAAATTAATCCTTGTCTAATTCTTAGTTTTAATTCCTCCCAATTTTCCGGGGCGGCTAAACGAGAAAAAACAGGTAAAAATGGCACCAAGATCATATTAGAAATAATGCCTAAAGGGGTTAAAACGACGAAATTTGCGTAACGCATCGCCGCCGCTGCATTTTCGATATAAGACGCAAAGTATAAATCTGTATAGACATTAATATGTAACATCCCAGAGGAAAGAGTTGCCGGTGCCATTACTTTCATTACATCATTAACCCCTTCTCTACCCCAATCAAAACGCAATTTTAAGGTACTAATGCCTAATTTTATTTGTGTTACCTGTTGCGCCAACCATTGCCAAATACCACCAGCAACCGTTGTACCTGCTAACATAATACTGCCCAGTTGGATATATTCAGGAGAGCTAATTTTATCACCCAAAAACCAAAATAAACCGCCAACGCCGATGACAATAGTCAAACTAGAAAATAGTGGACTAATACTTGGTAGCCAATATTGATCTGAAGCGTTTAAACTACCAAAACCGATACCGATTAATCCGGCAAAAACGGCTAAAGGTGCCATGATTTGCAGTTGTAAAATCGCCATGTCTCGCACACTTAAGGTTAATCCAGGGGCTAATAAATCAATGAATTTATCGGCATAGATGATTAAGATAATCGTAACCAATAGTAAAATTACGCTCACTAAAGTGGTGATAGTTTCGATTAGGGGTGCGGCCTCTTTTTGATCTCTTTTCGCTAAGACACTGACTAATGAACTATGAAAAGGGCCATTAATACCACCCAAGAGAATTAATAAAAACCCCGGAATAACATAAGCATAAGCATAAGCATTGACTACAGCCCCAACCCCAAAGGCGGCGGCGACGATTTGTTCACGCACTAGGCCAAATACTTTGCTGATAAGGGTTGCTACGGCGACAATTCCTGCAATTCCAGCTAAAGATTTTTTACTTTTACTATTTGTATTCACACCTTAAGATAAATAATTGCTTGATTTATTATCTATCAAAATGGCCCAGAAATAAGTAAAAATAGGACGACTCTGTTAAAATTGAGTTAACTAAACTACTATTGCTCATTGCCCTTCTTCATCAAAATACCTTTTGAGCAACCCTTACATAAATTTTTTTGTGTGGGTTTTATATTTTTTAACCTCACTTACAACGAATATTTTAAACCCCAACATTTTTATCAATAACCAATGCTAATTACCCATAAAATAACCAACTTTTCTGAAAAAATAAATCATGACTTACCAAAAGATAAAATAACGGTTTTACAAATAAATTTAGGAAAAAAATGCAACCTTGCTTGTAATCATTGTCATGTGGAAGCCTCCCCTAAAAGAACAGAAGAATTAACTCCAGAAATTTGTCAACAATTGGTAACAATTATTAATAAATTTTGTCAAATTAAAACCGTTGACCTAACAGGAGGTGCACCAGAAATGCACTATGGTTTTAAGGAATTAGTAGAAACATCCAGAAATAACCATAAGGAGGTAATAGTTAGATCTAATTTAACCATTTTTTTTCAGTCTGGTTACGAAGATTTACCAGAATATTTTGCTAGAAATCAAGTTAGAGTTATAGCTTCTTTGCCCTGTTATTTAGAAGATAATGTGGATACACAAAGAGGTCAAGGAGTTTATAATCAATCTATTCTTGCCCTACAAAAACTGAATCAACTGGGTTATGGTATCAGTGCTGATTTAATCATTGATTTAGTATATAATCCTCCTTTACCAAAAGGTAATAAATTTAGTTTAACTCCCAATCAAGCAAACCTTGAAAAAGACTATAAACAGTATTTAGCTGATCATTTTAATATTAAATTTAATCAATTATTTACTATTACTAATTTACCAGTGGGAAGAACTAATTTTTATCTAGAAAAGCATCAAATTAAAGAAAGTTATTTAGAGTTTTTAGAAGCTAATTTTAATCTGGCAACTTTACCTCATTTAATGTGTCGGAACCAATTATCGATTGATTATTTAGGCAATATTTATGACTGTGATTTTAACCAAATGGCTAGTATTTATTCTGTAAATGATAATCAAAAAAGAGTTACTTTAACTCAAATTTTAGCAGAGAACAATCTTGATTTAATCTCTCAAATTCAAACCCCAAATCATTGTTATGGTTGCACTGCTGGTGAGGGTTCAAGTTGCGGCGGTTCTTTAACAAATATATAATGACAATGGACAATTGATAGTAAATTATCATAAAATTATTATTCTGAGTTTATAATCTTGAACTGAATTTATGATGGGTTTAAAAGCAATTATATTTGATTTTAATGGTGTAATTATTAATGATGAGGCGATTCATCAACAATTAATTGATGATTTATTATTAGGGGAAAATTTGCGTCCTTCAGGAAAAGAATATCAACAAATTTGTTTAGGGAAAAGCGATTCTTTTTTGTTTACGGGATATACTTGCACAAAGGGGGCGAATAGTCTCTGATGACTATTTAGATAAACTAATCAAAAAAAAAGGGGAGGCCTATCATCAAATTGTCAGTCAAATGTCAAAATTGCCGATTTTCGAAAAGGTGATCGAGTTTATCCTTGATCTTCAAACTCGTCACTTGCCCCTAGCAATTGTTACAGGGGCATTGCACGAAGAAACGGAGTATATCCTCAAAAAAATCAATATCAGACAGTATTTTACTGTCATTGTGGCAGGAGATGACATTAAAACCAGTAAACCCTCACCAGATGGCTACTTATTAGCGGTGGAAAAATTGAATCAGCAAAATCCTGATTTATGCCTTCAACCCTCAGAATGTTTAGTCATTGAAGATACCCCCGTCGGTATCGAGGCAGCAAAAAATGCCGGAATTTCAGTGGTAGGGGTGGCGAATACCTATCCCTTCCATATGTTGCAAAGACAAGCTAATTGGTGTGTGGATCATCTTATGCAATTAGATTTAGATTGGGTCAATCAAACTTTAGCAAAAGCCTAATTTTTGCTACAATATGTGATTATTCTGGGGAATTAGCTCAGTTGGTAGAGTGCTGCGATCGCACCGCAGAGGTGAGGGGTTCGATTCCCCTATTCTCCATGTTGTACAGTGACGAATTAAATGACAGAATCTAAACCATCTTTTATCCGAGAAGATTTACTAAATTTATCAGCTTATATACCAACTCCTATTAGTAAAAATCAGCAACAACTCACTAGGCTAGATGCTAACGAAAGTCCTTATAATTTGCCTCAGGAATTAAAAACAAAATTGGCATTATTTTACGATCAAAAAATCGAAACTAATCGTTATCCTGATGGTGGTCATTTCCGGTTAAAAATTTTAATTACTGGCTATGTTAATGAATCGGTAAATATACCCAATTTTATCAATTATAGTAATATTTCTGTGGGTAATGGTTCAGATGAATTAATTCGCTCTATTTTAATCGCCACTTGTCTTAATAATCGAGGTTCAATTTTAGTAGCTAATCCCACTTTTTCGATGTATGGAATCTTAGCTCAAAGTTTGGGCATTGTCACCCATACTATTAACAGAAATGAGTATAATTTTTCCTGGAATTTAGAAATAGCAAATAAGGTAATTTCTGACTCTAATAATCCTCCCATTAAAGTAGTTTTTGTGGTGCATCCAAATTCTCCTACTGCTAACTGTTTAACTCCGACAGAAATTCAATGGTTAAAGAATTTACCCTCAGATATTTTAGTCGTGATTGATGAAGCTTATTATGAGTTTAGTCAACAAACTTTAGTATCAGAATTACCTGACCATCCCAATTGGTTGATTTTACGGACCTTTTCTAAGGCTTTTCGTTTAGCCGCCCATCGGGTGGGATATGCGATCGCTCATGGCGATGTCGTCAAAGTATTAGAGAAAATCCGCCTACCGTACAATTTACCCACATTTTCTCAATTAGCGGCAGAGTTGGTGCTGGAAAATCGAGACATAATCTTACCTGCCGTGAAGGAAGTGATGACAGAAAAAGAGAGAGTCTATAAGGCCTTGGTCAAAAATCCTCTCTTTAAAGTATGGCATAGTGACACTAACTTTATTTATTTACGCTCAGCGAATAATCCTAGTAGGGAAAATCACAATGGCATTATGACGCAACTCAAACAAGAAAATATTATTATTAGACACACAGGAGGGGGTTTAAGAATCTCCATTGGTACCCTAAGGGAAAATAACCATCTCTTGGATAAATTAGAAACCTTTGGTAATTAGATTATTCTGGCTTATTCTGGCATTGGGGGCAAAAATGACTCGATCGCCCTCCTATTTTTGTCTTATCAACTAAAGTACCACAAACTCGACAAGGTTGATTTTTTCTGCCATAAACCCATGCCATACCGCCATAATTGCCATTTACCCCCGTTATTTGCAGAAAATTGCTGAAACTTGTACCGCCGGCGGCGATCGCCTTTTTCAAGACCTCGATAATAGCTAATCGAAGGGCAGAAATTTGGGGAAACGTCAAATCACAAGCAAGAGTGAGAGGATAAACATTAGACTTAAACAAAGCCTCATCTGCATAGATATTTCCGATCCCCGCAACCAGACTTTGATCGAGTAAAATAGTTTTAATGGGGCGACGACTTTTACTTAACTTCCATTGTAGATAAGAGTCGGAAAAATCGGCAGAAAAAGGTTCATAACCCAATTTTTGTAACCCAGTGATAATATTTTCTGGGGATTTACTTTCAGGGATAAACCAAACCTTCCCAAAAGTTCTGGTATCCACAAAACGCAACTCTTGATTATCAGGGAAAAAGAAACGAATGCGAGTATGTTTATGTAAAGGGACGTCTTGTTGCAGCCATAATAATTGACCTGTCATGCGTAAATGAACTCCAAGCCAACCATGAGACAATTGGGCTAATAAATATTTACCTCGTCTATGCCATGTGATAATTTTCCGTGACTTAATGCCCTGTGTAAATGTAGAGTCAACATCAGGATAAGCCAAAGTACGAGATAATAACACCTCTGCACCCATAAAAGTGAGTTCGGAGGTTGCCTTGTTTAGCCCCCGACACACTGTTTCTACTTCAGGTAATTCAGGCATAAATTAAGCCCTATCACATTGAATCAAACTAGGTTACTTTTTCGCAACGGGGGCGGAAACTAATTCTAGTTCGTTTTCAGCAAAATTGTTAGTGTTAATGCCACCGGGGCTACCACTGAAACCGCTATAGTTAACTTTATCAAAACGGACAATTACAGGGTAAATGATACCGCTTTTATCAACACTAGCAACAGTTCCTACATCTTTGTACCAGTAGGATTCTTTACGCAAAATTCTCACTTTTGAACCACGTTGAATTGCCATAAATTAATTATTCTTTCCGAAAATGACCATTAAATAACAGATTACTACTTGTTTGTCTCAATGACATCAATTTTTACTTTAAGTTTTATTAAGTTTTGAATAACAATTGATAACTTATTAGAGGTTAGAATTTAAGGGATGTTGATGAAACATATATTCTTGAACTATTTGATTGTTGATCAGGTGTTGCTGAATAATTTTTTCGATCACTTCAGGGGTGGCATGACGATACCAAGTACCATCGGGATATACCAACAAAATTGGTCCCTCAACACAAACTCTTAAACAATTGGCCTTAGTGCGAAAAACACAATGAGGATTGTCTGAGGTAGGACAATCGAGGTTTAATTCTTTTAATCTAGTTTTGAGATATTGCCATGACTCTAAACTATCTTCTTTTGAACAGCATTTGGGTTTAGCTTGATCGCAACATAAAAATACGTGGCGTTGTATAGTTGACAATCCTAGTTGTTTGACTGATTCAGCTAAGGGGTTTTTATTGCTCATACAAAGATAATATAGTGGGTTGTGAGTTTTGTAGAAGTTAATGACATTAGGCCTCTTTCTGAGTCAGGAAACCATCAAATCTTCTCTTTATCATTGTCGGTAGTTAACTTTCACATGTCAACTATTCATTATCGTGTTAAGATATGCTCAGTAAAATTCCATCCGTCTTTTCCTATACTTTTTCTTATTTTCTTTAAATTTTTTATCTCACCAAATTATATTTATTCTTCGAAGCCAATTTTAAATTAATCATTTAACCTATGACTACAAAAACTGAAAGTAATAATTGGAAAATTTCATGGCAGTTATTAAGTGTTATTTTAGCCCTTTCTTTTGGTGGTGTGGGATTTCTTGCCACCACTGCTTTATTGCGTTTACCAAGTAATCCTAGTTGTAATCGTTTCTCTTTGTTTTTCAGTTCGGCTACCAATCGTATCTACTGCGCTCAATTACAAGCAGATAAAAATACCGTAGATTCTTTATTAGAAGCCATTGCTTTGTTAGAAGCCTTATCTGCTAATCATCCTCTTCGTAATGAAATTAATCGTTATGTGACACAATGGTCTAATGATATTTTATTGTTGGCGGAAAAAGAATTAAATCAAGGGAATTTGGAGGAAGCCATCGCCATTGCTCGTAAAATACCTCCACAGGTGGAAAATTACCACTCCATCGAAGAAAAAATCGCCCAATGGACAGAAATTTGGGATAAAGCTGAAGCAATTCAAGAAGAAGTAGAAGAGGAGTTACGAAATTCTCAATGGAATAAGGCTTTTTTAGTTGCGGTTAAATTGTTGAATATTGATAATGATTATTGGCAAAATACTAAATATCAAGAAACCGTTAAAACCATTAATTTAGCTAGGGAAGAAAGCAAACAACTTGATGGAGCTTATGTTACTTTAAAAGCTGGTGGTGTGGATGATTTATTGAAAACCCTAGAAACTGCTTCACTGATTGCCCCCTCTAGTTATTCTTACAATGAGGCAATTAAGTTAATTAAAGATGCGGAAGACAAAATTACCGCCATTGTTGAAAAATTTGTCGATGCTCAAAATTGGGATAATTTAGCGGAATTAGCTGCGAAAATTCCTGACAATAGCAGTCTCATAAATCAAGTTAGAGATTGGACAACTATGGCTAGTGCTGGTAAAAATTCTAATTTGGGTACGGTGTCTGGTATGGAATTAGCCATTGCTGAGGCAGAACAGATTCCCAGTGATAGTGAATTTTATAATAAAAGCAGAGAGTTAGCTTCTCGATGGATTGCTCAAAAAGAAGACTTGACCTATTTAGCCAATGCGAGAGATTTAGCCAGATCCGGTCAAGTGGTGGATTTAAATGCTGCCATCGCCAAGGCTGAATTAGTTAGTAACGGAAATCCCCTTTATCCGGAAGCACGGCAAGAAATACGACAGTGGCGAAGAGATATCCAAATCCAAGAAGATAAACCATTATTAACCAAAGCCCAGGAATTGGCACGGGGGGGTAACATTCGAGCATGGCAAAATGCCATTAATCAAGCCAGTCAAATTAAGTCAGATCGAGCATTATATACTGAAGCCAGTAATTTAATGCGGGAATGGAGATATAACATTGAAAGGGTCGAGGATCAACCCGTTTTAGATCAAGCGATCGCCCTAGGTGACAATAAGAACTACCAAGAAGCTGTTAATACTGCCAGTCGTATTGGCAGAGGAAGGGCATTATATTCGGATGCTCAAAACCAAATACGTCGATGGCGCAGAGAGATTAACGCCCAACAAGATTTACAGAGAGCATATCAAATAGCACAAAATGGCGATCCCCAATCTTTATCTAGTGCTATTAGTATAGCCCGCAGAATACCATCATCTTCCACTGTAGAATCTCAAAGTCGTCAAGCAGTGAATCGTTGGTCAGAACAATTGTTAATTATGGCAAAAAGAGTCGCTGCAGATTATACAACACTCTCATCCATTGAACAAGCCATTAGTATCGCCGAAATGATCCCCTCTGGTAGTTCAGCCTATAATCAAGCTGAACAGGAAATTATTGGTTGGAAAAACGTGCTAAATCCGTATCCAAATCCAACTATTCCCGTTCAAGAAACTAATTTTGACAATTAATAACTGCCGAGGTCATTGAATTTTAGGAAAAAACAATATACCCACCTTTTTTGGTGACTAAATTACTACAAAAGAATGATCGCCATGGAGAATCATCCTCACCCGTAGGTTGGGTAAAAAGAAGTGCAACCCAACATTACCATGAGAGAACATGATCAGGATGATGTTGTGTTTCCTGCCTCAACTTAACCTACAGACTAAATTTAATTGGCGTTTTTATTAATTTTGAGCATCTTCCTCTTCCTTTTCCCAAACTTCCCCCTCTTAACCTTCACCATTTTTCTTCCGTCGAACTCAGGTTGATAACCTATTGAGAACATACCCATATTTAATTTTTTAATCTAAAAATGATCTTCTGATAATCTAAAAATGATCTTTTGATAAAGTTGTCTTAATTTACAGTACTTACAGTTAGATTTTAGAAACGATCTACAACTTTTGAGAACTGAAAATATGGCCAATCCCAATCATGTAATTTTTATTCATCCGGATGGCACCAGCCCATCCCACTACGCCTTCGCCCGCTTTGTCGATCATGGTCCCGATGGACGCTTGAACTGGGATAAACTAGACCACGCAGGTGTTTACCTCGGACACATGGAAGATCAGTTAGGCGGCACATCCAACGGCGGTGCAGTCACCCATGCTACCGGAGCTAAAGTCTATGCCGAATCCTTCGGTTTTGAGGAGGGGAATACCTCCATTACCTCCCTCAATGGCACCAATGAAACGATCGTTGAATCCGCGATCGCCGCTAACAAAGTCACTGCCCTCCTTCAATCCGGTGCTATTTTTGAACCCGGTACAGCAGCCTTTGTGGCGAAAACTGAAGAGATCGACAATGGTGATGGTACTAAAACTGTACCCAGAGCCCAACAAGCAGAAATTGCTAAACAGGTTATTGAATCTGGAGTTGACTTCATCATGGGCGGTGGGGAACTGACCCTGCTTCCAATGGGTACAGATGGCTTCCACGGCACCGCAGCTCAACTAGATGCCCTCAGCACCAATCCTCTCGTGCGCCCTACCATTAATCTGATCGATCTGGCAGTGTCCTTGGGCTACACCGTAGTTTACACCGAGCAGCAACTGCGAGACCTGCTTGACCCCACTATAACCCCAGTTACCCCCACCAAAGTTCTGGGCGTATTCGCTCCCATCCACACCTTCAACGATAAACCTGAAGAAGTCTTGGCAGCCGGTGGCTTGCCACTCTATTTAGAAACCGCGCCCACCATCGCTGAGATGTTGGAAGTGACCCAACAGTTAATGGAGAAACACCCTAACTTTAACAACGGTTCCATCGCCATTGTCGAAGAAGAGGGAACGGATAACTTCGGCAACAATAACAACGCTGCTGGCACCCTAGAGGCCATGCGCCGAGGTGATGCCGCCATTGGGGTAGCCATGGACTTTGTTGAGAAGTATTCCAATACCCTAATTCTGACCGCGGCGGATAGTGATGCGGGGGGCTTGCAGGTACAAGACCCTCGCACGGCCGGGCAAAACGTTGGCACCATTAACAATAACCCCATTGATTCTACCTCGGGACGGAATGTCCCCTTAGATGGACAGACGGGAGCAAATACTTTGCCCTTTGTCGCCGCCCCTGATGCCTCTGGCGATAGCTTTAACTTTGGGATTGCTTGGGCTGGAACTCCTGACTTTAGTGGTTCTATTGTTTCTAAAGCTCACGGGCTAAATTCCGAGAAATTACCCGCAACTCTGGACAATACCAAAATCTACGAGTTGATGTACGAGACCCTGTTCGACACCGAACTGGAAGCTCGTAACCCCGACCCCACTCCGGCTCCGGCTGCTACTGCTGATACCGGCAATGTGATCTTCATTCACCCCGATGGTACCAGCCCTTCCCACTACATGGCCCTTCGCAATATCGACAAAGGACCTGATGGCCGTTTGAATTGGGATATGATGTCCGACGCCGGGGTCTACTTGGGACACATGGAGAACCAGCTAACCGGAACTTCTAATGCGGGTGCTGTTACCCATGCCAATGGAGTGAAGGTCTTTAATGAATCCTTTGGACTTGAGGCAGATAACTCCCCTGTAATCCCAGCCTCGGGCAAAATTGGTAAGACCATCTTAGATGAAGCGATTGAAGCTGGCAAAGCTACTGCCCTGATTCAATCCGGTCATATCGGTGAACCCGGAACCGCTGCCTTTGCCGCCCAAACTACCAACCGCGATGGTGATGACATCCGGGCACGGGACAAAACGGCTGAGATTGCTGAACAAGTCATCCGCTCCGGGACTAATGTCATTATGGCCGGTGGAGAAGTCTATCTCTTGCCCAAAGGAACCACTGGCTTCCATGTAACTGCTGAAATAGATGCCGCTTTCGACGATCCGGAGGACCGCCCCGAAACTAACCTGATTGATCTGGCCGAGTCTCTTGGCTATACGGTAGTTTACACTGAAGAGCAAATGAATGCGGCGATAGCAACTGCCACTGCTTCCACCAAATTACTGGGAGTCTTTGCTGCCAACCACACCTTCGACGATCAGAGGGAAGAATCCTTGGGGTTAAACACTGACAACCCTCTACCCCTCTATGTAGAAACTGCTCCCACCGTAGCCGAGATGTTAGACGCATCTCTGAAGATCCTCAGCCAAGATCCCGATGGGTTCTTCGTGGTGGTCGAAGAAGAAGGTACGGATAACTTTGCCAACAACAACAACGCTGTTGGGACGATCGAAGCTATGCGGCGAGCCGATGCGGCGATCGGGGTAGCGATGGATTATGTCAACACCCAAGATCCTAATACCTTGGTACTAACAGCAGCAGATAGTGATGCGGGGGGCATGCAAGTGTTCCAGTTTGCCCCTATACCCGTCCCAGTGGTAATTTCGACGAAAAAAACCCTAACTTAGCTGATAGTCAACCTGAAGTTCCCTTCATTAACGTCAATCCCACCACTGTTAATCAATCTCGGGTTTATCTTGACGGTGTTAATGGTAGCACCGCCAGCGCTGAACAACCTTGGATTCCTTTTGCTGCCGAAGGTAGCATTGATGGGCCAATGGGTAATTTTGGCGTGGGTTGGACCGGCACCCCTGACGTACCCGGCAGCATTGTCTCCAAAGCTTACGGAATGAATGCTGACCTACTGCCTTCTACCTTAGATAATACTCAAATTTACGATTTGATGTATGAAACCTTATTCGGTGTAACTCCTGAAGAAGTCCAAATTCCTAAAGTAGTTAATGGTACTTCTGGCGATGACTACTTTGACAGTGCTTTCCCCGATGAAAAAATGTTCAAAGGTGCAGAACAAAACTTATTCACTGGTAGCGACGACGATACCGTTGACGTTTCTGTAATGGGTGAAGGTAATCGCATCGATACTGGTAGCGGAGATGACATCGTGTTTGCAGGTACTAACAACCGCATTATTTTAGGTGCTGGTGATGACATCTTATTCGCTGGTTCTGGTGGAGGTGGCAACAACATCTCTACAGGTGCAGGTTTTGACCAAGTTTGGTTAATCGAGGACATCAATGCTATTCCAGAAAACATCAATCAAGTCAATGATTTTGATCCTGAGTTTGATGTGATTGGCTTTGCTAACAGTGGCTTAACCATCCAGGATAAAGGTTCCCTCTGGGATTACGAGCAAGTGGGTAATGACGTCATGATTTCTGCCTTTGGACGAGAAATTGGTAAATTACTCAGTACTTCGGTTACTGATACTAACTTTGTAACCAGTGTATAAAACCCATTGCAAAAAAGACTTTTGCAACAGTTAGGGAGTGGGGCAATACTGCGAGGGATTTGAAGAATTTCTGTGGTGACAAGGATAGGGAAGAAAGGGAAGAGAAATCCAATACTTCCCACACCTCCCACACCTGACAAGAGTAGGTTTTTTACAAAGGTTATCGGTAAGGGTAATGAGGTCTATTGTAACAAGTTACCAGGTATGTTCAAAGCATTTCCTTTTATATCCGCTACCACTATATCCCATTGACCATTATTTGCTATTTCAAAAGCTATTTTTTCACCGTTACTGCTAATCATTGGGTTTCTAATTTCGTTTCTTATTTGAGTAATTAAAGGGCGTTTTTGTTGAGTTGTGCGATCATATAAATATAATCTTGATTTTCCCTGAGTTAAGGCAGTAAAGACTAAATAACGTCCATCCTCTGAGATAGAGGGATTTGAAGCAATCTCGTCAATGGAATTTAAACCGGGTAAATCAATTAAACGGCGATTTTTGGCGTCAAATAAAAATATATCCTGAGAACCATTGCGATCGGAGACAAACGTAATATATTGTCCGGAAATAGAAGGATTTAATTCTGATGAACGACTATTGAAACTTTTATTATTATCAGAAAAAGGAAAACTTAATAATCGGGGATAATTGCTACAACTGGTTAAAAAAAAAGCAGACACCAGAAAATTGATAAGAGGAAATAATTTCACGCTATTTACAAGCATTTAAGCAAAAAGGGGGAATTGGGAGTAGTTGAATACTACCCCTGACAAAACATCTGTAAACCCAGGGAAATTATAACATGAATTTAAAGAGAAAAGGAGTTTTACCAACCACATTCCCCAGATAAAAAAGGGAAAGAAAAAAAGGAAATTAACAAGTAATAAATATATATTTACGTCTAGCTGCCGTTTTTTCATCGGAGGTTTCTTCCGCAATTACCTCATAAAGAATCGCTAATTTTTCAGTGTGGTTGGCTTTACGCAAGATTCTCCCTAATCTTTGGATATATTCTCTAGTTGAACCAGTACCAGAGAGGATAATCGCTATTTTAGCGTCTGGGACGTCAACTCCTTCATTAAGTACATGAGAAGCTGCCAAAATTTTATACTCTCCACTACGATATTTAGCTAAAATTTGATGGCGTTCTTTTACAGGAGTTTGATAAGTAATTGAGGGAATTAAATATTGTTGAGAAATTCGATAAACTGTAGTATTATCATTGGTAAAAATTAAAATTTTATCAGGATAATGTTTTTCAATTAACTCACTTAACACTTTTAGTTTTGCATTAGTACCAGAGGCAATTTCTTTTGATTCTCTATGGGCTAACATTGCTTGTCTGCCTTGATTTGTCCTTGCACTAGCTTTAATGAATAATTGCCAGCCATCGAGACTAGAAAGAGAAATATTTGATTGTTTTAGAAAGTTATTTCTAATTTTTATTGCTTGTTCATATCTTCTTTTTTCTTCGATTTCTAAAGAGACTTTTATAGGAATAACTTGATATTCGGCTAAAGTATTTTTTGATAATTCTTCAGGAGTTTTACGATAAATAACTTTGCCAATTAAACTGTCTAAATAACTATGGCTTCCGTCGCCTCTTTCGGGAGTCGCCGTCAACCCCAGGCGATAAGGTGCAATGGATTCTTCCGCAATCACCTGAAAAAAATCCGTCGGCAAATGATGACATTCATCGAAAATCAACAACCCATAATGATTTCCTAAAGTCTTGGCATGAATCGCTGCACTATGATAGGTTGCTATTAAAATTGGCGATCGATCATGTGAACCGCCCCCTAACAATCCCACTTCAATATTGGGAAAAGCCTGTTCAATTTGTGCATACCACTGGTGCATTAAATCCAAGGTAGGAACTACAATTAAAGTTGTTCTCGGAGTACAGGCGATCGCCAATTGTGCCAAATAAGTTTTACCAGCCGCCGTTGGTAAGACAACAACACCCTTTCTTTGTTCTGTTTTTCAAGCTTCTAAGGCTTCTTTTTGATGAGCATAAGGAGTTTTTTGTAGGTTGGACTGAATTTCGAGGGGGAAAAATTCTTTAGCGGAGTCGATAAGTCTGGGAGCAAACGAAAGTAACGGCAAGGTTAGTGGTCAGCTATTTCAATTGGATTTGGGAAAATAGTCGGTTAGGAACGACAGCAGCGCAGAGGGGGGGATTGACTGAAGAGAGATGGAGTTGGAATGACTTAATCAGCTATCCCACAGTTATTTGATGCACGACCAACAAAAGGCACATTCGACATAACTTACGGGTGCGACAGGACTCGAACCTGTGACCGACTGCTTAGAAGGCAGTTGCTCTATCCATCTGAGCTACGCACCCAATAATCAAAATACGCTTAGACATTGTATCCTATTTATTCTTAAATTAGCAAGTACTGATAATTCTGAAAAACTTGAGAAGGCTGAAATAGATAGGGATAAAAGAATATACTAAATAAGCATTTTTACTTATGTTTACTAAAATGTTAAATTTAATTAACATAATCCCCCTCTTAAGAAAACATTTGATAGTCTGAAAAAGTTAAGAAATAAAAGTTCGCGAAAGGGTAATGAAACATTTTTCTGATGATTGGATTAAAGAATGGTGTCAAGATAACGGTTGGACAGACTTGTTTGTGGAACGTCTTGACTATTGGGCATTTCCTCCTCATGCTGTTATTCCCCTACCCATTCCCAAAGAAACTTTAATTCAAATCAAGGCAGAAAAAGGTTTTTCTCAGGAAGAAAGAATGTGGTTAGGGGCAGTGGTCGCCATTAGCATAACAGCAATGATTTTGAGTTTTTTGTTAAACTCTCCTATGCCTTTAGTATTTGCTTTTGCGTTTACTTCCATCATCATCGGCAATTTTGAATTAGATTAAGACAATTTATTTTTCCGTGTACTTATGTTATGTTGAATAAACATGTGCAAGTTTATCGTGGGAAATGAATATCAGAACAAAGAATTTTCCTCGCAACAATATACCTTTTGGCTTAACCCAAATAATTAGTTTTTTAGTACTTTTTAGTGGGTTAATTATTGTTTTATCGCCTGTAATAATTGTTCTGTATACTTCCTTTTTTACTTATTCTGCTGAACCTCATTTTACCTTTAAATATTACCAAGAAGCATGGCAAAAAGGGAATTTTTTACTCGCTTTTGTTAACTCTAGTATTGTAGCGATTGTCGTCACAATTTTACAGATAATCACGTCAATTTTAGCTGGTTATGCCCTCGCAAGACTAAAATTTAGAGGTCAAAATATAGTATTATTATTAATCTTATCAACCTTAGTAATTCCCTTCCAAATATTAGTAATTCCAATTTTTTTAATTCTCAAATCAGGGCACTTAATCAACACTTATTGGGCGTTAATTTTACCCACCGCCGCCAGTGGATTTGGTATCTTTTTAATGCGTCAATCTTTTACAACTATTCCCGTGGAATTGGAACAAGCCGCCACCTTAGATGGTGCAAATCGTTTACAAATAATTTGGTATATTCTTTTTCCTTTGGTCAAACCAGGGATTATTACTCTCTCTCTGTTTACCTTTATCGGTGAGTGGAATGACTTATTTAAACCCCTCGTCTTCACCAATAACCCTAATTTAATAACCGTACAACTATCATTAGCTTCTTTTCAAGAACAGTTTACCAGTAATTGGTCATTGCTAATGGCGGCGGTGGTAATTGCAACTATTCCCGTCATCATTCTATTTATAATTGGTCAAAAACATTTTATACAGGGAGTTGGCACCACAGGAATCAAAAATTAACAGGAGTTTATACGGAGAGGGAGACTATAGAAGCTCACAAGGCCAGGATTTATTTTTACATTTAAAGTTATAATGGGGGTAAAACAAGGGGGAAAAAAAGAATTGTGATAGTTATTGTTGAGGATTTTTAATTTACATTGGAACATGGTAAGAGTTTTGGTTGATTGTAGTTCCATTCGGGATTGTCCTAGTGGGGTCGCCTTTTATACTTATAATCTGATTAAGGGGTTAAAGGCACATGAAAGCAATATTCCCGGTTCTATCGGGGTTTATCGTCAACCGTCCCTTAAACATTGGTTGACAAATAATCGCACCACTCCCAATATTTTGACAGACATTTCGCCTCTTCAATTTTTACCCTTGCCTGTTACTGTTAGTCACTTGTTAGGTAAATCTGCCAGTCTTTTTGTGAAAAATAGCGATCTTTTTTTCCCTGATGTAGATATAATTCATGGTACAGATCATTATGTCTATCCTTTTCCTTACGGCAAAAAAGTGATGACAATTCATGATTTAACTTTTTTAAAATTTCCTTTTTGTAGCACTAAAATAGTTAAAACTTATACCCAAAGAATTAGAAAATGTTTGCAATGGACAGATTTGATAATTACCTTTTCAAAAAATACGAAGCAAGATATTATCCACTATTTTGGAATTGAAAATAATAAAATAGCCATTACCTCTGAAGCGAGTAGATATAATACAAATTACCTAAAAGATAAGAATATTCAAGAAATTAAGAGTAAAATTAATTATGATTTTGAGCAGCCCTTTATATTATTTGTGGGTACGATGGAGCCGAGAAAAAACATAGTCAACTTAGTCAAAGCCTTTAACATTCTAAAGGAAAAATATGCTGTTAATCATCATTTAATTTTAATTGGTCAAAAAGGTTGGGAATATGAGAAAATTTTTGCTGAAATAGATAACTCTAATTTTCGCCACGAGATACTCCATTTAGGTTATTTATCCGATGAAGCAGTGGCCGTTTGTTATAGTTTAGCCGACGTTTTTGTCTATCCCTCTCTTTATGAAGGTTTTGGATTACCAATTTTAGAAGCCATGACATTAGGTGCGCCAGTGATTACTTCTAAAACTTCTTCCTTACCAGAAGTGGCACAAGAGGCGGCGATGTATATTAATCCCCGAGACTACGAGTCAATAGCGACAACTGTTCACGAGGTCATTAGTCAACCAGATTTACGGGAAGATTTGATTACCAGAGGAAAAAATAGGGCAAAATTATACTCATGGGAAAAAGTCGCCGAAGAAACTGTTAAGGCTTATGAGTTAATATTGTGACATATTCCCATCGCCGACAAATGCGTTATGGCGTGGGCTTCTCAAAGGCAAAAGCCCTTAAGCATTTCATAGTGAGACAATGCCCAACCCCACTTTTTTGATTAATTTTGTACTAGCCTCATCCCTGTCAATGGAAACTCCGCAATGGGAACAATCATGCCATCTATTCAGAGAGAGTTTTTGGTACTGAGTTTAAACAGTTATAGCAAACTTGGCTAGTTTTTCTCGGATTGATTTTAACGACTTTATTCCCAAACTTTTTAGCCTGATGCTCTAAAATCTCCAAGAATTGAGCCATGCCACAATCTGAAAAACTCTTGTTTAGCCCAGATTTTGCACTTTGCCCATTTTGACATTTAAAAGCTAAATATCCACTTATCACGAAGTCCCTCAAGCAAGTTAATGAGTTAGATTTTTATTTTTCAAACACCCCCTCCAATCACGACCATTGTACGCACTTTTTACAGAAAGTGGGTAATAATAGAGATAGAGACTCACACTTTTACCGAATGCAAATAAGGAGGAAAAGACTATGATGAGCGTTGTTTATCCCAGTGGGATTATATACTTATTAGTTAATGTTTTAGTCTTAATGTTGGTTTTACTAGTTTTTGCTATATCCCTTCATTCTGCTAATTATAGCAGTCGTCATGATACTTAGGACGGAAGTAAGAAGTAAAAGGAAAACTAGGGTTAGGGAGGGGGAACTTTCTGTTGTGCCTTGCTGTTCCTTTTCTCTTAAGGACAAAAAACATCTCTACGAGTAAATTATGTCGGTGAGGAGGAGCTTTTCCTCCCACATCAAAGATTTCTAAACATACAGTTAAAGAAGCGTTGGCAATTATGAGATCAAAAATAATTGTAACTCGTATCCGATAAATTTTTCCAGTTTTTAGGGGACACTTTCATGAATAATGCAGGTTAGATGGGAAAACGTTTCATTTTTAAAGCCGCCTCTTTCGCTGTTTTAATTAAATTGGTGGCAACTCCCGGCACTTGGGGTATTTGTACTAACACGTCCACTGTACGTCTCAAAATGCGGACAATATCACCTTCATCAAGGGTTGTATTAGATGAAATTTCTTCCCATGTTGCCCCTAAACACCAAGCTTCGGATAATCCTATCATATCTCGCTCTAACCACACAGGCATAGCAATATCATGTCGTTTTTGGGTTTGATACAGTCGGCGGCGAATTTCCCACAATTCCTGTTCAGGGTTATAGTTAAGATCTTCTATTTTTTGTAACCCCAAAGCGTCCAATACCTCTGGCGATGGTTGAAAACCAACCCATGTATCAAATCGCGGCGGTTCAGTAATTAATGCCGTAATGACAGGTGCGAGGTGATGGGGAGGTAAAAAATCGAGACGATGAGACGTCAATGCTAATCCTAACCATAATTCATTTTCCCCTCTGATGACGGCGGCGGCTTCTCCTAAGGGGGTGGGAGTAAATTTGTCTAAAGCACCAAATTCTCGTAAAATTTCAATTAATGCCATAAATTCTTGCCAATAATACGAACTACTCGACTTATATCTTTGATATTGGGTTTGAATTTTGCTCAATTCTTGTTTTAACATTTGTCTTTTGCGGTTATTTTTGAGGATTTGGGCAATTTTTTCGACACTATCTAGGGGATTTTTAGCGATCGCTTTATCTAGTTCTAAAATTCGCTGTTGTTGTACAATAATTTCCTCACTAGGGGGTGTATATTCTTGTTCATACTCACTAAGAAGTTGACTGATAGCTCGAGTATTCTCATCTCCATGACACCATAAACCAATTTTCACCTCTTGACCATCGGGAATATACAATTGTTCGATAAGATTACTAGGAATACTAGCCTTGTTAATATCAATTACATCGGTAAAAGAAGCAATATACCAGTTATTATCTTTACCTAAACACAGCAAAAATTTTTGATTGCCGTTAGGAATATGTGCCACAAAAACCCCTTGCATACTATAAGGATTTTTCTTGTTTTCTCGGCTTAAATTGAGAATGTCACCCGGGGATAAATTCTCTAAATAAGGCATAGTCGCCCGTTGTCTTTGCTGTACCCAATTTCTATGGAATAATTTAAGGATTTTCTTCTCTTGTTTCCGTGTTTCTTTTAATTTCTCGTAACTAGCCAGATCTTTGCTGTTAAATCCCGCTAACATAATATCCAATTTTGTTAACTCTGTAGTGTAATCTGCGATCGCTTCTTCTTGGGGAGAAAGTTGTAATTGTGCCAAATATTCCGCAAAACTCAACTCTAGTAACTGTTTCGCCTGGTCAATGGTATGTTTCTGTAATAAATTCAAGACCATGCCATAACTAGGAGTAAACTGACTGCGTAAAGGTTCAGGGGGGGCTTTTGCTAATTTGGAGGCGATTAAAGCACCTTCAAAAGGGGTTTGAACAGTGATAACGTATCCCACCCTATCCATCCCTCTGCGCCCTGCCCTCCCCGCAATTTGTGAAAACTCTGAGGGAGTTAATAAACAGTGTCCATCATCACTTCTTTTTTTCAACGCCGAGATAACGGTAGTACGTGCCGGCATATTAATCCCGGCGGCAAGAGTGGCGGTAGCAAAAACAATCTTTACTAAACCCAACTCAAATAATCGTTCGACTAATTCTTTCCATGGGGGTAAAATTCCCGCATGATGGGCGGCAATTCCCCTGGTTAAAGGCTCAATTTGACTACTTCTAACTAGCTCACTATGATCTGCTAAAAATCTTAATAAACGTTCCTTAAATAAAGGTTTGTCAATCAAATAATTAACTAAATCTTCCCCCGCTTGATCATTATTACCGATAAAAGCGATAATTTTTTGATAGGCTATTTCATGCTCTTTTTTGGCAAAATCGACTATTTTAGCTTGTAAGTCTAAATTTTCAATCATTAAAAAATAGAGCAAATAAAGCAAAATTTTCCTACTTTCCTCTACATTAACTAAATTCAAATAACTTAAAGATTCCACCGCTTGATCACAACCTCGACGACTAAAAATAATATAGATAGCCGGAAGCATATTATTATTACTTAATTGCTGTACAATTGTCTTAATAGTCGGGCAGTCTTTTTGATTAAATTTACCTCTTTGATTACTACCTAAAATACCTTTTAATTGTGGATTTAACTTGTGATTTTTTTCGTTAAAGAGTGGATATAAACCTTTATTATGACTAAAATAAAACTTTAATGGGACGGGACGAAAATCAGAGTTAACTAATTTGCATTCGCTAATTATACCCTGTTGAAAATTGGCCTGACGAACATTATTAATCCAACGGCACAATTCTTGGGGGTTCCCAATAGTCGCCGATAAAGCCACTAATTGAATATGAGGAGGACAATAAATAATTGATTCTTCCCACACTGTACCCCGACCAGGATCACTAATATAATGACACTCATCTAATACTACCGTCTGCACATCCCGAACCGAAGTACCAACTTCACCGATGGGGGTACTATAAAGCATGTTGCGAAAAATTTCTGTCGTCATCACAATAACAGGGGCAGAAGGATTGATTAACACATCACCAGTAATCAAGCCAATTTCGGCATAAGTGCCAGTTTCTGATAATAAATTTTGACCAAATTTATCTTGAAAATCTCGAAATTTTTGGTTAGAAAGGGCTTTTAATGGAGTGGTGTAAAAAACTCTTTTTTCCTCTATTAAAGCTCGATAAATGGCATATTCTCCTATTAACGTTTTGCCTGATCCTGTTGGTGCAGTGACAACCACAGATTTATTTTCATCTAAATAACTCATCGCTTCTTGCTGAAAATCATCTAACTTATAAGGAAAAATGGTATTAAAATCTAGGACAATGGGATTCATAGTTATGTAATAATATGATAATTAAGAGCAATTTTAAAATAATTTAATTCCAAAAATTTAACTGTAGAGATATAGTCAAAATATTATACTTTTTACATCAAGTAAGAAATAGTAAAGAAACAATAAAAAAGTTAAAAAAGAAGTAACAACTTGTTTGAAAAGTTAAAATAGAGCTCAATATTTTGAGATTTAGTTTCTAATTGTCTAACCATAATATGAATCATACTAGCAGAAATCATCTTTTTTCCTCAACTGGGTCAAATTACTCTTTAAATAGATATTGACATTTTTAATTGTTGTTGCTATAGTAGAAGTATGAACTTAGAAAATCCAGAATCCAGCCATGAGGAATGGTTAATTGATGAATTTGTGGGGGTAGCTAACCAATTATTACCGAATTATCTGCCTGAGATTAAGGGCAATACCAAAGTCAAAGAGGAAATTAATCCTCGTTTAGTCAGGCATTATACTAGTCTGAAATTGATAGATGAGCCTACCCGGAAAAATCGTTATGCTTTCTATAATTACCGTCATCTTTTGCAACTACTTTTAGTGAGACGGTTGTTAAGTGATGGTGTTGGTGCGGCAGCGATTAATGATTTGTTAACAACTAAAACTAATGAGGAATTAAAAAGCCTACTCATCGGCGGTATTACTATCAATATTACCACTGCCCATCAATATCCTACTGCTACGAACTCCGCTTTAGAATATTTAGCTAATTTAAAGCATAAAAAGCAAGAAAATTCCCGTGACAATTATCAAGATATTCAGCAAAATCAAGCCAATTTTATCCTTAAGAAGGAATCTTTTCCGTCATTACAAAATAAAGAGATTCAAAATCAATCATCTTTTTCTAACCTTGAACAATGGACACATTTACGTATATTAAATGGTTTAGAATTACACATTCGAGATGATTTTGTTTATCCTAATAGTATCAAAGAACAAGAATCTCTTAATCAACATTTAATTAACATTTTCGCTCAATGGTTAACAAGAAAAAAAAATGAGTAATTTAACGCCCCAAGTCCAATTTATTCCCCTTCGCAATGCTATTTCTCGTGATAGTGTTACTCACCTGGATTTAATTGTCAGAATTATGACACCAGAAATAAAAACTAATAAATCACGTCCGCCTTTAAATTTAGGTTTGGTGATTGACAGATCTGGCTCAATGCAAGGTAAAAAAATAGAATATGCCCAAAAAGCCGCTTGTTATGCAGTTACTCAGTTATTATCAACTGATAGAATTAGCATCACTGTTTATGATGATCAAGTAGAGGTAATTGTTCCTAGTATTTTGGCTACTGATAAAGAATATATCCTCAATAAAATTAAGAGAATAACTCCTCGAAATATGACGGCTTTGTATGATGGTTGGTTGGAAGGTGCAACCCAAGTAAGTAAATATATTCAACCTGAACAGTTAAACCGTGTTATTCTTTTATCGGATGGTTTGGCTAATGTGGGGGAAACTAATCCCGACACTATTGGTAATAGTGTCCACGGTTTAAGTCAACACGGGGTCAGCACTACAACTATGGGCATCGGCGACGACTTCAACGAAGATTTAATGCAGGGTATCGCCCTTAGCGGTGATGGTAACTATTATTATATTCAAGATCCTGAACAATTACCGAGTATTTTTGACGGTGAATTGCAAGGGATTATAGCAACCATCGGACAGAAAGTGAGTATCGGCATCAAAACCTTAGCACAAGTGCAATTGGTGGATGTTTTCAACGATTTAGAAAAAACCGAATTTGGCAATTATAAATTACCTAATCTCATCGCTGGTAATCATATTGATGTGGTGTTGCGTTTAAAAATTCCTGGTTTGTCACAGTCAATGATATTGGCTGATTTTCGCTTAGCATTTGACGATATTGAGACAAAATCGAGAAAAGTGTCCCATCACCAACTACAGTTACCCATTGTCACCAGTGCGGAATTGTCGGAATATCCTGTCAATGAGAAAGTGAAGGCAAAAGTTGTTCAATTAAGTACGTCACGGGCGAAGGAAGAGGCGATCAAAAGCCTTGACAGGGGGGATATTGCTGGTACAAGAGAACGATTACAAACAGCTAGACAAGAGATGATAGATGCTGGTGTCAGTTTCAGTTTCCAAGAACCAGAAATGAAGGAAATTGATGAATTATTGGACGATTTAGAGACGGGAAATAGTAAGAGTATGCGTAAAAAAGCCAGTTATCAAAACTATCAAAAACGCCGTAACCGAGAATAAAATAAGGAGGGATTATTATAGAGAGAGGAAGAAGGAGGCTAAAAATATGATTACTACTCTTAAAAAGACTCTAACTTTAGGGGAGTTTTTACAACAACCAGAAACCAAACCACCCCAAGAATTTATTGAGGGAGAAATACGATTAAAACCCATGCCCCAAGGACAGCATAGTCGTCTGCAAATCAAACTCTGTACTGCTATTAATCAGGTGACGGAATCGCAAAAAATAGCTTATGCTTTCCCTGAATTACGTTGTACTTTTGCTCAAAGATCCATCGTTCCTGATGTGGTAGTTTTTGAATGGGATAGAATCCCCCGTACAGAAAAAGGAAGAATAGCCAATCGTTTCAATAATTACCCTGATTGGAGTATCGAAATTTTATCCCCTGAGCAAAGTTATATAAAAGTGTTAGATAATTTATTATTTTGTTCTGAACATGGCACTCAATTAGGATGGTTAATTAATCCAGAAGAAGAAGTTCTTTTGGTTGTTTTTCCTGAACAAAAAGTTAAGTTATTTAAAGCAAATGACCCCTTACCAGTTTTAGATAAAATAGAATTAAAATTAACTGGTAATGACGTTTTTGATTGGCTGAATATGTAAAGGTTCCAGAACAGATAATTGCAGTTGTTTTCGAAGTTTGACAAAAGAGGGACAAGAAATAATATTTTTATCGATTTAAAAATTAACATTCGACAAAGCTTTCAGACTTTTTTGTCTCCCTTCAGCAATGGCACGAACCGCACAGGAATAGTTCTCTCCTCAATCACGCCCTTGGGTTTCTTCGTCAGCACCACAATATTCTGATACCGCTTCCCGACTGGAATCACCATCCTCCCCTCGATGGCCAGTTGGTCAATTAAAGGTTGAGGGATGTGGTCTGGTGCGGCCGTAACTAAGATTGCGTCGTAGGGTGCGTGTTCCGCCCAACCCCAATATCCATCACTCGTCTTGAAGTGGATGTTTTTATAGCCAAGGGTTTTGAGGGTGCGGTGGGCCAGTTCAGCGAGTTCGGGGATAATCTCGATGGTGTAAACTTCTCCCGCTAATTCACCCAAGATCGCCGCCTGATAGCCACACCCTGTGCCAATTTCTAACACTCTATCCTCTGGGGAAATCTTCGCCGCCTCAGTCATGTAAGCAACAATATAGGGCTGAGAGATAGTCTGGTCATGGCTGATGGGCAGGGGATTATCTGCATAAGCAAGGTGGGCAAGGGGAGGCTCGACGAATCGATGACGAGGTACGGTTAACATGGCCTGCAAAACTGCTTTATCCTCTATCCCCCGTGCCCGAATCTGATGCTCCACCATGTACTGGCGGTCAACCGTCAACCGTTTGGCTGTCAGGTCTGCGTCCTGTCCGATCATTGAAGAGAAATTCTGATTCGCTACCGCCCAATTGGGCAAGCTCAATAAGATAATGGAGACAAACATAGACACAACCTCCCTTTATAGCATCCGAATAGACAAAAGTCTGTGGCGGGGCAAAAGCACTTTATTCTTATAAAGAGCTCACAGCAAAGATCCCACTTATAATCCTCTCGCGAATGCAGTCTAAAACCAATATGAGAGCAATGACACTGTAGTTGCAACTCAAGTTACAGGCTCCCCCACTACCCCCATTCTAAGTCAAAAACTTTTTGATGTCAATTACTTTTGGACTTTTCTCAGGGTAATCGCATTTTGATTGAGTAACTGAGTGAACATCAGTTAACGTAGGCGGTGTTTAAGCGAAGTGAGATGAATATGGAAGGCGATCGCGTTTACTATCATTAAGATTCCAAGTTTTTTACTCAATGGCAAAACTTCCGGCTTGACGCAAATAATTTTGATAAAATAAAATGCCTAGATAAAGCAAAACTTCTTTACCACACATCAAAAACACCAGAAAGTTACTGCCAACAGTTATCACATGAAATTTACGATACTCTTTGTTATTGTTTTGTGCCTATCGATTATTTATTCTCTAAGAGTCTCACCATTCTCTGTCAATATGGCAACTACATCCCCCGGTCTGTTAAGCGATCCTTTCTTACAATTACCGACTTCTGATTCTATAAGAGTAGTTTGGTTTACTGAATTCCCGAGTGATCGCTCTTATGTTAAATATGGTGGACAATTAGAAAAGGAAACGGACGCCACTACGACTAAAGTTAGTCGGCTCAGAGAAGACCAAGACTCCCTCGTAAATCGAGAATATGCTCAACCTACGGTAAGGGATATTTGGCGACATGAGGCCATAGTAACGGGGTTAACTCCTAACCAAAGAGTTCCCTATCAAGTAGTAAGTGTCAAAGACCAAGAAGTAATTAGTAGTCAACAATTTAATCTAGCGAGTACCCCCCCACCAGACACACCCCTCAAAATTTTGCTAACTTCCGATCATCAATTAATGCCAATGACTACTGCTAATTTACAAAAAGTAGTAGAAACAGTAGGAAGATTAGATGCGGTTTTTTTGGCTGGAGATTTGGTAAATATTCCCGATCGGGCTTCAGAATGGTTTGATGATAGTAGAGGTGGTGCTTTTTTTCCTAGTTTGCAAGGTCGAGGCCACTACAAGTTAGGCGATGTTACTTACAAAGGAGGGAAGATTCTTCAGTATGCACCTTTATTTACCGCTTTGGGTAATCATGAAGTAATGGGGCGATTCTCCACTACTAAGTCCCTCAAAGATCAGTTTGATGATTCAATTCCTCGCTCTGTCGCCAAACAACTTTATCCCCAAGAAGATCTCAAAAACAATTCTTTTAACACTGATACTTACGAAGAGATATTTACCTTACCACAAAGTCAGTCGGGAGGAGAAAAATATTATGCTGTTACTTTCGGCGATGTTCGGTTAGTGGTTTTGTGTGTAACTAGTATGTGGCGATCGCCATCAATGGACTCTGATGTTAAGGGAAGATATCAAGAAAGCATCAAAGATTTAAACTATCCGGAAAATTGGGGTTATGGACAGCATATTTTTGAACCAATAAGCCGAGATAGTCCGCAATACATTTGGTTAAAAACAGAATTAGCCAGTGATGCTTTTAAGGAAGCCAAATATAAAATAGTCATGTTTCATAATCCCCCTCATACTTTAGGGGGTAATATTGTGCCTCCCTACACCGATCCTCAAGCTGTTATTCAGCATAACCACGATGGTACAATTCAATCTATCAAATATGAATATCCCATGGAGCAAGACTATATTGTTCGCGATCTGATTCCTCTATTAGAACCTGCTGGCGTGCAGTTAGTTTATTATGGACATTCCCATCTCTGGAATCGTTTTGCGACTACATCAGGAATGCAATTTTTAGAATCATCTAATGTAGGCAATACTTATGGAGCACATTTAGGAGAGAAGAAACGTCCAGTTCCTCCTCATAACCCCAATTATGCACAAGTGGGCAATCCTAATGGTTTAAAGCCAATTATTCCTACTATTGCCCCGTTACAGGATGAAAACGGTGGTGATCTCCCCTATATTGCCAGCAATGATCTTACTGTTTTTAGCATCCTCGATACTGAGAAGGGAGAAGTAAGCAGTTATCGCTTTGATACTCGTCAACCATCTTCGGAAGTGATTAAGTTTGATGAGTTTAAGATGAGCAAGTCTTAATGACAAAAAAGCGGCGATCGCAGTTTAGCCTACTTCACCTGAGTTCTATCAGAAAAAAAGTAGAGAGTTGAGTTATAAGAGACGTCTAATTAAAGATTAGTGGTAATGGCTTGTACTGGACAAGTAGGAATACACTGTTCACAGACAATACAGGTTTGTTGGCGAAATTGTAATTTATAGGTATTCGGATTGAGAGTTAAGGATTCCGTAGGACATACTCCTGTACATAATCCACAGTGTACGCAGGTTTCTTCATCGATAACAATTTCCCCTGTGGTGAGGGAAACGTTGATATTATTGGCTTTCATCCAGTCAATGGCGGCATCTAATTGATCTATGTCTCCGGACAATTCCAATACTAACTTCCCCACTTGATTCGGTGCGACTTGTCCTCTGATAATGTTAGCAGCGATGTTAAAGTCCTTGGCCAATCTATAGGTAACGGGCATTTGAACTACTGTGTGCGGAAAGGTCAAATTTACTCTTTTTTTCATAATATTGGGAAAATTAGTTATTAATAAAAGTTGTTGCCAGATCAAAAAATTCAGAAATATTTATCCCTAATTCGCCACAAGTTTCTTTATGGGGGAAAATAGAGAAGAATTAAAGAAGGCAGAAGTTGAAAGGCAGTCTCCATGAAAAAAAATTCCCACCATCAGGGATGAAAGTTGGCACTTTCAAGTCAGGAAGGAGGCAGGAGGAGGGTTAGCGGGGCAATACTGCCTTCTGCTTCGCCCGAAGGGCAGTTAACTGTTATACTCTATAGAAAATAATTTATTATCGTCTCAATCTTATCAATTATTATATTAGTTCTCAATTATCAGTTATTAATCAATTACTATGTCCAAACATAACATTAATCCTGTTAATCGAATCCGTAATATCATTATTGCCTTAACCGCTGTGATTTTTGGGATAGTATTGGTATTTAGTTCGCAAACAACTCTTAATTCTGAATCTTTGGAGGCACAATCTCAACAAGCTATCCCCCTAGAAATGGCTGTAAATAATGGTAAACCCTCCCTGGTAGAATTTTATGCGAATTGGTGTACCAGTTGCCAAGCTATGGCTAGGGATTTGGCACTTTTAAAACAAGAGTATCAACAGGATGTTAATTTTGTGATGCTTAATGTCGATAACAATAAATGGTTGCCAGAGATTTTAAATTATGGAGTTGATGGCATACCTCACTTTGTCTTTTTAAATACTCAGGGTCAAGCGATCGCTGAAACCATTGGAGAACAAACGTTAAGCATTTTTGAAGGTAATTTACAAGCACTATTAGCGAATCGACCCCTACCCTACGCCAACACTAGCGGGAATATTTCTTCCTTGAAACCTAAAAATCAGATTATTGAAGGAAACAAGGATAATCCCAGAGATCACGGTTAAAAATTGATCATGTACGGACAAAAGTGTTGCTCCCGAATTTATCATAACTACCCTGACAGAGCTATATTTAATAGCATTAATTAACATGAAAAAAACTAAATTATTGTTTGTATGTTTAGGCAACATTTGTCGTTCACCTTCTGCAGAAAACATTATGAATTATTTGATTGAAAAAGAAGGTTTAAGAGATAAATTTGAGTGTGATTCTGCTGGAACATCAAGGTATCATATAGGATCTTCTCCCGATAAAAGAATGAGAAATTCAGCCCAAAAAAGAGGGATAGAATTAAAGGGAAAAGCAAGACAAATAGAAGATTTTGATCTCGAATATTATGACTTGATTTTAGCGATGGATAAGTCTAATTATTATGATATTTTATCCCTGGATCACCAAGGAAAATATAAAGATAAAATTAAATTAATATGTGATTTTACCACGAAATTTAAAGAGAAAGAAGTACCAGATCCTTACTATGGGGGAGAATCAGGATTTGATTATGTAATTGATTTATTATTAGATTCCTGTCAGGGATTATTAGAATATTGTCAATCAAGCTAACTTCCATTGTTTGAGTCATGTTCAAATCTTCTGGCACTGAAATAGCTTGATATATGGCAGTATTTGGAAAAAGTGGGATTATCTGACAAGGCTAATTTCTATACAACTATTTTATCAAAGTTTCTAAAGAACGAGTTAAAACGGGAATTGTTTGCCCAGAAACACTATAAACTAACGCTTCTCTGTAAATTCTGTTAGCGCAATGATATTCTTGATTGGCTTCTCCTTTTGAACTTATAATAGCTGCAATCGCACAACGATAGGCTAAACTAATAGCCTGTACCCTTAAATCTAACTTTTGCTCAAAATTATCGTTAGGGTGAATAACCATATCTAACATTTTGCTTTGCAAATTCTCCGTTTGAGCCTTTAATCGACTATGACTATCTGTAACCCTGGGTAAATTTATTTTTTGACAGTTATCCCCTAAAACTCTTAACCCTGCTAAACTACAACCCAAGGCAAAAAATCCATGATGTAAAACATTTTCTTCATCTTTTTGATGGATAGCCTGATAAGGTTTAATCATAACTACATCTTCTGAGGATAAAAACCAATGATTTAATCTAGCAGTTACAGTATTAGTACTATTCATCGCACTAAGTTTCATAGTAGGGCTAAATTCGAGGTTATAATTGTTCTTAAAAGGCACAATGCCATATAATTCTTGTCCATCAGGTAAAGTAGCACCGATAATAAAATAAGAGAAAATATCATAACCTGTAATCCACGGCACAAATCCAGTTAATTTATAGCCTCTTTTGGTGGGGATCGCCATTACCGATGGTTTTTTTCGTCTTCTTAAATGGGAAAAACCGACACCACAAAATTGATTTTCTTTGGTGATTTTTCGTAAATATTTTTCTTGTACTATGTCATTTTTGCTCTGACTTAGCATGGCGATCGCACTTTGATGTTGAGTTTGTAAAAATGATAAAGCCCCTGAATATTTAGCAATCATTATTTGCCATGAATAAAAACCTAAATTACTGATACCGGGACCGCCCCAATTTTTGGTTAATTTCAGTTGAAAAAAACAAGGATTAATTTTATTCATTTTGTCTAGAGTTTCCTTGAGAACATTACTATGCTTATCGAGTGTCTCTCCCTTTAACAAGACTTCCTTTTCTAAAAAATCCTCTCCTTGTTGTAAAATATTTTGCTCTAATTCTGTTAAATTATTACTAATACTTTTTGCCGATTCTATGGAAATCAAAAGAAGCTTTTCATTAAATTTTCCTCTCAATTTACCCTTGTGTTTTTGAACCTTAATAATATCTTTTTTCTCTAATTTATAAACTTTGATTAATGCATCGATTACTTCATAAACATCAGCAATTTCTTCTAGCAAATTATTTTTATTAGCTGTTAATACTTCTTGTGATTCTTCTATTAATTTATGTTTTAAAGCCTCTTTATATTCAGAATTAGATAACTTTTTTACTTGACATTTCCGATTATTTGAGTTAATAATCTGAGGAATTTTATCTCTAATTAATTTTTGATATTCACTCATAATTTAAAATATAATAAAAATCGGGATGTTATTTAGGTGGATTCTTAATACATTTTGTTAAGTCACCTGAATAAAACATGCCGTTGTAGCTATGTTTATATTTAAGTTAGATGTTTATTTCTCATTGTTGGACGCCGAGAAAATTTGCATAACAAATTGTACACAGACTCAATGTTCTCGAATTTATTCCAAACTATAATATTTAATTATAAGTAATCAGATTTATAAATTATGTCAATGGATAATAATTTAACCCCAAAAGTTTATCAATGTATTATTAGTTGTCCTGTTCCCCAACTACCCCATATCCCCTTTATTTTCATCGTAGAAGAAGATTCCCCCCATAGGTATGTGTTAACGACAGCCCTTCCTGATACTGCTTTATCTCCTTTTGCGGTCGTCGGCGATCGCCAATTTTTTTCTGTAGAAATAAAGGACATCAAACCTACAGAAAGAGGAATTTTAGACGAAAATTTAGATCAAGTAGAGAGTTTTGACCGTGAAAATTTAAAATCTGCCGGCATACCTGATTTAGCTTTTTCTTATCTCACCTTAACGGAATATAACCCCACAGTGCCAGAATTATTTGACGGCTGGCAAGATTCAGAACATAATCAGGAATTAGTTATTATCAGTAACTATCAGACATATCAAACACTATCTGATTATTTGAGTAATACTCAGCCAGAAACAGTGGAGGTTTTAGAGTATTTACAGAAAACCGCTGGACTGTGGAAAAGTTTTGGGAAAACTAATTGCTGCGAAACATTATTAAAATTAGATAACTTAAAAATCGCCGAAGATGGAACATTAATTGTTGAGAAAATCTATTTTGACGATCCTAATAATCCTTCTTTATTAAGACAATTGGTCGAAACATGGGGTTATTTATTAGAGCATTTAGGAGAAGACTATAAAACCATTATTACTGATTTGATGATCAAAATTGAATCTGGTGATATTGATGATCCTCAACAGTTGCGCTCGGAATTAGAAATAATCATTCAAGAAATGGAAATAGAGTCCATCCTAGAAGAACAAATAATGGAAGAAGGAGAGGGCGCAATTTTCGTTCACGGAAAAGAAGAATTAAACGCCTTCGTAGATCAATTTGATTATGAAGAATCTGAAGATGAAGAAGTCACCCAAATTAATAAGCTCGATGATGATGATCAACCGACCTTAGTGCTTCCCATGAGACTTTTAAGCCTTAATAGTGCGGGTTTGAGTGATGTGGGGCGAAGAAGAGAACAAAATGAAGATTGTTTTGCCATTGACACTAATATTCAAAATAAAGAAAGTCCCCAAGGTACTTATTATGAGGCAAAAGGCTTGTTTATCCTGTGTGATGGGATGGGTGGTCACGAGGGTGGAGAAGTGGCCAGTACCATGGCGGTTAAGCACATCTATCAATATTTTCAAGATCATTGGACTGATGAACTGCCAGAACCAGAAATAATCAAAGAATGTATCCTTGGGGCCAACGAAGCAATCTACTCCACCAATGTCGAAAAAGGGCAAACGGGTTCTGGTAGAATGGGTACAACCTTAGTTCTTACTCTCCTAAAAGGGACAAAAGTTGCCATCGCCCATGTGGGGGATAGTCGGATTTATCGAATTACCCGTAAATGGGGATTAGAACAATTAACCAGGGATCATTCTGTGGCACAGCATGAAATTCAACACGGTGTGGAATCGGAAATCGCTTTTGCCCGACCCGATGCTTATCAATTAACTCAGGCATTAGGCCCCAGAAATACCCCTTTCGTCAATCCTGATATTAATTATTTAGACATTAAAGAAGATACATTATTACTCATGTGTTCTGATGGTTTATGTGACAATGACTTATTAGAAAATCATTGGGAGAGTGCACTTTTACCCTTAATAAGTTCTAAACGGAATCTCGAAGAAGGCATTAGTCGAATTATCGATCTCGGCAATCAAGTTAACGGTCATGATAATATTACCTGTCTTTTAATCCGTATTAAAGTACAGCCCCGTTTAGACCAGAAAAATTTGATTTTCTAAACATTTGCGTCAATAAGTAAGGTCTTCTCCTTACTCAGTGGCATGGTGTGCGCGATCGCAGTAAAATAGAAAGAGGAATCAAAATTAAACTGAAAAAAGTAATGACAGAAAGTTCAACTGCCCAGAAAAAAAGGTCTAAAGTCGAGGGTATCAAGGAGCGTAGTAATTGTTTACGAGAGCCGATCGCAACAGAGTTACAACAAGATACAACCCATTTTAGCGAAGATGGTATTCAAATTCTCAAGTTTCATGGTTCATATCAACAAGATAACCGAGATAATCGGGTTAAAGGGCAAGAAAAAGACTATCAATTTATGTTACGCACCCGTAATCCCGGCGGTTTTATCCCCCCCCAACTATATCTTACCCTTGAGAATCTTTCTGAGCAATATGGAAATCATACATTGCGAGTCACAACTAGACAAGGTTATCAAATTCATGGTATCCTTAAAAAAAATCTGAAGACGGTCATTGGTAGTATTGTCAAGAGCATGGGGTCAACTTTGGGTGCTTGTGGTGACTTAAATCGTAATGTCATGGCACCTCCTGCCCCCTATAAAAACCGTCCTGACTATCAGTATGCATGGGAATACGCCGAAAAAATCGCCGACTTACTTACCCCTCAAACTGGTGCTTATTATGAAATTTGGTTAGACGGTGAAAAAGCCATTACTGCCGAAGAAGCCCCCAAAATTAAGGCCTATCGCCAAAAAGACCTAAATGGCGGTAATTTCAGCGATTCTGAAGAGCCCATTTACGGCACTTATTATCTGCCCCGTAAGTTCAAATGTTCTGTTACTGTCCCTGGGGATAACTCCATCGATATTTATACCCATGATCTTAGCTTAGTCGTTATTGCCAATGATAAAGGAGAATTACAGGGATTTAACATTCTTGCCGGAGGTGGCTTAGGACGCACCCATCGTAAAGAAGAAACCTTTGCTCGTAGTGCTGACGAAATTGGTTATGTTAGCAAGGAAGATGTTTTTGATTTAGTTAAAGCAGTAGTGGCAACTCAACGGGATTATGGCGATCGTGTAAATCGTCGTCATGCACGGATGAAATACTTAATCAATGATTGGGGAGTAGCCAAATTTACCGCTCAACTAGAAGAATATTTCGGTAAAAAGTTAGAGGCTTTTAAACCCTTGCCAGAATGGAAATATGAGGACTACTTAGGATGGCATGAACAAGGGGACGGAAAACTATTTATAGGGATTTCGGTGGAAAATGGGAGGGTAAAAAATGAAGGTAATTTTAAACTCAAAGAAGCCTTAAAAACGGTCATTGAAAAATATGAATTGCCCACTCGTTTAACCCCTAACCATAACATTATTCTTTACGAAATTGATCCTCAATGGCAAGAAGATATAAGCCAAATTTTTATTAATCATGGCATAGAAATTAACCCTGAAAATGTTAATCATCTTACCCGTTATTCTATGGCTTGTCCGGCCTTACCAACCTGCGGATTAGCTACCACAGAATCTGAGCGAATTTTACCCAGCATTCTCGAAAGAATTGACGCACTGTTAGCTCAATTAAATATGGCAGAAGAAACCTTTGTGATTCGGATGACAGGATGCCCCAACGGTTGTGCTCGACCTTATATGGCAGAATTGGGCTTTGTGGGAGATTCCCCTAATGTTTATCAAATATGGCTGGCAGGTTGCCCAAATCAAACCCGTTTAGCACGAGTTTATGTTGATAAATTAAATATAGCCAATCTGGAGAAATTTTTAGAACCTTTACTCGTCTTTTTCCGTGATAATAAAGAAAATGACGAGACTTTTGGTGATTTTTGTCACCGTGTGGGTTTTGATAATTTACGAGGCTTCGCAGATAAATATAAACCTAGGAAGAAAAAAGTGATGAAAAAAAGCGAAAAACAACCCCGTAAAAAACGTAATGAGCATCGCATCAGTGTTAATGACCAATGGTATCAAAAATTAAAAACTACTTCCACTGAGCAGAACAAAGGGATGAATCAAATTGTATCTGAAGCCTTATCTGCCTATTTTGGTAAAGAGAAATAATAATCAAAAATGGCTCTTCAACTTTAAGTATAATAAAAGTTTCTAATATGTTTTAGAGCCTTAATGGTTAATGGTTAATTAATATCTAGCCCAATTGTGCTAAGGTTTCTTTTAGTGCGGCTAAGGCACTTAAAACATCTCTTTCTGATACAAAGCCTAAATGCCCCATACGGAAAATTTTACCACTGAGATGATCTTGTCCACCGGCTAAGGCAATGTCAAATCTCTTTCTCATGGTTGAGCGAATTGCCTCTGCATCATGTTTGTCAGGTATTACCGCTGTGATAGCTAAAGCGGCGGCCTCGTCCCTAGCAAATAAAGGTAAACCTAATGCCTTAATTCCTTCACGGGCAACTTTAGTTAAACGTTTATGGCGATCGAAAATATTTTGTAACCCTTCCTCCTTCATCATTTCTAATGAGGCTTTCAAGGCGAACATTAAATTAATGGCAGGGGTAAAAGGAGAACTATTTTTGGCGTTGGCTTTCTTATAGGGTGCTAAATCTAAGTAGAATTTAGGTAAATTAGCATTTTTATAGGCTTCCCATGCTTTTTCACTGACCGCCACAAAACCCAATCCGGGAGGGATCATATAGCCTTTTTGTGAGCCAGAGGCTACAATATCTAAACCCCATTCATCCATAGGCACATTGACAGCCCCTAAACTGGTAACGGCATCGACAATTATTAAGGCTTCGCCGTGTGCTTTTACGTATTTGTTGATGGTTTCTAAGTCATTTAACACCCCCGTGGAAGTCTCAGAATGAGTGATGATGACAGCTTTGATTTTTTTCTCTCTATCGGCTTCTAGTTTAGCTCTAAAATCTTCAGGATCAAGTTGTTTTCCCCATTCTGCCGTAATTTCTTCTACTTGTAAACCAAAAGCACGACTCAGAATAGCCCATCTTTCGCCAAATTTACCGTTATTTCCGACTAAAACATGATCACCAGCACTTAAGAAGTTAATAATACCGGCTTCCATCGCCCCAGTACCTGATGAGCACAAAGTTAGAACTTCGTTTTTAGTTTGATGTAACCATTTTAAATTTTCGTTTAACTCACCCACAATTGTGCTGAAATCACCGCTACGATGCCCTATGGGATGTTGTGCCATGGCTAACAATACTCTTTCTGGCACGGGAGTAGGTCCGGGAATCATTAACATTAATTTGTCTTGCATATTTTTTAAACCCTCGAGTACAGTAAATAATTATCAATGAAAAATTGTCAATTAACTAGCAATATATTCTTCCACAACTTCCTTGCGTTTGCGAAGTTTCGTTAAAGCTTCTCTCTCAATTTGCCTAACCCTTTCACGGGAAATTTTCAGAATTGTGCCAATTTTCGACAAAGTCAAGGGTTTACCATCATCTAAACCGTAACGTAATCTAATTACATCTTGTTGTTGCTGAGTTAACTCCGACATCATGCGGTTTAAGTCGAACTGAAGACATGAATAATCAGTGAAGTCTTGGGGTGATTGCCCTTTATCTTCTAATAATTCTCCTAATTCCGTGTCGTTGTTATCCCCTACTTTTAAGTCTAAGGATAAAGGTTGACGTGCTCTTCCTAAATATTCTCTTACTTGATCTGCGGTTAATTCCAGTGCTTCTGATAACTCGGTGATGCTGGCAGGGCGCCCTTTTTCCTCTGATAATTTTCGTTGAGTTTGACGAATTTTATTTAATTTTTCTGTAATATGTAAAGGTAAACGGATAGCTCGACTTTTTTCGGCGATGGCTCTGGTAATGGCTTGACGAATCCACCAATAAGCATAAGTAGAAAAACGATAACCCTTAGTGGGATCAAATTTTTCTACACCTCTTTGCATTCCGATAGTGCCTTCTTGGATTAAATCCAATAAATCAAGGTTACGTTTGAGGTATTTTTTAGCGATGGACACCACGAGACGTAAATTCGCCTCCACCATTTTGCGCTTGGCTTTTTCCCCTTGACTAATTGTTATATCTAAATTTTTTTCAGAAATTTTTGCGTCTTTTGCCCATTCGGCTTTACTAGGCTCATGATCGAGTTTTTTTTTCAAGGTTTCTCGTTGTTTTTCTAAGAGAACTAATTCCTGAATTTGTTTTGATAAAATAATCTCTTCCTCTTGAGTTAATAAGGGAATACGTCCAATTTCTTTCAAATAAACACGGATTGTATCAATATTTTTGGGTAAGGGTTGCATAAGACAATATATATTTCTACCAGATTAGTTAATAATATCTAGGAACTTAAAATTATACAGAATAATGTGTAAGGGTCAGCAAATTTTAGGACTTTTTTTAATAAAAATAGTCTTTTTGCTAATGATCAACCTTGTCTGACTCGGATTAGTTACGGCATAATGGTAAAGTTGACTTCCCATAATCATAGAACATTTTGAGGCAGAAAACAATAATGATGTAATTGTCCTTGATCCTGTCCTAAAAAAAAAGTATTTTCCTAATTCTGAATCTGTTAATTCGACTTTAACTTAAGAAATTCATTGAAGTTGATTTCTCAAAAGATGCAAAATTTCAAGGCTAATATAAATTAATGAATGATTTTGATCGGAAAATAATGCAACGATGCCTTGAATTAGCGAAAAAAGCACAAGGCAAAACATCTCCGAATCCTTTAGTTGGTGCAGTGGTTGTCAAGAATGGTCATATTATCGGTGAGGGTTTCCATCCCCAGGTCGGACAACCCCATGCTGAAGTTTTTGCACTACAAGCTGCCGGTTTAGAAGCAGAAAACGCCACAGTATATGTTAATTTAGAGCCTTGTAATCATCATGGACGTACACCCCCCTGCACCGAGGCCTTAATCAACGCTAAAGTTAAGAAAGTGGTGGTAGGAATGATCGATCCTGATGGTCGTGTTTCTGGCGATGGCATCAGAAAATTGGTAGAAGCAGGAATTGAGGTAAAAGTCGGCATTGAGGAAGAGGCCTGTTTAAAATTAAATGAGGCTTTTATCCATCGAGTGAAATATCAACGCCCTTTTGGTATCTTTAAATATGCCATGACTTTAGACGGTAAAATCGCTACAAATACAGGTCATAGTCAATGGATTACAGGCACTTCCGCTCGAAATTTTGTCCATCATTTAAGAAGTAGTTGTGATGCAGTTATTGTCGGTGGTAACACTGTTAGACGTGATAATCCCCACTTAACGACTCATGGGATGACGGATCACAATCCCTTGCGGGTAGTAATGACGAAAACCCTAGATTTACCCTTAAACCTTCGCCTTTGGGATATAAAGGAGGCAAAAACGGTTATTTTTAGCAATCACCAATCTAATCATACCCTTAAAAATCAATTATTAGATCAAGGAATAGAAATTATTGAAATAGAAGACATTAACCCTTCTCTCGTTATGGATAATCTTTATCAACGGGGTTTAAATAGTGTTTTGTGGGAATGCGGTGGTAATTTAGCTTCACAGGCCATCGCCTGTGGTAATGTACAAAAAGTTTATGCTTTTATTGCTCCAAAAATTATCGGCGGAGAAAATGCCTCTACTCCCGTTGGTGATTTAAGTATTAATAATATGAGTGACGCTTTATTGCTCAAAAATACTCAAATTCACCACATTGGCGGTGATTTTTTAATAGAAGGCTATCTTACTTAACATTTGACTATATTTGTAGTCTATTTATGTCTACAATAAGTTATAGCACGCAAGAAGTAATATATAATTAATTGACAAAATTCGAAAAAATGAGATACGATGGTAGATTGTCACTGGTAATATATACTAGAGGCAAATGATATTTATATATACAAAAAATGTGTATAAAAAGCATACCTCATGCCAACTATTCAACAACTAATTCGTAGCGAACGTTCTCTAATTCGGAAAAAAACTAAATCCCCCGCCCTTAAAGAATGTCCTCAGCGTCGGGGTGTCTGCACAAGGGTTTATACGACAACGCCGAAAAAACCCAACTCAGCTTTAAGAAAAGTCGCAAGGGTCAGATTAACTTCAGGATTTGAAGTAACCGCTTATATCCCCGGTATTGGTCATAACCTCCAAGAACACTCCGTTGTTTTAATTAGGGGGGGCAGGGTGAAAGACTTACCCGGTGTCAGATACCACATCGTCAGAGGCACTCTTGATGCTACTGGGGTAAAAGACAGAAAACAAGGACGCTCCAAATATGGAGCAAAACGTCCTAAAGCCTAGACTAAATGATTGATCTAACTAGAAATAACATTAAGGATAATAGATAAATGTCTCGCAGAAGCAAAGCTAAAACAGTAGAAGTTCCCCCAGATCCAGTATATAACAGTCGTCTGGTGAACATGACCATCCGTCGTATTATGAAAGACGGTAAAAAATCCCTTGCCGCCAGGATTTTATATGACGCTTTAAGTATCATCTCTGAAAGAACTGGTACTGAACCGATGGAAACTTTTGAAAAGGCCATTAAAAACCTCACCCCCTTAGTAGAAGTTAAGGCTAGACGGGTTGGTGGTGCCACCTATCAAGTACCCATGGAAGTTCGCACATCTCGTGGTAGTAGTCTTGCCTTACGTTGGTTGATCCAATTCTCTCGCAAAAGAAGTGGTAAAACCATGTCCATGAAATTGGCTAACGAAATCATGGATGCGGCTAACGAAACTGGTGGTGCTATCAAAAAAAGGGAAGAAACCCATAAAATGGCTGAAGCAAACAAGGCTTTTGCCCATTATCGTTACTAAATCCGTATTTGATTGACAAAAAAAATTTGCTTTCTACATTATTGTAATTTTCCTCTTCCCCAAAGTGGTAAGTTTTGTAAATAACGGTGTAGAATAGTCAACGGTGTCAATTTTTACCAGAAACCACTTTAATAGTGTTGCTCTAAGTCAAGGGAGGGAACTGTGGCTCGTATAATTCCGCTAGAGAAAGTCCGCAATATTGGTATTGTGGCTCATATAGATGCGGGTAAAACCACTACGACAGAAAGAATACTTTTTTACTCCGGTATTGTTCACAAGATTGGGGAGGTTCATGATGGTAATGCTGTCACTGACTGGATGGAGCAGGAAAGAGAGCGGGGAATAACTATCACTGCCGCTGCTATCAGTACTGATTGGCGAAATCATCACATTAATATTATTGATACCCCCGGTCACGTTGACTTTACCATTGAGGTGGAAAGGTCTATGCGTGTATTAGATGGAGTTATCGCCGTATTTTGTTCTGTGGGTGGTGTTCAACCTCAGTCGGAAACTGTTTGGCGGCAAGCCGATCGCTATCATGTTCCTCGTATTGCTTTTGTCAATAAAATGGATCGCACTGGGGCAAATTTCTTTAAAGTATATGAACAGGTGAAAGAGCGTCTTCGTGCGCCCGCTATTCCTGTTCAAATTCCCATCGGTAGTGAAGATCATTTCCAAGGCATCGTGGATTTAGTTACCATGAAAGCTCATATCTACAAAGATGATTTGGGTCAAGATGTAGAGGTAACGAAAATTCCGACAGAACTGCAAGAGTTGGCCCAGGAATATCATGGCTATCTGATCGAGGCAGTAGCGGAGTCAGACGAGCATCTTTTGGAAAAATACTTGAGGGAAGAAGAAATTACCGAGGCGGAAATAAAACAAGCCCTCCGTCAAGGCACTGTTGAGGGAGCAATTATCCCGATGCTGTGCGGTTCTGCTTTTAAAAATAAGGGTGTACAACTACTGTTAGATGCGGTGGTAGATTATTTACCGGCACCAACGGAAGTCCCCGCTATTAAAGGAGTATTACCCGAAGGAGGAGAGGCTTTTAGACACTCCGGTGATGATGAACCTTTTTCGGCTTTGGCCTTTAAAATTGCCTCAGATCCCTACGGTCGTTTAACATTTATTCGGGTCTATTCGGGGGTTTTGGAAAAGGGTAGTTATGTTTATAATGCTACTAAAAACAAAAAAGAACGCATCTCTCGTTTAATTATTCTCAAAGCTAACGATCGCATTGAGGTAGATGAGTTAAGGGCTGGAGATTTAGGAGCAATTATTGGCTTAAAATTTACCACCACAGGGGATACTTTATGTGATGATCAAAACCCGATCATTTTAGAGTCCTTATATGTACCTGAACCTGTCATTTCCGTGGCCGTAGAACCAAAAACTACCGAGGACATGGATAAGTTATCGAAGGCTTTACAATCTCTTTCTGATGAAGATCCCACTTTTAAAGTCAGTGTAGATCCCGAAACTAACCAAACGGTCATCGCTGGCATGGGAGAATTACATTTAGAGATTTTAGTCGATCGCATGTTACGAGAGTTCAAAGTAGAGGCCCATGTGGGACAACCCCAAGTATCTTATCGAGAAACTATCCGTAAAGCGGCAAGTGCTGAAGGAAAGTTCATCCGTCAAAGTGGAGGTAAAGGACAATATGGTCATGTAGTGATTGAACTTGAACCTCAAGAAGAAGGAAAGGGTTTTGAATTTGTCTCGAAAATAGTCGGCGGTACAATTCCTAAAGAATATATCCCTTCTGTGGCTCAGGGCATAAAAGAAGCCTGTGAGTCCGGCATCATAGCGGGTTATCCAGTAATTGATCTCAAAGTAACACTGGTTGATGGTTCCTATCATGATGTGGACTCCTCAGAAATGGCGTTTAAAATAGCCGGTTCAATGGCAATTCGGGATGGTGTTGAAAAAGCAGCACCTGTGTTGTTAGAACCGGTGATGAAGGTTGAAGTAGAAGTCCCAGAAAATTTCTTAGGAGATGTAATGGGAGATCTCAACTCTCGTCGTGGCACTATTGAGGGCATGAACTCAGAATACGGTTTAGCTAAAGTTACAGCCAAAGTTCCTTTAGGGGCGATGTTCGGATATGCGACTGATATTCGCTCTAAGACCCAAGGACGTGGTATATTTAGCATGGAGTTTAGCAATTATGCTGAAGTTCCCAGCAATGTGGCAAATACCATTGTTGCTAAAAATAGAGGTTATCTATAAATTAATTAATTAAACAAAGGAAAAAACACAAAAATGGCACGGGAAAAATTTGAAAGAACGAAACCCCACGTTAATATTGGTACAATCGGTCACGTTGACCACGGTAAAACTACCCTTACCGCTGCTATTACCTTAACTTTATCTGCGATTGGTCAGGCAAAAGCTCGTAAATACGATGAAATCGACGCGGCACCTGAAGAAAAAGCTCGTGGTATTACCATCAACACCGCTCACGTTGAATATGAATCTCCTGATCGTCACTATGCTCACGTTGATTGTCCCGGACACGCTGACTATGTTAAAAACATGATTACTGGTGCGGCTCAAATGGATGGAGCTATCTTAGTAGTATCTGCTGCCGATGGTCCGATGCCTCAAACCCGTGAACACATCCTCTTAGCTAGACAGGTTGGTGTACCCAGTCTCGTAGTCTTCTTAAATAAAGAAGATCAAGTGGATGACGCTGAATTATTAGAACTCGTTGAGTTAGAAGTTCGTGAGTTATTGACCGAGTACGGTTTCCCCGGAGATGATATTCCCATCGTTGCCGGTTCTGCCTTAAAAGCTGTTGAGCACATGACTGCTAATCCCAAAACTCAAAAAGGTGAAAACGAGTGGACTGATAAAATTCACGCCCTCATGGAAGCTGTAGATAAGTATATTCCTACTCCTGAGCGTGACATTGATAAGCCTTTCTTGATGGCTGTGGAAGACGTGTTCTCTATTACTGGTCGTGGTACCGTTGCCACCGGTCGTATCGAACGTGGTAAAGTCAAAGTTCAAGAAACCGTTGAGTTGGTGGGTATCCGTGACACTCGTAGTACTACAGTAACTGGCGTTGAGATGTTCCAAAAAACCTTAGAAGAAGGTTTAGCCGGCGATAACGTTGGTGTACTTCTTCGTGGTGTTCAAAAAGAAGATATTGAACGTGGTATGGTATTAGCTAAACCCGGTTCTATCACTCCTCATACCAAGTTTGAAGCCGAAGTATATGTACTCAAAAAAGAAGAAGGTGGTCGTCATACTCCTTTCTTCCCTGGCTATCGTCCTCAGTTCTACGTGCGTACAACTGATGTAACCGGAACTATCAGTGACTTTACCGCCGATGATGGTAGTGCTGCGGAAATGGTCATGCCTGGTGATCGTATTAAAATGACCGTTGAGTTAATCAACCCCATTGCGATCGAACAAGGTATGCGTTTCGCTATTCGTGAAGGTGGTCGTACCATTGGTGCGGGTGCTGTGGCCAAAATTTTAAAATAGGCTAATAAATGGGCGTACAAACAACATTTTGTGCGTCCTCTTTGATCGAAGTCGGCAAGATGGGTTATCAGAGATTTGAGTTTAAATTCCAAATTCATCCATCTTTCTTTTACAACCTAACTCATCTTAAATTTCTCCGAACTCTGAACGAACTCTGAACTCTGAAATCATTATTCACCGTACCTTGAAAATTTAGGAAATATTCATCATGGCAACTTTGCAACAACAAAAAATCCGTATCCGCCTCAAAGCATTCGATCGCCGTTTACTAGATACTTCTTGTACTAAAATTGTGGAAACTGCTAACCGTACTAATGCTACACCAGTAGGTCCTATTCCCCTCCCCACCAAACGTAAAATCTATTGTGTGTTGAGATCTCCTCACGTTGATAAAGATTCCAGGGAACATTTCGAAACCCGTACCCACCGCCGGGTGATCGACATTTATCAGCCTTCTTCTAAAACCATCGATGCCTTGATGAAATTAGATTTACCTGCGGGGGTAGATATTGAAGTAAAATTATAGATTTTATTTTTGCATTTTAGGGAATAAAGTTGATTTTCGTTAAAATGCAACGTTTTTTATCAGGATGTTTAAAAATTTGCTTCAGTAATTTAAAAATCTATAGGGAAAAATAAACTATGGCAACACCGACGATTAGAATACAAGGTTCCACTTCTGGAGTTTTCAAAAATCCTATTGGTGGCACATTTTCTGGTGTAGGCACTAATAATTTTATATGGGGAGTTCCCATTACTTCTAATAGCAGTCTAAATTTTACAGGAAAACCTTACAGTACTGATGTAGTAACAGGATTTATTTTTGGTTCCAATGCCAGGAAAAACAGAGAATTCTTTTCTCTGGGTACTTTAAACTATTTTAATGGCACGATAGAAGGTGGAACTGGATCTACTGGCGTCGATTTAGATATTACTCTACAAGTTAGCGAACCTCTTAATACCAGTCCTCAAGATTTCACAAGTTCACTGACTTTTACTAATACTCCTAACACCAATGACCCCATAGCTAGTGCCGATTCAGTTTTTTTACCGTCTAGTAATCTGCCACCTGTTATTTTGACAGCATCTAATGGAGCGGAGTTAACACTCGATGTGTTCGGATTTGGAGAGGTTACAGATGGTGGATTTACCAGAGAAAGAGAATTCTTTGTAACAGAAGAAAATACTGCAAGTGCAGAATTAATTGCACGGTTTCAAAATCCTTGTGAAGAGATTATTGATGGTGCTGTATCGGTAAATACGGCCAATAGCAATCGCACTCTAAATGCAACATTTACACCAAATTTTGGTCTAAGTTTGGATGAAGCTGCTGAGATTTGTGGTTATGATCATTTCAATTGGTATCAAGTTATCACAATTGATCCATATGCCCCAGGAGGATTGGTAGTACCATACGTTGATCCTCCTTCTGGTGGAGGTGCTTCTTTTGGCGGTTTTGCCGATAATTTACCTTTTTATTGGGATGAAGAAGGTGCGACTGGAACAGGATACCATTTGAGTGACAATGAAACGAATACGGCATTGTTATATACGGATACGCCGGCTGAACCACTGTTACAACCAGGAGAATCTTTAGGATTTAATACTTCTTTGGTAGGAATTTTACCAGATGGAAGTTGGGATATACTTTATAATTTTGAATGGCAAAGTAATTATAATGGAACATCTGGAGGAGTTACCACAAGGAGAAATATTATTACCCCAGATGATAATGGTACTGGTGAAGTCTTTGATATTAAGTTAGACTTAAGTGCGGCTGACTTATCTGATCAAATCAAAAATCAAATGAGTGCAGATGGTGCACAAAATGCTTTTCTCTCTCCTAATGACTCAACAAGTTTATTAAATACTCCTATTAATCGATTTCAAAATAGTGAGCTACCTGGGACATATTTATTTGCCGGAGAAGAAGAAAGTATCAGTATTCGTCAAAACTTTCCCAATTTTATTGAGGAAGGACAAGCATTTAAAGTCGCAGTTGAGCCAGGGGATGATTTAATTGTCATGAATCGGTTTCAAAATAGTTCCGTCCCTGGTACCTATCTTTATGCCGGACAAGAAGAAAGTATCAGTATTCGTCAAAACTTTCCTAATTTTATTGAGGAAGGAGTTGCATTTTATGTATATTCTGGTACTGCTAATAAAGGGGAAGACTTCTACCGTTTTCAAAATAGTCAACAACCTGGCACTTACCTTTTTGTTGGTGAACAAGAGCGTCAAAGTATTATCGCTAATTTCCCAGCCTTTATTGAAGAAGGTGTTGCTTTTGAGGTTGCAATTTAAAATAAAGAATCGATAGATAATTGTTGTTCAATTATTATTTTGTTCCAGCTTATGGTCGTATAAATTAAATTGCCAAGAACTTTTTAAATATTTGTTGTCAAATAAAACCGTAGTATTTTTGAGAAAATACAAATCTGAATTTTGCGAAAAGGTGCCTATTTCTACTACCCTTAATTTTGAAAATTCTTGTATTTCTTCACAATTATTAGTGGTAAATAATTTACTATATCTAATGGATCTTCTTAAGGGTCCCGTTTGGGGATAATATTGATCATTAGCTGGTCTTCCTGTAGCAAAAACTATAGCTAAAAATTTATCATCAGGGGAAAATTTAAACTCTTCTGGTCCTTCATTAAAAGAATTTAAAGATTCACATAATTTATTCATATTGTGATAATTATATAAAATAATTTTCCCTGATTTATAAGTTAAAAAAGTTTCTTGATCATGAGAAAAACCATAAATTCTTTGGTTAAATTTACTTATTATTTTTTCTGTTTTCAAATCCCAGAACGTAGTATTGTCTTTTTGAGCTGCGGCTAAGACATTGCCACCATTGAGTATAAATAGTTCCCTAATAACGAGGTTGTCCATTTGAAACTCATGAAGAATCTTTTTACTATGTCTATCTTTAACTATAACTTCTCCTTTTCTTGTTCCCAAAATTTCATAATTATTATTAGTAACTACTATATCTTGAGCATTTGTTTTTTGAATACTGCCAAAACCTAACATCCCTATTAAGAGTATCAAATTAAATTTAATCATAAATGATAATGATCTCCTCAAATTGTATGGATCTAAAGTAAATTTTTACGCCCCAATAAAACAAGATCTGTGTTTTTCAAAGTGTAATGCCTAAGCTAAAGCTAACATATAAAGCGATTGCTGAAAAAACCAAATCTCGTTCCAATGTGCAAGTCCTGCATTATTGAAGAAGGCAGTCCCCATGAAAAAAAATTTTCACCATCAGAGATGAAAGTTGGCACTTTCAAGTCAGGAGGCAGGAGGCAGAGGGCATAATAAGTAAATAAAACGATGAATAATCCATGGCAAGTTGTCAGTAAATTGGTAGAAATAACATCTCCTTGGCTAACATTAATTGGGGAAAAAGTCAAGGATGATCAAGGTACAATACTAGATTATTGGCGAGTAGAAAAAGCCGATTCTTTAATTATTATTACCGAATATCAAAATCAGTTAATCTTCCCTAAATTAACTTATCGCCACGGCATCGAAAAAGTTACCCTTGACTTCGCAGGAGGTAGGGTTAACCTTGATAAAACTTTAGAAAATAATGCTTTATCTATCTTAAAAAGGGAGTTAAATCTTGAAGAAAAAGATCTGAAAATTTTAAGACCCATTAATCAAGAGGCATGGGCAATTAATAGCGCCTTTAACAATCAAAAATTGTGGGGTTTTTATGCACACATAAAGCCGGAAACTAGTCTTCATCCTGATTTTATTGGTGCTACTTATTCTTTAACGAAAGAAAATCTTAAATGTTTACTCAAGGATTTAATCTGTCTCCAGTGTCGATCACTACTATTAGAGAGCATTTGTCAAAATTTGTTGCAACTTCTTCAAGAAACAGTATAAAATTTAACTGAAAGATTTATTATTTTAGTTAATCACGATTTCACTCATCATTTAATTATGAACACTTATATTTTACCTTCCACTTATTCTTACCATTACACCCTTGATTTTATTCGTGACGAAATTAGAGGCTTATTGGAAAGAGGTATTATTAGCCGTCATCAGCCGATTTATAGCTTGGCTAAATATATTCCCCCAAGGGAATGGTTATCAGTAGAAAAACAACTAGAGGAAAAAGATTATTTATTGCGGGATCGTATCGGTGATTTATTAGGGGCGGAAAATTGGGATAATGACTAAGGACAATTCTGAGTTCCGAGTTATTATCAGTTTCTCCCTTATCCCCTATGGACGAGAATAAATAACAACAAACAATAAATTAAAACTTAGAAGTTAATCATTAACCCTCAATATTTTTTACTGATAAACCAATTTTTCGTTGTCAAACATTAAGTTTTTCTACTTCTTCCCTTAAAGCGACAATTTCTCTGATAAGTTCTTGGATATCATTACTCTGGTTATCTACAGACTTAACCTGTATGTCCTCACAAGATTTACTGCCGCCACTACTATAACCTTTAAAAAACTGTTCGATGATTTTTCGAGCTTCTTGTTCCGTCATCGTGCCTTTTTCAGCCCATTCTTGAGATTTTTGTTGCCATTCAGCATTCAGATCCGATAACATCTGACTGCGTTTTTGATTGTCTTGTAAGGTTTCTACCACTGAAGCAGCAGCCCCAACAGCGGTTCGGAAACCTTGTTGAATGGTATCAAATATAGTATTACTTTCCATGACTGTTAATATACTCCACATTGAGAAAATATCTTGGACTTTTTTACTATAATCTAACTTCTAAGGGGAAAAGTTGGACTAGTTATAGTAATAACCACACATTGACACTCCCACCGACAAATCAAAGATTATGTCGGGGGATTCTTACCTCATCAGCACTTAACTAGATTGACCAAGTTACCTTGCTTAATCCCCGTCAGTACGCCTTCGTAAGCAATTTCATTCACGGTATGCCCTACCGCTACTAATCCTCTATTTTTAATTACCTTTGCACTTACTACATCTCTTGGTGCAATATAACCACAATACTGGCAATTATGTACTCTTTCATTTAACTGTTTTTTGCCTGTATGACTTCCGCAGTTGCTACATTCTTGAGATGTCCCATCTTTGTTGACTTTTCGATAAAATTTACTGCGTTTCCAACAAACATAAGGCAATATCTCATTAATAAATTGCCCTATTCCAGAGTCCAAAGATTGCTTTGTGACAATCCCTCGACCCCACGAAATAAAGTTTATATCCTCAACAAAAATGTTATCCGTTAAGTCGCAGAGGTAATTTGCTGATTTAAAGTGCCAATTCCTACGGGTATTAGCTACTTTTTCATGTAATTTAACTATCTTATTTTGAAGTTTTAACCAATTATTTGAGCCTTTGATTTTATGTTTCAAACGTCTTTGTAGCGATTTCAGCTTACTCTGTGCTTGCAACAAAAATTTTGGGGCTTTGATTAATTCTCCTCTATCGGTAGCTACAAATGATTCTATCCCAGCATCAATACCTAAGCTTAATTTTCCTACTGGTGCGTCAGGGCAAGATTCTTGAGACTGAAAAGCAATCATCAAATAATAACCCGTTGCCTTTTTTACAATTCGAGCCTGTTTCGGCTCAAAACCCGTAGGATAATCTCTTGATTGTTTTATTTTCAACCAACCTAATTGGGGTAACTTTACCTTACCTTGTGCCAAGCAATTTTTCAACATTTGAGGAAAGACAAAACTTTTCATCTGTTTCTTATAAGTAAGGGTAATCACTTGATTCACAGTTAATTATTTGCTACACTCTAATTATAAAACTTAAAGAAATTTTCGCAGATACATTAATTAAGTGGGAATGTAATTTAATCGAGTTTAATGGTGAATCAGACCATGTACATTTACTAATTGATTACAAGCCCGATATATCTTGATCTAATATGTGGAGAGTCAAAAAACTCCTCAAGAATAAGGATAAGCTCAGACGCACCTAAGCTGCGTTTGTATAACCCACAATCCCTTTTTATGCCTAATCCAAGGATGTAAATTAAATGCGTCCAAGCTTATCGTTATCGCTCCATTTTTCTGGTTGGTCAAAATTCATCTCCTGTTCATTTCAATGGTATTTTTTTCGGGAGAAATTGAACGGGAGTCCTCTTTAGACATCTAAGATAGAAATAAAAATAAGATAGAAATAAAAAGAAAATGGATTAAGGGTGAATGGTTAGACAGATTGTAACCGGATTTGGTTTTTTTACTGGCATAAGTTATCCTTTTTTAGCAGTAAAATTTTTGGCGGAAAATAAAAAGTTATGGCAATATTTAATTATTCCTATTATTATTAATTTTGCTGTAGGAATTACCACTTATATCTTATTATTAAAACCTAGCTTAAAGTTGTTTAATATTATTACTAATAATATCGTTATTTGGGTGGATAAAGCCATCGATAAACTACCAGATTGGTCAAACTTTGTAATTTATATTATTATCTTTCTTAGTTTATTAATAAAAGTAATCTTATTTATTTTATTATTGATAATAATTGGCTTTATTATGACCCAATTTGGATCAATTTTAGGTTCACCTTGGTATGGTAAATTATCAGAACAACTGGAAATTTTACGCACAGGAAAACTAGAAATAATAGAGTATAACATCTTTCATGATATATTCAGAGCGATTTTATTTGAATTAAAAAAGTTATTATTAATCACAGCCATAAGTGTACCATTATTTTTATTTAATTTTATTCCTAGCGTGGGCAACTTAGTTTCTTTAATCGGGAGCATAAGTTTAACCACTACTATTATCTGTTTAGATTTTTTTGATGCAATTTTAGAAAGGAAACGATTAAATTTTCGACAGAAATTAAAATTTGTGCAACAAGGATTTCCTACTACGGCTGGTTTTGGTTTAATGTGTTTAACCTTAATTAGTATTCCGTTACTGAATTTAATTATAATTCCCCTTTGCGTTTCCGCAGGTACTTTATTGGTTTGCGATAAAACAAGAAATAGTTAATGGGAGTTGGGGGTTATATATAGTAGCAATTCTCTTTGCCTTCCTGACTTCTATTTGTCGGCATTTCCTTATATTCACCATCGCTGAGGATTGAATATGACACAATAAGAAATAATTGTCAATCAGAAGGAATTTATCATATCCTTAAGATCTAAAATCAGGAGTAAATTTGTGACTATAGTAACACTAGAACCTAATACCAATACTGGTTTTAATCAAGATACTTTCAATACCTATGTAATGAACACCTACGGACGTTTTCCCGTCACCATCGAGAAAGGTTCAGGTTGCCGACTTTGGGATACAGATGGTAAAGAATATCTTGACTTTGTAGCAGGTATTGCTACTTGTACTCTAGGACACGCTCATCCTGCTATGGTAAAAGCTGTCACCCAACAAATACAAAAAATACATCATGTATCTAATTTGTACTATATTCCCGAACAAGGAGAATTAGCTAAATGGATTGTAGAACATTCTTGTGCTGACAAGGTATTCTTCTGCAATTCCGGTGCTGAAGCCAACGAAGCCGCAATCAAATTAGTGCGGAAATATGCTCATACGGTTTTAGAATTTTTAGAGCAACCCGTTATTCTTACCGCTAAATCTAGTTTTCATGGGCGCACTTTAGCTACTGTCACCGCTACAGGACAACCAAAATACCAAAAACATTTTCAACCTCTTGTGCCAGGATTTGAGTATGTCCCTTACAATGACATTACTGCCGTTGAAGAAGCTATCACTAACATTGATGAAGGCGATCGTCGTGTAGCTGCCATCATGATTGAACCATTACAAGGAGAAGGAGGAGTACGCCCAGGTAATTTGGATTACTTCTTGCGGTTAAGAAAAATTTGTGATGAGACTGGTATTTTATTGGTATTTGATGAGGTACAAACGGGGGTCGGTAGAACTGGTAAAATGTGGGGTTATGAAAACCTAGGAGTTGAGCCAGATATTTTCACCAGTGCGAAAGGTTTAGCCGGAGGAATCCCTATTGGGGCGATGATGTGTAAGGCTTTTTGTGATGTGTTTGAACCCGGTAACCATGCCAGTACTTTTGGCGGTAATCCTTTTGCTTGTGCTACCTCCTTAGCTGTTTTACAAACCTTAGAAGAAGAAAACATCCTCCAAAATGTTCAAGTCAGAGGAGAACAGTTACGGACAAAACTCAGAGCAATTACTAAAAAATATCCTCAATTATTCACGGAAGTGCGGGGTTGGGGTTTAATTAACGGTATGGAAATCAAGGCTGATATTGAGCTAACCTCCCTTGATATTGTCAAAAAAGCCATGGAAAAAGGCTTATTACTAGCACCGGCTGGACCTAAAGTGTTGCGTTTTGTCCCACCTTTAATTGTTTCGGCGGCGGAAATTGATCAAGCTAGTGATATTTTAGACAATGCCATCGCTGATTTGATTTAAAGAAAAGAGGTAAAAGTCCCCAAATTTGGGGATTTAAGGGCTAAAGGAATTGTTCACTGTTTATGCAATGCATGATTAATTACTATAATTACGAAAGGTGTTCCGTTAAAATTTTAATACCAATGCCGATAAGAATAATTCCGCCAATTGTTTCTGCTTGTTTTTCAAAAAGATGACCAAATTTATTGCCTATATAGACACCAAATAAACAGATTAAAAAAGTAATAACACCGATGATAATAGAGGCTCCCATAATGGGAGTTTTAATAACAGAAAAACTTAAACCTACTGCCAAAGCGTCTATACTCGTAGCAATCGCTAAAGTTAATAAAATATATAAATTACGAAAATCTGTACCTTCTTCTTCTTCTTGTTGGAAAGATTCATAAATCATTTTACTGCCAATTAGCCCCAATAAACCAAAGGCAATCCAATGATCAAAACTGATAATAAAATCTCGAAAAAATAAGCCTGAACTCCATCCCAATAAGGGCATGATAAACTGAAATCCACCAAAAAAAGTAGAAATAATCAAATAATCTTTTAAAATAACTTTTTTAATGCTAATTCCACCCCCAATAGATACGGCAAAAGCATCCATAGCCAATGCAACAGACGTCAACAAAACAGTAATTAAATTCATAAAAATATCAACGGTTTTTGTTTATACAAATCTTGTTAAATTAATGCGATAACGGTCTTTTTTGGTAACTTGAATATCACCAATTTCTAATCTGCCTTTACCTCGAAAAGAAATTAAATCACCATTTTTGACATTATAACTAGGTTGGGTAATTTCTTTCCAATTAACTTTCACATCACCGTTACTAATGGCCTCCGTCATTTTGCCCCGAGACATGCCAAAACCGAAAGAAGCCACCGCATCCAACCGTAAAGAAGCCTCTACTGTTTTCATTTCTTTGATTTTCGGGGGGCGAATTTTTAAGTCTGATAACTCAATCCTTGTAGTTTTCACCGGCACGGAACGTACTTGAACTAAAGTAGTTTCAAGAAAATCCACCATTTCTTCCACAACAATAACTTGTGCACCTCTTTCTCCCAAAACAATAATATCACCGATTTTCTCCCTCACAATGCCAGTGCCTAAAATTGAGCCCAAAAAGTCTCGATGGGTTGCGGTGTCAAACAAAAAATTTCCAGAGATGTCTAAAGCGGCAAGGGGAATTTGACTTTTATCAGCAACAATTTCTTCTCGGTGAATGCCAACCCGTTGTCTTTCGGCTTGAGGATAACCCCCCCAAGTAATGATTTTTACTTCGGTTAATTGGGAAAAAATTTGATTAATTTCTGCTAATACTGGGGGTGAAAGAAAGTCGGTTACTACTAATTCCCATATTTTGATTGCTTTTTCTGCTTTATCAAAAATATGGGCAATTTCTTCTTTATTTTCTACTCTTTTTAATAATTCTTCTCTAGGTAACATAATTATCTATTAAACTTAATTCAGGTAATTACATTATATAGCAATCTTAAATCGGTTTTAATATTTGACCTTCTTAAATCACAAAAAAAGGGAGATTAATGTCTGAAAAATATCATCATAAATTAAATAGGGTTGCCATAGCTTTTCTTGATCTCTAGTAATGAATCATTGACAATTAATTTACCTTTAATTATCCTCGTTTAAATTATCCTCATTTTCAGGAAGAATAGCCATAGAGGAGTCCATAGGAGATCGCAAATCATCAGCAATTTTTTTGATAACGCTAGCTAAAGGCACAGCTAAAAAGATACCTAATAACCCTCCTAATTTTGCACCGATAAAGAGAGAAATAATTAACCAAATAGGATTTAAACCGATTAATTCTCCCATAAAACGAGGAGCAATAACGTTATCAGTAATTTGATCAATAATAGTAGAAGAAATGAAAAATAAAAGAGCTAATTGGCCACTTTTAAAGATTAATAATAAAGTGCCTAAAAGAGTAAATAATCCTCCTATAAAAGGAATTAAACTTGCGATCCCAATGCCAAAAGCAAATAGAATAGCTGAAGGAACGCCTAGGATAACAAAAACAATTCCTCTGGCAATACTAGCAAAACCAACTAAGATTAAACGACTAAAAAAATAATCCTTAAAGGTTTGAGTGAAATAGTCAGGTACTTTATTATTCCATGGTTTAGGAAGCCAACCAAAAATTCCTTCCCAAAATTTGTCACCACCAATAAGTAAAAAGACGGTTAAAATTAAGATAAGTAAAACACTAAAAATACTATTAACAGTAGTAAATAGGATACTAATAGTTTGAGAACCAATAGTTTTTATAATCTCAGAAATTTGACCGGTAATTTGTTGGATTATAGAATCAATATTTATAGAAAATCTCTTGAAAAGAGGTGTTTTCGATGATATATATTCGTTAGCTTGTTCAATCCATTTGGGAAGATTAATTAAAAGTTCATCTAATTGTTGAATCAGAATAGGAACTAAGATAAAAGTGATTATCGTTGAAATAATTAAAGCTAATAATAAAACAATTGTAATGGCTAATGCTCGTTCTACTCCTTTATTTACTAATAATTTAATTAATAATTCTAATAAAAAAGCGATAATGCTGGCAATAATTAAAAAACTAATAAATGGTTGAAGATAGTCAAGTAAAAAAGCTAATAAAACCCCATTTAAACAAAGTATTGGAAAAAGAAAACTTAATTTTAACCAACGAGGAACATTTGATAATATTTCTAACATAAATAATAGTAAATAGTGTACTGCGCACTGTTAATAATGAGAAGTAAAAAGTGGATGTATCAGGGTATTTATAAAAAAATAGTAGTGATTTACCAATGGTGGCTTGGTAATTGCAGCCCCAAAAATCACTACTTGTAACTAACGGCTATTTTGATTTCCCAAAGCTTTTAAATCAATGTTTGATCCCACATAGTTGCTTTGACAGACCACTATTGCCCTCGTCTTAATTTTAAGCCTTCTTGATATCCGCGATCGTAGTCAGAAGAGTCGCGAGGATTATCGTATCTTAAACCATTAATACCATCTTGACGACCTCGGTAAAATTCTTGCTGTGGGCTTACGGGGCGGTATCTTTCTTCTCTCGCTCTTTGGTTACTCCGAATAATAGCACCTGTTCCCACTGCTGCACCGACTCCTAACATAAAATCTCCAAAACTGGCTTGGGCGGGTTTAATAGAAGTAGTAGCGCCAGTAATTAAAGCGGTGGTGATAACAGTGAGAGTTAAAGTTGTTGATTTCATAGATTTATTTAAGTTGTTCATAAAAGAGTAAAATGCGATATATTTATAAATATTAAGGACGTTCTTCTAACCAACCTTTAATCTCTAAATTAATAATTTTTGGTTGATTATCTATCAAGGCAAAACGAATTTTATCGGTGCTGAGGGAAAGATATTTTTTGCTATCTTCAGTGGTAATATTTCTGGCTCTAATTCTAGTTACTGTAGCCATTTGACCATCTTCAGTAATTTTAGTAGTCATATAAGACTCAATATCTTCTTTTTCGGCAACACTATCAAAGCTATTTTTCAAAAAATCTTCATGACTCTGTTTTCCTTCAATCATTTTAGTTACGGTGGTTTCACCGGATTCTACCGTCACGGAAGATAAAATATAAGGGGATAAAAATACCATAAGTTCCTCGACATTTTCTTCTTTTTCCGCTTTTTCGATAGATGCCATAACTGCACCAATAGCTTCTTCGGTTAACTCGGTGGTTTTTTGTACTGTTAAGACAGGTTGTAATCCATTGATAGGCTCTGCTTTTACCCTATTGGCTACCATGACGATTTGACTGGTAATCAAACTGGCAATAATTAGATTGGTTAGGCTATGTTTTTTCACTTTTTTATTCCCGTTTTATAATTAGTTAATAAATTTTCACCGACAATTATATACTCAGATTTTGTACCCAAGGCATAAATCTTTGTTAAGGGAAAGGAATAGGGAGCATTGATTATTTATATTGGTTGATTAGTTAATAGCAGATTATGAGAAAATAAAAATAATGTTAGCATTATAAATAAAATGACAGAAAATTGGAAAAGTAAAGCCATTACTCAAGGGATACAACGATCGCCTAATCGTGCTATGCTTAGAGCCGTTGGTTTTAGAGATAATGATTTTACCAAGCCCATTGTCGGGGTTGCTAATGGTTACAGTACTATAACTCCCTGCAACATGGGCTTAAATGAATTAGCCTTAAAAGCTGAAGCCAGTCTCAAAAAGGCTGGAGCAATGCCCCAAATGTTCGGTACCATAACCATTAGTGATGGTATTTCTATGGGGACAGAAGGCATGAAATACTCTTTGGTTTCGAGAGATGTCATTGCTGACTCCATTGAGACTGTTTGCACTGGTCAAAGTATGGATGGAGTTATTGCCATCGGTGGTTGTGATAAAAATATGCCCGGTGCTATGATTGCCATCGCACGCATGAATATTCCCGGTATTTTCGTTTATGGTGGTACAATTAAACCCGGTCATTATAACGGCCAAGATTTAACGGTAGTTAGTGCTTTTGAAGCCGTTGGGCAATATAGTGCTGGAAAAATTGACGAAACAGAATTAACAGCTATTGAGAAAAATGCTTGTCCAGGGGCTGGTTCCTGTGGCGGAATGTTTACTGCTAACACTATGTCGTCAGCCTTTGAAGCGATGGGGATGAGTTTGCCTTATTCTTCGACCATGGCGGCCGAAGATGCGGAAAAAGTGGAAAGTACCGAAAAATCCGCACAAGTTTTAGTAGAGGCTATCCGTCAACAAATTTTACCGAGTCAAATCCTCACTCGTAAAGCCTTCGAAAATGCTATCTCCGTGGTTATGGCTGTAGGTGGTTCTACTAATGCAGTGTTGCACTTACTGGCGATCGCCAATACCATCGGCGTAGAATTAACCCTTGATGACTTTGAAAACATCCGTCAAAGAGTGCCTGTTATCTGTGACTTAAAACCCTCTGGGCGTTATGTTACCGTAGATTTGCACAAAGCTGGGGGTATTCCCCAAGTCATGAAAATGTTGTTAGTTAACGGTTTATTACATGGTGATGGGTTAACAATCACGGGAAAAACCATTGCCGAAGTATTGGCAGACATTCCCGAAAATCCCCCTACAAATCAAGATGTAATTCGTCAGTGGGATAACCCTCTATATAAAGAAGGACATTTAGCCATTCTTAAGGGTAACTTAGCCAGTGAAGGATCCGTCGCCAAAATTAGTGGCGTTAAAACCCCGAAAATGACCGGCCCAGCAAAGGTTTTTGAATCCGAGGAAGAGTGTTTATCAGCTATTTTAGACGGTAAAATTCAAGCAGGAGATGTGGTAATAGTACGTTATGAAGGTCCTGTGGGTGGTCCGGGTATGCGTGAAATGTTAGCCCCCACGTCCGCCATAATTGGTGCAGGTTTAGGAGATAAAATCGGTTTAATTACCGATGGACGTTTCTCCGGTGGCACTTATGGGTTAGTAGTTGGTCATGTTGCACCAGAAGCCGCCGTTGGCGGGAATATTGCCCTCGTCAAAGAAGGTGATAGTATTACAATTGATGCTCACGAAAAACTATTACAAATCAACGTCTCTGAGGAAGAATTAACCCGTCGCCGTCAACAATGGCAACCACCTCAACCTCGCTACCGTCGAGGGGTTTTAGGTAAATATGCAAAACTAGTATCTTCTAGTAGTTTGGGTGCTGTAACCGATTTAAACCTGTTCCCTTAGGCGACGAAGTAATAAGTAATAAGTGATAAGTAATAAGTAATAAGTAATAAGTTAGTAATATATAACTTCAGATTTTGAGCCCAAAATCTTACTCTGAAAGAAACTCAGAACTATACCCTCCCATCGCAGTATTGCCCCGCAATCTGCATAACTTTAGTGAATAATTAAATCCTCATTCCTTAACCTCAGAGTCTTCCTTGCATCTTGGCAAAAGATTTTTTCTATCTTGGTTCAGTAACAGAAAAAAAGTTAAAAAGTATATAATTACATGACCAAACATAAAAAATATTATTACTTATTATTACTTGTTATTACTATTAATTTTAGCTTATCTGGATGTTTCGATGCTAAAGTATCTAATTGTCGTAAAATTATCGATATTAGTACGCAATTATCAGAAATTACTCAAACTAATTTAGCCACAAAAGACAAGGACAAAATATTAGAAATAGCTGACGATTTTGACAAATCATCACAACAAATATTAGAGAAAAAAATTAAAGATCAACAATTAAAAGAATATAGCCAAAAATTAGCCATAATCTACCAAAATTATGGAAGAATAACCCGTAGTTTTGTCGATGCTTTTCAAAACAAAGATACTGAAAAAGCTATTATTTATAAAGAGGAAGTTACCAAATTATCTCAAGAGCAAGAAAATTTAGTTAATAGTATTAATAACTATTGTCAGCAAAATTAATAACAATGTGATTGTATGAATTTTATTTTACCCGAAGATGTCCAAAAAAGATTATTGATCGCCGATCAAATGTGGTATAACCTACGCCATGATCAACCTAGTATTAAGTCGGTAATTAGCACCATTAAAGAAACAATTATCGATGTTGATTTTGATGTAATTATTTGTGGAGGCACGTTAGGAATATTTTTAGCCACAACTTTACAAAAAAAAGGATATAAAATCGCCGTCATTGAGAAAGGAATTTTACAAGGTAGAGATCAAGAATGGAATATATCGCACCATGAGTTAAACTGTTTATTAGAATTAGAATTACTTAGTCCCTCAGAATTAGAAACCATTATTTTTAGTGAATATAATCCTGGTAGAGTTAGTTTTTATCAAGGTTATGAGTTGTGGGTTAAAGATGTTCTAAATGTGGGGGTTAGCCCAAAAACATTAATAGCTAAAATTAAAGAAAAGTTTTTAGAATTGGGAGGAGTTATTTTTGAAAATACCACTTTTAATAATGCAATTATTACCGAAAATGGAGTAATAGTAAAAACAGATAAACAGGAATTAAAAACCAGACTCTTAATTGATAGTATGGGGCATTTTTCCCCGATTATTAAACAAGTAAGAAAAGGAGAAAAACCTGAAGGAGTTTGTTTAGTTGCGGGTAGTTGTGGTGAAGGATTTACTAACAATGAAACGGGAGATTTAATTGTCTCCTTCACTCCTATTCAACATCAATGTCAATATTTTTGGGAAGCGTTTCCAGCTAAAGATGGACGCACCACTTATTTATTTACTTATCTCGATGCTCATCCCGATAGAATTAGTTTAACAGAGTTTATGAATGAATATCTGCGGCTATTGCCAGAATATCAACAAATAGACTTAGAAACTATCAATTTTCGGCGTTTTTTATTCGGATTCTTCCCCGCCTATCGTCAAAGTCCCGTTAAAATTACTTGGGATAGAATATTAGCTGTGGGTGATAGTAGTGGTAGTCAATCCCCCGTGAGTTTTGGCGGTTTTGGTGCGATGATGCGTCATTTGACCCGCTTAACCAAAGCCATCCACTCTGCCTTACAATGGGATAGTCTCACAGCGAAAGATTTAGGCTTAATTCAACCCTATCAACCAAATATCTCCGTTACATGGCTATTTCAGAAAACCATGAGTGTTGGCATCGATACCCGTGCAAATCCCAACCAGATCAATGACTTGATGAGTGGCGTTTTTCAGGTGATGGATAAACTGGGGGATGATGTCTTAAAACCATTTTTACAGGATGTAGTGCAATTTTCAGGCTTAACAAAAACCCTCCCCCTCGTCAATCCTAAATTAGTGTTACCTTTATTACCCCAAGTCGGCTTGCCGATTTTTCTTGACTGGTTAAAACACTACGCCAACTTAGGCATTTATAGCGGTTTATATCCCCTTGCCAAATCTTTACAACCTCTTACGAAAAACCTTACCCCTCAACAAAAATATTATTATCATCGTTGGTTAGATATGTGGCAATATGGTTCAGGAAATGATTTTAAGGACGAAAAATGAACCTTATAAATACTAGAGGTCTCTTAGTCTTATTGAAATCGCAGTCGGCAGAAAAAAGGAGTAATAACTTATGATCAAGAAAAAAAGTCTGATATTTATTCTTCTGGCAATACTGGGATTTCCCCAAATTGCATTCGCACAAAGCCTGATTAAAACTAGTACTCTTCTCAACAATAGTGATTCAGTTGAGATAACTGAAGATAATTTGCTCTTAACTCAACGTAATCGATCGCAGAATCTAATCGAAATAATGTACGAAGAACTCAAAGAGTAATTATTGATCGAGGAAATTCTCTAAAGGGTAGAAATTACTATGGTGATTTTTACAATCCTGATTTTTATCAAGGTGGCTATTATGATTAACCTGTAAATTATTTGGTAGTGCCCCAGATGTAAGGATAATGGATCGAGAAAGTGATAGTTTCATAGCCTAATATCCTTGTAAGATTTTGGGCTTAAAATCTCAAGTTATATGTTACTAACTTATTACTTGTTACTTCGTCCTAACGACAACGTTTTCGGCACGCTTCCGAGAAGTATTGGTTAAGAAATAACATTTTAAACCCCTGAAATGCTTGTATTATAGAGGTTTCATTTATCGGCATTTGCACAGGGCTTCTTTGTATTATACACATATTTTAACTTCTTACATAATAGGTACTATGTTTACCCTTAGAATTAAATCATTATTATTGATTTGTCTTACTATCAGTTTTGGCACGGTTGCCTTGCCTCTAAAAGCCGCTGAAAAAATTAATTTTGTCTATGGTCCATTAAAACTTTCTTTATCGATAGAATCATTGAAAACATTTGTCGAAACAGGAGAAATTACCGGAAATTTAAAGGATTATCAGGCATTTATTGATGAAAAAACATTTGAGCAAATACGTAGTTTTTTAGCAAAATCCTATGATATAAACCAAGTCAATCTTTATAAAATCAGCCGCACTTCTCTTGCCCAAGACTTATTACAACAATTAGGTAAAGTAGTTTCCACCCACAGTCAACGTAATGGTTTTTATGCCATCAGAGGTGCTGTTTTAACCACCGCAGGGAAATATGATTCTTGGACAATAGTGGATGTATTGAGGGAATTTCCTACTCCTGAAATTTACATTAGTTTGGAAGCATTACTGCAATTACAAGACGAAATCCTCTTCTATGAGAATTATAAAGAAGCCTCGGAAAAAGCGATCGCCATTCAAGCAAATCAACAGGCAGAAACGGAGAAGAATCCTAATCTTGAGCAATTAGCCGATTTAAGAAATAAAGGTAAATATACTTTTGAGAAAAAGACAATTACTTTAAAACGCGATGAATATCGTCAAACTCAAGATGGTTTCGTGAACGAATATAGTTTTGATGTGGATTTTTATATTCCCAATAACCTCAATCAATCAGCACCTGTAGTTTTAATCTCCCACGGATTTGGCTCAGTTAGGCAAAATTTTATTAGTTTAGGCGAACATTTAGCATCCTATGGCTTTATTGTGGGAATACCCGAACATGTTGGTAGCAATTTAGGTTATCGGCAAGAATTACTAGAAGGTAATCTTAGTAGTGCATTAAGCCCCATTGAATACCTCGATAGACCTAGAGATATGAGTTTTATTATCGATCAGCTAGAAAAATTAGTAGCAGAAAATCCAGAATGGTCAAAAATACTTAATTTAGAACAAATTGGAGTGATTGGAGATTCCCTGGGAGGTACAACAGTTTTATCTTTAGCTGGAACACCTTTGAACATAAACAGACTCAGACAAGAATGCCAACGAGAGAATGTCATTGTTAACACTGCATTGATTTTACAATGTCAGGCTAATAACCTACCTCCTGTTGAATATAACTTAAAAGATTCTCGCATCAAAGCCATTATTTCAGCTCATCCTCTCAGTAGTGCTATTTTTGGTCCTGAAAGTATGGCCAAAATAGATATTCCCATTTTAATAACCGCTGGTAGTAATGACATTGTTACTCCAGTGATAACAGAACAAATATATCCATTTATGTGGTTAAAAAATGAGCAGAAGCATTTATTGTTTTATCAACCTGGTACTCATTTTAGTTCTAGTCAACCTTCTGCGGAATATACTGCCGACTACATACCCGAATTTATTATCGGTAAAAATAGAGATATTACTAGTCGATATTTTCAGGGGATAGCTGTGGCTTTTATGGAAGCTTATTTACGAGAGAATAAAGACTATTCACCCTATCTTAGTGCCAGTTACGGTAATTTTATCAGTCAGAAAGATGAGCAACTAAATGTTAATCAAATTCAAAGATTAGATGAAGAAAATATCATTAGCGCTTATGGTGATAAAAAATTACCCATACAAATTATACCTGATTCTATAATAGCTAAAACTAGCTCAGAAAATCAAATTTCAATAGTAGAAGAAATTAAGGAAACAGGAATTTTGAAATTGGCTTATCCCAGAAATACTCAACCCTTTGGCTATTTGGAGGAGAATGGGGATTGGGGCGGTTTTTGTGCATTTTATGGGCAAAATTTAGCTAATTATTTAGAAAAAAAATTAGATTTAGATACCAAACTTAAAATTGTGGTTTTACCTTCTAATTTAAATAATCGTTTTGATTTAGTTGCTAATGGACAAGCACATTTAGAGTGCGGTGCGAATACTATTGTCGAAAATAATACTCAGGTTAATTTTTCCTTCCCATTTTTTGTGACTGGTACTTATTTCTTAATTCCCAAAACAGCAGTTAATGACTTTAATCCCAATTTATCTTTAGCTCAATCTAAAATTGGCTTGTTAAAAGATACCAGTACAGCGTCTTTTTTTAAACAGAAATATCCTGAAGCACAAACAGCCTATTTTGAAGGTTTAGATGCCACTAAAGATGCGATCGCAGCACTAAAAAATCAAGAAATTAATGCCATTATTGATGACGGTATCTTATTGGAAAGTAAGTTAAATAATGATCAATCTTTAGCTAATAACTATCAGATAGTACCCAAACTTCCTTTAGCCTGTGATTTTTATGGTTTATTACTACCAAAAAATGATCCCCAATGGAATGATTTGGTCAATCAGTTTATTGATGAAGACTCTTCTATTGAGAAGTATTTTCCTCCTGAAACCTACACTAAATTACCTGAATATGTAAATTACTGCTTAAATTATAATAAATAAGCTAGATCATAATTTTAGCTTAAATGTCAAAAGCCTTGTATTCGGGATATAAATGCGGCAATTAATATATAAATAACTTTCAGTAGCTCATAAACATTTCTATTGGATATGAATAAATATTATCTTGTTAGTATGACCCCATCGATACTTGCTATTTTATTAAGTTCTCAGTCAGTGTTGGCTAGTCTATTTGACAGACCTGATTTTTTTGAACAAGGTCGAAAGCAGTTTGAACAAGAAATTCGTAGATTGCAAAGTGGACAATCTGTATCCGAGTCCCCTTTGAAAGTAAATATCGACTCTGTCTCTTGGATGAGGTTTATATTCCGTAAAGAGGGATTTACAACCATGATGCCAGCAGGAGCGATTACCCAAGAAACAGAAATGGTTAAAACCCCAAAGGGACAAATTGAGTTTGATTTAATTGCAACCCACCCACCAGACTCTCGTTTTGTGGTCGCATATTCAGAGGTATTATCTGCTGAGCAAGTTGCCGAACCATCTGATGTCTTGGACTGGTCTAGTAACTATATTATGGAAAATACAGCTGGTGGATTTACTAAGACCTTAGAAGAAGATATTATTTTCAACAACTATCCAGGCAGAGATTTCACTCTCAAAAATCAAGGCGAAACGATTATGTTTCGACTGCTTTGGATTAAGCAACGTCTCTATGTTTTGGCTGTAAGTCAAGAGAAACAGGAAATATCTCAGGAAATGGTGACCAAATTCTTCGATTCATTTGAAATTTTACCGAAATGATCTCCTAAGGGTTTTATTGTAGGAAAAGATAATTTTTAACTGATTCATTTTGGGTACAAGCCCCCACTAATTGTCTTTAATTTTGAATTGATAATTTTGAATTTGGAATTGTTTGAAAGTGAGATCCTAACTATTCAAACCGCACAACTTCTGATAATATACGATCGATACTGTGCTATTCCCCACAGAGACTATCTAAGACCCATTGTAACTAGGAAGAACTATTGATGCCCAAAATCGGCGTTATTTACAACGATATTAAACCGATTGCTTGTAAAGTGACAGAAGACTTACAAAAGCAATTAGAAGGTAAAGGTTATCAAGTGTGTTTAGCAACTGGTTACGCTGGTATTTTAGGATATTCTTATCCCGATCGCCCAGTGTGTCATAGTCCTATTGAACAAATCGCCCCAGCAGGATTTGATGGGGACATGAGTTTTGCTATCGTCTTGGGAGGTGATGGTACAGTTTTGTCGGCTTCTCGACAAGTTGCACCTCATGGTATTCCCCTTTTAACGGTCAACACAGGACATTTGGGGTTTTTGACGGAAATTTATCTAAATCAACTTGCTGGGGCATTGGAGCGGGTTTTAAGTGGTAAATATGAAGTAGAAAAACGCTCGATGATGAAAGTTAGGGTTGTTCGACACCAGACTTCTTTGTGGGAGGCTCTATGCTTGAATGAAGTCGTCGTTCATCGAGAACCATTGACAAGTATGTGTCATTTTGAAATTGCCATCGGCAGACACTCTCCCGTTGATATTGCCGCCGACGGGGTGATTATTTCGACTCCAACAGGTTCAACGGCCTATTCTTTGAGTGCTGGAGGTCCGGTTGTTACACCTGATGTCCCTGTCTTTCAACTGGCCCCTATTTGTCCTCATTCTTTGGCTTCTCGCTCGTTAGTTTTTTCTGATCAAGAACCTGTTACTATTTATCCTGCCACTCCTAATCAAATGGTGATGGTGGTAGATGGTAATGCCGGTTGTTATATCCTACCAGACGATCAAGTCCAAATTGTGCGATCGCCTTATGATGTTAAGTTTATCCGTTTACAATCCCCAGAATTTTTCCGTATCCTCAGAGAAAAACTAGGTTGGGGTTTGCCACATATAGCGAAACCGACATCGGTAGAATTACCTTAATTGTTAATTGTTATAGATCGCTTAGGTTTCAGATACAAATTTTCTAAGATCACTCCTGCCGCCGCAACCCAAGGGGGCACAATTAAAGCTCCCAGAATACCTATTACCTGAACTCCCCCTAACACCGCTAAGAGTTGATACAGTGGTTGTATTTTGACACTAGATCCCACTAATAAAGGATCTAACACATAAGTTTCTACATTTTGAATGATGACAAATAATAAAAATACCCACCAAAAAGTCCAACCGCCCTGTGCGATCGCCACGATTAAAGCGGGGATTGAACCCAAAACGGGACCAAAAAAGGGAATTAAATTGGTAAAACCGGCAATCACCCCTAAACCGACTGCAAACTCTGTAATGCCAATAAATTTTAGGCCGACAGTGATAGCAATTCCCAAAATTAATGATACTAATAACCTACCTTGGATATATCTTCCCATGCGACTAGCCATAAAAGGAAATTGAGCTTCTAGTTTAGTATCCCAAGGGGAAGGAAAGATACTGACAAAATCCTTGATTAATGTTCTCGAACCTGCCAACATATAACCAGAGAAAATAATAGAGAGTAGGATATTGAACACTGCACCAACAAGGCCTTTAGTGACACCTAAAGAGCTGACAATTAACTTTTGACTCCATCGTGCTGCCCATGCGGTCAAAGCCTGTAAATCTAGCCATTGATCAATTAAATTTAAGGCTTTCGGTTCGGTAATACCAAAACGAATAATCAATGACTGGGTTAAATTAGTAATAATATCCAAATAAGTCGGCAATTTTTGTAATAATCGTTGAATTTGAGTGATTACCGTGGGTCCAATAATTAATCCTCCTCCTGTAAAAATCAAAACTATTAGTAAATAGGCTAAAATAACCGCTAGCCAACGAGGAATCCGTATTTTTTCGCCATAGTCAACAATGGGTGCTAAAGTGGCCGCTAAAACAGCAGAAATCATTAAAACAACCAGTAAGCCTCTTAATTGCCATAACAGAATGATAGATAATACCGTTACAGTCACTAAGGCTATACTACCCAAAGAAATAGAAATCAATCCCCTTGATTTATTCATTACATTTGATCGCAGATAAAGAAAATTTGAGCAAATATAATTCTAAGACTTTAATTAGCATTTGCAAAAAATTAAGACTCAAGGGAATCCGTAACTTTAACTCCATTTTTCTTAGAAAATCCCCAGGTAAACATACCGATAATGACACTAATCATTAACCATTCGGGGGGTACAATATTGGGATCGATTACTTTCAGGATTAATCTTAAACCCACTAAACCCACTGTAATAAATCCAGCATCTTGCAAATAAATAAATTCTTCAATCCAACGAATAAATAGTTGAGCGAGAAACCGTAAGGCGATGACTCCGATCGTACCACCAGCAATAATTAACCAAATTTCATCGACTACGGCAATGGCAGTGGTGACGCTATCCAATGAAAAGGCTAAATCCGTAAAAGCAATGGTGGGGATGGCCTGCCATAAGTTGGGAAAGTTTAGTTTAGCGACATTTTCTTCTCCTTCATTATCATTACCTGTAAAATATTGAAAGGTCAACCATAATAAATATAATCCCCCAAACAAAGAAAATTGCCAATATTTAATAACCCAAGTTGCTGTAACAATCAACGTAACTCTTAAAAAGTACGCCATTAATAAACCAATATTTAAAGCATGATTTTGTTGTTTTTCCTCTTTTAAGCCTTGAGCAATAGAGGCTAAGGCGATAGCGTTATCTGCGGATAAAACGGCTTCCAAGGCAACGAGAATAATTAAAATAAAAACTGTATCAATACCAAAGTCAATAGAAGGGTGTAAAATTTGCTCAAGCATTCAGATTCTTTACCTTGTTCAATTTATGTTACTATGCGATTAATAATTTACCGGGTGAAGATAATATCCGTTAGATTCCCAGTCTAAGTTAGCTTTAATTGATATGGTGTCATGGTTTCTGGCCATTTTTTCATAGCTGATGATCTTTTTCCATACCAATAGTCCCAATAAATCTACTTCTATTTTATTCTGAAAGTATCTCTTTAGTATATATAATTATGATCCTTGGATTTGATCCCGGTAGAGATAAATGCGGTTTGGCCATTTTAAATAATAATAAGCAAATTTTATATAATGAAGTCGTCCCTAGTGAAGAAGCGATAGCTGTGATCACAAAACTAATCAATGAATATAAGCCTTTTAAGCTAATAATGGGCAATCAAACCACTTCTAAGCAGTGGGAAAAGCAATTAAAAGATAACTTAAAATTATCAGTAGAAACAATATTAGTAGATGAAAGAAATAGTACAGTAGAAGCAAAGCAAAGATATTGGAAAATGTATCCCCCTCAAGGATTAACCCGATTAATACCTCAGGGTTTAAGAATTCCCCCTCGCCCAGTAGATGATATTGTCGCGATCATATTGATCGAACGATATTTGAACGATACACAATAAATGGGTGCGACCTTTTTAAAAATAAGGTATGCCTAGTTTTTATTGATAATAGATTTTGACATGAGGGAAGATGGAATGGTTAATTGTTTTCCCTGTCTTCCCAAAGATATAAGAAAATCATTAGGGCAACGACTGCTATTTGAATTAATAAATTGAGGATGTTATTAGAGATATTTTTCCCGGCAATTAACTGTATAAAAAAGATAAAAGCACCAATGGCACCAGAGGCACCGATACCAAAATAAATAAATTTTCTCAACCCTTTATAGGGAGCTTCTGCTTCTGCTTTTAAATAGGCGTATTTTTTGGCATCTAAATTATTTTTGTTATTGTTATTTATCTTATTTTTAAAATTATTATTCATGTTTATTGATATTATTGAAATTATAAAATATTCAAAATTAGATGCTAGTTATTAAGTTGAAAATAATTAATTTCTCAAGTTTTTTTGATAACAAAATGTTGTTTAATCATATCCCATAATGAGCAATCCCAATAATCATAATGACCGATGATTAAGTTATCTTTTAATTTTAACTCACTTCTGCCAGAAACAGAAATAAATGGTTGCCAGGGTAAAGGACTATTCCATGACATTGTCCAACGGGTATCTATTTGGCTTTGATTTTCGTCTAGTTTTATTTCGTGCAATTTTAAGTTTAAATTTTTAAACCATTTTTTTAGAAAAACAATCATTTCTTGATATTTTTTTAAGCCATAAAAATTATAAATTGGATCTTTAAAATGAACATCTTCTGCATAGATACTGTAAGTTTGATTTTCTGGAAAATTTTGGTAATCTTGTTTAATAATTTCAACTAAGTTCATATTTTTATCGTTAATTTAATGGATGGTAAATAAATAAGTGTTATATCTTTTATTATTTTCGTAATTTTATTGTCTAAAAATGAAGCTCTTGGGTGTGACTTTTTTCAATTTCTAAAATAATTTTCGGTTTTAATTCTTCCAAATCTAGTTTCAGCTTTTTTCTACTAATAACTGCTTCTTCATTATGTTTTACGCTTATCATATTGCTTACCGATGCCCATTGTTTCAGGTTGGTTCGTTGTTTAAGCATCACTTTTAAGGACAAGAAATCAATGCATTTTTCAGGTTTTTCGAGGGCAAAAAAGAGAATAAAATATTCTTTATAATCGCTTAAAGCATTGACCACTTGTTGACCAATGTTAGTTTTTAGGTCTAAATAACAGGGTAACCAACGAGCGCCATATTCAGGGCTATATAATACTGTTAGCCATAAAATCATCGGATGGGGATAACTTTGAAAGAAAAATTGATTGTAACGAATATTATTTTTTCTTTTCTTAATATCTTCCTCCTCTAACATAGTGCAAATAGTGGGTAAAATTTCCTTTTTATAGATAAGAATACGAGGAAAAACTATTTTTTGAATAGGTTTATTCCCAGGCCATTTACTAGCTAATAAAAATTTTTCTAAGGTTGATTTATATTGATTTTCAGATTTATTTACTTGAACGTTAACAAAAGAAGTGTCATTGTCATTTGAAGTAATTTTACTAGCAATCATACCTAATTTTTGGAGAATTTCACCGGCACTTTGAGGACGATTAGAAGGAGATTTTTCCAGACAACGTAAAACTAATTTTTCTAATTCCAAAGGGATGTTTAATTCGGGAGGAAATTTGGCCGGTGTTAACTCTGTATGAGCCTTATACCAATCCGCCATGGTGTCTATTTCTAAATTCCAGGGGTATTTTTTGCTCAACATTAAATACATCACCATGCCTAAACTATAAATATCTGAACGATTATCTAACTTTTTTTCCAGCAGTTGTTCTGGGGAACAATATCGGGGAGTACCGACGAAACTCTCTGTTTCTCCTTCTTCATTTTTAATTAATTTAGCAATACCAAAATCTAATACTTTGATTGTTGATTTTCCTGTTTCTTCTTCTTCAACAACATAAATATTGCTAGGTTTAAGATCTCGATGGATAACAGGACTAATTTCTCCTTCAAAAAAAATACCATTATGGGCAATTTCCATAGCACGACAAATTTGACAGGAATAATCCAGAAAATCCGTTAAAGAAAGATCGTGAATATCAATCATGTCACCCAGATTCTCACCATTAAGATACTCCATAACATAGAAAGGAACGTTATTTTCATCGACACCATAATCAGTTACTTTGATAATATTTTGACTTCTTTCAGAAAGCAAGGTGCTGATGGTGGCCTCTCTCTGAAACCTTTTGATCATTTTTACATCATCTAAAGCACGGGAGAGGACTTTTACGGCTACATTGTGATTTTTTGAGAGGGTATCTTCTGCTAGATATACTATCCCCATCGCCCCTTGACCGATTACTTCTTTTAATTTATAGCGTTGGATTAATAGTTTTTCGTTATATAAATCACTTTGATTCATAGTAAGTTTAGATGGTTTTCTTTAATTCATTATAGGGTTCTCTTCGGTTGGTCTGACTAAGCTTTTTGGCATCACGTCTGTTAATAATTAACAAGTGCTAACTAATTTAAATTCTAACCTCACTATTCAAAACCAAGAAATGGAAAACTGTTCATCTTGGTAAAGTTTGCCTAATTCCTGAATATTCATTCTCGATGTTACTCCTAATGATAAAGGAGATCGCATATTATGATTAAAATGATCACAAGCCGCACAAGCAATCATAGCCGCATTATCAGTACAAAGTTTTAGAGGGGGGAAAAACACCTGTAAATTGTGCCTATGGGCTTCTTGGTGTAAATGTTGCCTTAAACCACTATTAGCCGCCACGCCACCCCCCACAGCAATTTTTGTTAAATTTAAGTGTAAACAAGCCTTAATAGATCGTTTTGTCAAGGCTTTAGCCACAGTAGCTTGAAAACTAGCACATAAATCTGCAATGGGTAAACTATCAGGGTTTTCTTCTTTTAATCTCGTAATTAGTCTTAACATTGCCGTTTTTAACCCGCTAAAACTAGAATCATAGGGGTGAAAACCTTGATTATTAGGCAATGAAACCTTACCCTCCGGAAGTTTGAAAGCCTTTGGATTTCCCTCTTTTGCCAGTTTATCAATTACAGGACCTCCCGGATAAGGTAAACTCAACAACCGTGCCACCTTATCAAAAGCCTCCCCCGCCGCATCATCACGGGTTGAACCGATATTTTCATATACCCCGCGGGCCTTCACATGAATTAAGCTAGTATGCCCCCCAGATACTAATAAAGAAAGAAAAGGCGGTTCTAAATCAGCATTATTAAGATAACTGGCGTAAATATGACCTTCAAGATGATGAATTCCTAAAAATGGCTTATGATGAACCATCGCCAAAGTTTTTGCCGCCGTTACTCCTACAATTAATGAGCCTACTAATCCCGGTGTCACTGTGGAGGCGATCCCATCAATATCAGTCCAGGATAAACCCGAATCATCTAAAGCCTTATCAATACAGGGATTAACCATTTCTAAATGTTGACGGGAAGCTAACTCAGGCACAACACCCCCATACTGTTCATGTAGATTAATTTGTGACGCTATGACATTAGATAAAATATTACGATTTTTTACAATTGCGACGCTAGTTTCATCACAACTGCTTTCCACTGCTAAAATGACACTCATTATTTAAGTAATTTGTTAAGAATAATAAATTTTCTTCTTATTACTTTACTCCATTTACTAATCACAGTAAGATCGCATTTGAAGCCATTTTTCAGCTTCATTTTTTGTAACAAAAACTTATTGTTTCGACAAAAATAAGGAAACAATTCTATGGGTAAAATATTCAGTTTAGTATTAGCATTCGCTCTTTCCGTGACTTTGTGGGCAAATTTCCCTCCTACCGCACAAGCAGATTTATCACATTTAACTCCTTGTAGTGAATCTGCGGCATATCAAGCTAAAGCCAAAAGCTTCCGTAACACTACCGATGATCCCACATCTGGCAAAAAACGTGCTGAAAGCTATAGCCAAGCACTTTGTGGCCCTGAAGGCTATCCCCATTTAGTGGTAGATGGCAGATTAGATCATGCCGGTGACTTTATCATCCCCGGTGTATTATTCCTTTATATCGCTGGTTGGATTGGTTGGGTAGGCCGTGCCTATCTCATCGCCATCAGAGAAGAAAAAGATACAGAAATGCGTGAAATCATCATCGATGTACCTCTCGCCATCAATAAAATGTTATTTGGTTTCTTGTGGCCTTTACAAGCATTCAAAGAGTTTACCTCTGGTGAATTAACAGTAAAAGATTCGGAAATTCCCGTTTCTCCTCGTTAATTTTTGCTGTTCATTTTTAACTAATTATTAGGAGAAATTTTGATGAAAGATTTAACAACCTTTTTATCTACTGCCCCTGTTTTAATAACTGCTTTGTTGGTTTTTACCGCAGGTTTATTAATCGAATTTAATCGTTTTTACCCTGATCTTTTATTCCATCCTATGGGCTAAATTTTTAACTAAAAATAGATTAATATAGAGGTACGATCCATTTTTGGCGATGGCTGAAAGCGCCACTGTGGGATCGTGCCTTTGTGATCAATGAACAATTAATTATTTTCTCCTAGTCTCCCCTGTCTTTTTTAAGACCTAACTCACTGCAATGGCCAATTTTTTTGAATTTGAAACAGATTTTGTCGATTCTTTGCGTTGTATTCCTATGATTGTCAGGTTTAAACTTGATACCTGTGGGGTAAAATTAAAACTTAATCACTGGCATAATTTCAATCAAATTGAGAGGGAGTCCTTAGTTCATAAACCTTGTTTAACTCCCCAAGAAATAGAAGAATATCGTCAACATTTGCAAGAATTAGTATTGTTTAAAACAGGAGAATATGCTAAGGAATTAAATATTGATCCTCATCCTGAATGGTTAGACATAGAAAAAATTCCCATTGATTTACAGGAAAAAGCTCAAGAATTTGATTTTCAACTAAATTTATCTCAATGGCAAAACTTGACACCTTTACAGAGATTTGTATTAATAAAATTGAGCCGTCCTAGTCATGAAAATCGTAATTTTTTACCAGCTTTACAAGAGTTTAATTTAGTTTGATATCAAATCCGGTTAATTGCACATAGATGCAATTTAGTTACTACTATTCATAAAGGACCTTTTGAGATACTTGCGTACGACTAATAACTGACTGCTTGATAATAATCTCTTGTACCTTTAGCAGACATCGCCTCATTTAAACGATTAAGGGCATGAATATAAGCAGAAGTGCGCATATTAACCCCAAATTCTTGAGAAATACGCCAAACTGCTTCAGTTTCTTCGATCATTCTGACTTTTAATCTTTCCTGTACTTCTATTAAACTCCAATATAAACCGTTACGATTTTGTACCCACTCTAAATAGCTTACTGTCACACCCCCTGCATTGACCAAAATATCAGGAAAAACATGGATACCTTTGGCATCTAAAATGGCATCTGCGGAAGAGGTTATAGGACCATTAGCAACTTCAAAGATATATTTTGCTTGAATTTGATCAGCGTTATTTTCTGTTATTTGTTTTTCTAGGGCTGCGGGAATTAAAACATCGACATCAAGGGTTAATAATTGTTCATTGGTAATTACTTCGTGCTCAACAATATTGCAAACACTATCTTCACAGTAAACCCCCTTAACGCTAGAGTTATTTCGTTTATATTGACGAATACTCGGTATATCTAAACCCTGTGGGGCATAAATACCCCCTTGAGAGTCACTGACAGCAACGACTTTATAACCCGCTTTGCCTAACAATTCCGCAATTTCTGCCCCCGCATTCCCAAAACCTTGTACTGCTATTGTAGTTTTTTGGGGGGGTTGACCAAATTTCGGCAAAGTCGTATTCATGACATGAAATGCTCCCGTAGCCGTTGCGGTATCTCTACCTTGACTGCCTCCCATAGTTAAAGGTTTCCCTGTTACTACACCGAGAGAAATCCGACGGCAAATGATACTATATTGATCCATCATCCAACCCATAATCATCTCATTGGTGTAAACATCAGGTGCTAAAATATCGACATCTGGACCAATAAAATCGGCGATCGCCTCAATATAACCTCGACTTAATCTTTCTAATTCTGCTTTAGATAATTCTTTAGGATTAACAGTAATCCCCCCTTTTGCACCACCAAAGGGAAGATTTAACAAAGCACATTTGAAAGTCATCCAAAAAGCCAGAGATTGAACTTCATCAAGGCACACAGACGGATGATAACGAACTCCTCCCTTACCTGGTCCTCTGGTGTCATCATATCTTACTCGATAACCCTGAAAAATTCGCAAAGAACCGTCATCCATGCGCACAGGAATAGAAACATTAAGACTAGCTTTAGGGTATTTCAGCCTTTCACTAGCATCTTCAGAAATTGATACATATTTCAACGCCTGTTCTAATCTGACACTAGCATCTGCCAATAAGGACCGAGACATAATTTTAATCCCTTAAAACTTTCTTGTACTATTTTTATTTAAGCACCTCAGGAGAGCAAAAAGCAATGTATGGGAGAATGGCATTTCCCCAAGTAATTAATAACAATCAATAATTAAAAAGGAATATCATCATCTTCAAAATTCTCAAGTTGAGGACGATTAACAATCTGAACATCAGGGGTTTTCGCTTCAATCAAAACAATTTCACCATTAAGGCTTTTCGCTAAAATTTCCGCTGCCTTTTTGGCACTGAGATTTCCCTTTTGTTGAACAGATGTAGGTATTTGTGGAGGAGATATCGGAGATTTGCTGTCAGATTGTATTAAAGGAATCACATCGTTTATTGGTGGATTCTTTTGGGTATTGTTAGGGGGAGGAATAGTAGATTTGGGAGGTTCACTAGGTTTTGTCTTGGAAATATTTCCTCCAGATTCTTCTTTATTTGACTTTAAGTTTTTATCCTCAAAGAAAAATACTGTCATTGTTTGCCTAAACACTTTTTGAAAACCAGCCTCTATATCTTTTTTGTTTTTATTCCCCACTTCTAAGAGAAATTTACTCGCCACACAAATTTTTACAGCGTTACCTTCGATACTAGAAATGTGGCAATTTTGACGGAAAAATGATTTTGTGGTCATCAAATTAATGGCATTGACAACTTTTTCTTTCACGTCAGAAAAGGAAGTTAAATCAACTTTTTCTCTGTTTTCTAAGGGGGTTTCTGCCCCTATGTTAGTTTGTTCAGGGAGAACAACGGAAGAGACTGCAGGAGTTGGGCTATTTACCGCTGAAGACATGGTAACTTGATTGCTAGTCACCGTCACAGTGTTAGTCGCATTTGCTGAAGGTAAAAGACTCAATAAGGTAATTTCTAACCATAATCGAGGTTGAGTTGTATTTCTAATTTGTAGTTCACTATCTTTAAGTTTTTTTTGACCCTGTAAAATGGTGCTTAATGGCCAATTATGAGCTTCTTGGGTCAATTTTAACCATGTATCGGCGGTAACAGCCACTAAATCGTTTCTTTCCGGTGCTGTTTTCCCGATTAAGAGGTTTAGGTAAAAGTTTGCTAAATTTTGTAATACAATTAGAGGCTCTCTACCTCGATCCAAGAGTTTACGACATTGAGTAATTACCGTTTCGGGATTGTCAGTGGCGATGGCCTGTATCAATTCCCATAAATCTTGTTCAGATACGGCACCAACCAAATCCCAGACTTTTTGAGATGTAATGGTATCGGATAATAAGCTAAGTTGATCTAATAAACTTTGAGCATCCCTCATTCCTCCATTAGATAATTGTGCTATTAAAGTCAAGGCTTCGGCGGTAATATCAATATTTTCTTTAGTGGCAATATCCCGTAAATGATCTACCATGGCCTCTAAGGGAATACGGCGGTAATCGAATCTTTGACACCGAGAGATAATGGTAGGCAATACTCTTTGAGGATCTGTGGTGGCTAAAACAAAAATAACCCTTGGGGGAGGTTCTTCTAAGGTCTTTAAAAGAGCATTAAAAGCCGCTGTACTGAGCATATGGCACTCATCAATAACATACACCTTATAACGACACTGAACGGGGGCAAATTGTGCTTTTTCGATGATTTCTCGAATATTATCGACACCCGTATTACTGGCAGCATCAATTTCAATCACGTCTAAAGCTGAACCATTGGTAATACTTCGACAGGCTTCACAAACTCCACAGGGACTATCCGTAGGGCGATGGCTTTCAAGACAATTAAGAGATTTAGCCAAAATTCTGGCACTGGAAGTTTTACCAGTACCACGAGGACCACAGAAAAGATAAGCAGGGACAATTTTTTCACTTTTGATGGCATTGATAAGAGTTTGAGCGATGGCTTCTTGTCCGGCCAATTGAGCAAAAGTTTGGGGTCGGTATTTGTGGTGTAAAGGCTCGTAACTCATGATTTTTGAGAAAAAATTAGGGGAGAATGCTTGACAAAATCGGGAGATTTGGGGACTGATATTTAAGTCTTGTTTATTTGATTCTTTCATTGATAAGATCAATTATCATTAGATCTTAGAACTTAAAAAACCGCTTTCAATAAAGAAAAGCAATGATCAGAAAATTACGGCAGTGGCTTAATCTTATTCCCGACAACACTATTGAAGCCCACAATCCTCTCGAGAATGATAGGGATCATAATTCCAAGGAGGCAAGTTCATTATCTCACAATTCAGAAAAACCTGTCAAAGATGCCGATCTAGAATTTCTCTTTCATCAACTGTTAGAAGGTGTCGTTAATGGTTGGCAAGAAAATCGCATTGAGCAGTTTTTTGAAAAATTAGAGCCGAGAATCACCGTAGAAACATGGCTTGATTGGTTGCACCGTTATCGTAATCAGTTAATGTCTTCTCCTGCCCCTCATTATCATTTTGCTGCTAGAATGATTATCTTGGGGGAAATAACTGCTTCTTTACCCTTTCTTCGTGCCGTTGGTGATTTAGCCTATGAAATTGGTAAAGAGTTATTAAATCGGGCGGAGAATAATCCTTTAGTGGAGTCTTTACTACCTCGAACCGCTAATATTTCATTTGATATTAGCCAAGATGCTACAATTAACGATACAGATCAAGATCCTGAAGTGGCGGAAATTCCCACTTCTTTAGGTGATATTCTCTCTTTATTACAAAATGATGTGAACTTTGCTCAAGATACCGCCCGTCAATTAGGTATCGAGACCCTTGATCCGGGTGTAATTATGGAGAAAATAGTTCAAGAAACTGAGTTAACTTCTCTTGTCACCTCAACAGATTCCATTTCTCCTGAAACTGTTAATGAATTGTTTCATCTCGGTTTGGAAAAAGCCGCAGGGGGAGATTTGGAGGGGGCAATCACCTATTGGGATCAAGTCTTAGCCGCCGATGAGAACTTTACCCAAGCATGGCATAATCGAGGTAGTGCACTTGCTTACTTAAAGCGTTTTGAAGAAGCAGTGAGAAGTTTTGATCACGCTATCGCTTTAGATGTTAATTATCATCAGTCATGGAATGATCGTGGTAATGCTTTATATAGTTTACAATGTTGGCAAGAGGCGATCATTAGTTGGGATCGCACTTTGGGACTACAACCAAACGATTATCAAGCATGGTATCATCGAGGTTTAGCGTTGGAAAAATTAAATTTATTCCCAAAGGCGATCGCTAGTTTTCAAAGATGCCTTAGCATTTATGATAATTACACCCCTGCCAAAAATGCCTTAACAAGAGTTTCAAGGTTGCTTGAGAAAAAAATAGATAACTAGTGGTCTGTCAAGATAGTTTTGAGGGACTGGGAACGGATAATTTTGGATCTCTTGGTCGGCATTCCCTCTCTTGGTGGACGTTCCCTTGCGACTTCCGTCGTCGCGGGCTTCCACCGCTTGCGCCTTTCGGCGGCGCGGGGTCCGACCGCTTTTGGATTTTGGATTTTGGAGGATTGTTTTATCCCTCATTTCAAAATTGGCAGACCACTAGTTTATTTTTTTATCCCTAGACTAAAATCAAAATAAATGACTCACTCATTCCTTTTTTTAATCATGGTTAACCCGGTGAACTCGACTCAATGGCAGTGGCAAGAAACAGAAAAGGGAACTTATCTCGCCTGTAAATTATTGGCGGATTGGCAACATGGCTTTTTTTCTAGCCATTTTCACCAACAACCGCCAGAAATTTTGGTTAAATATCTTGACCCTTCCGCTTCCAGCTATCGAGTCAAACAAATCCACAGTAATATAATGGTCACAACAGATACTATTGATTATCATATTCTTAGGGATGCTAATGAGAATTTAGTGGAAGGAGATGGAATTATTACCGAAAAATCTTTGCAATCCGTTTGGTGTGCTAGTGCCGACTGTACACCTGTCTTAATGGCCGATATGGAAAGCGGTAAAGTGGCAGCTATTCATTCCGGTTGGCGTGGTACATCTACTAAAATTGTCCCTAATGCCATCACTTTTTTTCAATCTCAAGGTTGTAAGTCGGAGAATTTATTATTTGCCTTAGGTCCTGCCATTGATGGTAAGGTTTATCAGGTAGAGACACAAGTAGCGGTTAAAGTGTTAAATACTGTCATCCCTAACTCTGAAAATTTGGATGTTGATAGTATTTTAGCGGAAGGTTATCTGTTACCTAATCAAGTCATTCTCCCCGATAACGAACCGAATAAAGTAAGGTTAAACGTCACTCAGGTAATTAATTTACAAATTCAACAACAAGGCATTTCCCCCGATAATATTGCGATCGCTCCTTATTGTACCTATCAAGTCCCTGAATATTTCTTTTCCTATCGCCGTACAAAAGAGAAAAATATACAATGGTCTGGTATTGTATCCTCTTAAAATAACCTGAGTATTGGATAAGGGAATCAGCTCTAACTGAGGTTAAAATATATTCGGTTAGTGCCGACAACATTACTGTTCCTCACTTTTAAGATGCGTTTGCTTCTCCTTGATGCACTAACTTATTGACTAGAAAAAAAAAAATGATACAGTTTATATGTTAAAACAAGGTATGAATAGGAAATATAATGACTCTTAACTCGGATAGCTTAACTCAGTCAATGAAAGATGATCTAAGTGATTATGTTGCTCACTTACAACTACACATGAGTCTTCAATCCCGTAATCTTTTACCATCTATGAGCCAAGTTAATGATAGCCGTGACAATTTACTTTACCAGACTCAAGCCACCATCGAAAAATATACTTCCCGCGAGTTGGCTTAATACTTAATTAAGCGTTACTGGGAACCATGTTTGCTGGGGTAACTACCAGGATGATTTGAACTTAAAGCAAGAAATTCAGGAGACTGATTACCAATTAACCAATTTTCAGAAGTAATTACCACACTAGTGGCTTGATCTTGTCTTGGGTAAAAACGCCCGTTAGTACAAAGGTTTCTGGTAACTCTATATTAACTTATCAACTGTTAACATGTGGTCAGAAATTATTAACGCAATCAATAAACATACTGCTTCAAAGTTTGAATTAGTCAATCATAAATCCATCGGTGGGGGTTGTATTAATCAGGCTTATCAAATCACGGGCAAGAACAAAAGTTATTTTGTTAAGTTAAATAGTGCTTCACAGGTAGAGATGTTTTCCGCCGAAGCCATGGCCTTAGAAGAAATTTACGATACGAATACCATCACAGTGCCAAAACCTGTTTGTTACGGTATGTCACATAAAAATAGTTACCTAGTTTTAGAATATATTGGTTTAGGGTTTGGTAATAATCAATCATGGGCCTTGATGGGACAAAAATTAGCTTTCTTACATCAAGCAAAGGTAACAAAACCCTTCGGTTGGCACGTAAATAACACCATAGGCTCAACCCCACAAATTAACGATTGGGGTGATGATTGGGCGGATTTTTTTGCGAAGAAAAGAATCGGTTATCAACTCAAATTAGCCAATGGTCGAGGGGGTAACTTTACCAATGTGCAACAGATTATCGAGAAAGTTAGACAAAGTTTATCCAATCATAAGCCATCACCTTCTTTAGTACATGGTGATTTATGGTCAGGAAATGCAGGGTTTACCGAGGAAGGAGAAGGGGTTATTTTTGATCCTGCGTGTTACTATGGCGATCGAGAAGTAGATATTGCCATGACGGAACTATTCGGTGGTTTTCCTTCCGCCTTTTATCAGGGATATAACCAACAATGGGCCTTAGATGACGGTTATAACCAAAGAAAAACAATTTATAACTTGTACCATATCCTCAATCACTTTAATTTATTTGGCGGTGGATATGAGTCCCAAGCAAAGAGAATGATTCTGTCTTTGCACTAATTCGCATCTAGAGTTAGTTACTTCTGGGGAAAGAGAATAGTTAAGAGACTTATTCTTATTCAACTCTTTCTTAGCCGTTAATTTTAAACTTGGTGGAAGATCTAAGTTATAATTGACAAAAAATAGCCCAGAAAAAGGCATGAAGCGCAGATCAAAAAATCCTTATTCTTATGATAACTACTCTGAGCCTGACCGTCGAAAAGGAGGAAAATCATCTTCACCATTAGAAGGCATTAACTATACTTTAGCCGCTATTTGTGCAGGTATTTTTATTTTAGGTATTGGCGTAGGTATTGCTTTGAGTTCAGGACAAGTTACCACAGGAAAAAATGTCGCGTCCAGTGAAGTAATTGATCGTAGTGCCCCGAATCCAGAAATTTGCGTACAATTTGGGGCAAGTGCTATTGTTTCCGATTTGCGAATATTTCTCACTCTTAATCCTTTTAACGTATATGTGAGTCAACCGAGTATGCGTCCGGGATGCGTATTGAGAAGGAATAACTGGTCAATATTAGAACAACAAAAATTGGTTACGGATAATCAAGTTAGAGAGTGCAAAAATCGCATGAATACCTTTGGCTTTACAGGAACTTTAGAGAGTTCTCCTAAGATAGAATGTATTTATCAAAACGATGCCGCCGGAAATCTATTTCTTAATCGACCTGGTGCAGTTGAACCACCACCCACGGAAGATTTCTAATAATAGCGGTAAGCAAAGGCATTTTTATTTTATTCAGTTTTTGATAATGATTACTATGAAATAATGGTGGTTAAATTTACTGAAAAATCAGTAACAAATTTTATATTCATTAAGTTTTATAAATAGTAGATAAAATATTACTTTTGACAGATTCAAATTTTTTCTTAAGACTTATTTTACTTAACTCTGGTTGGCTTTTTCCCTGCCATGAAGCACTTCTAACCATAAAATTTTGTAGTTGATTAACTTTTTCCTCATGGATTTTAACTGTTAATAACTGCCGATATTTGTGAGGTTTATTTATTTCAAATATGATGATATGATATAAACTTTGAGAAACTAAATTACTACTAATTTCATAACCAATTTTGGTTTTTAAATCTAAATAACAGGGCAACCATTTTGGTTCATATTGACGACGATAAAGTAAATTAACCCATAAAATCATCGGATGGGGTGCAAGTTGATAGATAAAATGATTAAAACAAAAGGTAGATTTAGGTTGAAAAACATTAATCTCTTCAGATTCCAACATGGTCCATAAACTGGAAAATGTACCTTCTTGTGCCTCTGTTAAACAAGGAAACACAATTTTTTTCCGGGGTTTATCCCTAGGCCAACCACTTTCTGAATATACTTGTTGTAAAAGTAGATTTTTACTATGATTTTCAACATTTGCCGTCCCTGGCAGAGGGGGTTTTTCTGTGGTCTTCTGTCTATTATATTCTCTTTCCAAGGAAGTGATAATTGTCAAGATTTCACCTATACTTTGAGGGCGATCCCCTGGAGACTTAGCAAGGCACCTCATAATCATATTTTCCAAGTTTTTTGGTAAATTTAGATAACTAGGAAGGGGTTGAGGTATATTTTCTTGATGAGCCCGATACCATGCTTGAAAGGTATAAGATTCGGCGACTATGGGGTTTTTTTGGGTTAACATTCGATACATTAAGACCCCTAAGCTATAAATATCCGATGTGGGTCCTAAGTCATCTTCTGCCATTTGTTCGGGGGAACAGTATTCAGGAGTACCCATGAAGCGTTTTTGTGTTGTTCCTTGTGCTGAATCATTAATTTGAGCAATACCGAAGTCTAATATTTTGACGATGGTTTCCTGATCGAGGGTTTTTACCAAAAAGATATTACTTGGTTTAATGTCTCGATGAATAATGGGAGCTAATTTTCCATCGACAAAAATACCGTTATGGGCACATTTTAAACCCAGACAAATTTGACGGATTAAATATAAAAACTTACTAATAGAAATAGCTTTTTTTTTCACTAAATCATCTAAGTCATTCCCTTCTAAATATTCCATCACATAAAAGGGTATTTGATTATTTCCTAAACCATAATCTTTTACCTTAACAATATGGTTACTTTGTTCTCCCAGTAAAGCACTGATTTTAGCTTCGGTTTGAAATCGGTGACGCATTTTTTCATCTAATAATGCCTGAGATAAAAATTTAATGGCAACAATAGCATTCCCCGACGACTTATCGATCGCCTTATAGACTTGTCCCATTGCCCCTTTGCCCACTGAATGAACGAGTTGATAACGATTTACTAACAAATCACTGGAGTTTTTACCAAAAGATTTTGCCAGAAGATCTGATAATGGTTTAAACATTGATTAAGTGTCAGGGAGCCATAGCATACGAAGTTATTGATTATAACATTTTAATGGTTGACACTTGACCGTTGATAGTTGACAGTTGTTAATTGTTAATTTATTTAGTATCTTATTTGTTTTGCTGTTTCAAAAAACACTCTCACGCTTTCTTCTGGTGTACCCACTAACACTCCATGACCAAGATTGAGAATATGCCCACCTTTGCCAGCTTTATTCACGGTATCATGGATTCTTTGTTTAATAAACTCTGGTGAACCAAATAAGACACCAGGATCTATATTTCCCTGTACTTTCATTTGTGATCCGAGTCTTTGTCTAGCCTCAGCCATATCTACAGTCCAATCAACGCTAATTATATCAACCCCAGACTGCCCCATTCTTTCTAAAACCCCTGCACTACCACTAATATAAAGGATTAAAGGGACATCGGGATGAGTGGCTTTGACTTGTTCAACTACTCTTTTTTGATAGGGTAATGCAAAGGTTTCGTAGTCTTGAGGACTTAATTCCCCAGCCCATGAATCGAACATTTGTACGACTTGAGCTCCACAATCGATCTGATAACGAACATAAACGGCGATGGCATCGGCAACTTTACCTAAGAATTTATGTAAAATATCAGGCTGAGAAAAAGCCATACTTTTAATAACAGCGTAATTTTTCGAGCTTTTGCCTTCGATAGCATAAGCGGCTAAAGTCCAAGGTGCACCAACAAAACCTAACACAGTGGATTGATTGCCTACTTCCTGTCGTAAAGTACTAAGAATAGTTTTAATAAAGGGTAGGGATTTTTCAGGGTTTAAAGGGTGTAATTTTTCAACTTGCTCCAAACTACGGACAGGTGGATCGATAATAGGTCCTTTACTTTCAATAATATCAAAGGGAATGCCGATACCGGGCAACGGGGTTAAAATATCAGAGAACATAATCACGCCATCTGGTTGAAACGCACGCCAAGGTTGAAGAGAAATTTCAATAGCTAAATCAGCATTTTCCGAACGCTCACGAAATTCGGGGTATTTATCTCTTAAATCACGATATACTTTCATATAACGTCCGGCTTGACGCATCATCCATACAGGAGGACGATCCAATATTTCACCGCGGGCAACCCTTAATAGACAAGGCAAATCGCTCATTATATAATATATTTTATTTCTTATTTAAGTGCCTTTTTTAGCTTATCATCACACCTATGCACACACCAAAAAATGTAACAATGTGTGAACAATGAATAAGTTCAAAACAGAATTTGAGCTCACTATCAAGAAACACAATCACTACCCTCTTGCAGAAGTCGGGGAACAGGGAACTTTGTCTCCCTAAGAAAAAAAACCCCTTTTCATTATATTTGCTAATATTAGTTAGTCCCCATCTAAATTTGGATTTATCCGTATGTTAGTCCATGACATCCCACCTCGCAGACCAAGTAACTCCCCAATGGAAAAGATAAAATCTCTTCCTCAAGGAAATTTTACTGCCAACAAAAAATATCTCAGAAACAAACCTTCTTCCGGAAGACGCATCGATTTACCCTCGAACAATGAACTGTCAAAGCTTCGCTATCAAAATCGACCTTTTTGGCTTAAAAGTCTGATTGTACTTAGTAATGGTTCTTCTCTGGTATGTTATCTGAGCGTGGCGATCGCTTTTGTAATGTATAGCATGACGGTTCATGCACCAAAGTTATGGACTCAGAAATATGAGCAATTACAAAATTTACAAAAGCAAGAAAGACAATTTAGTTTCACCGATGAGATTGTTAAAAATCAATTAGGAGAATCAGCGAAAAAATCTGGTTCCGGTTTAATAAATCCCGATCCCACTCAGATGCCAATTTTCTTACCTGATAGCAACCCAAAACCGATAGAATTAAAATTGTCTAATACTCCTACGCCCAGACAGATTGAAAAAATTTCCCCCATCGCATATTAACCAAGGATGAACGTCTTTAAGCCCAACAACCCCCATAAAATCTTCCAAAAATCGGCTTTGTCGAAGAATTGGTTTAATCAGTCTCAAAATCAAACAAAAAATCCAAACTCCTCCATTAAATCTCTTAATTTTGATTCTGTTATCCGATTAGTGGCCATTTGGCTGGTGTTGATTTTGGGTTCAACGGGGTTAGCATTCAAACTTTATCAATTGCAAATTGAACAGGGAGATGAGTTAAGGGAAAAAGCGAGACAACAACAAACCTATAATTTCCGCCCCTATATTCCTCGTCGTTCTATTGTAGATAGTAGTGGAAATGTAATTGCCCTAGACAAGGTGGTTTATACTATCTATGTTCATCCCATCATGTTATCGGAAGATAATCAGACTGTAGCGGAAAAATTAGCTAATATTCTAGTGGATCGTGATAAAAATGAGATTTTAAAACTATTAAGCAGTAAAAAATCAGGGGTTTTATTAGGCAAAACTATCAGTGAAGATCAGGGTAATAAAATTCGACAACTGGGATTAGAGGGAATTGATCTCGAACGTCGTTATGCCCGTTTTTATCCCCAGGGAGAATTATTTTCAGATATTGTTGGCTATGTGGATACGGAACATTCGGGACAGGCAGGAATCGAATATAGTCAGGAAAAAATGTTAGAAAGAGATCTTTCTACAGTGCAAATGCAATCTATGTTAACGGTGAAAAGAGATGGACAGGGGGCAGTTATTCCCGTATCTTTGCCTGAAGGCATTGTGGAACTAGATGATCTGCAATTAAAACTAACTTTAGATTTAAGATTACAAAGGGCAACACGAGACGCACTCAAAGCTCAACTTAAAAAGTTTAACGCCAAAAGAGGGGCTGTTATTATCATGGACGTTCATACAGGGGGTATTATTTCCCTAGTTTGTGAACCGACTTACAACCCCAATGAATATTCTCTTTTCGATTTTGCTTTATATAAGAATTGGGCGGTAACAGATAGTTACGAACCCGGATCGACTTTTAAACCTATAAATGTGGCCATCGCCTTAGATGAAGGGGTAATTAGTGCCAATTCGAGTGTTGTAGATGCCGCTAGTACGGTAATCGACGGTTGGCCTATTGCTAATGCCTCGAAAAGTGGTAAGGGTTGGGTAAGTGTAACGAAAGTACTCGAAATTTCTAGTAATACAGGAATGATTCACATAATGCAGAAGATTAGTAGATTAAAATACTATCAAAGATTAGAAGAATTAGGACTAAATAGACTCATGGGATTAGATTTACCTTTTGAGGCAACGGGGTATCTAAAACCGAAAGAAATTTTTACCGCTAGAAATATAGAACCGGCGGTATCCGCTTTTGGCCAGGGATTTTCTCTCACTCCCCTCAAATTAGTGCAATTACACGCAGCCTTAGCTAATGGTGGTAAATTAGTGACTCCCCATGTAGTCCAAGGTTTAGTTAATGCCGAGGGCAAATTAGAATCAGTGCCAAAACGAGAGAGTAAACAAATTTTTCAAGAAAGTTCTGCCAATAGTGTGGTGAAAATGATGCGATCGGTGGTTGATAATGGTACGGGAAAAGTAGCACAAATTGACGGTTATCCCATCGGCGGTAAAACCGGTACTGCTCAAAAACATGACGGTAGAGGTAGATACCAAGCCAACGCTAAAATTACTAGTTTTATTTCGATATTACCTACAGATGAACCTCGCTATGTAGTTTTTGCTGTAGTTGATGAACCAAAAGGAGCAAATACTTACGGTTCAACAGTTGCCGCCCCCGTAGTTAAAGAAGTTATGAATGCCATTATTCGCTTAAAAGGTATACCCCCTTCTTAATCCCATGAGCTTAAAAAAATAATTAGCAATAGATATTCCTCCTAACTCTTAGGTCCGAACCCTGATATTGTTTATTGGTCAACATTTTATGATTAATGTTTATGATATTTTAAATCAAATCGAAAGAGTGCGAATTAGTGATGGGGCAACTGTTCCCATTCTCAGGGGTTGTGAATCTGCCCATGGCTTACTTGTCCTTGTTTGGCCACAACTAGGAGATTTTGATAGTTTAGAATATGCTTGGTGGTTGCAACGGGAATTTGCCAAAATTCAAGATAAAGGGATAATAATTCGGGCGATTGGCATAGGCGATCGCCATTCAGGTTTAAAATTTTGTGAATATACGGGGTTTTCTGAAGATTGTTTATTTATAGACCCCAAAGCTCAATTACACCGGCAATTAGGACTTTATCAGGGCTTATCGCTAAAATTACCGTTTTTAAGTGCTGGCCAAAATGCTTGGCTAAATTTAATGTTAATGTGTGCAGGAATTGGTAGTCCGGGGACACTTAAAGAAGTTCTTCGGGGATATACAGGAAATAAACAAGCACCGCAGTTAATTGCTGACGAGGAAACCATCCATGCAAAACCTTTACCTCCTTTGAAGGGTTCATTTTTTAAAATGGCTGGAGGCGGGGGTTTTCAACGTCCTTTTGAATTAGCAACTTTAAGACTGAGGAATATGACTGAGGTTCTTAGTAATTGGTCAACCTATGTGCCAGATTCAGTCTATTTAACCCAAAGAGGGGGCACTTTTTTATTTGATGGGGAAGGGAATTTACTTTATCAATATCGGGATCGCAACATTCTTGGTTTTGCTGAAAATATGACTAATCCTTTATCTTTTTTATCTCATACTTTAAATGTGGAAAAATAGTGGACTAGAGTATTAACTTGCGAGGTCTAAAAAATCAAGTAATATTTTTCGGTGAATATCCGCAAATGGTTTTATTTGTTTTGCTTTTTCCGAATAGTAACTGCCAAGATGAATTATTTGGGGAGAAACAAGGGCAAAATCCCATCCTTCTCCAAGGGTTAAATTCTCAATTCCAACAGTTAATGGGAGAGAATAAACATGGCGAATAACTCGTTTATCCTCATAACGACCAAATTCAGAAAAAGTTGAAATATCATAGTTAATTTCTTCTTTGATTTCTCGTCTTAATGCGGATTCTGGTTTTTCCCCTTTTTCCAGATGACCACCAAATAATGCCCAACATCCGGGGTGAACGATTTTTGGAGTATTATCTCGAAGTTGAACAAGAAACTCTCCCTGTCGATAAATAATAGCGATCGCTACCGCAACAAGTTGATTTTGACTCATTGTGATTTCTTGATTTAAAAAAAGTAATTTATGTCATATTGTCATAATTTCCGCATCAATCTATTAATCCATTCTTAAGCCTAATTCGAGGTTCTCCGATGATCCTTCATGAACAGTTTTAACCCATTTTAGTTGTTTTTGACGGACGGACATTCTAGCGGTAGTAACGGGCATTACTATAAACCAGTGGGTCATATAAATCATTCCCAAAATACTTTTTATAACCATGTTAAAGCTATCACCAATGCTTGATTTATCGCCTGTTTTTGTCCTTTTTAACCCTGTGAACATTCCCCAAAATGCCAATATTAAGGTTAGGCTTGTGAGAGGTGCAATTAAGGGTATATGATGACGGGTAACTACCATGACTAAATCGGGTATTGCGGCAGTAGGGAAAATATATTGTACCAAAAAGAAATAGAGTAAATCAAATTTTTTGTACCAATTTAGGCGATTACTAAGGATAAACCGCCAATAGTCGAAATAACGTTGATAACCACCTTCTGCCCAACGACTTCTTTGATGCCACAATGCGATCGCCTTTTTTACTCCTTCTTCTTCTACGGCAGGATTTTCTAGGATACCAATATCCCAATTATCTAAGTGTAAACGGATGGTTAAATCAAGATCATCGGTGATGGTTTCTTCATTCCAACCGCCACAACTATCTAAGGCTAGACGGCGCACAAATTGGCCGTTACCCCTTAATTCTCCCATGCCACCACAAGCGATTCTCTGTTGTTGAAAGTAGCTATCTAGTGCCATTTCTGTCCATTGTCCTCGGGCCCAAAAATTTTCATCAGCGTTAGAAATTGATTTTCTGACTTGGATGGCACCAATATTCTCGGCTTCAAATAAAGGTACTATTTTTCTTAATAAATCGGGAGAGGCGACGGCATCCGCATCAAATACCCCGACAATATCCCCAGTGGTTAAAGCCAAAGCTTGATTTAATGCACCAGATTTACCTCCTTTTGCGGTACCATCTCGATGTAAAACTTTTAATTGGGGGTGTTTTCGTGCTAACTCATCTAAAATTATTCCCGTGCGATCGCTACTATTGTCGTTGATAACCCAAAATTCATATAAATCTTGAGGGTAATCAAAACTCAACAGCATTTTTACCAATTTTCCCACCACTGCTTCTTCATTTTTTGCCGACACCATGAGGGACATTTTCGGTAAATTGACGATATCTCCAGAGGAAATAACGGCAACAGGGGGAGAAACAAACATTAATCTTAAGGCTTGAATCGTAACAAAAATGCCTAAGCCTAAGACAAACCAAATACTCCAGGAAACTAAATGCAGAGTAATGGTCACCATCCAAATTATACTTAAAGCAAAAGCGGCTTTTTTCCTTCTTCCTGATAAACCCTGAAAAAAATCGTTTCTAAATTCTTCCTCTTCTATCTGGGGATCAGAAAACTCTGCTATTAATGAGGTAATGGGATCTAATTCTGTATTCACATTTGAACTATTAAGTCTATCTTTTTCTGGCATGATTAGTTTTGGCCTTTTAATAAAATTTACCAATGGTTTACACTATCTTAAACATTATTGAGAAAAAATTATAGGGGAGTTGCTTACAAGGGTAGGTTTTTTATAATTAGGTGTTGACAGGACAAGGAGGACAAGGAAGGAAAGTAGACAAGGGAGTCAAAAGCCTATTCTTTGGTTGAGGAATCTTCCCTCTCCTCCCAATACTGCTGGGTTAAGCCCGAAAAAGTTATTCGCGCATTCGCGCATTCCCCTCTTATTAGTTTTCCCTATTGCTGACTCTCTTTGTTCCTTAATTGTTAATCGTTAATTATTCATGAAACCATATCAAGTTATACCGATAATAGAGTGTAATGAGCCCTTAGTGCCGATTCCCGATGATCAATTTATCTTAGAAAATCCTTCGGCTTATGTGAAACTCGGTGCAAATTATCAGGGTCAATCACCTTATTTTCTGAGGAAAGGAGTATTGAATAGGTTGTTAATGGCTAAGGCAAAACTAAAAGAGATAAAACCCCATTGGCACATCAAGATTTTTGACGCTTATCGTCCTGTTAGTGTACAGCAGTTTATGGTTGATTATACTTTTAACTCTATTTGTCTCGATCGTCAACTGGATTCTAAGATGTTAACCCCTTGGGAAAAAGCCTCTATTTATGAGGAAGTTTACCAAATTTGGGCCATGCCTAGCGATCATCCTTTAACTCCCCCTCCCCATAGTACCGGATCTGCCATTGATTTAACTCTTTTAGATGACAATGGTCTTGAAGTGGATATGGGAGGGGAAATTGACGAACTTTCTGAGCGATCGCAACCTAATTATTACATAAGTTCTACTAACTCTGAAAAAAAAGTGTTTCACGAAAATAGAGAAATATTGTTAAAAATCATGACTTACGGGGATTTTCGTCGACATCAGGGAGAATGGTGGCATTTTTCCTACGGTGATCAAATGTGGGCATGGTTACAAAATCTTGATAATCCCAAGAGAAAGGCGATAGCCAAATATGCCGGGATATAGGTAACACTCTCAGAAGGAATTATGCATTTGAAGGAGATGTTGTCCTTTCAGCCATAGGTTTTAAGGGATAAATTAATGATTTTAGACCTATCGTGGATAAGTCCTGTCTCTTTTGGCACCTTATGGTTCAAAATAAAAAGAGCCAATATTTAATTTAAGATTATGACTTTCAGACGCCGAGAATTTTTAACCTTTTTAGGAATTGGTATTGCTAGTACTGCTTGTAGTTCCATATTAAAAAATAATTTACAAGCCAACACACCTTCTAGTATTAGTAAACCTTCTTTCAATAATTTTAAACCGATAAAATACCCAATTCCTCTGGATATTAATAACCTTTCTAGTGAAAAACAAAAACAAATTTATCAAACCTATCAGGTAGAAGATGATTTAATTTTACCAGAAGGTTTTAAATATGATGTGATTGCCTCTTGGGGTGATAAAGTGGGAGATTCTCGTTTCGGTTATAACAATGATTATGTCTCTTTTATTGAAACTAGTCCCAATGAGGGTTTTTTGGTGGTAAATTTCGAATATGTAAGTCAGACTCCTTGGCTACAAACTTACGAAACTGTCGTCGGTAAATCCTTGGATGGTCAGGTTTTAAAAACTTTAGCAGAGGCGAATCAAAATCAACAAGCTTTAAATCTTTTTGCCCTCCCCGAGGACAACCCTGCCAAATTAAAATTTCAGGAATTTTTCGCTGAATTATTAATAGATCAAGGTGTAGGTATAATTTCTGTGAGTCTTGATAGTAAGGGTAAATGGCAACGCACTTATAGTAAAAACGATCGCCGTATTACGGGCATTTCTGGCTGGAAAGATAACCATTATTTATCTGTCACTGGTCCTGCTACGGCTATCTTTAAAAAAGCCGAAGGACTAGGATATATCGACAATCTAGGGGATAAAATTATCGGTACTTTTGCTAATTGTGCAGGGGGTACTTCTCCTTGGGGTACGATTTTTAGTGCCGAAGAAAATTTCCAGCATTATGTTCCAGAGGGTATTATGGCTGATGGTACTTCTTTGCCCCCAGAATTTGGACCTGTATTCGGTTTAATTGGTCAAGGTAATCCTTTTGGTTTGGCAGGTAATAAATACGGTTGGATGGTAGAAATTGATCCTGCCAATAGTAATGATTATGGCAGAAAACATACATATTTAGGGCGTTTTCGTCATGAGGCGGTAGCTATTCGAGCGGAAAAAGATCAACCTGTAGTATTTTATTCTGGTTGCGATCGCACAGGAGGACATTTGTATAAATTCGTATCAAAGGGAAAAGTTATTAATCCCACCGACAAAAAAAACTCGGAATTGTTGCAAGAGGGAATTTTATATGTGGCGAAAATGGAAGCCGATGGTAAGGGGGAATGGATACCGTTACAAGCTGATACCCCCATTAACCCCACAGCTTTACAACATTTAGAAGGGGGACTGTTAAACATCCCTAACCCCGATAGGAAAAAAGGCTCATTTATCCCCGTGCAAGATCAGGGAGAATTAGACAATTTTACGGCTAAATATGGCAAATTGGGGGATTTATATGTGGGCAACACAAAAGAAGAAATACAGGGGGCGATCTTGATTGATGCTCATTTTGCCGCTAGTGTGGCAGGGGGTACTTGTGGTGCTCGTCCTGAAGATGTAGAATTGAGTCCCATAGATCGATCGTTAGTAATTGCTTTTACCGCTGGAGTTGCTGGTAGTGATGGCAGTCCTGACAAACGTATTTTTAGTGATCGACAAGGAAAAATGTATCAATATGGTTGTTTAATGCGTCTCAAAGAAACTGATAATAAACCTGACGCCATAACATTTACATGGGAGATTCTCGGTGTGGGTGGTGAACCTTCAAAAGGTGGTATGGGATTTGCTTACCCTGATAATATTGAATTTGACGCTAACGGTGATTTGTGGATGGTTACGGATATGCCTACAGCCACGCAAAATCAATCATCTAATGGTGATAGAAATACAACAGGTGCATTAGGAAATAATTCCATTTGGTATATACCTTTATCGGGAGAAAATGCAGGAAAAGCTTATCCTTTTGGCATAGTTCCCATGGAAGCCGAAGGTACTGGGATGTTCTTTACAAAAGATCAAAAAACCCTTTTTTTAGCGATTCAACACCCGGCAGAAATAAATGGTATTAGGAAAGATATGGAGGAGAAAAAAGCAGAAATTTCCGTTTTAACCACCGATGGAGAGGAATTTATCCAAAAAAGGACGATTCCCCAAGGCTCAAATTGGCCTAGTTTAAAACCCAATCAACCTCCTAAACCTTCTGTTGTTGCTATTTATCATAGTGAAACAATTTAGGTAGAATGAAGATGAAAATTTTAGTTTATTGATCGTCATTCCTGATTTATAATGGCGGTAATAAATTGACTTTTATCCTTGGTAAGGAATAAAAAGTTTTTTCACAGCACCACAAATAGGACAAAATAGGGATTTTATGATTTAAGGCAACAAAACTATCATCAATTATTCATGACAAATCATCTAGTCAACACCCAAAGTTTATATCTCCGTAAACACGCTCATAACCCCATTAATTGGCACTTTTGGGGGGAAGAGGCCTTAAATCTCGCAAAATTGCACAACAAGCCCATTTTTCTCTCCATTGGTTATTCTAGCTGTCATTGGTGTACAGTTATGGAAGGAGAGGCTTTTTCTGATACGGCGATTGCGGAATACTTAAATAAATATTTTGTAGCGATAAAAGTTGATCGAGAAGAACGTCCGGACATCGATAGTATATATATGACAGCGTTGCAGATGATGACAGGACAGGGGGGATGGCCATTGAATATATTTCTCACTCCTGACGATTTAGTACCCTTTTACGGTGGCACGTATTTTTCCATGGAACCCCGTTATGGTAGGCCCGGATTTTTACAAATATTACAATCTCTTCATGATTTTTACCATCAACAAAAAGATAAAGTTTCGGCACTAAAAAGCGAAATTGTTAAGGGTTTGAGCAGTCATTCTCAGGTAACTTTTGCCCCTGATAGTCAGTTAACCACTGAATTATTAAACCAAGGCATTGATAGTAATAGTAAAGTCCTCGCCCGTGATGATTATGGTTCGCCTCGTTTTCCCATGATGCCTTATAGTAATCTTATCCTCGAAGGATCGATCTCGAATAATGAGTGTCATGGTTTGGCCATAAAAAGAGGTCTGGATTTAGTTAACGGAGGTATTTATGACCATGTTGGCGGCGGTTTTCATCGTTATACCGTTGATGCCACATGGACAGTGCCCCACTTTGAAAAAATGCTTTACGATAATGGTTTAATCATGGAATTTTTGGCTAATTTATGGAGTAGTGGTGTAGAAGAACCAGAAATTAAACTTAGTTGTGAGGGAATTTTAAGCTGGTTAAAACGAGAAATGACAGCTGATAAAGGTTATTTTTATGCTTCTCAAGATGCGGATAATTTTAGCAATATAAATGACACTGAACCAGAAGAGGGCAATTTTTATGTATGGAATTATCAACAGCTAAAGCAAATTTTATCAAAAGAAGAATTTAATGCTTTTGAGGATACTTTTATTATTAGTAAAAGTGGTAATTTTGAAGGTAAAAATGTTTTACAAAAGCAAAAGGAAAAATCTATTAATAACCTTATTAAAAATTCCTTAGATAAACTATTTACTATTCGTTATGGCGAAAATTCAACTAAGTTAACTAAATTTACTCCTGCTAAAGATAATCAAGAGGCAAAAAGTATTCATTGGCAAGGACGAATTCCTCCCGTTACTGATACAAAAATGATTCTCTCCTGGAACAGTTTAATGATTTCGGGATTGGCCAGAGCTTATGGTATTTTTGGTGATCAAAATTACTTAAAATTAGCACAACAAGTAACTAACTTTATTTTAAATAATCAGTGGCAAAAAAATCGTCTATACCGTCTTAATTACGATGGAAAAGTTAGCATTTTAGCACAATCGGAGGATTATGCTTTTTTCATCAAGGCTTTATTAGATTTAGCCCAAAATTCTGATGATAATTCTCATTATTATTTAACTCAAGCCATCAAAGTACAACAGGAATTTGATCATCATTGTGGCGATGTCCAAGAGGGGGGTTATTATAATAATGCTAATGATAATTGTGACGATTTATTAATCAAGGAAAAAAGTTACATCGACAATGCCACTCCTTCCCCCAATGGCGTTGCCATCGCCAATTTGGTAAGATTAGGATTTTTAACCGACAATTTAGAGTATTTTGACAAGGCAGAAAAAACCTTAAAACTCTTTGGCGACATTATGAAGAAATCTCCCGTCAGTTGTCCGAGTTTATTTGTTGCCTTAAACTGGTATTTACAAGGTACAAGTGTTAAAACTACAAAAGAAGTTAAATCACAAATTAACCAACAATATTTACCGACCACAGTGTATCGAATAACAGAAAAATTACCTTCGAATAGTATCGGTGTTGTCTGTAGTGGTTTGTCTTGTTTTGAACCCGCTATAACTATAGATCAATTGTTAAAACAAATTAAAGAAATTAGGGTGAGTTAGAAGTTAGGAGTTTTTTTCTGTTGAACACCGATTTTCATGTTACGAAAATCGGCGTTCAACTGTTTTTTGATCATGGTTTTCCTGATTTATTCGAGTAGGTTGTTGACTATATGAATGAACTCCCTATAGTGCCAACGCTCATCAAAAGTATAACAAGCCAATCCTTTACCTCTAGCTCTTTTTTTCAGCTTAAGTTGGTACCCGAAAAACCTATTATCGCCTCCGGCGGACGGAGCGGGGGGCGCCGACCTGCCGCCTCTTCGATTTCTGCGGTGGTAATTACCTCGACGTGCCTGCGGCTGCGTGGCACTTTGTGCTGGGGATCCTCTTTCCCACACTTGGAAATTCCAAGCCAGTCAAGAAGAGCTGGCGTATAATCGGACAAGAAGTACTTGAGCCTGGCAGCGAATTTAAGGGCCAAGAAATCGAGTTTGATCTTGACGGATTCAAAAAAGGATGGCTGCTCCACGAATTCATCCCAGCCCGTATCTGCTAGTTGCTGACGATACCATTCTGAGGCAGCTTTCCAGATCGAGTACCTACTGCGGGACCAAGGCTTGGATGATGTATAGTGCTCGATAAATGCCTTGTGGTCGGAAGCGTACATTAGATAAGACTCGTGGAGATTCCAACGGGGATCGAGGGGAGTCCATCGGTTCTTTAGCACCGCATTCAATGCGTCCTGATCTGGTGCCTCCACACACCTTTCAGGATAGTGCTCCAGAAATTGACGGGCCTCGGCGAGAATGCCAAGTTCGAGGACGGCTGGCCAGTCGAACACCATCACCCCGGACTGTAAGTAGGGTGCGTCGGGGTCGAGAAACAGCATCTGCCGCCGCTCGCCGATTTTATTTGTGAGGTAGTAGAACATATCGTGGACCGCCCCCACCGGTTTTCCGTGCAAATCGACGTTCAGAAGCGGGGTCAGATCGGTGAGAACCCGGGTATCAGCATCCAAATACACCAGCCGCCCGACATCTGAGCCAAAGATTTCGTCAAAATAGAGCCGCAGGTAAGCCGCCCGCGGCCATCGACGGTCTTGGATAGTCTTGATTTTTTCTGCAATCTCGGTTGCAACCACGATCTCAACTTCCATTTGCCGTGCTGCAAACATGCCCTTTGCTTTAGTAAGATCTGTCTCATCTACATCGCAACATACGAGAAACAATGAGGCGTCGAGTTTATGCCGAAGATTTTCGTACGAAGAGTAGAGCTGGCAACAGGCTGCAGGTAGATAACCTCGATCCGTAGTAGAAACGATGATAGTATTATTAGTCATTTTTCACTCTATTAAATAAATTACTACTGTGTGAGGGCATTTTTTACTTTTAAAATATTATTCTGATATACTCTTTGATATCTCAACTATGCAATGCTTTTTTTGTGTTGTTTCGTCGAAATATTAAATATTTCTTTGACTAATTCCCACCAATTATTCCAATCAATTAACCAGCTTATCAATATCCATAGACACTTGAATCGCTCAGACAAGGAGAGAGGGTAAGTAAATATACTGCGATAATACCCTTGGACGCATTTAAACCGTGACGTAAATTTGCCATAATTTAAATTAGGGGAAATCCAGCTTGCTCGCTCTTTTGCATCCCGGATCGATTGCGATTGTTCGGCATGAAGTCGAAAATAGCCGATGGCATTCGGAACTTCTTGTAATTTACCCATCAAGCTAAGTTCAGTTAGAAGCACTTTATCTGAACCATAGTAAGCATCATGCTGAGAAGTTCGTTTAATTATGTCTGTACGAGACAAACCAAAAAACTCATAACATTCGGTTACCCTAAACAAGACCTCTGAGTAGCGCTCACTAGGGGAACTTGATCTAAAATTAAGCTGTTGGTTTATTAGTATAATCTTTCCTTCAGAAGTTTGGTAGGTATTTTCTGCAATTAAAGGAAGAGGTTTATTATCCTTGTCGATAAGCGATACCCTTGGGAAACTCATCACGACCGAAAGATCGGCCTCTAAAACCCTGACACATTCTTCTAAATAATTTGAAGAGCACATATCATCATGAGCCATCCATTTGAAAAATTCTCCTCTTGCTAACTGGAATACTTTCTTGTAATTAGAGGCAGCTCCTAAGTTAATAGGATTCCTATAATAACGAATTCTCCCATCTTGAGATTGAAAAGATTGACAAATTTCTTCAGTCTTATCCGTTGAAGCATTATCCGAAATAATGATTTCAAAATCTTTAAATGATTGTTGAAGCAAAGAATTAATAGCATACTCAAGATAATTTTCACCGTTATACACTGGAATGCCAATACTAACTCTTGGATGTTTAACATTTAGTTCAACCATAATACAAGTTATTCTTTACATAAAGTTTACTTCAATTTAGTTTTCAGCCACAATTTAGCTGTCACTTTGACTACCATCATAGTAATAGAAATAATCACTATGCTAAGTAGAAAATTAGCTAAATTTATGTTTCTCCCACTTGCAGTTGCCAAAATCGCCTCTAAGAGTAAAGCTGGTAAGACAACACCATTAAATATTAATAATATGACGAAAGAGAGTCTTCTCCTCTTCATTATAGTGATAAAAGCTAAAAGGAAACCTAAAGGGATAAAAATACTACTGTAGTATAAAAAGTTTAAAATTCGTAAGTTATAAGATTTTACAGGCAATAAATAACTTAAAATTGCTTTTGCTGGTATTAGCTCTAGATAATATGAATTATCGACTCTATCTACATAGACTTGAACAAGTGAATTAGTATAGGTAATAACTAGATGATGGGGTTTAGTGTCTGCAAAAACACCGGGAACAATTAGTTCAGGCCGCGTTCCATTGTCTCCAGTCAAGGGAGTTCGCAGGCGAAAGATTAAGTTAGATTCTTCCTGCCCCAAAGTAAAATTCCGCTGGTGAAGGTTGCCTGAAAGTGAAATAATTCGGGCAGGGCCAGTCTGTTTAGTGTTAGCGGTGGCAACAGTAGTAATCAGAGTAAATTGGGAGGTTTGATGAACCTTTTCCGTTATAAAACTTGCTGGTATTTCTGTTGCCAGCCAATGACTAGAACTCAGAAAAGCATTTTCCCTCATTGGAAGATTCGGCTGTTTTCCCTGCCAAGATAAGTTTGGTAAATGTCCCACTGAATCTTGGTAATTTCCTTTCCCTCTCAACTGATAGAAAGCAACTAAAGAGTCTTTGCTCTCTGCAATGGGAATTTGACCTGAAAGAACTTGTGCTACTTCTGCCTTTGGTATAGCCTGATCAGCAAGATAAACTTCAGAAATATATCCCTCCCAGGGACGGTCTTCTGTTCTTTCATTACCCAGTATTAAAGGAAAATTTGCATCCCAATTATTAAGATTCGTTGTCTTTGGCACAGGGATCGAAAGGAGAAAGGTTAAAGTGACATAGCCGACAAAGCAAATGGTTAATCCCCTAGGAGAAATAAATCTCCTCAAATTTGAGAGGTAAAAACCAAGAAAACCCAAGAAACCCCCCAGACTATTGGCCAGAATATCGCTGATAGTAGAAGACCTTAAAGGGAGAAATATCTGTAGGGATTCAACTGTAAATGATAAGCTACAACTAGCCAACAGCAATATTATTAGCGTTCCTATCCATTTCAGTTTTCCTTGAGACAGTAGATAGGTCAAGCTGAAGCCAAAAGGAATAAACAAAATGATATTGAGAAGAAAGTCGCTGAAATTACTTGGATGATAGAAATAGAGGGTAATATTCCTAAAAGCAAAACCTTCTGGGTGAGTAAAATTAAACGGAAACAGTGTCATCAATAGCACCAGCAAAAGGCTGCAAGTCACTAGGCCGACAGCTATCCACCTTTTTTTCAGATTACCCAATTTAAAAATAGAGTGCTTACACATATAAAAATTACTTTAAGTGATATTTCTTATTAATGATGAAATATGTATCAATGTATACTTAACTCTATTTACTTTATTATTATTATTGTATTTCTTAAAGATTCTATAAAGTATAAAAAAGTATAAAGGTTCGATAAAGTACTTGATTTTAAAAAAAAACGAGTTACACTCGGGTGTAGATTCGGTGCAGAAAAAAAGGGGTAGTTTATGAAAGTTGGAATTCTTGCAGGGGGTCTTGGCACTCGCCTTTCAGAAGAAACAGTTGAAAAACCGAAGCCGATGGTAGAAATCGGCGGTAGGCCCATTCTTTGGCATATAATGATGCATTATCATTACTATGGCTTCAAGGATTTTGCCATCGCTCTTGGCTATAAGGCCGAAGTAATCAAAAGATATATGGTGGACTATTGTTCCCTCAACAGCAACCTCGCCGTCAACTTGCGTAACGGTGAAGTGAAAATGTATGGAGGCTACAAGCCAGACTGGAACGTTGATTTGATCGATACTGGACTGTATACCAATACGGGGGGCCGTATCAAGCAGTTGATACCTTATATGGGCAGTGAAACCTTCATGTTGACTTGGGGTGATGGTGTTTCCAATTTGGATTTACACGATTTATTGGCGTTCCATCGCTCTCATGGAAAATTAGCTACCCTAACGGCAGTGCGTCCGCCAGCACGTTTCGGTCACTTAGAACTAGATGGTGATCAGATTACCGAGTTCTCCGAAAAGCCCCAAACCCGTGAAGGTTGGATTAATGGGGCCTTCTTCGTATTGGAACCAGGCGTGTATGATTACATTACAGGCGACGATACCCAATGGGAAAAAGAGCCCCTAGAGCGATTAGCCAAAGATGGTCAATTAATGGCTTATAAGTATGATGGATTCTGGCAATGTATGGACACCTTGCGCGATAAGCAGAGGTTAGAACGCCTTTGGCAGAGCGGCAATGCACCTTGGAAAATTTGGAATGAAGAAAGAGAAAATGAAGAAAATGAAAGTATTAGTAACGGGTCACAAGGGTTACATCGGGACGATTCTAGTACCTATGCTGGTAGCCAAAGGATATGAAGTTGTAGGAGTAGATAGCGATCTGTACGCAGGCAGTACTTTTGGCAACGGGATTCTAGAGATACCAGAATGGAAACAGGATATCCGTGATGTGGAAGCCTCTGCGTTAGAAGGATTTGATGCAGTACTGCACCTAGCGGGACTATCCAACGATCCCCTTGGGAACCTCAATCCTAATTTAACTTATGAGATAAATCACCTAGCCTCTGTGCGCCTAGCCAATTTAGCCAAAGAAGTAGGAATCGAGCGCTTTATCTTCTCCTCTTCCTGTAGTAATTATGGTGCAGGTGGGGAAGATTTGCTCACTGAGCAATCCCCCTTTAATCCCGTCACGCCCTACGGAATTTCCAAAGTTCGGGTAGAACAAGATGTGGCTCAACTAGCGGATGACAATTTCAGTCCGACCTTTTTGCGCAATGCCACGGCTTACGGGGTATCTCCCCGACTGCGCTTTGATCTAGTTCTTAATAACTTAGTTGCCTGGGCTTTTACTACGGGACGGATTTATATCAAAAGTGACGGCACTCCTTGGCGACCCATTGTCCACATTGAGGATATCTCCCGTGCCTTTATCGCCGTGCTAGAAGCACCTCGAGAATTAGTACACAATCAGGCATTCAATGTGGGACGCAATCAAGACAACTATCAAATTCGAGAGATAGCTGAAATTGTCAAAGAGACAGTTCCTGGTTGCGAGATTGAGTATGCCAAGGATGGCGGACCAGATAAGCGTTGCTATCGTGTTGATTGCAACAGGATTGCTCAAACCCTGCCTGAATTTCAACCCCAATGGAACGCTTGTAAAGGGGCACAGGAACTATATGAAGCCTATCAAAAAATAGGGTTGACTCTCGAAGAGTTTGAGGGTTCTAAATACCAGAGAATTGCTCACATCCGACACTTACTGAGTGATGGGTTGCTGGATCAAACTCTTCGCTGGCAAAAACCTAAAGCCCCAATCAAGAAACAAATTGTATTTTCTTAGCCGAACAGTATTGATCTGCGACCGGATTTTAGATGCGATTCTGGACGCTCCTATGTAAATTATTTTAAATTATCTCTTTGACGTAGTAAAATGCACGATCCCAAGATAACTTGCCGCTCTTGCGGCAATCCTAACCTAGACTTGATCATCGATTTCGGCTATACTCCTCTGGCAGATGGACTCTTAACCAGAAACCAGCTAGATCAACCAGAATATACTGCTCCCCTGGACTTGGCGTTTTGTCCTAATTGCAGTCTAGTCCAGATTACCGAAACTGTCCCCCCAGAAATTCTCTTTTGTCGAGACTATCCATATTTTTCTTCAGTTTCTCCATCTCTGCTTAATCATTTTGGCGACAGTGCTAAAGCCATTATCAAGTCCAGACAACTCAATCGTAATAGTTTGGTTATTGAAGCTGCCAGTAATGATGGCTATATGCTGAAGAACTTTGTCGAGAAAGAGATTCCCGTCTTGGGAATTGATCCAGCCTCTGGTCCAGCTGAAGCAGCTCAGAAAGCGGGGATTCCTACTCTGTGTACTTTCTTCACCCAAGATTTAGCCCAGCAGCTACAAAATGAAGGCAAAAAAGCAGATGTTTTTCTGGCTAATAATGTCTTAGCTCACGTACCCGACCTCAATGGCTTTGTCGCTGGAATTGGCACTCTCTTAAAAAATAGTGGGGTAGCGGTAATCGAGGCTCCTTATGTGGTTGATTTGGTTGACCACTGCGAATTTGACACCATTTATCACCAGCACTTGTGCTATTTCTCAGTCACTGCTTTGGATAAGTTGTTTAGGAGACATTCATTGTATCTTAACCAGATTGAGCGCACTAGCATTCATGGTGGTTCCTTACGCCTATTTGTCGAGCCCAATGAATCCGTCCAGGATTCAGTCAAATCTTTACTAGCAGAAGAGGCAAAACAGAAAGTTGATCGTCTAGATTACTATCGGGAGTTTAGTGATCGGGTGTTAGAGATAAAGCACTCTTTACTGGATATTCTGTGGGATTTGAAAAAACAGGGCAAACGAGTAGTCGGTTATGGGGCGGCTGCTAAAGCAACCACTATGTTGAGTTATCTCGGAATTAACAAAACTCTACTCGATTATGTCGTAGATTTAAACCAATTTAAACATGGTCGTTATATGGGCATCAATCACTTCCCCATTTTTCCTCCCAGCAAACTATTAGAAGACAAACCTGATTATGTCTTGATTTTGGCCTGGAATTTTGCAGAAGAAATTATCCGACAACAAGCAGCTTATCAAAAACAAGGTGGTCGATTTATCGTACCCATACCTTTTCCTTATATTGCTTAGAGAGAGAGTGTGACAATCTAGCAATTTGAATTTGTTTTTACTACAAGATGCCAAACCAAATTAGTCAAATATTTAATAAAAAAAATGATTGAATCCCAATTATCCCTCGATAGTAAACCACAGATCGGTGATTTTATCGAAGATTGTCCATGTCCTAACTGTGGCAATCATGGACTGTCTATCTTTTATGAAGTTAGAAATGTTCCTGTCCACAGTTGTTTAATGATGCCCAGTCGAGAGGAAGCTCTTGATTTTCCTTGCGGAGATGTCGTACTTGGTTTTTGTAATAGTTGTGGTTTTATTACTAATGTCGAGTTTGATTCTCGTTGGTCGGCTTATGCCCCTAATTATGAAGACCAACAAAGTTTTTCGCCTACTTTTAATAAATTTGCTCTAAATTTAGCCCATAAATTAATCGACAAATACGACTTACACGAAAAGAATATTTTAGAAATTGGCTGTAGTAAAGGGGATTTCTTACTATTGCTTTGTGAATTAGGGAATAACTCTGGAGTAGGCATCGATCCCAGTGTTGTTCCCGGAAGAGTTAAAAGTGAAGCTGCCAGTCGGGTTAAGTTTATTCAAGATTATTATGGCGAACAGCATGCAGAATATGTTGGTGATTTCATTTGTTGTCGTCATACTTTAGAACACATACAACCCGTAGCAGAGTTTATCTCTACAGTCCGCAAATCGATGGGAGATCGCCAAGTTCCGTTTTTCTTAGAGATTCCTGATAATACTAGGGTTCTTAAAGATTTAGCTTTTGAAGATATTTATTACGAACACTGTTCCTATTTTTCTCCTGGGACATTAGCTCGATTATTCCGCGCTTGTGGGTTTGAGGTAACCGATGTCTATCGCGATTATGGCGATCAATATTTGTTTATTGAAGCTTTACCAATTGAAATTCCTTCCAGGAAAATTCACCCCTTTGAAGAAACTGTCGCCGAAGTCGCTCAGGATGTTAAGCATTTTGCCAGTAGAATTCAAGATAAGTTGGACCATTGGAAGCAATATTTAGAAACGGCTCAAGCACAGGGAGAAAAAGTGGTAGTTTGGGGATCTGGCTCGAAATGCGTGGCTTTTTTAACCACCTTAGATACTGTTGATAAAATTCAATATGTAGTCGATATTAATCCCCACCGTCACGGTAAGTTTATTCCCGGTGTAGGTAAACAAATCATGTCCCCAGAATTTCTCAAAGAATACCAGCCTGATTGCTTAATTGTAATGAATCCTATCTACTGTGAAGAGATCAAAAAAATGCTCAAAAACATGAATTTATCTCCAGAGGTTATAAGTCTTTAGAGAGCCATGGAACAGCAATTCTCATTTTGAAGAAGAAAAGAGAAGATTCTCTTGTGTTCCTATCTTGTGTTTCTTGCATGGGTTTTTGAAAAGCTGAAAAACTTGATCAAATGAGGAGTGTGGGGAGTGTGGGAAGTATTGGATTTTTCTTCCCTCTCCTCCCCCTCTTCCCCCTCTTCCCCCTCTTGCCTATCCTTGTCACCACACATAATTATTCAAATCCCTCGCACTATTGGGTTGGGTGTTAGGTTAGAGATTTTTAGCTATTTTTAAAAGTTGAGACAAGAATTAAGGGGACTTTTCCCGGTGAATTAATTTTCCCCTTTCAACTTGAATTATTTGTGCTTCTTTTAATAATTTGTGATCAAAATAACGCAAATGAGTCGTGGTGATCAAGGTTTGAAAACGATTACCCAATGAATCTAATAATTGTTGTTGTCGCTGTAAATCTAACTCTGCCATGACATCATCTAATAATAACAAAGGGGGCTCACCAATGACTTGCTCAATTAACTGTAACTCTCCTAACTTTAATGATAGAACTAACGTTCGTTGTTGTCCTTGAGATCCGTAATTTCTAGCCGTTGCCTGATTAATGATAAAATCAATCTCATCTCGATGGGGTCCCACTAATGTAGTTCCCATATTGATTTCAGCATTGCGTTTTTGTTCTATCTGTTCTTTGATTGTTATATGTATTTTTTCTACTTCGTCATTTTCATATTCCACATTGGGAAGATAAATAATTTCTAATTTTTCACTTTTATTACTAATTTGGTTATGCCAAAATCTAGCAAAAGGTTCTAATTTATTTAAAACTCGCCTTCTTCTCCTCATTATTCTACAAGCAGTTTCTACTAATTTATTATCCCATAAAGTTAATTCTAATTGTGAGGATTTTGCCAGATCTAAATAGTTACTTATTCCTTGTTTTTTAAAGATTTTTAATAAAGCATTTCTTTGTTTTAAAACTTGATTATATTGTTTGATAAGATAAGCATAAACTGGTTCTAGTTGTACTAAAAGATTATCAACCCAATTCCTTCTGTATTCTGGAGATCCCCTTACTAAATCTATATCTAAACTTGAGAATAAAACGGTGTTAACTATTCCTAAAAAATCTAAATTGCGGGAGAGTTTTTCATAGTTAACTTTTAATTCCCTTTTTCCCTTAAGCGGTAAAATAATTTCTAAACCATAATCAGTGAAACTACGACTAATATCAGCCTTTATTTGGGCATAAAGTCTTTGTTTATATACTAAATCTTGGTCTCTACTGGTACGATGACTTTTTAAAGTTGATAAGAACCCAATAGCTTCCAATAAATTAGATTTACCCTGAGCATTATTACCTAATATAATTATTTTATTACTATAAAAATCGACTTCTTCTTGAATATAATTGCGAAAATAACTGAGCTGTATCTTATTTAAAAACATGGAAAAATAATTGAAATTGATGATCAGTTAAAATGTAAGGAAAGACAGATATACGCTTAAAGAATGACTATTCTCTATTCTTTCTCTAGGGTAGCAAAAGGGTAACGGAAAATAAGCAATAGTCAACAATAGCAAGACTTTGGGAAGTTTTTGTTGTCAATTCATTTATTACAAATTATTTAGCTATACTATACTTTATAATTAGCTTCAAAATATGATATAAAGCTCTTAACAACGCTAAGTTTTCTCTATTCTTTTATGAACAAAAAAAATAATTTACTATCAATAGCTTTGTGTTTAGTGACTATTATAACAGTTTGCCTGAGCTATATTCCTCCAGCTAATGCTTATAGCAAAGATGATATTTCACAATTAATTAAACAGAATAAATGTATTAAATGTGATTTATCTAACTATCATTTTGCCAAAAATAAGTTTAATTTAGAAAAGGCTAATTTGTCTAAATCGAACCTTTATAAAACTAACTTTAAAAATCAAGATTTGAGTAAAACTAATTTTTCTGATACAGATTTAAGTTTTAGTGATTTAGAAAATATTAGGGGGATTAAGGGTGAATTTAAACGAGCAAATTTAACCCATGCTAATCTTAAAAATAGTAACTTTAGTCGAGCAGATTTTTATAAGGCTACCCTTAACCATGCCAATTTTAGTCATAGTATCTTAGAAAAAACTAATTTTGAGAAAGCCGATTTATCCGACAGTAACCTTATTCAAGCTACCTTAACCGGTGCAAATTTTACTAAGGCTAATCTCTCAAAAGCTGATTTAGATTTAGCAGATTTGAGTAGTAAAAGCAAAAAACGTCTTACTAATTTCTCCAACGCTAATTTAACTCAAACACAATTAATTAATGCTAAATTATATAGAGTGAATTTTAGTAATGCTAATCTTTATCAGGTGGACTTTGACGGTAGTGATTTAACCGAATCAAATTTAGAAAAAGCCAATTTGGCCGAGGCAAATTTAAGTCATGTTAACTTAAGTAATGCTGATTTACGTAGTGCTAATTTAATTAATTCTTCTCTAGTTTATGCTAATTTAACTAATGCTAATCTTAGAAAAGCAAATCTTGAAAAAGCAAATTTAACAGGGGCGAATTTAACTAATTCTAAGTTAAAAGGTGCCATCATGCCTGATGGGTCGATTCACAATTAACGATAAATAATTACCGTAGGGGCTTAATAATATTAAGCTCTTACCCATTGGCAATTAATAAATCTTTGGCTCTAATAAAATTCGAATTAATTAATTGATATAAAATAAATAAACCTTAACCCCTTAAAAAAAATCAGCATTCTAGCGAACAAAATTACTTGCTAACCATAAAAAACAAAAAGTAAATAAAGTGGCAAATTGCTCCGACGTTAAACTAATATTTAAACCTGCACTTATGAGTACATTAAATAAAATATTCGCTATACAAATTCCTATAATAAAAGCAATAAAAGTAATGGAAACCGATCGCCAAAACCTTTTTTGTTTACGATATAAAACATAAAAACTTGTGCCAACCCCAACGGTTAATAAAAGTGGTAATATTTCGCTATTGGTATTAAAACTACTAATGGTAATTAATACAAAAAAAACAACTCCACTAAAGGAAATCTCCTTAGGAGAGGGTTGATCTAACAAATCTCTCAACCATAAAGAAACTTTTTGAGAAGTAGGATTTTTCGCTATCAGTGATGGTTTTTTTATTTCTACCGTCTTCTCGGGAAACCTAATTTGTTCGGGAACTTTTATTTTTCCTTCTTGTCGAAGTTTCAATCGTTGCATAATTATTGCATCATAAGCAATTTCAATACTTTCGATAATAGGGGGATCATTTTGATATTTTTCCTTGAGATTTTGTTTTGCGGTTTGTATCTCTTCAAAAGAAGCATTTTCAGTTACTCCCAATTGTTCATAAGGATTTAACTCAGTCATTTTTGCCTTATTCCTCCGATTCTCAATAATTCTTAATAACCTTAACTTCACTAGATTTGATCAGTTTGCACCAACTAACAAATATTATATTAAACTCAGACGATTAATTTTGATGATTAGTTTTCAGGATCACGGGGAATAGTTTAATATATAAGAGATTTTCAATTTGATATATTTTTAGCACACGGTTAAAATTCATATACTAAATTGGATCTTGAAATTTCAGTGCCTATCTTCACCAGTAACTAACATGGAAGTCCCTTTAGCTAAAGTATTAATCGTTGATGATGACGTTCATATAGCCAATTTAATCACTCGTTTTCTTAAACGAAAAAATTATCAGGTGAAATCTGCTTCTGATGGTAGAACTGCCAAGGAAATCTTTCAGCTTTTTAGACCTGATTTAGTTATTCTTGATATAAATTTACCCGATACCCTCGGTTATAATCTCTGTGAAGAAATGCAGAACAATAATGACGTATTTATTCTCATGCTTACCAGTCGTGACGATGTAGAGGATAAGAAAAAAGGCTTTTTAACAGGTGCTGATGATTATTTAACCAAACCTTTTGACCTGGAAGAATTAGAATTTCGACTACAAGCCATTTTGCGACGCAGACGGGTCATTAACTCTGAGGATCTTACCATTGTTCAATTAGATAATTTAATCATCAACCCCGAAACCAGAGAAGTTAAATTACAGGATGAAATTATTACCTTTACGAGTTTGGAATTTGATCTCCTCTATTTTCTCGCCAGTAATCCGGATAAAGTTTGGAGGAGGGAAGACCTAGTAACTAATGTATGGCAAAATAACCCTATGGGAGATAATCGAGTGGTAGATGTTCATATTGGGCAAATTCGCAGGAAAATAGAACTAGATCTCAATAATCCCCAATATATAGTTACTGTTAGGGGCGTTGGTTATAAATTTGAGACCCAAAAATAGATGATTTTTTTTCAATTTACCCAAAAAGATATGATATAATCGTACATTGCAGTATTTAAACTTTTACCCAAAAAATGAGCTTAACTTTAGAAAAAAAACAAGAAATTATTGATCAATATCAAGTACACGAAACCGACACAGGATCGTCTTCTTTGCAAGTGGCATTGCTTACTGCCAGAATTACTCAACTTACCGAACACCTAAAAGTTAATAAAAAAGATCATTCTTCCCGTCGTGGACTTTTAAAAATTATAGGTCAACGTAAACGTTTATTAAGTTACATTAAAAAGAAAAATATCCAAAGTTATCAAGACCTAATTAAAAAGTTAGGTATCCGTGGTTAACAACCCTATTCAGAAATAATCATGCCATTTTCATCTAATCGAGATTCCTTACCTTTTGAACCCAAAAAGAATAAAAAAATCACCAAAAAACCTACTGATAATTCGTTAGAAAAAGCGAAAAACATCTCTAACAATGATTCTCAAGGGAAAAAACAACGCTCATCCTTGAAGGAAATTCCTGAAGTAGTCAGCCAGAGAATGATCAGAAGAATGGCTATTTTTAGCGGTATTCCTACTGGTATGGGTATCCTTTCCTTTTTTGTTTTTTATGTTGTCGTCAACCAAGAATGGTTTAAAGTACCAAATACAGCCGTTTTGCTCGTGAGTATGGGTTTATTTGGGTTAGGTGTGTTAGGTTTAAGTTATGGCATTCTTTCCACATCATGGGATGAAGAAAGAGTTGGTACTTGGTGGGGTTGGTCAGATTTTACCATCAATTTTGGCAGATTTACCTCTGCATGGAGAAACGCACGACAAGAGTCTATTAATAACAAATAATTAGCCGTTTTGTGTGACTTAATCTCTAAGAATTATTTTAATTTATTATCCGTCAGTCAAAATTTAACAACAACAACCAAATATCAGCCTCACTATATTAATCAATCAGGATAAATTAAGTATGATAGTTGTAATGAAAATAGGTACTCCCGAAACCGAAATCAGTCGTGTGGGAGACGAGTTAAGAACATGGGGTTTAACACCTGAGAAAATTGTTGGACAACATAAAGTGGTGATCGGTTTAGTCGGGGAAACGGCTTCTCTTAATCCCGAACAAATTCAAGAAGTTAGTCCTTGGATTGAAACTGTTTTAAGAGTTGAAAAACCTTTCAAACGTGTTAGTTTAGATTATCGTCACGGACAACCTAGCGATGTAGTTGTACCTACTCCCAATGGTGATGTTGTTTTTGGACTTAATCACCCTGTCGTTATCGTCGCGGGTCCTTGTTCGGTAGAAAACGAGGAAATGATCATCGAAACCGCTAAAAGAGTTAAAGCAGCCGGGGCGAAATTTTTAAGAGGAGGGGCTTATAAACCTCGTACTTCTCCCTATGACTTTCAAGGACATGGTGAAAGTGCTTTAGAATTATTAGCCGCCGCTAGAGACGCTTCTGGCTTAGGTATTGTCACTGAGGTCATGGACACCGCCGATTTAGATAAAATTGCCGAAGTTGCGGACATCGTCCAAGTTGGGGCGAGAAATATGCAAAACTTCTCTCTCTTAAAAAAAGTGGGTGCTCAATCTAAACCTGTATTGCTCAAAAGAGGTATGTCGGCCACTATTTCTGAATGGTTAATGGCGGCGGAGTATATTCTTGCGGCGGGGAATACTGATGTTATCCTTTGTGAAAGAGGTATTCGTACTTTTGATCGAGAATTTGCCCGTAACGTTCTCGATTTATCTGTAATTCCTGTGTTACGTTCTTTAACTCACTTACCAATTATGATAGATCCTAGTCATGGTACTGGTAAGGCCGAATATGTTCCCAGTATGGCTATGGCTGCCATCGCCGCGGGGGCGGATTCCTTAATGATAGAAGTTCACCCCAATCCTGCTAAGGCTTTATCTGACGGGCCACAATCCTTGACTCCCGATGCTTTCGATCGCTTAATCCCAGAATTAGCGGTAATCGGCAAAGCCGTTCAACGTTGGGAAACCCCCGTTCCCGTGTTAATATAATAATCTCCCCAAACTCAACTAATTGTTGTCCCCTCACAGGGTAAGGTTTCTTACAATGGCGTTCTGGTGGGGGATAGACAAGGTGGACAAGGAAGAAGGAAGAGAGAAATTCTCTAAGAAATATTTGTTTATAAGTAACACAAGAATTGCTGAAAAGACCATTTTCCCCTTGTATTCTCTTCCTTGTCAGCTGTCCCTCATTCCTTCCTTGTCTTGTCTCAACCCAAATGTTAAAAACCTACCCTTGTCAGCTGCCTCCCGCCCTCTGGCTTCGCTCCGTCAGGAGCTTATTACTTAATATTACAGGTCTCCACGCAAGGCATAGAGAATGAAAACGATTACTGGACCTGCAATTAAAATCAAACCCACGGAGGTTAATTGTAAAATAACTTGAAAATCTAAACCGCTAAAAAGATTTGTAATAAAATCCATACTGACTCCTAGTTCTTTAAATAATAATCTTAAATGTTTAATTTCAAATCTAACAAGATATATGATACTAGGAAAGGTTGCTTTATTTATTGAAAAAATCGTTCAAATATTATTAAGTTTTGTTACAAATTTTCTTGCTTTATGAGTAAATGGCGTTGTCTTGAAAAATGTGGTGCTTGTTGTCATTTAGATCCCAGTGATCGCCCAGATTTAGAGGATTATCTTACCGAATCGGAATTAGAGTTATATCTCGGGATGGTGGGGGAAGATGGTTGGTGTCTTAATTACGATAAAGACTCAAGAAAATGTCAAATATATGACGATCGCCCCCGTTTTTGTCGGGTAAAACCAGATATTTTCCATGAGATGTATGATCTACCCCTAGAAGAATTTGAGGAATTTGCCATCGATTGTTGCCATCAGCAAATTGAAGGGGTTTACGGAAAGGACAGTGAGCAAATGAGTCGTTATCGAGTACAAGTGGGATGAGTTTGAGTTTGTTCTATGATAGGCATAACTTTAACTAAAGTAAATCATGTCTTGCCGTCGAGGCTGAAACTGACCCCAAGGCTTCCATAGCATAAAAGCATTATCTACTTAATTCTCTTCTTTACTGCTACAACCCGACAACAAAGGCAATTTTTCGCGGAGGATAGGCATTAACTTCGCCAGTGCATGGTCATCTGTAGGGCAAATCCCTGGAATCCCTGTCAATTTCTCCACTAATTCCACTCCCGCAGTGGTACTGGTGACAATACCACTAATCAGATCCGGAGTCAGATGGAAATTTTGGGTTATACCCAACACCCCATAAGGATCACTAGCACATAAAACCGTCAGGCAAATTTGTGGTTTAATCTTCTCTAAGACAATTGAACCATTATAAGGTTCAAAAGGGGAAGCTCCAATTTCAGCAATCACTACATCAGGCTTGTCTTGAGCTACCAAGGATAATAGGCGACTCATCGCAATTTGATATTCTTCTGCCGGGCAAATCGTTGAAGGTAGTCCCACATCAACAAAATCAAAGATAACATCCGCACCCGCATCTTGCATCGAGAGAATATCGTGATATTGACCAGCACCGGCTAATTTAACCCCTACAACCTTCAAATTTAAGTCTTTGAGTAATTTAATTAACAAGCGTGACATGGTGGTTTTACCCGAGGACATGGAAGTACCAAGCATCATGATTGTCGGACAACTATAGTCTTTTTCAGGGATTTGGGGAACAAAATCCTTCATACACACCTTTTGTCCTCCCCGCATGACATGACCTCGATAAATCATCTGCGGTAAATTAGTTACTGTCTCCGCCACCGAAGTTGCTTTCCCAAAAAGTCCTCCCTCTGTTAAAGCCTCCATCTGACCATCTTCTCCAATATTTTGCCAAGTTCCCACCGCCTCCAAAGTAGCACAACGTATTCCTAAAGCTCCGATGACCTTAGTCCCTGTACTTATCTCTACCATGCGACCATGACAATCTTCAAGGATCGCCTTTTGAGATAAAGGCGTTATCATTCCACCAACCACATAATCCCCCGTAGCCCACCGAGTTTCGGGTAAGGTATTAATATCAAAGGATTGTTGCTGAAGATTGGAAATACGAGTTACAGAAGTAAAAAAATAACGTTCAGACATAATTATTACCTCATCGTGATCGTTTATTCAATTTCGTTAAAACTTTTATTATTAATAAATTTTTGTATTTTCATATACATTCTATCATGGTATTCAGTGTTAAGACTTGGTAACTACAAACAAAAAACAAATCAATGGAGAAGTAAACAAATAAAAAAAAGAGAAAACTGCTTATCTAGTCCTTTAATATTTTGATTAATTTATCGCTAACTTTTCTCAAAACACCGTTAATAAAACGATAACCGTCGTCGTCAGAATAATTTTTGGCAATTTCAATCGCTTCATTTATGGCCACTTTATGATCTACATTTAGAAAAGCCATCTCAGCAACCGCTAAACGTAAGATGTTTGCGTCTATTTGGGTTAAACGGTTTAAAGTCCAATCTACCATTACTTCATTTAAAATAGCTTCAATTTCAAGGCGACGGCGATCGACTGTACCAATTAATTCCAAAGCATATTCCCTCACTTCATGCTGACGGGATAATTGAACAAATTCAGGAATTTCAATGACACTACCAAGACGATTAATAGCTTTTTGAGTTAGGATAATGGCATCCTTAAGCATACTTTTGGCAGTACCCAAATTAGTGGCACGGGTTTCACTTTTAAATAACTGATCATTACTGCGATTTAATTCATCCGATGCGGTTTCAATAGCACTTTCAATTTCTATCGATAAAGTACGAATCGCACCGAGAATCAGATCATTAATTTCTAGATCCCCAAGTTGTTCTGATTTGCCCCTAATTTGACTCAAGCTAAGTAAGGACAATATTCTAGCTGTTCTCCTCGGTTGTTGGCGAATGGACATTTTATTCGATTCTTAAATACCAGTAGTGGTCTGTCAAGATAGTTTTGAGGGACTGGGAACGGATAATTTTGGATTTTGGATTTTGGAGGATTTTTTTATCCCTCATTTCAAAATTGGCAGATCAGTAGTAATAAATAATGAATCATTAATTAATAATTAATAACCAACGTTCCAATATACACTAACACGGGACTGACGGGACTCGAACCCGCGACATCTTGCGTGACAGGCAAGCACTCTAACCAGCTGAGCTACAATCCCATTTGATTTGATCCACGTACTCGATGATAACTAATAATAAAAAAATTGTCAAGATAAATGGCAAAATTCGCTTAAATATTCGACAAATGAGAGATAATATCGGAGTTATCAAGAAAAAGTATGCAAATCTTGACTTTTAATTGGTTAAGAATACTCTTATTGTTACAATAACCACTTAGTTCTGTCGATAGTAGAGTAAATTGTATGAGTCGTGCTAATAAAGTAGTTTTAGCTTATTCTGGAGGGGTTGATACCTCCGTTTGTATTCCTTATTTAATCAAAGAATGGGGTGTTAAGGAAGTCATCACCCTAGCGGCAGATTTAGGACAAGGGGAAGAATTAGGTCCTATTCAAGAAAAAGCCTTAAAATGTGGTGCGGTAGAATCCCTGGTAGCTGATGCTACGGAAGAATTTGTGACTAATTATGCTTTTCCTGCCATTAAAGCCAATGCGTTATATGAAAATCGCTACCCCCTGTCTACCGCTTTGGCCCGTCCTTTAATTGCTAAATTGTTAGTAGAAGCAGCGGAAAAATACGGTGCTGATGCAGTGGCACATGGTTGTACAGGAAAAGGAAATGATCAAGTTCGTTTCGATGTCGGGATTACCGCTTTAAACCCCAATATTAAAATTTTAGCTCCTGCTAGGGAGTGGGGTATGAGTCGGGAAGAAGCTATTTCCTACGGCGAAAAATTCGGTATTGAAGCCCCTGTGAAAAAATCTTCCCCCTTTAGTATCGATCGCAATTTGTTGGGACGTAGTATTGAAGCAGGTCCTCTGGAAGATCCCATGACTGAGCCACCAGAAGAAATCTATGCTTTGACCAAATCAATCGTTGATACTCCTAACGAGCCTGAATATGTGGAAATTACCTTTGAAAAAGGTGTCCCCATTGCAGTAGATGATCAAAGTTTATCTCCTGTTGCCCTTGTCACCAAAATCAATGAAATTGCTGGTAATCATGGTGTCGGTAGAATTGACATGATCGAAAACCGAGTAGTGGGCATTAAATCAAGAGAAATTTATGAAGCACCAGCTTTATTAGTCTTAATCAAGGCTCATGAAGATTTGGAAAGTCTAACTTTAACCAGCGATGTCAGCCACTATAAACGGGGTCATATTAATGAAATATATAGTCGTTTAATCTATGAAGGTTTATGGTACAATCCCCTTAAAGCGGCTTTGGATGCTTTTATTAATGAAACTCAAGAACGGGTTAGTGGTACTGTCAGAATTAAATTCTTCAAAGGTAATGCTACCGTGGTAGGAAGAAGATCCCATTATTCTTTATATAGTCCTGATTTATCCACCTATGGCGGTGACGATCAGTTTGATCATAAAGCGGCGGAAGGATTTATTTACATTTGGGGATTATCTACGAGAGTTTGGGCTGAAAAAATCAGATCTTAAACGAAACTTAGGTTAATTAAGGCATTACGGAAACAAAACCCAGGTAATGTTAGAATTAACCTATATTTATCGAATTTTTAGGAGCATAAACAATTGGATCGTCAAGCAACCGTCAGTATTTCTAATTTAATTGCCGGAATTTTGGCCGCTTTACTGGTATTTGTAGGTTTTAATTCTTTCGTCATCATCAATCCCGGACAAGCAGGAGTATTGAGTATTTTAGGAAAAGCTCAAGATGGTGCTTTATTAGAGGGTATTCATTTCAAACCACCTATTATCTCTAACGTGGATGTTTATGATGTCACTGTGCAAAAATTTGAAGTACCGGCCCAAAGTTCTACCAAGGATTTACAAGATTTATCTGCAAGTTTTGCCATTAATTTCCGTCTCGATCCGTTAAAAGTTGTGGAGATAAGGAGAACACAAGGTACTTTGCAAAATATTGTCGCTAAAATTATTGCTCCACAAACTCAAGAATCTTTTAAAGTTGCCGCGGCTAAACGTACCGTGGAAGAAGCCATTACTAAACGTACGGAATTGAAAAATGATTTTGATAATGCCCTTAATAGTCGTCTGGAAAAATACGGTATTATTGTTTTAGATACCAGTGTCGTCGATTTAACTTTTTCTCCTGAATTTGCTAGGGCGGTAGAAGAAAAACAAATTGCCGAACAACGGGCACAAAGAGCAGTTTATATTGCTCAAGAGGCAGAACAACAGGCTCAAGCTGATATTAACCGTGCTAAGGGTAAAGCTGAGGCTCAAAGATTGCTTGCTGAAACTTTGAACAATCAAGGTGGTAATTTGGTACTACAAAAAGAGGCGATCGAAGCATGGAGAGAAGGAGGTGCACAGATGCCCAAAGTATTAGTAACCAATGGGAATGGTAGTGGGGGGAATGTACCCTTTATTTTTAATCTAAGTAATATGGAGAAATAGACATAGATAATTTACCCCCTCTTAATCACGATACTATTAGGCAAATCATCGATGAAAAATTGGAGGATCATACTGTTAATAAATTGATCTGGTATTATCTAGGTTATCGTTATGATTCTGTTAACAAAAAATGGGATAATTCCCAGGTAGAAGAATCCTGGAGAAAAGAATACCCAGAGCCTCCTGATTTTATCGCCCATCGTCCACCCAACGTCAAGTTAACCCGTTCTATTCTTCCTGAAAATAAACAACTATTAAAAGAAGAATTAGGTTTTAAGGGTTACAAAATCGGTGAATTTAGTCCTCGTCAAACTCGTCGGGCAACTATAGCCAATTGGTTATTAGGCTATATAAAAACTAATGGTTTATAATAGTTTATTTGCTTAATAAATACTGTTAACAATTTAATTTATGAGTGAAACCATTTTTAGTAAAATCATCCGCCGAGAAATTTCCGCAAACATTGTTTATGAGGACGATTTATGTTTAGCCTTTAAAGACGTTAATCCTCAAGCACCTACTCACATTCTGGTCATCCCGAAAAAACCTCTTGAGTGTATTGATAGTGCTGAAAATGAGGATCAAGCATTATTAGGACATTTATTGTTAACGGTAAAAAAAGTCGCCGCCGCTGCTAATTTAAGCAATGGTTATCGAGTCGTAATCAATAATGGTAATGACGGGGGACAAACTGTCGCTCATCTTCATTTACATATTTTGGGCGATCGCCCAATGCAATGGCCCCCTGGTTGATTTTTTCAACCTATGGTAAGGGCTGGGTAATTCCGCCCCTACCAAATTCATTGTTAAACTTACTTAGGGTTGAGAGAAAATACCAAAAACGGAAGTATAACCGTGCAAAAAAGTGTTACCTGACACGGGTCCTATTTCACCGTTACAGAAAAAACCAGCTAAAGGAATATCCCTTACATAGTCAAGGAATAGTTGAGAGTCAAAATTAGGTTTGCCATACAATCCTTCTCCTCTACCCATACAAGAAAAAAGAAGAGCACCTACAGGAGAAGCAGAATCGGATTTGCTGTTACAGTAATTCGTTAATAAAGTTTCCAAGTCATCGGCGGAAGCCTTTGCATCTCTTAAGTGAAAACGGATTCTCTGCCCTGCTCTGATTTTGTCACCTACTGCGATCGCTCCATACTTAGGATCGACTCCCACAAGATTACGAATTAAAAAATCACCGGCTTTTAACTGTAATTTAAACTCATCCATAGCAATACCCATAAAGAGAGAATATTGGGCTAAACTTTGATCTTCTTGACTAAGACTAGCAATTAACTCTCTTAACAAACTCAAAGGATTATCGGTTTTACCCGCATTATCCCTCATTTCTAAGATGATATTTCTTTCCCCCTGGGTAACTTGATAAGTATTACCGATAGGGCGACAACCCTGAGCTACAATAGACTCGACCCGAAGATTTCCACTAAGGGCAACTCCGACTGTGCCTTCGGTGAAAAATAAACCGTCGGATTCTGTGCCACTAAAATAAAATAATCCACTACCAACACCCATAGTACTAGCACTAGCTAAACCGCCGACTTTAATCGCTCCTGCATAGGCAAAATCCAACCCTTCTAATAACTCATTGATCTTAGTAGAAAAAGGATCGGATAATAAAATGAAATTGGGTTGTTTCTCCATGGCGACGCCAATCATTTTGCACCACTCATCAGGCGCACTGTCTGAATCAGGTAAATCTTTAGCGGTGACATGAAAAGGGGTTACCTCTACATCAGGCAGACTAGCAACCGTCAAACTTAAACCAGGATTTCCTTCAATTTCTACGGGTTGATAATCATTTTTCATGCCCACAATGCCACCACCACCCCCACCAATGACACAAGGTAAAGGCAATTTTTCCAATAAAAGAGGCATTAATCGAGGATAATCACTGGCAAAAACAGAAGAAATGAAGACTATACCAATATCAGGAGTGGTAGTTAATTTTTCTTGTATTTTAGCTACTACTTCATCAATGGCTTTCTCTAAAGAAGATTGAGTCGATAAGGCGTTAATCCATTGAATTTGATTTGACATAAAACATTCACCTAATTGATTGTAATGGGATAGTTCCTGATATTATCGTAGAAGATATAGCATATTGACAATTGACCATAGCTTTGTTGCATGAATAATGCAGGCTAGAATCTCGAAGGGTCGGGTCTGAACTTCCTGTCTTAGCTTTTATCCTCCTTCTCAGCAGCAAGGCTATCTTCTACATCAACAAATTTTTGATTATAAAGACTCATAGCTTTTTCAACTCCATCCCTTAAACTTAGACAAATAGCATCATAGGTTAATACCATCAATTCTTGAATCACTTTAGTTTCGCTTTTAGAAAACTTACCTAAAACATGACCAATAGTCGCTTCTTTTTCTCCTGATTTACCGATACCGATACGAAAACGGGGGAATTTTTGACCGCCTACATGGGAAATAATTGATTTCATGCCGTTATGACCACCAGCAGAACCCGATAACCTTAATCTGATTTTTCCAAAGGGTAAATCCATGTCATCATAAACCACTAAAATTGAGTTGGCATTTAATTTGTACCAGTCTAATACTGCCCTCACACATTGACCCGATCGATTCATATAAGTTAAGGGTTTTACTAATCTAATTTTGCGGTGATTTGGTGCCATTCCTTCACAAAATAAAGCGTGAAATTTAGTATTTTTTTGCCAATTAAAACCCCATTTGTCAGCCAAATAATCGACTATTTCAAAACCAATATTATGTCTAGTTTGTTCGTATTTCTTTTCAGGATTTCCCAAACCAATAATAACATCAGGAATAACTTTTTTTTTTCACTCATGGTTCTTTTTTCTTAATGCTTTTTTGCTGAAGATTTTGGCTAAATACCATTCACCCCGACATTAAATTAATTTATGACTTTTGTCTCAATTCTCTGTCCAACTACTACGCCATGCTGATTCAGCTTGGGCGATTGCATATTGTCCAGTTATATTTTGGTATTCATCATCAAGAGTGTCTAATTTTTGAAGAAGATTAGTAATTTTTTGTCGAATTAAATTTAACCCAGAATGATGAAACTCAATTTCCGTCAACCTTAAACAAATAGCGATAATAGAAGTAATATTCAAGTTTTCTGATTTATCCTCTTTTTCGACTAAAAGACTTAATAAATTAGGTGAACCACTGACAACAGAGGTATTTTCCTCTCCCTGTAATGCCATTTCCAAAATTTTACTGGGTATTTTATTCGGTAAGATACCAGCATTTTGTAAATATTTATTCGCACGGTGAGAAATTGTCGTCAAAGATTCTTCGATGCAATCTTCAAGATCTAGCTGAAATTTGATTAAATCTTCTGGATTAAGATCCTTAGAAATAGGTAAATTTTCTACATCACTTTCTTTAATATACGATCGATCTAAAGAAGTTGGTTCCTGGTTATTTTCCGTGATTCCTGAAGAAGAAAAAAGTTCAATAATATTAGTATAAAAATCTTCTATAAATTTATTATGCGGGACTTCTATTGACCTTAAACGATCCAATAAATCTTGAGTAAAAATAGCATCTAATCCTCTAATTTTTTCCTGTAATTTAGTTCTTTCTTGATAACTTAAACCGAGAAAAGAATCAGGATATTTTTGAGTACAAATTTGATAGGTAGCGAAAACTAATTGACGATTAACAATCACACTTAAATTTTGAAAATAATCCTTATATAAACTTTGTAAATTAGTAGTTAAATCTTGAATTTTAGTATTTAAAACGGTTAAATCATTGCTTAATTTCTTGATTGACTTACTCATTTCTAGTTACTATTTCGGTGATCAAATTATGGTAGGTTGGGTTGAAGATTATAAAACCCAACACTGCTAAAAATTTTTATTGTCAATTGCCAATTGTCAATTACTCTTAAGAAATAGATTGGGGGGACTTTTCCCACAATAACTCGAATTTACTTCTTTTTTCTTAACCTAAAACCTAAAACCTAAATTTTTAGAGCTTTTAGCAAAGGTGCAAGATCTCAGAATTATAAATTTATTTTAGTCCTGCTTGAGCGGCTACTTCCTTAGCAAAATTAGTTTCTTCTTTTTCGATGCCTTCCCCTAAGACAAAACGGGTAAAACGACGCACTTGGATATTTTCGCCTATTTTAGCAATTTGCTGAGTAATTAATTCTTCAACAGTAATACCTTGATCTCGGATATAGGGTTGACTGAGTAAACACATTTCCCCTAAACGTTTTTGGATTCTACCCTCAACAATTTTTTCTTTGATGTTTTCAGGCTTGTTACCCAAATCATCTCTGCCCATTTCGATTTCTTTTTCTTTCCCAACAATGTCTTGAGGAATGTCAGCAATCTTAACATATTCAACATTAGGACAAGCCGCAATCTGCATAGCGATATTTTTTGCTAAGGCTTGGAAATCCTCTCTACGGGCAACGAAATCAGTTTCGCAGTTAACCTCGACTAAAACACCAATTCTGCCACCAGTATGAATATAACTTTCGACAATGCCTTCTGCGGCAACTCTACCAGCTTTTTTTTCGGCAGAAGTAATGCCCTTTTGACGCAACCATTCGCTGGCTTTTGCTATGTCACCATCATTTTCCACTAGGGCTTTTTTACAATCCATCATCCCGGCATTAGTTTTCTCTCTAAGCTCTTTTACTAATTTTGCAGATATTTCAGCCATGATATTATTTTTAGTTTAAATTATCAACAACAATCATTACATGAATTGACCCAGATGAAAATTATCTGAGTTCCTTAGTAGGGACATAATCTGTTATGTATGCCCCTTGACGTTAATTTATAAGACAGGGAAGTTAATTACTCTTCTTCTCCACTATCAACATCTTCGTCATCATCTTCATCCTCGTAATCTTCTTCATAGTCAGCTTCCCCAGTAGCTAAAGATTCTTCAAATTCATCGAATTTGCCTTCACTAATGGCTTTACCGTAACGCCCTTCATAAATCGCATCAGCCAATTTACCAATAATCAGTTTAATAGAGCGAATTGCGTCATCATTAGCAGGAATGGGGAAATCCACTAATTCAGGATTACAGTTGGTATCTAACATAGATACGACAGGTAGATTGAGTTTTTGACACTCTTTGATGGCGTTATGTTCTCTACGGATGTCAATAATAATGACGACATCAGGAACCCGACGCATATCTTTAATACCGCCGAGATATTTTTGTAGTTTATTCAATTCTCGACGTAAAACAGAGGCTTCTTTTTTTGGTCTTCTGTCTAAAGCACCACTTTCTTCTAATTCTTCTAATTCTTTGAGACGTGCTACTCTGGATTTAATGGTTTCCCAGTTGGTAAGCATACCACCTAACCAACGTTGATTGATGTAGAACGCCCCGCAACGACTGGCTTCTTGGGCGATAATCCCCGCCGCTTGACGTTTAGTACCAACAAAAAGTACTTTTTTGCCACTTTCCGCCGCTTTTTTAACGTAACTATGGGCTTCTTCCATTAACTGTGCAGTTTGCACTAAGTCAATAATATGTACACCATTTCTAGCGGTGTAGATATAAGGGGACATTTTGGGATTCCAACGACGAGTTTGATGTCCAAAATGAACACCAGAATCTAAAAGCTCTTTTAAGCTAACTACTGACATTTGTTTTTCTCCTTGTTTCGGGTTTATCCTCCATCTGGGTTAGTTCTATTTCTGGTTTTTAGAAACACCCGACACCCCAGATGTGCGAATTTAGACAACTTTACTAGTATATCACAAGATTTGTTTTTTCCAAGATTTATTTAATCCTTAATATAATGGTGAAACAATTATTTTTCCCTAAAATTTAAGACCTCGGCAGTTACGTGTTTTCAAGAATCATTTGCGTAAGTTAGGTTCTAGTCTTTTCGTCTCTCCCTCTCCGAAACCCGAACTCATTGTTAATTACTATACAATGGGAATTGTAACTTAAACATCGAGTAAAAATTCGCTATGACTTTAACTTTAGTTAGACCTAATTGCGTTCATTCTCCCACCATTACCGAATTACCTGATGGTTTAACTATCATTGCTGAACAAATAACCGTTTCTGCTGTTAACCTTAATATCTGGTTTAATGTGGGTTCAGCCATCGAGTCTGATAATATCAATGGTATGGCTCATTTTTTAGAACACATGATCTTTAAGGGTAGTGCTAAATTAGCTAGTGGGGAATTTGAGCGTTTATTAGAAGCTAAAGGTGCAGTGACGAATGCGGCAACAAGTCAGGAATATACCCATTTTTATTTTACTTGTGCACCTCAAGATTTTGCACAGATTCTTCCTTTACAGTTAGATTTGGTGTTAAATCCCCTTTTACCCTCCCCTGAATTTGACAGAGAAAAAATGGTGGTTTTAGAAGAAATTAGGCGATCCCATGATAACCCTCCTAGGAGAGTATCTGAACGCATGATGAACAATCTATTTCCTAATTTACCCTATCACCGTCCAATTTTAGGCACAACGGAAATTATCGAAAATTTGACCTGTCAACAGATGCAATCTTTTCATGATTCATGGTATCAACCTTCAGGAATGACGGTGGTAGCAGTAGGTAATTTACCTGTAGAAGAATTAACGGAAACCATCATTAATTCTTTAACTATCGATAAAATTAATGTACAACCAGAGAGAATTAATTATCAACCAGAGTCACCTTTTAAAGAAATTATTACCGATGAATATACCGATTCTTCCTTACAACAATCTCGTTTAATGTTAATGTGGCGGGTACCCGGATTGAATAATTTATCGGAAACATTACCCCTAGACGTTTTAGCGGTAATTTTAGGACAGGGAAAACTATGCCGACTATTCCGAGATTTGCGGGAAAATCGCCGTTTAGCAACTCGTATTTCTGCCAGTAACATGACAAATCAAATACAAGGAGCTTTCTATATTGCGGTACAACTATCACAAGAAAATATCCTTCAAGTAAAAGACGCTATTCTTAATCATCTCGCCGATATTCAAGCAAACGGGGTTACTCAGGAGGAATTAAATCGGGTTTGTCAAGTTGCCGCCAATCAATTTATCTTTCAAAGTGAAAAACCGAGCGATCGTGCTAATTTATATGGCTATTATTATTCACAGGTTAAAAGTCTCATTCCCGCCTTAGAATATGCCGAAAAAATCAGAAATTTAACTACCGAGGATATACAACAAGCCGCCCAAAAATTCTTAAACTTAAACGCCTATGGGGTAGTAATCGCCATGGACAAGTAACAACAATACATACCTGTCCGCCTGTGTTCTTTGTCTCTGAACTCCGAACTCATTAATTAAAAGTGTTCTTTGGTACATTTAGGATAAAGTTAATGATATATTGAAGAACAGATTTTTTTTGGGAAATCAAATTTTGATAAATAAAAATTATCATATAAGGTTTAATGCGCAATTTTAAGCTATCAATCATGGATGCCTATTTGGTAAGAGAATTAATAACCCCCTTTTTCTTTAGCGTGGGAATTTTCTCTGCTTTAGGAGTAACCATCGGCACAGTATCAGATTTAAGTTATAAAATTGTTAATTCCGATTTAGCATTCATTTCTGCGATACAAATTTTTTGCCTAAAAATACCGGAATATATTGCTTATGGTTTGCCTGTCTCTGTGTTATTAACAACCTTAATCACTTATAGTCGCTTAAGTAAAGACAATGAATTAGTGGCTTTGCTAAGTTGTGGACCTAGTCTTGTCCGGTTAATTATTCCTGCACTAATTTTAAGTTTATTTGTCACGGTTTTAACCTTTGTTTTCAATGAATTAATTGTCCCTAATGCTAACTATCAAGCTACCACAATTTTGGTAGAGCAAATCAACGAACAAAGGCGATTTTTACTAAGAAAAGATATTTTTTATCCTGAATATATACAAGTAAAAGAAGAAAATGGTCATGATCATAAACAGTTAAAAGCTCTATTTTATGCCCAAGAATTCGATGGGGAAAATATGCAATATTTAACGATTTTAGAGACAGAAAGAAAAGGATTAAATAAGGTAATTATTTCCGAAAAAGGCACATGGAATAATAAACTGCAAGTATGGGATTTATTCAATGGAGTGATTTATGATGTTCAAACTAATCCTTTAACTGCTAGAGAATCTTTTTTCGAAGAAACGCAATTTGCTTTATCAAAAACCCCTTTAGAATTAGCCGCAAAAAGTAGAGATCCCTATGAAATGAATATTTTTCAATCCGAAGAATATATTAAATTATTAAGATTATTAGGCGATGAAAAAAATGTGTTAATGTTTCAAGTTCGCACGGCCCAAAAAATGTCCTTTCCCTTTGTTTGTATCATATTTGCTTTGGTGGGATCATCTTTAGGTTGTCTGCCAAATACCGCCAGTAAAGCCACCAGTTTCGGTTTATGCGTCGCCATCGTTTTTGGCTATTATTTTCTTAGTTTTTTGATTGGCAGTTTAGGCTTAGTTGGGGTTATTTCCCCTTTTATGGCGGCATGGATACCGAATCTTTTAGGTTTATTAATTGGGGTCTATCTATTATTTAAACCTAGTTTTGCTTAACAATCTTAATTCGCTTAATTTAAGGCCTCAGTGAATTTTTGAGCCAATAAATCAATGCCTGTAATCGCTGTACCTACAACCACAGAAAAACAACCTAAATCAAGTGCTTTTTTAACTTCCTCTGGTATTTTTATACCCCCCTCACAAATAATCGGTTTATCGATGACTTTTACTAATTTCTCAATAAATTCAAAACTAGGAGGAATTAAATCTTGTGTTTTTTCTGTATAACCGTATAGAGTAGTACCGATCAAATCAGCTCCAGCATTAGAAGCTGCGATGGCATTTTCAAGGGTATCAATATCAGCCATGACTAATTTACCCAGTTTTTGCTTAATGTGGGTGATAATTTCCGGCATTGTTTCCCCATTAGGCCGACTTCTTTGAGTGGCATCAATGGCGATAATATCAGCCCCAGCTTGACTCACGGCAATGGCATCAGCAAAACGAGGAGTAATATAAACGGAGGAATTAAGCTCCGTTTGCTTCCATAAACCGATGACGGGAATACCTGGTAATAATTGTTTAACGGCTTGAATATGACTAGGGCTATCAATTCTTAAACCCTTTGCCCCTTGTTTTACACAGGCCTTGGCGATCGCCGCAATGATGAAGGGATCATGTAAAGGCGAATCACTAGGTGCTTGACAGGAAATGATGAGACTAGATTTTAATGCTTCAATCATAATAAACGGTAGGTTGGGTTAAGCAAAGTGCAACCCAACAAATCAACGTAGAAAATATAATTTGATGATGTCGAGTTGTGTACCTTAACCCAACTTAACCAGGTCAGTGAAAAAAGTTAATTGTCCATTGTCCATTGTTTAGTCGTGTAACTTAAGATCTCTTAAGGCGTTAACATCAACTTCGATGGAAGGACCCATGGAAGAAGAAACATAAATACTACGCCAGTAACGACCTTTTGCACCAGAAGGACGCTGACGATCGACAGTTTCTTGTATTGCTTTTAAGTTGGATAATAAATCCTCCGCAGGGAAAGAAGATTTGCCAAAAAGTACATGGACGATACCAGTACGATCAGCACGAAATTCTAATTTACCTGCTTTAAATTCATTAATAGCACCAGCTAAATCAGTAGTTACAGTACCACCTTTAGGAGAAGGCATTAAACCTTTAGGACCTAAAACCCGACCTAATTTGGCGATTTTTGGCATCATGTCGGGGGTAGCGATTAACACATCGAAATCCATCATTCCTTTTTGAATTTCGTCGATTAAGTCTTCCTCCCCCACTATATCAGCACCGGAATTACTAGCAGATTTGACTTGTTCACCTCTGGTAATTACCGCTACTCTTACAGTTTGTCCTGTACCTTTAGGAAGACTTACCGTAGTTCTTAATTGTTGATCAGTGTACTTGGGGTCAATACCTAAACGGATATGTACTTCTGCGGTTTCATCAAATTTAGCCGTTGCCGTTTCCTTTAATAATTGCAACGCTTCTAAAGGCTCATAGGCCCTGTCTTCAACCTTAGCTAAGGCCTCTTTAAATCTGCGACTTACTTTTTTACTCATTGACGTTATGTATCTCCTTGGGTAAACTAACGAAGTTAACACCTCTCCCCATGATAAAATTACTTTTATTGTCAACTGTGCTAGTTGATTTTCCAGGTTCGTGGGTAAATATATTAGTTGATGATTAATCAACAACGGTAACACCCATATTACGGGCAGTTCCGGCAATAATTTTCATAGCCGCTTCAATGTCATTAGCATTTAAGTCAGGCATTTTAGTTTGAGCGATTTCCTGTAGTTGAGCTTTGGTAATTTTAGCTACCTTATTTCGATTAGGTTCTTTGGAACCGCTTTTAATACCTACGGCAGTTTTAATCAACTCAGAAGCTGGAGGAGTTTTAAGAATAAAGGTAAAACTACGATCTTCAAAAACAGAAATTTCTACGGGAATAATCATCCCTACTTGATTGGCGGTTTTGGCGTTATATTCTTTGCAGAATGCCATGATGTTCACACCGTGTTGACCCAATGCCGGACCAACGGGAGGTGCAGGGTTTGCCTTACCCGCAGGTAAGGCTAATTTGATTAATGCAACGACTTTTTTTGCCATTGTTAAAGTTTCCTTTTATCCTTGTTTTTCTACTTGATTAAATTCCAATTCCACGGGGGTATCACGCCCAAAAATTGATAGGAGTGCTTTCAGTTTACTTCTTTCAGTACTAACCTCAATCACTTCCCCAGCAAAGTCTTTAAAGGGACCAGAAAGTACGACAATCTTATCTCCCACCTGCATATCAATTTTGACCACAGGTTCAGCATCTTCCATTTGTTTGAAAATACGATTGACTTCTGAAGGAGATAATGGCATGGGTTTTACATGACCTCTACCTCTACCTACAGCCCTTCTCTGTTCAGCGCCTACGAAATTGATTACGTTAGAAGTATTTTTGACCATCTGCCAAGCATCATCATCTAAGATCATTTGCACTAGCACATAGCCCGGTAATACTTTTTCTTCCCCGTGATAGCGACTGCCATCTTTACGCACTTTTACCGTCGGACTTTGGGGTATTCGTATTTCCAAGACACGATCGCTAAGATTAAAACTATTAACTCGTTGTTCGATGTCAGTTTTAACTTTTTTTTCGCAACCGGCTGCTACCTGTACCACATACCAACGGGGTTGACCCACTGCCACCTTCGTGGGAGTTGATTCTGGTTCATTTTCAGGAGTAAAACTCATCAAAACACCATCCCCGCCGCCCAGCCGAATACTTTATCCACGAGATAAATTAAACTCGCGACGAGTGCAACCATTAAAATCACAGCTACAGATTCACTGAGTAGTTGCTGGCGGGAAGGCCAAACGACCTTCGCTAACTCTTGCTTGGTTTCCTCTACAAAATTAGCATTGTTAGTGCCGTCATTTTCAGACTCAGTGGGAGTAATCTTTTTCCCCTTGACAGTTTCTTTATTTGTCACAATAATTTTCCTCATTAATAGACGTTTTTTCTGCGGCTATGCCTAGCAAACAACGCCATCCAATCCCTATTATAGAGTCAGTTAACTACATATTTCTCTTATGGTTAGACCAACACGTCCTAGAGGACTTGAACCCCTGACATTCGGTTTTGGAGACCGACGTTCTACCAACTGAACTAAGGACGTATATCTAGATACTATAACTTTTTTTGTTAAATTTTGTCAAGTATCAGAATTCTTTAACCAGTTTATGGTTAGTTGGGGCTAAACTTCGAGAAAATAGTTAAGACATTGACACTTTCTCCCTAACCTTATTGAGTATGACGAGAGACTTATTATGGGAGACAATAGAGAAACTATTTTGCTTTTGCAGTTTTCCCTTCAAGGGGACGATCAAAACGTTGTTTAATGCGGGTAGCCTTACCAACTCTATCTCTAAGATAGTAAAGTTTCGCTCTTCTGACTTTACCACGACGGATAACCTGAATGTTAGCGACAACGGGAGAATGAATCATGAAGACTCTTTCTACGCCAACACCCTGAAAAACACGTCTCACGGTAATAGTTTCATTGATACCGCCATTACGCATGGCAATAATCGTACCCTCAAAGGGTTGTATTCTTTGTTTTCCACCTTCTTGAATGCGAACACCGATTTTAACAGTGTCACCAACATTGATAGTGGGTAATGTGCCTTTTTCTTTCAGATAACCAGCTTCAATAGACTTAATTATCGCATTTGCATTTATAGACATGGAGATTTATTTGTCAAAAACTCACAATTGACCATCATAGCTTTTTTATGAACTCCTTGTCAATAAATATTTTTTCCCGATCAAATCCGCTAGAATTGTCTTTGCTGTATTATTCGTGGCTAATCTAATATATAAAATTATGGCTAACAAACAAAAATTTCCTCACTTATTAGGCTCAAAATGGACTGCTCAACAAAAAACGTGGGGTTGGAGACATTTTCAAGTAATTAATCGTAAAAATGAGGATAAATGGGTATTTGCGGAGATGATTGCTTCTTGTGATGATAGTGTGCGTTTTTGGATTAATGCCAAACAATTAAAGGACAGGGATTTATGGACTCCGGGATGGGTTACGTTAGAGTTGTTGGGTAAGTTATCAGGAATGAAGAATGAGCAATGAGCAATGAGCAATGAGTAATGAGCAATGAGCAATGAGCAATGAGCAATGAGGAATTGGAAATTAGAAATTAGAAATTAGAAATTAGAAATTAGAAATTAATTCTAAATTTTCCTTTCTCAGTATCTTTTATAGTTGGTGCAAGATTTGAGTTTAACTTTGTAGAAGACTTGAAAATTTAACTTTTAACCCATCCTTCGGGTGAGGTGTGGGAATAACTTCCATGGTTAAATCCTGATTTGGTAACAATTCCCATTGGTAATTTTGGCTTAATAAGGAGGCAAAAACACGCATTTCTAAACGGGCAAATTCCTTCCCTAAACATTCTCTTAAACCACCGCCAAAAGGCACAAAACCGAATTTTTTTTGTTTCTCGGCAGAATTCTCAGGGGAAAAGCGATCGGGATCAAATTTACCTTTATTATGGTAGATAGTCTCATCTTGGTGAGTTTGGGCAATTTGATATTGTACTGTCCAACCTTTGGGGATATGATAACCTTGAAAACTAAAATCTTCAATAGCTTTCCGAAAACCACCGCCCACAGGTGGAATTAACCGCAACACTTCCTTTAAAACTTGTTCTAAATAAGTCATTTCCTTTAACTGTTCTAAATTAAAGGGTACTTGATAATTTAATTTTTGTTGTTCCTGTCGAATTTTAGCTAAAACTTGGGGATGTTGTGCCGTTAATAAACAAAAGGATGCGATCGCCGATGTCAAGGTTTCATGACCTGCGAATAATAATAATAATACCTGATCTTTTAATTCTTCTAAGGTTAATCGATCGCCATTTTCATCTTCTGCTGTCAATAATAAACTTAAAGCATCAGAATTAATATTCTCCTCTGTTTGTCTTTGTTTGACAATAACCTCAATTTCTTGCAACATTTCTTCACGGCATTTTAGGGCTTTCCCGAATTTTGTCCAAGGTAGATTAACAGGAATGCTGAATAAACCCTGACACCATTCTTCAAATAAATGACATAATCGAGTTTGTGAGCCGTTGTCAACCCCCACGAATAATTTAGCGGCAATATCAAAGGTATAATTTCTCAATTCAGGATACCAAGTTAATTCTCCTAAATTTGACCATTTTTGGAGATAATTTGCAGTAATAGCCTCAATAGTAGGCAAATAACTAGCTAATGCTCTCGGTTGAAAGGCTTGAACTAATATTTTCCGCCTAGAGGTGTGGAAATCGCCATTTTTCACCGCTAAAGATGTTTGTCCTAATAAAATCCTAGTGGTTTTAGGCCAGGTTGACACTACATATTCATTTTCGTGACGGAACAAAAATTCGTTGGCTTCTGCTCCTACCATTGTGACGGTGGGATTGCCAAAAATATTTGTTTTATAAATATTCCCGTGTTTAGCAATTTTATTTTGACTAAAATGGCGATCAAATAAAAAATTAATTGTTTCGCCAATAAAAGGTAAGCCAAAACTTCCTGGAGGCAAAGGTAATTTTTGTAAATCTGAATTGATATTCATGGTTCGCTATATTATTGTTAATAAATTAAATCAAGATAAATAATCTGTAAAAAAGGGATACTAACTATAATAAAAAATACATTATATCTAATATTTAAAAACTCGTTAAATATTTCTTAAGTTAAGATAATATAGTTATGTTGTTGTGTTTTAGTATTTAATGTATCTCTGATTATGTCCAGTTTATCAAGTACTCAAAATTGGGAAGACTCCTTTAATAAAGTCACAGAAAAATTGTTTAATAATTTAACTGACGATGAATATTTAATTGTACAACTTAAAGCAGAGCATAGTCATTTTATCAGATTTAATCATGCTAAAGTTAGGCAAACGGGGATAGTTATTGATGGGGAAGTTTCTTTAAAATTAATTACTAATCAACGGAATGTCCATGCTAATTTTCCTCTTACTGGAAACATAGAAATTGATCTTGAGATAGCCTTAGAAAATCTAGCTTACTTAAGAAGTGAAATTGCCATTTTACCCGAAGATCCTTATATAGTTTTACCACAAAATCAAGGTTCATCCCACGAAGTTTATCAAGGTAATTTATTGTCTCCTGATTTGGCCATAGAAACAATTTTACCCCCGGTACAAAACTTGGATTTTACGGGTTACTATACTGGAGGCTCAATCATTAGGGCAAACTATAACTCTTTAGGCCAAAAACATTGGTTTGCAACGGATTCTTTTTTTATTGACTATTCCTTAATTAATGCTAATCATAAGGCGATTAAAGGTATTTTTTCCGCCCATGATTGGAATTTAGACAAGTATAAACATCAAATTAACTACCATAAACAAGAGTTGCAACAGTTAGATTTACCTATCCATGAGGTTAAACCTGGCAGTTACCGCACCTATTTAGCGCCTGCGGCTATGGCAGATTTATTGGCGATGTTTTCTTGGGGGGGTATCAGTGAGGCTTCTTTACGTCAGGGGGATAGTGCTTTAGCTTCTTTGCGTCAGGGAGAAAATCTGTCACCGTTATTCAATCTTAAAGAAAATTTCCACAGTGGCAATACGCCTCGTTTCAATGATTTTGGAGAAATGTCTGCCGATGAGTTACTGTTGATTGTCGAGGGTAAATTAGTTAATAGTTTAATTAACGGTCGCACGGCAGTAGAATATGGCTTAAAATCGAATGGTGCTAGTAGTTTTGAAGGATTGCGATCGCCAGAAGTCACCATGGGTAGCTTATCAGAAGAGGATATTTTTAAAGCCATTGACACGGGTTTATATTTATCCAATTTACATTATCTCAATTGGAGCGATCAAAGACAAGGAAGAATTACAGGGATGACTCGTTACGGTTGTTTTTGGGTAGAAAATGGGGAAATTGTGGCAACTATTAAAGATTTACGCTTTGATGATTCTTTATACTCTTTCTTTGGCAAAAATTTATTAGCCTTAACGGATTTTCGGGAATTTATCCCCGAAGTTAGTACCTACGAATCAAGATCTTTAGGGGGTTGTTTAATACCTGGAGGGTTGGTAGATAATTTTACCTTTACTCTTTGATCTAATTTTTCTCTAAATATGAATGAAGCATCGTTAACTATAATCGTGATTTTGAAAATATTATCTCCATTAAATTTTAAAACAAATTATTATTCTCGATTATCCATTGTCCATTATTTCCTAGTGCTATTATATTGTGTTTACGATCGAATAAAATAGCCCCCACTTTGACAAAATGATCAGAATGTTTTTTGATATACTCTTGAGCGTTATGTTCAATCCTATTCGCCATAAATTGATAAATTTGCTCGGTAAAATTACTATTATTTTCTTGATCAAAATCTTTCAAAATTCCTAATGCCGACTCAGTAGTTTCCGCAGTAAATATTTGTTTAATCATATTATTTGGTAACTCTAAATTGGCACTAATAGCCGTTAAGATTTCTAGTCTTGCGTCTGCTAAATAGTGATGAGTGTGAAAAATATTTCCTGCTAATTTAATTAATTTGCCATGATAACCTAATAAACTAATCGAGTTAACTTTAGCCACTGAAGCTGTTACTAACATTGGGCCTAACCAATTAGCAGTTTTAATTATTTGCTCAGAATTAAAGCCTAATTTAGTAGCTAAATTTAAGCCATTTTCTCCTATACAAAAAACTAAATTATCAAAATTTTTTGCCTTATCTATTAATTTGTGTTGATATAATTCTAGCTGTTTTTTACTTGTTAAAGGTTGAGAAATTCCCGTTGTACCTAGTAATGATAAACCTTCCACAACTCCAAAAGCAGAATTAGAAGTTCTTTCAGCGAGTTTTTTTCCTTCTGGCAAAATAATTTTTACATCAACGATCCCCACTATTTTTAAATTATCTAATAGATTCTTTTCTAGCAGTTTTTGTGCATAGGAATAAATAGCATATTTACGATCTAAATTGACAATTTTACCGACTCCTTCCCCCCCATCAATAATTAACTTAGTTTCACTATTCGGGGTCAAAGTTACGATCGCCCAAATGGGAGTATCACGGGTTAAATCTAAATTATCACCTGGATATGATCTGGTAATTGCTAAGGCTTGATTATCACTTATTTTAGCGATTTGTTCAATATTAATAGTTGCCAATTCAGCAGGTTTAATTAAGTCAATATTGACCTGATTTTGTATATAATCATTTTGTAAATATTGTAAAGCTGCCACCGCCGAAGCAGTGGCAAAAACCGGTAAAGTATAGCCTGAATTAATCATAATTACTCATAAATCCTGCTACCATGAGCAATAAGGATAACAAATGACCTGAGGGCGACATGGTCTCTTCTTTATAACTCTCCCGGCCCTCAACATCTTCTTTTGTGGTAATATTCTCTCACAAAATGTATTAAAATTTCCGCGTAACTGACTTGAAAGCGTGTATTTCATTATCATACTGAGATCTTGCACTCAAAATCTGAAGTTATATATTACTAACTTATTACTTATTACTTATTACTTTTTACTTTTTACTTTTCCCTCACAGTAACCTTTTCGGCACGCTTCCGAGCAGTATTGAATCCCTAACACCTTTTATTAAGTATTTATGTACTAGTAAAGCATCTGAGTCATAGGTAACAATCATGATTTTTTTCTTGATAGATTGACAGAGTATAAAGTAAAGATGTTTGCTAGTCCTGTGTTGACATTTCAGATAGACTTAGATGTAAGAATCAAGATAAAATTTAGTAGGATCAGCAATTATGTGCATTTAAGCAGATTACTATTATTTATTATCTTTAAAAGCCCCTAAAATTTTATTATTAATTCAAAATGAGTGTTAAGCAAAGTTTAATTGAATTACCTTTAGATTTAGATCGAAAACGGATTCCTCATCATGTAGCGGTGATTATGGATGGCAATGGGCGTTGGGCGAAAGGCCGAGGTTTCCCTCGTATTGTTGGACATCAGAAGGGGGTTGATGCACTTAAGGATTTACTGCGTTGTTGTGATGATTGGGGTATCAAAGTTTTAACTGCTTATGCTTTTTCCACGGAAAACTGGAGACGACCTACCCATGAAGTGGAATTTTTAATGACTTTATTTGAAAGGGTTTTGCGTCGTGAATTAGAAGAAATGATGGCGAAAGATGTCAGAATTCGTTTTATCGGTGATTTAAAGGCTTTACCTGATTCTTTACAGGCAGAAATCGCTCATTCTATGAAACAAACGGAGCATAATAAGGGTATCCAGTTTAATATTGCTACCAATTATGGTAGTCGCCAAGAAATTCTCCATGCTTGTCAGGCGATCGCCTCTTTAGTTAAGGAAGAAAAGATACAGTTAGAAGATATTAATGAAGACTTATTGGAAAATCATCTTTATACAGTGGGTATTGCCAACCCTGATTTATTAATTCGTACCAGTGGCGAAATGCGTTTAAGTAATTTTCTCCTATGGCAAATGGCTTACGGAGAAATTTATGTTACGCAAACTCTCTGGCCTGACTTTAACCGTAAGGAATTTCATCAGGCTTTATTCGATTATCAAAAGCGAGATCGCCGTTTCGGTAAATTAACCTGAGTATTGGATAAGTAAGCGAATCAGCTCTAATAGTTATAGATTAAGAAAATATTTATTTACTATGGCTTATTCTCTTTTTTCATTGTTTATTGTTCATTAATCTTGACGTTTTTGATTAACCATCGATCATCATCTTTGACTAATTCATACCTAACAAGTAAATCTTCTTGGTAAGATAAACGGGGAATGAATGCACCATTACGATAATACTGAGATTTTTCGCTAATTTTAGCGGTAATCATCCCTTGGGTTATATCTTGAGGATTAACTTCAGCGGATTCTACCTTTACCTGGTGTTCATAACGTCGATAGGCGTTTTTATTTCTCAAATCTCGGCTATTACTTACCCATCGAGATAGTTGTGGTTCTGTTAATATTTTCGTTAACCCATTAATATTATATTCGGGACCCGTCGCTTGGGCTTTAGCATTCAACCATTGATTAATAATTTCCATCGCCGTAGTTTGATTCAACTCATTTAAGGTTTGATTGATTATTTCTTCATTAGTTGGCGGCAATGCTATTAATGGTTCAGAAATCGGAATTTCCAATTTACCCCAGGAAGATTTAGGAGATAGCAATAATTTTGATGCCCCAAAGGCGATCGCAATTGAAAGGAATAAAATTAATAAGAACCAAATAATCAAGTTGCTTTGATCCTCAGAATCAGTATTAGTTTCACCAGTATTGGGGAAAGTTTGATGGGTGTCAGATATAACACTATGAGAAGAATCTTGTTTATCTTCTTCTACTTCCGCGTCGAGAAAATCATTAAAACCAATTAATTCCTCGTTGTCCCCCTCATATTTCCCCGACACCAATAAGCTAATACCCTGACTTTCTCCTTCGCTAGAGTTTATATTAACTTCAGCCGTAGCCGATTGAGAATAATTTCCGTTGATAATTTGTTCTTCATAACCAGTTTGATCTTTTAGCTCGTTAAATTGCGTAAAAGAATAAGATTGATCACCAACAGTTTCACCACCATCGGGTAATTCTAACTCAGGAGAAGAGGACATTTGACTATCTTCCAAGTCTTTAGTTAAGGAAGTGGTAATAGTGTCTAAATATGCTTGTACTCGATCGTTGGCAAAATATTTTTGCAAGGAAGGGTTTTGAGAAGTTAAATTTTTGAACTGGGGGAATACCTCCGTTTGTAGCCATTTTTCTGTATAAACGCACAATCCAGGCAAAAGATCAGGAGATCCTTGTGACATCTCTTGAATATAATCAATTACCTTTTTTTCTCGACTTTGACTTAAAGAAAATTCAGCTTCGGCAGTTTGACCTAACAGTAACGCACAAATAGATTGCTCTAAATAAACATCCTGATGAATGGTAAGGGAAATAAGACTATTTTTTGCCCTAATAATAAATTCTGGTCGTCTTTCAGTAAAACCTCTAGCAATTCCAGCATAAGCCGCTAAATATCCGGCCGCAGGGGAAGGTCGTTGTGCTTCTTCTTCAAATAATACTTGTTGTTCTTCAGGGGTTAAATAAACCCTAATTTGTTGAATAAATCGTAAAAAACCGTCAACATCTAACCCAGACTCGTCTATTATCTGATTTTCGATGCCTCCTCGGCTGTTAAACATCTTCCTGAGTAATTTAATGCCTTTTTGTCGCCCATCAATATCACTATCTTCTCTATTCAATAACTCTAGTACTTGATAAGGGCGTAATTTTCCTAAATCTTGCTTGATTTCTTTTCTTAAACTAGGGAATAAATCCTCTTGAAATAGTAATTGATAAGATTCCCCAAGAGAATTAGATGCTAACTCATATTGTTTTTCCTGCCATTGTTCTTTTGCCAGTTCTAAATAGGCTAAAACTACGCTTAAAACTAAATCTTGCCCAATTTGAGTAAGTTCTTCTTCTCAATCACTTAAATTACTCAAATTGCTTTTATCTTGTATATAGGGTTGACTTAAAGACAAAATTAACTCATATTCCCCTAAATCTAAGAAAGTTATCAGAGTGCCAATAAATAAACTTTCATCAATCTCAATAACTGTATTCTGAACTACATCTAAATTTTCATCGGAAAGGCTTAGTGATTCTTCTGCTTCCTCTGACTCCCCCGCGACATCTTCATCTTCTGTAACTGGTGAAAAGAAAGACGATTCGTACTCCAAACGGGATTCTTCATTGCTTAAAACACTATAGGCTTGTTGAAGTAAATTATTCCGGGAAGTAATGGCATATTCGCTGTAGCCCTTATGAGGTAACTGAATAATGCGATCTTGATAGGCTTGTTCAATCAAGTTTGATTCAGCTTGAATGGGTATGCCGAGAATGCGATAGTAATCTAAGGAAATTTGCACGACTTACTTTTTATGGGGATTACGGGATTACAGGGAAATTTTGTTTACCAATTTGAGATCTTAACATTTACTCAGTAATAGACAAGAAAATTTTAACTCATATTTCTGAGTATTGGATTATCTGAAGTTCGGGATTCGGATATATATAGTCGTTCTCCTTAATTAACACATATATTTGTCTCAATCTTAATTGAAATAACTATAATTGCTATCTTCTGCCTTTTGCCATTGATTATTATTCACGGATACTTAATAATGAGTTATGGATAACTAAAATAAAATACTATGGCTGAAGAAAGAACTCTCCCCAAATTTGACTATTCTACAGTTAAAATCTCTAAAGAAGAAAGTTTAATTTATTATGAAGATATGGTTTTAGGACGCTTATTTGAGGATAAGTGTGCTGAAATGTATTACCGTGGTAGAATGTTCGGTTTTGTTCACCTTTATAATGGACAAGAAGCGGTTTCTAGCGGTATTATTAAGTCTTTACGTCCAGATCAAGATTATGTATGTAGTACTTATCGAGATCATGTCCATGCTTTAAGTAGTGGTGTCCCCGCCAAGGAAGTAATGGCAGAACTTTTCGGGAAGGCAACGGGTTGTAGTAAGGGACGTGGTGGTTCGATGCACATGTTTTCTGAACCCCATAAATTGTTAGGAGGATATGCGTTTGTAGCAGAAGGCATACCTGTGGCCACAGGAACGGCCTATCAAAGTATGTATCGTCGTAAGGCTTTAGGGGAAGATTTTGATCAGGTGACGGTATGTTTTTTCGGTGATGGTGCTAGTAATAACGGTCAGTTTTTTGAATGTCTGAACATGGCAGCATTGTGGAAATTACCGATTCTTTATGTAGTAGAAAATAATAAATGGGCCATCGGCATGGCACATGATCGAGCGACTTCCCAACCAGAAATTTATAAGAAAGCCAGTGTTTTCAATATGGAAGGTTATGAAGTTGACGGCATGGATTTATTAGCGGTGAGAGACATAGCACAAACAGCCATCGCCCGTGCTAGGTCAGGTGAAGGACCTACTTTAATTGAAGCGTTAACCTATCGTTTTCGTGGTCACTCCTTAGCAGATCCCGATGAATTGAGAGATCCTACAGAAAAAGAATTTTGGAATGCTAGGGATCCCATCAAAAAATTTGCCACTTATTTAACAGAACATAACATTGTTTCCCAATCAGAATTAGACACTATTGATAAAAAAGTACAACAGGATATCGACGAGGCGGTAGAGTTTGCTGAAGCCAGTCCCGAACCTGATCCTAGCGAATTATATCGTTATATTTTCGCAGACGATTAATCATGGCAGTTAACAGTTAACACAATTCTGTTGGCGAACTTAATAAATGGGTTATGGCGAGAAGACAGGAGACATGATCATTAATACTTAAGTAACTTTTGTTAAGTGTAGAGAATTTTTTTGAAAATAGCTCGGTTTTTTGTATTTAACATAATCTTTACAAATGTTTAAACTTTATGCAATCATTATATAATATATATAATATAAAGACTTTATAACTAGATTTTTATTGTAGCTCAAACATGTTTTCAAATTAACAAGTATAATTTGTAAATATAATTACTTAAGTATACTGACATAGAAATTTTATGGAAGGGTTGACTAATGGTATCTAGGAAGAAACATTTAGTATACATGAACTGTAAAAAAGTTTTTCTTAACAGTAGAATTGAGTGGTACTCTTAAAAAATATCGATTTGACAAAATATACCTGTTTTCGTTTAAATTGATTTGCAAGTCATTGAATTCTCATGAATAAAGTAAACCTTTTTAACATCTCCATTGATAATATTTCCTTATCGAATCTACTCAAAAAGTTAACGGAAAACGGCGGATTTGTTGTCACTCCTAATGTAGATCATTTAGTGAAATTGCAGAAAGACGCCGATTTTCTCAGGGCTTATAAAATGGCTGACTATGTGGTTTGTGATGGTAAAATCCTTCAGTATGTCCTCAAATTCTTAGGAAAGCCGATACCGGCAAAAATCTCCGGCTCAGATTTACTACCCGCTTTTTACCATTACAATCGGTATAATAGAGGTATTAAAATTTTTCTTCTTGGGGGTAAAAAAGGAGTTGCACGAAGGGCTGCAAATAAGATTAATCGAAAAGTAGGCAGAAAAATAGCGGTTTGTGCTTTATCCCCTAGTTTTGGTTTTGAAAATAACCCTTCGGAATGTTTGGCTATCATCGATAAGATTAATCAATCCGGTGCTAATGTATTAGTAATTGGTGTGGGTGCACCGAAACAAGAAAAATGGATTGTTAAATATCGCTCTTTGTTACCTAATATTAAGGTTTTTTTACCCATTGGAGCTGCTATTGATTTCGAGGCTGGATATAAACGGCGGGCACCTGAATGGATGAGTCATATAGGTTTGGAGTGGCTTTATCGTCTAATTTCCGAACCACAAAGACTATGGAAACGCTATTTAGTTGATAGTATTCCTTTTCTTCTCCATGTGGTGCAACATCGCCTTGATATTTATAGAAATAATCCCATTCTTGAATTAAAATCGATGCCTTTAGGAATGATATTAAATCATGCGGGGTTATTATCTGATGACGAGTTAACGATGATATTAAACACTCAAAAAGAACAAAACTACCAGGTAAATTTAGAGCAGGTTATCAAAAGTTTTGGTTTGTTATCTCAAAAAACTATTACTTTTTTTGCCGACGAATTACCGAAGATTATCGAATTCAATGAAGTGCGTAGTATTAATGATTACATGCAAGAAGCTGATTTAATTTCCCCTTCACAGATTAATTATTTACAGCAAAAACGACAACAATTACTAACCCCGAAAAAATTAAGTGAGTTAATAGTCGAGTCAGGTTATATTTCGCAGAAAACTTTAGATTGGTTTATCCAATTTCAGGATATGTTAAAATCCCAACAAGGAAAACACCCGACCTTTAAACAAATCTATCGAGAATTAGAAGTCTCAACCTCTCCCATAGAAATTTTCAGGAATTAGGGTAGTAGTTTATCAACACAGAAACGAGGAACAAAAGTTATCAATTTTTCAGTCATCCCTCGACTACCGACTCCCTAATAGCTTACTCGCATAGGTTTTTTGCGAACTGGGGATGGCAAGATAAGAAGGATCATAATCTAAATTTTATATTCAATAATCCTTGCTTGTTGTTTTGTTAATTTTTTTAAGAAAAATTGATATTGTCCGATAAATTGAGGAAATTTAGATAAAACACACCAAAAAGCATATAATTTAGCATCTTTGTTATCATCACCATAATTGAGGCGATAACGATAAATTTTGAACATTAGCACGAAATAACCTAAGAGTAATAATAAACTTAATCCTTTGGTTATCCAAATCAAACTAATGGTTAAAAGAGGCACAATTAAACCCCATAAATAACCGCTTAAATATTCTTTCTTCATGTAATTTTCTGGTGGTTTTCCGTGCATAAAATAACCTTCCGCTACCGCCCATCCCCCTCGAATAGAGCGTTTCCACCACTGACTAAATTTAAACATTGCCGCATCATGAAGAGTCATATCTACGTCTAAGCGTTCAATTTTCCATCCTTTTTCCCGCAGTCTGATACACATTTCTGGTTCTTCTCCGCAGATAAGGCTAAGATCAAAACCATTAACTTGTTTAAGGGCTTCTAACCTCCCTAAAGAATCTCCTCCACAGGCTTTTGCTTCTCCGATGGGGGTATTCCATTCCATATCAATCAAGCGATTATAAAGAGATTTTTCGGGGCATTTTTCTCTCCTCCTACCGCAGACAATAGCTAAGTTTTCTTTTTCGTCCAGCTTCGGTATCGCATTTTCTAACCAATGGGGATATAATTCACAGTCACCATCGAGAAATTGAATATATTCAGTTTGAGGATAATGTTTGATTATATATTCTAAGCCCGTGTTTCTTGCCCTTGCGGCAGTGAAGGGGATGGATAAATCAAGGTTGATGACTATAACCCCCAATTCTTGAGCTTTTTTGACACTATCATCCGTTGACCCTGAATCAACATAAATTATTGGGGCATTTTCGGGCAATTCTCTCTTTAATGACTGTAAGCAATTTACAAGGCGATCGCCCTCATTTCTACCAATAGTTATAACGGCAATAGAGACCATAGGTGACAGATTATATTATTCTCATGATCATTATGTTATCATGATGGAGAAGTGAAGCTAATGTTCAACTTGTCAATGATACCGCAATAAAACTTTACAGTTGCCGTAATCCTTGTAAATTAAAGATTGTGAAACTTTTGCTCTCCTTACTTGATTCGTTAGTAATACTCTCCACCTGAAGTCGGGGGATGGCAGTAATGGAACTAAAAGGGAACAATATTCTTGAATTGTTAATCTTTATTAATTAAATCTTGACAAAAAAACCAAAGTGTTGTTATCAACACCCTCGGTTAATATTTTTTTAGATAGGATCTAAGCTAACCGTTGCCAAACAATTGGCACGAAAATTCAGATTATATCCGTCTAGTTATCAAATTCAGGAGGTTTATCAACATGAACAACTATCAATTAAGTCAAAAACAAGCCCTTAGAAGCCAAGATCTAGATCCCCTAGCGATCTTATTCTTTTTTCTAGGTGCTTTAGATATTTACAGTTCTTTAAACAGAAAATTTAGGGAACGAGAAGAAGAACATGAAAACCGTTTGAGGAGGAATAAGGGCATAACTCTAGGTGGCTATGGAAAAGTGGCATTATTGGCCCTAATCATCACTGGAATCCTAGAAATCTCTATTTTTTAAAGTTAAACCCAAAATCACTGTTTTGCTCATGGGATAAGCCTTTTGGTCTTATCTGAATCTTGAGTGAATCAGCTCTAGGGTAACAACTTTAGCAAAAATCAAACCAAGGAGGTTTGCAATCATGAAAATTCAAGGAAAGACTGCTCTGGTTACTGGAGCTTCCCGTGGCATTGGACGTGCCATCGCACTCGAATTAGCCCAAAATGGCATTAAATGTCTTTTGTTGTTAGCTCGTGATGCTACTAAATTAGCCCAATTGGCTACCGAAATTGAAGTACATGGAGTAGAAGTCGTAATTATACCTTTAGATCTAACAAAACCCATAGACGTTAATATTGCCGTGGCCAAAGCTTGGCGGGATCATGGTCCCATTCATTTGTTGGTGAACTGTGCCGGCATTGTCCATCAAACTCCCTTTTTGCAATCTAAACTGCTTCAGATTCACGAAGAAATTTCTTTGAATCTGATGGGAATGTACACCATCACTCGTTTAATGGCACGACGGATGGCGGCCCGACAAGAGGGAACAATTGTGAATGTTTCTAGCTTAATGGGCAAAGTGGCTGCCCCTACCATGTCCACCTATTCGGCCACTAAGTTTGCGATTTTGGGATTTACCCAAGCCTTGCGGGGCGAATTGTCTGCTCACAAGTTAAAAGTAATCGCTTTACTTCCTTCTTTGACCGATACCGATATGTCACGAGGGTTAAAATTATTCTCCTGGGTTAGAGCGACTACTCCTGAAAGAGTAGCGGTTGCACTCATGAGAGGACTGCACAGAGGGGACTCGGAAATCTTAGTGGGATGGCAAAGTTACTTAGCTGTCTGGGGGCAACGTCTTGCACCTTGGCTACTGGAGAAAATTCTTTTAATAACGGCCCCCCAATGGCAAGAGAAACCCCAAACCTTGAGAGGATAAGGATTGGCGAAAAAGTAGAACCATAATAATTTGTAGTGATTAGTGGTTAGGGAACATTCTTCCCTATCCCCTACTCCCCCATAAAAAAGAAGAAACAACCTTTGCGTCTTTAGGGAAGTTTTAACAATTATTGTCTGACAAAACTACTGTCAATTGTCGATTTATGTATAGGCTTTAACGCATTCTTCCACTAAAGGAGCAACTTGGTCAATATCTTTCCAGCCTAAAATTTGAGTTTCTTTTTTCTCTAAGTTTTTATAGCTACGGAAAAATTCGGCAATTTCCTCTAAGCGATGAGGGGCAACATCTTTAAGAGATTTTACATGGTTATAGCGGGGATCTTCGGCCGGTACACATAATATTTTCTCATCTCGATCGCCACCATCAATCATTTCTAACATACAAACAGGACGGGCGGCAATAACACAACCGGGAAAAGTCGGTTCATCCATCATCACCATACCATCAAGAGGATCCCCATCATCAGCTAAAGTATTGGGTACAAAACCATAATCATAGGGATATTTGACGGAGGAAAATAACACTCTATCTAAGATAAAAGCATTCATATCTTTGTCAAACTCATATTTATTTTTGCTACCGCCGGGGATTTCGATTAAAACGTTAATAATACCTGCTTTTGGTTGGGCGGGAATTTTTGATAAGTCCATTATTTTTAATAGTTCCTTCACTTAATTTTACAAACACGGTTAATATTTAACCATAAGAGGGGATAATTGTATCGAGTAAGGGCAAGCAAATTTAGTAAGACGTCAATCGTAACCGTTCACTCCCCCCCATTCTGAATTGGTTGTCAAATCAACAAGCCCAAATTAGAGAAAGCTGGAAATGTTAGCGGTTATCATAGGATAACTTATTAGAGATAGGCAGTTATTTGATTGAAAAAAGGAAGTGATGCCCGACAAAATAGTTTAAACTTTATTTTATGGCTAAACTAAACAAAGATGATTTGGGACAAATGAGTAAAAGCTACTTTGAATCTCTGGAAAAACAGAGGTTAGTAGAAGTTGCTACCAATTTACATCAATTAGCCGTAGAACAATGTGAAAGACTAGAACTTTCCTCAAGTAATAGTTCTCGTCAAGAGCTTTACGCCATGCAGTAATCCTAAATGATTAATAGTTTGAACTTGTATTTCTTCTGAGGAAATCATCATCAAAATTCCATTAAAAACTTAATTTAATTACCCCTTTAATAGGCTTAGTTTTCTAATAATTTATCTAAGTTCTCTTAATTATTTAGAGAACTAACTTGTAACTGAGTATTTTTACTTAAAAAACATACTGAGAGTTTCTTTTGATAGTCACTTTTCAGTCTCTAATTTCATAATCTGAAATTATACAGTTTGACGTGCGGAATGTGGGCTCTGACTTGAAAGTGCCAACTTTCATCTCTGATGGTGAAAATTTTTTTTCATGGGGACTGCCTTCCCCATCACCAAAATTGCGCAAGACCCAAATTTCAGGGGAGACGATTAGATATAACTATTATGAGCTAGTCCATTCTTCTTTTCACGTCTTATTTTAGCGGAAACCAGAGTCTACTGAAAGTATGAAAAACCTTTCACGGTGCTAATCTTTGAATGTCCCAACCAGATTCAACATTTGAGCGAGAATATAAAAATCGATCATGTAGTCGATTGGGTCTGCCTTGCCAAAATTCAAAACGGTGAGGCACAATTCGATAACCTCCCCAAGCCGAAGGAAGGGGGATCTCCTGGTTGTGAAATTTGCGTTTCATCTCATCAAATTTCAGTTCCAAGATTTTACGAGAAGAGATAACCGTACTTTGTTGCGAACACCAGGCTCCAATTTGACTGCCTCGGGGACGAGTAGCGAAATATTTTAGGGATTCGGCAATGGAAATTTTGACAGCATTCCCAGAGATTTGTACTTGACGTTCTAAGGCTATCCAGAAAAATAACAGCGATACTTGAGCATTTTGCTCAATTTGATGTGCTTTTTGGCTTTCGTAGTTAGTAAAAAAAACGAATCCTTGGCGATCAAAATATTTCAAAAGCACCATACGTTGTGAAGGCTCTCCAGTAGTTGAAGCCGTGGCCAAACTCATGGCATTTGCTTCTGGGAGATTGATAGTACAAGCTTGTTGAAACCACAGTTCAAATTGCTGAAAAGGATCTTGCTTAAGTTGTTCGCGTCTTAGACCTTCCCGGGTATATTCTTGCCTTAAATTACCAATATCCATAATCTTGACACTGTGCTTTACTCGTATTTGTTGACCCTCGCTTTTTTTTTCCCTCATCGAAACTCATCACTTTGATTGTAACTACCAAAATAGGACATGAGTATTTGTTGTAAATGAATGAGTAATACCATCTCGGAAACCACTGAAGCTAAAGTGGGAAAAAGACATAGTGAATAATTAATGGTCAAACCAGCTAAAAAAAGCCGGAAAACAGAAGAGAAAACGCGTAATTATTGATATTTTATTTAACTTTCTTTAATTGTAGCCATAATCTGGCAAATCCAATCCTGTTAATTGAGAGGTAATTTGATTGCTATGTTTATAGTATTGTTTAATTTTGTTTTTAACTTTCGCACTTTATGATTATCGAAAGTGAAAGGATTAACCAAAATTAATTGTTCAAAATAATCCCCTCTTGACCAAGGATAACAAAAACCAAATTCTTGGTGAGAAAAAACTGATTTCTGCAAAAAAGTACTACCAGTTTTATGATAGCCAATATGTATGAGAATTCTATCTTGCATCATTAACTATATTATTTATTAACTTTTTATTTTATTTTTGGTAGTTTCAGCAAACATACCCAAAGGCTTTTAAATCTAAACTTGTTAATTTACTAGTTTGTCGATTACTCTCCAAAAATTTAGATTGTGTTCATTAGTGAGAAGTTAAACAAAAATGATAAGATTTATAGTCGTTTTAAATCGAGAAGGTTTCTTGTGGGTAAAAGCTACTAAGGTTAGTCAAAAAGCACTTTCAGGCAGGTTTTTAACCTTTCCCTCTATTTTATTTGAAGAAGTACTCAAAGAATTACTGCCCTCATTAAAACAAAGATGGCAAAATCGTCTGTCTCGTCCACTTCCCGATGGTGTTTGTTTTACTCTCTCAAAATTTACCAATATTTGGATTATTGATGCTTCAACACTGGAAGCATTGTTTAGAAAATTAGATAGTTTAAAAGATATTCCCACGGGAAAATTAGCTGGAAAAATGGCAGTAGTTATTGATTTAGTGACTCGCTATCCTGTTGATATTTGGAAGGTATAATCAATTTTCTAATCTCTCTTTCGACTATCCAGACTATTCAAACTACTTATGAGCCGAGTTTTAAGGCTTCTAAATAAAGTGCATAAGCAAAACCGATTTTTAAGGAATTTAACAAATCGAACCAAGGGGATTTATTTTCAGAACTAGGGCGACGATAAATAAGGATACTAGAAATTTCTGTGAATAAAAGAAAAAGAAGAGCAATAGTTACATCCCATCGTGCCGCTTGTCCGGCAGATGTAGATAGGGCATTAGCAAGGAAAAAACCTAATAAGACAAAGATAATTATTAAGGACAGTTTCCGCCAAGGATTGACTAAAAAGTTAGCAAATTGACGAATGAATGTTCCTATTAACAAGTTTAAACGGGTTTGTTGCATATTCTCTTTCTTTTTATTTGTATCTGATTTTAATTATCATAGTTCTTTTGTTCTAACACAGGTGTGTGTCTTGATAAAAAAGGGTTACGGTATTATTTTATCGTTAAAATAATAAAAGAAAGATAAAGAGAAATAAAATATATGAATAGTCAACTAACTGACAGTGAATATAAGCGTAAAATGCAACGCCGTAAAGAAATTCAAGATCAACGTCTGGCTAACATGACAGATAAAAAAGGTCTAATAGTTGTTCACACAGGGGATGGTAAAGGCAAGACGACAGCTGCTTTAGGAATGGTAATTCGATCTTTGGGTCATGGTTACAAAGTGGCGATCGTACAATTTATCAAAGGTGCATGGCAACCGGCGGAAAAAGAAGTTTTAGAAAAGTGGTCAGACCAACTAGAATTTTATGCTATGGGGGAGGGTTTTACGTGGGAAACTCAAGACAGAGAAAGGGATATTTTAGCGGCAAAGAAGGCATGGGAAAAAGCGAGAGACTTTATTTTTAATCCTGAGTATAAATTGGTGTTATTAGATGAGATTAATATTGCTTTGAAACTAGACTATTTAAACCTTGAACAAGTATTAAAAACCTTGAAGGAAAAGCCAGTCAATACTCATGTTATTTTAACAGGTAGGGGGGCGAAACCCGAGTTAATAGAGATGGCAGATTTAGTCACAGAAATGAGGCTAATAAAACACCCTTTTAAAGAACAGGGAATTAAAGCACAAGCGGGGATAGAATTTTAATTTTTATGGAACATAAAAACCTAAATATTCGCTCAGCAACTATTGAGGATGTAGAAAGTTTATTTGATTTAATTAAGGCTTTAGCTGAGTACGAAAAATTATCCCATCAAGTAATAGGAAATGTAGAAAGTTTGCAAAAACATTTATTTTCTAAACAAGTTTATGCTGAGGCAATTATTGCCGAATTGAATTATCGGTCTGTGGGTTTTGCTTTATTTTTTACCAATTATTCTACCTTTTTAACTAAACCTGGTATTTATTTAGAAGATTTATTTGTTTTGCCTGAATATCGTCGTCAAGGTATCGGTAAGTCTTTGTTAAATTATCTGATTAATTTGGCAAAAAATCGAGATTTTGGGAGAGTAGAGTGGAGTGTTCTCGACTGGAATAAACCTGCCATCGATTTCTATCAAAAAATGGGGGCAAAAGTGCTTCCAGACTGGCGTTTTTGTCGAATCCTGATCCAGGATGGAGAATAGTTTTTAATCTTACTTTGACAATATTGAACGGGTTTGATATTAATTGCTATACTTAGGTAGGTTCTGTACTTAGGCAGATTCAGCAGAAAGTTTAATGATGAACAGAAATAGTAAAACAAATACCCAAAATAATCCATTACTGCAGTTAATTCACAGATCATTCTGTCGTCCTAGGGACGAAGAGAAGGGGGCAGGTTTCCTATTAGGTATGTGTCTGGGAATTTTAATGTTCTTCGGTGGGCTTCTTGCATTACATAGTGGCTCTCGTGAAAAAACTAATGCAATATCAGGGGAGTCTCAAGCAAAAGCTATGGCAGTTGCCGAAAGTGCAGTCGGCCGTTATATAGACCTTCTCTTGCAAAACCCTCAAATTGCGGTATTTTGTGCCAACCCGAGTACGAACCCCTCGTCTTGCAATACGGGAACAACATGGTCTAACATGAATTCCGACCCTTTAGCTTCATTGGTTTCTCCCCTTTGTCTCCCCAGTTCAACTAGCACTATGACAACCGCACAAATCGCGGATGTTCAGGCTGCGGCTAGTACTGACTGGCAAACTTACAATACCAATGGTCAATATAAATTAATTAGTTACACTTACAAGTCTGATACGGGGACAGGTAATGAGGTTCCTGGTACTGCAACCCTAATTATGGAGAGTGAGAATATCGGTAGTACAGGAGTAGCAACTCGCCTAGAGGTTTTAATTCCTATAACCCCATCCTGTCTGATACCGGGAGTCTGGGCACAAGCCGGTGGTACAGTAAAAGTTGCTCCTCACTCAAATGGATCAATTAACGCTGTGGTCACAAGAACCGGTTCAGCCCCACCTTTGGGGGATTTTCCCGCTAATTCCTTGAACGGTAGTACTATTTATGATGGAACTACTGCACCATCAAGCGGTGATATAACCACAGCGATGCCTCCTCCTCCCCCGAATATTCCTGGTCCAAACTATACTATCTTCTCCGTGGGGGACGCAACCACTGGTTATCTAGATTTAAGTGCATGTACCATTCGACTACCGAGAAAAAGCGGAGTCGAAAATGCTTGGGGAAGTGGTTGTAATGACCCCATCAAAATGGCCTTTAATGGTGGAACTGTTGCCGGTTCTGTGCTAGCAACGGGGGATGTTGCCGCTGCTGATAATCGCTATCATTATTTAATTCCTAGTAGTGCCCCTGTGGGAAACTCCATTATTCTTGCCAATGCCGCTATTTTGATTGAACCCGATGCAGGGAAGAAAGTAGTGCTTTATGTCAGAGGTGACATAACCATGAGTGGTACAGGCAGTAATGGCACCAGTAGTCCTACAGTTAGTTTAGCTACTACAGGTAGCAGAGATTCAGATCCAAATGCGAGTCCCAATTACGGTTGTGAATTAACGGCGGATACTGGCACTGCGGCGGTAACAACATTTATTAATCAAGGATCCCCTGCAAATCTCGAAATGTATGGTGCGGATGGTAGCGCTTTCCCAAATTGGTCTAGTGGTCATACCGCCAACGTGGTTAATATGGCAGGGAATACCAGAATTAATGGCTTTATGCTTTTCCCCGCCGCCGAAGTTAGGGTGTCTCAAGGATTAATTAGTGGTTCTGTGTGGGCTAGAACATTTGATTTCAGTAATACCGCAGGATGTACGGTGGGGGTTGTTCAAAATAGCGTGGGCAATGTCCTAGCGGCGAATGTTACCAACACCCCAACTAATATTATTAATCCAATTACTTCATGGCGAAGACTTAGTCGCTAATATAATCTAAATTATATTTTGCCATCAAATCAGGACGCTTTTTCTCTGTGGCTTTTAATTGTTGTTGATAACGCCATTTAGCAATTTCTTCATGGTTGCCTGATCGTAATACGGGAGGAACTTCCCACTCCCGAAATATGGGGGGGCGCGTATAATGGGGATAGTCAAGTAAACCATCCTCAAAACTATCCGCATAGAGAGATTCCGCTTTGCCAACAGTACCGGGCAAAAGTCTGACGACACCGTTGATCAAGGTTAAAGCAGGAATTTCGCCGCAGGTTAACACAAAATCTCCCAAAGACACTTCTCTAGTGACTAAATGTTGTACTCGTTCATCTATTCCTTCATAATGGCCACAAATCAGGACTAGTTGTTGGTAGTTACGGGCAAAATTTTTGAGTAAATTCTGATTTAATGTTTCTCCTTGAGGGGTAAGTAATATTACCTCTCTTGGTTCTAAAATCCGTAGAGATTCCACCGCCGCAAAAATCGGTTCAGGTTTTAACACCATGCCCGCACCGCCTCCATAGGGTATGTCATCTACATGATGATGTTTATCGGTGGTAAAGTCTCTGGGATTGATTAAGTTAACTGTGGCAATACCTTTGCTTAGGGCTTTTCCTAATAAACTACATTGAAGGGGAGAGTGGAAAAAATCAGGAAAAAGTGTAATAACATCAATCTGCACGGCAATTATTGACTGTAATGGTTAAAAATGTTACGATCTCTGCTTATATTAGTTAATTATAATTGAACGGTGTCTTAATTGATTGTTAATTGCCGTAAACTTGAATATACTAAAATTTAGTCTAAGCAGGGAATTATTAAAAGTAACATGAAGGAATACCAGAGAAGCTCTGTCCTCGTGATAGGGGGTGCGGAAGACAAGGTACACGGCAAGGAAATTTTACAACGTTTTTGGCATTGTGCTGGTGGTACGGATGCAATTATCGGAATCATTCCCTCTGCCTCGAGAGAACCAAGTATTATTGGCGATCGCTACTCGAGTATTTTTCAGGAGATGGGAGCAAAAGATTTAAATGTACTTGATGTAAGAGATCGCATTCAAGGAGAAGATAAAGATTATCAAGAATATGTGGAAAAATGTACTGGTATTTTTATGACAGGAGGAGATCAACTTAGACTCTGTGGTTTGTTAGCAGATACCCCCTTGATGGAAAGAATCCGCCAACGGGTGAAACTAGGAGAAGTTACATTAGGTGGTACTAGTGCTGGGGCGGCAGTCATGGGACATCATATGATCGCCGGAGGTAGTAGTGGAGAATCCCCCAATCGTGCTTTAGTAGATATGGCGATGGGATTGGGTATTATTCCTGAAATAATTGTTGATCAACATTTTCATAATCGTAACCGTATGGCTAGATTGTTGAGTGCTTTATCCAATCACCCCGAAAGATTAGGTATCGGTATTGATGAAGATACCTGTGCAATTTTTCATCAACAAAATGAATATATCCAAGTTATGGGCAAAGGTACTGTTACTATTGTTGATGGCCAAGCTATGAGTTACACTAATCAGAGTCAAGTAGCCGCAGAAGAACCTCTCGCATTACATAACCTCAGGTTACATATTCTCGGTCATGGCGATCTCTATAACCGTAAAACTCATCAACCGACACCGGGAAAAATTGACTAACAAAGGTGAAATAAGACTTTGGGGCGACACAACACCATCAGATCCCCCATGGTGATAGTAGGGCTGTTTCATTATAGAGAAAAAAGCTGTAAATTAAAGCTTTAGAAGTTGAAAATTATATATTTGCCCTTATGGCATGGCTCTAATAATTATGGATAGATGAACGAATTACAGAGCGACAATTACTCATTGAAGTAAATAGATATCCTTCTAATGCAGCACTGAAACCCATGAATGTCTGAAGATTTTTTCAACAAGTATTTAATTAAAAGGTAATTGCCATGTCTCAAACCATATTAAAATCCAAAAATGCAATTCCCCCCCTAGAAAATGGAGACCAACTTACTAGGATAGAATTTGAACAGCGTTATAAACAAATGCCTCATGTCAAAAAAGCCGAATTAATCGAAGGAATTGTTTATATGGCATCACCCTTAAGAATTACCCAACATGGAGAACCCCATGCTATTATTATGACTTGGTTAGGCACATATTGGTCAGCTACTCCTTGGGTTCAAGTAGGGGATAATTGTACAGTACGTCTTGATGCAGAAAATGAACCTCAACCCGATGCTTTACTAAGAATTACAGTAGATGGACAATCAACTATTAGCGAAGACGGCTATGTAGAAGGTGCGCCAGAATTAATTGTCGAAATTGCAGCTAGTACCGCTTCTATTGATTTAAATGATAAATTAAAAGCGTATCGACGTAATCAAGTTCAAGAATATTTGGTTTGGCGGGTTTATGACGGAGAATTTGATTGGTTTCGGTTAAGGGAAGGAAAATATATTACACTTCAAGCCAATGAAAAAGGCGTTATTTGTAGTGAATATTTCCCAGGTCTATGGTTAGCTCAAGAAGCCTTACTTGGGGGAGATTTAGCCCAAGTATTAGCAATTTTACAGCAGGGGTTAAATACTTCTGAACATCAAAACTTTGTCAAAAAATAAGACAGCATAGTTGTAATTATCTTTTCTAAATTCTAAATTGTATTTTGACACCTGACACCTGACACCTAATACCTGATACCTGATACCCCACTAAAACAATTAATTCTCTTATTGCGTAACGTCAGTTATTAATGAAGCAAACCATCGCCTTTTCCTGGTTAATATCTGTGGCGAAAAACTCAAGGCACCAAGGAACTGGTATTGAATTCAGTCCCTAAAAATTTTCGAACTCACTTTTCGCTGAATTTCGACACGAGATCTTGTCATTCCGCTACATGCCATATTTAGCAAACAATTGAACCTCAATATGAGTATTGTTACTTAAATAAAAATGAGGATTTTTTTTAATGAGTAAGGGAAAAAGTTCGATAGTTTATCGGATGTTCTTAAAAAGAAAATCACGGACAATATAAATATCGAAAAAAACTTAAATTTTTTTTGCTTATGTTTATTTAGGCATTCCCACTATGTTATTTACCAATATTTTTCAAGATCCCCTATTTGACCAAGCCCAAAATACATTTAACCGAAACTGGGGTGCAACATCTTGGTCCAATGCCGATCAAGGATGGTTTGTTCCTCAAAAGAATAAATGGAATAAAGATTTAACCAATGGATATGCCTATGCTGATAATAGCGGTGCTGGTGGACTAACTCAAGTAATTAAAGATGACAATCTTACTCTCGGTTTACAATCTATTAACTTTGATGCCACGAATTCAGGAGTTAAAAATACTCTCAGATTACAAGTTTATGGAATTAATGGAAAATTTAAACTTAGTAATTGGAACACAAAAGACCCTGTAGATGCTACTACAGAAGCAATAGAATTTAAAACGCTACTGGATACTGGAAATATTGCCAATGTAGAATTTGACTGGAAAACTTTTAGTCAAGATGTTGATTTTGGGATCGGTTATGAGTATATAGTTTTTCGGTTTATCACAGATGGCGTGGGAAATGGAGAATCCATGGCTATTGATAATGTTACCGTTACTGAAATATCTCCTATAATTGTTCCTGTAGTAGATTCTCAATTTGAGCAAACAACAATGAACTTTAATAGAAATTTTGGAAGCACTGGTTTTGCCGATGCCGATCAAGGATGGTTTGTTCCTCAAAATAATAAATGGAATAAAGATTTAACCAATGGATATGCCTATGCTGATAATAGCGGTGCTGGTGGACTAACTCAAGTAATTAAAGATGACAATCTTACTCTCGGTTTACAATCTATTAACTTTGATGCCACGAATTCAGGAGTTAAAAATACTCTCAGATTACAAGTTTATGGAATTAATGGAAAATTTAAACTTAGTAATTGGAACACAAAAGACCCTGTAAGTGCCACTACCGAAGCAATAGAATTTGAAACGCTACTGGATACTGGAAATATTGCCAATGTAGAATTTGACTGGAAAAATTTTAGTCAAGATGTTGATTTTGGGATCGGTTATGACTATATAGCTATTAGGTTTACGACTAAAGGCGTTGATAGCACTGAATTTATGGCTATTGATAATTTCATGATTTCCCCTGTCAATCAAAAGAATAATATTCCTGAAGCAGTTGATGATTTTGTTACAACCACCAAAAATAATCCTATTACAATCAATGTATTGAGCAATGATAGTGATCCTGACGGTGATATATTCACCATTGATAGTTTTACGCAACCAGCTAATGGCAACATAACTAAAAATGGAGATAACAGTTTCACTTATACCGCCAATAATTCGACTCAACAAGATAGCTTCACCTACACTATTGTTGACGAATATGGAGCTACAGATACCGCCACTGTTGATGTCACAGTTCAAACTCCTACTTTTAAAATAGGCACTAATTTAGGAGGAATCAGTTATTGGTCAAGTCAATTGCCTTTTATTGATGCTTTCCGAAGTGCTAATCAATGGATTCCTACGAAACCAGGAGTATGGAGTACTGGTGAAAACGATAAAATGGATTTAGATGAAAATGGTTGGGTTCGTTCTTTACCCACTGCGGAAGATAATGTTGATTTCACCCACGTACACACCTTATTTTTTGTTGGCCAAAATGGTAATTATCCCGGTGGTGAGTATGTTGTTTTATATGATGGACAAGGAACTCTCAAATATGGAATGGATGCTAGATCAGTTTCTTCTTCTCAAGGTAGGGATGTCATTAACATAAAACCTTCCAATTATGGGGTATTATTGAGTATAACTGAAACCGATCCTGATGATTATATTCGCAATATTAGAGTTGTTCCTAAGGCTTACGAAAATAGTTATCAAACAGAAGTGTTTAACCCCGATTGGTTAGACAAAATTGAACCATTTGGTGCATTTCGTTTCATGGATTGGATGCAAACTAATAATTCCGTGGAAAAAGAATGGGGCGATCGTCCGACACTGGATTCTGCCACATGGCATAAAAAAGGTGCACCGGTAGAAATTATGGTTGATTTAGCCAATCGCCTTGATTCTGATCCTTGGTTTACCTTACCTCACATGGCAACTGATGATTATGTGCGCAACTTTGCCACCTATGTTAGAGATAATCTTGATCCTGAATTAAAAGTATATGTCGAGTATTCTAATGAAGTATGGAATGGGCAATTCCAACAATACCACTGGGTCAAAGAACAAGCACAATCTGAGGGAATGCGTGTCGCTGATTGGTATAGTCGCAGGACTACTCAAATTACTCAAATTTGGGACGAAGTATTTGCCCAGACGGGAGAAAAAGAAAGAGTAATTGGGGTTATGGCGGGACAAGGGGCTAATATTGGGATGGTTTAAGACTGCTTTAAATTATAATTGGTCACAGAAAATCAATCTCACCAAGATTACGGTATTGATTCTCTTTCTATCACCGGTTATGTGGGATTTAGGTAAAAAAACAATAAGAAGAACTACATCATGGTTAAAGAAGCTGATGGTGGTTTGATAGTTTATTTGATCGAATTATCAAGGGGGATTCTTCTTAATAATCCTGCGGGAGGAGCTTTGCAATTGGCATAAAAATTTGGCTCTGATATTACCAAAGCCAAGGATTATCTTGATTGGTTGCTTATGAGGGAGGACAACATTTAGCCGCTAGTACTGCCACCAACCAATTTGATGACGGACGTATCAACGATCTTTTCACTGAAGCTAACAGAGATCCTCGTATGGGAGAAATTTACGAACAATTTATGACTCAATGGTTTAACCTTGGGAGGTGACTATTTACTGAACTTTAGCGATGTTGGTAAACCGAGTAAATACGGTTCTGGGGCTTATTAGAATCAACTTATCAAAATGGTTCACCTAAGTATGACGCGGTGATGGACTTAATTAACAGCACTCCACAATAAAATTTTTCGTGAGGGCAGGGAATAGGAAATCCTACTTAAAATGGGGAATATCTCAAAATAAATTTCTCCTGCCTATCTTGACCAGCCCTTCTGCCCTCTGCCTCCTGACTTGAAAGTGCCAACTTTCATCTCTGATGGTGAAAATTTTTTTTCATGGAGACTGCCTTCTTCAAGGACGAAAAGTGGCTATAGATTATTGCATTCGATCGATGGTACGATATTGTATCGCCTCTGCTAGATGATTACTCTTTAAATGTTCATCTCCTGCTAAATCGGCGATGGTGCGAGAAACTTTTAAAATTCGATCCATCGCACGGGCAGATAAGCCTAATTTACGGATGGCACCTTCTAAAAGATTTCGACTAGCATCATCCAACTCGCAATATTTTCGTAAATGTCGAGATTGCATCTGTCCATTAGAACTAATCTCCTCACCTTTAAATCGTTTTTGTGCTTTTTGCCTAGCTTTTAAAACCCTTTCTCTAACAGTTTCTGAGGTTTCTCCCGTTTTTTGTCTTGTCATTTCTTCGGGTTTGAGGCGACTAACTACAACTTGTAAGTCTATGCGATCGAGTAAAGGTCCTGATAATTTTGCCCAATATTGTTCTCTTTGTCGTGGTGAACAAGTACAGGGTTGAATAGTATCTCCAAAATATCCGCAAGGACAAGGGTTGGTACTGGCGATCAAGGTAAATTGTGCGGGAAAAATAACTGATTGTCTGGCACGAGAAATCGTTACAAATCCATCTTCCAGGGGTTGTCTTAAAAACTCTAATACTGTGCGTTTAAATTCAGTTAGCTCATCGAGAAACAGAATGCCATAATGTGATAAAGATATTTCTCCGGGCTTGGGAAATGATCCTCCTCCTACAAGGGCAACACCACTGGCAGAATGATGAGGACTACGGAAGGGTCGCTCTCGTATTAACGAGCCTTTATCCTTAAGTAATCCTGCCACAGAGTAAATTTGCGACACTTGTAACGCTTCTTGAAAATCTAAAGGTGGCAAAATGGAGGGTAAACGCTTTGCTAACATGGTTTTACCTGCACCTGGAGGTCCGACAAAGATAAGATTATGTCCTCCAGAAGCGGCAATTTCTAAAGCTCTACGGGCGTGATTCTGTCCTTTAACATCCTTTAAATTATTGATACTATTAAAAAATGGCTCAAATTCGGCTTGAAGATTTAATTTTGTCGGCGTAAATCTTTCAGGTTGTTGTAAAAATTGGGCTACCTCATCTAAATTACTCAATCCATGAACCTCTATACCTTTTACGACAGCAGCTTCTTGGGCATTATCTTTAGGCACAATCATTCCTTTAAACCCTAATTTAACCGCCGTCGCCGCCATTGGTAAGACTCCCGCTACAGCACGTAAACTACCATCAAGAGACATTTCTCCTAAGAATAAATAATCTCCCAATAATTGAGGATCAACTTGTTCAGAAGCCGCTAAAATACCGACACTGATAGGTAAATCAAAACTTGGTCCTTCTTTACGTAAATCCGCAGGTGTCAAGTTAATGGTAATCTTGCGCACAGGAAAACCAAAACCAGAATTTTTGATAGCGGCTTTTACTCTTTCTCTCGATTCTTGCACCGCCGTATCAGGTAAACCGACAACTGTAATCTTGGGTAAACCACCCGACACATCAACTTCAACTCCAACTTTTACTGCATCAACCCCAACTATGGTGGCACTCCAAACTCTAGCTAACATAAGCAAGCAATTCAAAATTCACAATTCATATTCTACCTTGCCAAAATTATAATTTATGGAGAGGTCTATTATCCATCTCTGGTTATTTTTGAAAAAGTCTATTAATAATACAAGATTAGTTTAGTTATAAAGGCTTCTTGACTGTTAAAATTCATTAGTATGTAAGAATGTTTTTATTTATTATATATTTCTTTTTTATTTAATTCTTATTACAAACAATGAGTCACACTCAGACTACAGTCTCGGCACAATGGCTCAATGATAACCTCGAGAATCCTAATGTCAGAATTATTGATTGTCGTTTTCGTTTGGCTGAAACGGATTGGGGCTATCAGCGATATAATTACAGTCATATTCAAAACGCTTATTATTTACACTTAAATCAAGATCTTTCAAGTCCAATTCAAAATCATGGAGGTCGTCATCCGTTACCTGATGTTCAAATTTTAGCCTCTAAATTAGAACAAATAGGCATTATTAAAAATAAAACTACTGTTGTGGTTTACGATTCTACCCGTTTTGCCTTTGCTTCTCGTTTATGGTGGTTATTAAAATATTTGGGTCATGATCCGGTGTTTATTCTCGATGGTGGTTGGCAAGAGTGGACAAAACTTGATTACCCCGTAAGTAATATAATTCCCAGTTTTTCTCAGGGCTCGTTTTTACCGCAAACTGAATCACATTGGCTTGTAGACATTGATTATGTTAAACAGTGTCAAAATTCTGAGTGTAAGGTGATTATCGATGCTAGATCAGGCGATCGCTATCGAGGGGAAGTTGAGCCCATTGATCCTGTAGCTGGTAGTATTCCATCCGCTGAGAACGTTTTTTGGCAGGATATGACTACAGACACAGGTCAACTCAAATCTTTGACAGCATTAAGGTCTATTTGGTCTCGATATAAAGATTATCACGAGGTTATTGTTTATTGCGGTTCAGGGGTAACGGCTTGTGTCGATATTTTTGCCTTGAAAACCATTAATATTAATCACTGTAAATTATATGTAGGGGGTTGGAGTGATTGGTGTTCGTATCCTGAAAATTTTAATTGATTATTCTCATTAAATTATTTATCTCTTATTTTTTATATTTATTTAATAACTAAAAACCCATATCAAATAATTTAATATATTCTCCATAGACGTAAATTTAATTACCCATTAAACAGTATATTCTGTTACTAAATTATCAAGATTATCGTGATTTATAGGACATATTTTTGTTATTTTATGTCTGGGTTTATAGCTAATTTTTATAAAATTAGTATAAAATATAAACATAACTATATTTATTTAAAAAGCTTATCTTATTTTATTTTCACCTATTAAATTAGATGTTATTTTTATGCACAACTTTGAACTTAATCATGGCAATTTTAGTCTAGAAAAAAAAAATTTAGAACTAAATTCAGAACTAAATTCAAGCACAAATTTTGCGGAGGAAAGTAGCGAAAATGATTTGTTGAACAACAAGCCACAACTAATTCCTCGTCCAGAATATAATCCAGAATATCAAGTCAATTCTACTACTATTATTAATTCGACTAAGACAGAAATAAATCATAACCATAACAACCATAATCATCACATTAGCCAACACAGGCTTAGAGACAGAATTTCTATATTTGTTGATGGAAATAATATGTTTTACGCTCAACAAAAAAATGGTTGGTTTTTCGATCCGCGCAAAGTAATTGACTTTTTTTCTGAAGAATCGGGGTTTATGTTAATTAATGCTTTTTGGTACACTGGATTAAAAGACTCTCAAGATCAAAGGGGTTTTCGAGATGCCTTAATCAGTCTTGGTTATACCGTGCGCACAAAAATCCTTAAAGAATACTATGATGATAGCTCAGGGCGTTTTTCTCAGAAAGCGAACCTCGACATTGAAATTGTAGTAGATATGTTTAACACTGTTGATCAATATGATCGAGTCGTGTTGTTCAGCGGTGACGGCGATTTTGAAAGAGCGATCGAATTATTAAGATCAAAAAACACTCATATTACTGTAGTTTCCACTGATGGTATGATTGCTCGTGAATTACGCAACGCCACTGACAGGTATATGGATCTCAATGAGATTAGAAACTGTATCGAAAAAAGGGACTATTGAAATAATTAAGTTGATAAAACTGGTGGTCTTTGACTGCCTTAAAGGAAAACCACCAAGAACTAAAACGCCATCGCCTGTTCATGATTGCCCTGACTGGAGTAGGTAATGCCTCCTGTTAGCGATCATAGGTACAGGCTCAAAATTATAGCCAAAGCCGGAGCGAGATTGGGGATTAGCTTGAATCTGGACAAGTTGGATTGCCCGATTTTGACAATAGCCAATAAGACTCGCTATATCTTTATTCACCGCTCAAAAGTTTTTGGAGAGTTACTCGAGATCCTTCCCTGTAAAGTGACTCCATAAATTTTCCTACTTCGTTTTTGAAAACATCTGAGCTTCTCAATCTTGGAGCGAAGAGATCTTCTAAAGCCAGAAGCTTTTCCGGCGATTCCCCACCTTCTAGCGCAGCCTTTTGTAGAGGTTCCACCATTGGATCGTCGATTTCAAACCCCTGTCCCTTCTCGTCTTTTCCAGTTAAATAGCGAAACCAGGCAGCAATACATAAAGCGGCACAGGAGAATGGGCCACCAGTGTCTAAGTGCTTAAGGATGACAGGAAGCACAAATTTAGGGATTTTACTGGAGCCATCGAAACAAATGCGAGTAAGTTTATCTTTGATTTTTGGATTGGTAAAACGTTCTAGGAGAGTCTGCTTGTATTCCTCAAGATTAATGCCCGGTACCGGAGCGAGGATCGGCGTTACCTCCTCATCCATATAGCGAAGGATATAGCGTCGAAACTCTTGATCACTGGCGACTTCATGAATATACTCAAACCCTGCCAGATACCCTAAATAGCCCATCAAAGAATGACTGGCATTTAAAAGCTGCATTTTCATTAATTCGTAGGGCATGACATCGGGAACAAACTGTACTCCAACATCTCCTAAAATAGGACGACCGGCAGCAAAATTATCCTCAATTACCCATTGAATAAAGGGTTCAGCCACGACTGGCCAAGCATCATCTAGGCTAAAATGCTCTCGAAGTTCCTGACGATCTGCATCCGTTGTCGCTGGCGTTATGCGATCGACCATACTATTGGGAAAGGCAACATTCTTTTGAATCCATCGATAAAGATTGGCATCGCGTGCTTGAGCATAACCTTCGATCGCTTTCCGGCTTACCGTTCCATTTTCGGGTAAATTATCACAGGATAGGATAGTTACCTTTGCTCCCCTTCTATCCATTCGCCGTTTTAACCCCTCAACGATACAACCAATGGCAGTTGAAGGCGTTTCTGGATTGGCTAAATCGTTTTGAATGCTCTCATCAGACAGCAAAAATTCATCGGTGGCTGAACTGTAGAAATAACCCCCTTCAGTGATAGTAAGGGAGATAATTTTCGTCTGTGACCCTGCCATCTTATCCAGAAGGGCATCCAAATTGTCTGGTGCAAAGAGATACTCGACCATTGAGCCAACTATATAAGCCTCCATTTGCTTAGCACTCCTTTCAATAACCGTGTATAAAAGATCCTGCGGCACTAAGGCTTCCTTCATTTGGCGATCCCCCGGCATTAAACCAACGCCACAAATTCCCCATTCAGAAGGACCATATTTTTGAAAAAGTCGGTCCAAATAGACTGCCTGATGGGCGCGATGAAATCCCCCGACACCAATATGGACAATAGCACTGCCACACCCAGAGCGATCGTATTGCGGTACACTCATTTGAGCAGCTAGGTCATTGAGTGTTTCATTATTGAGTTTTCTCAGGCTCATTTTTTCCATCCTTAAAATTCAAAATCTAAAATCGATTGGCCCATAGAGGTACTACTGATCGCCGACCAGCCACATACTTTCATAGGGAGCAAGATAGAGTCGTCCTTCAGAGATATTTAAGGAACTACCCTCAGTTAGAAGGTTCCGGATATTGCCACTTAACCCCCCATACTGTAACATTTCTGCCCTGACCGACTGCCAATGGTCATCGAAATTCGCCAGGAGCATTATACTATTCTCTGGACGATCGCGGCGTAATGCCCAGACATGGTCGTTGTCCGTCCACATCGGATGCGTGAGGGCAAAACTGTGTAACAAAGAGGTGGACTTGCGGACTTTGATTAATTGGATTAGCCCCTGGTAAATCCGTCCTTCAATTGTATTTGGAGCATGACGCTTATCCGCTTTCATCCAGTCCATCGACGGTCGGTGCAGCCAGCGGCTATCCTTGGCTTTAATGGGGTCGTTTTTGTAGACATTATTGTTCAATAAGCCCACTTCATCCCCCATGTAAATTAAGGGGATACCACCACGGAACATAATCGCACTGTGCAGCAGGAGGATGCGACGGATTGCCAAATCCATGGCTAACTCATCCTGGTTCTCTAGTGCCACTTCTAACCCGGTTAGGGAAGCTGTTGTACCACAGATGCGGGCATCTTTGGTGACGGGATTGAAACCAAAGAGAGCTCCTTTGGCGAAAGACCCGGGAAACTTTCCCGTGTAGAATTGGTTGAGAAACTGACGGTGAAGAAAGGGATTTGCTCCAATTTCGCCCAGATCCTCATCCGCCATTGCCCAACCGATATCATCATGGTTGCGAAGGTAGGTGACTGCGCTGGAATTAATCAACAGGGCTGGGCTGCGTTTGTGAATCACATAGGATAGCAAGGTTACCTTATGGGTAGCCAAAGCACTCCAGAGCATTACCATTAATTGATTGTTATAAGCCAACTCACACTGTTTGCCAGTGGTTGTCTTCACGCCGATATACTGTTGTAGCTGATCGGGCGGCACGATCGCCTCAGCCTTGAAAATAAGGGCAGGAGCAACAATCCGCATCAGTCCCCGAAATATCTGAATCAGTTTGAAGACTTCGGGCTGGTTCTGGCAGTTGGTTCCCATCCGTTTCCAAATAAACGGTGCGGCATCGAGTCGGAGGATATCGACCCCCTGATTGACCAGGAAGAGCATGATGTCCATCATCTCCCGAAAGACGCCGAGGTTGGTGAAGTTGAGGTCCCACTGGTAATCCATAAAGGTCGTCCAAACCCAGCGACCATTTCCCGCCATCTCAGGATACCAAGTAAAGCTACCAGGGGCTTCATCGGGGAAGATTTCCGGTAGATTTTGCTCGTAGGCATCGGGGAGGTTGCGATCAGGAAAGGTATAGTAATAGTCGAGATATTTCTGTTCTCCAGCTATGGCCCGCTGTGCCCATTCATGTTCTTTCGCGGTGTGATTGACCACCAAATCGACACAAAGGGAAATACCCCGTTCTCGTAAATCCGTCGCCAGTGCCTCGAGGTCTTCCATTGTCCCCAGTTCTGGCTTGACTGTGCGGTAGTCCATCACCGCATAGCCTCCATCATTGGGGGCGGGACGGGGATTGAGCAGGGGCATCAGGTGCAGGTAGGTGATACCCAGTTCTTCGAGGTAGCTGACTTTCTCTCGCAAGCCTTTGAGGGTTCCAGCAAAAAGGTCTGGGTAGCAGACGTAGCCCACCATGTTCGGGCGCTCAAACCAATCGGGGGTGAACTGTCGTTCTAGGTCGAGTAACCGCAAAGGTTCGGGTCTTGCTGCATACGCTTCCACCATCTGGTCAAACAGAGCCTCAGTCTGCTCGTGATAATCGGGGCGATCGCCATAGATTTCTCTTAAGGGATCATAAATATCCTCGAAATATCGCTCAAAACGCAGCCAAAAGATATCGGCATCCCTTGGGGTACAGCAGTCCATCAGTTTATAGGACTGACGCTCCTTAAACGCTTCAAATACGGAGCGGGAGGAGTCGGACATTTGAAGGACATTATGCATGGTTTCAGTATTCAAATTCAAATAAATTATTAATGTAACGTGTTTTTATATTGACGTAATCCTTCAACTCCCCAACGTCCCGACGTGAATTGAGGGGAATTGAGGGTTTCAATGGGAGCTAAAGTGACAATATCAGCATTATGAGGATTAGCTATCGTATCGAACTGTTCAACTGTGAGGTGTAAAAATCTCATCACAAAAACTCGCAACGCTAGACCATGGGTAATAATTAAGGAGCGTTTTGAGCTAGTTTTTTTAACACTTCGCACAAAGGTTTCAAGAAACCCCGACACTCGATCATAGCAATCTGCTGGACTCTCTCCCCCTCGGTAACGGTAGTAAAAATGACCATAATTCTCAATCATTTGCTGCTGAGTGGGGACATCGAAATAGCCATGTTCAACCTCACGCAGTCGGGGATCTTCGCGAACGCAAACCTGTTCTACCTTGAGTTTTGCCCCTTCGAGGATGCCGAGCAAAGTTTGCTTGGCTCTGAGGAAGGGAGAAGTATAAATCAACGATTCCCGCAGATAAGATTGTCCCAAGATGCTCCCCACTTCCTGGGACTGCTCAATTCCACGTTCGGTTAAAGGAATCAAATGATCCGCTAGGGATTCTTGATTAGCAGGGGTCACGTTAGCTTGCGATTCTCCATGACGAATCAGCTTGATAATCATCTTGTCACTAAAATTACGATAAAAACTAATACAACAAGACATATTAAGTCTAGCGGAGAAAAATCAAAGAGCACCAGCTACTATCTTACCCGCCTCCTCTAAAATGAGCTCAAGATGTGCTTGGCTCTGAAAACTTTCAGCATAGATTTTATAGACGTTCTCCGTTCCCGAAGGACGGGCAGCAAACCAGCCATTTTTACTGACTACTTTTAATCCACCAATGGGGGCATTGTTTCCTGGTGCTTGAGTGAGTTTGGCCGTAATCGTGTCTCCTGCTAAAGAAGAAGCCTTGACATCTGCTGGCGAGAGTTGACTCAGACGAGCTTTTTCGTCTGGGGTAGCTGGGGAATCAATTCTGGTATAAAAAGATTCGCCTAAGCGTGCAGTCAGTTCTTGGTAATGTACCCCGGGGTCTTTGCCTGTCCGTGCCGTAATTTCTGCCGCTAGCAGGTCCATAATCGGACCGTCCTTATCGGTAGTCCAGACGGTGCCATCTTTACGCAGATAGGATGCCCCGGCACTCTCTTCCCCACCAAAGCCCAGAGAACCATCTAATAAGCCGGGAACAAACCATTTAAATCCCACGGGAACTTCGCACAGTTGTCTTCCTAGTTCCCCCGCAACCCGATCAATCAAGCTACTACTTACCACTGTCTTGCCAATGGCACTCTTGGCTGGCCAGCCGGTTCGCTGATTAAATAGGTACCAAATGGCCACAGCCAGAAAATGGTTGGGGTTCATTAGTCCCGCGCTGGGAGTAACGATGCCATGGCGGTCTGAATCGGTATCATTGCCAAAGGCGATGTCATAGCGATCTTTGAGCTTGACTAAATTGGCCATGGCGTAGGGGGAAGAGCAATCCATGCGGATTTTTCCATCCCAATCAACAGTCATAAAGCTAAAAGTAGGATCAACCGTAGGATTAACGATAAATTTGCTACGGTTTTCTTGGGCATCGTCAATTTTTCCTCTTGCTTTTGTTTGGCTACCGAAGTTTTTAAATAGCTCTTTTTTCTTAATGGGGTTTACTCCTGCAATTCAATCTTAACCGGTTCTACTTGCCAAATATTCTGACAATATTCCCGAATCGAGCGATCGCTAGAAAATTTGCCCATTCGTGCTACATTTAAAATTGACATCCGCGTCCACTGATCTCGATTTTGGTAAATCTGAGATACCTTCTCTTGAGCTTCAAGATAGGATTGATAATCGGCCAACAGCATATAGGGATCATCGTAGAGGAGATTATCGACAATGGGACGGAACAGATTAACATCACCATGGGCAAATAGTCCCGAACCGATTAAATCCAGCACGGCTTTTAATTCCGGGTTAGATTCATAGTAGCCTCGGGGATAATACCCTTGGGCTTTCATCTTTTCTACTTCTGCTGCTGTCAAGCCGAACAGGAAGAAGTTTTCTGCTCCTACCTCTTGGCGGATTTCCACATTGGCTCCGTCAAGGGTTCCGATGGTTAAGGCACCGTTGAGGGAGAATTTCATACATCCCGTCCCAGAAGCTTCTTTCCCTGCCATGGAAATTTGTTCGGACAAATCGGCGGCGGGATAGACTCGCTGTCCTAAAGTGACATTGTAATCGGGCAAGAATACCACTTTTAACCGATCTCGCACATCAGGATCTTGATTAATGACCTCCCCAATCGAATTGATCAGTTTAATCATCAACTTAGCTATAAAGTAGCTAGGAGCTGCCTTCCCGCCAAAAATGAAGGTGCGGGGCGTGATATTTAAGTTGGGATTTTCCTTGAGGCGGTGGTAAAGGGTAACTATATGCAGGACATTAAGATGCTGACGCTTATATTCATGGATCCGCTTAACCTGAATGTCAAATAGGCTGTCAGGATTGACGGTAATACCCACTTTATCCTTAATATAGGCAGTTAAATCGCCTTTAACCGCTTGCTTGACTTGGTACCACTGCTGGCGAAAATTGGCATCCTCGAGGGAACCTTCCAGCTTCTTGAGTTCGTTGAGATTGTTTACCCAATTTTCGCCAATTTTGGTGGTGATTAATTGGCTCAGACGGGGATTACTCAATACCATCCAGCGGCGGGGCGTTACCCCATTGGTGACGTTGGTGAATTTTTCGGGAGAATATTGATAGAAGTCGTGCATCACTGTCTCTTTAAGCAGTTGCGAATGGAGTTCCGCTACCCCATTGACTTTACCGGAACCAACGGTGGCGAGATACGCCATGCGCACCGTTTTCGGTTCTCCTTCGCCAATTAAAGATAGGCAAGATAATTTCTCCCCATCATGAGGATATTTGATCCGGACTTCGTCGAGGAAATGCTGGTTGATGGCATAAATAATTTCTAACAGGCGGGGCAAAAGACGACCAAATAAATCAATATCCCACTTTTCTAGTGCTTCGGGCAAGAGGGTGTGATTGGTATAGTTAAAGGTATTTTGAGTAATGTGCCAGGCTTGATCCCAACCTAAGTGGTATTCATCAACTAACAGCCGCATCAGTTCGGCTACGCCAATGGCGGGGTGGGTGTCATTGAGTTGAACGGTAAATTTCTCGTGGAAAGTGTCCACACTGTCCCCGTCCATGGTATGGATGCGAATCATGTCTTGCAAGGAACAGGAGACGAAAAAGTATTGTTGTTCCAGCCGCAGTTCTTTCCCCTGAATTGGTTCATCGTTGGGATAGAGGACTTTGCTCAAGTTTTCCGATTTGACCTTATCGTTAACTGCCCCGTAGTAGTCACCCACATTAAAACGATCAAACTCAAAGGATTCGACGGCTTCCGAACGCCACAGACGCATGGTATTAGCAGTATTAACTTTGTAACCGGAAATAGGTGTATCGTAGGGAATGCCCTTAACCACATAGCTGGGAATCCAGTTAACCCGGTAGTTACCCTCTTGGTCGGTATAGCTCTCCGTATAGCCCCCAAATTTTACTTTGACACTGGCTTCCGGACGGGCAATTTCCCAAGGATTGCCCAATTGCAGCCATTTATCGGTAATCGCTTTTTGCCAACCGTCTTGGATTTCCTGGTCAAAGATGCCAAATTCGTAGCGAATGCTATAGCCGATGGCCGGGATTTCTAAGCTGGAAAGAGAATCGAGATAGCAGGAAGCGAGGCGCCCCAAGCCGCCGTTGCCAAGTCCAGGTTCTTCTTCAATATCGATTAGTTCTGGCAGATTGAGTCCCAATTCCTCTACCGCTTGCTTGACGGGTTCATAGATGCCTAAATTAATCAGGTTGTTACCTAGATGAGGTCCCGGTAAAAATTCGGCGGAAAGGTAGCCGACGACACGGACGTTTTGCTTGAGATAAGTCTCAGCAGTGGATAGCCAGCGTTCTAAGAGGCGATCGCGGACTGTGTAGGCCAAAGCCATGTAGTAGTCATGGGTAGTGGCGATACTGGAAAATTTGCCCTGGATATAGTAGAGGTTATCCATTAAAGCCCGTTTTAGAGCTTCTACGGTTAAGCTGGTGCGATCATCTTCTACCGTGGCGTTCTGACTTATTTTCTTTGCTTGAGAGATGTTCATGATGGTTTCTCCTTTTTTGCTTTCCTGTTTCAACTAGCCGCAATGGTGAGGCGATCGAGCCGGGTGCGATCGCCTGTGAGAGTAATGCCACGGCGATTGGCTTCCAAGTGGCGGACAATTTGATAGACGGTTTCTTCTTGTCCTACTGCCCCTGCTTTTTCGGCCAGAACAGCTACAGATAGGGGTTGTTTGGTTTCCTTAAGAGCCTCCATCACTCGTCTTCTGCAAATCGAGAATCGAGGCAGCCGCCTTTTTCCCTGCTTCTACCCCGGGTTGGTGGTAGGCGTTGATATTCACTAAGGAAGCATAGAACCCTACCGCCCTTTCATAGAGGGCAATTAAGGCCCCGATGGTGGTAGGATTTACTTGGGGAATCGTGACGGTAATCGAATCCCGGTTATTTTCGTAGAGGGCTTGGCGCGTCCCCAGCAAGAAGCCAGAGAGGAAGTCCCCAGAGGTTGCCCCCGGTTCCACCTCGATGGAATCTCCTGCACGACCTTCTAGCACTTCAATAAAGGTGGCGAAGAAGTTAGGGATGCCTTCCCGCAACTGCTGGACGTAGGCGTGTTGGTCGGTGGAACCCTTATTGCCATAAACGGCAATGCCCTGGTGGACGGTGTTGCCATCTAGATCTTGTTCCTTGCCCAAGGATTCCATCACCAATTGCTGCAAGTAGCGACTGAAGAGCAAGAGGCTGTCTTTGTAGGGCAGAATGACCATATCTTTCTTGCCCTGCCCGTCCCCAGCGTAGTACCAGCAAAAAGCCAGCAGGGCGGCGGGATTTTGCTTAATATCCCGGACGCGAGTGGCCTCGTCCATGGTTTTCGCCCCCGCTAGTAGGGTGCGGATGTCGATGCCCTGTAAGGCAGCTGGGAGCAGTCCCACCGCCGATAGTTCCGAGGTGCGCCCCCCGACCCAATCATACATGGCAAATTCCCCCAGCCAGCCTTCCTCTTGAGCCAGCCGGTCCATCTTGCTCCCCGCCATCGTCGTGGCCACGGCCTGTCGGGCAAACTTCAACCCCTGGGCCTCGAAGGCGTGTTTAGCTTCCAGCATCCCGTTGCGGGGTTCGGGAGTGCCGCCAGATTTGCTGGTGTCGATGACCAAGGTACTCTTGAGGCGATCGCCCAGACCATGGAGAACGCGATCAATGCCAGCGGGGTCAGTGTTGTCGATGAAGTGAATGGCGAGGGGTGGTTGTTCAGGGGCGAGGGCTGCAGCCACGAATTCGGGGCCGAGGGCAGAACCGCCAATGCCAATGGCCAGGAGGTCGGTAAATTTGGGAGCTTCTGGGGGGCGGATGGTACCGTCGTGAACCTGCTGGGCAAAAGTTTCAATGGCATCAATCCCTTTGATAATTTCGTTGCGGATGTCAGCCGTGGGGGCGAGATCGGGGTTTCGCAGCCAGTAATGCCCTACCATGCGGTTCTCGTCGGGGTTAGCGATCGCGCCGCCCTCTAGAGCTTCCATGTCCTGGAAGGCTCTGTCAAATTTGGGTTTTAAGGCTTTTAACAACTCGGGTGCAAACCGCATCCGGCTGATATCCAGATACAGTCCTAGGTCGGCGTGGTAGTAGAGCCAGTCTTGATAGCGTTGCCAGAGATTTTCCATTTTAGATTTTGGGTGAAGGAAATAATTCGTAATTCGTAATTCGTAGTTTGTAATTCGTTTTAACCTGATGTACTTGCCAAGTGGAAAATACCCCCAAGACCATTCTTCATTTCATCGGGGGAAATTTTGCCGTCAGAGTCTTCATCGAGGGCATCAAACACTGCACCACTTCCCAGCCACTCTTCCCGGGTAATGAAGCCATCGCCGTCAAGGTCGTAACTTTGAAAAATTTCCGTACTCGCCTGACCTATTTTTGCCCCAGATTCCAGTTGTGCCAGTCGCTTGGCTAAGAGTTGCTCCAGGGTTTCTAAAGCTTTGATAAAGCCTTTAATCCCTTCATCCAGCTTTCCACTCGCCATGGGGTCTGCTGCGTGCATTTTCTCAAAGGTAGCCTTGTCCATGGCAATTTTCTCAATCTCCATGGTTGCTGCCTTAGCTGGGTCTAGTTTGCGAGTCAGTTCTCTTTCCGTCGCTTCCAGCTCCGCCAGTAATTTGGGCGAAATGGTCAGCAGATCACAGCCAGCCAGTTCTTCCAGTTCGCCGATATTGCGGAAACTAGCTCCCATGATTTCGGTTTGATAGCCGAACTTTTTGTAATAGTTATAGATGGTAGCAACGGACTGCACCCCCGGATCTTCTGCCCCAGTGTAATCTTTACCCGTATCTTTCTTATACCAGGACATTATCGCCCTGTTTTAGGTGAGTCAGGATGCGATCGCGGAAGAAGGGCAAAGTACGCTGGCGAGTATCCGCTAAACTTTCTCCCCCGGGAGGGCGGACATCATAGGAACGCCGCCAGGTATGCACCTGTTCGGTGCCAAATTTCTCGGCGGTTTCGGCTTTGTTGAGTCCTTGTAATTTGCCGTAGTAACGTTCGTCGAGGGCGGCACTGAGAAAGATGGGCAATTCTTCCTCGGGATTGCCTTCGTACTTGTCCCAACCGTGCCACTCAGGATCGTCGGCTTCGTGCTTGATAATAGGGATTTTGCCGCCGCAGATGTCATCTACCTCCGTCAGGCAGATTACCGCCGTCTCCATCGCCCGAAATAGCATACTGGTAAAGCAGACATCCACCCGATAGTCCCGCAACTTGCAGGAAGCGATGGTGGCTTCGGCCCGGCCTTGTTCGCTCAAGGGGACATCTACCCACCCGGTGAACTTATTGGCGGCATTCCACAGGCTTTGTCCGTGTCTAATTAAAATAAGTTGTGCCATTGTTTGTCTTAAAAATAACTAAAATTAGTTTCTGAAATCAGCACTTATTAGATTTAAACTGATTAGATTTAAGATTTGTTTAAGTCTTGTTGATCTTTTCGCGTTTATTCTTGACGAAGCTCTTCAATCATTGCTTCTGTGTGAATGAGGGTATCAACGATAGAGATAGCATTGTTGAGGACATGAAAATAGTCAATTTTCTGCCTGATTGATCTTAGTTTGGTTTCTAAGACCTCTGTTGTTGCCGAATCTTTTTCTGTGTCCAGCTGGCTAAGAAGTTGCCCTTGAGTAATCTTGTAATAAGATTGTAAGTCTCGGAAATAGCTGTGCAATTCGGTGACGGTAGTAATCACAGATGCTTCTTTTAGTCCAAATTCGGGTCGTTTGTTTTCCATGTTAATCTGTTAATTAAGAATAGGGCTAATAATCTAGTATTAGAAGAATTTACTTACTGGGAATCAAGCCTTAACAGCCGATTTTTCTGGTGGTGTTACCTCATCCTTTAAGGGCTTGCCTTGTTCAAAATCAGTAATACTAGCAATGGTTGTGCTGGCAATCTGGGAGATGGCATTGCGAGTAAAGAAAGCTTGGTGAGCTGTAACCACCACATTGGGAAACGATTGCAACAATTGAAAGGTGTCATCTTGGATCACCGTATCAGATAAATCCCGAAAGAACAGGGTGTCTTCTTCCTCATAAACATCAATGCCTAGGTAGCCAATTTGACCCGATTTTATCCCTTGAATTGCTGCCTTGGTATCAATCAGCTTACCACGACTGGTATTAATCAGCATCATCCCCGGTTTCATTTGCGCAATGGTCTCTGCGTTGATCAGATGATGGTTTTCAGGGGTAAGGGGGCAGTGGAGGGAAATAATGTCTGAATTACCTAGTAGCTCTGGTAAATCGACATAACGAGCCTCGCCCATGGCTTCAAATTTAGGATTAGGGTATAAATCGTAGCCAAGAAGATGACAGCCAAACCCACGCATAATTTGGGCAAAAATTAGACCAATTTTCCCTGTTCCAATCACTCCCACCGTACACCCATGCAGGTCAAATCCCATCAGACCATTGAGGGCAAAGTTATCATCTCGAACTCGATTGTAGGCTCTGTGGAGCTTACGATTAAGGAGTTGAATCATGCCGACGGCAAACTCAGCCACGGAATAGGGGGAATAGACGGTGACGCGCACTACTTTGATTCCCAGTTCGTCTGCTGTGGGCAAATCCACATTGTTAAACCCGGTGCAGCGCAGGGCAATCAGCTTTGTGCCCTGGGCGGCTAAGATTTTCAGGGTTTCACTTCCCACATCGTCATTGACAAATACGCAGACGGCGGGAAAGCCATCGGCGAGGGAAGCAGTTTTGGGTTGGAGCAAGGTTTCAAAGTAAACCAACTCGTGATTCCCCTGAGCGGCAGCATTGGCTGCATCGAGAAATTGGCGATCGTAGGGTTCAGTACTAAAAACGGCAACTTTCATGGTTAGATTTTAGATTTTAGATTTTAGATTTTAGATTACAGAAGACAACTTTGCTGGAGGAAAGGAATGTGGGGAAAATCCCCTTCTACCTTACTCACTTAATAAGGCCACTTCCATTCACGAATCTCAAGCTTATCGATGCCTTCGGCGTAAGCGTAGTTGGAGTTTTCAATAATCTGATTCTTCAACCACTCTCTAACATGGCTTCCTGCCACTTGCAGTTTACGAACGCGGTCGATAACGTCGATGGCCAAGTTAAAGCGGTCAATCTGATTGCGCATCGCTAACTCCAGGGGCGTGTTGATGTTGCCATGCTCCTTGTAGCCCCGCACGTGGATGCGTTGCTGGTTGCTGCGGCGATAGGTTAGCTTGTGAATCAGCCAGGGATAGGCGTGGAAGTTGAAGACCACGGGTTTATCAGGAGTAAACAGGCTGTCGAACTCCAGATTGGTTAGTCCGTGGGGATGTTCTTCTGCCGGGGCCAACTTGAACAAATCGACGACGTTGACAAAACGCACCTTGAGATCGGGGAAATGCTCTCGCAGGATCGCCGTGGCTGCTAGTGCTTCCATTGTGGGACAGTCCCCTGCCGTTGCTATCACCACATCTGGCTCGTAGCCAGCATCAGTGCTGGCCCAATCCCAGATGCCAATGCCCTTAGTACAGTGGGCGATCGCCGCTTCTTTATCTAGATATTGTAAGTGCTCGTGTTTGTCCGAGACAATCACGTTGACTTTGTTCTTACTGCGCAAACAACTGATCGGCTACTGCCAGCAGGCAGTTGACATCTGGGGGCAGATAGATGCGAGTTACTGAGGGACTCTTGTTAGCAACTACGTCCAGGAAACCGGGATCTTGGTGGGTAAAGCCATTGTGATCTTGCCGCCACACCGTTGCAGTAATCAGTAGGTTTATGGAGGGAACGGGAGCCCGCCAAGATAGTTCCTCGCATTTTTCCAGCCACTTGCAGTGCTGGTTGACCATGGAGTCAACGACATGAATGAAGGACTCGTAGGAGGCAAAGAAGGTGTGCCGTCCGGTGAGGACGTAACCTTCCGTCCACCCTTCTATAGTGTGTTCACTGAGCATTTCCATTACCCGACCGTTGGGAGCCAGTTCGCCGCCGTCTGCATCTTCTGGTAAATACTCCGCCAACCAAGTCTTCTTGCTGACTTCATAGATGTCATCTAGCTTATTGGAGGTGGTTTCATCGGGACCAAAGACGCGGAAATTGGTCATGTTTTTCTTCATCACGTCTCGCAGGAATTTACCCAGAGAACGGACATTTTCCACCTCTACCTGTCCGGGCCGTTCCATTTCCACTCCATATTCCCAAAAGTCAGGCATTAGTAAGTCTTTAGCAGAGGAGTCCCCCATTGGCGTGAGGGTTCGCACTCATGCGGCGGTGGCCCGTCGGAGCGAGTTCCTTCAGTGAAGGAATCAGCTTGCCGGTCTTGTCAAACAACTCTTCCGGCTTGTAGCTTTTCAGCCAGGACTCCAAAGCCTGCAAGTGAGCCGGATTGGTTTTAACCCCATCCATCGGAATTTGGTGCGCCCGCCAGAACCCTTCAACTTTATGTCCGTCCACCTCCTTCGGCCCCGTCCAACCTTTGGGAGTGCGTAGGATAATCATGGGGAAACGGCACAATTTGGCGATCCCAGTGCTGCGGGCTTCCTGTTGAAGGCGGTGAATTTCTTCAACGCAGTGGTCTAGGGTAGCAGCCATGGCCTGGTGCATGCTGGGCAGGTCAGAACCCTCAACGAAATAGGGCTGGTAGCCATAGCCTAAGAACAAGTGCTCCAAGTCCGCATGGCTAATGCGAGAGAGGATGGTGGGGTTGTTGATCTTATAGCCGTTTAGGTTCAGAATGGGCAGGACTGCTCCGTCGGTGATGGGGTTGAGGAACTTGTTGGAATGCCAAGAGGTAGCCAAAGGTCCGGTTTCTGATTCTCCGTCCCCGACGACCACCACACTGAGCAAGTCAGGATTGTCAAACACGGTACCGTAAGCATGGGAGATGCTATAGCCTAGTTCCCCGCCTTCATGGATAGAACCCGGGGTTTCGGGGGTACAATGGCTGCCGATGCCACCGGGAAAGGAAAATTGCTTGAAGAACTTCTTCATGCCCTCTTCGTCTTCGCCCTTGTCGGGATAGACTTCTGAGTAGGTTCCTTCTAGATAGCAGGGAGCGATTACGCCGGGGGCACCGTGACCAGGGCCGCTGAGATAGATGGTATTGAGGTCATACTTTTTTATAATCCGGTTCAAATGCACCCAGATAAAGCCTTGAACGGCACTAGAACCCCAATGTCCCAACAGTCGATTTTTAATGTGTTCTGGTTTCAGGGGTGCTTTGAGTAGCGGGTTGTCTCGCAGGTAGAGCATTCCCACCATGAGATAATGGGCGGCTCGCAAGTAGGCATCGATTTTGTTAACTTCTTCATTGCTCAGGGGTGTCCCTTGAACAGTCGAACGGGCAATGCCATAACAACTGATGCTGTCTGTAGTTTTTTCGGGTTTAGTTATCATGATCGATTTTCTCTAATTTAATATAGTCTTGACTCCTAATGGGACTGAGGCAAGCGATCGCCCCGTCCCCTGGTAGAGAGCTGACCTCACAGGTGTATGTTTTTAATTAGGTCTGCCATAGTATTTTTCCTGGTTGAGTTAAAGGTTCGCTCTGATATTCTGAGTTGACATTCAGGAAATTGTCTGAATGTCGAGAAAGCTTGTGCTACCGGCTTGTCTCAAAGGCAGGCCGCCGAGAATCAAAACTGAATCTCCCCTAGTAGCAAAGTTTCGCTGTTTTAAGGTGGCTTCCATCTTCGCCATCAATTTCTCCAGAGAGGGATGCTCGTCGTAGGCAAATAAAATCGGGCGCACTCCCCAGACGAGATTGAGGCGGTGATAGACCGACTGGTGGGGAGTCAAAGCCACCACCGGAACACGAGGCCGTTCGGCAGCAGCTAATTTAGCTGAATGACCCGTTTCCGTAAACGCCACGATACATTGCAGGTCGAGAACCTTGTCCACCACATTGAGGGCCTCGGCTAAGGCATGGGATTTATCCCGGCGGCGCGGCGGGTAATTGATAAAATTAATCTCTGGTTCAACATCCGTAGCGATGGCGGCGAGCATTTTCACCGCCTGTACGGGGAAATCTCCCACGGCCGCTTCTTCCGAGAGCATCACGGCATCGGTCCCATCGATAATGGCATTGGCCACGTCACTGGCTTCCGCACGGGTGGGACGGGGGTTGTGAACCATACTTTCGAGCATCTGAGTCGCCGTAATGACGGGAACTCCCTTCTGGTTACACAGCCTGATGATCTGTTTCTGGATCTTGGGGACTTTTTGGGGGCGGATTTCCACCCCTAAATCTCCCCGCGCCACCATGATGGCATCGCACTCATCCACAATGGCTTCGATCTTCTCGACGGCTTGGGGCTTTTCAATTTTAGCCAGGACGGGAACCTTGGCGCCTCTTTGAGCGATGAAGGCCTTGAGTTCCTGAATATCCTCTGGTTTGCGGACGAAGCTCAGGGAAATGATGTCAACCCCTTGGTCAAGTCCAAATTCCAGATCCTTTTTATCTTTCTCGGTCATGGAAGGCAGCCGCAGGTTGAGGGTAGGGAAGTTAACCCCCTTGTGACTGGTGAGAAGGCCCCCCTCCACCACTTGGCAAATGACTTCTTTCCCCTTGACTTGCTCCACTTTCAATTCCAACAAGCCATCGGCCAGCAGCACTTGGGTACCCGGTTCGGCTTCTTCGGCAACATAGGGATAGTCGATGCCGACGGTATTTTCCTGTCCTTTATACTCCGACAGGGGAACGAGGGTGAGAGAAGCCCCTTCTTTAAGCTCGATCCCTTCAGGGGGCAGTTCCCCGACGCGAATTTTTGGTCCTTGGAGGTCTTGCAAGATGGTCAGGGGCAAGTCTAACTCCTCTGACAGGGAACGCAGGGACTTGATGACCCGACCGTGATCTTCGTAGCTGCCGTGGGAGAAATTCAACCGCGCTACGTTCATTCCGGCCAGCAGCATCTGGCGCAACATTTCGGGAGAATTACAGGCCGGTCCGATGGTGGCAACGATTTTAGTGCGAAAATTTAACGGTTTCATCAGTTTTAGTTTTTCATCAGTTTTAGTTTTAGAAAAGTCCTTCTTTCTTGGCCATGAAGAGCATCAGGTCAATTACCCGGTGGGAGTAACCCCATTCGTTGTCGTACCAAGAAACAACTTTAAAGAAATTGGAATTTAATTCGATTCCGGCTCCAGCATCAAAAATACTCGAATGGGGGTCAGAGATAAAGTCACTGGAGACTACCGGTTCATCCGTATAGCCTAAAATACCCTTTAATTCTCCTTGCGCTTCAGCTTTCATCGCTGCGCAGATTTCCTGATAGTTAGTAGCTTTCTCAGTTTTAAAGGTAAGATCGACCACGGAAACATCCGGAGTTCCGACTCGAAACGCCATCCCGGTTAGTTTTCCCTTCAAGTGGGGTAACACCAGTGCCACTGCTTTAGCCGCACCCGTGGAAGAGGGAATGATGTTTTGGGAAGCCCCTCGTCCTCCCCGTAAGTCTTTATGACTTGGTCCATCTACCGTTGGTTGGGTTGCTGTCATGGAGTGAACTGTGGTCATTAAGCCTTCAGTAATCCCGAAAGAGCGATCGAGAACTTTAGCAACCGGTGCCAAGCAGTTTGTAGTACAACTGGCATTAGAGACGATCAAATCCTTAGCTGGGTCAAAATCTTGGTGATTAACCCCCACCACAAAAGTGGGAATTTTATCGGGATCTTTACTTGGGGCAGAAATCATCACCCGTTTAGCTCCAGCTTTCAGATGGTTTTCTGAACCTTCATAGGTGGTAAACCGTCCCGTTGATTCCACTACATAGTCGGCACCGAGTTTGCCCCAAGGTAACTGGGAGGGGTCTTTTTCCGCCAGACAGGGAACGAGCTTGCCATTGATTTCAATACCATTATCTTTGGCAATCACTGGTCCCGGATATTTCCCATGGGTAGAGTCGTATTTGAATAAATAAGCCAGATTTTCCGAGGGAACGAGGTCATTAATCCCCACAATCTCCACTTCTGGATGATCCATGGCAATGCGAGCGACTAAACGTCCTATGCGACCAAATCCATTAATACCGATTTTCAGCATCTGATTAATTTTCCTTTTTTACGGTAGTTTACAGTTTAATAATATCTAAAGTTTTAGATAGCTAGGAAATTAATTCAATGCTTAATTTTTGAATTTTGAATTTCTCTCACCAACCAATTGACTTTTTTCGCCAACCCTACCTAAAAGCATCTTTACCCACAAAACGAGCTGTTTTACCTAAGTGTCTTTCAATACGAAGGAGTTGGTTGAATTTAGCAATGCGTTCGCTTCGACAACCAGAACCTGTCTTAATTTGACCCGCGCTGGTGGCGACGACTAAATCGGCAATAGTCGTATCTTCGGTTTCACCGGAACGATGGGAAACGAAGCATTTATAATTATTTTTCTGAGCTAGTTCTACCGTTTCCAAGGTTTCCGTGAGAGTCCCAATCTGGTTCACCTTAATCAGAACCGAATTGGCGATTCCTGCTTCAATTCCTCGGGCGACAATTTTCGGATTAGTACAGAATAAATCATCCCCCACCAATTCCACTTTGTTCCCAACGGCATCGGTGAGCATTTTCCAGCCATCCCAGTCATTTTCCCCCATGCCATCTTCTAGGGAGACGATGGGATATTTACTGACCCAATCTGACCACAATTTCACCATTTCTGCGGGGGTTTTGGTTTCCTGGGTGGATTTAAAGAACAGGTACTTGCCATCTCGCCATAATTCTGAGGTAGCGGGATCTAAACAGATGGAAATATCTTCGCCAGGTTTGTAACCGGCAGCAGATATGGCTTCTACAATCAGCTCGATGGCTTCTTCATTAGATTTCAAATCGGGAGCAAATCCGCCTTCATCTCCTACACCGGTACTTAATCCTTTCTTTTTCAGCAAGGCTTTGAGAGTATGAAAAGTTTCCTCTCCCATGCGAATCGCCTCAGCAAAACTAAGGGCATTATGGGGAGCAATCATGAATTCTTGGAAATCAATGGTATTAACGTTTAAGGGATAATTAAATTCAGTTTTTAATTTAATTTTGGAAATGATATTTTCAGAAGATATACAAGTTCAAACCATTAATCATTTAGGATTAATTGCTGGAGTTATAGATGAAATTGGCATTGAAGAAATTATTAACGATGCCCTCGGTATTGACGAGAGGGAAATCGTGACAGCAGGTCAAATAGCCAAAGCAATTATTCTGAACGGATTAGGATTTATTTCTCGACCTCTTTATCTATTTCCACAGTTTTTTAAAGACAAAGCCACAGAACATTTAATCGGAAAAGGAATACTACCTGAGAAATTGAGCAAAGATGGTTAGTAATAGAAAGTGAAAAAAGAAAGAAATCAGATTTAGAAAAACTAAGTAAAAAAATAGAGAAAGAAAAAGAAAAAAGCTCAGAAACATTGAAGAAATTGATGAAGGAAGAATTTAGGTCATCAGAGGGAGCTAATGAAACAGTTTTGAGACTGAATAAGACTTTAAAATATCATCACATAACAGATATAAAAATTACAGAAAGTGAGTTAAATAATCACAAGAAAAAATCGAAAAAGAAGGAAGAAAAATCGGGAAAAACTTATCAAGTTACGGCTATTTTGAAATCAGATTTAACGAAAATAGCCGAATTAGAAAAAAGAGCGGGAAGATTTGTCTTAGCGACAAATAGATTGGATAAAAGTAAATTTAATTCTGATGAAATTTTAATTAAGTATAAAGAGCAACAGGCCGCAGAAAGAGGTTTTAGTTTTTTGAAAGATCCATTATTTTTTGCCGATAGTGTGTTTTTAAAAACCCCAAAAAGAATCGAAACAATGGCAATGTGTTTTTGGGGTTATGTCTGTTAGTATATTCTTTGGGGCAAAGAGAAGTGCGTCGCTTATTAAAGGAGAGAAAAACGGGGATAAAAAATCAGCTGGGAAAACTAACGGAACGTCCAACGTTAAGATGGATATTTCAATGTTTTCAGGGGATTCATTTAGTAATAAATCAAGGAATAAAACAGATAGTAAATCTAACAAATGAACGAAAACTAATTTTAAGTTTTTTCCCGATTTCTTGTCATAATTATTATATTTTATCTGGATAACTTGATAACTTATTGGATTTAAGAGTCTAAACATTCTCAATTATAATACCATAAATAAAGAATAGAAAACTGATAGATTTGCTCTGTTTATTTATTCTCATTAAAGGTGAAGTTATTGACAATGAGATTTTAATTTGAGCAAAGTTCGCGAATACAAAACGCGAATAAAGAAGATATTGAGTATTATTACTTATATTTTGTCCAAAATAAGTTGCTTGGTTTTAATACTTTTATCATCTTACAAAGTGACGTGCGGAATGTGGGATCCAATACTTCCCACACCTCCCACACCTGACAAGAGTAGGTTTTTTACAAAGGTTATCGGTAAGGGTAATGAGGTCTATTGTAACAAGTTACCAGGTATGTTCAAAGCATTTCCTTTTATATCCGCTACCACTATATCCCATTGACCATTATTTGCTATTTCAAAAGCTATTTTTTCACCGTTACTGCTAATCATTGGGTTTCTAATTTCGTTTCTTATTTGAGTAATTAAAGGGCGTTTTTGTTGAGTTGTGCGATCATATAAATATAATCTTGATTTTCCCTGAGTTAAGGCAGTAAAGACTAAATAACGTCCATCCTCTGAGATAGAGGGATTTGAAGCAATCTCGTCAATGGAATTTAAACCGGGTAAATCAATTAAACGGCGATTTTTGGCGTCAAATAAAAATATATCCTGAGAACCATTGCGATCGGAGACAAACGTAATATATTGTCCGGAAATAGAAGGATTTAATTCTGATGAACGACTATTGAAACTTTTATTATTATCAGAAAAAGGAAAACTTAATAATCGGGGATAATTGCTACAACTGGTTAAAAAAAAAGCAGACACCAGAAAATTGATAAGAGGAAATAATTTCACGCTATTTACAAGCATTTAAGCAAAAAGGGGGAATTGGGAGTAGTTGAATACTACCCCTGACAAAACATCTGTAAACCCAGGGAAATTATAACATGAATTAAAGAGAAAAGGAGTTTTACCAACCACATTCCCCAGATAAAAAAGGGAAAGAAAAGAAAGGAAATTAACAAGTAATAAATATATATACTTAATGAATTAAGATAAGGAGGAAATGGTTATTTATCTTCTTGCCAATTAGCTTTAGATTCGGCGGCTTTGAAAGAAGAATTAGCATTATAATCTTGGGGATAAAATAGAATTTCTCCCTGAGTATTTTTACTGTTTTGATTATTTTTATAATCCTCTCCTTTACGTCTAGCTGCCGTTTTTTCATCGGAGGTTTCTTCCGCAATTACCTCATAAAGAATCGCTAATTTTTCAGTGTGGTTGGCTTTACGCAAGATTCTCCCTAATCTTTGGATATATTCTCTAGTTGAACCAGTACCAGAGAGGATAATCGCTATTTTAGCGTCTGGGACGTCAACTCCTTCATTAAGTACATGAGAAGCTGCCAAAATTTTATACTCTCCACTACGATATTTAGCTAAAATTTGATGGCGTTCTTTTACAGGAGTTTGATAAGTAATTGAGGGAATTAAATATTGTTGAGAAATTCGATAAACTGTAGTATTATCATTGGTAAAAATTAAAATTTTATCAGGATAATGTTTTTCAATTAACTCACTTAACACTTTTAGTTTTGCATTAGTACCAGAGGCAATTTCTTTTGATTCTCTATGGGCTAACATTGCTTGTCTGCCTTGATTTGTCCTTGCACTAGCTTTAATGAATAATTGCCAGCCATCGAGACTAGAAAGAGAAATATTTGATTGTTTTAGAAAGTTATTTCTAATTTTTATTGCTTGTTCATATCTTCTTTTTTCTTCGATTTCTAAAGAGACTTTTATAGGAATAACTTGATATTCGGCTAAAGTATTTTTTGATAATTCTTCAGGAGTTTTACGATAAATAACTTTGCCAATTAAACTGTCTAAATAACTATGGCTTCCGTCGCCTCTTTCGGGAGTCGCCGTCAACCCCAGGCGATAAGGTGCAATGGATTCTTCCGCAATCACCTGAAAAAAATCCGTCGGCAAATGATGACATTCATCGAAAATCAACAACCCATAATGATTTCCTAAAGTCTTGGCATGAATCGCCGCACTATGATAGGTTGCTATTAAAATTGGCGATCGATCATGTGAACCGCCCCCTAACAATCCCACTTCAATATTGGGAAAAGCCTGTTCAATTTGTGCATACCACTGGTGCATTAAATCCAAGGTAGGAACTACAATTAAAGTTGTTCTCGGAGTACAGGCGATCGCCAATTGTGCCAAATAAGTTTTACCAGCCGCCGTTGGTAAGACAACAACACCCTTTCTTTGTTCTGTTTTCCAAGCTTCTAAGGCTTCTTTTTGATGAGCATAAGGAGTTTTTTGTAGGTTGGACTGAATTTCGAGGGGGAAAAATTCTTTAGCGGAGTCGATAAAATGGATGTTTTCTTGTTCAAAAGTTTCGATCAGTGAGCGATAATATATAGCAGGAATCCGGAATTTTTCGATTCTATCATCCCATGTCGCAAAATTTATCCATGTTTGCCCCCTTGGGGGTGGATGTAAAATTAATGTCCCACGATCATAAGTTAATTTACTAGCACGACTCATTAATAATTACGGCAAAAAATGTCCCTTTTAATTATATGTTGAAAAGGAATAATATCGGCGATCGATCTTCAAATAGGAATTTTGATCGTTCATTGTACTTGATTTACTAATTTCCGATAAAGTCTATTATTAATGATTCGGTATCCGATAGTAAACTTATGGGTTTTTGGTAGTCTCTCAATTATTGGTACATACCATTTTATCAAGTCATAGGTCTTTTGGATTACAGATAATTCTTTCATGAAAATCTCATAACTAACTATAACAAATATATAAGAAAATACAAGAGGGAAATACAAGACAAAGGGCTATGAAGTTCTCCCGAAAATAGACATAACACGAAAACCGAGGTCGTATGTCGTTGAAGCTGTCACGGTTGTTGAAGCCACGGTAAGCACAACGGCAGTAATGCGGTAGGTCGAGCCATAAACTACTACGTATTACAGAAAGATAACTACTTCTGGCATTGGTTTAAATTTCGTGAAATGCTCTTCTTACTCAAAGATTATACCTTACAGATAATCCCGATAAAAATAACATAAGAAAGATTCGAAGCCTTATTAAACTTCCAAATTATGATAATTTAATTGTTAAAGTGATTATTAAAATATTATGATTGACTATCAATTAGTATTAAAAGAATTAGATAATATTAAAACTATTCAAGATCCACAACAAGTTAAAAAACTTTCCCTTGATTATTATTATTTTAGTCCTATTTTAACTCCAATTTTACGGGATAAAAAAGCGGATTTAGTGGTTATTCCTACCACCGAAGAAGAAGTTTTAAAAGTGGCTCAAATTTGTGTTAAATATCAAATACCTTTAACCGTTAGAGGTGCAGGTACAGGTAATTATGGGCAATGTATTCCTCTTAATGGTGGCATTGTTTTAGACATGAGTGAAATGAAGAAAATTCACTGGATAAAATCAGGAGTTGCTTGTGTTGAATCAGGGATCAAAATGAGTTTATTAGAAAGGGAAACAAAAAAACAAGGTTGGGAATTACGCATGATTCCTTCGACTTATAAAATAGCAACTTTAGGAGGATTTATTGGCGGTGGCAGTGGTGGTATTGGCTCAATAAATTATGGACAATTAAGAGATAGAGGAAACTTAAATAAAGTTCGAGTTGTTACCTTAGAAAAAGAACCAAAAATCATCGAATTAAAAGGAGATGAAACTCAACAAATTAACCATGCTTATGGCACAAATGGCATTATTACTCAATTAGAAATTCCCCTCGCTCCAAGTTATAATTGGGTTGATATTATCGTTACTTTTGACGACTTTATTACCAGTACAAAATTTGGTCAAGCCCTAGGGGATAGTGATGGCATTATCAAAAAATTAATTAGTATTCATGCTCATCCTATTTCCAGTTATTTTACCGCCCTTAAATCTTATTTACCTAATGGGGAAAATTGTGCATTATTAAGCATAGCCGAAAATTCTTTATATCCTTTGCAAGAATTAGTTAATGAATATCAAGGAAAAATTGCTTATCAACAAGATTTATCTAAAGATACCAACCTTAATTTAATCGAATTTACTTGGAATCACACCACCTTTCACGCTCGAAATATTGATCCGAATATAACCTATCTACAAACCTTCTTTTTTACCCTAGAGAAAGTTGAAGAAATGTACAATTATTTTGGTGATGAAGTGATGATGCACTTAGAATTTTTAAGAGTAGGAGGAAAAGCCATTCCTGCCGGTTTACAATTAGTCAAATATTCCACAGAAGAAAGATTAAATGAAATCATCAAATATCACGAAGAAAATGGTGCATTTATCGCTAATCCTCATGCTTATATTTTAGAAGATGGAGGACGAAAAAACATCGAACCTGAACAACTTAAATTCAAAAAAATGGTTGATCCCTATGGTTTAATGAATCAAGGAAAAATGAAAGCATGGGAAAATAATTATTAGACCTCTTGCAAAATTGAATATCAGTTAAAATTAAGTGTCAAAATTTGTTAATGTAAGCGATCGCTTACTAGAAAAGTATAAGATTTGCTTATGAAATTTAAAAAAATAGAAAAATTACCACCAAAAAAGTTTAAGAGAAGGTTTGGAGTAACTAAAAAAACCTATGATTTATTAGTAGAAATAGTCAAAATCTGATTTTTTTTCTATTAATAATTATTTTTTCTTGATTTTTGAGAATAACATAAGTATTTTTTATGCCTTAAGTCCTGATTCAACTAATTTTGACGATTTTTGTAATGGGCGATCGCCCATTACAATTAGAATAATCATATTCATTTTATTTTTGCAAGAGTTCTATTACTTGAAGTTGATCCGATTCGTTTTTCAGAACAAGTAGAAGATAAACTGGCGGGTTTTGGACGTTTTTTGCAACCGGTTTGGAGTTATCGAGGTATTCTTACTCAGGCATTGCTGATTAACTTTGTTTTGGGGTTACTTTCCCTTGCTTTACCTTTCGTTATTCAAATTTTGACCGATGATGTTTTAGTGAGAGGCGATCGCACTTTACTAATTCAGATTGTTTTAGCCGTTGTTGTTATGCAATCTATGGGCAGTGCTTTAGAGTGGATTCAATCAACTTTAATTGCTCATTTTGCTCAACGTTTAGAATTAGGCTTAGTCCTAGAATTTGGACGAAAATTGCTACGTTTACCCCTTACTTATTATGAATCCCATCGTAGCGGAGAAATTATTAGCCGACTGCGAGATATTGAGGATATTAACCAATTAATTGCTCAAGTTTTAGTAAACCTGCCGAGTCAGTTTTTTGTGATGCTAATCTCTTTGGGGTTGATGTTATTTTATAGCCTTTGTTAGTTTATTAATTTATTTTGTCGATGATTTTATTCGGGTTAGTGTAGCGGTGGAAAGATTAGGAGAAGTCATTGATGCCAGCCCAGAAAATCAGGGAGATTTTCAAAAACCTTGGGTCAAGATTTCTGATCAAGCTGATATTATTTGCCAAGAACTTAATTATCATTATCCCGACCCCTTCCCTTGATCCCATCAGCGAAGCAGAAGTGAAGGATGTGTCAAACAACAGGGTTCGTTAACGACATTACGGCAACAAGAAGGGAGTCATTTAGCTTTCTTAAATTCAGAAACTATCTAGGGTTTGCTGAATAAAAACTACGATTCTTGTCTGAACAGCGATTCACCTCTTAATATTAACAAGGTGGTGCAAGGGAAAATGAGTTATAATCGTTGCAACCCTAATAAAATCGTTAGCAGTTATTTGCACCTACATTTAGGTTTCTAGTATTCTCTAAAAACTACTATTTGATTCATCAATGATGGTACATTTTAGAAAAAGAATAGATAGTGAAATAATTGACAAAATGAATGAAAGAATAGTATTAGAAGAACTAAAAAAAAAGAAGGAATAGACATAGGAAAAAAACCAGGAACATCTAGAGAAATAGCTCGAAAAGAATATTTAAAAGTAGCAAAGAAAAAGAAGCCAAGAAAGGAAGAAAGAGAAGAGGGAATTAAAATTCAATTAAAATATATTGAGAGAAATTTAAAAAGTATAGAAAAATATTATCAATATCAGCAGGTATTGCTGATGTTTTTGTGTCTATTTTCAGAAATAAAATATATTTGGGGGCGATCGCCTTGAATCTTACCAAGTTTTCGGTTGAAAATCAGTATCATTGACAATAGCGATACTTTCTCCCGATTGTGCCAAGACAAATAAACCTTGACGATAAGCATACTTGTCAGCACCTTGTTCTATTTCTATTCCTGCCACTGCACCATATAATTGTTTTTGCTTATATTCAGGGAAAAATTGTCTAAATTTCTCTAAATCGGCGATTAATTCTTTGACATCGTCCACACCTAAATTACTCTTAACTTCCACCACTAAAACATGATTTTCATTTGTCACCAAAACATCTATTTCTATGGTTTTACCATTTAATTTTTTTTTTACCCGTTGACTAACTTGATGTACAGGAATACCACGATTTAAAAATAAAGTTTCACAAGCAGGTGCTACCATATTTTCGACAAAACGCCCCCATTTACCTCCAAGATTGCCAATATCTCGGCTAACTCGTTGAACTTCTTTGCTAACTTGCTCAACTTCTTGACTAACTCGCTCAACTTCTTTGCCAACTTGTTGAATGAGGAGATCGGTTTCTTGAAAACGTCTCTCAGTTTCTTTTTGGGCTTTGACTAATTCAGCCAATAATTGCCAGACTTCATCAGCCGTTGTGGTCATAATTTTTCACATCAATTAATTGCTTCGTCACATTATATTTTAATCTTAATACTCAATATCTTCTTTATTCGCGTTTTGTACTTGCGAACTTTGCTCAAATTAAAATCTCATTGTCAATAACTTCACCTTTAATGAGAATAAATAAACAGAGCAAATCTATCAGTTTTCTCTTCTTTATTTATGGTATTATAATTGAGAATGTTTAGACTCTTAAATCCAATAAGTTATCCAGATAAAATATAATAATTATGACAAGAAATCGGGAAAAAACTTAAAATTAGTTTTCGTTCATTTGTTAGATTTACTATCTGTTTTATTCCTTGATTTATTACTAAATGAATTCCCTGAAAACATTGAAATATCCATCTTAACGTTGGACGTTCCGTTAGTTTTCCTAGCTGATTTTTTATCCTCGTTTTTCTCTCCTCTAATAAGCGACGCACTTCTCTTTGCCCCAAAGAATAGACTAACAGACATAACCCCATCAACATTGCCATTGTTTCGATTCTTTTTGGGGTTTTTAAAAACACACTATCGGCAAAAAATAATGGCTCTTTCAGAAAACTAAAACCTCTTTCTGCGGCTTGTTGCTCTTTATACTTAATTAAAATTTCATCAGAATTAAATTTACTTTTATCCAATCTATTTGTAGCTAACACAAATCTTCCTGCTCTTTTTTTTGATTCGTTTATTTTCGTTAAATCTGATTTCAAAATAGCCGTAACTTGATAAGTTTTTCCCGATTTTTCTTCTTTCTTTTTCGATTTTTTCTTGTGATTATTTAACTCACTTTCTGTCATTTTTAGCTCGGTTATGTGATGATATTTTAAAGTCTTATTTAGTCTCACAACTGTTTCATAAGCTCCCTCTGATGAGCTAAATTCTTCCTTCATCAATTTCTTTAATATTTCTTCGGTTTTTTCTTTTTCTTTCTCTATTTTTTCCCTTAGTTTTTCTAGCTCTGATACTTTTCTTTTTTCACTTTCTACTATTAACCATCTTTGCTCAATTTCTGCATAATTATTCCTTACTTCACACCATGAATATCCCTCTAAACTACTTGGAGTCAAATCAGATTCTGATAGTTCTGAAACTAAATTTTTTGCCTCTTTTATTGATAGTGGAACTCTCGATAACCATTCTATTCCACTCATTAATTTCAGGTTATTTTCTGTATATAAGGCACTATCACCCACTATCATCGTCTCAAAATCTATCATTGATTTGTATTCTTTCGCTATTTTGCCGAAAACTGCTCTATCATTTTCATTACCATCTGCTACTCTTAAAAATAGTGGAATATCACCATCACCACTCACAATTAAATCCAAAATAAATTGTTTTAAATCTGGTCTATGGTCACGGGAATAACCTTTAATTATCTTAATTGGAATTTGATTAATTAACTCTAATTCTGCATTTTCTTTGACCAAATTTTTGGTGATTTTTTCCTGACTATATTTCCCCTCTACCGCAAAAGAAGTTGAATCTAAATGAGAAAAATCTATGTTGATATTATATTTTTTTACTGTGGCTAAAGCAATAATTAAAAATAATGAAGATAATCCTTTTTCATAAAGTTTATCCATTATTCTTCCAATTCTATCATCGTTCAAATGCTCAGGTAGTATTCCTTTTCCGATTAAATGTTCTGTGGCTTTGTCTTTAAAAAACTGTGGAAATAGATAAAGAGGTCGAGAAATAAATCCTAATCCGTTCAGAATAATTGCTTTGACTATTTGACCTGCTGTCACGATTTCCCTCTCGTCAATACCGAGGGCATCATTAATAATTTCTTCAATGCCAATTTCATCTATAACTCCAGCAATTAATCCTAAATGATTAATGGTTTGAACTTGTATATCTTCTGAAAGTATCATTTCCAAAATTAAATTAAAAACTGAATTTAATTATCCCTTCTGAGGGGGCGACAATGAAGCTAAACAGACGATTCTATAAGGGATTGAACATGCTAATCTGGATAAAGATAAGATATTTTCAGTTTTTATATTAATTGCCATAGAAAAAAATGTTTCAACTTCCTCAATATTATCAGGATAATTTAAAAAAGCAGTTTAATTTACCTCAATATTTAACTCTTTGTATTTTAGTTAACTTACTTCAAAATCTTAAAACTGTCAGGTTAGAAGAAATGGCAAAACGTTTTCCTTATCCGATTAAATTAAGAAGTAGAATTAAAAAGTTACAACGATTTCTGAGTCTGGAAAATTGGAAAATTGAAACTATATGGTTTCCGATTTTAAAATCAGGGATTATTAATCAATGGGAATCAAAAAAAGTGATTTATTTAGTCATAGATAGAACACAGTGGCAAAATATTAATATATTGATGGTAAGTTTAGTTTATAATCAACGAGCTATTCCTATATATTTTACATTACTAGATAAAAAAGGAAGCAGTAATTTATCGGAACAAAAACAAGTATTAGAACCAAGTATCAATTTATTAATTGAATATAAAATAATCGTTTTAGGAGATAGGGAGTTTTGCTCTGTGGATTTAGCAAAGTGGTTATCAGTAGAGAAACAGGTTTATTTATCTCTACGTTTAAAAAAGAGTGAATATGTGGAGTTAGAAACTGATATATGGTTTCAATTAAGTGAATTAGGTTTATGTCCAGGATTCTCGGTATATTATCAAGGAATAAAAGTAACAAAAACCAAGGGATTTTCAGGAATTAATTTAGCCGCAAAGTGGAAAAGAAATTATGGTCATAAATCTAGCAAAGAACCATGGTTTATTTTAACAAATTTAGAAAATATGTCGGAAACAATCTCCGCTTATTCCAAAAGAATGGGGATTGAAGAAATGTTTAGAGATTTGAAATTAGGCGGATATAATTTAGAGAGTACAAAGATGGAAAATGAACGACTAATTTCTTTAATTATACTAATAACATTAGCCTATAGCTATTCAACATTTATAGGGGAAGAAATTAAAAGAAAAGGAATAAGTGAATATTTAGTTCGTCCGACAGAAAAAGGAAGAAGATATAAAAGAAATAGTGATTTTTCTATTGGTTTAAATGCCATAAAATGGCTAAGTGAAATCTGCTTTTTCCAAGAACAATTGGAAGAATTAACCTCTTTATTTCCTCAGAAACACTCTTATTATCGTCAAGGTATGAGAGCTATTTCCCTTATCCAATCTGCGTTATGAATGCGTTGTCGCCCCCTCAGATTAAATCCTCATTCCTAACAATTTCATTAGATATCGTACCTGGTTTAATTACCCCAGGCCAGCGCACAAAACAGGGAACCCTGAATGCACCTTCTCAGTTAGAATCTTTTTCATTACGAAAGGGAGTCATACCACCGTCAGGCCAAGAGTTCATGTGAGGGCCATTGTCAGTACCATAAATAACGATTGTATTGTCTGCAATGCCCATATCATCGAGCTTTTGGAGCAAAGCCCCGACAAGTTTATCATGGTCGATCATGACATCATGATATTCTGATTGCCAACGTCCCGACTGCCCTAAACTCTCAGGTTTGGCATGGGTGCGGAAGTGCATATGAGAAGTATTAAACGATAATAAAAAGGGATTGTCTTCTGCTGCTTTGCGGTCTAGCCATTCTGAGGTTGCCTCAAAAACCTCATCATCAATGGTTTCCATGCACTTTTTGGTGAGAGGTCCCGTATCTTCAATACGACCATCGGCATAGGAGTGCAAAACACTACGAGGGGCAAAGTGTTCGCGGAAATTGGGAAAATCTTTTTCGGGAGGATAATCCCGTAATTCCGGTTCTTCACAAGTGTTCAGGTGATACAAAAAGCCAAAAAATTCATCAAAACCATGTTGGGTAGGCAGAAACTTGTCCTTATCTCCAAAGTGATTTTTACCAAATTGACCCGTAGCATAACCCAAGGGTTTTAATAGTTTTGCATTTTTCGGTAAAATAGGCGAAAAGGATTGAAAGTTAATGCTTTTATCTACTGTGACAGTTTTAGTGATTTTTGCTAATTGTTACACTTATTTTCCCTATTTTTTATGTCAGAATCTCCCAATCCTGATAATTGGGCAGAAATTTATTCACAACATCTTTATTGATTGATATAATTGTTTAAACTTCCGTTGTTGTTGATTATGATCGACAATGGGTAAAGGATAACCACAACTTTGTGCATCGAGAGGAGAAATTTTTCCAGTTACTAAATCCTCCGTATCTAAATAGCTAATTTCTGGCAACCATCGACGAATATACTCCGCCTCTCCATCAATTTTTTGGGACTGAGACCCAGGATTAAATATCCTTAAGGGTTTAGCATCCATACCACTAGACGCACTCCATTGCCAACCGCCATTATTAGAAGCTAAATCCCCGTCATAGAGTTTCTGCATAAAATATTTTTCTCCCCGACGCCAATCAATAATTAAGTCTTTTGTGAGAAAACTAGCTACAATCATCCGACAACGGTTGTGCATCCATCCTATTTCATTTAACTGACGCATGGCCGCATCAACTATTGGATAACCTGTTTTTCCTTCACACCATGCTTGAAAAAATTTCTCGTTATTTTCCCAAGGAAAATGTTTAAATTGTTGTCGATAAGCACCTTTTTCTAACTCAGGGAAAAAATACAAACAATGTTGATAAAATTCTCGCCATGCTAATTCCTTTTGCCATGCAATAATATTCCCTCTGGCTTCCTCACTTCGGCAGTTCTCTAACTCTATTTGTGTATATTGCCATAAAGTTCGAGGACCAATGGCACCAAATTTGATAGCCGCACTTAATTGTGATGTACCATCAATACAAGGATAGTTTCGATTCTCATTATAATCAGATAATTGATAACGACAAAAATATTCTAGTCTTTCCTGAGCAGCAGTCTCCCCTGGCGTCAGTAATAATTCGTTATCCCATGTAAAACCCAAATCCTCAAGACTCGGTAACGGTACCAAGCCGATATTCATGGCGATGTCATATTCCTCGGCGGTGAAAGGAGATAAACGAGAAGAAGAATTGACAGGTTTGAGTTTTACTTGTTGTGACCAATTACGCCAAAAAGGAGTATAAATCCTATAGGGAGTATTGGTTTTCGATAAAATTTTCCCCGGTGCATGTAGTAACTGATCCCAAAATGTCTCAACTTTGATATTCTTAGCTTTTAATGTCTCTAGTAATATATTATCTCTTTGACGGGAAAAAGGTTCAACATCCAAATTCCAGTAAACCCCCTCCGCTTTTAACTCCTCTGCCAATGGGGGGATAATAGTTAAAGGTGAGTCGCGAAAAATTAATAAATCACTGCCTAATTTTTGATAATTTTCTCGTAATTCCACTAAACATCCTAGAAGATATTTTACTCTTGCAGGAGCAATATCATCTCCTTTTAAAATAGTGGGATCTAAACAAAACAAACCTACTATTTTTTGACTTTTTTTCCTAGCAGAAGCTAAGCCGATATTATCCTTAATTCTTAAGTCTCGACGATGCCAAAAAACTATTAAATCACTCATTATTTTTACGATAGGTTGAATAGAGCAGCCCTTTTAATGTGTTATTTTGCAGTACAAAAAATATCCTTCTTTTGTCACTTTTCGTTTTTTCCTACTATTAATAGTTTTTGCAACCCTTGAAAATCACAGCAACAAACATACTATAATTTATTTTTGTGGATTTGAAGAGATTTTTTATTTTATACTGGGAAATAATCGGGGGATCGCCCTTAAACAAAAACTTTTCCATCTACTGATATTATCTCTACTATCCAATAAATTTCACCGTCACTACTCCGAGGGATTGGAGTTTTCTCACGATTTTGCCATTAAGGCAAAGTCATCAACCATATGAGAAAGGGAAGGGTTGCAAAACTCATCAGTGTAGAAATAATAATCGTTCTGGCTACCATTACAGTATTCCCTCCAAATTCTTTAATCATAATCACCGAACTTACCGCCGTCGGCATCGCTGTTTGTAAAGTTAATACTTGTAAATCTAATCCTTCTAAACCGACTAATTTTCCTGTACTATAAGCTATAATCGGGGCGATCACCAATCTTCCCACCGTAGCGGTAAACTCCCGGACACCAAACTCAAATTTAGTTTTACTCAACTGCATTCCTAAAATAATTAAAGCAACAGGAATAGCAGAAATTCCCAACCATTCCAAACTTTTTCCCATATTAAAAGGCAATGTTACTTTAGTGAAGTGTAAAGTCATTCCCAATAACATCGACCAAATTAAAGGTAACTTCCATGTTAATTTTAAACTTCTCATCAAACTATCACCCTTCAAGATGGCGGGCAACATTCCAAATAAGACGACACTAGAAAAAATCATGTAAATTACCGCTCTTTCTAAGCCCTCATTTCCTAAAGAAAAAGCAATAATTGACAGCCCCATATTACCATTGTTCGGACAAAGGCTAATGGCTAACAAACCTTTATCATCATCGGCGGATAATTTGAGCAATCGACTAACTATCACCACGCCACCATAAATAATTACAGTGGTGAAAATATATCCTAGAAGTAACCTTAAAGCTGCATCCGTAGATACCGTCGTGCGATAAAAACTATCAACTACTAACGCCGGTGCTAAAATATAAACGCTAATTTGAGATAAAGTTGATTGATCTAATTTTAAAGTTTTATTGGCAATATAACCCATAGCGATAACTAACGCTACTGGCAACACCGAAGATAATATGATATTCACGACTTAACAAATTAACAACAATGAACAACTAAATTTCTTCTAGTGGTGAAGTGCGTAAATGAAATGGGAGTTTAAAATTCTCGTAAGTACCGAAAATTAAAGGTTTTTCATTCTACATTCTACATTCTTAATTCTGCATTCTACCACTAGTCTCCTAGTTTATCTTTTCTGAGTTCTGAACTCATGTCCGACGATAACTCATGCCAGGTAATTGAGTTATTAAACCATCTAATTCTAGTTGTAATAAAATTCCCGAAACTTCTCCACTATTTAAGGAGCTTTTTTCCACAATCGCATCAAAAACCGTGGGGTTGACGTCGATGGCTTCATAAACTAATCTAAAACTAGAGGATAAAGTGGTTTCTTCCGTTGTCTTTTTTGCGGTAGAGGGGGAAGAAGCTGAAAATAACGATAATTGTTGCCCTTGATCCAAACTGGGAATTACACCTAAACTAGATAATAATTCTTCTTCAGTGATAATCACCTCCGCCCCATTGTGAATTAACCGTAAACATCCCCTTGCCTGAACATTATCAGGAGTGTTCGGCAAGGTATAAACATCCCGATTAAATTCATTAGCGTAACGAGCAGTAATTAACGCCCCTGATTTTTCCGGTGCTTCCATAACTAAAACCGCCCGACATAACCCTGCAACGATACGATTACGAGCAGGAAAATTGCCCCTTTCTGGTGGGCTTCCATACTCATACTCTGTCAAAATTAATCCTTTTTCTTCAATTTCTGTCATTAATGGACGATTGCTTGATGGATACGCCCTATCAAGTCCATTTCCGAGGATTGCGATTGTTCTACCCCCACCATCCAAACAACCACGATGTGCCGCTGTGTCAATCCCTTCTGCTAAACCGGATACCACCGTAAAACCATTTTCCCCTAAAGCCTTACTAATATTGTATGCCCATCTTCTGCCATGTTCTGTGGGTTGTCTTGTACCAACAATGCCAATTAAGGGAGTTATGCCTTGATTTTCCGCTTTTTTCATTTCCCCCTTATAGTATAAAATGGCAGGAGGGCTAGGAATTTCTAATAATAATTGAGGATATTCTGCCTCGTTAGGAGTCCAAAAGTTAGGATTTTTTTCAAGATGTTTTAAAAATAGTTTTTCAGGCTCAATTTTATTTTTTTCTTCTTGAATTAGGTTACATATTTTTTTGCCGATGCCGTCAATTGTCATTAATTCCTGTGTGGATAATTCCCATGCCTCTTGTAAACTGGGAAAACGATCGTACATTTTTTTGAGAGAAACCGCCCCAATACCTTTTATTTTTGACCATGCTAACCAGTAAATTTTTTCTTTATCTTCTATCATAAAATCTCACAATTATTGTAGATAGTATGCTTATCTAATAACCTAAGTGTTCTTTTGGGAAATCTTCTTGACAATGTTTATTATAATTATAGTGAGTTTTTAAAATCTGTTCCGTCTAACATTGCCGAGGGTGTGCGACCCGTTGGTTGAAATGAGTAGAAATACTCAGGGAAAACCGCAAGAAAATAGAAGGGTGACTAACCCGACTGAACCTTGACAACTTGATAACCATGAAGGTGTAAGTCCTTCCCTCCAAGTGCAGGAGTGACAGCACTTTCCCCACAACTTAATCTAGCAAATTAAGAGGTGAAGCGGGAATGAACGGCGGTAACTGGTAGCCTAAAACTGGAATCCCGTCTAGAAAGATCCAGTGTTGCCCAAATTGGGGTAATTCATAAGCTAAATCCCATCATTAGAGGATGGTCAAACTACTACAGTCCAGTGGTCAGCAAAGAGATATTTACTAAACTAGACCATCTCATTGTACAAAGACTAATTACATGGGGAAGAAGCCGACATCCAAACAAAGGAATTCATTGGGTAATCAGAAGGTACTTTAAATACAAAGGGAATAATCCCTGGTCTTTCGCAACCAGTGAAAAAGGACTCCGAAACGAGATTGTACACTTAGCCACACATAAGGAAACCCCGATTGATGGATATTGTTTAACGAAAAATTAGATGTTTGAGAAAATTGAAAATCAATTTTCAGGGTGTTTTAATACCATACGGAAACTTTTCAAACAGCTTCTAAAGTTAGATATTTGAAGGATAAAATCCTTACTTACAGTCAGTTTCTTGCTTTACTTATTGAGGAAAATTGTTGCCAATTTTGAATTTCTCCGTCAGAAGTTATTCACTGACTTAATTAATAATACACTTAATTAATAATACTTAACAAATTCATTATGTAGTTAGCAAGGTAAACAATGTATCTCACAATTGTGGGCAACGCTTTATTGACACAATAACCTTATTTTATGGTATTCTCAGAAAGTTAATGTTGCTCAGTTATTATTTAAGTTAAGTCTGAAACAAGATACTGAGAAATTTAATATAATCCTGTTAAACAAACTACCATAATTAAGCAAAAGATTAGCGAGCTTCTGTTTTGATGCCAATCTTTAATAACTCTTTTTTTCGTCGATTTTTAGCTCTCTGGAAAGTACTCACATCTAGTTGGCGGATTTATCTAGAAAAACCTGTTCCTCTTGATGAATTGCAACAATCCCGCGAAGCTGCTTCTATTCCTTCCTTTGGTTTCTTTTTCCTCTTGATTTCTGCTACGGTAATTGCCACTTTAGGATTAATCTCAAATAGTACGGCAGTGATTATTGGTGCCATGATTGTTGCTCCTTTAATGAATCCCATTTTGAGTATGGCTTTTGGGATTGTTACCGGCAATTGGACTTTGTATAAGCAATCGCTGGTTACAGTTGCCTTGGGAGCGGCGTCTACTGTATTCGTCTCTTCTCTATTTAGTGCATTGATCCCAGTAGATGCTGTGGGTTCAGAAGTTATCGCCCGAACTCGCCCCAATTTAATCGATTTGGGAATTGCCATTGCTGCCGGAGCCGCTGGCTCATTTTCTTTAACTCGAAAAAGTATTGCCAGTTCTATTGCTGGAGTTGCCATTGCCGTTGCCCTGGTTCCGCCTTTGTGTGTCACGGGAATTGGCTTGGGAATCGGCAAAGAAATGGTGGCACATATTGATACAGTGGCTATCAGTTATTTAGATGTATCCGCTGGAGCTTTTTTACTATTTATTGTTAACTTAGCGGGAATTACTTTTACTGCTTGTCTGGTTTTTCTGTCTCAATCCTATGGTAGTTTGAACAAGGCATTTCAAACGATCTCTGATTTGGTTGTTAATTATTGGTTTGTTATGTGGGCCGCTCACGAGTTCCATGAAAGAAATCATCGTAACCAATGAAGTTCAGGTGCAAATGCGCAAATTGAGAGAAGAACACCCGGAAATTGTTCAACAAGCTCAAAATCGGTATCTTTATGTCAGGCTAGAAGGTACCACTGCTTACGTAGAAATTGTGACGATCGCACCAGAAGGATTACTGACAGATGAATATTTAAAGTCAGGAGAAAAAAGGGTTTTCGATGCTCTTACGAAAATGGGCGTTAAATCTATCGATTTAGTGATCAAAATAGTTCCCGTGGAGATTAAAGAGTATAAAGCGATTAAAAAATAATAGCCTTATTTTAAAACTTTTTCTCTTAGGAATGGATACAGAATAATACCGGAAAATTGAGAAAATTGTGTTTGATTAGTGCTCTTCTGGAACTTTCGGAAAACTTTTGCCATTTCTAAATTCTAAACGTTTTGTCTGGAAAGCGATTGCTCGGTTATTGACTAATAACCCACATTCCGCACGTCAAACTGTATAAATTCAGATTACGAGGTTAGAAGTTGAACAGTGATTGACTACGACAAGAAATACTCGGTGATTAGTTCTCTAGCTTATCAAGAGAACTCAGATAAATTAGTAGAAAAATGAGCAACGTTTAAGGGATAATTAAATTCAGTTTTTAATTTAATTTTGGAAATGATGTTTTCAGAAGATATACAAGTTCAAACCATTAATCATTTAGGATTAATTGCTGGAGTTATAGATGAAATTGGCATTGAAGAAATTATTAACGATGCCCTCGGTATTGACGAGAGGGAAATCGTGACAGCAGGTCAAATAGTCAAAGCAATTATTCTGAACGGATTAGGATTTATTTCTCGACCTCTTTATCTATTTCCACAGTTTTTTAAAGACAAAGCCACAGAACATTTAATCGGAAAAGGAATACTACCTGAGCATTTGAATGATGATAGAATTGGAAGAATAATGGATGAACTTTATGAGAAAGGATTATCTCCATTATTTTTAATTATTGCTTTAGCCACAGTAAAAAAATATGACATCAACATCAATTTTTCCCATTTGGATTCAACATCTTTTGCAGTAGAGGGGAAATATAGTCAGGAAAAAATCACCAAAAATTTGGTCAAAGAAAATGCAGAATTAGAGTTAATTAATCAAATTCCAATTAAGATAATTAAAGGTTATTCCCGTGACCATAGACCAGATTTAAAACAATTTATTTTGGATTTAATTGTGAGTGGTGATGGTGATATTCCACTATTTTTAAGAGTAGCAGATGGTAATGAAAATGATAGAGCAGTTTTCGGCAAAATAGCGAAAGAATACAAATCAATGATAGATTTTGAGACGATGATAGTGGGTGATAGTGCCTTATATACAGAAAATAACCTGAAATTAATGAGTGGAATAGAATGGTTATCGAGAGTTCCACTATCAATAAAAGAGGCAAAAAATTTAGTTTCAGAACTATCAGAATCTGATTTGACTCCAAGTAGTTTAGAGGGATATTTATGGTGTGAAGTAAGGAATAATTATGCAGAAATTGAGCAAAGATGGTTAATAGTAGAAAGTGAAAAAAGAAAAGTATCAGAGCTAGAAAAACTAAGGGAAAAAATAGAGAAAGAAAAAGAAAAAACCGAAGAAATATTAAAGAAATTGATGAAAGAAGAATTTAGCTCATCAGAGGGAGCTTATGAAACAGTTGTGAGACTAAATAAGACTTTAAAATATCATCACATAACCGAGCTAAAAATGACAGAAAGTGAGTTAAATAATCACAAGAAAAAATCGAAAAAGAAAGAAGAAAAATCGGGAAAAACTTATCAAGTTACGGCTATTTTGAAATCAGATTTAACGAAAATAAACGAATCAAAAAAAAGAGCAGGAAGATTTGTGTTAGCTACAAATAGATTGGATAAAAGTAAATTTAATTCTGATGAAATTTTAATTAAGTATAAAGAGCAACAAGCCGCAGAAAGAGGTTTTAGTTTTCTGAAAGATCCATTATTTTTTGCCGATAGTGTGTTTTTAAAAACCCCAAAAAGAATCGAAACAATGGCAATGTTGATGGGGTTATGTCTGTTAGTCTATTCTTTGGGGCAAAGAGAAGTGCGTCGCTTATTAAAGGAGAGAAAAACGGGGATAAAAAATCAGCTGGGAAAACTAACGGAACGTCCAACGTTAAGATGGATATTTCAATGTTTTCAGGGGATTCATTTAGTAATAAATCAAGGAATAAAACAGATAGTAAATCTAACAAATGAACGAAAACTAATTTTAAGTTTTTTCCCAATTTCTTGTCATAATTATTATATTTTATCTGCGATAACTTATGGGATTTAAGAGTCTAAATATTCTCAATTATAATACCATAAATAAAGAATAGAAAACTGATAGATTTGCTCTGTTTATTTATTCTCATTAAAGGTGAAGTTATTGACAATGAGATTTTAATTTGAGCAAAGTTCGCGAGCACAAAACGCGAATAAAGAAGATATTGAGTATTATTACTTATATTTTGTCCAAAATAAGTTGCTTGGTTTTAATACTTTTATCATCTTACAAAGTGACGTGCGGAATGTGGGTTAGATTATTGGAATCAACGGAAAACTTTAGTAGAAATCTTTAAATATCTAGCGATGGTGGGTAAAACAATTCCCCATTGGGCAAAGGATGCGGAGGCTTCTCGGTTGTTAGCTGGTGCGGTAGAAAATGATAGTATTTAGGAAATTATGAGTTACTGTAAAAATTATGAATAGTTATACTGTTAATTTTTTATCAGAAAAGGAAATAGAACAACAAAAAACGGCTTTTACTGAGATATTGCACCATCATTAAAAAACCGCAAAACCCCGATTTTTGAAAGCTAAAACCCTATTAAACTCGTTACTTTTTGCTTAAAAAATCGGGGTTTTCAAGCTGGGCGCAATATCTGAGTTTTAATGACTTGATTAAAGATTTAGGAAATTTTGAAGATGAAGAAATTAGAGCTATTTTAAGTCAAACTATCAATAATAAAAAATCAAATATGGCTAATTTATATATAATTGGAGGAGCAAATGGTTCAGGAAAAACTACTGTAGCTAAGGAAATATTGCCCTATTATCTTACTGTTTATGAATATGTAAATGCAGATGAAATAGCTAAAGGATTGTCTCCTTTTCGTCCTGAAAATGTAGCAATTCAGGCAGGTAAATTAATGCTAAAAAGACTGGCTTATTTAGTGAAAAATAAGATTGATTTTGCTTTTGAATCTACTTTATCAGGTCTAAATTATGTAAAATTTCTTGAAAAATGTCGTCGCCAAAATTATCAAATAAACTTAATTTATTTTTGCTTAGAAAATCCACAACTAGCTATTCAAAGAGTGCAACAAAGAGTAAAAAGTGGTGGTCATAATATTCCTGAAAATATTATCATTCGTCGCTATTATCGAGGACAAAAAAATTTAAGTAAATTTTACTTACCTTTATCTGATACTTGGATTATCTATAACAACTCACAATTAACTCCGACTCTGGTGGCAGAAAAAACTTTATCAGAACCATCAATTGTTTATGATGAAAGAGTATATTCACAAATTATGGGGGAAAATCATGAATAATAAACAGGAAAAAAAATTATCGGAAACAATTAATGAAGGTGTCCAAAAAGCAGTAATAAAAGCAGTAGATAGACACCGTAAGTTAGGAGAATCTGTAGTTATTTGGAAAGATGGTAAAACGGTTATTTTATCTCCTCAAGAAATTGATGAAAATTATCAAAATCTATTATCTAACTAATTCATAACTTTAAATGAGAATTAATCATGTTAACAGTTAATCTAGATCATGAATCAGAAAAATATTTAATTGAAATTTTGTCAGAAGAAAAAATAACTAGCCGAGAATTAGTTAAAAAACTTTTGCGTAACCATTGGATAAGTTTAAAAAAACCTCAAACAGTTTTAGACAAAATGGGTGGTTATCCTGAACATTTATTAGATGGAAAAGAAAACTTATCTGACAGAGATGTTCGTAAGCAAAAAATTGTTGAATACTTGCACCAAAAGTATGAACAACATCAATAATTATGACTGAATATTACCCCTTTATTCTAATTGACACAGGAATCATGTTTAGAGGAAACTAAAAATGGAAGCAACTAAAGTTAAAGGAATTGTAAATGAAGAAGGACAATTAATAATAGAAGAAACTATTAATCTTAGTCCGGGAGAAGTAAAGGTACTTATTTTTAATAGTGCTACTCCAGTTAATCCTGATTTTGATTTAACTTTAAAACGTCTTTTAGAATTAAAAGAAATAGATCCAGATTTAGATGAAAATGATGAAGATGAAATTTATTATCCTTCTGATTATGCTTTTTCTGGCTCTATTCAATTATTAAATGAACTTTATAAAATTTTAGGTGATGCTTTCCCTCGTGGTTATGCTTCAGTAGAATCAAAAACAAGAACAAAAGAAGATAAGAATTAATAAAGTAGGAGGTGGAAGGGATGAAAAAATAAGTAAAGAAGAACAAATAATTATGACTTTGGTTTATCTCAGACACCATCTTAATTTTCAGTTATTAGCATTAATGTTTAAAGTGAGTGAAAGTACTGCTAATAACGTGTTTTATAAATGGCAAAAATTATTAGAATTAGCCTTACCTTCTTCCTTACGAGAACAAGTAAAAAAGTTCGAGGATAGTCTAGAAGAAATCAAAAAAATCTTAACTAATTATGAGCTCATAGTAGATACAGAAGAACAAGAAATAGAAAGAAGTCTAGACTATGAAGAACAAAAAAAGCATTATTCAGGAAAGAAAAAAATGCAGACTTTTAAAAATCAAGTAATTTGTTTGCCAAAAGGGGAAGATATAGTAGATGTAGTAGGAGGAGAACTAGGACCAAAAGCTGACATAACTATTTGGAGGGAAAATGCAGATATATTTGTAGAGCATCTAATTAGAATAATCAAAATATTTAAGGTTATGGGAGAAAGATTTAGACTAAAAAAAGAGGAATATGAATCAGTTTTTTTGAGCGTTTGTGGTTTGGTAAGATTAAGAATGGGAACTTTAATAATTGAACATCGGAAAACGAGTGAAACGGGAGAAATAATTGATGTTCTGTTAACCCATATTTTTTCATCAAAATTGGATTTTTCTTGATTTTTGACGAAATAACAGGATTAAGAGCCGGCGATCGCGCAGCGCCGTTTCACGATCACGAAGTGGCGCTGCGCGATCGCCCTAGGAGTAAAAAGGTTTCAAATGCTTATAATGAAAGAATCATAAATTTTTGGAGATGTCTAAGTAAACCTCATGGTCATGTTGCTTTAATTTTAGAAACTATTAAAAAATTAAATTTAGACACAATTATTAGTTCTCAATCCTCTCGTAATCGTAATTTAATTATGGCAATGATTGCCGCCAGAATTATCAATCCTGGCTCAAAATTAGCCACTGCTAGGAGTTTTAATGAAGAAACTTGTAGCAATAGTTTGGGACAAATATTAAACCTGAAAAAAGCGGATGAAGATGAATTGTATTTGCCTGTAGAAACCCTTTAATTGCGGAAAAGAATAAACAGCAAAGAGAGGCATTATTATTGGACTTTATTAGAAGATTTAGGGACAATTTGTCTTGTGGAAGTAGAATGTAATTTGGCTCAGGGAAAGTCTAGTTTCCAGACCATTACCCGACCAACACGATTACAACAAAAGGCATTAGATTTGGTGGAGATTTCCTTAATTTGTCCCCAGTAAATAGGGGGAGATAAGTGGTTCAAAACTTTACACAGCAAAGGTTTTCGTTTTTGTCAAAGGGGGAAGTTCGGTAATAAGTCAGATTTTGAAAAAGATTCACCATGTCTAGATTGTCCAGACTTTAATAGCTGCATTCAGCAGGGACAATTCTGTGTTTATAGCTCAAAAATGAATTACGGTTCGTTGTACTTCGGCGACCCTAACTGCAGCTTTTGCTTGTCCCAGACGCGCTAGTGCGATCGCAAAGCTAAGCAGTTCAAGATTAGGCAAGCATGGCGCATATGCTTTCTGCTCAAGTTCAGACAGTGGATCGGCGATCGCAAGAGATAAACAATTGTGAAGCGATCGATGTATAACCCATCATTACTAAACACTTCTTTTATTGCCTCGGTAAAGTTATCCTCAATATCTGAGTTTAAATCAGATTCAATAATTGGCGATCGCTTTTAGTCCTCCAAAATCAATTATTCACTGTTCACGGTAAAATTAAGGTGAAAATAACAGCAACCATTCAGCGAAGACGATGCAAACTATTGATAAACCTATAATAATACTAATACCGATAATAATTTATTTGATGGTAGTATTCATAGACGTAAAACCCGCCCCGTAAAAATAGGGAATGTCATCATCGGCGGTAATAATCCCGTTGTGGTGCAATCCATGATTAATGAAGATACCCTCGATGTCTCTGCTTCTGTTGCCGCTATTCGCCGTTTACATGAAATTGGTTGCGAAATTGTAAGAGTTACAGTGCCAAGTCTTGCCCATGCTAAAGCGGTAGGGGAAATTAAAGCCAAACTAGAACAAAATTATCAATCAGTACCTCTAGTGGCTGATGTGCATCATAATGGCATGAAAATCGCCCTCGAAGTGGCGAAACATGTCGATAAAGTTCGTATTAATCCGGGCTTATATGTCTTTGAAAAACCAAAAAGCGATCGTACCGAGTATTCAGACACAGAATTTAGCGATATTGGAGACAAAATCAGGGAAACCTTGGAACCGTTAGTGATTTCCTTGAGAGATCAAGGAAAAGCTATGCGTATTGGTGTTAATCATGGTTCTTTAGCGGAAAGAATGCTTTTTACTTATGGTGACACCCCAGAAGGCATGGTGGAATCAGCCATCGAATTTATCAAAATATGTGAGTATTTAGATTTCCGTAATTTAGTTATCTCCATGAAGGCCTCCCGTGTGCCTGTTATGTTATCCGCTTATCGTTTAATGGTAAAACGCATGGATGATTTAGGTATGGATTATCCTTTACATTTAGGCGTAACAGAAGCCGGAGATGGTGAATATGGCAGAATAAAATCCACCGCAGGAATAGGTACTTTATTAGCAGAAGGCATCGGCGATACTATTCGAGTTTCTTTAACAGAAGCACCAGAAAAAGAAATCCCCGTTTGTTACAGCATCTTACAAGCTCTCGGATTGCGTAAAACCATGGTAGAGTATGTAGCTTGTCCTTCCTGTGGACGCACTTTGTTTAATTTGGAGGAAGTATTACACAAAGTGAGAGAAGCCACAAAACACTTAACAGGATTAGATATAGCTGTAATGGGATGTATTGTTAATGGTCCGGGTGAAATGGCTGATGCTGATTATGGTTATGTGGGTAAACAACCTGGTTTTATTTCCCTTTATCGTGGCAAACAAGAAATTAAAAAAGTGCCAGAGACCGAAGGGGTTATGGAGTTAATAAATTTAATCAAAGCCGATGGCAAATGGGTTGAGCCATAATCATCAGCTAAAACAATATTCTTTGGTAATTAGATGGTGCGTTTGACTTCGTTAACGCACCCTACAAGGGCCGCGATGGCACTAATAATAAATACCAAATCCGCATTTCAAAACCAACTTTGACAAAATTAGTGAAACCCTATTGTCCCTTGACTGTTTGTTGTCTGTTGCCTACCCTATTGAATAAGTAGGCTATATAAGCCGGATTTGGTACAAATTATGATTTTTGGCTAAATAATTAGGATTAAATTGCGATTATTAAAACGGATTAAATATTTCCTTTTTTTCTTTGTATTTACTTTTGTGTTGTTAGCCAACAATAACATAACCGCACAAAAATTGAGAAAATTACCTACTGATAATTTTTCCTCTTCAACTGTGGAAGATGTGGTTGGATCTCTCGACCCTGAGGACTCGGAATCTTTGGAATCTTTAAAAAAAGAATTAGAAAATCTGGGGTTATTTAAGCAAACATCGGGTAGCCTTGGAAACATTATTTATAGTGCAGTAAAAATAGATGGTCGAATTATTTTCCAAGTTGCTTCTGATTCTACCATTTATGAAAATGATGAAGATAGAAATATCAAAGTTAATACTCGAGTACAACGGATTGAAAATACTTTAAGGGGAATAGTAAAAAGAAATTTAGCACCAAATTTGTTACAGGTTAATCCAGCTATTCTCAATAATGAAACAGTTATTAAAATTTCCAGGACAGATAAAACTCAAGAATGGATTTTAATGACCATTACTGATAAAGATGCGGACCTTTATGGTCTATCTATCCCTGAATTGGCGAAACTACGTTCTTATTTTGTCAAAGATGCTTTAACGAGTGCATGGAAAGAACGTCAGCCACCATTTTTAATTCGTCAATTTTTCCTCGGAATAGGAATAATAATTGCCATGTTTTTAGCAAGTTATTTCATAATTTATATTAGCAAATACTTATCTCCTAAAAAACATGAATTACAATCTATTTTGTGGAATAAAAATTTAATTCAAGTTGGACATGCTGTTATTTGGTTGCCTGGTATTGGTTGGATTTTACAATTATTTCCTTATACAAGAAGTGGAGGAATTTGGTTTTTAGATAATGCCATGACAATTTCTTTTACTATTATTATCTTTTTATTCACCAGTAGAATTTTAGATTTATTTATTAAAATTAGTGAAGATTCAGACAGATTAAAAACTGTTCCAATTCGAGTTTTTGTCCAAATTTTTTATGTCTTATTAGTAGTATTATTTTTGTTATTTATTCTTGCTGATTTGTTTAAACAACCTTTAACTAGTGTCATGGCGGGATTCGGTGCTGGTGGTGCAATTCTTATGCTTATTTTTAAAGATTCTATTATGGGATTTACCGCCGGAATTCAACTGGCGGCGAATAAAATGGTGGCATTAGGAGATTGGATTGAAATGCCAAAATATGGTGCTGACGGTTCAGTAATAGAGGTTTCTTTATATACAGTAAAAGTGCAAAATTGGGACAAAACTATTACTTTAATTCCCACTTATGCGTTAATTTCTGATTCTTTTAAGAATTGGCGAGGTATGTTTGAATCAGGAGGAAGACGAATTAAACGCTCTGTTTATATTGATATAAATTCAATTAAATTTTGTGATCAAGAAATGTTAAAGAGATTTTCCCAATTAAATTTTATCTCTAGTTATATAGAAAAAAAATATCAAGAATTAGCTGAATATAATAAAAAAACTAATATCCTTAATAATTCGGTTTTAAAAGAAGAAAAATGGATTACTAATGTTGGTGTATTCCGAGCTTATGTAGTCGGCTATTTGAAAGCTCATCCTCAAATTAGCGATATTCATACTTTTCTGGTACGGCAATTACAGCCAACAGAACATGGTTTACCCATCGAAATTTATGTTTTTTCTTTAGACACTAAATGGGCAAACTATGAGAATATTCAAGCAGATATTTTTGATCATATTCTCTCTGTTATTCCTGAATTCGATTTGCGAGTGTTCCAAAATATTTCTGGTCAAGATATTGAGAAATTTAGTGCCTTTCACGAACACAGATAAAAGGAAATTAATTAACGTTTTAAAATACATTTTTAGATAAATTGGCCTTGTTCTAACATCAGGAGAATATTCTTTCTAGTCATAACTAGATGGAAAATATACTTCATCATTATTACTAATTATAATCGCCTGGATTAACTGAAAAATCAGCTTTGGCAGAGGGTATAAACAAAGAGCGGACCTTATCCCAAAAATTGCCACCTAAGACAAAAAAACTGCTTACTAGCATTAGATCCCCAATAAAATTAAGAGTAAATCGATCGCTTTGGTAACTAGGTATTAATTGAGGAAAATAGGGCATAATCCAACCAAAAAGTAGGGGTAAAATAAATAAGATTAAACCGATATAGTAGCGAAGAGGAGAGACCGTTTGACGAAACACGTACTGTTTCAAAGCTCCTTTCACTTTGCTACGAAGATAATTAAATCCTGGTTTACCAAGAATGGTAATTGATAAAATAGTAAATACTTGGGGAACTCCCACGACTAGACAGGCTGAAATGAGAGGCTTCCAAGCTGTGGGCACAGGTAAACTTGCGACTAAAGGAATGAATAAAATCGTTGATTGGGCAAAAAGAAAAACAAATCCGCCAACTATTAAACGAACTTTAGAGGGTTCTTCTTGAGTGGGATAATCTGTCATGAGTAATTTTTCTCCTTGTCTATCACTAATGCTTTGACAGCATTATACAGCATTACATTGATGAACTGGTTGGGATAATTTTGGATTAAACTAATTACTCTAAACCGGGACGAGGCATGGGAAATATTTTCTGTTTGTTAAGTTGCCGTAACCAAAAACCGCCGATAACAGCAAATATTAGGGATAACCAACCTGTAAAGGATTGTAAGAGTAAAAAACCACCGATTGATAACATTAAGCCAAACAATAACAAGACAGAAGCGATGACTTTTAAACTGTCTAACTGCAAATTTTGTAAGGGTTTTACCCCCGTGTCTTCCTGTTGTTTTCGCCAACCAATACCTGCTGGGCGCACTCTCAGATAAAAATTGTTTAAGGTTTCTTCGGATTCGGGTGGGGTTAAATACATGGCACTAATCCAGATAATAGCGGTTGAACCAGAAATGATCATGAGTCTTAAGCCAAAATCCGACGGGAAAAGATTGAGGTTAGGTATGACGCTAGTTAAGCCGATGATAAAACCGGCCACCATGGAGGCTAACTCGGCAGTTGCGTTTATGCGCCACCAATACCAACGCAAAATTAATACTAATCCAGGTCCTGTACCAATCGCAATTACTAAACGAAATACTGTACTCACATCTTTCGCAAAAAAGGCAGCGATGGCACCGATAAAAGTAACGAGAATAGAAGCTATCCTACCCACTAATACTAACTGACCTTGAGACGCATCGGGGGCAAAAAAACGGCGATATAAGTCATTAGTAAGATAAGACGCACCCCAGTTAATAGAAGTGGAAACAGTACTCATAAAGGCGGCGATAAGAGAGGCAACCACTAATCCTAACATGACGGGGGGGAGAAAATCCAACATCAGTAGAGGATAGCCTAATTCAGGATCTTCGAGATCGGGATAAATGACGATGGCGACTAAGGCGACTAAAACCCAAGGCCATGTACGGATAATATAATGAAGGATATTAAAAAACCATGCCGCTTTTTCCGCTTCCGCTTCATCCTTGGCAGAGATTAACCGTTGGACAAATTCTCCCCCTCCATCACTACGACGAAAACTCCACCATTGTACTAATAAGTAAGCAGAAAAGGTACTTAAACTAATTCCTGCCACATCACTCCAATGCCAATTAAATAAGCCTTCTCCTTTGGTTAAAGGAATTACCGATAAAACATCAATATCTGTAGCCTTTTGCACTGCCGGAATTAATTCCTGAATACCGCCAACATGATTGACAGCAACCATCGCCACAACCACCGCCCCAAGTAAAGCAAGGAAAAATTGGAAAAAATCGGTGACAACAACCCCCCATAAGCCAGAAAAACCAGAATAGATAAGAACAAATACACTAACAGCGATAACACTCCATAATTTACCACTCTCTCCCACATTTAAACCGAAACTTTCCCATAACTGCAAAGCTGAAACTACTTTTACCATTGCTAACATCGCGTAACCAATGCCAATACAATTGATCGGTACAGCGAATAAAAAGGCTTTAGTTGCCCGTAAAATTGCCGCCATCTTACCACCGTAACGGATTTCCGTTAATTCCGCATCGGTGACAACTTCCGCCCTGCGCCATAACCGTGCAAAAATATAGATTAAGACAACATGAGAAATGCCGAAACTCCACCATTCCCAATTACCAGCGATACCTCTAGTTGCTACAACACCGCAAATATACAAAGGCGTGTCGACAGAAAACGTAGTGGCTGCCATACTTGTACCGGCTAACCACCATGTAAGGGATCGCCCTGAGACAAAGAAATCTTCAAGACTTTTTGACGCCTTACCTGATAGATAAATGCCGATGGCCATGGTAATAATTAGATATAAAAGGATAACAATCCAATCGATGGTTTGCATAAAAATAAAGCGTTAATTATTAATAATAAAAGTCAAAAAATAATCGTCTAAACCTATTTGTATATTGCCTAAATTAATGCTAAATCTGGTTCAATAAAATAACCATTATAGGGGTTAGCTCAACTTTTGGCGAATATATTAGATCATGAACTCCAAAAATTGTCGGCATACTTAATTATTAATACAAGTTAAATTGATAATTAATGGGTAACGTCCATAAATAATTACCTAATATTTGGTCACAGAAATCGTAGCGACCCCAATAGTTTTCAGTTTTCCCTTTATTAACACTCGTGTCGCCTCATTTACCGTCATCCCAGTGGTGTAAATATCATCAATAATTAAAATATCCTGAGATTTATTTACTTTTCCGTAGTCTTTCCCTAAATTAAAGGCCTGATCGATATTTTTTCTCCTTTGTTGAGGGGTTAAACCAAACATCGCTTCGGTATTTTTAACCCTAATTATTAAATTTGTTTTAAGTTGATAATTTGTGACCTGACAAAAACTACGTGCGATTAATTCTGCTTGGTTAAAGCCTCTGGTTTTCAGTTTATCAGGGTGTAATGGTATCGGAATAACCGTGAGTTGAGGATATTTTTTTTTGTTGCCTGATTCTAACCATGCTTCTGCTAACCAGTCACCGAATAATTCCCCCATAGCTTTATTTTGATCATATTTTAAGGCAGCGATCGCCCGTTTTAAATAACTATCATATTTACCCCAAGAAAATAAGAAAAAATCAGGTTTCCCAAATTGTTTATAATTAGTAAGTTGACAGGTGAGTAATTTTTGTTCACAATATCGGCAAATAATATCACTAACCGTGCGTTGACAAAGAGGACAATTAGATTTAAGAAATAAAGATAAAATGTTGTTCAACATCGATAAACATTGCAAGATTATTTTTACTGTTTAAGTAATGAAAAAATGGAAATAAGATTTAGAGAATTTAACCCTTTTGATTTATGGTTTTGGTTAGAATTTGATCATGTACCTTCGGAAATGGAAAAACAATATGTAGAAGAATTATTTAACTCATGGTTTTATTTAGGCAAATTAGGAGGATTTAATGCCGAAAATTTACAAATACAAGAGTTGGGCATTGATATTAGTTATATGGAATATGACCAAGATTTAGCTGAAAATACAATGATGTCCCCGATGCACAATATGGGAGAATTCGAATTTTTGGGTAATTGGGGCAGATGTTGGTTTGATTTAGGCACTAGCGACTTAATTAGCATTGATATATTAGTTAATGCTTTGAGAGAATTAAGCAAAGAGTATTTAGGTATCAATCAATTAATTATTGGGGGCGAAAATGAAGATTGGACAGTAGATAAAAATTATAATTCTGGCTTTTTAGAAGATTAAATTTGCGAGAAACAAGATTCCCTCTAAAACCTATTAATAATGGGTAAAATAAGGTGCTTATTTACCGAATTTTTGCCCAATTTTTTTGATTGCCCAACTCAATAATGCACCGGTGAATAAAATTCCGATGGCTGGACTAAATACCGGTTGCCATAATTTGTACCATATCCCCCACCCTAAGGGAATCGCTAATGATCTTCCTATAAGTGCGATGACAAACCAAAAAAAACCGATGATAACTAAAAATACATCTGCGACTAAAAAGCGATCCAACCAAGTTAATAAGTTTTCTTTCATAAAGGAAATGTTAAAATCTGATATACATTTAACTATTAAGTGTAACTGGTGGTGGAATGCAGAACTAAGAGTGTAGAATGTAGAATTAAAAATCCTTATTTTTCAGGACTTATCCCAATTTCTAACCTCTACTTTATTTACGCACCTTACCACTGGTTCAAGAAATAAATACCTCGTAATTAGTTTAACACTCTATCAAAAGCCTTTGACAAGAATTATCGTAATCTGGATATGGTTCTCTTATCTGAATAGAGAACTAAATCCCATCCAATAATTACCCCGAGATAATTTTTAGGGTATCTAAACTGTGATCACTTATTCCTGTAATTATTCCTCCTGAATTAATAACTTGTTCGGCATATTCTAAAGCCTCTCTAGTGATAACTTCCCCTGCCATAATTAAGGGAATACCGGGGGGGTAAGGACAAATATTTTCCCCACTAATCTGATTAATAGCTAAATCTTGAGAAACTATTTTTTTTTCTGCCCAAAATGCTTCACGTGGAGTTATTTTTAAGGAAGAATTAGGTAAAGAATAAGGGTTGAAATTATTGTTCTCTTGAAAGTTTTTATGATATCTTTTAAAAGATTTCAAAGCATTTATTAATCTCTCAATATCTTTATTTTTATTGCCAATAGAAATAATAAAAGTAAGATTTTTAATGGAAGGTAATTCACAAGTTACGCCAAATTGTCGATGTAAAATTTCGTCTGCTTCATAGCCTGTTAAGCCCCATTTACTAACATTAACGGTTAACCTTGTTTTATCTAAATCTGCAAAAGTATCGATGGGTTTAATTAAATTTAATAATGATAAATATTCGAACTCTGCTATTTTTTCCCTTGCGGTTATTGCCAAATTTAAAGTATTAGTTAATAACTTTTTTCCTTCCATCGCCATTTGTTGCCTAGCACCATCTAAAGATGCCAAAAGTAAATAACTAGGGCTAGAAGACTGCACCAATTGTAAAGCCTGACTGATACGACTGGCATTGACTAAGTTACCTTGAAGATGAACCATTGAAGCCTGGGTCATCGCCCCTAAAACTTTATGGGTGGATTGTATCGCAATATCCGCTCCTGCCTGTAGTGCCGATATCGGTAACTGAGGATGAAAGGAAAAATGTCCACCGTGAGCTTCATCCACTAGCAACGGAATACTAAAATTTTTTGTAAAGTGGGCGATTTCTGTCAAGTTTGCACAAATACCGTGATATGTCGGAGAAACTACCATTACCGCTTTAATATTAGCATTGGTTTCTAAGGCATTAGCAATTTGATGAGGGGAAAGGGTATAACAGAGGTCAAAATCAAAGTCATATTCAGGATTGATAAATATGGGGGTTGCACCAGACAAAATTAAGCCAAAAATTGCCGATTGATGGATATTTCGGGGCAAAATTATCTGATCGCCCTCGCCACAGGTGGCTAAAATGGAGGCGATAATACCAGAAGTTGAACCATTGGCCAAAAACCATGTTTGTTTTGCACCAAAAGCATCTGCCGCTAAAATTTGAGCCTCTTTGATCACTCCTTCTGGGGTGAATAAGTTATCTAATTCAGGCAATTCGGGCAAATCGGCATGAAAAACTTTTTCTCCCATTAATTTCTTTAGGTCTTGACTAATACCTCGACCTTTTTTATGCCCGGGAGTGTAAAATGGAGCATCTCGTTTTCGGGCTAACTCTTGTAAGGTTGTTAATAACGGGGTTTTTTTCTGAGGGTTATTCATTCACGAACAATTAATATAATTATGGCTCTTATGATTAATCAATGACCAATAGTTGAGGACTGACATTGTCGCAAAAAATGCTCAACTTGAGGAATAATATTAGCAAAATGGAGATGCAAATAAGAAGCATAAATATTTTTAATTTGCCATGCCTGAGAAGTTAATATTTGTTGACTATAATAATCTTTAATTTCTAAGATTTGTGAGGTAGAAGCACCAGAATTTTTGGCACGATGAAATTCATGACCTCTGAAAACTTTACCATCTTTAAATAGTTGGTTATTAATTAAAATTTTTGCTTCTCGATAGCCAAGAGTTAATTTTTTATCCATGATAGCAGTATTAGGTAAAACTCCCACCATTTCCCATGATTTACCATCAAAGTTGATGATTATTTTTGATAAATACATCATGCCTCCACATTCTGCGTAGGTTAATATTCCTGAGTTTATAGCTTGTTTTAAAGATTGTTTCATGGTTTTATTATTAGCTAATTCAGGAGCAAAAACTTCGGGAAAACCTCCTCCTAAATATATTCCTTGAATGTTATCGGGTATTTTATTATCATCAATAGGACTAAAAAATACTAATTCTGCTCCTAACTTTTCTAAAATATCGAGGTTATCTTGATAATAAAAATTAAAGGCTTTATCTTGAGCGATCGCAATTCTTAATTTATGAACTTTTTTAAGTTTAAAATGATAAAGTTTATCAAAAAAATTATGGTTATATTTATGTTTAAAATTTTTATTATCCAGATAGGGAGTCAATAAATCCCAATGAAAATTATTTTCAGCGATAATAGCTAATTGTTTAAAAATTTCTTGATGGGTAGTAATTTCTTCAGTGGGAATTAAGCCTAAGTGTCGGGAAGGCAACTCAATATTTTTCTCTCTAAACCATACCCCCACTAAGGGAATTGAACATATTTTTAACCCCTCTTTTAATAAAGATAAATGTTTTTCACTGCCGACTTTATTTAAGATAATTCCCACTATTTTAACTTCTGGATCAAGGTTAACATATCCATAGGCGATCGCTCCGATAGAAGTACTTAATTTACTGCAATCAATGATTAAAATAACGGGAATTTGCAATAATTTGGCGATATGAGCGGTACTTCCGTAATTAAAAGAATTATTACAGGGCACACCATCATATAATCCCATCACTCCCTCAATGATACTAATATCAGCTTGTTGACTATGATAGGAAAAACAACATTTAACATAGTCCTCAGAGGTTAAAATAGGATCAAGATTACGACAAGGCAAACCTGTCATTGCAGTATGAAACATCGGATCAATATAATCTGGACCTACCTTAAAAGATTGAACAGATTTTCCTTTACTTTTCAACCATGATAATAAGGCTAATGTTATAGTGGTTTTCCCGACTCCACTTCTTTCTCCGGCAATGATTAATCCCATATTTTTTTTCTCTCACAAAGGTGCAAGGGGGCAAAGTTTTCCTTATTTATAGTAATAATTTTGATTAAAGAATTTAACGATTTCTTCTGCTATGATTTCCGTACCGTTTTTTGCTATTTTATTATTACTTTGGGGAGGTAACAATTCTTGGTTTAAGAAATCCCAATTACCTTGAAAAAATTCTTGATAATTAACGATATTATGATAGCTATAATCTTTTAAACCCTGTAATAAAATTTCTGCCTCCGCAAAACCCTCTCTAGTCAGGCTAATCAGGGGAACATCTAAGCGGATACTCTCGGCAAAAGTGCTAAATCCGGGTTTAGACATCACTCTTCCACATAGGGACATAAAATCTACTGGACGATCACTGTTATCGGTAATTTTCAGCAAATTTGGTAAATCTGGTGCATTATTCGCAAAAGTAATAAATTGCCAATCAGGAAAACGACTTAAATTTTCGTAAGGAATCGCCTCTATTCCTAATCCCCCAAAAGTCAACAAGACAGTTTTTTCCTTATCAGTGGTGAGGTTAAATTTTTCTCGTAACTCAACTTCAGTATGACGGGGAACACCACCAGTTAAACCCACATCTTCCACCACGGGAAAACTGGCCATTTTCTCCGCCAACGGTAAACGAAAAAGACGTTGACATAATTGATAACGACTACTCAACCAATCCGCAATGGCGTTAAATTCACCTCCCCATGCACGGTAAATAAAATCCCAACCAAAATTGCCCATCATCCAACAAGGAATACCTGCTTTTTCCCCAATAGTCGCCGCCATCGCTGGAACATCGGCCAAAATTAAGTCGACTTTATTGGTATTGATAAATTCCACTTCCCCCGCCACAATTTCTTTTTCCCGAAGACGATATTCTGTCATTTTTTCCCGAGTTGCCGCCAAATCCATCGTCAAACTATCGGACTGAATCACTCCTACATCAAAAGCGCGGTAACGATAAATAAAATCTCCCTCAATATAAGAATCTAACAACCATCGAGGTGCGGTAGTTACTAATACTAATAAAATGTCTGGATTTAATTTTTGTACCTGTGAGGCAATGGTCGCCATTCGCACTGCGTGACCAAATCCATGATTCGTGATAGCTAAATATAAAACAGGTCGAGACATGGGATAATCAACAATGAACAATTAACGGTGAACAATAAACAATTAATGAGGGAGAATTAGGGATTTTCTCTTTCTTTAAATTTGTCTTCTATTTAATTGTTTGTTGCCGAAGTTTAATGATAGCCTATAATGGCAAAATCGATATCAATAGCTCATCGAGATTTTAGGAAATGTTTACAGGTCAGTGTTTTTTTATCCTTCTTCCTATAGAATAAACTTTATCTAGGTATTTACCCCACAAAAAAACGGTGAATGAGAGTTTAAATCATATTCGGCAAACCATTCTTTTAATAAAATATTATAGCTTTGATCTTAGGGGTTATAAACTGCAGGAATTGATCGTAAAATGGACGAAAATTTATCCTCATAATTGGTTACCTTTGGGTGTAACAGAGGCTATTTATCAAGGTAGGTTAAAAGCTATTTCTGTAGAACAAATTTTAAACATTTGGTTAAAAAAAGGAGAGATTAATCAAAGTTTTAATTATGAATTTTGTCGCTTAATTAAGCCTAATATTTCTTTTAGCTTACAGGAAGATCGGGAATTAAAAGATTTTTTTAAAAATACTCATGATTCAGAAATTTTAACCGCAACTATTGTTATTAATAATCAAAAAAAAATAGAACAAAAAAATATTTTAGAGAACAAAAAACTTTATTCTAACGAAGACAATAACAATGTAATAGAGGCTGATAAAATTAAGTTTAAATCCGCGGTTAACCACTTTCAACCTTTAGATGATTATTCCCAGTGTTTCCAAAAATTAAAAGCTTTTATAGCAATTAACAATTAACAATTAACAATTAACAATTAATACGTAATTTATAGTTATTCATCCTGATCCCTCTTAATCTGCTGATTCGTCTCCCCATCAATAGGGTTTGGCCGTAGGCAGAGCTTTGCTGACCGCTCTAATAGTTTAAAGTCTTCAGCCACCCCTGATAAATGAAAAATTATTATTTATTAATTCTAATTACTTATGTCATTATTTAAAGAGGGTAAAAATGTAACTAAAGGTGGGAAAATAATGATTAATAATAACACTAATAATTGCAATAAAATAAACGGAATTACTCCTTTATAAATATCTGTTGTTTTGATTTGGGGTGGTGCAACTCCCCGTAAATAAAACAAGGCAAAACCGAAAGGTGGCGTTAAAAATGAGGTTTGTAAATTAGCTCCTAAAATTACTCCATACCATAATAAATCTAAGCCTAAAGCCTTCGCCGCAGGAGCAAAAATGGGAATAACAATAAAAGCAATTTCAAAGAAGTCAATAAAAAATCCTAAGACAAAAACAACTAACATATTAACAGCCAAAAATCCCCATTGTCCTCCGGGTAAATTGACTAATAATTCTTCCATAAAATGATCACCACCAACACCTCGAAATACTAAACTAAAAGCCGTTGAACCTAATAAAATAAACATCACCATGGAGGTAATTCTCATGGTAGAGTCACAGGCTTTTTTAACAGCATTCCATGTCAAATTTTTGTTGAAATAGGCTAATATCATCGCCCCTAATGAACCGATTGCTCCCGCCTCTGTAGGTGTTGCAACTCCAAAAAAGATACTCCCTAACACCAATAAAATTAAGATAAAAGGAGGAATCATAGCCTGATAAACCCTAATCCACAAAGCCTTACCACCAATATTTCTCACTTGTGAAGGTAACGCAGGGGCTGTGTCAGGACGAATCCATGCTACAATCAACACATGAGCTGCAAACGCTGCTGCCATCATTAATCCGGGTATCAATGAACCCATGAACAAATCCCCTACCGGTGCACCTAATTGATCTGCTAATACCACTAAAACCACGCTAGGAGGGATAATTTGCCCTAACGTACCACTAGCGGCGATTACTCCCGTAGCTAATTGTTTATTGTAGCCATAACGAAGCATAATCGGTAAAGAAATTAAACCCATAGCCACAACAGTAGCCGCCACAACTCCAGTGGTGGCCGCCAATAATGCCCCAACGACGACAACAGCTAGGGCTAATCCCCCCCTCATTCTGCCGAATAAAATACCCATTGTTTCTAGTAATTTTTCGGCGATACCCGTGATTTCTAACATTGACCCTAAAAAGATAAAATAGGGAATAGCGAGGAGGGTATAGTTAGACATGACACCAAAAATTCGCGAAGGCATAGCACTGAAAAAAATAGGATCAAAAACTCCTAATATTGAACTGATAATGGCAAAAATCAGTGCCACTCCTCCGAGGGAAAAAGCGACGGGATAACCTAATGACAAAAATAGTAATGCCACCACAAACATTAATATTCCTAACCAATCGTACATAAGTTCATCGAATACTCTCATCACTAACCTATCGGTTATATCATTATTGCCGATGATTTTTTGTTAAGAATATCATCTACAGGACTAGCAAACAGCAATTACACCCAATACTGCTCGGAAGCGTGCCAAAAAGGTTACTGTGAGGGAAATTCAGAATTCAAAATTCAAAATTCAAAATTCAGATGAGTTATAATTTCTGTGACACAATTTAAACTCTTACACTAATAATTAGAAGAATTAAGTCTATGGCTAATAATTTTAGGGAATGGTCAAAGATTACAGAACAAATACAAAAAAAATCCGTAAACTCTCCTTCATTATGGGATACTCCTCCAGAGGAAGAACAAAAAAATATTGAGAAAATAAAGAAACAATGGCAGAAAAAACAACATCGAGAATTTAAACGTATTCGCCATGAAGAATCCCAAAATAAAAATATTAAGGTTATTGTTTCTAGTTTCCTTGGTGTAACTTTAATTGCCTTGGCTTTTCCTCATCTTGCTAATTGGTGGCAAATGAAACATAATAGCGTCACGGAATTATCACCTGAAGAAACACCAGAGGATGGTGGTAAAAAAGGCGGATTTTTAAATAAATTAAAGGCTTTAAAGGAAGACGAAGAAGGAGAAACCAATTCACAAAAACCGCAAGAAAAAAAAGCGGGTATAGGCGAACAATTAGAGGAAAGTATTGATAGTATAAAACAAAATAGGGATAATTTGAAAAAAGCGATTGATCTTTCCGATGGTAAAGAAATTAATTTGGAAAGGGAAAAAAATAAATAAACCAGACCTAATTAATTTTTTCAGCAAATCCTAATTAACAATCAAATTTGTAACTCAAAATCCAATCAATTGATGGCTGACTCAATCATGTATCAAGAAGATGGTTATGTGGTGTTAGAAACCAATCAACCAGAGGAATTAATGACAGAATCGGAGTTGTTGAAGAAAATAGAGGCAGTTTTGATGAATCAGTCAGATTTACCCCCTGATATAGCCAAATTTGATTCTATTGCTCAACAAGCGGAATATTTATTACACAATTACTGTGAATTTAATGCCGATGATAATAACTATTTACAATGGTATGTGGTGCGTTGGGAAAAAAGATGACTTGTTTTACTAATTTTGCCATTACTTTTTCACCTCTTTCCGTTGCCGAAGTTTATCAATTAGCCAATAATGCTTCTAATGGTGCGATCGTATTTATGAGTGGTACGGTGAGAAATCGAACGGAAGGAAAACCGGTTAAATATTTAGAATATCAGGCTTATGAACCGATGGCCATAAAAGTTTTTCAACAAATAAGCGATAGTATTATGCGAAAATGGCAAGACACCAATACCATCATCATTCATCATCGTATCGGTAAACTAAAAATAGGAGACATTAGCGTCTTGGTCGCCGTAGGTTGTCCCCATCGAGGAGAAGCCTTTTCCGCTTGTCGCTATGCCATTGATACCTTAAAACACAACGCCCCTATTTGGAAAAAAGAATATTTCGAGGATGGTGCTAGTACTTGGGTTAGTATTGGATCTTGTCAAGAATTGGCTATTAATTTAGAGTGAGTGAGGGAAAGCAGGAGGATAAGTAGAAGGGAGAGGCTAGTGGCAGAATGCAGAATTAAGAATGTAGAATGAAAAGCCTCTAATTTTCAAGACTTATACGAATTTAAACCCCCGTTTTATTTAGGGACTTTTCCGCCATTATATTGTTAATTTCTCCAAACCCCGAAATAACCCTAATTATCTACCTCTAAAAAGCCGTTGTAAGCTTCCATACCATGTTCGCCAATATCTAAACCTAAGGATTCTTCTTCCTCAGAAACCCTTAAACCAAGACTAACTTTTAGTATATTCCAAAATAAAATACTCAAGAATATCATGGTAAAACCGACAGTAACAATACCCAGCAATTGAACTCCTAATAAATCTAAACTTCTGCTGATAAATAACCCCGCTATTTCTGGATTATTTGTAATATTGCCATCAGCGAACAATCCTACCGCAATTGTACCCCAAATACCATTTACTAAATGCACGGACACCGCACCCACAGGATCATCTATTTTTAAGCTATCTGAAAGGTAAACAGCGAAAACCACCAAAATTCCCGCTAATGCGCCAATAACTGTAGCGTTGGAGTAACTCACCATCGAACAACTAGCGGTAATAGCCACTAATCCTGATAAAACACCGTTGATAGTTAGGGATAAGTCGGGTTTTCCTGCTAAAATCCAACTGCTAATGGTGGCAGTTATCGCCCCTGAAGCCGCTGATAAATTTGTGACTACGGCAATATAGGCAATATCTTCCCCTACCGCCATAGTTGAACCTGGATTAAAGCCAAACCAACCAATCCAGAGAATAAAACACCCCAAGGTTGCTATACTGAGATTATGGCCGGGTAATGGTACTATACTGCCGTCTATCTGATACTTGCCTAATCTAGGACCTAATATAATCGCTCCCATTAATGCACACCAGCCGCCTACAGAATGTACTACAGTTGAGCCGGCAAAGTCATGAAATCCTGCTTTTTGTAACCAACCCCCTCCCCAAATCCAATGACCAATAAGAGGGTATGCGATCGCCACTAAAAAAAAACTAAATAAGACGAAATCAATAAACTTAATTCTTTCCGCCACCGCTCCAGAGACGATTGTCGCCGCCGTGCCGGCAAAAGCCACTTGGAATAAGAATTTTGCTGCCAAAGGGACTCCCGTCCAACTCAAGGCTCTATAAACCCCCTCATAGGCTTCTCCCATAGCCGGGCTGTTATCGGCTCCTCCAAGGAAAAAGCCTTGTAATCCTATAATGTTATTTCCGTTACCGAACATTAAACCAAAACCTACCACCCAAAAAGCAATAGTTGATATGGCAAAAACGATCAAATTTTTGGATAACATATTAACCGCATTTTTTCGGCGACAGAAACCAGTTTCCAGCATGGCAAAACCAGCATTCATAAAAATTACTAAAACGGAAGCTAACACCACCCATAAAGTATCTAAACCAACTTTCAACTCTCCTGTAACTAATTGTAAATCTTGGGAAGGTTTTTGGGCATACACTGCATAACTAGAAGAAAGAAGCAAAATCGCACTTAAAAGGATACAACCTTGCCAACTAGACGATTTTTTTATTCTGTGAATAATTAATTTAACTTTTTTCTGCTTAGTTTTACTTTTGAACATAATTCTCGTCTAAATTTAAACTTTATTATTGTAGAGGATATAGCAGATAAAATTTGGCATCAATTTTTACAAATATTTGTTTAATTATTCTTTGAAAATATTCTTCTAAATTGGCTTATTGTAAATCATAATTAATTGCCTTTGAGGATTATATACCTCCACGGGAATATTATATTGTGTGCTGATATATTGATAGTTTTTCTCAACCTGATTAATATGGGTAATAATTTGCTTTTGTTGCTCATTATTATTACTTAAGTTTGTTACCGCCGATAAGGAAGCGATTTTTTGTAAATATCTATCCTTTAAAAAAATTTTTACGCTTTCTTTACTAATATTAAAAGTGCAAATTTCCTCAATATTTATGCAGATATTATTTAATTCTTTTTTAATTTCCTCTCTTTTGACTGCTTGTTTCAATTCAGATTTCGCCATTTCCAGTTGTTTATTAGCGTTAGATTCTAAGTCATTTATTTCTTGTTTTACCAAAACTTCTCCAGGAACTTTTTTAAATAAAGAGATAGCTTCTTTCCAGAAAGAAACTGCTTTTGTCCATTGATTATTATTCTGAGATTCTGTGGCTAATTTTATTTTTTCTTGAGCCTGATTTTTAATATTTAAAGCCGTTTTTTCCTTATTTATTTTATTTTGAATCTGGATGAGTTGTTGTAAATAGTTATTTAAAGTTTTGTCTTTTTCCTGATAAGCATTAGTTTGGGCCGGAATCGACTCTATAGTTTTTATGGCTAATTGCCAATTTTGTTGTAAGTTTTCTAACCCTAATAAATCAGTAACTTTTCCTTGTTGATTTTCTATATCTATAGCCATATTTCTTCCTTTATTTAAGAGCTCATCAGCTTTTTTTTCCTGAATAATTCTCTCATCAATTACTCTTAACTGATTATTATAATTGGCTAATTTATTCTGTTTTAAGGTGTCTAATTCTTCTAGGTTTATATTATTAAAAATTGCGATAGCTTCCTGGAAAAAACCTTTAACTCTATTCCACTCATCTAAAGATAAAGGAAGATTTTGACTAACAGTTTTAGCTGTATTTACTGACTTTAAAGCAACTAATAAATTATCTAATTGTGTAACTTTATCTTGATAATCTTTAATTAATAAATTAGCATTTTCGTGATATCTTGACCAAAAAGGAATACCTTTTAAATCATTAATTCCGGCCATTAAACCTAACTGTAACTCTTTAATTTTTGCTTCTGTTAAATCCTCTTGAGACTGAGTTTCTAATAGGCTAGATACAGAATTCTCTGTGGTTGCTATTAACTCACAGTTACCCAAAACACAAGGACGAGTAAAATAATAAATACCGCCAATTGCTCCTAAAGAAATAACTCCTAAAATAAAGAGGATAAAACTGACAGAAAAATTAGCAGAATTATATTTTTTACGCTCTTTTAATAACGATTGATTTTCTTTAATGATATTATTTTTAGTATCATTAGAAATAAAATAGATTTTATTAACATCGTCAAAACTGCGAATTAAAAAATCACCAATAATTTGATACTCATTAATTACCTCTTGAATTGAATTAATAATGCTCTTTAAATTATTATCCTCAATATCACTAATTAAAATCACTAAATAATTTTCTTCCTTAAAACAGTTAATTTTAAAAGAGGAATCAAAGGTTAATTCCTCATTGATAACCTCATTAAATCTTGCTTTTAAAGTGTCATAATCCATATCATTACCGATGGCAGTTTTAATCATAGTGAATTTAACCAGTGAATCCTATTTAATTTTTATATAATTTATTTATTTAAGGGAGATATAGTGCGAATTATTTTCAGAATGTTCAACAAAAAAATCTTCTGGCGTAACTCAGAATTGATCTGAGGGGGAAAAGGACTTTTTTCTATTTCCTTTTGTAATGAAGCATATTCAGCCATGGTTAAAGGTTTATTATCGAAAGGCGATCGTGCTTCAGTAATAATTTCTGTTGCTAAAATTTCTTCAGGAATATCATCTTCAGGGGGTAAAGCCGACACCGAAAAATCAAGTATTAAAAGAGTCAATATTAAAGTTAAACTGGCGAAAAAAAAGTTAACCATAGGGTATTATAGCGATACTTAAGATCCATAAAAAAAAGCAGTAATCAAAAAAAAATTAATCTTGAGGAAATTTTAAGCTATATTATACTATTGATCAATCAACTACTGGGAAAGTAAGGAGGTAGCTATTTCAGAACAACTAAATCTGACTGTTAGCCTTAGAGGTACTCGTGAAGTCAGAAAAAACTGTCAAATCTTTCATTTACTAGGGCAATTAGATGCCTTTTCTGAACCCACCTTCCAGAAGCTGATCTTGGGTTATGTCAAAGAAAGTGCTAATCAAATCATTTTAGATCTATCTCAGATTGATTTTATTGATAGTTCAGGATTAGGTGCTTTAGTTCGTATTGCGAAACATATTGATACCCTCAAGGGAAAACTGCAAATAGTCAGTAATCCGAGAGTAACCCAAACCGTGAAAATGGTGAGATTAGAGAAATTTCTTAAACTGAAAAATTCTCTTGATGAAGCACTAAAAGATATATAGTAATTGCATTTGAACCTAGTTTCCAGCTTTGTTTGTCAAAAAAAAAGACGTTAGAATTACAAAATTTGCCTCCATCTAACTGCCGGAATGAGGTTATTCCTTACTGGAAATTTATGTTTAATAGCGAAATATCTGCTTCATCCTTGCAACAAATCCCTCCGGCGTCTTTTGCTTATATCGGTGATGCCGTATATGAATTATATATCCGTACTAGCTTTTTACTGCCCCCTAAGAAAATCTCAGACTACCATCATAAAGTAGTCGAAAAGGTTAGAGCTGAAACACAAGCTTGTTATTTACAAATTCTATACCCCCTCTTGACGGAAACGGAACTAAATTGGGTTCGTAGGGGTAGAAATTCCGTTAAGAAATCTCCTCGTCGTTTATCTTTACAAATCTATCAACAAGCTACTGGTTTAGAAACATTATTCGGATACCTATACATTTGCGATCGAGAAAGACTCTATTTTTTATTATCACAGATTAAAATTTAATTTACATAATTATAAATATATTACTTTTGGTTAGGGAAAATTTAATTTACTCTTTATTTCCCGCCGAATATCAATTACCAACTCTAAAAAGTATTATGTTAAACAAACCATTTTTTGAACCTCCTTTGTTACTAAAAAATGGCCTATTAATGACTTTAAATATAGCTTTTAATTCTTCTGTAAATTGGCACAAAAATCTTAATTTATCTCCATTAAATTATCAATCTGTCATCTTTCAAGGGTATCAAAATACTCCTATTTATGCCCAAGTAGCGATTCCGCAAAATGCTAAAAGTACAATTATTGCAACTTATGGTATAACAGGAGATTTAGAAAATCAGTGGTTTTTACAAATATTAGCTCATAAGGCTTTTAGCCAAAATCATGCCATAATTTTATTTGATTGGCGATGCCATGGTAAAACAGCAAAATTATCGCCAACGTTAACTTCTGATGGATTATATGAAGGAAAAGATTTTGTCTTAATTGCCGCCCAAGCTAAAAAAATGGGATGCCCGACACCTTTTTGTTTTATGGGTTATTCCTTAGGGGGAAAATTAGCCTTATGGGGCATGAATGAGAGTAGGTTTATTATGGATAATAAAAATTATTCTGACTTAAAAGAGTCTGACATTAAAGGCTGTGCTGTAATCTGTCCTAGCTTAGATGCCAAAAAATCCCTACTTTATTTAATGAATCATCCTATTTATAAATATTTGGAAAAAGCTATTACTAAAAATCTCAAGAATTTAGCTTTATCTCTTCATAAATATTATCCAAAAGAGTTCGATGTAGAAGTAATAAATAATATCAATAGTATTTGGGATTTTGATCAAGAATTAGTCATTAAAAAGTTAAATTTTAAAACTGTTGAAGAATACTATCATGCCACTAGCCCATTAAATTTTTTACCCGATTTAAACAAATCTACATTTATTTTATATGCCCAAGATGATCCCTTATTTTGTCCGAGTATTCTACCTGAATTAATCAACATAGCTAATCAGAATTCGATGATTAATTTATGGTTAACTACCTATGGCGGTCATGTGGGTTATATTAGTAGCAAAAACTGTCAAAATTCTTGGCAGGATCAAGATCAATGGTATGCTTGGAATAGAATTTTAGATTGGTGGAGTTTACAAACTAGTCGATAATTTCCTCTTATAACAGTGGAAAATGATGTCTTCTTCTTTTAATGTTAATAAAAGTAAAAGATATAAAACCAATTTTAAACATATTCTGTCGAATTAAGGAGCAAATAACAACATGGTGGCCAATAGAAGTAGAACTTTTTTAGCGGATTTTCGTGATTTTATCATGCGGGGCAATGTCATTGATTTAGCCGTGGCGGTTATTCTCGGAGGTGCATTTAATGGTATTGTCAATTCCCTTGTACAAGATATTATCACCCCTGCAATTTTATCTCCTGCCATCAAGGCCGCTGGAGTCGATAAATTATCAGATTTAAGCATTTCTGGCATTAAATATGGTTTATTTTTATCTTCTGTCATCAATTTTCTGGTTATTGCCTTTTCTATATTCTTGATTATCCGCAGTTTTGAGGCAATGAAAAGAAAATTTATCCGTCATCAAGAATTGGCAGCAGCAGCAGAAGCAACGGTAGAGGCGGAAGAAGTGAAACCAGAAATTTCGGCTCAGGAAAATTTAACTAAGGCCATTGAAACTCTCACGGAAGTAATTAACAATAAATCAATAAATAGTTAACAATAAGCAATGGACAATTAACAATCAAATTAAAGTGCCTGAATCGTTTTTAAGGCTTCATCTACATGGGCTTTAAAATCTAACATGGAATTGAAAATATGACGCACAATGCCTTCTTTGTCTATAACGTAAGTAACTCTACCGGGTAACACAAAAAGAGTGGCGGGGACATCAAATAGTTTTCTGACTTGGTTTTGAGAGTCGCTTAACAAAATAAATGGTAGTTGATATTTGCTAGCGAACTGTTGATGAGATGCCACGGAATCGCCGCTAATACCGATAACTTCAGCACCAGCATTGGTAAATACATCATAATTATCTCGAAAAGCACAGGATTCGGCTGTGCATCCTGGGGTGTCGTCTTTGGGATAAAAATAGATAACTACGGCTTTTTCACCGAGAAACTGACTCAAACTGACGTTTTCTCCTGTTGCTGAAGATAATGTGAAATCTGGTGCACGATCGCCTACTTTTAAACTTGCCATATGATTGAAAATAAATTGCTGAATTGAATTAATTATAATAGAATAGTGTTTCCGTTTCTTTGAGTGGAGATAAAGATAAGTTTCATGAATTTTACTTTTGCTTCGTTTTACCAGTTTTCGGTATTAGACAACCTCGTTGATTTACAGACTCAATTTTTACAATGGTGCAATGAAAGGCAAATAAAAGGCACAATTTTAATTGCGAAAGAAGGAATTAACGCTAATATTGTTGGCAAAAAACAAGACCTAGAAATAGTAATTAATAGCATCAAAAAAACTCTACGCTATGAAACATTAGAAATTAAATATGCCATAGTAGAAAGTATCCCCTTTCAAAGGATGAAAGTCAAAATTAAACCAGAAATTATTACCTTTGGGATCCCCGAAGCTGATCCCAATGTACAAGTTGGTACTTATGTTAAACCTAAAGATTGGAATGATTTAATATCCCAACCCGATGTAAAAGTTATTGATACTCGCAATGAGTATGAAGTGAAAATAGGTACATTTAAAAACGCAGAAAATCCTCACATTGATTCTTTTCGAGAATTTAACGACTATATAGATAGTAATTTAAATCTGGAAAAACACGATAAAGTAGCCTTATTTTGTACAGGTGGAATCCGTTGTGAAAAAGTTACCGCTTTAATGTTAAGTAAAGGTTTTAAAGAGGTTTATCATCTTCAAGGAGGTATCCTTAAATATTTGGGAGAAATCCCCCCGGAGGAAAGTTTATGGGAAGGGGAATGTTTTGTTTTTGATGAGAGAGTTGCAGTTAAACATGGTTTAGAAAAAGGCACTTATAAATTATGTCCTCAAACGGGCGAACCGATGTTACCCGAGTTGGATATAAAATTCATGGATAACGGTAGGTAATTAATAATGGGTAATGAGTAATAGGTAATAGGTAATGGGTGAATCGAAAGATATTTTCTCTGTTAATTGTTAACGGCCTAGTGTTTATCATGAAATCTGATTCCCAAAAACAGATCATACACGAAACTCCAAAAATTTTTGCCTTTCAATAAATCCAAAGATTGATCGCAACCCTTCGCATCTAACAGTGGTTTAGTGGCATAATAGGCTGGTTGATATTTATACCAGGGAATAGAAGGCCATAGATGATGTACTAAATGATAATTTTGTCCTAAGATAAGAATGTTTAAAACTGCACCCGGATAAACCCTAGCATTTTTCCAGCGATCGCGATCTTTAAAAGGGCGATGGGGTAAATAATCAAAAAATAAACCTAAAGCAATACCTACTACTAAAGCAGGAACAAACCAAAAATTCATGACGTAACCGATAAAACCGTAATGAATACCTAAGAAAATCACAGTAAAGAGGAATAAACGACTCAGAAACCACTCTAAAAGCTCATATTTACGCCATAATTTTCTTTTAAAGAAAAAAATCTCATGATAGAAAAACCTAGCGGCAATCATCCATAAAGGTCCTCCGGTGGAAACAAAATGATCAGGATCATTATCAGGATCATTAACATGGGCGTGATGTTGCAAATGCACTCTGGTAAAAACGGGAAATGCAAAACCTAACATTAAAGCACTACCATGACCAAGAATAGAATTGACGAGACGATCGCTATGGGCACTATTATGAGAAGCATCATGGATGACAGTACCAGACATATGCAAAGCTAAAACGTTAGCAGTAAAGCAAATCCAATCTCCCCAACCCCATAAAAAATAACCGCAGGTAGATATAGTAATTAATAAAATGGCGGCAATAAACATTAACACATTAGGATTAAATCCCCCCGGTGCTTTTAGATACTCCCTTGGTACAGATGTCAATACAGGTAAAACCGACTGCATTGCTTTTGTTCGCTCCTTCCTTTAAATAAATTATTTTCTTGTGGTAGTTTACAATATTTTGCTCTTGAGGTAAAGTTTTGTAAACGTTATCTTCATGTAAATAGTTAATGGTGCATGGTTCATAATAGGTGGGATAGTTTCAAATTGGGATACACTAGATTTTATTAATGTATAATAATGCACTTATAGGGGAAAAAAAAATTGGAAATTCATAAAGAAAAAATCTTAGTGGTAGATGATGAGGCAAGTATTCGCCGTATTTTAGAAACTCGTTTATCCATGATTGGTTATGATGTTGTCACCGCAGCGGACGGGGAAGAGGCTATAAAAACTTTTCATACCACTCAACCGGATTTAGTGGTATTAGACGTGATGATGCCTAAATTAGACGGTTATGGAGTCTGTCAAGAATTACGCAAGGAATCTGATATACCGATCATTATGCTGACCGCTTTAGGAGATGTTGCCGATCGCATTACGGGCTTGGAATTAGGTGCAGATGATTACGTGGTTAAACCCTTTTCTCCCAAGGAATTAGAAGCACGTATTCGCTCAGTATTAAGAAGAATTGATAAAACGGGAATGGCAGGAATCCCCAGTTCGGGGGTAATCTCCCTTAATGCCATTAGAATCGATACCAATAAACGTCAAGTCTATAAAGGCGATCAACGTATTCGTTTGACCGGCATGGAATTTAGTCTCTTAGAATTACTTGTAAGTAAGTCTGGTGAACCATTTTCTCGATCAGAAATTCTACAAGAAGTATGGGGCTATACTCCTGAGCGTCACGTCGATACTAGAGTCGTCGATGTTCACGTATCTCGTTTAAGGGCAAAATTAGAAGAAGATCCCAGTAATCCTGAGTTAATTTTGACGGCTAGGGGCACAGGTTACTTATTTCAAAGAATTTTAGAACCCGGAGAAAAAAGAAGTAATATTATTAATTAATAATTGATAATTGACCTAAAAAAATGGCTCAAAAAGAACAAAATCAATTCATTAAAAATTTACCCCTAATTTCTGGAATTTTAGGCGGTTTTTTACTGATGATCAATCGTCTAACCAGTCCCACGGTGTTGGATTCTCAAGCTCGTTCTGATGCTTTGGGAGTGATTCTTTGTGCTATGTTATTATTGGTTAGTATTTTACTGGGACAAATCGAATCCGTACCTCCTGAAAGCGTTACTTTGATAGGTGAGGAGGGTATGGAATTTGCTGATAATTTGCCGAAAAATATTACCACAGAATTAGCATGGGCAAGTCATCTTATTCTCCATAATACTGTTACTAAATCCATCGTTATTTATTATCAAAATAAAATCTTATTACGGAGGGGGATTTTAGGCAATTCTAACACCGTTAAGCAGGGCTCAATTTTGCAAAGAGTGATGGCAACACAAAAACCCGTGTATTTAGTAGACTTAAAACACTATCCAGGAAAGATTGAGTTTGACTATTTACCTGAGAATATCCAAGGATTAATGTGTTTACCATTAAATGATCGGGGTGCTTTAATGATAGCCACTAATATCCCCCGCAGCTACACTAAACAAGATGAATTTTGGATTCAAGGCATTGCGGAAAAAATAGCTTTAACGTTAAAGCTTGGTTGCCTTCCTCAACCATAAAAAAAGGGCGATCGCATTATTGCTGATTCTCTTCAATGTCAATATTTATACCTTTTTTGTTTAAAAACTTTTTCTTTACAGTTTGAAGTGCGGAATGTGGGTTAGAATGGACGAAAAAATCTTAGTCACAAGATGGTCTTTTTACATTCTCAATTTCTCCATCCTTTAATTCCTCAGGGTCAAAACTCCCAGGCGAATCAGAAGCTGGGAGAAGAAATTAGTCAAACTCGTCAACAATACTTTGGTCTTTTAAAACAGGAGATTGAAGCCCTTACAGCTCAAAATTCAACTAAGACTCACCAATTACGCAAACAACTGGATGCTATACCGACGATTCAAGAGGCTAATAAACAGCGTAGTAAACTACAAGATAAAATGTGGTCCTATACTCAAGCAACCATAGATAACGATCGCAATCGTCTGATGCAAGCCTATGAAAAATATACTCAGGGGCTAAGTCAATTAGAACTTAATCCAGATTTATTGATTCCTATTCATCAAAGAAAAGTTGAAATCCACAGAATGCCCGGTGGTTATCTGAAAAACCAAGGAAAGGGAGATTTTTGGACTGGCGTACTATATGATCATGGAGTCTTCCTTTATGGAAGGGGTTGGTTAGGTCCTCTTAATGATGAGTTTGGTCACACAATTATCGAACAAGTTTTAAAATCTCACTACCCCCAATTTAATCCCCAACAAATTTTAGATATGGGCTGTTCTGTTGGTCATAGTACTCTTCCCTACAGCCAAGCTTACCCCACTGCTCAAGTATGGGGTATTGATTTAGGGGCTTCTCTATTACGTTATGCTACTGCTAGAGCTAATGCACTGGGACAAAAGGTCTATTTTGCCCAACAAAATGCCGAACAAACTGACTTTTCAGACCAGAGTTTTGACCTAATCGTTAGTCATATTCTCATGCACGAAGTCCCTAATGTGGCTAAACAACGTATCTTTAAGGAAAGTTATCGTTTGCTCAAAACTGGGGGGATAATGGTGCATTTAGATAGTTTGCTATTTCTGTCTCCCTTTAGTCCAGTAGCCCTTTATTTTCGAGATACAGAAGCTTATTACAATTCTGAACCCTTTGTAGGTTGTGCTAATTTAGAAGACTTAGCTAGCTTCGCCCTAGAAGCGGGTTTTGCCCCCGAAAATTGTCAGCAATATCAGGTTTCTGGCTACTATAGTGAGAAAAAGGGTTCAACCGAGCCGAAATGGTTAGCCTTCTGCGGAGTTAAAAGTTAATTAATTTTAGAGTTTTGTCTCCTTCTCAAAAATAGTTATATAACTGTAGTTGATTTTGCTTTTGCTCATGAAAACACAAGACAAGATTTACTGGAACAAGCTGGCGGAAATCGAAGAACTAAAAGAGTTTTTTGAAGAGGATTTCCCAGGATTTAAAAAGCTCATAGAAGATAACATTGGCGAGTTTGAAAAATTTTCTGATGAAGCCCTAGATAAATTTGCCAAATTACGAGTATTAGAAACAACCAACGGTTGCACTCAATGGGCATTTCGTCGCGGCGATCAAGAATGTTTATCTGTAGAACAGACTCGCGAATGTATGAACCTAGTTATGGGTTTTATGAAACGAGCTGAACTGTATTTCCCCAGTGAAGGTCTAATTGAATTTGACGACGAGGAAAAAATGTTTATGCGAGCAGTGCAATCTCTTTACACAGATGCATTTAAAAACAATATTAAAGAGTTCAAAAGAAAATACTACGCAGCATCCACAGCTCAATTTATTGTTTTTGGGCATGAACGAATGCAACAAGCTATGGCATTAATCAAACAAGATTATGAAACTCTATTTTCATCTCATTATATTGAACGGGGACAAAAATATATTGCCCGCTATTTAAAGGGATTTAAATAGATTTTCACCCATACCCATAAAGTTTTCCATGGAAAAACTGATTACCGGAGGAATGGTAAATACAGTAATCAAACTACTCACAGCTGTAACTTCAAAACATCAAAAAACATTAGAATTTGCTGTTATTCTACCTTATTACTCTAATTAACATATCTCACAGTTTTTTGTTGCACTATCGACAGGATAACAGAACCTTAAACCTGGGGAAACTTTCTGACTTGATATTCTAAACTCTCTATCATTTGGTACTTTTTCCCTTGCATCTTTTGAGCAAATTGTTTTTCGATTATATTTAGCTCTTCTTGAGAAATATTTTTCCATTCCTCACGAGTTTGCCAACGAATGAACATAATAACTTCATCCATTCGGTCAGGATTAAGCCAAACCTCTTTTCCTAAAAATCCTGGGCGAGTTTTCAGTTTATTAGTCCAAATTTGTTGATCTATTTCCAGAAATTCTTCTCTTAAATCGGGAGATACTCTAAATTTTAACCATTCAATAATCATATTACAGTTCTTACTTTATTATCTAGCTCTATTCTTAAGTGTAACGGCTGGATTCTCTCTCGCCCATTAAATTATTTTCCTCTTTGCCTCGCCTCGGTGGTTCTGCGGGTACTGATAATGAGCACCAGGAGTCCTGCCAGTAACCCAGCCATAATAGCAAGAGTGGGATTTTCCCCCTGCCGGAAGGCGATGGCAACTAAAGCCCAAACAAACACGCCTCCAAAAATACCATCCCCACGTTGCCAGGTGACTATTACAGCTATAATCGTGCCCAACACCATCATGATAACCGTCCAAACTAGAGGGCTAATTCCCCAACCACTCCAATCTGCTGCCTCCAGGGCGGAAGCGATGTTGACAATAGTGGCGACGCTAATCCAGGCGAAATAGATGCTGATGGGAAAATTAATCAACCATCTTTGCGGGGAGGGAACGTTTGTTAGGTTAATGCCTAAACGCAGGTAGAGGAGAATTAAAGGGACTAAAATTCCGACCATCGCTATAACCGACAGAGCAAATAATTGAGATTGAAAGAGAAACACCCAGATAATTTGGCTAAAACTGCTGATGGCTAGATAGTAACCCATCTGGTGCAGGCGAGGATTATTGCCTTGAGTTGGCAAAACTTGGTAAATAGCCAAACTAATTAATCCTAAATAAATGAGTCCCCAAATAGCAAAGGCATAGTTGGCGGGAATGATCAGTACATTGGGGAAAAAGGTGGTCGAAATTTCACCAATTGTCAGTCCATTCAAAGGGGCAACATTAGCCCAGACATTGATGCCAAAAGCAGCTAGAATAGCTAGGAAATTAACCCATTGTCTCAGTCCATCTTGATTAACTTTCATGATTTTTTCTAACTCCAGTGAGAGAAATGTTCTTTAAATAAACACTTCAGACGTCCAACTGCCATGAAATCCATAGGGAACATGATGATTTAAGTGTAATTTAGCGACAACCCTATTAATATTTTCTGCATCTAAAATAACTAAATAAGATCGATGTTTAGAAGCATCATAAACTAAAGAAAGCAGCCAACCTTGATCTTCTTCATTATTATTATTTTGAGATGGCACAAATATTGGTTCCCCAGCAAATGCTGTTTCTGAAGGATTCCAAACTTGTGTTTTATTTGATTGAAGATCGAGTTTAATTATATTTTGTAAAGGACCACCACCATCACAAGAATCAGTTACATTCATGTAAAGATAACGATTTTCTTTTCCTACCCAATTAGGATTGAGAGAGGGAAATTCACAACCTCTATGATCTAATTTTTTTCTAGTAACAGTTTTTGATTCTAAAGAAACTTGGAATTGATAAATATTACTGGTGGGAAACTTATCATATTCGATTTTACTCATATCCCCATGGTTCTCTGTAACTTGTGGGAAAAATTCGGAACAGCATGACTGGAAATAAATAGATCCATCTTTTTCCCAAGCATTACCATGATGAAAACCGAAAAAAGAATCGCTTTCAAGTACAGTTAATTCATTATCTTCATGACGAGAAATGAGAATGATTTTGGCTGGTTTTGTCGAATCAAAATTAAAACATTGTTCAATGGTTTTAAACCCGAGTAAAAATGGTAGAACCTTCACTTCAAAGGGATGTTGAATAAATATGTAATAGTTCGGAGTGACTAACATATCATGGAAAAAAGCAAACCCCTCCAGAGGATAAGATTTTTCTTGAACTTTATTGCCTTGTTTATCCAATTCCCAAATAATCAATTCTTGGTTGGTAATACCTTGAACACCAAAATTAATCAAAGTGTTACCTATGATTTTAGGATGAGCAGAGAAAGATTTCCTGGGTTCTAATAAACCGTTTAAACTATCCAATCCCATTGTTGCTAAGGTCTTTGGATTTAGTTGGTGGGGCTTCCCTCCTTCCCACATTGCCAGTAATTTCTTACCCCAGTATAAAACATTTGTATTAGCAGCATTTTTGAATTTGGTATCAAATATATTTGCTAACCATCCACCAGGTTTTTGTGTTCCAAAGCCTCTATAAAGAATTTTGCTTGCTTTTTTTTCTTTGAGATAGCCTTCTGTCTGAACATAGCGATTTTGAAAATGAGCTTTTCCTTGGGATAATGTAATTTGACAAATCATGCCATCACCATCGAATATGTGTCCAAATTTTTGCCCATTTACTTCAAATTGTCCTGGTCCATTTCTGAAAAGTGTACCTTCTAGTTCATCAGGAATAATTCCTTCTATATGGTCGAGCCAATATCGATATTCTTTTACCTGGGATTGATAGCCTTTGGCCCAATTTTCAATTAATGTTTTTTTTCTTGTTGTCGTTTGATCAATAATCATTATTTACGTGTCATCATTTTTAATAGGGTACTTAAAGCCTTATTTTCTTGAGGATTTACTTGATGATCTAACCAGGCTATTTTTACCGCTAGTGGAAATACTTGTGCCGCCACATCAGGATTAAGTTTTTGAATAAATTCCACCGATTGAGGAACTTTTAAAGCAGAGTGAATACCCTCTAAAAGGTATTCATCTAGCTCAAGAGAAATTAGTTGTGGTTTTACCGCTTCCCAACTTACTTTTTCTTCTGAGTGTCCGACTTGTATTAAGTAAGCGAGAAGTCTTATTATTTGTAACTGTTGGTGCCACTCCATTTGCTCAACCTTCTCTGCCTCAAGATTACTCTTGCGTTCCGAGTGAAGTTTATGAAGAACTTGTTGCCAGTCGGAGACGTTACAGCTATTTGGCTTTCCCACTCTCAAAGAGACACTTATTGTGTCCTTATCAGATTTAAGATTATTGACTTGAGCACGAATGCCCAAGTAGCCTAACCATTTGACTATGGTGTCAGTCAAAGTAACTTGTGTTGCTTGAGAATTTGCTAATAATTTAACTTGAGTTTGTACTAAAGGACGAACTATTTGAGATAGCATATATGCCTCGCGATGGTGATTGACGATTTAGTCAGCTTCAGAAATTTAAAATACTTATGAATCAATGCTAAAATATCTTAGTAGTCGCTATCAGCTACGCAAATCCCTTTACACTTAATCCCGTTATTTGCTGTGCGTCGGCAGTGTGGACACAGTATCTTCTCGTCCTTTTCTCCTCGACACAATTGTTGACGGGTGAGTGCTTCTTGATAATCTTGATTACTCCGGGGTGTAAATGTCATGATTTATAGTTGGAAAATGCCCAAGAAACGTTGGTCTTGGGCTGGAAATAAGGTCAAAACAATTCGCACATTATCAATTAAAAATTCAAAATTTTGGTCAATTTTAATGAATAATTAATACAAATTAATTACATTAAACCTAACTGAGAAAGGATTCCTTGACCAGTTACATACTCAGTTACTAAGCCAATAACAAAACCTAGCATCGCTAAGCGACCATTCCAAGTTTCTGCGAATTTACTAAAACCAAATTTAGATTGTTGATTTTCCATGATGACGAACCTCTTTTAATTTTTATGACTATGTGAAGATGTATTAAGTCTAATTGTATATTTTTATAACAATAACTTGACAGGTGTAGATGAGTAGAAATATCCGAACTGGATTAGCTTAAATGTTTTGCACCATGGTTAAATATAAAGAAGAAACAAATTATGATGGTGGGAGTCTCAACACTGTGATTCCAAATTGATCTCTAGCCCAACAACTCTTCCGACGAGTCATGGTCATGATGCTGTGAATCCTGTTCAGTTTCAGCCAATAAAACTCGGGCTACATCTGGAAAATGCTGCCGCATACAGGAATCGCATACCCCATGAGAAAACTCAACATTGGAATATCGTTTTATAAACTTCTCGACTGTTGACCAATAGCCTTTATCGTTACGAATACCTTTGCAATACGAGCAAATGGGGATGAGTCCTTCCATCAATTTGATCTTATCTAAAGCATTTGCCAGCCGAGCCGAAGTTCGCTTCAATTCCAACTGCATAACAACTTGGCGAGCCAGTGCTTCTAGGGTTTTGATTTGATACTCCGATAATTCTCGAGGTTGATGGTCAATAACACAGAGTGTTCCAATCAGATGACCATCAGGAGTACGCAAGGGAACGCCTGCATAGAAGCGGATCTTTGGAGCATAGGTCACAAGCGGATTATCATTAAAGCGCTCATCACAAAGCGCATCGTTAACAATCATGATGCTTTCGCTCAAGATTGCATGTGCACAGAATGAGACATCACGACTGGTTTCGTCAACATTGAGACCCACTTTAGACTTAAACCATTGACGGTCTGAATCAACCAGGCTGATAAGGGCAATGGGCACGCTGCAGATAAAGGCAGCAAGTCCAGTAATATCGTCGTAAGCTTGCTCAAAAGGGGTGTCTAGAATTCTATATTGCCTCAGCGCTTCAAGCCTAGCAGCCTCTAGTTTAGGGACGTTAGCTTCCATGGTTTTACTCCGGTGCCGACTTACGATTAGTTTACTCTAGAATTGACGACCTGTCGGATATGACAGTGCTTATATGTCCTCACTTTCCTTGGGCTTTTATTATCAGAATCAAATGCTGGGATATTGGCAGCTCAAATTATGATTATAAACCTTTGAGTGGCAACGGCGCAAAAAAACAATATTGGCTATATCAATCTAGGCAGATAAATAATCAAGTTTAGAGGAAACCCTTCAGGATCAGGATAACCGTATGAGTATTAATACTTGTTCTTTACTGCAAGGTAATAGGGGCATTTCTTTAGCTTGATTACGGGTTTCTGTATTTTCGAACTTTATTAAAAAGGTTTACAATACTTAACATACCAACGTAATAATTCTTTACAAATAGCTCAGGAGAATCTAAATGTTTATAAGTACTAGCCAAGAGTCTCTCGAAACTAACTTTAGCCCATCTAAAAGAACAAGCAAATATAACCCTTTGGCTATCTTGTTTTTCTTTATGGGGGTAACACATATTTATAGTTTCTTACAAAGAGGTGGTAGCCAAGACAAAACTCTTAAGATCAAATCAAATCAAAGAGTATTTTCCCAAACATCGAATATTTTTAGATTTTCTCTTAGTCGCTACTTAAGCTTTTTACTTCTAGGTGCCTTCGTCGCTGCAATCATGGAAATGGTTAGAACTCTCGTAAAATGAAAACCAAAATCAATTTTAGATTGCTTATTATCAATTTTCCTGTCCTTGATAATCATTGAAAAGCCATTGCCCATCCTTAAGGGAACGATAATATTTGAATTTATCCTTCTTCCAAGGGAATAAATCAATCACTATTAATGGTTAATCGCTCGACTTTTTGGGCAAAAATATTTTTAAAATAATCTTGTCTTTGTTGTGGTGTTTCTGGTCCAAAATTCCAGAGACTTTCATAGAAGAAAAAAGCCACTCCTCCAAAACCTTTTTCACGGGTAGATTTTATTTGTTGATTAATTAAATCAAAATCGACGGCTCTACCTTTTAAACCTGTTAAAATACCGGTGGCTGAGGGGATATGATCCTTTGCTAATTGTAAATCCTTTTGCTCTAATTCTCGGTTAAAAGAGTCCATATTATCGCGGTAAATTTGCACAATTAATTCTTCAATTAAACCCTTTCTTTCCCATTGAGCCCAATCCATTAAAAACTGTTCTTTAGAAAACTCTTGAGGGTTAGGAGAAACAGAAATAATTACATTCTTTTTGACATCTTTTATCAATTTGAATAATGTTTCCATATAATTAGTAATTTTATCTGATCGCCATTGTATCCATTCAGGATTTGTCGAGTCTAAAGGAGGTAATTTTCCGTCATGTTCTTGACGATATAATGCCACAGTATAAGGGTCATAACCCAATTCTGAGGGATAACCAAAATGATCATCGACTTGGATGCCGTCAATGTCATATTTACTGACAATTTCTGAGATTAAATCGGCGATAAAAGCTTGTACTTGAGGATGTAAAGGATTTAACCACACTCTTTTATGAACATTGCCTTCTAACCACATCCTACTACCATCCTGTCTTTGGGTTAGCCAATCTGGATGGCGTTTCGCTAATTCTGAATCCGCAGGTGCCATAAAACCAAATTCAAACCAGGGTATCACCGCCATATTTTTTTTATGACCTTCGATAACAACTTCCTTTAATACATCTCTATTTTTTAGGGCTTCAGTAGGATCGATTTTTATCCCCGTAATATTCTCGGCGACGGTACTTGGATATAAAGTATAACCCCAATTCCAGACGCTAGGATAAAGAGTGTTAAAATTTAATTGATGTAAGGTTGCGATCCCATTTTTTGTTTGCTCAACACTAAACAGTACATCACTATCAATATTAGTTAACCAAACTCCTCGAATTTCTTTATTATTAAGGGTTTGAGTATACCCAAGCTGACTCCAACTATAGACAAAAATGATAGTTAGGAAAAAGAGGATAATTAATTTACTAGGTTTCATTAACAGTTAATAGTTGATAGTTGAATAGTTTATGGTTTGTTAATTGTCAATTGTTAATTGTCAATTTAGTGATCCCTGAATGGATCGGATAAAAAGGTTGATGTAAACTAATTAGATGAGCTAAAGTCTTTTTAAGTTGGGTACGGGACACGATCGCATCCACAAAACCATGTTTTAAAAGATACTCAGAAGTTTGAAAATCATCTGGTAATTTTTCCCTTAAAGTTTGTTCGATAACCCTTCTACCAGCAAAGCCAATGGTGGCACCGGGTTCAGCCAAAATTAAATCTCCTAACATAGCAAAACTAGCGGTAACCCCCCCTGTAGTAGGATGAGTAAGCACAGGAATATATAATAATTTCCTCTCTCTATGACGTTGTAAAGCCCCAGAAATCTTCGCCATTTGCATAAGACTTAACATACCTTCTTGCATTCTTGCACCCCCAGAAGCACAAATAATCACCACGGGGAAAGATTTTTCTGTGGCGTGTTCAATCAATCTGGTCAGTCTTTCACCCACCACTGATCCCATACTGCCACCCATGAAACGAAAATCCATGACACCCAAAGCGATGGGCAAACCGTCAATTAAACCCGTGCCTGTCTGTACTGCATCGGTGAGAGGGGTCTTAGCGTGTAATTCTTTGAGGCGATCGCCATAACTTTTACGATCGTGAAAATGAAGGGGATCTGTGGGGATCAGATGGTGATTTAGGGTTTGCCATGTTTTAACGTCGATTAATTGTGCAATTCTTTCATCACTAAAAATACGCATATGGTGATCACATTCAAAACATACCATATTATTGGCTTGTAAATCTTTGGTATAGGCCAAAACTCCGCACTCAGGACATTTAGTCCACAAACCATCGGCAATCTCTCTTTCTTGTTGGGGTTTTATTTCCGGCTCAGATTTTCTCAAATTATCAAACCAATCTAATAAAGACATTTTTTAACAATTAACAATGGACAAACAATTAACTCCGAATGGACAAAGAAACCTTAGCTACTAAAAAACTCTAAACGGGGAACGGGTCACCTTACAAGGGTAGTTTTTTTATAAATAGGTGTTGACAATACAAGGAGGACAAGGAAGTGAAAAGCCTATTCTTTGGTTGAGGAATCTTTCCCATCTTCCAAGTCTCACCTTCCCCCAAATATTAAAAACCTACACCCGAAAGGGAAACTCCGCCTAACTGTTTTTACTCTAAGTTTGAGGTTCTAAACGAGCATAGAACACTCCACGAATTTTAACTTCTTCGGGTTCTTCTGCACCTAAGTCAGTGGAAGAAGGTTGCTCACTTTCAAATACCCCTGAAATTTCCCCAGTTTCTTGATCTACTTTAGTAATTTGTAAAGAGATTTCACCTTTCATACTTTCAGCCTGTTTGACGTTACTACGGGTGTATTCTTTGCTGTCAGCTCCAGCAGGCAAAGCCACAGCATTATCATAACCAGAAGTTAAACCACGACCTTTAGGATCTAAGAAAGAAGCTCCACGATAAGAAGGCACTTTAAATTTACCGGAAAAATCAGCAGAAGTGTTGACGGCGTTGAAACCAGGTTCTGTTTGGGCTACTAATTTTTTAATGGTGAAGAAGAAAGGTACTTGTTCTCCACCAGGCAATAACACTGTAGCAATTTGGAAATCAATTCCGTCTAGTTCTGTGAAAGTTAAAACACCGTTTTCGTCAGCAGTAAGAGTGCCTCTGATTTGCTCAAGGCTGGTAGTATCTCTAGTTAAGAGTTTGCCCTGAATAAATTCTGCTTTTTGTCTTTTATTAACGGGTTCTTCTTTAACAAAATATTCTTGTGGTTCTAAGCACATATCTACGACTGCTAAAGGTTGATCCATAGAAATGGGGATACTACCACGAGTAAACTCAGAAATTTCTGGACATTTATTAGCTAATCCAGTATTAAGAATTTCATCATAAGTAATTTTATTGGGATCATAAGCCTTAGCAGCATTATCACTACAAGCACCTAAGAATCCTAAACATACAATTAGGAAAGCTACTAATAGGTTGCGAAACCTCATAATTTGACCTCTCTCAGTTAATCTTTTTTAAATTTTTAATCTTAAGTCGTACTTACTCCCAATTATGATTCCTAATTCAGGGACTAGGATTTAAAAGAATAAGTGTAGTTAGATTTATCGTGATCTACTTTACCAAATTAAGAGTCTTTATTAAAAAAATATAATGATTCATTCAGAAAAAAGAACTTTTAGCTAAAAGACGGAAAAGGTTTAAATAACTGGTAAATATCAAGGAAAAATTTTCAATGTTCGATAATTAATGATTTTTAAATTTTTATTAAGTAATTGTTACAAAAATTAATCTGTTGCTCGTATTTTGCTGGTATTTATAATAGTTTCATTGTTGTCGGGTTATTCTGGTCAGTCTTTGCCGTTGAGAATACTTTTCGGTTGCGTCTCTTTTTTCTGATTTGTGTGGCGATCGCTTAATATCAAGAAATATAAGGAGTGATAAATATGCTAAAAACTGATTTATTAATTTACCGTTATAGTGGCGAAACGATTATCCCCAAAAAATTATCTTTACAGCCGAGAATTATTGATTTAGTATTAGAAATAATAGACTGTTTTCAAGATTGTTTAGGTAAAACTCAGGCAGAATTAGATGAAAAATTACTCAATTTAGAAGCAGATAGTCCAGAATATAAATTAAAGCGTGGTTTAGCCCATCTACTTAAAAATCAATTTGCTCAATTTGCGATCGTAAGTCCTATTGAACCAACTATATTACGAGAAAAAGTTTTTACTCTCTCGGCGGAGAAAGCGACAATCCCTGCACATAAAAATTATACATTAGAAGCGATCGCCTCTTTATTGAGTGCAGAATTAAAAAGGGAAGTTTTACCCAGTGAAATCGAAAAGGGTTTATATGCCGACTTACAAGAAAATCGTATTTTAACGGAATTTGAAGCACCTACTCCGGAGGCACTAATCCACCGTTACAATTTATCTCAAGTACAAGGGATTTTCTACCGTGCTAGTCATATTATAATTCATGCTCACCGCAACGATCCTGGAGAATATAAATTACTGTTTCGCTACCTCAAATTATTCCAACTAATTGCTTATATTGAAGGGGATGCCGACACTGGTTTTACTATCACCATTGATGGACCTACCAGTTTATTCAAAGCTAGTACTCGTTATGGTTTAGCTTTAGCGAAAATGATACCGGCTTTACTACACGTAAGCAAATGGAATTTAGAGGCAAAATTGCGTATGAAAGACAACTATGGTAATGGGGAAAAAACTGGCTATTTTCGTCTTGATGATAGTTGTGGTTTAGTCAGTCACTACGCCAACAATAAAACCTATGATAGTATGCTGGAAGAATCCTTCGCCAATAGTTGGGCAAAATTAAAGACACAATGGTGCTTAGAAAGAGAAGTTGACTTAGTGCCCTTACCCGGTAGCGTGATGATCCCAGATTTTCGTCTTGTGCATCCTGACGGCAGAGATTTTCTCTTAGAAATTGTTGGTTATTGGCGCCCAGAATATTTACAAAAGAAATTCTATCAAGTGCGTCGTGCCGAAGCAACTAATTTGATTTTAGCCGTTTCTGAACGTTTAAATTTAGAAAAAGCAGGAGTTAATTTTCAAGATTTACCGAATCGGTTAATTTGGTTTAAAAATAAACTCTCTCCTAAAGAAGTATTGGCAATAATTGATAATTAATGATGGCTATAGCATTCTTAAATAGTGGTCCGTCAAGATAGTTTTGAGGGACTGGGCGGATTTGAAGAATTCTCCTATCCCTCATTTCAAAATTGATAGACCAGTATTTGTAGTTTTTTAACCCTTTTCCTTGTACTATGATTACAGTCGAGCAACCCCTGCCTCACGGGCGGCTTGTTGTACGGCAGCGGATACAGTAGTAGCGACTCGGTTATCAAATACGGAAGGGATAATATGCTCTTTATCTAACACATTAGGTGATACCAAAGAGGCGATCGCCTTAGCCGCTTGAAGATACATTTCCGTAGTTAATGAGGTGGCACGACAATCTAAAGCACCTCGGAATAGGCCGGGAAAGGCCAAAACATTGTTGATTTGGTTAGGATAATCACTTCTGCCAGTGGCAATGACGGCGGCGATATCCTGGATTAATTCGGGTTGAATTTCGGGGATGGGGTTAGCCATAGCGAAAATAATAGAATCTTCTGCCATGGTTTTTACCATCTCAGGGGTAAGAATTTTAGGAGCGCTAACACCGATAAACACATCGGCATCAATTAAAGCATCTTCCAATAAACCGCCTTTTTTCACCGCAAAAAATTGTTTTTGTGGAGTTAGTTTTACTCGATCTTCACTTATAATACCCTGCGAGTCACAAAGTGTAATATGATGACAGTGAGCTTCATTAAGTAACCGAGCGATGGCAACTCCAGCCGCACCAGCACCATTGATAACGACTCGGATAGTCTCCATGTCTTTCTTCACAAGTTTGAGAGCATTTATTAATGCCGCAACAGTTACAATTGCTGTGCCATGTTGATCATCATGGAAGACGGGGATATTTAATTCCCCCTGTAATCTTTTCTCGATTTCAAAACAACGAGGCGCCGCGATGTCTTCAAGATTAACTCCCCCAAAAACGGGAGCAATATTTTTGACGGTTTTAATAATTTCTTCTACATCTTGGGTGGCCAAACACACGGGGAAGGCATCAATATCGGCAAATTCCTTAAATAACATGGATTTTCCTTCCATGACGGGTAATGATGCTTCTGGTCCTAAATTTCCCAATCCTAACACCGCACTACCATCTGTCACGATCGCTACACTATTACTTTTGATAGTTAAAGAATATACATTTTCGGGATCTTCATGGATGGCTTTACAAATTCTGCCAACTCCTGGAGTGTATGCCATGGCCAAGTCAGAGGAAGAAGTAATGGCAATACGGTTTTGAATGTGAATTTTTCCGCCCCTATGGACATCGAAAGTGCGATCACTTACATGGAGAATGTTAACTTCGGCAACGGATTTGATGGCAGCAACTATTTTTTCTGCGTGTTCAGTACTAGAAGCGTCAATGTGTAACTCTCTTTTGATGGTTTTCAAATTGCGCTCAATGAGGGACACTTGTCCTAAATTACCGCCAACATCGGCGATGGCTTTAGTTACTTTTGCCAATGTTCCAGCACGATTCAGTAATTCTAAACGGATTGTTAAACTAAAACTAGAATTAGGGGTTAAATCTACCATTTTTTAGGATTTTGTCTTTATCTATATAAATATTCCTAGAATTGTATCCCAAACCATCAATGGCTTTTGATTCTCTTTGTTAAGAAACGACTATTTTAGCTCAAAGAACATTTTGTCTAAAAACTGGCAAAATTATCAATGTATGACATCAAAAATTTTTGTAATATAAAATTTTTTAAAGTTCCCTGAGTTAAAATAATATTAAGTTTTGTAAAGTAAGCTAAAGAGATGATCTTAAAACCCGAAACCACCGTCACAACATGGCATAAACTTCAAGCAATTTGGCAGGGAGGGGAAGAATTAGTCAAAATCGGCCTGCCCCATAGTCAATTGGCACCAGCATGGCAGATACTATTATTAGGTGATGGTTCACCTACTCGACATTTAAGATTATTAACTAGTGAAACCATCGAAGTTGACGTAATTGATATGTCATTGATTGGCAATGATTTAGACAATGCACCAAAAGGCATAGAAAAAGTGCCAAATCCGAGACTGAGAAGACAGGTATGGTTAAAAACTGCCAGTGGTAAAAGATTAGCCTATGCCGCGTCATGGTGGGAAGCCAGTCACGTTGATGAGTATTTGCAAAATCGCAGTTTACCGATATGGGAAAGTTTATCTTTGTTACATACGGAGTTATATAGAGATATTCAAGGGATTTATTACGGAAAATCCGAGGCTTTAGAGAAAGGTTTTGGCGAAAAAGGAAGTTTTTGGGGGAGACATTATCTATTTTGGCATCGAGGCAAACCTTTAACTCTTATTTATGAAGTTTTTTCTCCTTACCTATCTAAATATTTAGGCAAGTTAAAAATTAGTAATTAACTTGTCCACATTCTCCGAAATAAAAAAGCAATTAATCCTAGCTAATCTTTTACTTTTTCATTGTTCATGGTCAATTATCAATTGTTTATTTATGTTTCAAACCACCCGTCGTCGTTTAGCAATTTGGTACACTACAGTGACGGCGGTATTGTTAATTATTTTTGCTACGGGAATTTATGGTTATGTTTATAAAACTTTAATTGATAGGATTGATGATACTTTAAAACACGTTATCGAAATTATTGAACCATCTTTAATAGTAGATGAAGTTAGTGTCGCCGATGGCAAATTTCGGGTTAATTTAGAGGCAAGTTTTTATCAACATCCTAGTGCCACTAATAAGGTAGAAGATGACCATATTGATTTGGAATGGTTTAGTCCGAATGGTGAGTTATTATGGGAAACCTTAGAAGCACCTTTACTCATTCCTCTGTCATTTAATTCTGGGGGAAAAACCATTCGTATTTCTGATGATTATTTATTGCGACAAATCACGAAAAGAGTGGAAATTGGACGTTATGTTTTAGGTTATTTAAGAGTTAGTCATCCCTTATTTGACGTGGTTAAACCCATTCAAAAATTAATTATTGACTTAAGTTTAGGGATTTTTTTGATGATTATTTCTGTGGCAGGAATCGGTTGGTTTTTGTCGGGTATTGCTATTAAGCCTGTCATCGAATCTTACCAAAGTTTAAAGCAATTTACGGCCGATGCTTCCCATGAATTAAGAAATCCTATTGCTACGATAAAAACCAATATTCAAAGTTTATTATCTTATCCCGAAACTGATGCAAAAATACAAGAAAAACAGTTAAAAATTTTGGAAAGATTAACGGAAAGACTAAATAATTTAGTTAATGATTTATTATTTTTAGCACGTAATGATAGCGGTATTGTTAAACCTAATTTTACTCCTATTCCTCTCGATGCTTTATTATTAGAGGTAGTGGAGGAACAAAAAATTATTGCTCAACAAAAAAATATTGAGTTATCTTTAAAGATTATCAATGATGACCTAGTATCGGAAAATTTAGAAGAAAATTTGTTCACCATTAACGGAGATTGGGCAGAAATTAGTCGTTTATTTACGAATCTTATAAGTAACGCTATTATTCATGGTATCGATGATAAAAATAAGAGTCAGAATTTAATCATCAAAGTCATTTTGACAATTATCAAAAAACAACATAAAAATTATTGTCAAGTAGAAGTAAAAGATAATGGTATTGGTATCTCAGATTCTGTTTTACCCCATCTTTTTGATCGTTTTTATCGTAGGGATTTTTCCCGTCGTCAAGGCGATGATAACTCCAATTTTAGCACCGGTTTAGGTTTAGCGATCGCCTTAGCCATTGTGGAAAGTCATCAAGGAAAAATTAGGGTGGAAAGCAGTATCAATCAAGGTAGTAATTTTATTGTTAATCTACCTTCAGTTTACCAATGTCCTTAATTTTTATATTATTCCGGCAATAATGTTTTCTAATTCTGTTTTTTCTAGGGTAGTAATAATAAAAACTTCCTGTACACTTTTACCACATCTGGCAATTAATTTATAACCCCCCCGAATTGGCACAGAAATTTTTAATTTCAGATGAGGAGAATGACTACGAGCTCTACTTAAAACAGCAGGTGTTACAGTCTTAACCCCTTCATAAGTAGCTAGTTTTTCGAGAATGGGAATCAATCCATCAAGGTGTGTCGAGTGATTCCACACGATTCTACCTTCCGAAGATTTGCTCATATAGCCTCCAATGGTGCCATTGTCAAACCTTCCCGTCTTAATTGTTGATGATATAATTCAGCTTGTTCTAAAGGGCCACTCCACACCAATGCCTGTCCATTAAAGTGGACCTGATTTGTCAACTCCCAAGCAAGATCACTGGTCATGTTGGGAATATATTTCACTAAACAATCCGCCACATGATTAAATGTATTAAAATCGTCATTTAATACAATTACTTTAAAATTAGGATAAGGTTTACGAGTAACCTCACTAGATTTAGTAGGAGCAATAATTGTACTTGCTAAAACTGTCTGAGTCATATTAGATCAAAAAAAGTAATTTAAACTTAAAGATATTGTTAAATATTATTAAATAATATATCACAAGTTATGATTTTAAGTAGTTAGTTACAACGAGTTATATAATCTCATGGGAGAAGGAAAAAGAAAAGAAATTGTAGGACAAACTCCTAAGAAATTTAGCCCTACAAGAAAAATGGCAAAATAGCGAAGAATTTTTAAGCATAAAAGTTTCTCAATTTATGAGAAGATATTTTTATTCATCCTCTTAAAGGAGAAGATCTAAAAGTAATTAATTATATTCGGGATAATCGACATCAATATCAAAGATAAAACTTAATAAGATATCTCTGTTATTAAACTAATAATAAATTGTAATGTCAGTTCGAATTCTTGATTAATCAAGAGATAAAATGCTATAATTTTTAAAAAAAGTTTTATTAATCGACAATTAAATTATCAAATTATGACTATTAGTAATAGAATTATTGATGTTCTAAGAAAGGGAAAATCTCAAGAAAAAATTAGAATTCAAGGATGGGTAAGAACAAAAAGAGAATTAAAAGAATTTACTTTTATAGAAGTTAGTGATGGTTCATCTTTGACTAATTTGCAAGTAGTTTTAAACCAAGATTTACCTAACTATGAAACTATTATAAAAAGACTCAGCACTGGTTCATCTTTAGTCGTAGAAGGTATATTAGTAGAGTCCCCTGCTAAAGGACAAAGAATAGAATTAAACGCTAATTTTATTGAAATATTTGGAGATTGTGATCCCGAAACTTATCCTTTACAAAAAAAACGTCATTCTTTTGAATTTTTAAGAACGATTGGTCATTTAAGAGGACGAACAAATACTATGGGTGCAGTCATGAGGGTGAGAAATGCCTGTGCAAATGCTGTCCATCAGTTCTTCCAAAATAAAGGGTTTTTATGGGTACATACTCCTATTATTACCGCTAGTGATTGTGAAGGTGCGGGAGAATTATTTACCGTAACTAACCTAAATTTAGAAGAAATTTTAGATAAAAAAACAGAGAAAATAGATTATAAAAACGATTTTTTTGGTCGTCAGACCTACTTAACAGTTAGTGGACAATTAGAAGCAGAAATTATGGCAATGGCTTTTCAAAATGTCTATACTTTTGGGCCTACTTTTAGAGCAGAAAATTCTAATACTTCTCGTCATTTAGCAGAGTTCTGGATGGTTGAACCTGAGATGGCTTTTTGTGATCTTGAAGGGGATCAAAATTTAGCAGAAGAATTTTTAAAATATGTCTTTAAATATGTTTTAGATAATTGTCCTGAAGATCTCGAATTTTTCCATCAAAGAATCAATAAAACTGTCTTGGATAACGCCGAAAATATTATTAATAAAGAATTTGCCAGAATTACTTATACTGATGCCATTAGTTTATTGGAAAAATGCGATCAAACTTTTGAATATAAAGTAGAATGGGGCATTGATTTACAATCCGAACATGAACGTTATTTAGCGGAAGAATTATTTAAAAAACCTGTTATTGTCACTAACTATCCTCAAGGTATAAAAGCCTTTTATATGCGTTTAAATGATGATCAAAAAACCGTTGCGGCAATGGATATTTTAGCCCCAAATATCGGTGAAATTATTGGCGGTTCACAAAGAGAAGAAAGACTAGATATTTTAGAGTCAAGAATTGCCGACTTAAACATCAACGCCGAAAATATTTGGTGGTATTTAGACTTACGAAGATATGGTACTGTTCCTCATGCAGGTTTTGGCTTAGGATTTGAACGATTAGTGCAATTTATGACAGGAATGGAAAATATTCGAGATGTAATTCCTTTTCCTCGTACTCCCATGAATGTTGAATTTTAATTAAGAATTATTAGATTAAGATTAAAATTAATATTATTCCGATCTAAAATAGATCTAATATATTAGAGATAGTGAATTTGTCAGGATAAATTTATAATATTAAAGTGTCATTAACTAGCAAATAGTTTAGCCTTAAAAGAAGTTATAGTTGTAAGGATTATTTTGCTATAGTATTTGACAAATCTTTATTCCTTAATCTATTAAGTATTATAAAATTATCTCGCAACATATCAAAAATTGATAAACATTGTTACGAACTTCTGACAAAAATTATTTTTATTTACATCCAAAAAACCTTAATTAAGGAACTAAAAATATGGGAAAAGCCACAGGATTTTTAGAGTTTACTAGAGAATTACCCGTTGATAAAGATCCTCTTGAAAGAATCCAAAACTGGGATGAATTTCACTTACATTTACCCGAAGAAAATCTCCGTAATCAGGGTGCGAGATGTATGGACTGCGGTACGCCCTTCTGTCACACTGGTGAACTTATCAGTGGTATGGCTAGTGGTTGCCCTGTCAATAATCTCATTCCTGAATGGAATGACTTGATTTATCGGGGTTTATGGAAAGAAGCACTGGATCGCCTTCATAAGACTAACAACTTCCCTGAATTTACTGGTAGAGTATGTCCTGCACCCTGTGAAGGATCTTGTGTACTAGGAATCAACAATCCTCCTGTTACCATTAAAAACATAGAATGTTCTATTATAGATCACGGTTGGGATCAAGGTTGGGTAACCCCTCAACCCCCTGAAAAACAAACAGGCAAAAAGGTTGCGATTGTAGGCTCAGGCCCTGCAGGTTTATCCGCCGCCGCACAACTTAATAAGGCTGGACATTCTGTCACAGTTTACGAAAAAGACGATCGCCCTGGTGGATTATTAATGTACGGGATTCCTAACATGAAACTCGATAAAGAAAAAGTTGTCATGCGTCGTATTCGAGTTTTAGAGGAAGAGGGAATAAAATTCATCTGTAGCACTGCTATCGGTAAAGATATTCCTGCCGAAACTTTAGTTAAAGAAAATGATGCCGTTATCCTTGCCATCGGTGCAGGAAAACCCCGTGATTTACCCATAGAAGGGAGATCACTCAACGGGATTCATTTTGCCATGGATTTTCTTACCGCTAACACCAAAGCCGTTTTAAACAAGAATCAAGAAGGTTTAATTTCTGCTGAAGGTAAAGATGTCGTTATCATTGGCGGAGGAGATACAGGCACAGATTGTGTTGGTACATCCGTAAGACATGGTTGTAATAGTGTAACCCAGTTAGAAATCATGCCTCAGCCCCCAGAAATGAGAGCAAAAAACAACCCTTGGCCCGAATATCCTAAAATTTATCGTCTGGATTATGGACAAGAAGAAGCTGCCGCCAAATTTGGTAATGACCCTAGAGTTTATGTTACAACAGCCACCAAATTTGAAGGAGACTCCCAAGGTAACGTTATTGCCGTGCATACTGTGGAGGTAGAATGGGCAAGAGATGATCAAGGGCGTTTTATTCCTAACCCCATAAAAGGTACAGAAAAAAGATTACCAGCCCAATTAGTGTTACTAGCAATGGGTTTCCTTGGTCCTGAACAGTTATTATTAGAACAGATGGGCTTAGAAAAAGATAATCGTAGTAATATTAAAGCCGAGTATGAAAAATATACCACCAGTATTCCTAACGTATTTGCGGCAGGAGATTGTCGTCGGGGTCAGAGTTTGGTAGTGTGGGCATTTAATGAAGGCCGTGGTGTCGCCAAAGAGTGCGATCGCTTCCTGATGGGCTATACGGATTTACCATAGAAAATTATCAACCATTTATGTAGTTTTTTGTGAGGGCTTTTTGCCCTTTTTTTATGTTTAAATTAATTAATTTCAATAATTTCTCCTGCTTCTTTTTCGCTAATATTTCCATCTAATATTTTGTCAAAAAACTCATTTAAAGATATATCAATTCTCACTTGTCTTGTGGATATTGGATGATATTGTAAATTTTCACATAACTTTTTAGCATAATTATAAAGAGTTGAATTTTCTGTGACAAAATTAGTATCATTTTCTCGAAAAGTAAGTAAATAAATGAGAGTAATTAAAGCATTTTGTAGATAACCTCTATCTCTATCCTCACTAGGATTAAGAGTTAAACTATAGGTAATAATTTGATTAAAATGTTGCTCATAATCTAAGAATTGATCAGAATTATTAAAATCAAAATACCAGACTAAAATTCTAGCATAACCCCAAAGATAGTTTGCTATTTGATAAAATTGCTTATCTTCTCTCTCTGAATAAAAACTGAATAAATTGATAAACTTTTTCTGTCTCGATAACGTGCAAGACATCCTCGCCATATTCTGTAAGTAAATTTGAAAATTATTAATATTTAGTATATTTATTTTATTCTGTTCAAAAATATAATTTAATGACATATTTTTTGTTAAGGCATAACTTTTTCCTAAGAATAATAAAATATCTCCATAAGCATTATTAATAGCATTTTTCTGATATTGACTCATCTTTCGTGAAAATCTTTGACTTAATTCCGATAAATTTTTATCCAATAAATTCTCCAATGATTGATAAAAATTCAGAAAATATTTTTGCTCAAAATTATTATTATCTATATTTAAAATTATCGGTAAAATATTTTGAGTATCTAATCTTAATTGACGAATTTTATCAGCTTTTTCGAATAAATTAGAAATAGTTAATATGTTTTTCCATAATTCTAATTTGTCTCGTAAAATGTCTTTATTTTGAGCTAATTTTTCAAAGCCTCTTTGAGAGATTTCTTGACGAAAATCAACAATCTTATCGTAAGGAATATAACCTAAAGTAATTTCTTCTCTATCTACTAAAGAAGATGTTAAAATGCGATCAAATTGATCAATAATTTCTAATTTTGGGTTTAATCCGGGTTGAAGACGAAAACGAATTTTTATCTTTAATTCTGGTGTTTTCTCAAAATATTGATTGTTAATTTGATAAATTTGCTCTTTTTCCGTATCATCATTAATTAAAGGTTGTTCATTCACAGTAAAAGGCAAAGAAACCGTAGGCTTTAACAGAGGAAATTCATTAGTTATAATTCCTTGATTATTAAGATATTCTCCATAGACAATAACTTCTTTTTCTCCTTCATAACAAATTTGGGAGGGGAGACTAATTTCCATGTCTTTATCTTCTCCTTTTCGGCGGACAAAAAAGCTGATATTATCTAAATGTTGCCCATAAAGTGGAAACTGTTTTTTTCTGGTTTCTTTCCAAATATTATCAAAATTATTTTCCTCTGTTTTAAGAATAATAAACTCATTACTCAGGGCATTATAAATGCTGGATATTTTGCCATAGTTAGTTAAAATAACAAAATGATATTGATCTTGATTATTTTTAACAACTTCCCTTAACTTTTCTAGGGGAAAATTTTGCGAAATAATAGCACCTAAATCATTAACATCAAGATTATACTGATAATAGTTATTATCTATTTTAATTAGTAAAGGTAAATTGACCGTATTATGATTAATGTGAGAAAAAATATTGATAGCTTTTAGATAATGGATAGTTTCCTGAAGATGACTAATATCGATTTTACATTGATGAATAATTTTATTAGCAATTTTTTCGCAAATATTGTCATAAATATTTTCATAATTAAGATTAAGATTTAAAAATTTATATTTTTCAAGATTGCGAGTATCAATGATAGGAATAGGATAAGGTGAATTAGGCGAATTTTCAAAAGTTAGGGGAGTAATTTGCTGAGGAGTAAAGCTGTCAAAGTCATAAATTATTATAGGTTTACCTGATTGGGCATAATTTTTAAATTGATTAGTATAACTCCAATAACGATAGACATTACTATAAAGATAACGAGAATTTAATGCTCTTAAAACTAAAGAGTTTGCTTCCCGAATAATAAAAATTTGCTCTGAATTATCGTCATTGATAGAAAATCCTAATTTTTGTTTGATGATAGAGTTTTCACGAGGTTTTAATTGTTGAGGAAAACTAGAAGTAATAGCAGGAAGCGGCAAAAATTCTCGATGACTATAGGAATGATAAAAGTTTTTATAAGCTAAAGGTAATGAATGATTATCAGGGATTAATTTTTGGGAGGATTTACCAAAAAGTTCGGCATATTGACAACATTCAAGATAAGATTCAAGGTTAAAAAATCTAGTCATAGTTTTATACTTTCAGTTAGTTAGTTAATTAAAAATTTGTTTAAGTTGAGAGATAATTACTTTAATTTCTTCGAGGTTAGTAGTCTTATAGGTTAAGTCAAATAATGGGTTACGATTAAAAGCAAAATCTTGACTACTTAGATAAGCAATTTCCCTACCAATCAAGACAATTTTGCTATGAAGATGATAAACTTTTTTGGCTTTTAAGTTACTACTGTTAAAGTTACTATAAAAAATCAGATGAGGAATTTTTCTAAGTAGGTTTACTTGTTGACTATTCGGCATAAAGTTACGAGTAACAATGATAACTTTATCTTGAGGATTATCGTTAAAGTTTTGTAAGGAGATAGTTAAGTCTTTTTCATATTCACAAGAGTTTAAAAAGCCATTATTTTTAGGTGATTTAGCCTTATGGGAAATTAAACTTTCGACACGATAACCTTCCGCCGAAGGAGTAGTTTTAGCAATGGTTTCGTGTTGCCAAAGATAATCAAAATAGTCGATTAAAAATTGATGTTGCGAGTTATTTTGCCAGATTATTCCTCCTTCAATATTTCGGTTTAAACTTCCTCCCGTCAAATTACATGAACCCAAATAAGCACCTTGTTCGCTAATATAGGTTTTAAGGTGAAAATTGCCACTGCGAAATCTGACTTTTGCTTTTGTCAAAATTTGTAAACATTCTTGTTTGAGTTGATCAGAATGGGCATATTCTGATTTATCATTTTTTTCATCTTCCATGTTAAAATCAACTCGATCTTGCACTTTTTCACTCAAATCTGTTAATATCCAAACTCCGAAGGGTAACTCTTGACTTTTTTTGGCGATTAAATTGACAATTTCGACATCTTCAAGGCGATAACTACTTATTAATAAAAATTGTTTTGCCTTATCAATTAACTCCTCCAAAAATTGACGATGATTACCTTTTTTTATATAAATTTTAGATGAATTAAGAGTTTGATTTTCAATGGTAAAATCAGGAATAATGCCGTATTTTTTTTGATAGTTAATCACGAGAAAATTATTGCAGCAAGTTTTCGGATTATTGGTTAAGATTTCTATCGTTTCTTTTTGTTGAGGAGACAATTCTTGACGATAAAAAATTGCAAGGCAGTTGTTAGGTAAATAAATAGAAAATTCTTGACTTTTGGTATTTTTAACAAAATTTTCGATGACGGCTAAGGGATTATTCGTTATAAAAAATTGTAAATAATTAACCGCTATAGTTTTGACATTTTCTAAAATAGGATTGTCTATATTATTAGATAAGTCGAGGTGATAAAAACTTTCGACAAAATCGATTAAATTGTCAGGAATTTGGGCATCATTAGAATTAAGAGAAAAAGGTGTAAGTTGGCATTGTGATTCAGGAATAAATTGATAACTAAATTTGAGAGGTTGTAAGTTTTCTTCCGCCGATGTTAACAAAGGAAGCAAAATATTTTTAGTTAGTAAAGAAGAGTTGGTAACTTTTTTGGCTAACAAACCGTTAAAACTATTTACCGATAAAATATTTAAGCCAAAACCTTGATAAACTTTCGAGACAGAGTAAATTTTTTCTTCATTGGCAATATGATAAATAGTCTTTACCAAATTATCGAGATTCGTTTCCGTCACCGTTTGATTATCAAGAGGATGTTTGCTATATTTACCCTTTATCTTCCAAAATATTTTCATAACTTTATCCTTATTTAATTTATCAAAAACTTTATACCTTTCTTTGCGTCTTTGCGCCTTTGCGAGAAAAAATCTTATAATTTTAAATTAAAGTTATATCTCGAATGACATCAAATGTGTTTTTGTTAAATAAATCTGCAAATACTGAATTTTCATAATAAGTCTTATCTCCAAAAATAATAATCTGATTTTTTCCCCTTGTTAAAGCTAAATGTAAATCTTTTTGACTGATTTGATAAGAGTCATTTTTATCACAAATAATTAAAACATTTTCCCATTCTTCCCCATAACATTCTCTGATTAATTTGATATGAGTGTAAATCCCTAAATTAGCTAATTTTTCTTGTAAAAGATTCCGACTATTTTCGGTAAAAGTAACTACTTGATAATCCTTATTAAAATTAGAGAAGGTATCTTGCAAAATTGTCAATAATTGCTCATCATTAATAATATCATGCCAAATTAAACAATTTTTTTCTCCCGTAAAACTGTTAACATTCCATTCGTTGAAATTTCCATAACTATCATTTCCGTAAATAATCGGTAAAATTTTTAAGGCAAGTTGTGGATTAAGGCGATAATTTTGCTTAATTTCTAAACGATAAGCTGGAGATAAACTATAAAATAGCTGATTAAATCTATTCTCTCTATTTGCTAACAACTCCCCGAAGAAAACTAACTTTTCACTATAATTTGCTAAAATTTCGATTGTCTCTTTCTCTAAGTTATGACTATCATCAGCGATGACTAAATCAAAGGTTGTGTTTTCTAAAAAATTAAGATATTTTTCTTGACAAATTACGGGAATTTTCAGGGAGTTTATCGCCATTGTTGTTAATTCTTCTAAGGCGGTATCGGAAAGATATTGATAACTCTGTTTTAAATACTCTTTTCTCTCTAATAAATTCCTCGATTGTTGGATTTTTTTCAATAATAATAGTTGACGAGTTTTACTGCTGTTAGAAAATTCTTTTTCAATTTTTTCGCTTAATACTTTTATATCGTTTTCGTCGAGAATATTTAACCATTTTTGCGGATTCATTGCTATTTTTTCAAAAAGACTATCAGGCAAAAAATAATTAGGAGTAAAGTTAAGGTTAGGGTTAGTAAAATTTTTCTTTAACCATGCTTTAAATAATTGACGATATTCTTGATTATTCCTAATTTCTAAAGGCATTAATTCCAGTTTTTGATAGCGGTTTAAGCTACTTTCATAGGGAGAAATAATTAAAACTGATTTCTGATTTGCGATCGCAATATTTGCTATATTATGGATTATCTTACTCTTACCACTTCCTGATATTCCTGCGATGGTGACTAAAGGAGAGTTAGAAAGACATAATTCTATCGCTTGTTTTTGTTGAGGGTGAAAAGGAAAATTACCGTTATATGTCGGTAAATTTAATGACACTCTTTCGGGAATAAAACTAAAGGGTTTTTCTATGATTCTGTTGAGTATTTCTAAAGATAAATTCATGTTGTCTGTGATTTTTAATATCTAATGTTTAATTTTTCATTATTTGTTTTTAAATCAATTTTTTAAGCCAATAACAAATCTTTTTAGTTAATAACGTCACTCCTGTTTCTAAATTTTCCTCGAAAGGATTGGGAATTTTAATTAAAGTAATATTAGATAAGTTATCCTCCTCATTGTCATTAAAATCTGTGAGATAAATTACCACTGGAAAATCTGATTGTTGTTTTATATTTTCTAAAATTTTGAATGAAGGTTTATGCCAAAAAATCCAAATAGGAATAATCACTGAATCTGGATTTTCTTGAGTATTTCCTAAAAGATGACGGGTAACTTTTAAGGTTAAATCTCCTTTTCTGATGTCTTGATGACGTTGAATGTCAAAGGAAAAAACCACCGTTTGTAAAAAACAAGATACGGTTAAGGGTTTCTTGTCTAATTCTTTTAAATATTTGCCATAACTAGGCACATCTAAAATATCTGTATGGTGTCTAAAGGTTTAATATAACTTCCTTCCAGATTCAGTAAACTACCTAATAATAAAATTGCTACCACATCAATTAAAAGATTGTTACGAAAACTCCAGATTTTTTCCTTCTCACTAAGTCTTTTTAAATAGTCTTGATAGGCTTGATAAAAACTACGATAAATAGGATTTTGTTGCAAAACATAGTTAGGTTTTACCGTAAAAGTTGCTGAAACTGGAATTGATTTTACACTTTCTTCTTGACGGAATTTGTTAATCGCCCTTTCCAAAGATTTAGCCTCAGAATAACTATCTCGATAATCTCGACAATCTAAGTGTAATAAGTTACAAAAACCTTTTAAAAAACGATTCTCAGGAGTGTTAAAGTTTTGGTAACGTTTAATACCCATTAATTCCTGTCTCGCCCCAGCTTTTTCTATGGCATTTTTACCCGATTTTTTTACATAATCTCGCAGACAATAAGCATCCATTTCTTGAATATTTCCTAATGGCATCATCTCCGCTTTACGATTAAGTTGTGATCTCAATTTTGGTGCAATTAACTCTAATTTATGTCTTAGTTTATACCTTTTATTTAAGGCTAAAACAAGGGGTAAACGAGCATCTTCTTGACTTAATTTTGCTAAAGAATCAGGAATTTTTAACGGATATAAAGGGTGTCTATAATCTTCGGATAAAAGAGAAAATAAACTAATAAATAAATTAATAATCTCCGCCGTATTTCTATTACATTTTCCCCCTAACTCTTCTTGTAAATTAATAGCTAAATTTTCATCATTAGTAATTTGAGTTTCATCAAAAATATCATCTTCTAAAGTGAGATAAAAAATTTCTCCTTGATTAGTTTCAATTATTACAGATTTAGTGACACTTTTATTCGTTTCCCAATCTCTAACTTCTACCCAAGGAAAACCAATTTCATAGACTCCCTCTCCTCTTTCTATTAAAAAGTTATATTCCGGTTTTAACTTCTCTTTTTCTAAAACTAACACAGGTCGATCGCATCCTCTTAAATATAAGGAATTATCTGGATTAAATTCCCAAGGGCGATTAAATAAATAATCAGTCAAACTAGCATAAAAAAGCATAATTTTAGAAGATATAACTGTAGGATTAATTCTCAAAACTGAAAAGATTAATAATTGTTAATTATTAATTATTAATTAATAAACCATTCCTTTCCATTGAAATTGTCCATATTGCCCTTCACAAGCCTTTTCAAAAGCGCGATTTAAAGGCTCATCTTGCAACTCATTAATTAGGGTTTTAAGCTCATCTAAATGAGGTTTTACGTTGCTATCTTCTACCATTATGCCCCTCAATTTAGGTAATAATTTTTGTCCAAATTGATCAGCGATCGCACTTTTCATGATAGACTGATCATGATGAGCATTAGGATAATTAGCCACATATTTAGCAATACCCTGATAAACTCGATGGGCAAAAGGACGACCCAATTGTTCCATAATATTATTAGCACGATCGTACATAATCTTTTACTATATCAGTATGCCCCTGTAGTGGCTCATTAATCCAACCTTTAAAATTATCCCAAGACAAGTATTCTGTGGGAATTGGAAGATTATCGTTTCTGTCACCTCTTAACTTTAATTCTGTAGGTCGCCCAAAAGTAAGAACATTTGCTCTATCTAAAACCTTATCCGAGAGAGATTGAGTGGTTTCATCCTCATTCATTGTGCCTACAAACAAAAATTCTTCGGGGATTTTCACCCTTCTTTCATTTTGAGGAAGTTTGATACTACCGATTTCAATGTCTAAATAAGTAGGTTTATTGCGTCTTGTTTCCAATTTCGAGAGAAAATCACTGAAATAATACTCTACCCTTGCCAAATTCATTTCATCTAACAACACCAATACCATACGCCCATTAAAATTATTATCATGCTGATGTTGATAAAGATAGTGCATTAATTCTGTCGGTTTGTATTTCTTTTCGATATAGTTGTAAAATCCCTGTAAATCTTGGGGTGAATCCCAACGAGGTTGCACTGGTAGCATTACCAACGGTGCACCAATAAATTCGCTGTAGGCTTGGGGTAATTCGCTTTTTCCCGTGCCACTAATACCTGCTAAAATAACTAAAGCCGAAATATCTTGCACTTTCAAAGAGGTATGAAAAGCCTTAATAATCCTTTCAGGAAATACTAAACCTTTCTTGTTCAAATAGTTATTAAATTGTGTTAAAAAATCTGTTTCCGAAGCAAAATTTTTAATTTCTTTAGCCTTAATATCTATAGAAATTTGTAAAGCTTGAAGAGCTTGTTTTGCACTATTTTCTATATCTTCTATATCTTCTTTTAATTGACAAATTTTCTCTTCTAATTCTTTTATTTTTATCTCTCTAAACTCAATTTCCTGCTGTATTTCTTGTTGAATTTGTTTTAATCGTACCTCTTTCCATTCAATTTCTTGTTTGATTTCTTCTTGAATTTGCCCTAATTTTCTCTCTTGTCGTGTAATTTCGTTCTGATTACGGGCAATATCATCCTCTAAATTTGCCCTTTCAGAATCTAAATTTTCAATTTCACGTTTTAGACTCCTTTTTTGTCCTTGAAAAATCATAACTTGTGCCGATAAATCTTCAATTTCAACCCTTAAATTTTCAGCAATTATCGCCTTTCCTTCTGATTCTTGAATAACTTGTAAAAGGCGACTTTTTTCTTCTTCTAAACGAGGAATTTCTAACGCTAAATTATTTTTTCGTAAGCGTTCAGGGGGTAACGAAATGTGGTAGTTTAGGGAAATGCAACAAAAGCAACTACTAAAGACTAATTTTTTGTAACCGTTCAGGGAGGTAGCAAATTTCCCTAAACCTAAAAAGCCAAACACCTGATTGATTCAATAGGGTTTTAGCGAATTATTAGTCTATAAATAAAGTCTGCCCAAAATGGCAAAAAAATATATCAAGGAGGGTAATAGCACTTTTAACTATTAAAAATAATACGAAAAAAATCATATTGAGCCTAGTTTTCGTACTGATCTCCCTCGATTTAATATAGAGCATTTTTTACGCCCCCCTTGAACAGTTACAATTTTTATAAGTATATCAAATTGTAAGTACCTTGTCTTATGCTATGCTATTTTGACAAAAAAAATACGCAAGAAAATAACCCTTGTCAAGGGAGCTGATCAAAGTTACAATAGATGATCTGAATATTCCGTGAACAAAACTGATAGATTCCTGTTCCTAAGGTTTTTGTCTGAATATATTTAATTAAAGTAATCCATATAAGAATAAGATAGTGGCTAACTCAAAATCTGCACTCAAAAGAATCGCAATCAACGAGCGTAATCGTATGCGTAATAAGGCTTATAAATCTGCGGTTAAAACCCTAATGAAAAAATATTTCCAGGCAGTAGAGGCTTATGTTTCTTCTCCTAGTGAAGAACAGTTACAAACCGTACAAAGTTCCATGTCTATGGCTTATAGCAAAATTGACAAAGCCGTAAAAACAGGGGTTTACCATAAAAATAACGCCGCTAGAAAAAAAGCTAGATTGGCTAAAGCCTTGAAAAACGTTGTACCTCAAGCCTCTTAAGATGTCTTTAAAAGCAAAAACAAATTAGCGTTATGATAATTAGTCCCTAGACTTATATCTTTAAGCATGGAAATATAAATGATAACTTGATCATTTGTAATACTAAAATCACAAACAAGAATGCAACTTATTGATACCCACGTTCATATAAACTTTGATCTGTTCAAAGGGGATTTGGATTCAGTATCTGCCCGTTGGCAGTCCGCAGGAATTAGTAAATTGGTTCACTCCTGTGTCCATCCTGACGAATTTGAAAGTATTAAACAGTTGTCTTTACAATTTCCTGAGTTGTATTGTGCCGTAGGCTTACATCCTTTAGACGTCCATAGATGGCAGGGAGAAAAAACCTACCAGCAAATTTTAGCATCTGCTAAATCTCATGGCAAAGTTGTTGCCATTGGCGAAATGGGATTAGATTTCTATAAAGACGATCAACAAGAGCTACAAAAAGAAGTTTTTTGGCAACAGTTGACCATCGCACAGCAATTGAATAAACCAGTGATTATTCACTGTAGGGATGCGGCTAGTACTCTACAAGGTATTTTGTGTAAATTTATCCACGAAAAGGGAAAAATAACAGGAGTAATGCACTGTTGGTCAGGAAATCCACAGCAAACCCAATGGTTTTTGGACCTAGGAATGTATATTAGTTTCAGCGGTATTGTTACTTTTAAAAGTGCCAAAATAGTACAGGCTAGTGCTGCTATAGTACCTAACGATCGCCTTTTAATTGAAACGGACTGTCCTTTTTTAGCACCGACACCTTATCGGGGTAAAAGAAACGAACCTGCTTATGTACTCAATGTGGCGGAAAAATTGGCTCAAATAAGGGGAGAATCATTGGCGACCATCGCCCGACAAACTTACGATAACGCCTGTAGATTGTTTAATATCTAATGGGGAATGGGGAATGGGCAGTGGTAAAGATTTTCAGTCTTTTAGCCCTTATAGTCCTCTTATTAACTCCGAACTTCTGAACTCTGAATTTATACGATAATCAAATAACCGATAATTGACAACTGATCCTATGAGAACCCAAGAACTGTTACCTGATTTAATCGAAATTCAACGCTCCAGCTATAAATGGTTTTTAGAGCATGGCATTATTGAAGAACTCAACAGTTTTACACCGATAACCGACTATGCCGGTAAACTAGAATTACACTTTATCGGGGAAAAATACCGACTCAAAGAGCCGAAATACTATATAGAAGAAGCAAAAAAAAGAGATGCCAGTTATTCCGTTCAAGTTTATGTCCCTACATTATTATTAAACAAAGAGACCGGAGAACGTAAAGAGCAAGAAGTCTTTATTGGTGACTTACCTTTGATGACCGATAGAGGTACATTCCTGATTAATGGTGCGGAAAGAGTCATTGTCAATCAAATCGTGCGATCGCCAGGAGTTTATTTCAAATCAGAATTAGACAAAAATGGTAAAAGAACCTACTCCGCTTCTGTTATTCCCAACCGGGGTGCCTGGTTAAAGTTTGAAACCGATAAACACGGCGTAGTGTGGGTAAGAATCGACAAAACTCGTAAAATTTCTGCCCAGGTGTTATTAAAAGCAATGGGATTGAGTGATCGAGAAATTATGGATCGTCTCCGTCATCCAGATTTTTATCAAAAAACCCTCGAAAAAGAAGGTAATCCCACCACTGACGAGGCTTTAATGGAACTATACCGCAAATTACGTCCGGGTGAACCTCCTACCGTAAGCGGTGGTCAAGCATTATTAGAAACCCGTTTCTTTGACCCTAAACGCTACGATTTAGGTAAAGTTGGGCGCTATAAAATGAACAAAAAACTGCGTCTTACCGTACCCTATAACCTAAGAGTTTTAACCGTAGAAGATATTTTATGTGTAGTTGATTATTTAATTAACCTTGAATTTGATATTGGTAACGTTGATGACATTGATCATCTCGGTAATCGTCGGGTAAGAAGTGTAGGAGAATTGTTGCAGAATCAAGTTAGAGTCGGTTTATCCCGTTTAGAACGCATTATTCGGGAAAGAATGACCGTAGGAGATCCCAACACCCTTACCCCAGCTGCCCTAGTTAACCCTAAACCTCTAATAGCAGCCATTAAAGAGTTTTTCGGATCTTCTCAACTATCCCAGTTCATGGATCAAACTAACCCCTTAGCAGAATTGACCCATAAACGCCGCATTTCGGCATTGGGACCCGGTGGTTTAAGCCGAGATCGGGCTGGTTTTGCCGTGCGAGACATTCACCCTAGCCATTACGGAAGAATTTGTCCCGTAGAAACCCCGGAAGGACCAAATGCTGGTTTAATCGGTTCATTAGCTACCTACGCCCGCGTTAACGAATATGGGTTTATTGCTACCCCCTACTATAAAGTCGAAAACGGTAAAGTACGTTGGGATTTACCCCCAGAATATTTAACGGCCGATGAAGAAGACGACAAAAGAGTAGCCCCAGGGGATTTATCCACCGACGAAAACGGCATTATTTTAGGAGAAAGTGTACCTATTCGTTACCGTCAGGAATTTTCCACAACATCTCCCACTCAGGTTGATTATGTGGCTGTGTCCCCGGTACAAATCGTCTCCGTAGCAACCTCCATGATTCCTTTCTTAGAGCATGATGACGCTAACCGTGCGTTAATGGGATCTAACATGCAACGTCAAGCAGTACCCTTATTAAGGGCAGAACGCCCTCTTGTGGGCACTGGTTTAGAAGGTCAAGCTGCACGAGATTCAGGAATGGTAATTGTTTCCCGTGACTATGGTACGATTACCTACGCCGATGCTAAAACCATCAAACTCAAAACCGATGATGATCGTGAAATTGTTTATAATCTTCAAAAATACGAGCGCTCGAACCAAGACACTTGTTTAAATCAAAATCCTTTAGTAGATGAAGGGGAAGAAGTCGTTCCCGGACAAGTGTTGGCAGATGGTTCAGCCACCGAAGGGGGAGAATTGGCTTTGGGGCAGAATATCACCGTCGCTTATATGCCTTGGGAGGGTTACAATTATGAAGACGCTATTTTGATTAGTGAACGTTTGGTACAAGAGGATGTTTATACCACCATTCACATTGAAAAACACGAAATCGAAGCCCGTCAAACAAAATTAGGTCCTGAAGAAATTACCCGTGAAATTCCCAACGTGGGAGAAGATTCCCTTTTGAACCTTGACGAACAGGGTATTATTCGGGTTGGTGCCTGGGTAGAATCCGGTGATATTCTAGTGGGTAAAGTTACTCCTAAAGGGGAATCGGATCAACCCCCAGAAGAAAAATTATTGCGAGCAATTTTTGGGGAAAAAGCCAGAGATGTCCGTGATAATTCCTTACGCTTACCTAACGGCGAAAAAGGACGGATTGTTTATGTCCGAGTCTTTACCCGTGAACAAGGGGACGAATTACCTCCCGGTGCAAATATGGTTGTAAGAGTTTATATCGCTCAAAAACGGAAAATTCAAGTAGGGGATAAAATGGCGGGGCGACACGGTAATAAAGGCATTATTTCCCGTATTTTGGCAAGGGAGGATATGCCTTATTGTCCTGATGGTAGTCCTGTTGACATTGTCCTTAATCCCTTGGGTGTACCGTCTCGCATGAACGTGGGTCAAGTATTTGAATGTTTGCTCGGTTGGGCCGGAGAACATTTAGGTTATCGTTTTAAAATGACTCCTTTTGACGAGATGTATGGAGAAGAAGCCTCCCGCAACACCGTTAACGATTTACTGCGACAAGCGGCGAAAAAACCCAATAAAGAGTGGGTATTTGACGAAAATAATCCAGGCAAAATCCAATTATATGATGGTCGTACTGGAGAACCTTTCGATCGTCCTGTAACGGTGGGCAAGGCCTATATGCTCAAATTAGTCCACTTAGTTGATGATAAGATCCACGCTCGTTCTACAGGTCCTTATTCTCTTGTAACTCAACAACCCCTCGGCGGTAAAGCTCAACAAGGAGGACAAAGATTCGGAGAAATGGAAGTATGGGCATTGGAGGCCTATGGGGCGGCTTATACTTTACAAGAGTTACTAACCGTCAAGTCCGATGATATGCAGGGCAGAAATGAAGCCTTAAATGCCATCGTCAAAGGTCGAGCGATTCCTCGTCCGGGTACTCCTGAATCCTTTAAGGTACTTTTGAGAGAATTACAATCCCTAGGATTGGATGTTTCTGTTCATAAAGTCTTAGATGGCAATGAAGAGGTCGAAATTAACCTAATGGATAGCGGAAACCGTACTCCAAAACGTCCTACTTACGAGAATCTGGCTAGTTTGGGTCAAGATGACGACGACGAATATTAATTAGGAATAAGGAATGGGAAATTTAGAATTGAGAATTTAAAACTTAGAATTAATAAATTCTTCCCCCTCTCCTTCTCTTCCCCTTCTTTTCAGCATCAAGAAATAAAATCAACTATCAACTAACAAATATGGCTACTGAGAAAAAAACCCAGACTTTTTATAATATCGTTATTGATAAAGGGGCACTAAAAAAACTGATTTCTAAAACTTTCACCGAATATGGATCTGCTCGTTGTTCCTCCGTTTGTGACAAACTCAAAACAATGGGTTTTCGTTATGCCACTCAAGCGGCAGTCTCTATCAGTGTTGAAGATTTGAAAGTGCCTGAAAGTAAAAAAGCCATGTTGGCCGAAGCGGAAGTTACTATTAAAAATACGATCAATCGCTATGCCAACGGCGAAATTACTGAGGTTGAGCGTTTTCAAAAAGTAATTGATACCTGGAATGACACTTCAGAATCCCTTAAAGATGAGGTAGTGCGGAACTTCCGTCAATCTGATCCCCTCAATTCCGTCTATATGATGGCATTTTCTGGGGCCAGGGGGAATATTAGTCAAGTTCGTCAGTTGGTTGGTATGCGGGGCTTGATGGCTGATCCGCAAGGGGAAATTATCGATTTACCAATTAAAACCAATTTTCGTGAAGGATTAACTGTTACAGAATATATTATTTCTTCCTACGGTGCCAGAAAAGGCCTAGTGGATACGGCATTACGCACTGCTGACTCTGGTTATTTAACCCGTCGTTTGGTGGATGTTTCTCAAGATGTAATTATTCGAGAAACTGACTGCGGTACAACAAAAGGGGTGACTGCTTTACCAATGAAAGACGGTGAAAGAGTTTTAATTCCTTTAGGTGACCGCCTTTTAGGTCGAGTTTTAGGAGAAGATGTAACAGATCCTAACACTGGGGAAATAATCGGTATTCGCAATCAAGCTATCGATGCTGATTTAGCCAAAGCCATTGGTAAGGCAGTGGATAAAGTAAAAGTCAGATCCCCTCTCACCTGTGAAACCGCCCGTTCTGTCTGTCAAAAATGTTATGGTTGGTCATTGGCCCACGGGGATTGGGTAAATATGGGTGAAGCTATCGGTATTATCTCTGCCCAGTCTATTGGTGAACCCGGTACTCAGTTAACCATGCGTACTTTTCACACTGGTGGGGTATTTACGGGAGAAGTGGCCCAACGTATTACCACCCCCAAAGCTGGTACGGTTAAATTTGATAAAAAACTCAAAGTCAGAGATACTCGAACCCGTCACGGGGATCAAAAGTTATTAGTAGAAATCTCTGGTAACATTCTTGTAGGAGAGACTAAGATTAATGTTCCTGCGGGTAGTTTATTAGCCGTCAGAGAAGGAGATATAGTCGTCGTTGATGATTTATTGGCGGAAGTAATGCCCCAAAAAACGAGATCTACGGAAAGAGTAACCAAAGATGTTTCCTCTGATTTGGCAGGAGAGGTTTATTTTGCCGATATTTCTCCCGAAAGTAAAACCGATAGACAGGGCAACACGACCACCACTGTCACTCGTAATGGCTTAATTTGGGTGCTTTCAGGACAGGTTTATAATTTACCTCCGGGTGCTGAACCAGTAGTCAAAAACGGCGATAAAATTCAAGTGGGTTCAGTGTTGGCGGAAACTAAACTCAGAACCAAAAGCGGTGGTGTTTGTCGTTTTGAAGAGGGTAGTCGAGAAATTGAGATTATCACGGCTTCTATCTCTTTAGATCAATCAGATGTTTACCTTGAACATAACGGCATTCAACAACAATATGTTATTCATACAGCCAAGGGCGATCGCTTTGCCTTAAAAGTCGTCCCTGGCACCAAAGTCCAAAATAGTCAAGTGGTTGCGGAATTGATTGACGATACTTTCAGAACCAATACTGGTGGTATCATGCGTTATGCCGGTTTAGAAACTGGACGCGGCAACCGTAAACAAGGCTATGAGGTCACAAAAGAAGGGACTTTAATTTGGATTCCTGAAGAAAGCCACGAAATCAATAAAGATATCTCTCTGTTGTTGGTTGAAGATGGTCAATATGTGGAAGCAGGGACAGAAGTAGTTAAAGATATTTTTTGTCAATCGAGCGGTATTATTGAAGTCATCCAAAAAAATGACATTTTACGGGAAATCATCATTAAACCCGGACATTTATACATGGATTTAGATCCTGATTACTTAGCCACCATCGAAGACGGTGCGATTATCCCTCCAGGTGCACAAATCCCATCGGGATCCGTCACAGAAGATGAATTTTTAGCTGAATTTGTCGATACTAACGAAGGTGTTGGTTTATTATTACGCCCCATGAAACAGTATGAGATCTTTAATACCACTGAATCTCCCTCTCAAGAGTCTTTAAACACCGCAGGGGGGACAATCAATCTTCGTCCTGTATTGCGTATTTTCTTTAAAGATGGTGAGCGAGTTAAGAGTGTTGAAGGTGTGCAACTTGTCACCACTCAGTTAATGCTAGAAACAATAGGGGGGATGAGTGCCGATATTGAATTAATACCCCATGAAACAGAAGAAGATGGTTTTCGTCTGCAAATTGTGGTGTTAGAATCCGTGATGTTACGCAGAGAATTGGAAACGGAAGCGAATATCATCACCCGTGTGTTAGTGGAGGATGGACAAGAAATTGCTCCGGGCGCTGTGGTGGGCACAACAGAAATTCTTTGTTTGGAAAACGGCACTATTCAGGGGATTCGAGAAGGTTTAGAAGCTATTCGTCGTATCTTAATAGTCAGAGATGCTGATAACATTGACATTGAATTTGATGTTGATACAAAATTACAGCAAAAAGTTGGGAACTATGTTACTCAAAGTGACTATTTAGACGTAGATAAACAAATACCTTTTCCCGAATCTGGGTTAATTACTCATATCAGCAAGGGAAAACTAATTTTGCGTTATGCTCGTCCTTATCGTGTATCTCCGGGGGCAATTCTTCACATCGAACAGGGAGACTTAGTACAACGGGGAGATAACCTAGTATTACTTGTATTTGAACGGTCAAAAACTGGGGATATTGTCCAAGGTTTGCCGAGAATCGAAGAATTATTAGAAGCTCGTAAACCCAAAGAACCTGCACTTCTATCACGAAGACCGGGTTTTTGTCAGGTAGAATATCGAGATGATGAAGCTATCGACGTCAAGGTCATTGAGGATGATGGCACTATCTCTGAATATCCTATCAGTCAAAACCAAAATATTATCGTCAATGATAATCAACGGGTAGAAGTGGGAGAACCTTTAACAGACGGCTTACCTAGTCCCCACGAACTTTTAGAAGTGTTCTATGAATATTATCAAGAACACATGGGAATGTATGATGCGGCATTAGCGGCATTACAAAAAGCTCAATTATTTTTGGTCAATCAAGTACAAGGGGTTTATCAATCTCAAGGTATTGATATTTCTGATAAACACATTGAAGTAATTGTCCGTCAGATGACCTCTAAGGTAAGGGTTGATGATGGTGGTGATACTATTCGCTTACCTGGTGAATTGGTAGAGTTACGGGAAATTGCCAAGGATAACGAAACCATGTCCATTACTGGTGGTGCACCTATACAATATACTCCTATGCTCATGGGTATTACAAAATCTAGTTTAAACACCGATAGCTTTATTTCGGCAGCTAGTTTCCAAGAAACCACGAGAGTCTTGACAGAGGCGGCCATCGAAGGCAAATCCGATTGGTTACGAGGCTTAAAAGAAAATGTTATTATCGGTCGTTTGATTCCTGCTGGTACGGGTTACAATGCCTATGATCAACATCTCGACTGGGATGATCCTGAATCTGATGTATCAAATGTGATTTCTTATAGTGATTCTTGGGAACAAGAGGAGAGTAATTCTTTATCCATGAGTGAAGTTGACGATGCCATTATTGACGATCATGTAGCCAGAGTCTTGTCTCCCGATGAGACATTAGTCAGTGGTACATTAATTGATGATTATAGTGATCCTGATGATGATCCTGATGATGAGGATTTTGATTATGATCAAAATGACAATTACGACTACGATGAGGACTAGATTTAAGTAATAATTAACAATTAACCCACTGTTCGCCTATTTTAGGTCGGGGTGGGAATAAATTACTATTTCATCTAATCGACAATCAATAAAATTATTAATTGTTCACTACTAATTGTCTTACTATGATATAATCTGAGAGATTTTAACCCTATAAATTGAGTAATGGCTGAGACACGCACAAAAATAGCAGTGGATGCAATGGGCGGAGATAACGCCCCTGATGAGATTGTTGCCGGTGCAATCCGTGCCGCGGCAGAACTTGAAGTCGATATACTATTGGTCGGTGATCCTGAAGCAATTCAGACACAAATAGAAAAACATGGTAACACTATCAACAATATCGAAATTGTACCTGCTGATGGTGTTGTCTCTATGGATGAAGAAGCACTTGTGGGCGTTCGCCGAAAACCTAACGCCTCTATTAATGTAGCCATGAGTTTGGTTAAGAAAAAACGAGCACAGGGGGTTGTCTCTGCGGGACATTCTGGGGCTGCTATGGCTGCAGCTTTACTGGGATTAGGTCGCATTAAAGGGATAGATCGTCCTGCCATTGGGGCTGTATTCCCTACCATGTACGCCAATAAATCGGTAATTGTTCTTGATGTGGGTGCCAATGTCGATTGTCGGCCTAAATATTTAGAACAGTTCGCCCTCATGGGATCGATATATAGTAAATATGTTTTAGAGGTTGAGGATCCCAAAGTAGGTTTAGTAAATATTGGGGAGGAATCTAGCAAGGGTAACGAATTGGCGAAAGAAACCTATAAATTATTAAGTAGTAACCCTAAAATTTCCTTTCTTGGTAATGCGGAAGGGAGGGATGTACTGTCAGGAGATTTTGATGTAATTGTTTGTGATGGTTTTGTTGGTAATGTTCTCCTTAAATTTGCGGAAGCGGTGGGAGAAATCATGTTACAGATTATCAGGGAAGAATTGCCATTCGGGATAAGAGGCAAAATCGGTACAGGGATTTTAAAACCTAACCTCAAGCGCATTAAACAAAGAATTGATCACGCTGAACATGGAGGGGCATTACTTCTTGGTGTAAATGGTGTTTGTATTGTCAGTCATGGTAGTTCTCAAGCTCCTTCGATTTTCAACGCCATTCGTATTGCCAAAGAGGCGATCGGTCATGATGTGTTAGGGAGAATACAACAAGATCAAAATCTGGACATGGAAAAAGAGTTAGCAGTTGACAGTTATGAGAACTGACCATTGATAATTGACAATCGTAGTTTTTACATAAAAAAAAGGAGTCAATATTAGTTAGTAGTTCACTGTTAATTAATTGTTCATTGTTAAAGGAGTAAATCATTGGAGCAGGTTAAAAAAGGCGTTACTATTATTAGTAGTGGTTCGGCAACGGCTACCCAGGTGTTGGATAATCACGATTTAAGCAAAATAGTTGATACCTCAGATGATTGGATAAAAACCCGTACAGGTATCAGAAAACGCCATATTTCCTCTGTTAACTCTCTTAGTGATTTAGCTTCCCAAGCCGCTAAAAAAGCTATTCTTAACGCTGGTTTAACTTCGGCTGATATTGATATGATCATTTTGGCAACTTCTACCCCCGATGATTTATTCGGTACTGCCAGTCAAATACAAGGGAAGATCGGTGCCATTAGGGCTGTCGCCTTTGATTTGACCGCCGCCTGTTCTGGTTTTGTCTTTGCTTTGATTACGGCCAGTCAATTTATCCGTAATGGAGTCTATGAAAATATTGTCATTATCGGGGCAGATTGTTTATCCCGTTGGGTAGATTGGAGTGATAGAAATACTTGTGTTTTATTTGGTGATGGAGCTGGGGCTGTAGTCTGTCAAGCTAGTGAAGTTGGCGATCGCCTATTAGGTTTTGAAATGTGTAGTAATGGGAAGCTAAACAGTGTTCTCAATTTAGCATATCAAGGGAAAGTAAAAAATATTGGTCATAATAAACAAATTACTCAGGGCCGATTTGGTAAAATTACGATGAATGGTAGGGAAGTTTATCGTTTTGCGGTGAATAAAGTCCCCGAAGTCATCGAAAAAGCCCTATTTAGAGCGGATTTAACCACAGAACAAATAGACTGGCTAATTTTACACCAAGCGAACCAAAGAATTATCGAAGCCGTGGCCGAAAGATTAAGTATTCCCAGTTGGAAGGTAATTGCTAACCTCAGCGAATATGGTAACACCTCCGCCGCTTCTATTCCCCTCGCTTTGGATGAGGCCATCACCCACGGAAAAATTAGAAATGGTGATACTATCATAACTTCTGGATTTGGTGCCGGTTTAACATGGGGTGCAGCAATTTTTCGATGGGGAAATTTTTAACCATTGACAATTACTATCAAAAGAATTAAAACCATTATTTGTTAACCTGCAATTATGACAACTACCACAGCAGAAATTAGATGTGTCAATGGAAGATGTAAGGCCTTGAATCTTTTAGAAAATACATTTTGTCATAGTTGTCAAACCCCTCTGATTAAACGTTACTTGCGAATTGGGGGAACATTAACTAAAGAGTATCACAGAGGAGAATTAATAGAAAATCGTTTTTTTGTTTGTCTGCCCAATGTTGTCATTGACACAAAACCGGGTCTAATGCCCATTTTCCCCGAAAATGTCCCTGATGATATGACTGCTTATTTAAAACTTTTTTCCCATCGTTTACATATACCTCAAATTTACGGTTACATAGACAAACAATATTCTGCTTGCTTATTAGAATATGAAAGCATACCCCTTGATGATAAAGGGAATTTAATCTATCCTCAGTTATTTCCGAATATTGAATTGAGTTTGTTTTCTGCTTCGGCTTTAAGACAGGTAAATTGGTTATGGCAGATGGTGCAATTGTGGAAACCTTTAGCCAAACAAAAAGTATTATCCAGTTTATTTTTAGGGAATAATATTAAAGTCGCCGGTGGAATCCTTAAGTTAATGGAATTAAAATTCGATCATAATACTAACCCTAATTTACAAGATTTAGGAAATTTATGGGCAGATTGGTTTCCAAAATTAAACCCCTTAATTCAAGATATAATGGGGAAAATTATTTTATCTTTGCAGCAAAATTTTTTTGATAAACCTGATCAAGTTTTAGGAATTTTCGATCAAGTTTTATATATTTTGGGTAATAGCTATTATCAAAGAAAATATCAAATAATTACTGCAACTGATCCGGGTAAAAAAAGAGTTAACAATGAGGATTCTTGTTATCCCAACCCTAATAATCTTAAGAAGACTAGGTCAAGCTTAGAAACTTTAGCCATAGTTTGTGATGGTTTAGGAGGGCAAGATGACGGTGAAATTGCGTCTAATATGGCTATCAAAATTATCCAAAAGGAACTAGAAAATTCTTATAAAAAAACCTTAAAAGAAACCTTACAAAATAAACATTGGACTCCTTTAATTGATGCAGAAAAAATTTATAATGCTGTGTCTAAAGCTAATGATAAAATTACCAACATTAACAATACTAAAAAACGTAAAGATAAAGAAAGAATGGGAACTACGACTGTCATCACGATGGCGATCGCCCATGAAATATATTTGGCTCATGTGGGAGACTCCCGTATTTATTGGATTACAGAAAATAGTTGCCATCAAGTAACGTTAGATGATGATTTAGCCACAAGACAAGTACGATTAGGCCATAGTTTTTATCGAAAAGTGATCACAAATCCCCGAACAGGCTGTTTATTACAGGCTTTGGGTATGAATTATTCCAGTAGTTTAAAAGTCCATATTCGGCGATTTATTTTGGATGAAAATTCCGTGTTCTTATTATGCTCCGATGGATTATCCGATTATAATCGAGTGGAACAATATTGGCAATCAGAAATATTACCGATCATAAAAGAAGAAATAAACATAGAAGAAGGGGTGAAAAAAATCCTTGATATAGGCATTAACAAAAATGGACATGATAACGTAACAATCGCATTGCTTCACTGTCAATTAGAGGAAAAAAAACCTGATGATCATGAAGGGAAATTATCATGGCAATATTTGCAAAAAATAATCCCCGATTTACCTCAACCAAAAGGAGAAATTAGATTAGATAAAGCGAAAAATGTTAAAAATAATTTTCTGACCAATACTCAATTTAACCAATCGAAAATAATCTTAATAATGGGCTTAATTGTCATGGTTTTGGGAATCCTATTCTGGCATCAAAATAAATCTTCCCAAAACAAATCTATGATTAATGACCAATTAGTCGTTAGGGCAATCAGTTTTGATCTGTAAGATTTTGGTGAGACTAGAACATCAGTCCAGTCGAATGATTCTCAACCAAAGTTTGTTTTTAATTTCTTTTCCTTGTTTTGTTGTTCACTTTTTTGGCGTTTTGACCAACAGTTTTTTGACGACGAGAATCAATCGCCTTTGATTTATTAACCTTTTTTCTCCCCGACTTTAACCAACTATCAATATTATCTGCTACAGAATGACTCATAGCCCCTAATTCTAAACCAATAAAGAAGGATAATACCTCTCGCCAATATTCATTTTTTATCACTTTATAACTATTCACCATAAAATTTTGCCAATGCCACCCAAAACCAAAAATTAATTGTGCGATCGCCACTAAAAAAATTGCGAGGATAAATAAAATAAGACCGAGATAGAAGACACGGATAATAGTACCAATCATAAAGCCGTGAGAAAAAAAAGAACGATGCTTGAGACTTTTTTGGTAGGGAAGCCAAATCGACTGAAAAAACCGCCAACGTTGATATTGTATTGAATAAATATCTAAATCAGGACCAAACATCAAACCACTAAAGATAAAGGCGATACTGGCTAATAAAGCTAAATCTGAGCGTTTAGTTAAGAGGAGAAAAGTTGTCAAAACAAAGGGCAGACAAAGCCAGGTTATTAGATCATGATTTTTTCCGGAAGGCATCTTGCATTTTAAAAAAGTAGTTGTTATAATGGTCAGTGGCTGTTGTTAAGGGCGATTAGCTCAGTGGTAGAGCGCCTGCCTTACAAGCAGGACGTCACTGGTTCAAATCCAGTATCGCCCATTTTAGAATTAAGATTTTCACTTAGTTAGGATAGCTACATTATTTATTATTTTGTCAAACCAATTTTAATCCATCTGAAGACGATCCTCGGGAATTTTTTCAAGATTTGTTAACAGTCAAAACTTCTTGGTCTTTACGCTTATTCAACAGTTGCGTTGTTTTCTTTGTCTTGTTCCATCGAAAAATACTTAAACTCGAGTTATTTTTAATATTGCCCGTTGCCCAAAAGTATTATAAAATGTGAGATTGTTTATAATTCTTCGGAGTTTTACTAATGTCTGGACTAATTGCTTATATCGGATTTCTTGGTGGTTTTTCCGTGATTGCTTTAATCTTATATTATGGTTTCCGTGCCATTAAATTTCTTTAGATTTGAAGGTTATTTTTTAGTATCAATTTATTATTACATATATACTGCTGAAGCCGTCTTACCCCAATACTCTTCGGTTAAGGCTAAAATTTATGTTGTGAGGCGAATTAAGAATTAAGAAACAGTTTAATTCTACATTTTAAATTCTTCATGTCTTTATTCTAAATTACCCTCCAGAGAGTCGTTTTCGGGCAAATCCCTCGCAGTATTGGGGTTTCCCTTTCTTTATACTTTGCGGTTTTCCCTGAGTATTGTTACTCATTTCGACCAACGTACACATCCCCTGCTATGTTCGCGGACACAGAAAGAGTTCATTGATATAAAATAAAAATAACGATAACGATAACGATGTCACCCTGGGGAAAATAGGTCATGAAGGATTTAGATAAATATTATTTAATACTTGAATTACCACAAAATTCGACCAGAGAGGAAATTAAAAATGCCTACAAAAAATTAGCTAGAAAATGGCACCCTGATAATTTTGTCGGTAATTTAACACAACAAAATTTAGCCAATGAAAAGTTTATAAAAATTAGCGAAGCCTATCAGATATTAATTAATGAAAATGAAAGTTTGAAGTCTGAAAATTTATCATCAGAATTAAAAACTAATATTGAAGGAGATGTTTCCCAATATTATTATCGCTTAGGAGTGTTAGCTGCTGAAAAGGATGAATGGCAAGAAGCAATCCATTATTTTAATAGTGCAATAAAAATTAATAATAACTTTACTGAAGCTTATTTTTATCGAGCAACAGTCTTAGAAAAACAGGGATTTAATTTGAGAGCAAAAGCAGATTATAGTAGATTTAATCGGTTAAAACTAAAACTTAATAAGAAAAAATATCAAGGTTATAATATTAATTATAATTATCAATCATCGAGAGTTAATTTTGTTAAAAATAGGCCCAATATTAAACTTTTTTTTTAATGTTCTGTCTAGGATTTTTTATCGTCCTATTATTTTTCCGTCGGTAAAGGTTTACTATCCTGAATATCAGCCAATATTTTTTATGGCTCTTCTAGAGTAGCTGTGGTTAAATAATATAAAATAATTGCTACAAAGCTTGTATTATAAAAACATTAGCAATTTTTTATTAACTAAAAGAAAAGTTAGCTATCGTTTAGATTATAATAATTTTAAAATACAATGAGACTCCCCATAAATTTTTCCTATTTATCATTAACTATTTAAACATGGCAATAGCAATTGATTTTGGTACAAGCAACACAGTAATAACTCGTATCAGTAAAATAACGGGAGAAACAGAAATTATTAAATTAGGCAATATTGCCCAAAATAATCCGAAGACACCGCCATTAATTCCTAGTTTGGTATATGTAAATAACGCTCTAGAAGAAAATATAATTATCGGGCAAAAAGTTAGAAATAAAGGATTAGATGTGAATAATAATCCCCGTTATTTTCGTAATTTTAAGAGGGGAATTGGGACAGAAATACAGGGATTTTTACCCCAATTAGAAGGCAAAAATATCAGTTTTGAAAATATCGGTCGCTGGTTTTTAATGGGCATTTTAAGAGAATTAAAAGAGACTCCAGATAGTTTAATTTTAACTGTTCCCATTGATAGTTTTGAAAATTATCGTCATTGGTTAACAGGTATTTGTGAACAGTGGAATATAGATCAAATTAGAATTATTGATGAACCAACGGCGGCGGCTTTAGGTTATGGTACCCAAAATGATAATTTATTGTTAGTGGTGGATTTTGGTGGCGGTACCATCGACTTTTCTTTGGTGGAATTAGACCTAGGAAAAAGCAAACAAGCTCAAGGTTTCATCTTAAAATGGGGAGAAAAATTATTAGGACAAAATTCTGCCCAAAAAACAAAATTAGCTAAAGTAATCGCTAAAACTGGCACTAATTTAGGAGGTTGTGACTTAGATAATTGGATTTTAGATTATTTTCACACTAATCAAGGGGTTGTTAAATCTTCCCTTACCACACGACTTGCGGAAAGATTGAAAATTCAGCTATCCAGTCAAAAAACTGCCCAAGAAGTTTTTTTTGACGATCGCACCCTAGAGACTTATGATTTACGGCTAGACAGGGTTAAATTTGAGCAAATCTTGACCGAAAACCTTTTTTTTGACAAATTAGATCAATTAATAGATAACGTCTTACAACAGGCAAAACGTGGCGGTATCGATATTATTGATATTGATAAAGTTTTATTAGTCGGTGGTAGTGGACAAATTCCTGCGGTACAAAAATGGCTACAAAAATATTTTCCCTTGGAAAAAATTAAAAGCGATCAACCTTTTTCTGCCATCGCCATGGGGGCTTTAAAATTAGAACAAGGTTTACAGGTCAAAGATTTTCTGTACCACAGTTATGGCATTCGTTACTGGAATCGTCGCCAAAAACGTCATGATTGGCATACTATTATCCCCAGTGGACAACCTTACCCTATGACGAACCCCATTGAGTTAACTTTAGGTGCATCGGCAGAAAATCAACCGAGTATTGAATTAATTATCGGAGAGTTAGGAGAACAAAACACCAGTACTGAAGTGTATTTCGATGGCGATCGCCTTATCACCCGTAACCTAACTCAAGGAGATAAGAAAGTGCAACCCTTGAACGATAACAAGGGAGGAAAAACTATTGCCAGATTAAATCCCCAAGGCACACCTGGAAGGGATCGCATTAAAGTATTATTTATGGTAGATGAAAAAAGATCATTAAAAATTACCGTCGAAGACTTACTAACCAACGAGACATTATTAGATAACGTGATGGTAGCTAATTTATCCTGAGATAGCAACAGGGCAAACCCCTTTAAATTTTATTGAGCCAAAAATAAAGATGCCAAAGTAAAAAAGCCGATATTTTAATCAATCTTCTTTTATGAATAGAAAAACTCGGAAAATAAATAAAAGTTTACGTTTATTAATCATTATTTTCACACCTCTAACTCTAATTTTGTATTTATTAAGGGGATTTGGTTTACTCGGTTTTTTACCCGGTGGAATATTATTATTCCTTATGATCACTTCTGTTTTTATCTTGATTGGTTTTTTAACCTCACTTCGATGAAATCAAAGGTAGAATTTAACTAACTGTCCATAACGCAGACTACCCGAAAGCCGATAAAGTTATAGTTAGAGTCAGGGGCATAATTTCCTCTTTTTGCACTGCGACAGTAATCTGATGATAGTGACCATGAGCCTCCCCTTACCACTCTTGCTTGATTGGCTATAGAAGTATAAAAAGCCGATCCATTTTTCGGTTTATGAATATAGTTATTAGCGTAATGATCTTCGCACCATTCCCAAACATTACCGTGAAAATCATATAAACCGAAAGGATTGGGGTAAAAGTTACCTACTGGGGTGGTTTTTTTCTCGAATTTATCCGTATTTTTTTTATTTTCATCATTTTGTGCATTATAGTTGGCAAGATCTGGGATAATGCTTTCTCCGAAAAAGAAAGGAGTTTTTGTATTGCCACGACAGGCATATTCCCATTCTGATTCCGTTGGAAGACGATAAGTTCTTCCTGTATATTTACCGAGACGTTTACAAAATTCTTGGGCATCTAACCAAGATACTTTTTCTACGGGTAAGTTATCTCCTTTATAAAAAGAAGGGTTATTTTTGATGGGGCGATTGACTTTTGGAAAAGATGATACTATCCGCCATTGTAATTGAGTAATGGGATATTTACTCACATAAAACGACCCTAGTTTGACTAAATGTTGCGGATTTTCGTCTTTATCCCTACCATTTTCGCTGTTACTCGATCCCATCATAAATGATCCAGAAGGAATAAATATCATATCAAGGTTGACCCCCTCTCCAATATATTCCACAAAAAATTGCCTTGTTATGGTGACAACATTTTTTTTGATATTGGACATTAAACCAAATAATTTTTTTTCTGCATCAATGGTAATTGTTTCAAAAGTAAATTCCTCGATGACGGGATAATTAGTTTTTGGCTTAGTAATGCTCGGAGGTGCAGTGACAGATGATTTATTTTGAATGATGGTTTCTTCATTTTCTACTGCACTGGGCAAAAGAGGAAGTGCTTTTTCTGGAGTAATCTGTTTTTGTTGTGTTGTCTCATTGCTAATGATTATCCGATTTTTTTTAAATAGTTGGAAAAAATCTCGCAAATATTGGGGGCGTTCTTCCTGTTGTAATTCCATACCCTTAATAATAGCCTGGTTGAAGTTATCGCTAATATCTGAATTGAATTGCTGGGGAGGGATTAAATTTTTATATTCTCTGAATTTGGCGGAAGTTGGTAATTGAGCAGTAACTAAGACATAAAGTGTGGCGGCTAAGGAATAAATATCTGTACAAGGTCTAATTCTGCCATTTTTACCTAACTGTTCCGGAGATAAAAAGCAATCTGTCATGGCATTTTGATTTTTCCTCGGTGCTAAGCCGAAGAGTTTCACAGCCAATCCATAATCCCCTAAAATCGGCTCTTGAGTATTTTTGTCAATGATAATATTTTGTGGTTTAACATCTTGATGAATACATTTATTTTGATGCAAAATATTGATAGCTGTACCTATTTTCGTAATCAATTTTAAAGCTTCATCGGGTTCAAATTTGCCGTGATAATCAACATATGTCGCTAAATCTGCTCCATGGAGATAATCCATTACCATGTAGGAATCTTCGTCTTCTAGGAATACTTGGGGATAGAGATTGATAATATGGGGATTTTGACAATTATTGGCTATCTGTTCTGCTTGTTGAATTAATTTCTGTTCTGATATTTGCCCATTTTCTTGAGATTGCCAAAACATATTAATAGTTTTGATGGTAACTAATTGAGCACTTTTGGTATCTTTAGCTCGATAATAAAATCCCGAACCACTTCTTGGCAAAATAGATTCAATTACATATTGACCATTATTTAATTGTTTTCCCTTTTTCCAATTGCTCATTTATACTAAAACTTATTTTTCCACTGCTCCAATAATAAATAATAATAGTATTCCCGCCTCATTCAATTTTTATTTCTTTAGCTTCTTTTTCTTCCTTTTCCCATTGGACTCTTTTTTTTGTCCGATCCATCTAATCCTATTTTTACTATAGCAATCCTAAATAGGTTGTGAACCATTAAATAATAGTTAATAATTCCTAAACTGTTATCAGTTCTATATTCCAAATTTTAAACTGGCTAAAATATCACAATTCATTAGCCGCTGTAGTGTGCTAAATTGTCATTAACCCTACATTCCACACATCTTCATACATCGTTACACATCTTCAGATTGTTCAAGATATTTTTAGGAAAAACCGCCATTAGAGAAATCTATGATCATAAATTTCTCATTATCTTCTCAGAAAAAATTATTTATGTTGCAATTTCTCATTTTTCTGAAAGTGGATAGTCATAGCTATAATGCCTACAATAAAAGGATCACAGCAGATCTATTAGTAAAAGTTATTGCTTAAAAGTTAAGAACTGCGGAATTTGGGAACATTAGGTTATATTTTAAATCGTTTCCTATTAAGTCTAAAGAACAATCATGACAATTCTCACGGTTACAAATACAAAAGATAATGGTGTAGGGTCACTCAGAGCGGCAATGGCTACGGCTCAGACTGGCGACACTATTACATTTGCCTCTAATCTTGCAGGGCGGACAATTACCCTGACAACGGGTGAAATTGCTGTTACTAAAAGTCTGAAGATTGACGCGTCTGCGGCTCCTAACCTCCGCATCAGTGGCAATAATAAAAGTCGGATTTTCTCCATCGAAAAATCCTCCAATGTCTCCATTAAAGGATTAACATTCATCAACGGTCGTGCCGTTGTAGAAGGAACTGGCATTGGTCAGGGGGGTGCCATTAAAGTTAAAGACTACAGCAAGTTAACCGTTGAAAACAGCACCTTTCGGAGTAATGTTGCCGAGCGGGGTGGGGCCATTCAAGTGGGCTATGGTGGCTCTACAACCGTGCTCAATAGCATTTTTGACAGTAACGATGGCTCCATGGCAAAAGATGGCTTCAGTGCGGGTGCCATCGCAACCTCCGGGGCCGGTGGCTCTAATGGGGCGGGCAAACTCGTGATTAAGGGCAGCAAGTTCACCAATAACAAAGGTGTAGTTGGTGGTGCTGTCTACGTTTTGCTCGGTCCATTAACCATCGAAAACTCAACTTTTAGCAACAATCAGAGCTCGAAAGAAGGAGGTGCTGTTTTCACCGATGGTGCCAGTGGCAATGCTTTTGGCGATGATTTAGGTGGAACCACAACAATTTCGGGTAGCCGATTTGAAGGAAATAAATCGGTAGCTGGCGGTGGTGCACTCTACCTCTGGGGACACACCAACGACGAGTACATCATAAAAGACAGCACTTTGGTTGGCAACTCTGTAACCCGGGGCGGGCCAAATAACGTCGGACGGGGGGGGGCGATCCAGCTATCAGGCGGTAACCTTACCCTTGACAGCACAACGATTGCCCGCAACACGTCGCCCGTGCAAGGTGGAGGGTTATGGGTCAATAACAACAAAAGTACTGCATCTGTCGATATTATAAACTCCACCTTTTCCGAGAACACCGCCGAGCAAGATGCTGGCGGCGGAATATACTTCTTAGTGTCAGACACAAAACGTGTCCAAATCACCAATTCGACCCTGGTAAACAACCGGGCTGGAAGGGATGCAGGAGCTATCTGGACCAGTGGTAAAACCCGGGATGTGACCCTGAAAAACACTCTGTTTGCTGGGAATACGGCAACCAATACCCGACAAGGCAATACTAACTTCCAATTAAAGGATGGCGGAGGTAATTTTGTCGAAACCCTGGCGGGCAATAAAGGACCCAGCGTAACGGCCACGGCTGAGTATGTGGGTGACTTGAAACTAGGACCAGTGCAGTTAATCGGTGACGATCTGGTGCATCCCTTGCTAGCGGGCAGTCCTGCTATTAATACGGGGGTCAGCGGTGCACCTACGACGGATCAGCGGGGCGTTTCGCGAGAGGGTAAACCCGATGCCGGTGCTTACGAATTCACCACCGTACCGGGTAATCTCACCCTCATCGCTGCCACGGGCAACGACTCCCTCATCGGTGCCACGGGCAACGATTACCTCAACGGTCTTGCGGGTGACGACTACCTCAATGGTCTCGCGGGTAACGACTCCCTCATCGGCGCCACGGGCAACGATTACCTCAACGGTGGCACGGGTAACGACTCCTTATACGGTGGTGCGGGCAAAGACTTCCTGCTAGGCTCCTCTGGCAATGATCTAATCACCGGTGGTGACGGCACTGATACTATGAATGGCGGTGCTGGCTCTGATAAATTTCGTTTCCCAAACGTTACCCATAGTAGGGCGGGTATTTCCCGTGACATCATAACAGATTTCATCACTGGCGTTGATGATATCGATCTGTCGGCAATAGATTCAAACTTAAGTGTTGCAGGCAATCAGACTTTTACCTTTATAGGTACAGGCAGTTTTACCGGTGTTGGTGACGGAGAAGTACGTTACTATCAACTTGGTGGGGATACCATTATTCAGGTGGACAGACAGGGTAACGGTATAAGTGCAGAAATGGCAGTCCAACTCACGGGTTTAATTAATCTTGTAGCAGGTGATTTCATCCTCTAACTACTCAAGTTGATGAATAAAAGAATCAATACTTTTATCGAATCTTCTCAATAAGTTATGGGAAAATTTAAGTCTGGGGGAACTCACCGAGAATAGTTAAACTCGTGTTTTAGCATTTTGACAGACGGTGGATTAAGCCATCATCTTAATGTTCAGGTCAAGGATTTTTCGGCACTTACCCTCAAAGGAGTGAAATTGAGAAACTACCGAAAAAATCAAAACCCCCAGCCAATCAACGATTCGTCGTTACTTGAGGCTACCTAAAACTGTAATAACAAGTTGTTGTTGATGTTACTGTTTCGGAAAGCTCAATGGTGAAGGTTAAAGTTGTATTTAGTCCTTTTAAAGTAAGCCAGTATTCGCTCCGGGGCGTCCAGTAACTAATTTGACTTTAACGATAGATCCACCCATTTTTTGGATTCTTTGTTGTTCTTTAAACCAGTTATCATAAGGAACTAATTTGGTAAAATAGGTGTTTTGCAATTCTCTTTGAGTTCTAATTCTGCTTTGACTTGGTACACAAGCAGTTACTTGAAACATTCTCATGGGGATTAGTCTCCTTGATGATTAAATCTCTTTTTCAACTTTTTTCGGAAAATTAGTTTGTTTATATAAAAACAGTTAATTTTTAGTTCTAATTACTCAGATCTAAATTTTAGTTTATGTAAAATTTTAATGATAACGGTTAGGAGTCAAGAGTCAATACTAAACCAATTAAGCCATCTTACAGTCCAATTAAACTAGCACTCACTCCGGACTTTCCTAACCTTTGCTTAGGTTTTTTAAAAGCGTTAATTACTGAATACCAGTAATCAATTAGCTTAAACCAGAGCTAATGTAATCGAAGTAAACACCCATTTCTTTTCCAGCATCAGCACCCACTAAACTAGCAGTAACTTCCTTCATTGCTTGGATTGCCTGAATGGTAGAGCTTATAGGTACACCTAAAGAGTTGTAGGTTTCTTTTAAACCGTTGAGTACACGCTCATCGAGAATAGAAGCATCACCAGCTAACATAGCATAGGTAGAATAGCGGAGATAGTAGTCTAAGTCACGAATACAAGCGGCGTAACGACGAGTGGTGTACATATTACCACCGGGGCGAGTTACGTCAGAGTATAATAGGGATTTAGCCACAGCTTCTTTAACGATGGTAGCAGCGTTGGCACTGATTACGCTAGCGGCACGAACACGGAGTTGTCCAGTTTGGAAGTAGCTTTTTAATTTACCTAAAGCGTTGGCGTCGAGGTACTTACCTTGTACATCGGAGGAGTTGATTACAGCAGTAATTGCGTCTTGCATTGTTGTTTTCCTTTCTTGTTAATTAACTTTTGCTTAGTATTTTGCAGGACTAAAATTATTTAGCACGGATGATAGGGTTTAGGGATTATTAATCTAAAACCTATTGCATTGCTCCGATAACATAATCGAAGTAGGCAGCCGCTTCACCAGCGTCATCAGAAGACATCATGCCAGTTGCAACTTCTTTCATTTCACGTACACTTTGAGATACCGCACCTACGTCAGTACCTAAAGATTTGTACATTTCCTTTACGCCGACTAAACCGATTTCCTCGATGGGAGTAACGTCACCAGCTACCACTCCATAAGTGATGAGACGTAGATAGTAGTCCATGTCACGTAAACAGGTAGCTGTCATTTCTTCGCCGTAAGAATTTCCACCGGGGGAAACAATATCAGGGCGTTTTTGGAATAAACGATCACCCGCTTCTTTAACGATACGCTCACGAGCACCACTCAAGGTTTCAGCGATGCGTAAACGAGCTTCACCGGAAGTAACGAATGCTTTGATTCTGTCTAACTCACCGGGGCTTAAATAACGTGCTTCTGCGTCAGCATTCACGATAGATTTCGTGACGATACTCATTGATGGATTCCTCCAAACAAAATATTAAATAGTATTTATTAGTTAAACCAGAATATTAGTTAAACTGGTATTGAAATTTTGAGAATCCCTACCGATTGACTTGGTAGCTATTTCTCCTCAGTAAGTATAACCTGAGAGGGTTACAAATTCTGATTTATTTTTTGAAGATGTTTAATTTGTCTTCGCAAATCATTGTGCGGTATTAAGTCCACTTTTGCTTAATTTTCTTAATACTTTTTAACAATTGATTTTATCCATCGACAAAAATAACACCTTTGCTTGCTTAGTAATTAGTCATTTTTTTTGGCTTTCACTTTCTAGCATCCACTCTAGATATTGACAGAGTTTCACTTTTCGCCGAGGATATTTATGGTTGCCGGTGTTGCGTTTCATTTTTCAACTAAACCTACATAGAAGTTTATATATGAATCTCGATGGACAATTATCCAGTTATGATTATTATTTACCACCAGAGTTAATCGCTCAAAATCCCGCCACTCCAAGGGATAGCTCTCGTTTATTGGTTGTTAGGCCAGATGGGGAAGTTTATCATACAGTTTTTTCTAATTTACCTGATTTTTTGTTACCTGGAGATTTATTGGTTTTAAATGATACCCGTGTAATTCCTGCTCGGTTATATGGTAAAAAGTCAACGGGTGCGGCAGTTGAGGTGTTGTTAGTAGAGGAAACGGAACATAATTGTTGGTTGGCATTGGTAAAGCCGGGGAAACGTTTTTCTGTGGGCAGTGAAATTTTCTTCGGTGATTCCCCTTTCTTAAAAGCTACCGTTGTCGGTAAGGATGAGGCCACTGGAGGGCGCTTTTTACAGTTTCAGGTTAACGAGCCTCAATCTTTCTGGTCAATATTAGAAGATATTGGCAATATCCCTTTTCCCCCTTATGTTAATGAGTCTCAGGCTCAACCTGAACAGTATCAGACTATTTACGCTGAAAAACAAGGGGCGATCGCCGCTCCTACGGCTGGATTACACTTTACTGAAAAATTATTGGCAAAATTAAAAGAAAGACAAGTTAATATCACAACGGTGACTCTCCATATAGGAATTGGTACTTTCCGACCAGTGGAAGCAGAGGATATTGTAACCCATGAAATGCACCAAGAATGGATAGAAATGAATAAAAATACCATTGATGCCATCAAAAAAACAAAACAACTGGGTAGAAAAGTCATCGCCGTGGGTACAACGGTAGTTAGAACTTTAGAAGGTGCGTATAAACATCAACAAAAATTAGCACCTTTTGCGGGAAAAACCGACTTATTTATTTATCCGAGCTATACTTTTCGGGTAATAGATGGTTTAATTACTAACTTTCATTTACCTAAATCTAGTTTATTAATGTTAGTAAGTGCCTTAATTGGTCGAGAAAGATTAATGAATATTTATCAAGAGGCCATTAGGGAAAAATATCGTTTTTATTCTTTTGGTGATGGGATGTTGGTTCTACCAAATAAGTAGAATTAGAATAATAAATAAACAATGAAATCTAAAAAATATAATAGAAATACAATTCTTCTAAAGCCGTTCAAGAGTTGCGTTTACCAAACCCTTTATTCCCCGTTTTAACAAATCAAGAATTACTAGGGACTAGAGAATCGTGATCCCCCCCTATGATACAATTAATGGTTTAAGATCAATTCTCAGAAACAACGTGAAATAAATTAGGAAAATATTTTACATATACGGAGCATAATTTTATGAAGAAAATAAATGCTATTATTATCAGTTTTGTCATTTTTTCCGTGCTACTGCTTAATCTTGTTGTTAATTCGGCTTCTGCTACGGGAGTATATGATTTGCCTGTGATTAACAGTGGGGAAGATGTTTGGATTCTGGATGCTCCTGGGGCTATTAGTAAGACCACAGAGGCTAAGTTAACCAGTGAATTGAGAGATTTAGCACAAAATACTGGTAATGAAACCCGTATAGTCGTTATCAACCGTCTTGATTATGGAGAAACTATTGATTCCCTGACTAATGAGCTTTTTTCTACATGGTATCCTACCCCAGAAGAACAAAATAATCAAACATTATTTGTTTTAGACACTTTAACTAATCGTACTGCCCTTCGCACTGGGGAGGGAGTAACTCCTCTTTTAACTCCGAATATTCGCGATAGTGTTGTCAAGGAAACCGTAGTTGTTCCTCTTAAAAATTTACAATACAATCAGGCTTTGATTGATGCTAGCGATCGCATTGTGGCTGTTCTCTCAGGACAAGAAGATCCCGGTGCTCCCGAAATTAAGGAGTTAGCTATAGATGGAACTTTTGCCACCGCAGAAGAAACCGACGATCGTAGTGCCACTATTTGGATGATTGTCCTATTAGGATTAGCGACTTTAATACCTATGATTACATATTTTTGGTATGTAGGCTTTCCGGGTAATTAGGGTAAAATAAAGATATGAAAGCATTGTATTTCATAACCGTCAATTTTAATATAAACAGGTAATAAGGAAAATTATGCTCACAGACCCCGTTGTTATTAGATATTATCAAAAACTGACCGATGGAATGGTGGATTTATGGCATAGAGGTAGTCGCTATGAAGAATTGAGAATATATATGCAAGGATATCTAACTTGTCTCCGTCTCACCAACGTCATAGAAGGCTACCAAATCCATCGTTTAGAAGAAGAGGCTTTTCGTTTTCTCAGAGATCCTTCTAATTTTGAACTAGCCATGCCCCAAATGCAACCAGAACACGGTTACTATTAAACATTAGGCATTCGCAATTATAGCAATTAGCCATTAATTTATATATAAACTATCAACGTCCAACGTCTATCTAGTTGGACCAAATATTTGGGCGTTTATTTGTTGTCTGTTCTAAAAAATCCCGTAGACACTTTCTATTGGCAATAAGTCCCCATTCGCATTAATATAATCCCCTATTAATTAATATCACCCTCAATAGTAAGTTTATGACCAATTCTACTCCTTCTGAATCCACTACTAACCCCACCGAACCTAGTGTCAAACCTCAAGACAGTTACGTTAAATTGGCAATGCGTAATATGGTGAAAAAAAAGGGTATATCTTTAAAGCACTTTTTCTTAACAACTTTTGCCTTATTAGGGTTTCTCGTGGGAATTTCTTATTTAACCAGATAAAAAAGTTAAAAATTAACAATTAATAGTGAATATAGCAATCAGGAATCATTCGTGAGAATCAAATAATTGTTTTAAAAGGATTCAGAATCCAGAATCCAGTATTCAGTTATTGGATTATTGTCAATTGTTGTTATAACTCCAACGCAATAAAGTAACGCCCAAGCCGTATTTTAAAACCTCCAAAACCCAATAAGCTTCGTGCCATGAAATCATCGCCGATGGCATTGTTGTGACCGTGTTAAACTGATTTAAACATAAACCCCATGCACTTAAATGGGGAATAAATAGATAAGTGTAAGCCACAGCTATTAGGAATAGTAAAGTAGAAAAGGCGACAAATAAGGACTGTTTTTTACGAGAAAAATTATGGTTAAAAGAGAATACAAATGCACAAGTTAAAACTAGAGAAGCACAAATCAACTCAATGCGATTAAACACCCCAAAAATTAAAAATCCGGCACTGGCAAAACTACCCTCAGTCATCATGCCGCTAACAGAAAGGGCAGGAATTAAAACGAAATCTAGCAGCAAGCTGCCACTAAGCCAAAATCCTAATGCAAATAAAATAATAGCAGACCAATTTATTTCTTTATGTTCTTTATGATTTGAGTGAGAAATAGCATTCATAATAATAGTACCTTTTAATATCTCTACTATTTAGAATAACGCACTATTTCATCTTTTTCTATTAAGTATTTTTAAGGTTTTTTATGAAGTTTAATTAAGTTTAATTAATGATTAAACTTAAGGATATATACTTATAAAGTATATAAAAAACGGATCTTCTGCTTTGAGTATGATAATTTGTTAGCTAAAAAAGGTTTTAGTTATTAGTTATTAGCTGTTTTTAAAAATAGCTAAAAAATCCCTAGCCTAACACCCAACCCAATACTGCGAGGGATTTGAATAATTATCTGTTGTGACAAGGACAGGGAAGAGGGGGAAGCTTTCGGGTGTAGGTTTTTAATATTTGGGCGAAGGTGAGACTTGGAAGAGGGGGAAGATGGGGAAGATTCCTCAAGGAAAAATGGTCTTTTCACTCCCTTGTCCACTTTCCTTCCTTGTCCTCCTTGTCTCTCCCTCACCAGAACTTATTGTAAAAAACCTACCCTTGTCAGGGGGGAAGAGGGGGGGAGAAAAATGCCAAAACCAACGGTGCTTCCCACACTCCCAACACTCCCCACTTCTCATTTGATCAAGTTTTTCAGCTCAACCGAGTGGTATTGACACCTAACCCCTAGCGCCTTTAATGAAGTATTTATGTACTGGTTTTAATTATTCCAGGCCGATTTCGCTACTGCGTTTATATTGACGATAGGCGGCAAAAAATAAACCGATGAGGGTGACAGGAATTAACCCTAAAACAATACCGAGTAACAAAGGTTCAATCATTAATATTCTCCAGTGTTTAAATTTATTAATTTATCCTAAAATTTTCCACTTTCCATGCTATCAAAAAAGGTCGAGGGAATCAACAATGAACAGTAAACAATTTTCACCTAAATGAATACTCTTATCGTCTGTATTCTAATTTCTAGACTAAAATAAGAGGAAGTTTAGTTTAATAGGTAAGTGGTTTATGACGGATTCAGAAAATTTGTTACAGAAAGCGTTTTATTTAGGTGTCGGCATTGCTAGTTATGCAGTGGAAAAAGCCAATGATAAATTTCAGGAATTAAAACAACAAGCTGGAAAAATTGTCCTGACCCCTGATTTTCCTCAACAATTGCAAAAAATCGCGGATGATATGGTGAATAAGGGAAAAATGAGTGCCGAAGAAGCCCGTCACTTTGTTGATGAAATATTAAAACAGTCACAAACTCAGAGGGTAGGAAATGACGATCCTAATGCACCACACGAACCGCGTACCATTGAAATAGTAACTGATGATGAGAACGAACAATGAAAAATAGATAATTATAATTAATTATACGAGCTAAGGATGAATAATTGAGTTACATTAGAGTCGAGATCTTTTTTATTCTTTGGGAATGATGGATAATTGGGAAAATAATTTGATTAACTGGTTAGATACTACTCAAAAAGAATTGGAGTCATTTTATACACAAATGAACCAACATTGGCAGAAAAACACTGAGGAATGGCAAAACATATTTAATCAGTTAACAGAGGAAGTTGAGGACACGCTGACAACAGAATTAAATGAGTTTCTGACAGAGGTCGATGGTTTTGTCATAGAAGTGGCAAAATTGTTCCTTGATGAGGACTATCTTAATGATGTTGATGATTACAATTATTTTACTGATGAAGACGAGTTTTATTCATGGTTACAAGACACAAAAACCGGGCCTAACCCAGAAATAAATCCCGCTTGTCTGGGTTGTAGTAACTATCATGGTCAGACTTATAATGGTAACTTACTTGTCTGTGGTATGCACCCCTATGGTTGGGATGGTGAGACCTGCCCCGATTGGCAGGAATAAAAGACAGGGGACGACGAGACAGGAGGTTTGAGAAGGAGGTGGGCAAATAAACCCCTACATAAAACTGACTTTTCGGTGATAACAATCTGCCGAATGGCTGAAATTTATTTATAAATCAAGGGAATTTTCGATGGCAGATACTAAAACATCCGTCAAAATTTTAATGCGATAACGACAGGCTTGGGTTTCCATTGAGGCAAATGTGCCGTTTTCCCAATATTTGTTACTACCTGCACCACCGCCGCAAATACCGAAATAACTACAGTTATTTGCACATAATTCTACCCCTTTATTAATATCATTATAAATAGCCTTAAATTTGTCAGTTTTACAAATAGATTCAAGAGTATTTGTTAATACATTACCAAAAATAAAATCACCATATTTTTCAGTTTTTATGGATAATAACTCTGGATCAAAAGTAGAAAAATTCCCCTGATAATCATAGTTAACAATGACAAAAGGCTTATTCATATCAGTATTGGTTAATCTCTTTCCGCTATAAATTAAGCTAATTAAAATCTCAAATTCTCTGATAACAAAAGGTAATTTACTTTCGGTTACTAACTGCCAAAAACGCTCAATAAATTTACGATATTTATGCTCTATTTTTTTCCCATTTAAAGAGGTTAATTCATTAACTCCCTCCGTTTCTTCCATATTAAAAGCTATGTCATAAATCTCATTTTCTGCAAAAAAATTAAACATTTCATCGGCATAATTTAAGGATTCTTCAGTAATAACAGAAATGGTGTTATAGGGGATACTATTTTTTTGTAAATAGCGGATTCCGCCCATGGTTAAATCGTGAGAATTTCCACCTTTACGGTTTTTTCGGTGGGCATCATGTAAAAAGGCAGGTCCATCAATACTTACGCCGACATGAACGGGATATTCTTGCCAAAGATCGCACCATCCTTGATTAATTAATGTACCGTTAGTTTGATAGGAATGATAAAAATAAAAGTCAGTTTTATTATATTTTTCGTTAGCTTCATTTATGAGTTGAAAGGCAGATTTATAAAAGGAAATTGGCATGGTTAATGGTTCGCCTGCGTGCCAACAAACACTAAAATCACTTTGAAAAAAAGGACTGGTAAAAATACTTTTGAAAATGGGATCTATTAAGTCCAAAGATAGTTTATTTTGTAGGTGTCGATCTGGTAAATAACAATAATCACAATTTAAGTTACAAAAAGAATTAGGCTGAATAATAACTAAAGAAATTGGTCCAAATTTAGAGGTATCTTTTAATATTTCTGATTTTTGATTTTCTGCCATCGCCATTTTTTTAGTAATAAGTAATGAGTATTCCGCCCCCAAGTTTGGGAGAATTAAAATAAGATAAAAGTCCCCAGAATTGGCGATTTAGGGGCTAATAGCGACGATTTAAGAAGCCTCCACCACCGTCTCCCCAGCCACGATTGTTAAGGAAACCACCACCACCACGATTGTTCAGGAAACCACCACCACCACGATTTCGCCAGCCTCCACCACCATTAATAAAGCCCCCTACTAATATTTCATTTTCGAGTAAATTTTTTAAATTTGATTCTTCAGGTAAGTCTTTTTCTCTAGCTTTAAGGGCTTCAGATATGCGACTTAAACGAGTTTCTATATTTTCAGAAATGTCAGCAGAATTGCTGATATTATTAGCATTAATAGCAAGGGTTTTAGGAGCGATCGCAAGACTTGATAAAGTCATGAAAAAGCCCAACCATGTTAAATTTGTTATTTTCATAAATTTGTTGATAGTAAAGAAAACAGTTAATTATTAATTGCTAATTTTTGATTGCTGATGATTAATTATCAATTACCAACGACGATTTAAGAAACCACCACCATCTCTCCAACCTCGATTGAGGAAGCCACCACCGCCTCGATTATTTAAAAAACCTCCGGGACCTCCTCTACGGTTAAGAAAACTTCCCCGGCCAAGGTCTCCCCAACCACCACGACGAAAGTTTACCCAACCACCGCCACCATTGAGAAATCTACCTAACAAGATTTGATTATCAGGATAGTTTTGACCATTCTCAGATAAGTCTTTTTCTCTGGCTTTGAGTGCTTGGGAAATACGGCTTAAACGAGTTTCTATATTTTCGGAAATGTCAGCGGAATTGATGATATTATTAGCATTAATAGCAAGGGTTTTAGGAGCGATCGCAAGACTTGATAAAGTCATGAAAAAGCCTAACCATGTCAAATTCGATATTTTCATAGGATGTAAATAAATAATTGATCAAGGAAAATGATGGTTTTATTTTTTGGGGAAGGGAATTTGTTCGTGATTGATGATCGTAGTTTTAAAGAACTCCTCGATCGCCTCATCACTAACCACATCAACTACACCATTTGGACCTATCCATTTATTGAGTAATTGACTCATTTGAGGATCTTTGTTTAAATAACCTTCCATCATTTTAGCAATACTATAGTTAGCAATATTCAAGAAAGTAGAGTTATTTTGCGGGACAATACAACCTACTCCATATCGTGCTAAAGGGGGTTCACTAAAGGGCGGAAACTGCTCAAATCCATCTCTATCAACCTGTTGACGTAAACCATCTAAGAGAATACTATCTCCAGCTAAAGCGTCTATTTTGCCGTCTTTTAACACTGTCACCCCTTCTTCCAAACTAGGCACTTCTACTAATACCGCATTAGGATAGGCTAACTTAATGGCGTCTCTGACAAAAGTTTGAGGAGGAATCCCCATTTTTTTGTTGGCGAAAGAAGTATCACTGGGAATTTTGCCTTTGGGAAGTAAGACCCGAATGCCTGAAATTGTGTATCTTAGGGTAAAGTCAACATACTTATCTCTTTCCCATGTGAAAACTACGTTACAAGCGATGTCAATTTCTCCAGATATCATTTTAGAGATAGTGTCTTGAGGGGAATTAAGTTCCACAAAATTTAGTTCAATCTTACGCCCTAATTCCTGTTCTAATTGTTGATGAATTAATTTAACTATATCGATGGAAAAACCATTCAACTCATTTTCAGGATTATAGTAAGCATAAGGGACAATATTAAAAGGAGTTCCCACAGTGAAAACACCTGATTGAGCGACATTTTCCACTACCGTACCAGCCATAGTGGGTTTTACCCCCATTGAGAATAACAATCCCATTAAAGAACTAAGAAAAATTTTCTTCCACATGATTTTACCAAAACGCTTTTGCCACATTATCACATAAATGATGGAGATAAAATGTAAATAAATTTTAAAACAAACAACATAAACTTAATTCATCAATAGAATATAGATCATGGATAAAAAAAAAGCCATTGTTTTATTCTCAGGAGGTTTAGATTCTGCTACCAGTGCGGCCATCGCCATTCAAGCAGGATACGATACCATCGCTTTATCATTTCGCTATGGACAAAAACACGCCAAAGAATTGGAAGCCGCTCAAAAATTAGCTCCAAAATTAGGCATAAAAGAGCACTATATTATCGATGTTAATCTCTCATTATGGGGGGGATCATCCTTAACGGATCAAAATCTGAACATCCCCGAAGATGGTGTTAAACCTGATCAAATTCCCTCTACTTATGTCCCCGGTAGAAATACAGTTTTTATTGCCATCGCCCTTTCTTTGGCGGAAGCCAAGGAAGCCGAGGCTATTTATTTAGGCATCAATGCGGTGGATTATTCCGGCTATCCTGATTGTAGACCCGAATATTTAAAAACCTTTCAAGAATTAGCTAATCTATCATCAAAAGTCGGTATTGAAGGAAAACCCCCTCAATTAATCGCCCCTTTAATCGAATTATCTAAAGAAGACATCGTTAGAAAAGCTATTAGTTTAAATGTACCCATAGAAGAAACATGGTCATGTTATCGGGGAGGAGAAAAACCCTGCGGAGTTTGTGATTCCTGCCGTATCCGTAACGAGGCGTTAATAAAAACCGGTTATTGATTATTTTCTGAATAAAATTCAATGTGGAATTAGAATCGATCGAGTCCATAGGTAAAAATAAGAATTATAATTTATTTAAGTAGTTTTTATACTGAAACTCTGATAATATTCGTTACGATTTCGCCTATTTTGATACTGGCACCAGATAAGCCTCTTACTTGACTCAAATTCTTTTTTATTTGCTCTAATTTGTCTCGATTTCGTAATAATTCTAAGGTGAAATTACCTACGTCTTCTACTGTTAAATAACCGATTAATTCGGGTACTATTTCCTGTTTTCCCCAAATATTAGGCCAGGCATATAATTTCTTATTTTTAACGGAGTACTGCACCACTATCCAATTAATTAATTTAGCGAAACCATCTCCTATTATGGGTAAATTAGCCAGTACTCCGAGTAAGCCATCCCATGACTTCATCGCCTCTAATTGATAGATAGGAAGTAAAACAATCATCGGTATTGCTAACGCACCTAATTGAGCAGTATTTGCTCCTACAGTTGTCAAACAAAGATCACATTTTATTAATTCTTCATAACAAGGAAATTCGGTGATTAATTTAATGTTTGTTCCTCCTGATGTCTCTAAATAAAATTGATTTTTTTTGGTGATTAATTCTCCTGTGACTCCCCCTAAATCGCTAATTAAAGGGTTATTTTTTTTATTACCATAACTGGCTAAATTTTCAGGAGAGATTGTAGGGGCAACAGGTATAATAAATTCTATATTAGGCTGTTTTTGAACAATATATTCTGCGATCGCCATCAAAAAAGGGACACCTTGAGTTAATTTACTTTCTTTTGATCCAGGTAATAATCCAACGTTTAAAGTAGTTTTATTATCGCTATTCTGTGCTTGATTTAAGACATTTATGTCTGCCATTAAATCTCCAACAACAGTACATTTGTTTTGAAATTTAGTAGGTATTTTATCAATAGCAGATTGAGTCATAACGACAAAATAATCAATATATCGATACCAACGAGCTTCCCATTCTGCATAAATTAAACTCTGATAACCTAATCTTTTCGCAATCACCAAAGTAAAAAATTGATCACCACCTAAAAATATTACTAACCCTTGAGAATACCAATTCCAATTATCTTTTGTTTTACCTGATAATAAAAAAGCTGAAAAATCTTCCGCCGATTGAATACGATTAATTTCCTGCCATTGACTAGCAATTTTAACTTCATTGCCTGTAGCGTGAGGACAAGGGGATAAAATCAATGAAATACGAACTTTATCTTGAGGGATGGTTAAATTTGCTCGAATTTGTTTAACAACAGGTAAAACCCATGTGGTAATTTCTCCTGGCCCATTAGATAATATTACGATGTCAAAATTGTTCATTGTTTTTCAAATGGAAATAATGGGAATATTTCAACTCAGGCGATCGCAATGTTAACTTAGATTAAACAAAAAAACAAAGTAATGAGGGATAGCAGGATTCTCCCAAATCCAAAATTATCCTCACAACTCCCTCAGAACTATCTTGACAGACCACTACTTTCCCCTCTTGTATTGCCTGCTAAATTTGGGATTCTTGACGGGCGATTTCTGCTTGTTCAGGATGGATGCCTAAACGGGTCAAATTTAAACGTCCTTTTTGGTCAAAGCCACGAATTTTTACCACAATTTCATCACCGATGGTAACTTCATCTTCTACTTTACCGACACGGTGTTCAGCTAATTGAGAAATGTGAATCATGCCTTCTTTTCCTGGTAACACCTCCACAAATGCTCCAATATCGATGATACGGGTAACACGACCTAAATATACATCCCCCTCGTTAAGTTTACGAGTCATGGTTTGAATAATGCGTTTAGCCTCTTGTGCCCGTTCTGCCTGTACTGCACAAATAGTTACAGTGCCATCATCGCTAATATCGATTTTTGAGCCTGTTTGTTCGGTGATACCTTTGATGGTTTTACCTCCGGGTCCGATGACTAAACCAATCATATCAGGATCAATTTTCATGGTCATCAAACGAGGTGCATAGGGTGATAATTCTTTACGAGGGGCGTTGATAGTTTTCATCATTTCCCCTAAGATATATAGACGGGCTTCTCTGGCTTGTTTTACCGCATCAGCGATGGTTCCCATTTTTAAACCTGTAATTTTCATATCCATTTGTAAAGCCGTAATACCGTTGTCAGTACCAGCTACCTTGAAATCCATATCCCCTAAGAAGTCTTCAATGCCCTGAATATCCGTTAAGATACGCACCTCCTCTCCTTCTTTAATTAAACCCATAGCCGCACCACTCACAGGCTTGGTAATGGGTACTCCTGCATCCATTAAGGCCAAGGTTGAACCACAGACCGAACCCATAGAGGTTGAACCGTTGGAAGATAGTACTTCAGAAACAACTCTAATTACATAAGGAAAATCTTCTTGAGGAGGTAAGACAGGGGTAATAGCCCTTTCTGCCAAAGCCCCATGACCGATTTCCCGTCTTCCAGGGGGGCGTAGAGGTTTGGTTTCACCTACAGAATAAGGGGGGAAATTATAGTGGTGTAGATAACGTTTTTCAAAGTCAGGGTGTAAATCGTCTGCTAAATCTTGGGCATCTCCCGATGTGCCCAAAGTCGCGATGGAAAGTACTTGAGTTAAACCCCGTTGGAATAAACCGCTACCGTGTACCCTCGCAGGTAATAAACCCACACGGGATTGAATAGGGCGCACTTGATCTAATTTGCGTCCATCTACTCGCACACCATCTTCTATAATTTGACGACGCATGAGTTTTTTGGTCAACTGTTTAAATAAATTAGGGACAAGTTTGACATTTTCGGCAACGGCGATTTTAATTTCATCCTCATCGGGTAAAGCGTTAATAGCTTCTAGCACAAAAGTAGCTTGAATATTATCTAACGCCTCATCTCTGGCACTTTTATCAAAATCAAACTGAGAAAGAACTTTTTTAATTTCCTCTGTGGCTTTTTCGCCAATAAAATTAACCACCGCGGGATTATCTTCCTCTTTATTTTCGACTTTGATTTCAATACCCAATTCTTGGATAAGATCTTTTTGAGCTTGGATTAACTCTAATATGGCCTCATAACCAAATTCGATCGCCTCAATAATATCTTGTTCTGGTAACTGATTCGCCCCAGCTTCTACCATGACAATGCCATCAGGAGTACCCGCTACCACTAAATCAAGATCGCCGTTTTCGATTTCTCGGAAAGTAGGGTTAATTATAAACTCGTCATTAACTAATCCAACCCTTACCGCCGCCATGGGGCCACAAAAAGGGATTTGAGCCACTAAAGTAGCGATGGATGCACCGGTAACTGCTAACACGTCAGGGGGTACTTCTTCATCCATCGATAAAGTAGTAGCCACAACCTGTAAATCATCTCTTAACCATGAGGGAAAAAGAGGACGTAAAGGACGATCGATCAAACGACTGGTAAGAGTCGCCCTTTCCGGAGGTCTCCCTTCTCGGCGTAAAAATCCCCCCGGAATACGTCCTGCGGCATACAATCTTTCTTCATAATCAACAGTTAGAGGTAAAAAATCGATCCCTTCTCTGCCTTTTGTGCGGGTTGCAGTTACGAAAACTGCGGTTTCACCTGCTTGAATTAACACCGATCCTCCGGCTTGAGGTGCTAATAATCCCACTTTAATTTTTATATCTCTTCCTTCAAAAAAAGAAATTGACTTATTATATTCTTCCATTCAACTTTTTTCCTTATTCTTCGCTTTTCTCTATGCACTCTGTAATCGTAACATTTTTCAGTAATTAGCAATTAGCAATTGATCATGAAAAAAGGGAATAGGGAATATTTTATTAAGCATCAGAAAGTAGTTTTTGACAAATATCTTTAACTCTTATCCTTTCAATATAAGGCCAGCCGCCTACTTCCTCTATGTGTTTTAATAACAAATAAAGTCGGTGACGAGTATCGGGTAAATTCGGTTCAAACATTTCTTGTCGGATATTCCGGTGAAGCAATTCTAATTCCCTGAGAATCAAAAGCACATCGAAAATATTATCTTGGGATTTTTCTGCTAGATTCCCAATTTCATTGACTAACTTTTTGAGTTCACTTTCAATGGCACTGCTATTCATGAATCTTAAAATTACCTATCCAGAAATTAATGATAGTTGATTATTATTATTTTTGCTACAACCACCAAGTTATTTATTATTAGTGAAATATATTAAATAAACTCTTGTAAGCCTAAAAATAAACAAGTCAATAATAAAACTCCCAAACCAGCAATACTACCCAAAGGCTGATCTTTTTTCCCGATCAACCAACCTTTTCCAGCGGGATTATAGCTATAGATGTTGAATGTATCGACACAAGCCAAAACAAACACCCAACCACCATGTAATCCGATGGCTAATCCTAAACTACCATTATCCATGATACGGGCGTAAAAAAGAACTATGCCCATGAAAAATAATCCGGGTAACTGAGGGAATGTGTTTTTTTGTTCCCAAATTAAATGTAATAAAGCAAAAATGAAACTCGAAATAATCGCTGTCAGCCAAATATTAAAATCTTCTTGTAAAAAGTTAACGAATATGCCTCGAAAAATTAACTCCTCAATGGAAGCAACAAAAAAACTTACCCATAGGAGTAAAGGTAAATTAGGCCAGATATTCGGGGTAGAGTCATCTTGATTATTTAACTCTAACCAACCCATCACCAATTCTAGAGCATCAATGAGAAAGGTGCTTATAATGCCCAAACCATAGCCAAATAGGATAGACTTAAAAAGACTAGCTTGAAAAATCAATCCTATTTTTTCTAATGAGGTTTGCCCTACTGTTATCATCGCCCAAGTTAAAACAGGGGCTAAGGAATAGAGGGAAATAATAAAAGTTAGTTTTTGAGTGTTGGAAATTGGTGCGGCTATTTGCCATTTAACTAACCTTGCGAGGGGAATTGCCATGGGAACCCAGATAACCGCCCATATTATCAAAAATAAAATAATTTTTATAATTGAATTAAATTGATTAAATAGGATAATTACCGAGTCACCTTCGAAATTTAGCATTTTTATCTACAAGGTTAATTATTTTGAGAAACAGTCGTTTTCTGAAATAGTTGTACAGAATAAAGTTTTTGATTCTCCATATTGATCAATCTCAATATTAATAATTAATCTTCATCAAATTCAATGCCATCTGCGTCAACTTGTTTTAGATGAATATGTTTATAGCCTAATTTAATTTCAAATTCGTCACCGGGTTGTAATCCCATTTTTTGAGTATAACTAGAACCAATGACAATTTGACCATTTTTGTGAACACTAACTCGGAAAGTTGCTTCTCGACCACGGCCATCTTTTGCTCTTTCAGGATCAAGAGGAACACCTTTTGCCGCCAAGACTGCATCATAAAAAGCTGTCAAATTTACTCGCTCTTTATCGTTTTTTCCTAAAGTATAATAACCACAGGCTTTAGCTCGTTGACGACGAGGAATGTCCGACAACTCTTTAACTTTTTGTAATAAGGCTTTTCCGGATAAAGGAGTAGGTACTGATTCATTCATATCAATTTGTTTCCCGTTTCGTACTTTATTTCTTACAATAATTTATGATAACAAAAAATGATCATTAAATCATCATTTAAAAACTTTTTTTTTGAAAATTATTATTAATTTACTCCCCCAAGAGAGGGGTTTTATCTACATAGCTCAGAAAAAAAATAGTTGAGCATTATTATTTTTAAGCTCTGATAGTTAAGTAATGGTATAAATATAAAATAAGTAAGTAATTTAGCCAATTTTACAAAACTTAAGGAAAACGCCCTTGTCAGTTATAAATTAACACAAGACAATAGAAATAACTTGATAAATAATTTACAGAATTGAGATGAAAGTTACTTTTAAAATTCTCCGTCAAAAGCCGAATTTTACTCCAAAATTCCAAAACTACACTTTAGATGTTAGTTCCACTAATACTATTTTAGAATGTTTAAATCAGATAAAATGGGAGTTGGACGGAAGTTTAACCTTCCGTAAAAATTGCCGCAATACCATCTGTGGAAGTTGTGCCATGAGAATTAATGGTCGTTCGGCTTTAGCTTGTAAAGAAAATATTGCTGGAGAATTGAAAAATATTGATCCCTCCCTAGAGGAAGATAGTCCGGAAATTATTATTTCTCCTCTTCGTAATTTGCCTGTTATTAAAGATTTAGTAGTAGATATGACTAATTTTTGGCAAGATTTAGAAACTATTGAACCCTATATCAGTACTAGCAGTAGAAATATCCCCGAAAAAGAGTTTTTACAAACCCCTGAACAACGGAAATTATTGGAACAAACTGGCAATTGCATCATGTGTGGTGCTTGTTATTCTGAATGTAACGCTAAGGAGGTAAATTCCGATTTTGTAGGACCTCATGCTTTAGCAAAAAGTTATCGTTTGCTGACAGATTCCCGTGATAGTGACGCCGAAAATCGACTAGAAAAATATGACAATCAAAATAGCGGTGTTTGGGGTTGTACTCGTTGTTATTTATGCAATGAAGTTTGTCCCATGGACGTTGCACCACTAGATCAAATTAGTAAAATTAAAGGGGAAATTTTAGCTAAAAAAGATCTCAATTCTAGTCGCCCAATTCGTCATCGGAAAGTCTTGATTGATTTAGTTAAAAATGAAGGGTGGATTGATGAGCGTAAATTTGGGGTGATGGTGGTGGGTAATTATTTTCGGGATGTGCAAGGTTTATTAAGTATTGCACCTTTGGGATTCCGTTTGTTATGTTCTGGTAAATTCCCTTTTAATTTTGAGCCCTCGGAGGGAGTAAAGGAAGTGCGATCGCTAATTTCTGCGGTGCAAAACAATCATTAGTTAATGATTAATTTCTAATTGAAATAGATTTTCTATTTTTTGTAAATAAGGATCTCCCGCTAGATAACCAATACCACGATGGAGATGTAACCGGAATTGATTATTTAAAGTTTCAGGATCGGTACCAAATCCGTCTTGATGACATCTATATTTTAATGCTAAGAGCAAAATATCACCCATGTCACCGCCGAAAACTTGCCAAGTCATTTCCACATTACTATCCGCCGGAATAGGATATGGTGCAGGGGGATTCTTTTCCGCTAGGGAACGACAAAATGCCCAACGACATAAAACATTCCAGTGTTCTATTTTTGTAATTCTTTTTAGTTTTATGAGTTGATCTTTGGCTTTTTTGGAAAGTTTAATTCTTTCTATGGGCGATCGCATATTATTACTCATTACTAATTGAGAATTGTCGTAAAGATTCAAATAAAACTACCGAGACACTCACGGATAAATTTAAACTGCGTACATGGGGACTAACCATCTTAATAAAACAAGTTAAATCGCACTGTTGCAAAACTTCCAGAGGCAAACCATCAGTTTCACTACCAAATAAAAGCCAGTCATCAGGTTTGAATTCACATTGGAGATAATTTTTCGCCCCCCTGACACTCAGGCCAATTAATCTTCCACCTTTTTCTCTGGCGGACTTAATAAAATCTTCTGGACATTGATGATAGGTTAATTGAACATGAGGCCAATAGTCTAAACCAGCCCTTTTTAAATAACGATCACTAATTTCAAACCCCAAAGGGGCAACTAAATGTAATTCTGTTTCCGTCGCGGCACAAGTTCTAGCAATATTGCCAGTATTGGGAGGAATTTGAGGATGAACTAATACAATTTTTGGCATGGTTAATAATTAACAATAATTTTCTCACCACCTGATTTTCAAAAGTATGTCTTTTCTTCATTATTAATGTTTTTTTCCCATTTACGGGGTTGACTAGTGCGGCGAATATTACGCCAAATTTGAGTAGCGGCTAAAGTACCGTCGGCCACAGCGACCGATACTTGATTTAAACCTTTTTTCAAGTCTCCTAAAGCAAAGATGCGATGGTGACTAGTTTGTGCCATCTCGTTAGTAACAAGATTTTCGCCATCCCACTCTAAACCGTCAATACCTTTTAGGTAGTGGTTATAGTAAATTGAACCCATGTTAATTAAACCAGTAGTAGCTTCTACAAAAGTACCATCAACTAATTCCACTCCTTGCATTTTATGATCTTCTCCCAGAAAACGTGCGATGGCACTTTCATGTAAAGGATAACCGTGATCAGCCAATTTTTGCTTCATTTCATCGCCAACGGTACATAAACCATGAGTTAAAACGGTGATGTAGGGAGTAAACCAGTTTAAAACGAAGGCGGCATTAATTTGAGACTCCTTACCAACAATTAACACCGCTTTTTGATCCCACATATCAAAACCATCGCAAATCATGCACACATGGAGAGTATAACCAGCATAATCATAGACATTTTGCATGTCATTCAACTCCGGCAAAACATCCATGATACCCGAAGCGGCGATTAAATATTTAGTACGAAAAACGGGGTAAACACTGTCTTTTTTACCCACCTTCACCTTCACGGCAAAAGTTTCCCCCTCGTCGGTGACATCTTCTACATAACCCCGTAAATAATCTGCACCCCAGTCAATGGCTTGTTTTGTACCATGATTTAATATATCTCTTCCCGGTGCATTGGGATCAATACCTAAATAGTTACGAAGATCTTGCATCCATAGCGATCGCCCTTTACCTTTTTCAATTACCAAGCATTTTAAACCATAACGAGCTAGATAAATCGCTGCTGACAATCCCCCCATACCGCCACCAACTACAATGGCATCATAAACGGTATCGAGACGGGTATCAATATTTTTGCTAGATAATTTCATGGATTTTCCCTCAATCAAGTTTTTTTGATCCCTAGAGTTTCTTTATTTTGAAAAGTAAAATTAAGTCAACCAAAAAGGGTGAAGGAATATCACCCTAAAACCGAAGATTTTTACCGATTAATATTAACCCACAAACTCTTTACGAGGTTTACAAACACCGGCAGGAGTTTCACCCTTTAGGTAAGCCAACATGGTGTCAGCATCAGATACTTCAAAAGGATCGGTAGGACAGTTGTCGGCAAAACCCGGTTCCACGAAGATTTTTTCGATCTTCATATCATTTACCAACATAGAATAGCGCCAAGATCTCGGGCCAAATCCGAGGTTACTTTTTTCGACCAACATCCCCATTTTACGCGTAAACTCGCCATTACCATCAGGTAATAAAAATACATTTTTAGCCCCGATTTCTTTACCCCATTTGAACATAACAAAAGCATCATTGACAGATACACAGATGATTTCATCAACACCGAGTGCTTTAAATTCTTCGTAAAGTTCCTCATAACGGGGAAGGTGATTAGAAGAACAAGTAGGGGTGAAGGCGCCTGGTAAAGAGAATACAACTGCTTTTTTCCCGCCAAAAATTTGCTCAGTGGTTTTGTCTTCCCAGCGGTAGGGATTAGGTTGTATGGATTCATCACGGACACGGGTTTTGAATACTACGCTAGGGACTTTTTCGATAACAGCCATATTTACCTCTACAATAATGATTAATAAAACTTTACACTTCGTTTAGGAAATCTTGAAGTATTTTTTTAGTTATATATCAGAATAACTCTTATTTAAGAATTTGTCAATAACAATAATTACTCGTTTTTGTTAACTTATAATTAGGGTTTTGATAGATTCAAACCCCATTGCACTGAAGATCAATTTCTATTTTGCCATGCCAAAACAAGTCGATAAAATCATTCACACTCTCAAATCAAAAGGATTAAGAATCACCCCTCAGCGTTTTGCGGTATATTCTAATTTACTAAATCGTAGCGATCATCCCACTGCCGAGCAGATTCTAAGGGATCTCAATCAAAATGCACCAACTTTATCTCAGGCGACTATTTATCTTTCTCTGCAAACTCTCAGAGATGTAGATTTAATTCACGAAGTTTTACTAGAAGAGGGGGTTTGTCGTTATGATGCGAACACGGACCCTCATCATCATTTCCTTTGTCAGTATTGTGGTCAAATTGAAGATATTCCTTGGGAGTCTTTTTCTAATCTTCCTTTAGATAAATTGCGATCGGGCTTAAAAGTTGATAAATATGAAGTAATTGTACAGGGTAAATGCGATCAATGTTAAATTTAGTTCAGAGTTCGGATTTATTTCAGATCCCCCACTCATGGGGCTAAATCCTGAGTGCCATTCTCGAAAAAACAGAGAGTAAGGAGTAAGCCGGGTTCTGTTCCTCAAAATTCAGAGAATTAGAAGGGTAGTTATCTATCTAGGATGAATATTACTAATCACCTCAAGCGGTACACCAAAGACGGAATCGGGAAAAGATCAACCGTAATTCCTCCGACCTTGCTCCCCACCGGGGTTTACCGAGCCAGTACCTCTCGATACTGCTGGTGTGCTCTTACCAACACCTTTGCACCCTTACCCTAAAACAAATAAATAGGGCGGTATTTTTCTGTGGCACTATCCTCACGCTCACGCGCACTGGGCGTTACCCAGCAAGTTTGATCTTTCGGGAGTCCGGACTTTCCTCAAACTAAACCTCATAGAAAAGATTTAGTTTGCAACTACCGCTCTTACTCTCTTTTCTTTAATATATCATTTAATCTTATTATTAATCATTCCCTTAACCGTATCTATAAAACCTTGATGATCAACTACAGGTTTAGAAATATAACCATCAGCACCACTTTCTGCCAAAAAACTATCTTTATCCCCTCGCATAGCGTGAGCAGTGACAAGAATAACGGGAATATTTTTAGTTTCCTCATCCCCTTTTAAAAGTTGGGTGATTTTAATACCATCTACCGCTTCTCCTTGATAAAAACTATTGGCCAGGGAAACATCCATTAAAATTACTGTAGCATTTCCTGACTTCGCGATCGCCATGACCTCATCAACATTTTCTGTGCCTTTCACCTCAAACCCTCCCCTTTTAGTAAGAATTTTGGCAAAAACCTTCATATTAATAGGATCATCTTCTACAATTAAAACCGTGTTCATGAACTATGACTCAGATATATTTTCTGATTATGTTTAATAGATTGAAAAAAATCTAATAATTAGGATGAGGATAATTTTTTACCCCCAATAATATTTTAAGCTGTTTTTGTTCTTGGGGTGATAATTCCCAAGGATCATCAATTTTCTCTCCTATTATTGAGATTCGTTTTGTATCGGTTAGAAAGACTTTTTTATCAAGGCGAGTCCTAAAAATTGTCAATCACAATGACATTATTTTGTTTTTGAGACAAGGCAGTGTCAAGGGCACTTTCTGCCACTTCAATTAGAATACTGGGCGGTAAACCCTGACTAGGAATGCCTGTTGCAATGCCAAAACTACAACTAATATACTCACTGAACTCAGAGTAATTATGGGGGATTTGTAAACTCTCTAAGTTCTTGTTAGCCATTTGTGCCACTGTTTCGGCACCATCTTGATCAGTATTGGGTAATAAAATTACAAATAAACCTTGAGAAAAAGTAGCAACTAAATCCCCTGGTCTTTTTACCGTTGACTGTAAAGTTTTACCAACAATATTCAGACAATTTTCAATTAAATCCGCTTCATGATTATTTTGATAGTTGGTAAAGTCGTTAATTTGAGCCGCAATTAAAGAAATATTTGTCCCCACTAAATCTCCGAAAGATGATCTTTGACGAGCACCTCTTAACCATTCTTTTTCTAAAATATTTTCAAAGGTTTCACGTTGTGCTAATAAACTAGATTGATTTTTTTGGGCAATATTTGCTAATTCTAATTTAGATTTTTCAAGGGCTAATTTTAATTTTTGATAATGTGGAATTAACTTGTGTAATTGATTAGTTTTTTCTTCTAATGCTTCTTGCAAAGTTTTTAATTGTATTTGTACGGATATTCGGTGTAAAATTTCAGCGGAACTAAAGGGATAACTAATATAATCGGCTCCACCGGAGTTAAACATAGTTTCAGCATCAAAATAATTTTGATCTCTATTAATGAAAATAACCGGTATATTTTCGCCGATTTCTAATAATTTAATTTTTTTGCAAACTAAATAAATATCTTTATCTGTTAAAGTGGCACTCAGTAAAATAATATCAGGGCTTTCGCTATAGATTAAATCTAGTAATTGAGATTCATCATCTGTAATAATTACTCCATAATTGGCTTCATGAAGTAGCCGTAAAAAGAACTGACTTTGTTCTTCCGAATCATCTAAAATAATAATTTTTTTATTCATAGCAAATACTAGATATATTTTGGAGATAAATAACAGGTAAACATATGTCTTAAACGAGATATAAAATAAACTAATGATAAAAAAATATGGCTCTTCGAGAGTAGTTATGACAAAATAAATTAAAATATTAGGGAATGGGAAATGATTAGCTAACTAAGAGATTAAAAACCCTCTTTTATTAAAAAAAATTTATCATACTCAAACTGGAAGAACCAAAAATATTAACTGTCAACTGTTAATTATTGATGTAAATGTGCTTCTAAGAACCATAGACGTTTATCAATGGTGCGAGAAATTTCAGTATATAAATCAGAAGTATCTGCGTCTCCTAAATCTCCAGTTTTAGCGATCGCATCCCGTAAATGATTGCCATAGGTAGCAAATCGATCAGCTAAGGCAGTAAGATGATCTATACCAGCAACAGCATCAAGGGGATATTCAGGGATAAGGGAATTTTGAGAGGCAATGCGGGCAGTACCCAAAGGCACGCTGGCTAAGGCTGTTATTCTTTCAGCCACTAAATCTACATAGTCTTCTAATTCTCCAGCTAATTCATCAAATAACTCATGAAGCTGTAAAAAATTACTTCCTTTGACATTCCAATGAGCTTGTTTTGTTTGCGTTTTTAAATCTAACGTCGTGGCTAAAGTCTGATTTAAAAGATTCGCAACCGACTCACGAATTTCGACACTTAAATCAAGGCGTGTATTATACAATTTCGTACCCATGAATATTATTCTCCGTTAATAATTTTCTGAAAGTGATCATGTTGATCCTTTTCTATTTTACAAAGATTAATAACATTTAACGTTATAAACTTCGGCTTTTGGAAGATTTGTAGTCTATCTAGTTATTGAACTCTTTTCCTATAAATTGCGATCGCCCGTCACAAATTTGGTAAATATTAACAATACCTCCGTCAAAAAAAGAGCATAAAAAGTACCATTTCTCAAGATCCTCCGCACTGTCCCAATATTGAAACAATCGCTTTTTAATGAGAAATTAAAGTTTCAGGGTTATTCCAGGCAATATTTATAGTTTTAAGCATACTACCAAGGGACATTAGTGCCATCCCAACTGAAAAATTTACCATTATCATTCATAGTAACATTCTTAATTACCGATAATAATTGTTGAGTACAACGGTCAACAGAAAAAAGTTTTTCAGGAAGGACATTTTTTTGAAAAGGTGCGGATAATTGAGTATTTGTTGTACCCGGATGTAATGCTATGACAATAGTCTTTTTACTAACTCGGCTATATTCGATAGCAATATTTTTGATGAGCATATTCAAAGCTGCTTTCGAGGCTCGATAACCATACCAACCTCCAAGTTGATTATCCTCAATACTACCCACTTTAGCAGAAATAGTGGCGAAAACACTCGATTCTTTGTGTTTAAAGAGGGGTTGCAAATGTTTACCCCATAAGGCTGTAGGGATAGTATTAACTTGAAAATAACGTAATAAATTATCGGCGTTGAGATGCTTTAAACTTTTTTCTGGCTGCAAATTATTTTCATGTAAAATCCCCACACAGTTAATCACAAGGTGTAATTTATCCACCTGAGATTTAATGATAGTAACCCCTTGTTGAATCTCGTCTTCTAGGGTGACATCAACTTTGATGGTAATTAATTCATGGGGATATAAAGCCTTTAAAGAGAATAAATTTTGGGCGGATTCTTCTGTGCGATAGGTAGCGAAAATACGGCCGATATTACCTTGGGAGAGCAATTCTTGCACAAAACCGTTACCAATGCCTTGACTTGCACCGATAATCAAAATATTTTTTTGAGAAAACATAGAATTTGAGTTCAGAGTTCGGAGATACAAGGTGGATGGGTGGTTGAATGCAGAATTAAGAATGCAGAATTAAGAATTCAGTGAGAGTATAATTGTTGATTGTTAATTGTTCAGCCTTCTATATTTAATGGAATTGCCGTGAGATGGTAAACCTTCGGCGACGGTTAAGTCAATAATCGCTTGGGATACTTTTTGCAAAGCTACAGGAGTGTATTCAATTATACTTGAATATTTCATAAAGGTTTCAACCCCTAAGGCCGAGGCATAACGGGCAGCACCTGATGTAGGTAAGGTATGATTAGGTCCGGCTAAATAGTCCCCCACGGCCTCGGGGGTAGAGTTTCCTAAAAATATAGCTCCCGCATGACGGATATGTTCTACTAATTCCCAAGGGGATTCCACTTCTAATTCTAAGTGTTCAGGTGCAAATAAATTAGACAACTCGGCGGCTTGGGTTAAATTTCTGGTAAGAATAATTACACCATAATGGGCGATCGCCTTTTCTGTTAGAGTACGGCGGGGATGATCTTCTAGTTGTCTAACCACTTCTAACTGAACTTTTTCCGCTAAGTCACGGTTATCGGTCACTAAAATCGCCGCCGCCATGGGATCATGTTCCGCCTGTGCCAATAAATCAACGGCTACATGAATGGAATTTGCGTGTTTATCGGCGATAATTAATACTTCACTAGGTCCCGCTAAGGAATCTATGCCTACGGTGCCATATACTTCTTTTTTCGCTAAGGTGACATAAATATTTCCCGGACCCGTAATCACATCAACTTTCGGGATGGTATTTGTACCATAGGCTAAGGCTGCTATGGCTTGAGCACCACCAACACGGTAAATTTCTGTGACTCCGGCCTCACTTGCCGCTACCAACACCGCCGGATTAATTTTTCCGTCTTGACTGGGGGGTGTAACCATAACAATTCTGGGTACTTGAGCGACCTTTGCTGGGATGGCGTTCATGAGTACTGTACTAGGATAAGATGCCCTCCCGCCGGGGACATATAAACCAGCCCGATCAACAGGGGTATAACGTCTTCCTAAAATTACATTATCTTCGGCAAACTGCACCCATGATTTTGGTACTCTTTGTCGGTGGAAAGCCTCAATGTTTTTCGCTGCTAGTTTGATAGCTTTTAATAAATCCCTGGAAATTTGTTGATAAGCCGCATCAATTTCTGACCCACTCACCTTCAGATTTTCTAGGGCAATCTTTTGTCCATCAAATTTATGAGTATATTCTAACAAAGCCTGATCCCCATGTTTTCTAACCGTGTCGATGATTTCTTTAACCATGGCAGATTGTGTCTCTATCTGTTCATTGTGGGTGCGATCGCTAATGCGTTGCAATTCTTGTTTTGCTTCGAGTTGATCTGTTATTATTCGCAGCATTTAGATTCTATCAAACTAAATAAACCTTAACTATTCTGTTTATCATAGCAGTTTTATTAAAAGTATTGGGAAATACCTGTTTGCTTATGTTTCCCCCTTGTTGCAATGAAACCGTTTTTTTACCCCTTCACCCATTTTACCCACTGTGGTGGGCATTTAAACAACACCATTCCCCCCTTTTCCCTAAAGAGGTTATGGTCCAACCGTTTTTTTCTAAAATAGTGCTTATGTCCATGGATTGATCTAATAAAATACCGCTTAAAATCACCCAACCGCCAGGTTTAATAATTTCTGTCATGGGGGGGATCATGGTTTTAATCACTTCTGCCAAAATATTGCAGACAATACCATCAAATTTTAAGTCCGGCATTAGCTTTAATTGGTCAATACTGCCTTGAAAGATTTGTATATCATTAACGTGGTTTAATTCGCTGTTTTCTTTAGTGGCTTTGGTGGCTAAAGGATCAATATCTGTGGCAAAGACTTGTTTTGCACCTAAGAATTTCGCACCTATGGATAAAATACCAGATCCACAGCCAATATCAGCGATGGTTGATTCCTTGTTAGGCTGATCTAATTTGATCTCTAAAGACTCCAAACAAAGTTGAGTTGTGGCGTGAACACCCGTACCAAAAGCAGATCCTGGATCAAGACGAAGAATGATTCGCTCAGATTCTGTGGGAGGTTCAATCCATGCAGGATAGATACAAAAGCGATCGCCTATTTCCATCGGTTGCCAGTGATCTTTCCAACTACTAGACCAATCCTCATCGTCGAGCAGTTGCCATATAATATCAGGAATATCATAACCTTCTAAGGTAAAATCCTGTTTTAACCACAGAGAAAGAGCGGCTAAATCTACCGTTGTTTTAGTAATAGCGGGAATATAGGCTTTGATAAACCATGATGCTTTTTCTTTGGCTAATGCTGTACCTTGACAGCCAAATTCTTGTAAACGCCAAAATATAGTGTCTTCTAATTCTGGAATATGATTGATTTTTATTTCCCACCAACGAGTAGTCATATTATCAGGATTTAGAGTATAGGGACTTTTGAGTTCGGAGTGAGGAGTGAGGACTATACTCATGTTAAAGGCTTACGGTATAAGCATCAGTAACTCCGGGTACCTTAATAATTTCTTCTATAATACCTTCTGGTAAGGGATCATCAATGGTTAATACCATCACAGCATCACCCCGGACGATTTTACGCCCTACTTGCATACTAGCAATATTTACATTAAAGCTACCTAACAAAGAGCCTATTTTACCGATAATGCCGGGCATATCTCTATGTAGGGTAAATAACATATAATTGTTAGGAAGCACGTTAACGGGAAAGTCATTGATGTTTGTAATGCGAATTTCACCATCGTTAAGAAGCGCACCTCTAATAGAATGAGTGCCTTTTGTTCCTGTAGCTTCTAAATATATGGAGTTGCTATAGTCTTTGATGCTGCAATCTCTGGAATCTATTACATGAATACCTCTTTCCTTGGCTTCGATGGCGGCATTTACATAGTTAACTCTTTCTCGTAACGCTTTCGATAGTAAACCTTTGATGGCGGCCACTACTAAGGGTTGACTGTTACTATCCGCTAAATCTCCTTGTAATTTGACATTAAAACTTTCAATACGATCCCCCGCTAATTGTCCCACTAAAGTCCCTAAAGTTTCGGCTAAGCGCATATAGGGGCGGAGTTTTTCCATCACATCAGGACTTAATCCGGGAATATTTACCGCACTACGGGCTGGCAATCCTAAGAGAACATCTCTAATTTGTTCCGCAACGTCGATCGCCACATTAACTTGGGCTTCGGCGGTGGAGGCACCTAAATGGGGGGTTAAAATAATATTACTACCCAACTCTCTTAATGGGGATTCTCCCAAAGGTTCGGAAGAAAATACATCTAAAGCCGCCCCGGCAATTTGTCCACTGGCTAAGGCTTCATAAAGTGCATCTTCATCGATAATACCGCCACGAGAACAGTTAATGATTCTGGTGGTGGGTTTCATTTTGGCTAAAGATTCAGCATTGATGAGGTTGGCGGTTTCTTTGGTTTTTGGTACATGAAGGGTAATATAGTCAGATTCAGAAAAAATCATCTCTAAATCCACTAATGTACAACCTAATTGATTGGCCCTTTCTTGGGAGATAAAAGGATCATAGGCCAGAATTTTCATACCCATTGCTTTAGCAGCGGTGGCAACGTGAGAACCAATTTTTCCTAAACCCACAACCCCTAATGTTTTCTTATAAACTTCTGTACCCATAAATTTTTTGCGCTCCCATTTTTTCGCCTTCACAGATTCATTGGCATCGGGAATGTGACGAGAAAGGGATAACATCATAGCTAAAGCGTGTTCGGCGGCGGCGATCGTGTTTCCTTCGGGAGAGTTAACGACGACAATGCCTTTACGGGTAGCACTAGGTACATCTACATTATCAACTCCAACTCCTGCACGACCAATAATTTTTAACTGAGTTGCCGCGGAGATCACTTCTTCGGTAACTTGAGTCCCAGAACGAATCATTAACGCATCGTAATCACTGATAATACCTGCTAATTCAGAAGGAGATAATCCTGTTTTTACATCTACTTGGGCGACTTGAGAAAGAATTTTTATCCCTGCCTCATCCACGGAGTCAGATACGAGAACTTTTGCCATTTTAAAATTAACTATATGTTTTACTTTATCTTTACTTTTGCGATAATATTTGTTTAAGGGTAATACATCGCAATAGTTATCTTACCATTATTCTTGCCGTGTTTGTAAAATTGATTTTAACTGACGTGACCCAAAGGAGATTTGATATTGGAAAGGACCTTGATTCCCTTGTCCCATTAACCATGTTTTGAGAGTAGACAGGGGAATATTCAGATACCCTGAAGCATCTGTGATAGTAACTCCCATTTATGATGATGAGTTTCCCTTTTTGAGATAATTTTGAATTGTTTGGATTAACTTAAAATTATCCTAAAACCACATTAGAAAAATGATATTCGGTGATCATCGGTTTTCCATTTTCTTCGGTGGTAATGCGACGGTTGGTAAGGATATAATAACCGCCGATTCTCTCGAAGGTATCATGAAAAACCGTTCTATTGCCTTTGGGTTGTTTGGTTTCAATGTCTAAGTAAGTGGCGTCATAACCTTGAGACAGATAACCTTCATCGGTATTGAGAATATCAAAGGTATTAATGGCAACCATCGAGTTACCGATTTTACGATAGACAAAAGATACAGCATTATCTCGTACTTTATATTTATTACCTTGTCCGGCCCCACCGACAAGAATTTCCATCGCCCCATCTTCATCTTCCGTACCAAAGGTAAAAGTATTATCCCCATGATTTTTCTCGAAGCTATGATCAACTCGGTGAATGGTTATCTCCCATAATTGGTTATTAATGGCTTTTTTGGCAGGACCGTCTTCCATACCTAACACTTGAAATTCCAAATTAGCTTTAATTTCTCCTTTGCCACTATAAGTGCCTTCATGGTTTGTTAAGGTTATGTCACAGGTGTAGCCGGGAAAATTTTGATCCCAAGTATAGCGATTTTCGTAAGCGGATCGGAAAAGTTCTTCTGCGGTAAGTGTTAGTGTCATTTTTTGTCCTCTTATATTTATTATTTATCAATCATTCTATACCATAATTTATGTTATAAGAAATGTATTAATAATATTCTGATTCAAGAAAGAATAATGACTTCTTTATCTTCTCAACAAGAGATTTTTCATTTATGTAACCGACTTACTTTTGGGATGAGTATGGAAGATATTGACAAAATTAATAAGATTGGTGTTAATTCTCACATCAAGGAACAATTGAATCCTCAAAGTATTGATATAACAAATTTTTTAACTTCTGATATTAATAAATACAAAAGTTTAAAGATGAATGTTTCACAAATATTTAACAATTATCAGGATGCATATCTTCCCAAAAATGGAAAAAAACAAAAAAACCAACTAAACAAAGAAAGAGGAAAATTTTTAAAAGATACACTAGAGTTTAAAATTTATAAATCAATCAATAATCCCCGTCAGTTAGAAGAAATAATGACAGATTTTTGGTTTAATCATTTTAATGTTTTCATAAATAAAATGGGTGGTATTCAAATATTTTTGATCACTAATTATGAACAAAAAGCGATACAACCTCACGCATTGGGAAAATTTAGAGATTTATTAGAAGCAACGGCTCAACATCCATCGATGTTATATTATCTGGATAACTGGAAAAATGTAGCGGCCAAAAAGCAAGGCAAAAAATCATCCAGAGGTTTAAATGAGAATTATGCTAGGGAATTAATGGAACTTCATACCTTAGGAGTGAATGGTGGTTATACTCAAGATGATGTCATTAATCTGGCACGTATTTTGACAGGATGGGGCATAATGAATCCTAAGACTCCTCAAAGTGAAAATGGATTTTATTTCAATGAAAAATTACATGATTATGGAGATAAAAATTTTTTAGGTCATAAAATTAAAGGTTCAGGCATAGAGGAAGTGAATCAAGCATTGGATATTTTAGCTTATCATCCCTCTACGGCAAATCATATTAGTTATAAACTAGTGCAGTTTTTTCTTGCAGATGACCCTCCCGATAATCTTATTAAAAAATTGGCGAAGACTTTTCTCGACACTAAAGGAAATATTAAGACAGTATTAGCCAAATTATTTGACAGTGAAGAATTTTGGGATGCTAAATACTATGGCAATAAATTTAAGACACCCTATCAATATGTAATCTCAATTTTAAGAATGGCAAATATTCAAAAACCTCCCTTTAATCCCCCTATCATGACAGCATTGAGGGATTTGCAAATGCGTCCCTACTATTGTCTCACCCCTGATGGTTATAAGAATACCCAGGACGCTTGGTTAAGTGCAGATGGGATGATGAAAAGAGTGAATTTTGCCCTTAGGGTAGGGGAAGGAAAATTAAATAATAAATCTGAAATTAATTCTAGTGAATTAGTTAAAACTTTGTCTAATTTTTTATCTGAAAAAACAATAAAAGCAATAAAAGATAGCGATAAAAAATGGCAATCTGCGTTAATTTTAGGTAGTCCAGAAATGATGTATAAATAATTATATTCCAGTATTATCACTAAATATATCTCTTAAAATCCATATTTTTTTTTAAGTTAATAACAAAGATATAAAAATGAAAAGAAGAACAATTTTAAAATACATAGCTTTGTTGACCGGCGGATTAATTATCCCCATTGGGAGTAATAGTTGGGTCAGTAAAACTGTAGGAAAAACCCGATCACAAAAAAAATTAATTGTGGTTTTTTTACGGGGTGGAATTGATGGTTTAAATGTAGTTGTTCCCTATCAAGAAAAAGAATACTATGATAATCGCCCAACCATCGCACTTCCACAACCTGATGAAGTTAACGGAGTATTAGATTTAGATGGTTATTTTGGATTAAATCCAGCGTTAAAAGATTTAATGCCATTATGGAAGAAAAAAGAACTTACTTTTATTCATGGTTGTGGATTACAAAACAATACTCGTTCTCATTTTCAAGCACAATATTACATGGAGAATGGGACTCCCTTAAATGATAAAAATAATCAAGGTTGGATGAATCGCCTATTGGCAGTCTTATCGGTGGAAAATCCCACTCAAGCAGTTAATCTTGGTTCTGTAACACCTCAAATTTTGCTCGGTTCAATGCCAGTGGCTAATTTGCCCAGGGGAAAAGATAACATAAAAAAACTATCGATGGGTAATTTAGTTGTCAACGAACTTTTTGATCAACTTTATAGTGGCAATGACCCTTTAAGTTTAGCTTATCAAGAAGGGAAACAGACTAGAAAAATATTCATGAAAGAGTTAGAAAATGAAATGGTAGAGTCATCAAAAAACGCCCCTTCTAGTTATAATTTTGTCAAAGAAGCCAAACAAATGGCTAAATTAATGGCTGGTGAAGCGCATACCCAATTAGGTTTTATTGATTTAGGACAATGGGATACTCATGTTAATCAATCCGCAAGATTTAATCAACTATTAATTCCTTTAGGAGAAGGATTAGCCACTTTAGTTAGAGAATTGGGTGATGTTTATGCTGACACGACTATTATCGTAATGTCCGAATTTGGACGTAGGGTAGAAGAAAATGGGAATAGAGGGACGGATCATGGTCGTGGTAATGTTATGTGGATTTTAGGAAAAAATATTAAGGGAGGACAATTTTATGGAGAATGGCCTACTTTGAAAAAAGAGGGGTTATTTGAAGGTAGGGATGTCAATGTTTCTACAGATTTTCGTGAACCCATTAGTCATATTTTGTCAAAAAATTTTAATTTTTCACCACAATTAGTTAGTCAAATTTTTCCTGATTTTAATGCTAAAAATAATTTAAACTTTTTATAAGTTTATTAAATAATGTATGAAAAATATTTCAACTGACTATCGCTTTTGGAGGTTAATTTTTTTATGATTGTAAGATAGTTAAATCAATGGTAAGATTGTATAAATTTAAAGACTGAAACTGGTGTCCTTCAATACAATCATTCCCCAATTAACTATGGCGATCACTAATCAAGCGGAAAAAATAAACATCAAGTATCTGGAAAATCTTTCTCTTACTGTCGATGATGGTACAGATATTATTCAAGGACTGACCAGCATACCGAAGAGTTTACCACCAAAATATTTTTATGATCGCCTTGGTTCAGAATTATTTGAAAGAATTTGTGATACACCTGAATATTACCCTACCCGCACCGAAACCACTATTTTAACCACAGCCAGTAAAGAAATCGCCGACATAACAGGAATTTGTGAATTGGTGGAATTGGGTAGCGGTAGCTCAACGAAAACCCGTCTGTTATTATCAGCTTACGATAGTTTGGGCAAACCCTGGCAATATGTACCGATTGATGTTAGTAGTGAAATTCTCAAAAATAGTGCCTTACAGTTACACAGAGAATATGACAATCTCTTCATTTTAGGCCTAGTGGGAACTTATGAACAGGCTTTATTACAACTTCCCCCGTCTTCTTTACCTCGACGAATGATCATTTTTTTAGGCAGTACATTAGGTAATTTTACTCATGAACAAAGCGATGGACTATTCAAGGAAGTAAGGGATATATTGCAAGTGGGAGATTATTTTTTATTGGGCATAGATTTACAAAAACCCATAGACATTTTAGAGGCGGCTTATAATGATCGTCAAGGCATAACGGCAGCATTTAATCTTAATATCTTATCTCATCTTAACTGGCGTTTTGGGGGAAATTTTGACATCAATTTATTTAAGCATCAAGCAATTTATAACCAAGAAAAACAACAAATTGAGATGTATTTATATGCTAATCAAGTTCATCGGGTCAGATTAAATAAATTAGATTTAGATATAACATTCAAAAAAAATGAGCATGTTCTAACGGAAATTTCTCGTAAGTTTAGCTTAGATCAAATGCAAGATTTTTTAGCTATTCATCAATTAAATACTGTTAAATGTTGGACTGATAAAAATAACTATTTCGGTTTAATTTTAACTCAACTTTGTACCTAAAAATGGTTCGGGTTCCTAGTTAAACATTAGGGGTTAATAACGAACTATGAGAATGAAGCTAAAGCCTTTACTACAAACTTAATTTTTAGGAAATCTTCTGATTTTATGCTATTAACTAACAAGCATCAAACTTTGTTATTGAATCAATGCAGTAAAAGTGAAATTATTAATTATTTAACGTCAGCTTGGGAAACAGAAGACTTATTATGGAAAAGTATTATGAATCCTGAAACTTTTTATCGAAATCCTGACCCTTTACGCAATCCTCTTATTTTTTATTTAGGACATTCTGCGGTATTTTATATCAATAAGTTAGTCACCGTTGGTTTATTAAAAGATAGTGACAGAATTAACCCTCACTATGAAACATTATATGAGATGGGGGTAGATCCTGAAACACCAACAGAATTACAAAATGCGATCGCATTGATAAAATGGGCTAAAGTAGAAAAATTATGGCAATATCGTCACCAAGCCTATGAGACTATTATTAATGTCATCGAAAAAACCCCTTTAACCTTACCCATAACTCCCCATAGTGTTTGGTGGGGAATAGTCATGAGTATCGAACATCAACGGATACACATAGAAACTTCTTCCATGTTAATTCGACAGTTGCCAGTAGAATTAGTTGAAAAACCTGATTCATGGCATTATTATGCAACGTCCAGAGGAAAACCCCCTCAAAATGAGATGATAACCGTCGAAGGAGGAATCGTGACATTAGGGAAGAAAAAAAACGACCATCTTTACGGTTGGGATGTTGATTTTGGCGAAAGAGAAGTAGCTGTTAACCCCTTTCAAATCAGTAAATATATGATTAGCAACGGCGAATTTTTAGAATTTATTAAGGAAGAGGGTTATAACAATAAAAATTATTGGGACGAAATAGCTTGGCAATGGAAAGAAAAAAATAAGGTTAATCTTCCTAAATTTTGGCGAAAATCAGCAGAAAGTTATTGTTATCGACTGATGTTTGATGAAATCGAGTTACCCTTGGACTTCCCCGTAGAAGTAAATCACCATGAAGCCATGGCCTATTGTCATTATCTGGGAGAAAAATTGGGGCAAAAATATCATTTAATGAGTGAAGCACAATGGCATCTTGCCAAAGAAAAAAGTCATGAAGATATCAACAATTATAACCTGAACTGGAAATTGATTTCTCCTCATCCTGTGGGCGGTTTAGACTCCGCCAAAAGTGATCAAGGCATTTACGACTTAAGGGGCAATGTGTGGGAATGGTTGGGGGATATTTTTACCCCATTATCGGGTTTTAAAACCCATTCTCTCTATGAAGATTATTCTGCACCTTTTTTCGATAATCGTCATTATATGCTTATCGGTGGATCGTGGGCAACCAACGGTTATGAGGCAACACTCTATTATCGTAATTGGTTTCGTCCTTATTTTTATCAACACGCAGGATTCAGAATTACCCTGTAGGCACGAGGTAATAAATTAAATTAATTGATCTGTTTCATAAGGGTAGCCATTTCTAAGGCATTCATCGCATAACCCCAACCATGATTACTTTTTATTCCGGCTCTTTCTAAGGCTTGTTGCATGGTATCAGTAGTTAAAATACCAAAAATAATCGGTATCCCGGTTTGCAGACCTACCGTGGCAATACCTTTCGCCGCTTCGTTACTTACGTAGTCAAAATGAGGGGTATCGCCTCTAATTACTGCACCTAAACAAATAACGGCATCATAACGCCCTGTCAACGCCAATTTACGAGCAACTAAGGGCACTTCAAAACTTCCTGGTACCCAGGCATAATCGACTTGATTACCTTCGGGATTAATATCAACACCGTGTCTTTTTAAACAATCTTGACAACCTGCTAATAATTTATTGGTGATTAAATCATTAAAACGCCCGATGACTAAGGCAAAACGTAGACTAGAGGTATCTTGATGAAAATTTCCTTCAAAAACTGTCATTTATTCCAGTACATAATTTATGTCTAATAATTTGGTGAGCAAAAATACTTATAATTTTTATTAACTTTTGCCCACCAGATAAATCTCAAAATTGAGTTTTTATATTTCTTAACAAAAAGTTTTTTTAAACTACGAAAAAGTTTAATATTGCTACTGCCACTACTAAAACAATCCATAACCCAGAACCCAAATAGAGTATGGATTTAGACTGTTCCCAATTTTGAGGAGAAGCATAAGCAACGGGTACATATACGATCATCACAAAAGAGAAAAACACTAAGGCTGTTAAAAGTAATTGGAACAATACTGACATTTTTTTATCTCCTGAAAAATATATTGTTTTACTAACTGAACTTTCTGAGATTATTTTATGCTAATTTGTGTCTTTATGAGCAATCAATTCTCTGTTTCAGTTACTGATTGGCGTTAAAAGTGATATCTTATCTTAATACTTACTTTTTATCTGTGGTCTTTTTCCCCTATTAATTTAATCATAATCACTGGACGATTGCTAATCACTTTGAAGATAAATACTGATAATATCAGTAGGCAAATAATTGAGTAATCGAGAATGAGCTTGAATATAATAGGCTTTGATTTCCGCTAAAGTAATATTATCTTTTTGTTGTCGTAAATATTGTAGAATTTTGTTATCTTCCCACCCAAATTTATCTTTGGTTACCAAAATTATTCTTTCCATTGGGGATAATTTTTCTAAGGATTTTTGAAGGTAATATTTTAAGGGAAAATATCTTAATTGAAAGTCATAATCACTACTATAAACTTGACTGATAATGACTTTTTCATCGTTAAAAAATTGCTGACTTAACTCCAAAATTGTGTCGGGAAAGTTAGTTTGTTCTGAAATTTTATACCTGAGCAATTCATCGATCATAAAAAACCATAAACGCTCAAAATAATCTTTTTTGATTTCTATTTTATTCAAGCCATCGCCAATAGATTTTGTTAAGTTAAGATAGCGATAAAATAAAATAATTAAATATCTAGCATGGGAAGGATTTTTTTGCCATAATTTCCATAGTTGAATATCATCAATGGCCTGTAATGGTTTAATTAATTCATGATTTAATTCAGGAAAAACATCATTATCAACGTTCATAATCAGTAATAATATTAAATTAGATTTATTGCTCAAAGGGCGATGGATATTTCATAATAGACAAAAAGGTTTAATATTTTAGACTGATATGATTATAAATGGCAATTTAACTATCGTTAATTTTTATTTGAACGTGTTTTTTCCTGAAGTAACGGATACCTTGTTCTCTACTCAAGGGATCATGGTAATGTTATTGATCGCCTATGGTGGTGCAATGTGGATGTTTTTAACCAGCGCCCCCAAGGTTTATACTGTGATGGTATCGGATTTGAATATTGCCCAAGAATTTTATCGAGAAATACTCGGTTTGCCCATGGCTGATATTCCTCTACACTATTACTATAACTATGAACAAAGTTTAGGAGCTAGTAGTTTTGATCCGATTTACATGGGTTCAACGGTTAATGATAGGATGGTAAAGCCCCATGATGGTCTCTGGTATCAATTAAAGAAAAATACCCAATTACACATTATTGGCGGTGCAAGTTTAGGTTATAAGCATTGTCAGCGTCATGTTTGTTTTGATCATGAATGCTTAGAAGCCTTATTATTAAGAGTACAGTCTCGACGTTTAAGATATAAAATTCGCAAAGAAAATCCTCTTAATTTTTTGGTTAAAGACTATGACAATCGTGTGATTGAAATGGCAGAAGTAAATAATTGATCCTTGACCTATCATGACACTTTTCGAGAAGGTAAATTAAGATCTGTTTAAAATATCTAATATCTTTAATTACTTAGTTTGAGAGTTAAGTCCTTAAGTAATGAGCGTTATAAGAGTATAATAATCATAAATTGTCAAAAACAAAATTATCAGTTTCGTTAGATTGATATTATCTAAAGGCTTATATCATTTTAGGAGAATAAATCGTGAGCGAAAATTGGGAAAACCAACAACAAAATGAGCAGACTAAACAAACTGAGGGGACATCTGCCCTCAAATTGGCAAATAAATATCCATTATCATTCGGAAATCGTCCCATAGAACCCAGTCATTTACAAATCGTCAATACTTATACTACTGTCGGTAGTTTACGACCTGTTACCAAAAGTGGGCTAGACATTAAGGAAATGATGACTCTTTCGGGTTCACGTCCTATTACTGCAAGTCATCTTAATATTAGTCAAGAATTTAAGGTTATGGGTAATCGTCCTGTAGCCTCTAATCAAATTGATGATGTTCTCCTTTTAATGGGTTATCTCGACTAAGAGATTTTTACCATTAGCGATTAACAATTAACAATGTGCTTATCAAAAACACAATCTACTTTAAGAAGCCACAGTAAGTTCAGGGGAGAATCGCGTTCACCCGAATTAATGTCAGAAATTTAATCATTGTTCATTGTCAATTGTCCATGGTTAAATTGCTTAAAATTCTCTTACCGAAGGCTTACCGTCAATAATTTCCCCTACGAGAATAACGTCAGCTACCCCCACAAATAAACCGTTTTCTAAAACTCCCGGAAGGTTGTTAATTTTTGTTTCTAATTCCCTAGGGTTATCGATACCATCGAATTTAACATCGATAACAAGATTACCTTGATCAGTCACTACTGGACCCGCTTTTTTGATACCCATTCTTAACTCTGGTTCACCGCCTAAGGCCTCTAATTGGCGGATTACTGGGGTTATTGCCATGGGGATTACTTCAACGGGTAAAAGGAAAGTTGAACCTAATTTATCGACTAATTTACCGCCATCAACCACGACGATAAATTCATTGGCTAAACTATCAACTACTTTTTCACGGGTATGCGCCGCGCCACCACCTTTGATGAGGTTTTTTTGAGGATCAACTTCGTCCGCACCATCAATGGCCACGTCAATATGATCGATCGCATCTAAGGTTGTTAAGGGAATACCGTATTTTTTCGCCAAAACTTCCGCTTGAAACGAAGTAGGTACACCGACAATATTAGTTAACTCCCCCGAAGCTAATCTTTCGCCGATATATTGGATCGCATAGGCAGTAGTTGACCCTGTACCCAAACCAACGATAGAATTGGATTTTACTCGGTCAGCAGCGGCTTTTCCCACTTCCTGTTTCATCACAATTACTGGATCTGTAGTCATATTTATATTTTTTTTCAATAATAATCAATCATTATCCGTGATCCCAGATCATTAATCAATGTAAAATGTAATCTGAATTTTCAAGATTAAATCTTATTTTTTGTCAGACTTTTTAAAAGGGAAGAAAACCACAGGAAACCAACTATGGTGTAATACTTGTTGGGTGAAACTTTTCACGGTCCAATCTAATAAATTATCGTGATCATCAGCAATGGCGATGGCATTAATATCATAAGTAAAAGCGGCATTAAGAGTTTCTTTCAGAGGATTACCCTTAGTAACCATAACTTCTATTTCTAAACCGAGGGATTCTAAATCTTCTTTTATCGTTGCCAATTTTTCTTTCGCATCTTGGACAGAGTTTTCCACAATAAGATCTGATCGAGAAACATCGTCAATCACTGCAAGGAAGAGGTATTTGTGTTTAGTTCGACTCGGTTTTTTGGTGGCATATAATTTAATTTGTTCGACGAGATAACGGGCATTTTCCACGTCATAACAAGGAATCAACCAATAATTATTGAGATGACGACAACGAAGTTTAAGTTCTTCTGTTGTATAAACTGAGATCAGTTGGGGGCGCAAAATCATGATCGGGATCCTCACTTTTTTGCCTAAATCCATCGTTGTTGAACCGAAAATGCGCTCTTGCAATGAACTACGCAAGGGAGTTCCCGTAATAATCACATCTGGATTATGTTTCTTAATGATCTTCAAAATATTATCTGTTATTCCCCCTGAGGTAACTTCTATGTTAACTTTAACGGGATCCCGAGGTGGTGCTGTGCGATCGCCATCATAAGCCAAGGCAGAAGATAATTTTTCCTTTGCCAGTGCGATTTCCTCCTTATTAATTCGCGGTACTTGTCCCTGTTCCCATAAAGGGACATTATGTAAAAAAGTAATTTCTGTTAAGCCGCTATCTGCCAAAGATTCGACATAAGACACTAATCTTTGCAAACCGTCGGTTAAATCCGTACAAATTAAACAACGCTGAAACATAATCCGTTTTGTCTCCAGTTATTTTTAAAATAGATCAATCTTATTTCAGATTAACATTTTAATATCAATCAACCATCAACTATGAACCCCATTATTCACCAATACTGCGAGGGTTTTGGAAAATATAATTGTCGGCGGTGGTAAGGCAGGAGGCAGGAGGCAGTGCCCGCGTCGGCGAAAGACGCACTTGGTAGCGCACCAAGAGAGAGGGCAGAAGGTAGTAAATTCCTGTCACTTATTACTTATTACTTCGTCCCAACGACAACGTTTTCGGCACGCTTCCGAACAGTATTGCATTATTCACTGATTTTCTCACCACTTAAAATAAAAACGGGTGCGATCGCCGCAAATACCTGACTTAATCCCCTTGTTTCTAAACGATTTATTGAAGATTGAACAACCTCTACATTTCTTGCTTGTAACTCTGCTAATCCTTCAGAAATGTGGTAAAGATTCTCTAAATTACTAGCCATGGCCACCACCCTGCCCTGCAAAGGTAAATAGTCCCACACCTGCTTTAAAATGTCCTTAACAGACTTGCCACCCCCAATACAAACGCGATCGGGTTTTGGGGTTATACTGTCAAAACAATCAGGTGCATTGCCTTCTATTACTTTAATGTTGCTAATCCCAAAACGCTGACAATTTTTTCTAATCAAACTAGAGACATCCGGATCTCTTTCAATGGCGATGACAGTGGTTTTAGGACAAAGTAAGGCAATTTCGATGGAAATAGTGCCTGTACCGGCACCAATGTCCCAAATAACAGAATTTTCTTCTAATCTTAACCCCGATAATATTAACAATCTAACTTCTTTTTTCGTTAAAGGAATGCCGGGTAAACGTTCAAAAAGTTCGTCAGGAATACCGGGGGTTTTATATTGCCAAGTCATAGTTATAATTAATGATTTAGTTGCGTTTGCTCAAATTTTGACTCCAAAGGCGAGAAATGAGGATTAAACAAATTAAAAAATAAGTGGTTGTGATAATTCCGTTAAAATACAGTAACCTGATAGAAAGTAAGTCAGAAGTAATATTCCCCCCCACCCATAAAGTACTATAAGCAATTAACCAGGCCATACCCAATTTTAAAGAAAGACGGCTAGTTTTTTTTCGTTGTGAATCAAGATTATGGGGAAAATACGTCAGATTAATTAAAGCCCAAACAGGGCCAAATAGAGGCATCAGATACAACGATAATTGAAATTTATCCAGATTTTGTTGTCTATTTTCACCCATATAAGTTCAGAATTGATAATTGAATTAAAATCGTTTCATTGCCCTAGCCATTTCTCTTTGATCTTCTCTACGTTTAACTGTCTCTCGTTTATCGTGAAGTTTTTTACCCTTCCCAAGTCCTAAACTTATTTTAATCCAATGACCTTTAAGATACATTTTCAGGGGAATTAAAGTTAACCCTTTTTGTTCTAGTAAACCAACTAATTTATTAATTTCTTTTTTATGTAACAATAATTTACGATTACGGCGAGGTTCGTGATTGAAATACCTACCACTAATTTCATAGGGAGAAATATGCACGTTACTCAACCATGCTTCCCCGTTGCGAATCAAAGCATAACCATCCCGTAAGTTAACCTTACCCATGCGAATAGATTTAACTTCCGTACCTGTCAACTCAATTCCAGCCTCATAGGTTTCTAAAATTTCGTATAAATATCTCGCTTGACGATTATCGCTGACAATTTTTACGGGTAGTTTTTCAATCATGGAAAGGTAAATCTCAACAGGCAGTACTTATATGATAACCCACCGTTCGCCCATTTTAGCTCACGGTCGATATGTTATTGAATTGTAATTAGCCATGGGCAAAAGATCTGGCTCTTCTGCTTTGAGTATAATAATTTGTTAGCTAAAAAAGGTTTTAGGTATTAGGTGTTAGGTAGTAGACCATCAATTTTGTTTTGAGGGACAAAAAAAGAGCTAATCTGGAAGAAGTTATCAAACTTCAGACCACAAAATGCCCAAGAAAAAATATATCGTAGATCTAACAAAGTCCGAAAGAGCTGAACTTGAACAGTTAACTAAGAAAGGAAAAATAGCAGCTTACAAAATGAACCATGCCAGAATACTATTGTTAGCAGATGTCAATCAACCAGAAGGCGGTTGGACAAATCTAAAAATCAGTGAAGCCTTAAATGTTAGTCAAGCAACAATTGAGAGAGTGCGGCAAAGATTTGTCGAATCAGGGATTGAATCAGCTTTAACTAGAAGAGAGCAAAAGAATCGTCGAAGCAAAATTATCGATGGTGAAAAAGAAGCTTATCTAGTTGCAATTGCTTGTAGTGAAACCTCAATGGGACAAGCAAAATGGACACTTCAAATGCTGGCAGATAAAATGGTCGAACTTCAATATGTGGAAAAAGTATCGAGAGAAACTATTGGAAAAACATTAAAAAAAACGAATTGAAACCATGGCTGAATGAATCATGGGTGATTCCGCCAAAGTCTAATGCTGAATTTGTCTGTTCCATGGAAGATGTCTTGGATATTTATCACAGAGAGTATGATTCTCAAAATCCATGGGTTTGTTTTGATGAGAGTTGTAAACAGTTAGTCAAAGAGGTCAAGAAAAAAATCGAAGCAGAGCCAGGAAAAAAAGAACGTTATGACTATCAATATAAACGTAATGGTGTTGCCAATCTGTTTATGTTTTTTGAGCCATTACAAGGTTGGCGACATGTAGAAGTGACACAACAAAGAACAGCAATCGATTATGCACGCTCTTATGAAGTATTTGGTTCTTCTACAGTAGCTATGATACATCCCACATTCCGCACGTCACTTTGTAAGATGATAAAAGTATTAAAACCAAGCAACTTATTTTGGACAAAATATAAGTAATAATACTCAATATCTTCTTTATTTATGGTATTATAATTGAGAATATTTAGACTCTTAAATCCAATAAGTTATCAAGTTATCCAGATAAAATATAATAATTATGACAAGAAATTAAGAAAAAACTTAAAATTAGTTTTCGTTCATTTGTTAGATTTACTATCTGTTCTTTTCCTCTATTTATTACTAAATGAATTCCTTGAAAACTTTGAAATATCCATCTTAACGTCGGACGTTCCGTTAGTTTTCCTAATTGATTTTTTATTCCGATTTTTTTCTCTTTTAAATTTACTTTTATCCAATCTGTTTGTTGCCAACACAAATCTTCCTGCTCTTTTTTCTAATTCATTTATTTTGATTAAATCTGATTCTATCACCGCCATAATTTTGTGAATTTTTCCTGATTTTTCTCCTTTCTTTTTCGATTTTTTCTGGTGATTATTTAATTCACTTTCCGATTAAATGTTCTGTGGCTTTGTCTTTAAAAAACTGTGGAAATAGATAAAGAGGTCGAGAAATAAATCCTAATCCGTTCAGAATAATTGCTTTGACTATTTGACCTGCTGTCACGATTTCCCTCTCGTCAATACCGAGGGCATCGTTAATAATTTCTTCAATCCCAATTTCATCTATAACTCCAGCAATTAATCCTAAATGATTAATGGAACGTTGCTCATTTTTCTACTAATTTATCTGAGTTCTCTTTATAAGCTAGAGAACTAATCACTGAGTATTTCTTGTCGTAGTCAATCACTGTTCAACCCCTAACCTCGTAATCTGAATTTATACAGTTTGACGTGCGGAATGTGGCTTGTTTATTGAGTTACTTGGTCTGCTGGGCTAAGGGAGCACCGAAAGACCGCAACCCGTCTGAGATTACATACCGCCTACCGCCTGGGCGAGTCCGAGGAAGAGCGGTATACACACGCCGATCGCAATCGGCGTACCGATGGCGGTGGACGCGCCAATATAGGCGGACGGATTAGCCGATGGGATACCAGCTCGTAAGGTGGGAGGACCTGAGATGTCTGAACTGGAGGCGGCGATGACAGCCAGAACTACGACCCCGCCCATACTGAATCCCGTAGCATAGTGGGCAATCATGCCAAGACCAAAGGCGATGAACCCATGCACCAGCGGTGCCACCACGCTATAGACGACGTACCACTGAGCCACTTTGCGCAGTTCGCCAAGCCTTGACCAAGCTTCCATACCCATGACTAGCATCAAGATCGAAAGCAAGCCGCGAAAGCCAGGTTCGTAGAAGCTTTCAAAGACACTTTCTGGCTTGGCGAACAGTCCAATAGCTAGGGTTGGAAGATGGGGAAGATTCCTCAAGACCACTCTAGAAATAATTGCCTAAATTTATGGGTAATTATTGCCATGAAAATCGATGTTAATAAATAAAATTTTAAACTTTACAGTATTTATATCATGTCTAATCATATTCACTATCTGATTGAACCGCAAAAAGCAGAAGACATCCCCAATATTTTTGTCTAAATGTCCCCGCTGGTTCAATTATTCTGAACTCAAAGGCTGAGTTGGTAATACTGGATAAAGTATGCCGTCTTGGGCAAAAGCTTGTTTAGCTCGTTTAGTTAAATCGCTTTTATAAATAAATTCGTCCCTTGCGTCGAAGGGATAGCACTTTAGTTTAAAATGAGTTCCCCAAGGTTTTTCTTCCGTGACTACTAAAATAGGAAGTTTGAGTTGCGTATATTTACTGGTATGAGCCACCTGATATAAAATGTGCATCACTCGCTCGACATCTACTGTGTGAACTAGGTAAAAGTCCGCAACTGTTTGTGCTTCTATGCTACCTTTATTGGCATTAGAAATGGCTTCGGTCCAGATCTTGTTGTGGGGAATCGTCACCAGATTATCATTAGGAGTTTTAATAATAATTCCTCTCAAGCCATAGCTCATAATTTCTCCGTAGTAATCGCCAATTTTCACGCGATCGCCCACTTGATAGGGAGACTCAAATAGAGCTACTATTCCAGCAATCAAAGAACTGGCGTAATCTTTAAAGGCAAAACCGAGGGCAACCGCAACTGTCCCTGTAACTGCGATTAAATTATTGGGGGATAAATTCAAAAATAAATTAAGCAGTATTACTCCAGCCAAACCGATCACAAAGGCACGAAAAAAAGGTAAAGATTGCTTGATACTTAGGCGGAACTTCAGAGATACTTTTTCCGATAACCAGTGAATGAGCTTGTCAATTGCCCACAATCCTCCATAGGCGATCGCAATAATGACTAATCCTTGGATAATCTTAGGGAAGGTTATTTCAGAGAGAATCCTTGAAGCATTCTCCATCTCACTATTGATTTGAGCTAATGGGTAAACAGAAGGAATAAATACCCAAGTAAGGCAATCTAGGGGAAAATTAAACATTATCTATGTCCTTTAATTAGAAAATTATTGCGAGTTAAATCTTTTTTAAGTTGAGGGTAATAGGCAGGATTAATTGTTAGTAGCTTATTTCTATGTTCAACCACACCCGAATTGCAGAGAATCTGAACTTGGTTTTGTACCTTAATCTGCTGGTCTCCCAAGCTTACCGCTAACTCGGATAAAGTCATTTGCCCATGAAGACAAAGAGAAAATAGTAAATAACGATCATCTTTTGTCAACTCGGGTAAATTTGGTAAGACGATCTTTTGTAAGACGATATTGGGAGAAGAGTCATTTTCATCCTTATCTTCTCGAACTTCTTCGTTAGATTTTTCTTCCTCCTTTTCTATACCCAGAGACAATAACCATAACCTTGAGGCTACATGACTCAAACCTAGGGAAATTAAAGCTAGATGTTCAAAATAGCTTTGTTGTGATGATGATTCCCAGCCCTCTTCATTCTCGTCATTGAATTGGCGGTCATCATTTTGCTTTTCTTGATCGTGGCTAAACTCAAATTCAATTGTTTCCGAAACAGGAGTTAACCATTCTTTAAGTTCTATGTCTTTAAGTTCTGGTAAATAAACAGTCTGTTGGAAATAACTACTAAAATTACCGATAACATCTAAATATTCCCAAGTCAAAGTATTACAACCAATTAGCCAAAATTGAGAACGATCTTTAAATAACAAATCTTGAAGATATTCAATGGTATCCAAACCATCAATACAGCGCAAAAAACACCAGTTTAAATCGGGAATTATAAACACAACTTGATCAGGATTATCTAGGCTTACATCCTCGAATGAATCAATTTCTTGTGAAAGTTGAAATTTAATCTTGGGATAATCAGGAGGACGATTCGACCAAGATAGAGATTTTAGTTGTAAAATGTCTCTTTGTTCCCAATCTGCTAGGACTTCGTTAAATATCTGAGCAAAAGACTCCACCGGACTACCTAAGATTACTAAACTATTAGGAGCATTTTCTTCTTCTTGCCACAGAGCGATCGCTTCTGATAATTTAGACTTGACGGTTTTCAGATAAGGAGAAGGAGTCGATAAACTATCAATTTTTTTGCCCAGGGCAATTATCTGAGAAGAAGGAAGTGGATCAAGATTTTTTTGTCTGAGTTGAGCTTCTAACTCAGAGGACTTGGCTTTAAATTCCGCGTGGACATTGGGAAACCAATTCCTAATTTTTTTCTTGATAAACCTGATGTTAAAACCCATATTCTATTTTTATTTCTGATTAAAGTTTGCGGAAAAAGTCATAATCTAATAGTGGTATAGCAATACAGGATTACATTGGAAAGTTTTTAAATCTTCTAAATTATATAAGTTGAAAACGACATCTAGAAAGAGAAGCTATATCCCACAATATTTGGGCATTAATCTCTTAAGTTGACACCAGTGATCTTTATGTCCATGGATACAGTGTTTCCATCCATTATTGGAATGCCTGAAATTGAAACAGAAAGTGAATCATTTTCCTCTAGGTATAACCATTATTCACCGGAAAGAAAATGGCGTGGTTTCTAAGATTTTAGTAAGTTTTTAGCAATTAATAATTCTGCAATTTGCACCGCATTTAAAGCCGCACCTTTACGAATTTGATCACCACATAACCACAATTCGATTGCATTTTTGTTAGAAATATCTTGTCTAATTCTACCCACTAAAACATCATCTTTCCCTGTTGCATCTATGGGCATAGGAAAATAATTTTTATCCCAGTCTTCCAATAATTTTACTCCTTCAGCTTGAGCAATAATTTCTCTTGCTTTTGCTACGGAAAAAGGTTGAGCAAATTCAATATTAATCGCTTCTGAATGGGCTCTTAATACGGGTACTCTAACACAGGTGGCACTGATGCGCAAGGAGTCGTCACTAAAAATCTTGCAAGTTTCGTTCACCATTTTCATTTCCTCCTCACAATAGCTGTTATCCATGAGGGGCGAATTATGGGGAAAGAGGTTGAAAGCTAGGGGATAGGGTAACACTTCTGGCACAGGATTTTCGCCGTTTAAAATAGCTCGAGCTTGGGTTTTCACTTCTTCCATTGCCCTTGCACCAGCACCACTGGCGGATTGATAGGTAGAAACGATGATTCGTTGAATGGGTTGAATTCGATGCAAAGGGTAGATAGCAACCCCCATTAAAATAGTCGTGCAATTGGGATTAGCAATTATTCCTCGGTGGTTTATTACCGCTTCAGGGTTGATTTCGGGTACAATTAAGGGAACGTCAGGATTCATGCGAAAGGCACTGGAATTGTCGATCATCACTGCCCCAGAAGATACAATGGTATTTGCCCATGTTTTAGAAGTTGAACCTCCAGCTGATGCCAAGACTATATCAACATCTTTGAAAGAATTTTCGTCCACAGCCTGAACTTCGATTAACTCGTCTTTAAAAGCTATTTTTTGTCCTGCTGAACGAGGAGATGATAATAATTTCAATTCTTTTACGGGAAAATTGCGCTCGATCAGAAGGTTAATAATTTCTGTCCCTACCGCACCCGTCGCCCCTAAAATCCCTATCCGAACTTGATTAGACAAATAACTTTCCTCCTAATAATTAAGCAATAAATTTAATAATAAAAATAAAACTACCGTAAGCAGAACTGTAGATTAAAATTAAGTAATTGTTAATTGTTAATTGATTTAGTATCCTTTTTTCACGGCAAATTCCACTTGCTTAAACTCTTGAGAGAGACGGGTTTTCAACTTCTCAGGTAAAGGACGATTGCCGTAGGAAGTGTAATAGCCGGCTAAAGAATTAAGAGCGGTTTGCATGGTGGTAAAGGATTTCAAGCCACCGTAATTGCTGTCCTTACGATAACGAGAAATATACTCATTAATTTGTTTCCTGGCTTCGTTTTGAGCGGCTTTTTTTGTCTGGACGTCTGACTCTGCCGGCAATTCTATGGCTGTAATCAAGGTTTGTAATACTGATAAGGTATCATTGGTATAATTTCCTGTTAAACCAGTGGGACTGGCACCACAACCAAATAAACTAATGGTCACAACTAAGACTAGAGCTAAGAGTTTTGATAAATAAGGTTTAATCATGAGTATTTATACGCCATATTTTTACTAGTTTTTTCTGATTTTATCAGTTAAGGGATCAACAATGAGTTCTGAGTTCGGAGTGATAATATTTTGCAGGGAAAAAACGGGAATTAGCTTTTGTGAATTTCAACATAAATACTTTAAAAATTTAATCTGATTTCTACTATTAGAAAGGTTTGAGTACTGCCATCGCCAATATAACAATCTTCAGGGAATCTCCACCTTCTTCCAACTTGTTCAATAATAAGGGTATATCCGCCGGTTGTTTATATCAGCAATCCAGAGGGCATTAAACAAGTTTTAACTGCTGAACCGGAACAGTTTATCGTGGGCAAAGGCAATCGCATTTTAAGATTTTTACTCGGAGATAAATCCCGAAGATATTCTCTGTCTGTTGTTATTAGCAAAGGGCGAAGATGGACAACAAATGAGCAATGAAGAGTTACATGATAATTTAATTAGTTTATTGACTGCTGGTCACGAAACCACTGCTTCTGCTCTGGTATGGGCATTATATTGGATTGACTATATCCCCGAAGTGCGAGATAAATTACGGGCAGAAATTGCTGACTTGGGAGAAAATCCAGACCCGATGGAAATAGCTCGTCTCCCTTATCTGAGTAATGAAATTGGTAATTGCCAGTATAGTTTCCCATTTTGACCTAAAATTGGTTAATTATCGCCCTGTGCGACCTGTACGTCGAGGTTTGACTTTCGCCCCACCAAATATTAAGGCGATCGCTATTTTAAATTATTTTGTATTTACTTTAATTACATTATGTCCACTTTTGTTTTTTTATGGACTCTTAGTTCATCTCTATTTTTTTTGATTCCAGCAATTATTTTCAGACTAGGTTCTCTGAATGTTGTATTTCAATCTGTTGCGTTGGTACTAACTGCCGATTGGATTCTATTAGGTTTAGCACAATGGCGACTCTTAAATCCATATCTTGCTAACGCCTATACTTGGGGTGTCGTAACTATAGTTGGTGGAACAATTATCTCTGGTTTATGGATAATCACTATAGGATTGGGATTGTTTATTTTTGGAGTAACAGCTTTTAGCGATAAGAATTTTTTTGCTGTTAGACTTCTGTTGTTTTTAGTGAATCTTCTTGTCTTCTTCGGCTTGGGATATTTATTTGGCTGGTTGCAAATACAAGTACTTAAACAGTCAATAGTTTTAGATGGAACCGATTATTTACCGTTAAAAATGGGTTTTTATTGGCTATGGAACATTCCCATATCATTAATAGCTTCCATTGCCATAACGACTTCTGTAGGACCATTTGATAAATACATACTGTTCTACGTGTTTACAACCTTAATAACCATAATTTTTATAATTGTCAGCAATTTGATATATGGTTTCAAGCTAGAGCAAATATTAACAACTTCGTCAATATAATCAACACCTTCGTCAAAATGAAACAGGATTTGAACACAAAAACTATAAAAATGTTCAAATATGACGTGATGATTCTATCAAAATAGTACTTAAATCCTACTTTATAAGCCTCTAGGGGGGATTGAAAAAATTTAAGGTTTATTCGACGATGAAATAGTATTGCACAATTGAAGTCTTTTAAAAATCGCCGTTGCTAACTAAACCAAGTATATATAAGGATTAAAAATCGGGATGGAAGTCGATGTTAAATAAATTATCAAGGATTGGTTTCGGGTTTATCGTTGTTTTTGGGGTGACCACTTCTAAGGTGCTAGCTCATGGTAGTGTTATTACTTACAAGCCTAAGGAAGTTATAGAAATCGATGCTAAATACGATAACGGAAAGCCGATGGAAAATGCCCAAGTAGTGATTTATTCTCCTAGCAATCCAACACAACTTTGGTTGACGGGGATGACGGATGAGAAGGGAAAATTTATTTTTACCCCCGATTTTTCTCAAGGGGGAGATTGGACTGTTAAAGTTAGATCCGCTGGACATGGTGGTATTGTTTATATACCCGTCGAGTCATTATCGACCCAAGAAACCAATGAGGTAAATTCTTCTCAACCCTCAGAATCTCGAGCAAATAACCAGATAGTAAAATCTCCATCCCCAGAATTGGAAGAAAGGACTTCATCTCCTACTATGTTGCAAAAATTGATGATGGCGGCAACGGGAGTGTGGGGTTTTGTAGGTACAGCTTTATTTTTTTCACGCAAAAAGTTTTAATTAGATCAAATATGCACATCCCTGATGGATTATTACCCCCTTCCGTTTGTATTGCTAGTTATGCCATTACCGGGGGTCTTACTTGGTTTTCGTTGCGTCAAATTAGCCGACAAGAAGACTATCAACAACAAATTCCCACAGCTTCTTTATTAACAGCGGCTTTTTTTGCGTCTTCCCTCATCCATATTCCCATCCCCCCTTTTAGTATTCATCTGGTTTTAAACGGTGTCATGGGGTTAATTTTGGGCTACTATGCTTTTCCTAGTATTTTAATCGGCTTATTTTTTCAAGCCGTCTTTTTTCAACATGGCGGTTTATCAACTTTAGGTATCAATGCCATTATTATGGGGTTACCTTCTTTGCTGGCTTATCATCTTTGGTTGTTAAGAAAATTACCCCTTTTTAATAATTCTTTAGGCAATAATATTTTGGCTTTTTTTGTAGGGGGAATTGGTGTTTTTCTTTCGGCTTTACTTTTTGTTTTTATAACTGTCAATAATATTTCTCCTGATTTGAATATTAATGCTGAAAAAACCGCTATTTTAACCTCTTTAATTGGCTACGGTCTTCAGGCTATAATTGAAGGAACTTTAACGGTGATGTTAGTTAATTTTTTCCATAAAGTTAAACCCGAAATACTAAATAATTAGTAAAAATGAAGTTATTATTAGATCAATACGCCCATTTAGATTCCTATATTCATCGTTGGCAACAGCAACCGAAATTTATTGCTTTAATGAGCTTAATTTTTGCCTTTGCTTTTATAAAAAACTTGGTATTTTTACCTTTCATTATTGTTATCACTTTAGTCTTGTATTTATCTTCCAATTTACCTTTAAATTTTTTATTATCTCGTCTTCGCTATCCGGGTATTTTCATCGTTGCTGTTGTTATTCTATTGCCTTTTTTAGTTGGTAAAACTGTCATTTTTTCCTTTTTTATTCTTCAGATTAAACTAGAAGGTTGTCTTTTAGTTCTCTTAGTTGTGACTCGCTTTGTTTGCATATTAACTACGAGTTTAGTCTTGTTTGGCACTTCTCCTTTTCTCACGATTCTAAAAACTCTGAAGTCTTTGGGTTTGTCTCCCATTATTAGTGATATGATGTTATTAACTTATCGTTACTTAGAAGAATTCGGCGATCGCTTAACTACCATGGAAAGGGGATTAAGGTTAAAAGGTTTTTATCCTCATAGGTTAAATCGTCGAAATTTGAGGATAATCGCCAATTTAATGGGAAGTTTGCTAGTTAGAAGCTATGATCAGTCAAAATTAGTCTATCAAGCTATGATTTTAAGAGGTTATGGTTATCATTGTCAATTATCAAAAAAAGTTTCCCCGTCGGCAATTAATGTTAAACACTGGTTAGCCTGTTGTATAGTTGTAGGAATAAGTATAAGTATCGTTATTATTCAATTTTGGATTTAATTTTTTAATAAATTCTCTGTCAAAATCGCTAATTTTTCCAACTCTTTTTCTAGTGATTTCGCCTTTTTTTCGTGTTCTCGTTTCCGTTTTATCGCCTCCCTTGCCAAATCATCTCGATTATTTTGTATCGCCTTAATAGCTACTTTTTCCCATATATTAATTTCATCTAAATTTTGGCGATATTGAGGTTGAATTTGATCCCAAACCGTTCTAATTTGATCTAAAGCTGTATTAACCATATTTTGATTATTAACATGATCAAATCCTTGAAAAGCCCGTTTAAGAGGATCTAACAACTTAAAAGTATCCAATTTATTAATAGCAGGAATAAAATCTTTTATCTGTTGACTCTCATTAATGCCCGTTTTACACCATGTCGCAAAATGTTCACAATTATTAAACAACAAATTATACTTATTTTCCCCTAAACGACTAAAAGCACGTTTTACGGCTACTTCGGGAATAAAAGAAAAACCAGCCGGATATTGACGTGAATAAACTCGATTACCTTTACTAAAAATGTCAAAAGAAGTTTGCTCAATAATTTCACTTGGTTTACGATAATGAATAACACTACCATCACCAATGTCAATGCCGTGATGTTGATAAATACCATCTAAATTAGCCAACTCACGCCACACATAAATTTGATCTCCGAATGCCATACACTTAATTGATAATGAAGGGAACAGGGAATAGGGAAAAGGCAACAGTATAAACTTGTCGTTAATTGTTAATTGTTAATTGTTAATTATTAATTGCCATAATAGAATTATAAGCCTGTTGGGCTGCGGCCTGTTGAGAGGCTTTTTTCGTAGCACCCTTTCCTGTACCTAATAATTTGTCCTGCAACCAGACTTCAGCAGTAAAACGCTCATTTTCATCATCTAAAATCTCGTTTTGTTTTACATTATAAGTAGGTAACAATTTATATTGACTTTGACTCCATTCTTGTAAAGCATCTTTATAATTTTCCCTAGCAGGATCGGCGTGTACTTGAGCAGCTTTTTCTTGTAAGATGGGATCAAGCCAAGGGCGTACTAATGTCATGTTTTTTGTACTTTCATATAATGCCCCTAATACTGCCTCAAAAGCATCCGCTAGACGGGACATTTTGCCCAGTTTATCATTTCTTACCCCCGGTGTCATCAAAAGGTATAATTCAAAACTGTATTCTTCCGCAACTTCTGCTAAAAAACGATCGCTGACGATGATAGATCTAATAGCCGCAAATTCCCCCACGGGTAGATGAGGATAAGTTTCTAAAAGTAATTCCGCAGAAGCAAGACGAATAACGGCATCTCCCACAAATTCCAAATGTTCGTAGTTATGGGTTTGAGAGATACTAGGATGGGTTAAAGCTAAGTCTAATAATGACCAATTGACTGCGGATATGTCTTTTAAACCCAGTTTCTCTAGTAATTTTAGCAGTTCTCGTTTTCGTCTTTGATCTTGAATGGGCATATCAAGTATTAAGTAATAAATAATACGGAAAGGGTGATAGGGAATAATTGTTCATTATTCATTGTTCATTGTTTTTAATGCTTGACGCACAATATCTGAACCACCATTAAAAGTGTTGCCATTTTCGGACAGGTATCGTTTCCACAGTTTTGTCCCGGGTTGTTTAGCAAAAATTTGCAACAGGTGACGCATTATAGTGTTTAATTTTAGTTTCTCAGTAGTCCAAAAGTCAATATAAGGATAAAGAGATTCTATAATTTCTTTTCTGGTTAGGACGGGATAATCTTCTCCGTAAATTTCTTGGTCAATAAAGGCAAAAAGATAGGGATTATCATAGGCCGCCCGACCAATCATGACGCCATCCACAAAATTAAGGTGCTGTTTTATTTCTTCTGTGGTGTTGATACCGCCATTAATTTCGATGGTGAGATGGGGAAAGTCTTGCTTGAGTTGATAGACCTCTTGATAACGCAGGGGTGGAATTTCACGGTTTTCTTTTGGGCTTAAACCTTGTAACCATGCCTTTCTTGCGTGGATAATAAATCTTTGACAACCACTATCAGCGATAGTCTTAACAAAGTTTTTCATGTCTTCATAACTGTCTTGGTTATCAATGCCGATGCGGTGTTTAATGGTAACGGGTATTTCCACGGCTTTTTGCATTGCCTCCACGCACTGTGCCACAATTTCTGGTCTTGCCATTAAACAAGCCCCAAAGTTGGCATTTTGTACTCTTGAACTGGGGCAGCCGACGTTAAGATTAATTTCATCATAGCCCCAATCTTCGCCGATTCTGGAACATTTCGCCAATTCTTGGGGATTATCTCCCCCTAATTGCAAGGATACGGGTTTTTCTTTCTCCGAAAAATCTAATAGTTTGTGGCGATCGCCGTGTATGATAGCTTGAGTCGTAATCATCTCCGTATAAAGTAGAGTTTTTTTTGTCATTTGACGGATAACATAGCGAAAGTGTCTATCTGTGTAATCCATCATTGGAGCAACGCTAATAATGGGAGGTTGAATCGCATTAATAGTCATAAAATTGGGCTGGTAAAATAATTTAATTCAGAGCAACTTAAGAGTTAAAATTGACATTGTGCAAATACAGGAAAAAAGATGTCTAGTATTGAGAAACTAAAACCTGCCACTAAAGCCGATACTCTCATGTATCAACCTTACTATGGAAAAGAAGAACAGGAAATATTACCCTATGCTTTAAGTCTATATCAACAGGGATACCTTGAAGGGGAAAGAATTATTGAAGGGGAAGAAGCGAATATTCCCTTTGTTGCCACTTGGTATGTATCTCGTTTGCCCGCGGAAATAACTCGTTGTCGTATTCAATTTGACGGTAGTGCAGATTTGAGTTATGAGATGAACATGTCTAATTCTGAATTTGTACAATTTATTATTTCACTCATCAAAGACTTTAAAGAATCCCACCAAACGGATTTTTCTCAAAAATTCTATCGTAAACTTTTACGCCTCGACGACTAAAGCAATGAGTAATGATTATCAGCAATTATTTTCTGTTGCTTAATCCTCAAATCTTCAAAGTGGTCAGATTTCTATTAATCATTTAAACTAAGTAAAGTTACAAAACTTAATTAATGTTGAGGCTGTAGTTCAATGGATAGAACAAGAACCTCCTAAGTTCTAAATAACGGTTCAACTCCGTTCAGTCTCGCTTTGAGGCAACAGACTAGTCAATACTGTTCGGTTAGTGCGATTCCATTAGTGAGAAGTTAAATAAATGAGTAAAAAGTCAAGATTAAAGTAATAAAAGCTGTGGGGGCGACAATACTCTTCAATATAAGATATAACAAGGGATTAAAGACGTTACCCTCAAAAAAGATCATCTTATTCAGACTATTGTAATACTAGTATTGATTGTTATGTTTATATTGCCTCATTTGTATCAAGAAAATTTGAAAAAACAATAAAATCTAATTCGGTTCGACTATCCCCAGCAGTTTGATTTCTCCTAGTGGTCTGTCAAGATAGTTTTGAGGGACTGGGAACGGATAATTTTGGATTTTGGATTTTGGAGAATTGTTTTATCCCTCATTTCAAAATTGGCAGACCACTAGCTTGAAGTAACATTAATTATTGCCCTTATTGTGTTTTTCGGGAAAGAGGGTAAATAATAATTTATTAATATAAACTTGCCCCACTACGGTGTTAACTTGGGGAGTGTTTTCTTCCCAAACATCCTTGTCCAGGATTTGCGTGTCAGTTTCTCGATTTTCTTTGACCCCTGGAGTGGGGGGTTTTTGCTCATTTTCTTGTATATTATCTTCTGTAAAATCGGCAATTTCTTGATTTTCTGTATCGGATAAATGGTGATTATTTTCTGCTGTTACCGGAGGATTCTCGGGGTCTGTTTTCTGGGAAAAGCCATTTTTAATGCCGTCAATAATCGTTTGAGTATGAGAGTGTGCAGTCTCCGATGTGGAATTTATGACTTCTTCTTCCCTCAAATTAACTTGTCGGGAGCGATCGCCAATAATTGAGCCGGCGGGAATAACGCTCATGGGCTCAATATTAGCATGATAAACCGTAACGGAGGCCCCCAGAGAAACCTGAGAGCCAACAATACAATTACCTAAAACTAAAGTACCCGATCCCAAAATAGCATTTTCCTTAATTTCGACATTTCCATCATAGGCGGTAATAATAGTACCCATTCCCAAACAAACCCCAGCCCGAATAATGATTTTATATCCTTGAGTGGCATTCAAAATTACCCCAGAGGCGATCATAGCACTTCCATCAATGGTCACATCCCCCCGTATTTGGGTTGTATCTATAGAACTGGTTCGAAGAATGGGTAAGGGCATGAGTTCGGAGTTTGCAATAGGGGAGGACAGGGGGAAGTAATAGGTAATAGGTAATAGGTAATAGGTAATAGGTAATAGGTAATAGGTCATTCTGGAACTGGCATCTTATCTGTCACTCCTAATTCTTAATTTCCCATTACTAATTCCTAATTCCTAATTAATTACGGTCTTTGAATAATGGCTTCTAAAACCCTTCTTTTTGCTTGGGTGTCAATGCCAATTAAACGGACATATTCACCGCTATGATCTTTTAAACAGCCTTCTAAAGCCGAAATTACTTGACCTTCATTGTTACTCTCGATAGGAGAACAACTCTGCCAAGATTTAGTTTTGAAATGCCGTAAATCTGCGTGTTCTGTGCCGATACGATAGCCCTGAGATAGTAAAGAACGCACTTGATCTAAAGTATTAGCATCGAGGGAACTACTACCGTTTTGAGTATGGGTATAAGCTGTTGCAGTGTTACTCGGCCATCCTCCCGACTCAAGAGACAACGCCTTCAAGTTGCTATGACTAGTAGAATTAGCATTGCTTGTTGCAGTAGTGGTAGAAGATTGTTTAGCTTGTCCCGGGCGCTGAATAATCATCTCCAACACTCGACGTTTTGCTTTGGTATCGATACCGATTAAACGGACATATTCACCGCTATGATCTTGAACACAAGCCTCTAAGGCGGAAATTATTTGACCTTCACTCGTACCTTTTATTGGTGAGCAACTTTGCCAAGATTTAGTTTTGAAATGACGCACATCTGCGTGTTCAGTGCCTATTTGATAGCCTTGTGATAATAAACTACGAACTTGGGCCATCGCTTCACCACTCAAACTACTGTTAACTACAGTTGCACCATTGCCCTGATTTCTGGGGGCTTGATAGCTAGAACCACCGTTACCACTACTGCTGATCGTGGCAGTTTCTCCCGGACGTTGAATAATCACTTGAGATACACGACGTTTCGCTTGAGGATCAACTCCCACAAGTTGCACATATTGACCGCTAAAATCCGCTAAGTAACCTTGAATGGTATTGATAGCCTCATTGACGGATTTAGTCTTCACACTAGGTGCCGTTAACCAAGACTTGGTTTTAAAACGACGGGCATCGGCATATTCCACACCAATACTATAACCACCTTGAATTAAAGAACGAATTTCGTTAGCTAAATCACCGTTATCGTTACTAACAGGAGGGTGACCATGACCATTACCATTTACTTTAGCAGTGTTACCATTACTAGCTTGTACGGGTGCAGGGGCATCCCCCGGACGTTGAATAATGGTTTCGGCTACTCGACGTTTAGCTTGAGGATCAACCCCAATTAAGCGGACATATTCGCCGTTATATTCATTTAATATATTGCCTAATTCTGTTAAGATTCCGCCTTCACTGGTAGCCTTTAAAGAAGCAGTTAACCAAGATTTGCTTTTAAAACGACGAGTGTTAGCGTGTTCGATACCAATGGTAAAACCTTGTCTTAACAGGGATTTAACTTGATTGATTATATCTGTATTTAAACTCATATTAGTTACTGATTGATAACCATTAGTTTGATTATGGGTTGGGGTTTGCACGGGAGTATTTTCTTGTCTGATGGCATTAATGCAAGCATTATTTTGCGCACAGTGATAACCCGCCGCTAATGCCTCATTAATATGGACTACATGGGCTGCAAATTCTCGATCTTCAGGTTGAACATTCGGAAGGCGATCGGCTTGTTGTTGATTAGTAATCACCGAACCTGATGGCACATATTTCCCCGCCGGAATTTCCACATCCTGAATCAGAGCGTGCATCATGACAATACAACCATCTCCCACTCTGGCATTAAAAACCGTCGATCGAAAACCAATAAAACACTTCTTACCCACATAGGCAGGACCATGAATTAAGACTAAATGGGTGATACAAGTATCCTCACCGATCCAAACGGAATAGTCTTGACCATCATCACCTTTTACTCTACCTTGCTCCAGTCCATGAATAACCACCCCATCCTGAATGTTACTGCCATCACCAATGTGAAAAGGTGTACCTTCGTCAGCACGAATGGAAGTACCCGGGGCGATTAAAACATTTGCTCCGACTTTCACATCTCCAATTAAATTAGAGAAGGAATGAACATAAGCACTATCATCCACTCTCGGTTCAGCCAAATTTTTAGACCAAGGAGTGGGTGGAGCCGCCGTTATAGGGACGCTCACTATAAACCTCCACAATAATTATCTTACTGAATCTTTCAAGGACACTGATTAGGATGTTAAGAATATCTTTAGTAAGTAATGCTTTTGTCCTAATTTGTCCTCATGGATTGATTTTGTTTTAGTTGTTACAGATTAAAATTAAAATACCAAATAGAGTATTTAATACATTCTTTCTGCATCTTTCTTGCTGTAAAGCAGATCTGATGTGGTTGTAACTGTATCTATAATGCCCACTACCATAGCATCCACTGGACGTTCTTCATGACCGGTTTCTTTTCGGGCGGCACTGCCACGGGTGACCAGAACCCATTCATTGATGCCAGCCCCTACAGTGTCCCCTGCTACTTCATAATTCAGTAGCTCATTACCATTAGCATCTAAAAATTGTACTAGCAATAATTTGACTCCGGTTAAAGTCCGTGATTTATGGGTACTAACAACTGTACCACATACTTTGGCGATTTGCATTAATTTAATTCCTGATTAAGATCTGCCCAAAGGACGAGGATTGATACTTTCTCTGAATTGTTCTACTTCTTCGGTGTAACGAATAGGTAATACGTATTCAAGATTTTCATGGGGACGAGCGATAATATGATGGGACAAAACTTGACCACCTTTTACTCGTTTAACATTTTCAATACCGGCACTAACAGATGCTTGAACTTCAGAAACATCACCACGAACGATGACAGTTACACGACCACTACCGATTTTTTCATAACCCACAAGAGTCACACGGGCGGCTTTAACCATAGCATCGGCCGCTTCAACTACGGCGGGAAACCCTAGAGTTTCAACCATTCCTACTGCAATTGACATATTTTTTTTTGGATATTTTATATTGGAAATTTATAGATCAATAATTGAGAGTTTGATCTCTCTAACTTTGACGATGAATTTTAGTCAACTATAAGGGGATGACTAATTAATAACTACGGAATTGTTCTACCTCTTCAGTATAACGAATAGGTAATACATACTCGAGGTTTTCGTGAGGACGGGCAATGATATGAGTAGAAAGAACTTCTCCTCCCATTACTCTGTTCGCTGACTCAATCCCTGCGGATATTGAGGCCTGAACTTCAGATACATCACCACGAATAATAACGGTAACACGACCGCTACCGATTTTTTCATAACCCACAAGAGTTACACGAGCCGCTTTAACCATAGCATCTGCGGCTTCTACTACTGCTGGAAACCCCAAGGTTTCAATCATTCCTACTGCAATTGACATTTTATTTTTCCTTTGATACACTAAACTTACTAAAAATTGAACCCAGAGCCGCGACCAAAAAAGTTTTTATTTACTCACAATATTTACAGGACTAATAGACCCAGAAAAATTAGTTACTCGTAAAAAAAAATAATAAGTATTTTTACTTTGTTGGTTCGCCAATTAACTTTGTTTGATTCAAGATATTTTTTAATCTATCTAAAATAAGCATAGACAAGCATGGTAAGTTTGACAAGATAAATGATCATGATATTTATTAATCTATTCCTTAATGATTCTTAATAAGTGGCTTTTAGAGTACTAATAAGAAAAGTAAATAGATAATAATAAATAGTTTTTAAATTAACAATACATAATTATGAATTGTTAATTACACCCCATAATTTTGTATAATTAGCAAGTTTTATTTACAAAAGTTAAAAATATTTTACTATGGCTATTTTAGTAACAGGTGGTGCTGGTTATATCGGTTCTCATACAGTTAAACTTCTAAAAAGTAAGGGCTATGATCTCCTAATATTCGATAATTTGGTTTATGGTCATCAGGATATTATCGATAAATTAGAGGTCAATTTTATTCATGGTGATTTGAGCGATCGCCCATTGTTAGATAAAATTTTTCAAAAGTACAATATCGAAGCCGTTATCCATTTTGCTGCCTACGCTTATGTCGGTGAATCCATGGAAAACCCGGCTAAATACTATCGCAATAATATGGTTTCCACCCTTAACTTATTAGAAGCGATGGAGTCAGCCGGAGTGAAAAATATCGTCTTTTCTTCTACCTGTGCAACTTATGGAATTCCCAACGAAATTCCTATCACTGAAACTCACCCGCAAAATCCTATCAATACTTACGGTTATACTAAGCTAGTAGTAGAAAAGATGTTGGCAGATTTTCAAAGGGCTTATGGTTGGGAATATGTAGCTTTTCGTTATTTTAATGCCGCTGGTGCTTCCGTTGATGGTTTAATCGGAGAGGATCATGATCCTGAACCTCATTTGATTCCTTTAGTTTTATATACTGCATTGGGAAAACGGGATTCCGTCTCTATTTTAGGGGATGATTACCCCACCCCAGACGGCACTTGTATTCGTGATTATATCCATGTGGAAGATTTAGCCCAAGCACATTTATTAGGGGTGGAATACCTCTTAAAAGGCGGTAAGAGTAAGGTTTTCAATCTCGGCAATGGAAATGGTTTTTCTGTTAAAGAAGTCATCGAAGCCGCCAAAAAAGTTACGCAAAAAGATTTTACCGTGAAAATTGGCGATCGCCGTCCGGGAGATCCACCGATGTTAGTGGGCAGCGGCGAAAAAGCTCGTAAAATTCTCGGTTGGCAACCTCAATATCCAGATATTGAAACAATTATTCGTCATGCTTGGCAGTGGCATCAGTCGAGACACAAATAATTTATTTAAAGTGGATTGTGAATTGCTATATATCTAATTTTCTCCAATATTCATTAAATAATTTTGGGCTTCTTCCGCTACTGCCACAGATTTATCTTGGGCCAGAATAGTTAAGACTTCTTTTGCCTGTTTACCTCTAAATTTACTTAATGCTTGTGCCAAACGGTGACGAATTTGCCAATCGTCATTATTAACAAAGGGAGTTAACAAATTGACGGCACGAATATCTCCTAATTCCCCCAATGCACTAATGGCAACAGTTTGCAATAATCCATTATCAGAATGTAAGGCATCGTTGAGTAAATCAAAACCCTCGGGATGCCCTAATTCTCCTAAGGCCGCCACAATGCTAAATTGAATTAACCAGTCTGAGGTTTCATAATATACTTTTTTGAGATCTGGAAATGCTTGGGTGAGTCCTAGTCCAGCAATGGCATCGGCGGCAGCGGCACGAACATCGGATTCAGGATCGTTATATAATCTTTCTAATAGTATTTCTAGGGATTCTTCAAGATTTACGTCTCCTAAAGTGTCTAGTTGAGAAATCGCCGCATAACGCACTCTTATATTATTATCCTGAACAATCGGTTTTACTAATTCGTATGCCGTTTCTTTATCTAGTTGTCTTAGTTCATTTATACCTCGAATGCGATCACCAAAATTTTGAGAATGTATTAATTCTTTGACAGATTCAGGTGTAATAGTCATCTTTTTTTAGGTGATAATTGATAGTTAATAGTTTTTATTGATTATTTGTCATTCAAAATTTTTCTCATAACGGGAATTTTTAAGAATATTTATTCTGATGCCATAGCTCGAATAATGTCACCTTGAGTAATAATACCGATTACTACGTCTTGCTCATCTAAAACAGGAAGACGGCGAATTTGTTTATCATGAAGTAGTTGTGCGGCTTTTTTAACGGGTTGATTACCTTTGACGGTAATAGGTTTCTCACTCATCACATCAGCGACAGTTTGCCCTAACGCTTTATGAATCTCTTTTTCGTAACGTCCGGGATTTTGTAAATAGATGATACTATCTAAAATCATGATATATGGTGGTGGCTCAACTCCCGTTTCTTGCCACATTAAATCACTCTCAGAAAGTATCCCCACTAATTCTCCTTTCTCATCAATAACGGGTAATCCACCTATTTTATGTTCAGCTAAAATGGTTATGGCTTCTTTTAAAGGCATCTTTGGTGTAACAGTTATGGGAGTGGGTGTCATTACCTCAGCAATGGTTTTATTCATGATTTGATTTATTCCAAATTCTTAACACTAGTAATTGTATCAAAATGTACTGTCTGAATTTTTGATTTGTTTCATTTGTTTACTTGGATAAGAAAATATGCTATGCAAATATATTTTTCCTTTGCCATTGTTAATTAATTGTTCATTGTTAGATGTTGAGGTACATTAAATAAAGTGATCAAGTTTAGATATTAAGGATTCAGGGTGGAAAAAGGAACTTTAGTCGAATTTAAAGTAAATGGCCATCGCCGTTTAGCCGTAGTGGAAAAGCCAGAAGGGAAAAAAGACTGGATTGCTATAGATGAAAAGGGAAACACCCACAAAATTCGCCCTCAAAAAGTAGATTATCAAATTGAAGGGCAATCTTTTAAATATGCCGAAATACAGCAATTCAAGGCAGAAGTTGAGCCTTATTTGGATGAATCTAATTTAGAAATAGCATGGGAATTATTAGCAGAAGAATCAACGGCAGTATCACCTTCAGATTTAGCCTCCTTAATTTTTTCCGAAGAAACCCCAGTGGTATGTTATGCAGCACATATTCTTCTGTCCGATGATAAAATTTATTTTAAGAAAAAAGGGCATGTTTATGAACCTCGATCGAAGACTCAAGTTGAAGAAATTAAGCATCAAATCGAAATAGAAGCACAGAAAAAACAAGAAAAAGAAGGTTTTATAGCCAAACTTCATCAGGTTTTACAAGGGGAGAATGTCAAATGGGAAGAGAGGGACTCTGTTAAGCTCAACTTTCTAGAAAAATACGCCCTAGAACCCGATAACCCTCCCAAACAAGCTCAAGACATTTTAGAATCTCTGGGAAGGGAGAAAAGTGGTGATTCTGCGGTGCAATTGCTGATAGACTTAAAACTATGGGATAAACACGAAAATATCTTTTTACGCCGTAGTTCTTATCCTAATTATTTTCCTCTACAGGTGTCCGCAGTGGCTAATACAATTCTCGCTCAATTTACTAATGGTAACATCCCCGATGCCCATCATCGACTTGATTTAACCCACCAAAAAGTATATACCATTGATGATGAAAGTACCGAAGAAATCGACGATGGTTTAAGTGTGGAAACTTTGGAAGATGGTTCGTTGCGCTTTTGGATACATATAGCAGATCCTAGCCGTTTAATTGATCCTGATGATATTCTAGACCTGGAAGCCCGTAAACGCAGTACCAGTTTATACCTACCGACGGGAATGATTCCCATGTTTCCCCCGGAATTAGCCACAGGCCCGATGAGTCTGGTGCAAGGTAAAGTTTGCCCTGCATTGAGTTTTGGGGTTGTTCTTGGGGATCATGGAGAGGCTATAGACTATAAAATTCACTCTACTGTGATCAGGCCAACTTATCGCTTAACCTATCACGATGTTGATGAAATGTTGCATTTGGATATACAAGCCGAACCCCAAGTGAGACAGTTAGCAGAGGCGGCGAAAAAGCGAGCACGATGGCGCAAAGATAACGGATCTGTTATGATTTCTATGCCAGAGGCTGTTATTAAAGTGAAGGACAATGAAGAAGTAACCATCGAATTATTAGAGCCTTCTTTTTCCCGTTCCTTAGTGGCAGAGATGATGATATTAGCCGGTGAAATAGCAGGACGCTATTGTCAAGAACATAATATTCCCGTGGCTTTTCGCAGTCAACCGCAACCTGAATTACCGCCAGAAGAAGAATTAATACTTTTACCAGCCGGACCTGTAAGATCTTGTGCTTTACGTCGCTGCATGCCTAAAAGTGAGACAGGTTTATCCGCTGCCCGCCATGCTAGTTTAGGGTTGGAAACTTATACCCAAGTAACCTCGCCTATTCGCCGTTATACGGACTTATTGGCTCATTTTCAAATTAAAGCCCATTTGAGAGGGGATGAATTGCCCTTCCACCGGAATAAAATGCAAGAAATTATTTTCGAGGTAATGAGTACTTCTTCCGAGGCAGTATTGGTGGAAAGACAAACAAACCGTTATTGGAGTTTACAATATTTACAGAAACATAGTAATGAAATTTGGCACGGTTTAGTTTTGCGTTGGTTACGGGAAGATGATAATTTGGCCTTGATTTTATTAGAAGACTTGGGGTTAGAATTTGTCCACCGTTTCGATCGTATTCCAAAAATAGGGGATCAGATACAATTACAAGTGTCATTTTGTGACCCTCAAAGGGATGAAATTCGTTTCAAGGAAGCCATGGGTAATTAGGGATTGCTGAAACTGAGATCATGCCCATATTTCAGTTAAAAAGTTTCTTTAATGTTCAGATTCGGTAAACCACATCTTGATATAGTCGGATTTTCTATGACATGATGACAGGTAATTGGCCAAATAATCAACAAACTGGCTTTGATATTGTCATTAAATTTTAGAAAATTACAATAACTGCTTATGAGTACTGTATTAGAAAAGGGTAATATTTCCATTCATACCGAGAATATATTTCCCATTATCAAAAAATCCCTTTATACTGACCATGAAATCTTTCTAAGAGAATTAATATCTAACTCCGTTGATGCTATTTCTAAGGCAAAAATGGCATCTTTAGCAGGAGAAATTACAAACGACTTACCTGAGCCTGAAATTACTATCGCTATTGATAAAGAGAAAAAAACTCTCTCCATTAGCGACAACGGTATTGGCATGACAGTAGAAGAAATTAAGAAATATATTAACCAAGTTGCTTTTTCCAGTGCTGAAGATTTTATTACTAAATATGGTAAAACCGCCAATGATTTAATTGGGCATTTCGGTTTAGGATTTTATTCCGCTTTTATGGTTGCCAAACAAGTAGAGATAGACACCTTATCATATCGTGAAGGGGCAACGGCGATCCACTGGAGTTGTGATGGTTCACCGGCATTTGAATTAACTGACTCTAGTCATACAATCCCCGGCACTACCATTACTCTTACCATGATGGATGAGGAGACGGAATATTTAGAAGAATCGAGAATTAAAAATCTGGTTAAGAAATATTCTGATTTTGTGCCAGTGGCCATCAAAATCGGTGAGGATACCGTTAACCGTCAAAAAGCTTTGTGGAAGGAATCACCACAAAATCTCACTGATGAGGATTATTTAGAATTTTACCGTTATCTTTATCCTTTTCAAGAAGATCCCTTATTATGGGTGCATTTAAGTACAGATTACCCATTCTTACTCAATGGCATCCTCTACTTCCCCAAATTAAGACCCGATGTTGATGTTACTAAAGGGCAAATTAAGCTATTCTGTAACCAGGTATTTGTGAGTGATCATTGTGAAGAAATTATCCCCGAATTTTTGATGCCTTTACGGGGTGTAATTGATAGCCCTGACATTCCTTTGAACGTTTCTCGTAGTGCCTTAACTAATCACCGTACAGTCAGACGCATTGCTGATTTTATCAGCAAAAAAATTGGCGATCGCCTTAAATCCTTATACAATGATAACAAGGCAAAATATATCAGCAGTTGGGAAGATGTTGGTACTTTCGTTAAATATGGTGCGTTGAGAGACGAGAAATTTAAAAAACAAGTAGAAGATTTAATCATCTATCGCACTACCTATCAGGCCGGTCAAACCGAGGAAAAACCCAAAGTTGAGGTAGAGTCGGGAGATGACGCTTGGGCGGATATTACCCCTGACAATAATTTACCTTACACCACTTTAAATGAATATTTAGACAGAAATAAAGAGAAGCACGAAAAACGAGTATTCTATTGCAATAATGCCCAAACTCAAAGCACTTACGTCGATTTATACAAGAATCAGGGCATTGAAGTGTTGTTCATGGATTCTTTTATCGACACTAACTATTTTATCCCCTTTTTAGAGCGGGAATACACTGACGTGAAATTCTCAAGGGTTGACTCGGAGTTAGATTCTAGCTTGGTGGAAGATGACAAAGCCAGTGAAATCGTCGATCCTAATAGTAACAAAACCCGTGCTGAAGAAATTAAGGAAATTTTTGAGAAAGCCATTAACAAGCCAAAAGTTAACGTCAAAACTCAGTCCTTGAAGGGGGAAAGCCAAGAAGAAACTCCTCCAGCAATGGTATTGTTACCAGAAGCGATGCGTCGCTTCCAAGAGATGACAGCGATGATGCAACAACGGGAGATCAAGTTTCCTGAAGAACATATGTTAGTAATCAACACTGCTCATCCTTTAATTGAAAATATATATCAACTTAATAAGGGTGCGATAATTCAAGGTAGTGGAGAATCTCCTACTAAGGAAATGGTTAACCTCATGTGTCAATATGTCTATGACTTAGCTTTAATGGCCCAACGGGCATTTGATGCCGAAGGGATGACGGCTTTTGTGGAGCGATCGAATAAAGTATTAACAAAGCTAACTAAGCGCTAAACTAACGATGGGGTGGGTAATGCTCACCTTTTTTTATTGGACATCGACCACATTATTATCTGGTTCTTTTCGCCCCGATGACCAAGTTTGTGTCCTCCGTAGTTACCTCAGACAAAGAGAGACATTATTAGAGAAGCTGGGACTCACGTGAGCGCGGATGCAAAAGGCCTTAATTCAGATGAAGCTACAGCTACACAAAGTAGTTAGTGACATCACTGGCGTAACCGGAATGACGATCATCAGGGCGATGTGCGTAGAGGAGGGGGATGGTCATTATAATACATCGTTATAATAATCCTTCACCATAATCAAGGTATAATTAATGATTTGATGAGTAAAAAAATAAATTGTAAATTATAATGATTCACGATATTTTTATGCCAGCCCTTAGTTCAACAATGACAGAAGGGAAGATCGTTTCATGGGAAAAAGCACCGGGGGACAAAGTTGAGAAAGGAGAAACCGTTGTTGTCGTGGAGTCAGACAAAGCGGATATGGATGTTGAATCCTTTTATTCTGGTTATTTAGCCACTATTTTAGTTCCTGCGGGAGAAGAAGCACCAGTAGGACAAGCGATCGCTTACATTGCGGAAACAGAGGCAGAAATTGAAGAAGCTAGACAAAAAGCTAGTCAGGGCCAAAAAGCTACCTCGACAGCTCAAAAAGAAGTCAAAGTAGAACCGGAACCTCAATCCGTTGCTGATGCCACTGTCAGCACCACTGCTAAAACTAATGGTAGAATTATCGTCTCTCCTAGGGCGAAAAAACTAGCTAAAGAATTAAAAGTTGATTTAAGTAATCTTATCGGTACAGGTCCCAATGGACGTATTATCGCCGAAGATGTGGAGAAAATAGCTGGAAAAACTCCTCAAGCACCTAAAGTTACGACCGTTACCACTACTGTAACTCCTGCCTCCAGTATTACCCCCACACCCATTCCTGTTAATAATTTAGCAGGGCAAACTGTACCCTTTAACACTTTACAACAGGCGGTCATTCGCAATATGATGGCTAGTTTACAAGTGCCAACTTTCCAAGTTAGTTATACCATCAACACCGATAAGTTAGATAGTCTTTACCGGCAAATTAAATCTAAAGGGGTGACGATGACTGCCTTGTTAGCGAAAGCCGTATCGATGACTTTACAAAAATACCCCATCGTCAATGCTAGTTTCACCGAGGGAGGTATTAAGTATAATGAAAGTATTAATATCGCCGTTGCCGTTGCTATGCCCGATGGTGGTTTAATCACCCCCGTCATCAAAAACGCTGATCAAATTGATATTTATTCTTTGGCACGTAATTGGCAAGATTTGGTTAATCGCTCTCGTGCAAAACAATTACAACCCGATGAATATACCACGGGTACTTTTACTTTATCTAATTTAGGAATGTTTGGTGTCAGTGACTTTACTGCGATCTTACCCCCCGGATTAGGTTCGATTTTGGCTATTGGCGGTGTTCGTCCTACGGTTGTGGCGAATGAAGAAGGTTTATTTGGGGTCAAAAATCAAATGACGGTTAATATCACCTGCGATCATCGGATTATTTACGGTGCAGATGCTGCTGGATTTTTACAAGACTTAGCAAAATTAATCGAAACCGATGCTCAATCTCTAACCCTGTAAATTTCAACTATTTTGACGACAAAAAAGACACAGACTTTTTTTCTGTGTCGTAACTTTGATTCGAGAAAAAATCTTTAATAAGCTAAAGCTTCAAGGGTTGAACGTAAATATTGCTTAACTTGATCTTCAACATTGCCTTCTAGTTTATTCTCTTTCTGCCAACGCTTGAAACCAGAGCTTTTGGCGATCGCCTGTTTGAGACTGTTCCAGATTTCTTGATCTTGTCCTAGATTACTCGAAATAGTTGATATAGCCATAAATATTTCCGTTTTGGTGAGAGTGAATTAGTTGCTGATATTAACTTAAGATAACCCAATTCTAAACCATACTATTGTAACTAAGATAACAGAACATGGCTTCCTTAAGAATTGCTAAGAGTATCCATCTTTGCAAAATTGTCCTCAAAAATAGTAACGGTAGCTTCGTTGTCGTCTTTTTGAATTAAAGAGCGTCGAATTTGACCAAGATATAAAGGATAAGTAACTTTCTCATCATGTATTTGAGTTCTAGCTCTAATGGTAAGTTTACTATCCCCATTAGAAGAAGTTCTGCCATAGGAGAATAAATCGATGGCCGCCTGTTGTAAAGTCGCCTCTAACTCTGAAGGAGTAATGGTGGCCGGTACTGCTATTACCGCTTGGTTTGTTCCCGTATCATAAACTAAATTGAATCTTACCGCATTAGGTATTTGTGCTCGACTAAATAAGCCTAAACTCAGAGCGAATAAACCCACTGTCAACAAGCCCATAAATCCCGTTGCACCCACTAAACGAAAACGAAAACCCCATTTAAAGATAAAACCGAGAATCGCCAAAACAAAAAAGGCGATCGTTGTATAGATTGACCATAAAGTATAATGACCAAAATCTAAGGATAATTCCATTTTTTCTACAATTTAACGTTAGCTTCCCAATTTTACAACAAACTTTACATAGAGCATCGTTTGCTTTAGGTATAGGATGTCTGGCGACAATCAACCCTTAGCAGAGTCTTGTTAAGAGTGAATAATCAATAGTTAATCTTGATTTAACCTAAAAAAAACTTAATAATTTTTTAATAATTACCTATAATCGTCATCAAAAAAAGATTAAAAAGAAAATTCAATTTAATTGGTAATAATCTTTACAACTAATTGGGATCAAGGAATGTTAGCTTATACGGTATAAAGATAAATTCAATTTTAAAAAACTCATTATTAATTATCATGGCTCAAATACTAGATGCAATTTCTCACAATGAAAATGATGCTATTTTGTGTTGTTATGTTAATGCCACAAGTCAAATTCAAATAGCTAGGATCACAAATATAACTAATTGGTACTTTGAGAGGGTGGTATTCCCAGGACAAAGGTTAGTATTTGAGACATTCCCCGAAGCTTTGTTGGAAATTCACTCAGGAATGATGGCCAGTGCCATTTTATCAGATACCATTCCCTGTAAGCGTTTATGTGTTCATGAAGAAAAAAGCACCGATAAAAATGAAGAGGAGGATTCCAGAATGGGGACGAACAAAGAATATAAGGACTCTTCAGATTTAGAAGCTGTTATCGCTTAATATTAGCTTCTTCTTTAATTGTTGTGATCATGGATTATAGTTGGTAGATTTTGTACCTAGACAATATTGAATTATCCTTTCATAATCTTTTCATTTTTGCTATAATAATTCTATGTCCATCACTAGGGTTAATAGATTTATGGGTGATTCTAATTGTCTAAGAGTTGAAAATTTGACCGTCAATTATCGTGAAGTTGAGGCTTTGAGAAATGTAACTTTTCAAGTTGTACAAAAAAAAGTCACGGGAATTATTGGTCCCAATGGTGCAGGGAAAAGTACGATGATGAAAGCTATGTTAGGCTTGATCTCTTGTCAGTTTGGCTCAATTTTCTTTGATAATCAACCTTTAATTAAACAAAGACAAAGAATTGCTTATGTACCACAGCGATCGCAAATTGATTGGACTTATCCTGCTACGGTGTGGGATGTAGTAATGATGGGTAGAGTAAAAAAAACCGGATGGTTAAAGCCTTTTTCGATGATGAGTCGTGTTATGGCTAAAAATGCTCTACAAAAAGTGGGAATGTATGATTTTTGCCATCGCCCTATCGGACAATTATCGGGAGGACAACAACAAAGAGTATTTTTGGCTCGATCTTTAGCACAATCCGCCGATATATTCTTTTTTGATGAGCCTTTTGCCGGAGTGGATCAAAAAACAGAGACGGTCATTTTCAATATTTTTCGAGAATTAGCTGATGAAGGTAAAATTGTGTTAGTAGTCAATCATGATTTAGGAGAGTCTATTAATAACTTTGATGATTTGATTTTACTCAACAAACATTTGATTGCGGCTGGGAGTAAACAAGAGGTTTTACAGGAAGAAAATTTATATAATGCCTACGGTGGAAAAGTCTCTTTTTTCTCTCATAATGCCAGATTATTTGCCTAATAAAACATAGTATTTATTTTTACCAATTTTTGTATTTTATATTTTCTTTAGTTATTTCTAGTATATGAGTTTTAATAAATAATGCTCAATTTTTTAATTGAACCTTTGCAATATGGTTTTATGCAGAGATCTTTATTAGTAGCTATTGTCGTCGGGGTAATTTGTGCAGTAGTTGGTAGTTATTTAATGGTGCAAAGACTGGCTTTATTAGGGGATGCGATTAGTCATTCTGTTTTACCAGGATTAGCCATCGCTTTTATATTAGGAATTAATATTTTTATCGGTGCATTTATCGCTGGACTACTCAGTACTATTTGTATAAATATTATCAGAAATAATTCAAAAATTAAGGAAGATGCCGCTATGGGTATAGTTTTTTCGGCATTTTTTGCATTAGGGATTACCTTAATTACCGTGGTTCAAAAAGAGAACAAAATAGACTTAAATCATTTCCTCTTTGGTAATATTTTAGGGGTTAGTTTATCAGAAGTAAGAGACACAATTATCATTGCTGTCTTTGTGTTGCTAATTGTCTTCTTATTTTACAAAGAATTGTTATTTTATACCTTTGACAAATTAGGGGCAGAATCTGTCGGTTTACCAGTGAATTTACTAGATACCGGGTTAATGATTTTAATTGGTTTAACTATCGTGGCAAGTTTAAAAGCAGTGGGAGTTATTTTGGTTTTATCCTTATTAATAACCCCTCCTTCTACGGCTTATTTATTGGTAAATAGGTTGAATCAAGTCATGCTAGTAGGTATTTTTGTCGGCGTTATTTCTAGCATTAGTGGGATGTATTTAAGTTATTATTTTAATTTACCCTCAGGTCCAGCCATTGTCTTAGTCTCCACTGGCTTATTTATTCTGAGTTTTTTATTCAGTCCAGGTCAGGGTTTAATTACTGGTTATTTTCGGTTAAAATCTAGTTAATAATTGTAAGACATAATCCTCCTTCAGTATTGAGGAAAAGCCATGTTTACCATTTTTTATAGGGCTGGATAAACTTGGATAGAATGTTGGTTGATGCAATTAATCGAATAACTAAATTAGAAGAATACTATTATGGAAGAAGATAACACCAAACTAAGGCAGGTGATTGAAAATGCTTTAGCTGATGGCAGATTATCTCGTGCCGAAAGTGACATGATCAAAAAAACCTTCTATGCTGATAAAAAAGTGACCCCAGAAGAAGCAAGACTTTGGCGAGAGTTACAGCAGAAAGTGACAGAAGGAGAAATTTTACTAGATGGATAGTGACTTCATGGGATAATAGTTGATCGTTAATCCAGTTATCCTCTTAATCATCGTGGCGGAATCATCGAACTTGTTACGCACTCCTCTCTATTCTTTATCTTGTCAATCCCGTGCTAAATTTACTGACTTTGAAGGGTGGGAAATGGCCTTACAATATGGTGGTCTAAAAAAAGAGCATCAAGCCGTGAGAGAATCAGTGGGAATGTTTGATATTTCTCACATGGGTAAGTTTTCGTTACAAGGTAAGAATTTAAGATCGAGTTTAAATTACCTTGTACCATCAGATGTGAGCAATTTAGAAACAGGCAAAGCCCAGTATTCGGTATTATTAAACCAGAAAGGGGGCATCATTGACGACATTATTTTTTATTATCAAGGGAAAGATGAGCAAAATATCGAATCAGGAATATTAATTGTCAATGCCTCAACCATCTCTAAAGATTGGGCTTGGTTAACGGAAAACCTCAAAAATCAAGATATTGAACTGAAAGACAATTCCAGAGATTTAGCCCTAATCGCCCTACAAGGAAGAAAAGCCCTTGAATATCTTAATCCCCTCGTGACAGAAGACTTAACCATTCTACCCAGCTTTGGGCACATCACCACAGCCATTGACAGGGAAAAAGTATTTATTGCCCGTACTGGTTACACTGGAGAGGATGGTTTTGAAATTATGACTACCTCTACCATCGCTCAAAAATTGTGGAAGCATTTTCTTAATAATAACGTCACCCCTTGCGGCTTAGGGGCTCGTGATACCCTCCGTTTGGAAGCCTCCATGTGCCTCTACGGCCAGGATGTGAATGAGGAAATAACCCCTTTAGAAGCTGGTTTGGGGTGGGTAGTAAATTTGAATCATGATTTTATCGGAAAAGAGATTTTAACAAGACAAAAACAAGAAAAAGTCAATAGGCGTTTAGTCGCTATGGAGATGAAAGGTAAATATATCGCCCGTCATGGTTATCCCATTTTAGTCGATAATCAGGTGGTCGGCGAAGTTACCAGTGGCACTTTATCCCCGACTTTAAATAAGGCGATCGCCCTCGGTTATGTTTCGTATAATTATAGTAAGATAGGACAAAAATTGACAGTGAAAATTAGGGAAAAATTATATCCTGCAGTAATAGTAAAAAAACCATTTTATCGCCGTTCTTAAATAATGGTAATGGGGAAAATCTTAGTTTAAGAATAAAAAATTGAATTGTCTGTCAAAATTTAGTTTTTTCTAGTCATGCTATTCAACAAGTGTTTTTTAGACTTATTAGATATCTCCAATAATTATACTGGAAGCCCTATGGCATCGTTGAAAATAGGGGTTTTAAGTTAAAAAAGGTGCAGAACTAGAAATTATTTGTTATGCCGCTTAATCTATTTTAGAAAATCAATTTCGGAGTTAATTTTAATTATAATCAACAGAAAAATTATGGAAAAAATTTGGCAAAAACCAGAAATTATTATTTGGACACAAATTATTTTAAATAGTTATCAACAATTACTACACAGAGAATTAATTGACAGAAAGGACGACGAATTAAGCCAATCTAAAAATTTATTTTATAGTGATTTTGTGGTTTTATCTCATAATAATAATCCAGATCCCATTTACAATTATGGTAACAAAAAAGCCCTACAATTATGGGAAATGGACTGGAAAAAATTAACAGAAACTCCTTCAAGAAAAAGCGCTGAGCCCTTATTAAGGGAAGAGAGAGAGGCATTATTAAAAAAAACAAATCTGAAAGGTTATATAACTAATTATGATGGGGTTAGAATTTCTAGCACAGGAAAAAGATATAATATAAAAGATGTAATTCTTTGGAATTTAACCGATAATCAAGGTAATTTTTGCGGACAAGCAGCGACATTTTCTCAGTGGGAAAAGTTAGAATAAATAATTGGGAATTCTGAATTCTAAATTCTAAATTCTAAATTCTAAATTCTAAATTCTCATCGCATGGATAAAAAATATTTTGGTTGGTCATTAACACAAAGAGATCCTGATACGATTAGACAATTAATGCCTTTTTGGGAATTTCTTTATAAATATTATTTTCGAGTGGAAACCAGTGGTTGGGAAAATATTCCCGAAGGACAAGTTTTATTAGTGGGTTCTCATAACGGTGGTTTAGCCGCCCCCGACATGGTGATGATGATGTATGATTGGTTTCGTTATTTCGGGACTAATCGTTTAGCCTATGGTTTAATGCATCCCATCGCTTGGACTGCTTATCGGGGTTTAACTACTTTAGCCGCTAAAACTGGGGCTATTCGTGCCAACCCCAAAATGGCGATCGCGGCCATCGAGAAAGGTGCAAATATATTAGTATATCCAGGGGGGGCTGAAGATGTATTTCGTCCTTATACAGAAAGAGATAAAATCAAATTCATGGGTAGAAAAGGCTTTATTAAACTGGCGTTGCGTTATTCTTTGCCCATTGTCCCCTTAATTTCTAAAGGTGCTCATGAAAGTATTTTTGTATTCGCAGATTTGTATCAACAAGCAAAACAACTTAATAAACAAGGCTTATTCCCTTGGATTTTCGATCTCAATCCGCAAACCTTCCCTTTATATTTTGGTTTACCTTGGGGTTTAGCTTTAGGTCCTTTACCTAATATACCATTACCTGTTCCCATGACGACTAGAGTCTGTCCTCCTATTTATTTTGAGCGTTATGGAGAAGAAGTTACTAGTGATCGCATCTATGTACAAGAATGTTATAATTTAGTGGTTAATACTATGCAAAAAGAATTAAACATTTTATACACTTAACAGAAGTTTATTGTTGTTTCAAATGAATGACGAGGGAAGATAATTCTTCAATTTCTTTTACTCTTAAAGTTTCAGCAATAAGACTCATTTTCTCAACAGAAGATATAGTACTAATCAAATCAATAATTTCGGCAGAATTTTCAGGAAAACGAGTTTCTAAAATTTTACTGATAATGTCTTGAATTAATTGTTCTTTATGTTCTTGTGTTAAATTTAATTGTTGTTTGGCGGTGATTAAATCCTCTTGTTGTTTATTCAATATCTCTAACATTTGTTGTAATGTTCGTGCCAGAATACCCAAGTCATCGGGACGATGGCAAAAATCCTCAAAATCGGAGGGGCGAAAGTGATTATTTTCAATAGAAGATACGGCTGTGGCGGTAATGGCATAAAGTTCTTCTAAAGACTCTACATTTTGACGATGATTTACCTCTAAAGCATCCATAACTTGATTATAACGGTGGGCAATGTGTCCGATTTCAGTAAAAGGTTGTACAGGCACACGCAAAGTTAAATCATGGTTTCGGGCTTGTAAATCCATGACTTGGAACAATTCATAGGTATCGGTACTTGCACCATGCTCAGAAATATTTAAACCTACTTCTTCATCTTCTGCTGACACTCGTAAACAGTAATAACGATTAAGCAGAGTAAGCAAAGTAAAAGTTAAGCCGTAAGCCCATAACAAGGCAATGGTTACCCCTAATAACTGCACCATCAACTGGTGACCACGACTAAGATTAAGTAATTCTAAATCACTAAATAAGGCCACACAGATTGTACCCCAAATCCCTGCTCCACCATGGACGGCAACGGCATCTACAGCGTCATCAACCCCCCAACGTTTCAGATTAGAAGAGACTAAATTTGTCACCCCTGCACTGGTTATGCCTATCACTAAAGCCACAGGAGTTGAGACTAAATGACAACTGGCAGTAATTCCTACTAATCCTGCAAGGCTACCATTGATTAATTCTTCTACTTCGATGTGGCGATTTTGACATTGACTTAGAATCATACCACAAATCATCCCCCCAACCCCTGAAAGAATGGTATGGAGAATAATATCGGGTACTTTTTCGTTTAAAGCAAAGGTACTACCACCATTAAAACCAATCCATCCCACCCATAAAAGTAAAGCACCCAAAACCGCAAAGGGTAAATTTGAACCTTGAATTTTATTGATTTTTCCTTGTGAAAATCGCCCGTTGCGAGAGCCTATAACTATCAATGCCCCTAAACTTACCCATGCCCCAACACTATGGACAACAGTACTTCCAGCAAAATCAATAAAACCCATTTCCCTGAGCCAACCATTTTCATTCCATGCCCAATTGCCAAATAAAGGATAAATTAAGCCCGAAACAAGAATGGCGGTGATTAAATAAGCCCCAAACTGTAACCTTTCCGCCACCGCACCTGAAATGATCGTAGTGGAAGTACCGCAAAACATGGCTTGAAAGATGAAAAAGACAGCATTCGAAGATTGATTAGATGAAGAAAAGAAAAAATTACTTGTGCCAAACCAACCCGTTTGGGAGACTCCGAACATCAAAGCATAGCCAAAAGCCCAAAATAACAATATAGAAACGGCAAAATCTGCAATATTTTTCACCGCTACATTAATACTATTTTTTGATCGAGTTAATCCCGATTCAAGACACATAAAACCGGCTTGCATCAATAATACTAATCCCGAACAAATCAATAACCAAAGTTGATCAATCATTTAATAAGTGGTGAACAAAACAATACTATATTCATGACATGTTTCTAGCCAATTAAATGATACATGAGACACCATTTTGTTTATCCCCTTTCCATCAGTCAGCAAATTAGCCCCAAAAGTTGCAGATTGATTGTGGGAAACTTTAACTAAATTGGAAATCCATAGGAGAAAGACTTTCTTTCTTTGTTAGTATTGACTAAATAAAAATAGTTATATCAACCTAACTTTAAATTATCAAATAATATTAATTTAGTTAAAAATATATGAAAAAAACTCTTTTATTCTTCTTAAGTTTAACTATCTTTTTTCTGTTCAATTTATCCCTGATATCCCCTGCTAAAGCTCAAACTCCTAATAATTCAATGGGGCAGAACATTTTTTCGGTCCACTGTGCGGCATGTCATCCTAATGGTAGTAATATTATTAGGAGAGGTAAAAATTTGCGGTTAAAGGCTTTGCAAAAAAATGGTTATAACTCTGTAGATGCCATCACAACCATAATCACAAACGGTAAAAATAATATGTCATCATTTAAAGATCGTCTCACAGAAAAAGAGATTAATCAGGTAGCAAAATATGTTTTTCGACAAGCAAAAAACAACTGGCAATAATTTAATTTTTAAGTTTAATAAAAAGGAGTAATTTTTTTATGCTATTAGGTGCAAGTGTTATCACAGTTTCCGCACTTTTCGTTTATCTTGTAACAATTATTAACGTTGGGAGAGCTAGAGCAAAATATAACGTAATGCCTCCTGCAATGTCAGGAGAACCTAATTTTGAGAGAGTATTAAGAGTACAAGAAAATATGTTGGAACAACTAATATTTTTCTTACCCTTAATGTGGATTTTTTCCTATTATGTAAGTGAATTATGGGGTGCTATTTTAGGAGGAGTTTGGATTTTAGGAAGGATTTTATATGCTTGGGGTTACTATCAAGAGGCGAAAAAGAGAACCTTGGGTTTTGGCATTAGTTCATTAACTAGTATGGGTTTATTATTAGGTTGTTTAATTACTTTAGGAATGTTAGTCATTAATAATATATAGCAAAAATTTGAGCGTTTAGTTTTTTAGGTCGTCAAACCTAACGCTCTTTCAAGTTTAAGAATGAGGGTTTAATTATTTAGTATAGTTTCCACAATTCTTCTTTAAATAAGTACAAATTTACTATTTTATTTAATCCCCATTCCTTAGCATCATGGAAACGCACCATTGAAGATAACTTATTTACTAGAGGAGGAGGTTAAATTATGATTCATTCAGTCATTGCGAGGGAAGTAACTTTATTGAGATTTAATTACTTTAACCAAAAAACCCCGAAGCAATCTCAAATTATCGAAGTAGAGGATTGCTTCACTATCGTTCGCCATGACAGTATAAATTCATATAAAAAGAGAAAAAATCAACCATTATGCCTACAGTTTTATACATTAAAGGATGGCGATTTTTCTTTTAGTCAAATGAAGGAAATGAACCCATACATATTCATATTCAAAAAGGAGCAAAAGAATGTAAATACTGGTTAGACATTGACAACTATTCTGTAGAAGAAGCCCACACTTATAACATGAATAAAAAAGATATTCGAGAAGTTAAGAAAATATTATTACAGAATTTAGATGAAATTGCTGAACCATGGAATCAATTTTTTGGCAGTAACTAATGAACAAAATCCATAATATTCAATCAATCGATTTTACAGAAAGAGAAATGATTTTAAAAGTTGACAATAAAACTTATCATTTACCCCTTTCAGAAGTATCGAAAAAATTAGATCAAGCTAGTGATATGGAAAGAAAAATATATAAAATTTCTCCCTCTGGTTATGGCATTCATTGGTTAATAATTGATGAAGATTTATCCATTGATGGATTAATAAAATTAGCTGAAAACTTATTTATTAAAAACGATAGTAACTGATGAAAAATAAACTATGAATACAGAACAAATATTAATTAATAAATGGCGATTATTACCACCGGAAAAACAACAAGAAGTAATAGATTTTGTAGCCTTTTTAGAGCAAAACTATAGCCAGAAAAAAACAAGAGAAGAAATCCCCAACTTGGAATCAGAAAATAGTCAAATAACTACCAATTCTTTAGAAGGAAAATTAATCTATTATGAAGATCCTTGCGAACCTGTTGCCCTTGAAGATTGGGAGGCGATGATGTGATTATTCTTGACACTCATATTTGGATTTGGTGGATAGATAAACATGAAAAATTAACAGCTAAAAATCAAAATTTAATTGAAAAATATCGCCATAAAGGATTAGGAATAAGTATTATTTCATGTTGGGAAATAGCTAAATTAGTAGAGAAAAACCGCCTTAAATTTGAATGTAGCGTTGAAGAATGGTTAAACTCTGCGGTGGCATATCCTGATGTTCAATTATTAGATTTAACTTTACCCATCATTTTACAATCTACTCAATTAGAGGGATTTCATCAAGACCCTGCTGACCAAATTATTGTTGCTACAGCTAAAGTTTATGACTGCCCTCTCTTAACCCAAGATAATAAAATACTTAAATATCCAAATGTTAACTTCTAATTTACGCAGTTTACCTCGATCTGAACGATGAACAGTTTTAGGTTTTCTTCTTTCTCTTAAGGCTCAATAAAGGGTATCTACAGAAACACCATAAACCGAAGCGGTTTCTTTCATCATTTTGGTCATCGGTGGAAACACGAGCGTAGCCAATTAACATTTTTCCAGTCAAAGTGAGTAAAGAAACTCTTTAACTAGAATTTCATCTTAACTTAGATATTTTGATTCATCACCAAAAGTGAGAAAGAGCCTTAATTCGAGCCGAGAAGGTTATTATTGCAAGCCCTTACATGTAGATAATGCAGGTTAGAGTAAATAATACCCTGATATCTCAACTTATTTTGCCTAAATGTTCCAGAGGCCAAAAAGTGAAAATGGCTTTACCGATGATATTTTCTTGGGGTAAAAATCCCCAGATATGGGAATCATTAGAATTGTTACGATTATCACCCATAACGAAAACGTAACCTTCTGGTACTTCTATTGTCTCTAAATTATATTTAGGGGTATCGAGAATATAGTCTTCCGTGACAGGTTTTTCGTTGACATAAACGATCCCCTCCCTTACCGCTAAGGTTTCCCCCCCATGGGCGATAATTCTTTTAATAAATGCTTGATCTTGATCATATCCTAATATTTGTAACTGTGGTGGTGGAGCAAAAACTACTATATCATGGTCATGGGGTTTAGTAAAATAATAAGAAACTTTTTCTACTACCAAGCGATCGCCAGTAGAAAGAGTGGGAGACATGGATTCTGAGGGAATAAAACGGGGTTCGGCGATAAAAATGCGAATGATAATCGCTAAAACTAAGCCAATCAAAACAATACCAAAATTTTCTTTAATTTGTGCCCAAAAATCAGTTTTAGAAGTAGATAGATTAGTTTCGGTTAATTTAGTCATAGGGTGAGAAAAAAGATGAAGAATAATATTTAAGAAATAGGGAATGGAGAATAGTCAAGAGATTTCGTTTTATTCAACGACTTTTAAAACAACCAGTCCAAATATATTTTAGCTTAGTCGAAAATCTCTTTATCAACTAGTAGTCTGTCAAGACTGAAACGAGGAACAAAAGTTATAATTTTTTCAATCATCTCCCGACTCCCTAACACTCGGCAGTCTTATTCCTCAACTCAAAATTGTCGGAGTACTAGTCTTTCTCTTTCCCTAGCTTTCCTAAAAGCAAATTATTTCCAGAGAATGCAATCTTAGTCGTCTAAAGCGGCAATACCCGGTAAAACTTTACCTTCGAGCAATTCTAAACTTGCACCGCCACCGGTAGAAATATGGCTCATTTTTTCCGCAACGCCTACTTTTTCCACTGCCGCAACGGAATCACCACCGCCGATAATCGTAATTGCACCTTTTTCCGTTAATTCTGCTAAAGTATGAGCGATCGCTTCTGTACCTTGAGCAAATTTTTCAAATTCAAAGACACCCATAGGTCCATTCCAGATTACACTTTGACAATCCCCAAGGGCATCTTGGAATGTTTTAACGGAATCGGGTCCAATATCTAATCCCATCCAACCATCGGGAATATTTTTAATATCAACGGTTTGAGCGTTAGCATCGGGGGCAAAGTTATCGGCTACAACTACATCGGTAGGTAATAAAAACTCTACACCTCTTTCTTTTGCTTTTGCTTCTAAAGTCTTAGCTAATTCTAATTTATCTTCTTCTACTAAAGATTTTCCGACCCTTAAACCACGGGCTTTGTAGAAAGTGAAAATCATACCACCACCGATGATTAATTTATCACATTTTTCTAATAAGGTTTCGATGACACCGATTTTACTAGAAACTTTAGAACCACCAATGATGGCCACTAAAGGACGTTTGGGATTTTCGATGGCACTTTGTAAAAATTTTAGCTCTTTTTCGATCAAGAAACCAGCCACACAGGGAGATAAATAATGAGTTACCCCCTCGGTGGAAGCATGGGCACGGTGTGCGGTCCCAAAAGCATCATTAACATATAAATCAGCATTACTGGCTAATTTTTTCGCAAATTCAGGATCATTCCCCTCTTCTTCATTGTAAAAACGGAGATTTTCTAATAAGGCAACATCACCATTAGCTAAACCATTAACTCCCGCAGTGACATCATCACCGATGCAATCATCAAATTTAGTGACTTTTTTACCTAATAACGCCGATAAGCGATCGCCCACTGGGGTTAAACGTAAACTATCTTTAACTTGACCTTTTGGACGACCCATGTGACTACATAAAATAACTTTAGCACCGTTGGAGGTTAGGTAATTAATAGTAGGTAAGGCCGCCTTAATACGGGTATCATCGGTGATCTGACCGTTTTCCATGGGTACGTTGAAATCTACACGTACTAACACCCTTTTTCCTTGTAAATCAGATTTTGTTAAACTTGCAATACTTTTTTTTGCCATGATCAAACTTTCCTATAAATATCAAACTATTAAAAATAAATCAGTAAAAAATTTTACCCTCTTGCAGATTTTACCCGACAATGTAACGATGTGTAAATTTAATTTTTAAAAGTTACAAAAAAAATATAGGCTATAGTGCTAGAAAATAAATGATGGATAGGCACCTTTAAGTATAAAAACCGGAAGTTTATACCTCATTCCCGATAGTGATAAAATAGGGTAGTGTATCACATTTACCGCCTGAATATCTTAGGTACGTGTTATGTTTAAAAATATTCTTTTTCCCATTGATCAAAATCGAGAAACAAGGGATGCGGTTGCTATCGTGAGTAATGTCGTCAAAACTTATGATAGTAAGTTATTTTTACTTTCTGTAGTCGAAAGATCCGCCGATAATAGTTCGGTTATGAGTGATGAAGACAATGTGGCTAAATTGCTAGGTGGGGCAAAAGAATTATTTGCCCAAGAAGATATTAACGCTGAAATCATTGAGCGTGAAGGGATGCCCTCTTTTACTATCTGTGACGTAGCAGATGAAATAGAGGCAAATTTAATTATTATGGGATGTCGGGGTTTAGGCTTAACCCAAGAAGGTGCAGAAGATAGCGTCACTAATCGGGTGATAAACCTTGCACCTTGTCCGGTGTTGGTTGTACCCTAGTCTTAATGTAGTGGCCAAATTTCTTGCCCCCAAGGAGTAAAAAAAACAAGCAATACAGATGAACTGGAAGACATAAGAAAATATAAGTATTTTTACTTCAAGCTAAATCTTCATTGTCAACTGGCAACTGTTAATTGCCCATTGCCCTTCTATTATCGATAATTAACTTAATCCCTAATGCCATTAGCCCTACTGTCACCATCAAAAAGACAAAAGTCGCCATGGTGGTGATACCCATAATCAATGTTCTCACCGAAGACGCAATATTTACCGCCATGGGATTTTTAAACTTGATGGGCATTGTGCTGTAAGTTAGTATAACTGATTTCGTAAGTAAATAGGCGGCGATGGCCAAAGCCCCGGAAATTGAACCCCCTGTAAAACAACGCATGGGGGTAATTTTTTCTTTATCTCCTTGTGTAATCGTAGTCGGCTTATCTTTAATCTCAGTATCACTCATGATCAAAAGTTATGGTTAATTCTACACCTTAATTATGACAGGGAAATAACCATTAACAATTCTTAAATTATTTATGTTTCTCCTAATATTTTGATTAGCATGGAATAAGAGTTAGTATCGGATAAGAGTTAGTAAGGAGAAAATATTATGTTTAACAATAAAATTGCTATTATTTTAATAGCTGCTGTGAGCCTGTTTTTAAATTTTTCGGGAGTCAAGGCACAAAATGAGCTAGGAGAAGAGATAAGTACTACGGGAGAACCTTTACAAGGACTTGATTCAAGAAACGTGGCGGAAGGTTTAGATAAAGATAAAACTCCTAAATTAAATGTAACTTTAGAGAGAGACAATAAACCTGAAAGTAAATTTACCACTGGCAATGAGTTTATTGATTCTTTAATTAGCAATCCTGCAGCCCCGAAAACATCGACTATTGAGGGATTAAATACTAATAAGGGAGATGTACCTACCACAGGAAGCGGTACTATTCCTCTCTTTAATTTTTAACTTAGAAACTAAAAGACTCTAATAAAAATATATTGTAACTGTTCGGGGGGGCATTAAAAATGCTCTACATCACCTGAGTTCGATGTAACAATAAAACTGAAAATAAGGTATGTCAAGTATTTTGACCTTTATCTTAATTTTCAACAACAAATACGCAGAACAAATCACAGCTAAAAATGGTTATTTTTAGCTGTGATTTTATTTTTTTTTTTTATATGGATAAAAAATTAAATTACTAATGCAGATAATAAATTTATCTCATCTTTTTCTAATTGCAATTTTGGTTTTTTCTCTTGCCATGTATAAGCTATTAATCCTGCCACGGCATTCACTAAAAAATTAATTGGACTTCTGTGACGAGAATGCACTATTTGTGATATATTTTGTAGCTGATCATTTACTGTCTCAATTAATGACCTTTTTCTTAACATTAATTTTTCCCATAATTCCAATAATTTATTATTCATCTTTTTTTTGAATGGTGTTATTAATTTAATATTTTTCAGCCATAATTGTTGAAATAAATCTTGAGAAATGTAGCTCTTATCTCCAAATAATCGACCCCATAAATCCTTCGTTAAATAAGGTACTGTTAAAAGATGGTTCAAAAATTAAACAGAAATCATCTACATCATAGAAAAGTGTTTCTAATTCCATAAAAATTAATTTAAAAAAAATAACATATTGATTATGAAATTAATTTTTTAAAAAAAGGAGATATTAGCAATGAAATTTAATAAATATTCAGAAAAATTAACTTATTAACCTGGGTAGAACTTTTAATACATTAAGAATTGTAAAATAGCGAAAAATAGTATAAACCCAAAACTCATATAGGTTAAGAGTTTGAGACTATTTTCTTATATCGAACTCAGGTTACATCGAATCGAGGGAAATAAGTACGAAAAGTAGGCTCAATATGATTTTTCTTGTATTATTTTAATAGTTAAAAGTACTATTGCTCTCCTTGATATATTTTTTAGCCATTTTGGGAATACTTTATCTATGACTAAAATTGGCTGAAACTCTATTGAATAAATTCACTTTTTAATCAAATTACTAATATTTAATCAAAATCATAATAGCTTACCAAAAATATTTTTAACGGGGGATCCAGCACAAGTTATTAATCCTAGTGGCTTTCATTGGAATCGAGTCAAAGATATTTTTTATCGTGCCTATTCTGATTTACCACAATGGGATAATAAGATCAAAAGTTTAATTGAACCTAAACAGTTAAATATCAATTTTCGTTCTGTTAGTGGTATTGTTGATTTAGCTTCAGCTATCATTCCTCTTATTCAACATAATCAACATTTAGCATCAGAATTAATTATTCAAAATTCTATTATTCAATCGGAAGATAAACCGTTAATTATCAATCAATCTCCCCTTGATTATTTTAAGAATAAAGATTCTTTTGGCAGTCGAAACGCTATTATTGTTACTACTAATAAAGATAAAGAAAATTTAGCAAAATATTTTAAGAATGATAATCAAAGAATTTTAACAATTCAAGAAGCAAAAGGATTAGAATTTGATGAGGTTTTAATCTGGAACTTTTTTTCTAATTTTGAGAGTTGGCAAAATGGTAATAATGCCGAAATAAAAGAAGTAAAAAGATATAAGTATAACTGTTTATATGTTTCGATAACTAGGGCAAGAAATAGATTATATTTTTATGATGAAAATGTAACTAAATTTTGGAATTCAGCTAATATTAAAAATCTTGTTGATGATGGTAATACATATGATTTAGAAACTTTATTAAAATCCGATGAAAGTATCGAAGATATTAAGAAATCAGCCCATGAATACTTAAATCAAGGTACAATTCAGGGATATAAAATTGCGATTGAATTATTTACACGAGCAAAAGATAATGATAATTTGAATAAGGCAAAAGCATTGTTAGCAGAAAAGGAAGGAGATTATAATTTAGCTAGGGGATATTTGGCAAAATAATGTGACGAAAAAGCCGTTTGCTATCAGCAGCTAAAGCATGGTTAGAAATAGAGGAAACGGAAAAAGCCGCTATTTGTTATGAAAAATTGAAGATTGGGAAAAAGCCGCTATTTGTTATGAAAAATGTGAAGATTGGCAAAATGCCGCTATTTGTTATGAAAAATCTGAAGATTGGGAAAAAGCAGAATATGCTTGGAAAAAAATTGCAAATTCGGAGAGAATTGCTAACGCTTGTGAACAACAGGGAAAAAGTAAATGGAACGAGGCACAAATGTATTATCAAGAAGCCGAAAAATATAAAAAAGCCTACGATTTGTTATGGAAAATGAATAGAAAAAGAGAAGCATTATGGACATTAGGAAAGTATAAACTGTTTTAGAAATATTTATTAATTAAACTGCTTTTGTGCATTTTTTTGTTAATTTTTTTTAAAAGCCTTTCTTGTCAAAGACTTTAGAGTTATTCGGCAGACCCTAATTAATTATATATAAAAGATTAGATCAAAATTTTAAATAATAACTTGAGACTAACTTATATATATAATATTAGAGGTATGTTGATTTTTAACTTATTCAGATCCTAATTAGTTCGTTATTAGTTACGGTGCTAAAGCATGACCTCTTAACAGGCTACCAATAGTTTTAGCAGTAATTTTCATTTGTACTAAAGGATTCGCAGGTACAACGGTTTTATATAGGTAGCTGTCGAAAGTCATTTTTTGGACATCTATATCTGAACACATTTCCACAAATGCTTCGCGGGTGGCATCACTACGATAGAAAACTCTTTGTAAAATATCCAATACCAGATAAGTTGTACCGTATTGTTTATCCCAACGTTTGAGATAGGTTTTTAAATCTGCTTCAGTGGGTACTTTTTGACCGTTATTGCTAGTTTGCACAATCACTTCCGCACACATTCTAGCAGATTTAGCGGCGAAATAAATACCTTCTCCAGAAGACTTGGTAACAGTACCAGCGGCATCTCCCACTAAGGCAACTCTACCGACGACACGGCGAGGACGGGGATGTTCGGGGATGGGGTGAGCTTCAACTTTGATGATTTCTCCACCTTCTAAGCGTTTGGCCGCCCGTTGACGAATGCCGGCTTGTAAATCTTTGATGGTGGCTTTATTGACCTTCATAGTACCGGTACCGACGGCAACGTGGTCATATTTAGGGAATACCCAGGCATAAAAGTCAGGGGAGACATCGTTACCAACGTACATTTCCGCTAGGTCCTCATAGTATGCCATTTTATCTTCGGGTAATTTAATTCTTTCTTGGAAGGCGATGGCATAGTTATAATCACCGGCGTCAATGGCTTTTGCAATGCGAGAGTTAGCACCGTCTGCGCCAATAACGAGATCAACTTTTAAAGTCCCCATTTCTCCTTGGGCAGTACCATTAGAATGATCTGCATAATGAAGGGTATAAGCCTCTTTATCACTGTTAGGAATATCTAATTGAAAGACAGTACCGTTAATTAAATTAGCACCCGATTTGGCGGCGCGGTCACGTAAAAAGCCGTCTAAAATTTCTCGACGACACATACCGATATATTCACCATCCTTGAGAGTTTGACCGATATTGACTTCAATATTCGAGGGTGAAATCATTTTCATTTTACGCACTCTACGATCAATAATTTCGGGAGGTAAATCAAATTCACTCACCATACAAAGAGGAATCGCACCACCGCAGGGTTTAGCGTTATCTAACTTTCTTTCGAAAATATAGGTTTCAATTCCTGCTTTTGCTAAAACTTCTGCGGCCGAAGAACCTGCGGGACCTCCGCCTACTACTGCTACCCGAATTGTCACGGTTATTTCTCCTAAAAATCTTTTAAATCAATATTGATGATAAATTGCATATAAATAGAAATTTAGGGTAAAAGGGACCCCGCTAAAAATTTTTATAGGGTTTTGCAACAGTCCTTAACAAAGTTAGTAATATTTCTTAATATTCCTTGAGGAAAACCTATCAAATTTTCTATTTACCATCAACGTAGTTAAGCAACCATTTTTTTAACTGATAAGTCCCTAGACAGTCATCCTCGTTATATATTAATATATAGTCTAACCAAATGCGATCGCCTGTTTTTAACCACTGATCATACCAAAACACACATTGATCACCGCCGATTCTAACACCATTAGAAGATATTTTGGCAGTTTTGGGATCGCGCCAATGAAAACCTAACCAGTTGCCGAGGGATTTTAAGGAGTAATTTTCTACGGGTAAGTAAAAAGAATTAATGACTATTTTATGTAAATCCCATAAACGGCCTAACAGAGATTGCAATGAAGAAGACGGAGTTTTATAAACAGAGGCTAAACGTTTAATAGTTTCTACTTCGTATTGAGAGTAATGGAAAATGGGTGCATGGTCATATTCACAGACAAAGTCAAGAAAATCCTGCCAAATGGTTTCTTCTTCCGTGATGGTTTCGGCCAAAAAAGTATAGTATTTTTTTTGTTGAGTTTCATTATTAACCAACAAAACTCCTAACAAATAATCAATATTGCGATCGGGTTCAGCTTCTATGTCAAAATATAACTCAACGGGATAATTGGGGATAGACGGCAAAGCAAGATTTTTTAAAATAGGCTGACGAGAGACAAGAGACTGACTTTGTTGATAAATATGGTTAGCAATTTCTTTATCTAAAACTCGGTTTAAATCTGAAAAGTTGGCTTGAGAAAGGCTAGGCAAATTATCAATCCCCTGACTAATTAACAACTCATGCCTTTTGGGAGTGATACCTGGAATTAAAGATAAATGTTGTTGAGACCTGGCCAAATTATAACAACCATCATACCATTGACAAAAAGTGCAACGCTGACGAGAAATAAAAACATCAGGCTCATTTTTTGCAAGTATCATAGAGAGACATTCCCTCACTAACTCCCTCGAAGAAGGAATCCAAATATTTAAGTTGAGATAATAAGGCTTGAGATGATTCCGTAAAAATATCTGCACTTTCGAAGGATTGATACCTTGAAAAAGACCTAAAATATCCCCTTGAAAAGCGGAAATCAATTTATATTCAGGTTTAATATTTTTGCCAAGATGAGTATTAACGGAAAAATAACTCCAATCACCCCAACGAGAAGGAATATCTTGCTTAATCAATAAGGTGGGGGAAATCATAAAGGTAACTTCTTCTTCGGCGTCGATAAAATCTTTAACCCTATAAGTAATAACCCCTTGATAAATGCATTCAACTCCTTGACGCATTAAATCTTCAGTAATTAAAGCGAGAGTTAAATCATTTTCCCTATCCTCGGTTAAGGCTTTGGGTTGATGATAAGGTAAACCATAAATTTGTAAAACTTGCCAACTATGGGATTCTCTTTCTTCCCCCAACTTTAAAAGAAACTCTTTTTCTGATTGTTTCTGACTTTCTTCCCCATAAACATTGAGAAAGGCACGACGATGACAACGTTTATATTGAAACAATAACTCATCAGTCAGTAACATTTATACAATTAATAGTTTTATTGAATTAATAGTTGATAATTATGGTTCTTCAAGTTTGAGTCTGATCGATTTTCTCTAAAAAAGAGGCGATGGAGAATGGATACTCTTGCAATAGAGAAAAGCAAAAAGTAAAAGTTATTAAAGTCTTGAGCCACTTTTTTCTTGTTTCATAGGCCTCCTCAATTATATTAGAAAATACTCCAGTTTCAATCTAGATGCTTAGTTGTTTTCCTCTCTAATCCCCAATCCCTAATCCCTAATCTAACTTGAAAGTACACACTTTCATGTCATGCTTGGGGAGGAAATTTTTTTCATGACGACTGACTTGAAAGTGCCAACTTTCATCTCTGATGGTGAAAATTTTTTTTCATGGGGACTGCCTTGTCCAAAAATTTTCGTCGAACTGACGATATAATTGGACTAGACAAACAATAACACAGTTATCTATCATTCATCAATAAACTCCTTAATTTTTTGCAGTAGCAAGCCATACCGATGCCTTCTAATTCTGTTTCAGAAAACATGATTGGGCAACCCAGCCAAAATAGGACTGCCCCGGCCTCAATCGTTACCATGTATGGCTCCGATCGCCTCTGGGATTGGTTGAACGAGTCTCAGATCGGCATTGCATTTACAACTTATCAAACAAATCGTCAAAATTTTTTCCGAATTACCCTTACCGATAACCTTTGTAAAAAAACTACCCTTGTCAGGAAGGTACTCACAAGAATAATTCACTACTAAGGAAGTCGATAAACATATTGTTATTAGTACAGAAATAGGCTAAATTCGAATTCTATTCTCAAAAACTGTTAACTCTTAATTTACGGATGTTAATTATGAATATCTCAATGTATCAAGCATCAATCCCACCTTTGACTCATTCCCTATCAAATCTGGTTCATATTTTAGAAAAAGCATTAACCCACGCAGAAGAAAAGAAAATAGAACAGTCTGCATTAATCGATTTCCGTCTTTATCCCGATATGTTTCCTTTAAAAAAACAAGTACAAATTGCTTCTGATATATCCAGAAGAGGAGTTGCTCGATTAGCTGGCGTGCAAGCTCCGGCCATGGAAGATAATGAAACTACTTTTGCCGAATTAATAGACAGAACCAAAAATACTATTGCTTATCTAAAAACTTTTAAACCAGAGCAAATTGATGGTACTGAAGACAAAATAATTGAATTACCAATAGGTCAAGAAAAATTCACTTTTAAGGGAATGTCCTTTCTACTCTATTTTGTGATGCCTAATGTTTACTTTCATGTAACTACCACCTATGACATTCTCAGACATTGTGGTGTCGAACTTGGTAAGCGTGATTTTCTCGGTAGTTCACAGTAACTATTGCCAACCTAATGTATAAGTATTTCCGGGGTGTTAGTAGTAACGGATAGGTAGGTTCGATGGAAGGTATTGTTTAAGGATGCTTCCATCGTAAGAATGGTTTGTTCATCACTAATTCCAATGGTTTTTAACAAGTCTCCACAGCGATCGCACTATTTTCAAGGTTATTGTGATTATAGCTCTTGTTAGAACTGGAATGTTAGCCAATTTGGGCATCTCAGCCTTCTCATGAATAATTCAGGTTAAGCAACGCTTGAAAAATCGATTTTCAAAAGTGCCAACAAATCGCAGTCTGGCAGATGAATTGTTGTCAGAATCGGTAATGTCGAGTGTGAACTGGGCAGAAGTAGTCCAGAAGTCGATCGCAGCAAAAATTAATGTAGAACGTGCGGAAAATTGCTTATATAAGAATTGAATAAGAAAAAAGATTGCAAGAGTTCATATCCTCAAGAAGCTTGGGCAATCAAGACCACACAGGAGCGAGCTTCAACGTAATAGTTATCCTCTGTGTGGGGTGATGTTGTGCCCAATTCGCAGAACGTCTCCGGCAGAGATAAGGCTGTATTTACCACCCAGTGCCAGTGCTCTCCCTTGCCCAACAAGGGCAGTTCAAACTCTAGTGCCTCCCAATAGGCATTGAGCATGACGTGTAGGTATTCGTTGGCTTGGGGATGGCGCAGGGAAAAGGCGAGGCTGCGGGACTGATCACCCCAGTCCGGCTGTCCTAACTTGACTCCGTGCCAGCTAATATGTGGTTCTCGGCTAGCATAGGCCACTCGGAGGCGAGTTTCCTGGCGGAATACCTCTAATCCTTGAATGAAGTTAACTAACCGCCGCAGGAAGCACCATAAATCGAACTGTGCGTCAACCTGACTCCAATCAAACCAACTCAATTCGTTGTCTTGGCAGTAGGTATTGTTATTACCCTTTTGCGTGCGCCGCACTTCGTCTCCCATCAGGAGCATCGGCGTTCCCTGAGACAGAAAGAGAATGGTCAGGAAATTCTTAATTTGCCGTAGCCGTAAAGCTTCGATTTCAGAGCTATTTGTCTCGCCTTCTTCACCGCAATTCCAGCTAAAGTTATCATTGGCCCCATCCCGATTGCTCTCCCGATTAGCTTCATTGTGCTTATGGTTATAGGAAACGAGGTCGTTAAGGGTAAAGCCGTCGTGACAGGTGATGAAGTTGATACTACGGTTAATATCCGTATCCTGCCGCTGGTAGATGTCGGGACTGCCTAAAATTCTCGCAGCCAGCGTCCTGACCATGCCTGCGTCTCCCTTAACAAAGCGGCGTACGTCATCCCGAAAGGGCCCGTTCCACTCGGCAAACCAGTCGGCATACTTCACAAAACCTCCCACGGCGTACAGCCCCGCCGCATCCCAGGCTTCAGCAATCAGTTTCGTCCCCGCTAGGACTGCGTCTGATTCCATAATCCAGAGAATGCTAATGGTGCTCCCTTGTTGTTGGGCACGAATTGGCTGTCCTTGAGCATCCCGTGCTAGCACAGCAGCCAAGTCGAAGCGGAAGCCATCTACGTGCATTTCTGACACCCAATAGCGCAGGGAATCTAAAATCAGGCGCCCGCCGATGGGGTGATTACCCTTAAAAGTGTTACCGCAGCCGCTATAGTTAGTGTAAGCTGACGGGTTATCGGATTCCAGGATGTAGTAAGTCGGGTTGTCCAGTCCCCGGAAGGAGAGGGTCGGTCCCTTTTCGTTCCCTTCCGCCGTGTGGTTGAACACGACATCGAGGATGACTTCAATTCTCTCTCGGTGCAACGCCTTGACCAGATCCCGAAATTCGTTGAGAGGGCCGAGGGGATCCTTATTGGCACTGTAATCCCGATGGGGTGCAAAGAAATTGGTAGTATTATAGCCCCAGTAATTCGTCAGCCCGTCCGGGGCTGATTCTGGGTCGAAATAGTGGACGGGAAGCAATTCAACGGCGGTAATGCCCAAATTTTTTAGGTAAGGAATTTTTTCCCTCAGACCGGCAAAAGTTCCCCGCTTTTCCGGAGCGATGCCCGAAGTGGGATGGCGAGTAAAGCCGCCGACGTGCATTTCGTAGATGACGGTGCTGGCGTAGGAGTGGCGCAAGGGGCGGTCTCCCTCCCAGTCGTAGGTACTCAGATCGACGACAATACCCCGCAAAGCTTGGGCACAGTTATCTTTTCCTGGCTCCCGGGCAGCTTGGCGATCGTAAATCGAGTAGCCAACAATTGCCTTGGCATAGGGGTCTAGTAATACCTTAGTGGGGTCAAAGCGGAGCCCTTTCGACCGCTGGTCTGAACCGTAGGCACGATAGGCGTAAACCTGCCCTGCCTTGAGTCCCTTGACAAAAACGTGCCAGTAGTAATAAGTGCGGTTCTGTTCAGGTGTGAGGCTAACGATCTGGGCGGGTTGGGGATCGTTGGGTGCTGCAAACAAAAGTAGTTCGATTTTTTCAGCGTGTTGGGAAAAGAGGGAGAAGTTAATGCCATCGGGACAAACTGTTGCTCCGAGGGGATAACTCTGACCGGGTAAGATAGAAAAATTCATCTTGCTAATCTTAAGTATTAGATGACATTGCTATTAATTTTCAGTCTAATTTTCAGTCTATTGATGAGGGCCGTGAGTGAGCATATATATCTTAGCTCAGGAATTGTCGTTTATATTCTATACTTTTGCAGTTTTTTGTAAATGATTTGTAATTTTTATACTCAGAGACAAAAAAATTAATAAATACTATTTTAGTAAGGGTGATCGTGTAAGAGGTAAGTCAATCTGACACTTCACTGCCATTTTCGCCATCATTGATTGAGTCCTGATGATAGAGCCCACATTCCACACGTCAAACTGTATAATTTCAGATTATGAAATTAGAGACTGAAAAGTGACTATCAAAAGAAACTCTCAGTATGTTTTTTAAGTAAAAATACTCAGTTACAAGTTAGTTCTCTAAATAATTAAGAGAACTTAGATAAATTATTATAAAACTAAGCCTATTAAAGGGATAATTAAATTAAGTTTTTAAGGGAATTTTGATGATGATTTCCTCAGAAGAAATACAAGTTCAAACTATTAATCATTTAGGATTAATCGCTGGAATTATAGATGAAATTGGCCTTGAAAAAATTATTAATGATGCCCTTGGGATTGACGAGAGGGAAATTGTCACAGCTGGTCAAATAGTCAAAGCAATTATACTTAATGGATTAGGATTTATTTCTCGCCCTCTTTATCTATTTCCACAGTTTTTTGAAGACAAAGCCACGGAACATTTAATCGGAAAAGGAATACTACCAGAACATTTGAATGATGATAGGATTGGGAGAATAATGGATAAACTTTATGAGAAAGGATTATCTTCATTATTTTTAATAATAGCTTTGGCCGTAGTAAAAAAATATAAGATCAACATCGATTTTTCCCATTTGGATTCAACTTCTTTTGCGGTAGAGGGCAAATATAGTCAAGAAAAAATTACCGGCAATTTTGTTAAAGAAAATACACAACAAGAGCTAATAAATCAAATTCCAATTAAGATAATTAGAGGTTATTCCCGTGACCATAGACCAGATTTAAAACAATTTATTCTGGATTTAATTGTAAGTAGTGATGGCGATATTCCCTTATTTTTAAGAGTAGCAGACGGCGATGAAAATGATAAAGCAATGTTCGGAAAAATAGCTTCTGAATACAAATCAATGATAGATTTTGAGACAATGATAGTGGGTGATAGTGCTTTATATACAGAAAATAACCTCAAATTAATGAACGGAATGGAATGGTTATCAAGAGTTCCATTATCAATAAAAGATGCCCTCAATTTGGTTTCAGAATTACCATCATCTGATTTTATTCCTAGTAGTTTAGAGGGATATTCATGGTATGAAGTAAGGAATAATTACGCAGAAATTGAACAGAGATGGCTAATAGTAGAAAGTGGAAAAAGAAAAGTATCAGAATCTTGAAAAACTTAGAAAAAATATAGAGAAAGAAAAAGAAAAAACGGAAGAAAAATTGAAGAAATTGATGAAAGAAGAATTTAGCTCGTCACCAGGAGCAGAAGAAATAATATTGAGACTGAATAAGACGTTAAAATATCATCAAATAACCGAGATAAAAATTAGCTGCATTGAATTAAATAATCAAAAGAAAAAAACAAAAAAGAAAGAAGAAAAACTCGGAAAATTTTATCAAATTAGTGCTGTTTTAAAATCAGATTTAACCAAAATAACGGAATTAGAAAAAAGAGCAGGAAGATTTGTGTTAGCCACAAATAGATTAGATAAAAATAAAATTAGTTCAGATGAAATAATAATTAAGTATAAAGAGCAACAATCAGCAGAAAGAGGTTTTGGTTTCTTAAAAGATCCATTATTTTTTGCAGATAGTGTGTTTTTAAAAACCCCAAAAAGAATCGAAACAATGGCAATGTGTTTTTGGGGTTATGTCTCTTGGTATATTCTTTGGGGCAAAGAGAAGTGCGTCGCGTATTAAAGGAGAGAAAAACGGGGATAAAAAATCAGCTAGGAAAACTAACGGAACGTCCAAGGTTAAGATGGATATTTCAATGTTTTCAGGGGATTCATTTAGTAATAAATCAAGGAATAAAACAGATAGTAAATCTAACAAATGAACGAAAACTAATTTTAAGTTTTTTCCCGATTTCTTGTCATAATTATTATATTTTATCTGGATAACTTATGGGATTTAAGAGTCTAAATATTCTCAATTATAATACCATAAATAAAGAATAGAAAACTGATAGATTTGCTCTGTTTATTTATTCTCATTAAAGGTGAAGTTATTGACAATGAGATTTTAATTTGAGCAAAGTTCGCGAATATAAAACGCGAACAAAGAAGATATTGAGTATTATTACTTATATTTTGTCCAAAATAAGTTGCTTGGTTTTAATACTTTTATCATCTTACAAAGTGAAGTGCGAAATGTGGGATTAAAGATTGGGGACTTTTTGATTATTGCGGCGATCGTCCTAGTTTGTATTATTCTTGTTGTCCGACTTCATGGAGGAGATAGCTTCGTATCTCTGTTAAAATTCTGTTTGGTATTGACTGTGGCTTCCGTTCCCGTTGCCATGCCCACAGTTCTCTCCATTAGTATGGCAGTACGATAATGTAGCTTATGGAGCAAGAATTAATAAATATAAAGGGGATTTAGACGAATTAGTGGAAAATTCTCTTAAACGTGCCGCTTTGTGGGATGAAGTTAAAGATAAATTAGGTGAAAGTGGTTTTTCTTTATCTGGTGAACAACAACAGAGATTATGTATTGCTCGTACCATTGCTGCCCAACCTGAAGTAATATTAATGGATGAACCTTGTTCAGCATTAGACCCTCTTTCTACTCTAAAAATAGAAGAATTAATGCACGAATCAAAGGCAAACTACACTATCGTCATTGTTACTCATAATATGCAGCAAGCGACTAGAGTAGCTGAGATGACGGCGTTTTTTAATGCTGAAGCATTAGGGAAAGGCAGTAAAGTTGGCTATTTAGTTGAATATGACCAAACAGATGTAATTTTTGGTAGCCCCAAAGAAGAAACAACCAGAGATTATGTAAGTGGTAGCTTTGGTTAATGCCAGTAAGCTGCCCATAAAATTTCTGGATTTTCAAATTTAGAAACGTGATAGAGATAATGAAAAATCAAGAGATAAACTCTAAAATTACCAAATATTTTCCCATTTTAAGTTGGTTGCCAAAGTACCAATTATCTTGGTTACGAGCCGACATAATTGCCGGATTAACTGTTTGGGCAGTAATGGTACCCGAATCCATGGCTTACGCGGGAATTGCTGGTGTTCCACCTTTGATTGGCTTATATACTGTTCCTTTTCCCTTGTTTTTCTACGCTTTGTTAGGAACATCCCGTCTGATGGTAGTAGGACCTGATTCCGCCACTGCCCTGATATCTAGTGTAACAGTGGCAGCTTTGGCAACTTCTGGTTCACAAGAATACTTACTTTTAACATCAGCGATCGCTTTTACGGTCGGGATTCTATTTCTGATGTTTGGTTTATTGAAAATGGGATGGGTTGCGAACTTTATTCCCAACCCTGTGATGAAAGCATTTATTCAGGGATTGGTATGGGTGACAATTATTGGTCAGGTTCCCAAACTTTTAGGAATTGAAGGGGGTTCGGGTAATTTTTGGCAAAGACTCGCCGCAATTATTCGTCATCTTCCCCAGACAAATATTACAACCGCCGTTATTGGTATTGGTAGTATCGTCATTTTATTTGTCCTCAAGGAATATTTCCCCAAGATTCCTTCTGCTTTAACTACGGCAGTTGTGGCAATTTTAACGGTTACCTTCTTAGGATTAGAAGACACAGGAGTTGAGTTAATTGGTTCTCTTGATGCCAGCTTACCCCCGTTGAATCTGCCGATGGTTTCTCTGAACCAACTTCAAGGAATTATTGGTGGTTCATTGGCGATCGTACTCATAGGCTACGCAGAAACCTTGGGTTCAGCTAAGGCAGCAGCGGAAAAAACCGGGGAAGAAATAGATCCCAACCAAGAACTAATTAGCTTAGGCCCTGCCAACTTAGCCGCTGGCTTAAGTTCAGGCTTTTTAGTGGTGGGAAGCCTCTCTAAAACCTCAATATCTATGTCCTCTGGAGGAAAAACTCAGGTATCTTCTATAGTTCATGGGATCTTTGTTTTATTGACCTTATTATTTTTGATGCCCCTCTTTAGCAATCTTCCCCATGCCACTCTCGCTGCTATTGTTATAGAAGCCATGCTAGGTTTGGCCAACATTAGTTATTTTAAGAACTTACGTCGGCTCGGGAAGATAGAACATGCCGTTGCCCTCTTAGCGTTTTTTGGCGTACTTTTTGTCGGTGTATTAGAAGGAATCGGTTTGGGGGTTATTGCAGCAATTCTGCTTTTGATTCATCGAGCTAGTCATCCTGATACTGCTGTTTTAGGACAAATTCCCAACACTCAAATGTATCGTGATCTTGTCCTTCATCCAGAGGCAATTACTTTTCCTGGTTTGTTAATTTTTCGTTTTGGCAGTAGTTTAATTTTTCCCAATGCCAATTATTTTCGCAGTTCTTTAAAACAGAAAATTCGTGAATCAACCACTCCTGTTAAAACAGTGCTAATTGATGCAGAAATCATTAACCTAATTGATGCAACTTCATTAGAGATGCTCGGCAAACTGCACTTAGAATTAGCTAAAGAAAATATTGTTTTATCTTGGGCAAGATTGCGAGATCCTTTATATACAGAGATGCGAAAAGCTGGATTAGTTGAAGAAATAGGAGAAAGCAATTTTTATGACCGAGTTACTGATGGGATCGAGGCTTTTGTCGCAGCGGTAAAAAAACAACGGTCATGAAGTATGAATCTAAAAGCGATCGCCTTAGAAGCAAATCAGCTCCTTAATCAGCAATTTATAAACCTTAATCATATTTATCTAATGTTTATGCACACAGATAGTTTTATTAATTTACTTACTGCTATGTTTAGGAAAAAAAACTCTCTTGCGAAGATTTGTCTACAAATTTTTGGTTTGTGTAGTCTTGGTATCTTAACGACACTTAATGTCTCATTACCTGTTAATTCTGCTGAAGAAATTGATTTTGTTTATAGTCCCATTAAAGAAACTCTCAAGGTGAGCTCTTTGGAAAAATTTGTTCAAGACGGAACCATCGACGAAAATCTGGCTTTTTATCTGAATATTGCTAAGCCAAGTGAAGAAGAAAAAGAACTGTTCCGTAAACTATTAACCAAAAAAATAGATATCGATCCGATTCTTCTCTCCCGTTTACTCAAAACCGATGAAGGGGATCGTCTCTTAACTTTTTTTGGCGATATTATCATCAATATTCAAGGAGGAAGTAGTGGCAAAATTGCTCTCAGAGGTGCAATTGCTTCTGCCGCTTTGGATCAAGAAGAAGGTTTAACCTTACTCAATTTTTTACGAAATTTATCTGTAGATGTACAAATTGATGTCAGAAAAGCGATCGCTTTTGCTAAAGATATTGATATTGTGGTAGATGGGAGTAAAAAGTTTGTTGATAAAGTAGCTCAACTATCAGCCCAAGAAGGTCAACAAAGTCCGAAGATTGATTTTGCCCAGTTACCTGATTTACGCCAACCAGGCAAATTTGCTGTAGAGGAAAAAACTTGGAATTTGAATGATACTAAACGTAATCGTAAGTTTTATGTCAAGGTCTATCAACCTAAACAGTGGCGAGAAGGAAAAACTCCCGTGGTGATCGCTTCTCATGGTCTAGCAGCTAAACCAAGTGACTATGCGGAAAAACTTAAACATTTGGTTAGTTATGGCTTTGTGGTGGTAGCACCTCAACATATTGGCAGTGATCATATCTACGCCCAAGAATTTAAAGAAGGTTACTATCAGGATCTTTCCGATATTAATGAATTTATTAATCGTCCTCTTGATATTAGTTTCACTTTGGATGAATTAGAACGACGTAATCAAAGTGAATTTGAGGGCAGGTTAGACTTAGATAATGTCGGTATGTATGGTCATTCCTATGGTGGTTATACCGCATTAGCGATCGCAGGTGCAACTCCAGCGATTAATTTTGAACAGTTAGCAAGAGATTGTGGTAAGCAAATTCATCAATTAAATACATCTTTACTATTACAGTGTCGGGCATCAAAATTAGAGCCTAAAAGCTATGATTTTCGAGATAAAAGAGTTAAAGCAGTAATTGCTTCAAATCCAGTTAATGCCAGTATTTTTGGTGAAAAAGGCTTAAGTCACATTCAAATTCCCATTGCCATAGGTGCGGGCAATTATGACCCCGCTACGCCGTTTATCTTCGAGCAAGTACGTACTTTTCCCTGGATTACTTCCCCTCAAAGATATCTAGTCTTGGAAGAAGGACAAGCCCATGTGGATATTTCAGAACTCGATGCAGGAGCTTCCAAATTGCTCAAAGCTATTCCTGATTTACACTTAGCGAGTCCAGAATTGCTGAGTGAATATTCTAAATCATTGATGTTGGCATTTTATGAAGTTCATATCGCCCAAAACTCCGATTATCTTCCTTACCTCAATCCTTCTTATTCTGCTTATCTCAGTGAAGGAGAAGAGTTTAAAGCTTTTATGATTACAGGAGCCTCCACAGATGAATTAGTTGAGGCATTCAATAAATTTAAACAAGAAAATCAACTTGGTACTACTAAATAAAATATGAAAACTCATTCTTATTGGCTTGATACCCTGGAAAATCCTATTTCTGCTCCTGAAACAGAACTTCCACAGGAAACAGACTTAGTTATTGTTGGGGCGGGAATTACCGGACTAACCACGGCAATTTTTACCGCCAAAGCAGGGATAAATGTTACCATTATCGAGAAAAATCAAGTAGGATATGGTGCTAGTACTCGTAATGGAGGTCAAACCTTAGCGGGGTTAAAGTTATCTCCTGGTGCTTTAGTCAAACAATACGGAAAAGATCAAGCCGTCGCCTTTTATCAAGAAACATTAAAAGCTATTGATGGCTTAGAACAATTCCTCACAAAACATCAAATCCAATGTGATTTTAGTCGAGCAGGAGGATTATGGGCGGCTTGCACTCCCGGACATTATAACGGCTTTGCTGCGGCACAAAAGCTGCTAGCAGAAGTTTATCAGCACGAAACCACCTTAGTTAGCCCAGAAAATCTGCGACAAGAACTAGGGACAAACTATTATCAGGGAGGATTATTAGATCCTCTCAGTGGGGGACTTAATCCAGCGAAATATGTACAAGGATTAATGAAGGTTGCTTTAGAATCTGGAGTTAAAATCGTCGCCAAAACCGAAGTTAACAGTATTCAGAAGCGTCAAGACAGTGGATTTGCAGTGGAGACTTCCCAAGGAAAGATTGTGACGGATAAGATTGCCATTGCTACTAATGGTTATACTCCAGACTTCCTCAGGGCGATTCGCCGTCGTGTTATCCCTATTGGCAGTTATATTATTGCCACAGAACAACTAGATGAAAATATAGCAAAGGAATTAATTATCAATAACCGTTTGGTATTTGATTCCAAAAAATATCTCCATTATTTTCGCGTCTATGATCGCCGTTTGATTTTTGGTGGTAGAGCCAGTTATGTAGAAATTGATCCCATAGTTTCAGCTAAACGTATGATTCCTCAAATGCAGGCTATTTTTCCCCAATTAGAGAAGGTGGAAATTGAATATTCTTGGGTCGGATATGTAGGATTTACCTTCGATCAAATGCCTCATCTCGGTCAAATGGGTGATGTTTACTACAGTATGGGTTATTGTGGTCATGGAGTGGCTAATGCTTTCCATTTTGGACGTAATTTGGCGGATTTAATCTTAGAAAAACCGACTGACTTTCCTTTTCTTAATCTCAAAACTCCCAGCAATCCTTTATACTATAATCGGGCTTGGTTTCTACCTATTGTAGGAGCTTGGTACAAACTCAAAGATGTTTTGGCGAGCTAACAGTAATCGTTGAAGATATCTATGATAATAATTTCCAATCAATAAAAATATCGTAATTTTCATGAGTCTTTATAGATTATTAAAAATTTTATTGATTATTTATTTGTCTTTAAATCCTATTACTGTTAAAGCACAAATCAAAGAAGAACAAATCACTAACAATCAATCAGCTAATTCGTCAAAACTAAAAGTAGGAGTAGCTGGTGAACCTCTTGGAGTAATAGTCAAATTTGATGACAAGAATGATCAAACAGCCACAGGAGTAAGCATAGAAGTGTGGGAAAAATTGGCAGAAGAATTAAATTTAGAACCCACATTCCGCACGTCACTTTGTAAGATGATAAAAGTATTAAAACCAAGCAACTTATTTTGGACAAAATATAAGTAATAATACTCAATATCTTCTTTATTCGCGTTTTGTACTTGCGAACTTTGCTCAAATTAAAATCTCATTGTCAATAACTTCACCTTTAATGAGAATAAATAAACAGAGCAAATCTATCAGTTTTCTCTTCTTTATTTATGGTATTATAATTGAGAATGTTTAGACTCTTAAATCCCATAAGTTATCCAGATAAAATATAATAATTATGACAAGAAATCGGGAAAAAACTTAAAATTAGTTTTCGTTCATTTGTTAGATTTACTATCTGTTTTATTCCTTGATTTATTACTAAATGAATCCCCTGAAAACATTGAAATATCCATCTTAACGTTGGACGTTCCGTTAGTTTTCCTAGCTGATTTTTTATCCCCGTTTTTCTCTCCTCTAATAAGCGACGCACTTCTCTTTGCCCCAAAGAATAGACTAACAGACATAACCCCATCAACATTGCCATTGTTTCGATTCTTTTTGGGGTTTTTAAAAACACACTATCGGCAAAAAATAATGGATCTTTCAGAAAACTAAAACCTCTTTCTGCGGCTTGTTGCTCTTTATACTTAATTAAAATTTCATCAGAATTAAATTTACTTTTATCCAATCTATTTGTAGCTAACACAAATCTTCCTGCTCTTTTTTTTGATTCGTTTATTTTCGTTAAATCTGATTTCAAAATAGCCGTAACTTGATAAGTTTTTCCCGATTTTTCTTCTTTCTTTTTCGATTTTTTCTTGTGATTATTTAACTCACTTTCTGTCATTTTTAGCTCGGTTATGTGATGATATTTTAAAGTCTTATTTAGTCTCACAACTGTTTCATAAGCTCCCTCTGATGAGCTAAATTCTTCTTTCATCAATTTCTTTAATATTTCTTCGGTTTTTTCTTTTTCTTTCTCTATTTTTTCCCTTAGTTTTTCTAGCTCTGATACTTTTCTTTTTTCACTTTCTACTATTAACCATCTTTGCTCAATTTCTGCATAATTATTCCTTACTTCATACCATAAATATCCCTCTAAACTACTTGGAGTCAAATCAGATTCTGATAGTTCTGAAACTAAATTTTTTGCCTCTTTTATTGATAGTGGCACTCTCGATAACCATTCTATTCCACTCATTAATTTCAGGTTATTTTCTGTATATAAGGCACTATCACCCACTATCATCGTCTCAAAATCTATCATTGATTTGTATTCTTTCGCTATTTTGCCGAAAACTGCTTTATCATTTTCATTGCCATCTGCTACTCTTAAAAATAAAGGAATATCACCATCACTACTCACAATTAAATCCAAAATAAATTGTTTTAAATCTGGTCGATGGTCACGGGAATAACCTTTAATTATCCTAATTGGAATTTGATTAATTAACTCTAATTCTGCATTTTCTTTCACCAAATTTTTGGTGATTTTTTCCTGACTATATTTCCCCTCTACCGCAAAAGAAGTTGAATCTAAATGAGAAAAATCTATGTTGATATTATATTTTTTTACTGTGGCTAAAGCAATAATTAAAAATAATGAAGATAATCCTTTTTCATAAAGTTTATCCATTATTCTTCCAATTCTATCATCGTTCAAATGCTCAGGTAGTATTCCTTTTCCGATTAAATGTTCTGTGGCTTTGTCTTTAAAAAACTGTGGAAATAGATAAAGAGGTCGAGAAATAAATCCTAATCCGTTCAGAATAATTGCTTTGACTATTTGACCTGCTGTCACGATTTCCCTCTCGTCAATACCGAGGGCATCATTAATAATTTCTTCAATGCCAATTTCATCTATAACTCCAGCAATTAATCCTAAATGATTAATGGTTTGAACTTGTATATCTTCTGAAAACATCATTTCCAAAATTAAATTAAAAACTGAATTTAATTATCCCTTAAACGTTGCTCATTTTTCTACTAATTTATCTGAGTTCTCTTGATAAGCTAGAGAACTAATCACCGAGTATTTCTTGTCGTAGTCAATCACTGTTCAACCTCTAACCTCGTAATCTGAATTTATACAGTTTGACGTGCGGAATGTGGGTTTTAAGTAAATCTGCCTGTAAATATCAGGAAATGGTAGATAAGACGCGATCGCATTTTCCTAAATTTTGGTACGAAGAGGGTGGTTATTGTTACGACGTAATTGATTCTCCTGATGGCAATGATCCCAGTTTTCGCCCCAATCAAATTTTCGCCGTGTCATTACCTTCAATGGTTTTGGACACAAGCCTTGCACCCCTACAACCAGAACAACAAAAAATGGTAGTAGATAAGGTAGGACAAAAATTACTTACTTCTTATGGATTGCGATCGCTATCAACGCAACACCCCGATTATGTGGGAATCTATGGCGGAAACCAATTACAAAGAGATGGTAGTTATCATCAGGGTACTACTTGGGCTTGGTTAATCGGTCATTTTATTCAAGCTCATCTACAAGTTTATCACCATCCCGAACTAGCCCGTAGTTTCCTTTTACCAATGGCTAATCATTTACAGGATGGTTGTATCGGCAGCATCAGCGAAATTTTTGACGGGGATGCACCATTTATCCCCAGAGGTTGCTTTGCCCAAGCTTGGAGTGTAGCCGAGGTGCTAAGGGGGTGGCTATTGACCAATTAAATGTGATACACCCCTCATCCCAAGGGGCTACGTACACAAGTCATTAATAATTGCCCAGTCTCGTTTAGATTAGATTAGATCCCCCCTAGCCCCCCTTCAAAAGGGAAGTAGAGTCAAAGTCCCCCTTATTAAGGGGGATTAAGGGGGATTTAGGGGGATCGAGGAGCATTTCGCTCCTTAACCTCCAGATATGTGTACACGGTAGCCCAAGGGGAGAGGGGGAAAGAATAGTTTTTGTTTTTTATCAATGCCTAAGTCCTACAAGAGTTTCTATTGAAATCTTCGTAAAAAAAAGTTCTTAGCTAAAAACTTTTTCAATTCATGCTCATTAAATAGGTAAATTAACCATGAAAAAGCAATTAATAAAAGGTTTCTCTTTATTCTTTTTGACTACTTTTATTTTTACTACCATTAATGTAAACCATCCAACTGTTAGTCAAAATGTACCTAATCTAAATAATATTACTGCTCAAAATAAAACTACTGCCTTTTTATCCCCTGTTAAAGAGGTAGAGTCAGCAGGAATAACAGTCGATGATATGGAAAAAGCGATCGCATTTTATTCCGAAGTGCTATCTTTTCAGAAGATTTCTGATGTGGAAGTTTGGGGTAGTGAATACGAACATCTACAAGGTTTATTTGGGATTAGAATGCGGGTAGTAAGGATGCAATTAGGTGAGGAAGTTTTGGAATTAACCGAATATTTAACCCCTAAAGGTAAACCAATGTCCGTTGATTCTCGGAGTAACGATCGCACTTTTCAACACATTGCTATTGTTGTCAGCGATATGGATCAAGCTTATCAGCATTTAAGAGAAAATAAGGTACAGCAAGTTTCTACTGCACCCCAACGTTTACCAGAATACCTAACAGCAGCAGCAGGAATTGAAGCGTTTTACTTCCGCGATCCTGATGGACATAATCTTGAGATTATTCACTTTCCTGATGGTAAAGGCGATCCGAGATGGCAAAGTCCGACAGATAAATTATTTTTAGGTATCGATCATACTGCGATCGCCATTGCTAATACCCCCGCTAGTCTTAATTTCTATCAAGATTTATTAGGACTACAACTGAAAGGAGAAAGCACAAATTATGGCAATGAACAAGAACACCTAAACAATGTCTTTGGTGCGAGGTTACATATTAGTAGTTTAAAAGCATCAAAAGGAATTGGCATTGAGTTTTTAGAATACCTGACACCTAGAGATGGAAAACCTTTTCCTCTTGATGAACGTGCTAATGATTTAATTCACTGGCAAACTACTTTAATAGTTGATAATGTAGAAAACCTAGCACAACATCTGGAAAATCAAGGTTATAGTTTAGTTTCTTCTGGAGTAGTAACACTGGGCGATTCCAAATTGGGATTTAAGAAAGGTTTTTTAGTTCGCGATCCTGATGGTCATGTCTTGCGAATCATTGAAAAATAATACTATACAGTTTAATTGACGAACTTCTATGTTTAAGCGTCATTATGTCTTGCTCCGCTTCATAATTATAGTAGTAAGTGGTTTCCTCGTCACCCTACTTGTATCATGTATTGCTGTTAATGCTCAATTACCTTCTAATAAGGAACAGATTGGCAGTTCCCCTAGTACAACTATCGGTACGCAGGAAATTATCACCATGACACCCGTAAAACTCGATGGTAGAACTTTATTTACCATCGCCGGGATGAGGGCTAATGATAGCAAAACAAGCGAACCGTTAGACAATCGTGCTGAATTTATCGAAGACTCTTTATATAAGTTACTAAAAGAAGATTTTGAGCCAGAAAGCTTAAGAGTTGAAGTACACGATAAAGGAGATCATACCAAAATTGTCGCCTCTGACAATGACAAGCTTAAGGATGTACCCTTATTTATCCTCACTCCCTTAGATGCACGGGTAGCTGGATTTACCTTAGAAGAATCCTCTAACTACATTGCCAAAGTAACTCAGAAAGCACTCAAACAAGCATGGCAAGAAAGACAACCAAACTATCTCAGACGACAAGCAAGGTTAGCAGGGATTTTAATTTTAAGTGCGATCGCCTTAAGTACAATGATCTGGCTTTTACAAAAGCAACTCAAAAAAAGAGAAGTAGCTTTAAGAGAGCAAAAAATCTCCTGCGATCGCCAAATGACAGCCAATATGATGGCTGTGGGGACGGATGAAGAGGAGGTAAGTTCTACTGGATATTGTCACGAACTAGCAACAGAACAACTCCATAATCGTCGGATGCTTAGTAGTCAAGGTTTGCAAACTTACCTACTACAAGTGACTCAGGTTGCAATTTGGCTTGGGGTTATTGCTCTAATCTTGGGACTATTTCCTTTTACTCGTGCTTGGGAGTGGACTGTCTTAGAATTACCTTTATTATTGGGTATTTTAGTAATTGCGATCGCCACGGCTAAAGGAAGTGGTATTTTAGTGGATCGAACCTTAGAAAAATGGCTACAACATCGTCAAACTCTTTCCCCAGAGCAACTAGAAAGATGGTTACTTCGGGCTGATAGTTTTGCCCCTATTATCAAAGGCGCGACCGCAACTATTTTAATTACAGCAGCAATTTTATTAGTTTTATCTCGATTGGGTATTCCTTTAACTCCCATACTAGCAGGGGCAGGAATCCTCAGTTTAGCCATTTCCCTTGGTTCTCAGCGATTAATAGCCGATTTAATTAGCGGTACGTTGATTTTAATGGAAGATCAATATGCGATCGGCGATTTTGTTGCTCTTAACGACAATACTTTTGGCAGGGCGGAACGTCTCAACTTACGTTCAACCTCTTTGCGTAACCGACAAGGTAATTTAATTACTCTGTCTAATAGTGATATTAAACAAGTTAATAATCTCTCAAAAGATTGGGCGCGGGCAAAATTATATATTCCAGTTCATTCTAGTGCTGATGTGGATCGCACCATTGAAGTTATCCAGCAAATAATTGACGAAATGAAAGCCGATAATTTCTGGAGTGAGTTAATTCAAGAAGCAGAAGTACGAGGAGTTGAAGACATTGATGGTTATGGTTTTACCATTGGTGTGCGCTTTCAAACTAAACCGGGGGTATTTCGTAAAGTGATTCGCGAATGTCGTCGTCGTCTTAAACCTGCTTTTGACAAGGCTAATATCCAGTTTGCCGAACGCCCGACTTATCCGTCAGCGCAAAATCAATAATTGAAAATAAAGTCAGATATTAAAAACAATTTAATGGATCACAACCAATGACAAATAATTCTATTTCCCCAATATTAAACCGTATTCCCAGTTCCGTTTCTTTGTGGGTGGCATTGATTATCGGTGCTGCTTCTAGCTCTGTGACTCGGAAAATCATCGAAATTGGTGAAAATCACCTAATTGATGGGAGAAATCCTATTTCTCTTTGTAATGTTTTGTTTGTGGGTAATATTTTTGCCTTAGCAGTAATGCTACCAATTTTTTACCCACAATTAAACCCTAAAAGATTGCAACAGTTTACCCGCAAGGATTGGATTAGTTTGATAATTATCGCTATTTTATCTGGTGCGATCGCCCCCGGATTGATTTTTGCTGCTCTCGATAATACTAACGTTACTAATGTGGTCTTAATTGGTCGTCTCGAACCGCCAGTTACTCTGGCTTTGAGCATTTGGTTACTGCGATCGCCAGTCAATATTTGGACAATTGCTGGTTCTGTGATCTCTTTTGTGGGAGTAGGTATAACGGCATTCTTAGCAAGTTCGCAATCAACTATAACCATGATGGGTGGTTTAATTCATTTAGATAAAGGAGAATTACAAGTCGCGATCGCTGCTCTGTTATTAGCAGTAGCCACTGTTTTGAGTAAATTAAAATTGCAACAAATTCCTTTAGGATTTTTTAGTTTATTTCGCACCACAATTGGCACTATAGTTTTTTTCCTTTTGGCTCACTATATCTATGGTTCGCAACATTTTGCTGAAGCCTTCTCCCCATTTCTTTGGGTATGGATGCTGATTTATGGGGCGATTATCGTGGCTGCTGGTCAATTGTTCTCGTTTGCGGGTTTAAAAAACGCTTCAGTTGCCGAACTTACTCTAACTAACTCCATTCAACCCCTTGCGGCGATCGCCCTTGCTTATTTAATTCTGCAAGAAGTACCGACAGCGGCTCAATACTGGGGAGGTAGTATTATTTTAATCGGCATTATTTTAGGTGCGATCGGCAATCTGGGGCAAACTCAACCCTTTCGTCTTACTCCGGGTAAGTGTATGGAAATGATAACAGGGTTTAGAGGAATTTAATAGGTGAACTGAACTACCCATTAATCCAATCCAGCATTTGTAATATATTCTCTAGTTTCCGTTGACTTTTACGCAATTTAACTATAAGTAATACATATATTAATTATTTTTGGCGGGCAGCTTTGCTGTGCCTTTGGCATCGCATTATACAGATTTCGACACTGTTTATGTTTGTTTAATCTTGATTTCATTTTCTGATTGCTTTAGAAATATTTTATAAATAAGCTGTTTGGGTATTACTTTGCATAGTGCAAATTGACGTGCGGAATGTAGGATAGTATATTAAAAGTTCTTCAAGAGATTTTTAGTTTCCTCTATAGGATTTTCTGCTTCCATAATCGCCCTAACTACCGCTATTCTCCTTGCCCCTGCTTTAACCACATCCCGAATATTATTATTATCAATGCCGCCGATGGCAAACCAAGGAATTGTCGCATTAGCTTCGGCATAACGAACATATTCTAGTCCGGTGGCCTTTTTACCTGCTTTGGTCGGCGTTTCGTAAACAGGTCCGACTCCAATATAATCAGCACCATCAGCGATGGCTTTTGCCATTTCTTGAGGATTAGTGGTTGATTTGCCGATGATTTTACCTGTGCCTAAAATTTGACGGGCCAAACCGATGGGGCAATCTGTTTGTCCTAAATGTACTCCATCGGCATTCACGGCCAGAGCAATATCAATACGATCATTAATGATTAACAAAGCATTGTGATTATTACATAATTGTTTTAATTTATATGCCTCTTTAAGTTTAATTAAATCATCTTGATTTTTATGACGATATTGTACTAATTTCAAACCCCCTTTTAAGGCAGATTCTATCACCGTGAAAAAATTATCCGTCGGAGAAGTTACTAAATATAATGAAGATTCGGCTAATAATTGAAAACGGGATTGTCCTAACAGTTTACTTTCAAAGGTATAAACTTGATACCGCATTTGTTTCATGGCGGCAGCAAACTCAACATCATATAATTTAGCGTATTCTTCTAATACTCTTAAGGCTTCTTGTACTCTACACAAATTGGCTTGTAATAAGTCCTGTAAATTTTCTCTTTCAGCTTCTTGAGGATGCGTTACATCTCTACCCACATCATGGGGGGTATCCCTAGCTGTGCGGAATTCTGGGGAATGCCAACTAGCTAATTCTTGACGCATTTCTTTACAATTAGTCGCCGTTTCCTTATCGTTTAAGCCGAAGCGACACCATTCTTCCACTATTCTCAATCCTTCTCTGGCACGATCTAAATTAGCATCTAATATTCGATATATGGCGGTTTGTTGATTAATCATGAACTCACAAAAATCCAGCTAGAGTAGTAAACTTATAGATTGAGATTAATCGAAAATGGATAATATTAAAAGGTAGTGGGATTTGTTTCCAGTATAAGCTCAAAATAATAATTAATTATAGAGAACTAACGAAAATGACACTATTAGTTTATGGTATCCCTAACTGTGGCACCTGTAAAAAAGCCCGAGAATGGTTAGACAAAAATCATGTTGATTATCAGTTTATTAATACGAAAGAAAATCCTCCGGAAAAAGAGGCGATCGCCAATTGGGTAAAATCCCTTGGGGTCAAGTCCATGGGCAATACTTCTGGTCTATCTTATCGTGCTTTAGGTGAAGGAAAAAATTCTTGGACGGAGGAACAATGGATCACTGCTTTTGCCAAAGATGCTATGTTGTTAAAAAGGCCTTTATTTATTAAAGATAATGAAGCGGTTTTAGTGGGATTTAGGGCCAATGAAACAATAAAAAAAGATAAATTATGCAACTAATCCTAATTGTATATTTTAAATAGATGTTGAGAAGATTACCCCCCCAAAACAATGGATAATTCAAGCCTTGAGCAATGTTATAAAATACTCTATCTTACTTCAGACGCAACATTAGAAGATGTTGAGCAAAGTTATTATAAACTTATCGGAAAAAAATTAAAAACGGGTAATAAACAAGATTTAGCTGATCTAAAATACGCTCATTCTCAACTTACGGAATATTATAAAAATCAACAAGAAAATAAAGCAAAAATAGAAAAGAAACAATATGAAACTTATTTGACTAGAACTATTAATCGCAAGTTAAAGAATTTTGGTATTGGGATAAAAGTGGAATCTTATGTTGATCATTTAGAAATCCGTCTTAATAATATTAAATCAGCAAAAAAACAGGTAATAACTAAATTAATTTATGATAATCTTGGGCAGATTTTAAAAGATACAGAAACTTCTGTAATAATATTAAGTCTTGATCATAAAAATAACTTGATTTGGCAAGAAGAAATCAAAATTTGCACAGGAATTTATGCCCATAAAGTTGAAAAATATAATACCGCTATTCATTTAGCACAAGCAGAAGTTGTTACTAATACTTATGCTTTTCCTATCGCTTTTTTAATTGCTTTTGCCATTAATTTTATCGATCCTCTAGTATGGTTTATTAGTATGTGGGTTCACGAATTTGGTCATTCAACCATTGCCTGGTTGTCCGGTTATCGTGCTATGGTAACATTTTCCGGAACAATTATTGCCCCTACTCGTTCATTGTTTGTGTATTTTGGAATTTTAATTCTACTTTCTTTAACATTCTATGGTGGTTGGAAAGAACAGAAGAAAAGTACCATGTTTATATGCTTTATTTTCGCAATCATCCAATTTATTTTGACATGGAATACTTCTTATTCTACCTATCAAATGTTATTATATTTTGGAGGTATTGGCGGAGAATTTTATTTAAGTACCTTATTAATTATTGCTTTTTATTGGCGTTTACCAGATAAATTTTATTGGGAATTTTGGCGTTTTTTTGCCTTAATAATAGGTGCGATCACTTTTTGGGGTAGTTTTACGAAATGGCATAGAATAAACCTAGGAAAAGATCAAATTCCTTGGGGGACTTTTTGGGGAGGGAGAGGAGATTCTGGCGGTGATTTGAACATTTTAAATACCGATGTGGGTTGGAGTGTTAACCGAATTATTGATACTTATAATACTTTAGGTTTTATTTGTTTGTTAATTATTATCGGGACTTATTTTTATTATTTGTGGAAAAGTAATCCTATTTTTGGTTTAAACTTTAATCGATATTTTTCGACAAATAAATCTAGACCTCAGCGCTGACGGCCCGACACATTTATTTCAAGTCCTTTAGGATAGGAGACAGGAGACAGAATTCAGGATTCAGGAGCTTTATACTTAAATAGTAGTTTTGAATCTCTACACTATTGATATTCTTAAACACAAATCACGGGAATTGAATCTAGACAATTTAACAACAGTAATATCGGATTTGAGCAAATTTCTTAATCTATAACTATTAGAGCTGATTCCCTTATCCAATACTCAGGTTATATTAATAAATTGTAAAAAAGCAAGAAATTCTTCCATCATACATATGGAGTATTATTGAGCCCCTTTACAATGAAAAACAACTTTTATGGTTTCGAGGATTAAACTTAAGTCGTACCATACAGACCATTTCTTTTGATAGTCCAAATCTAAGGATACAATTTTTTCGAAATCATCTACTAAAGATCTACCGTTGACTTGCCATTCTCCAGTCATACCAGGTTTAACTCTTAAGCGTAACCAATGATATTTATCATAATGTTTAACTTCTTCATAGGTTGGGGGACGAGTTCCCACTAAACTCATATCACCCATTAACACATTCCAAAATTGAGGCAATTCATCTAGGCTAGTTTTTCGTAAAAACCTCCCTACCCTAGTAATACGGGGATCTTGGTCATTTTTAAATATATGACCTTTAGCTTGATTTTCGACTAAATGCTTTTTTTGGTCTGCATCAGAATACATAGAACGAAATTTCCAGATGCGAAAAGTTTTCCCTAGTAATCCGCAACGGGTTTGACGATAAAAAACAGGTCCCTCACTATCTAATTTTATAGCGATCGCCACTGGGATAAAAAGACAACCAGTGATACATAAACCCACTATTGCACCGAGAATATCGATAAACCGCTTCATGAAACTATTGGCGGAAATATGTGCATGGGAAGAATTTTGATCGTAAGAACGAGAAGAGACAGAAGAAAAAAATATTTGCACCAGACTAGTGTTAGAGAAAAACATGGGATTATAGTTGTGGGTCGTATTCAATTAGTAAATAAATTTGGCTATATTTGAGAGTAGTTATGACTAAATAATAGAAAATAATGTTCCCTATTATCCCTTTGGGTTCATGATTTATCATTACCAGTTTAATGGGACCATCAATAAATTTATGATTCCAATATTGGTTCTAAATTTAATATACCCTTTTTGATATCTAAATATGTCGTCATTGTATCTAAATTTATAAAAATTATCCACAAATTTTATAAATCAGTGAAATCAACATTATCAAGACTACAACGCCTTTATAATAGACCATTTTAAGTATTTATTCGGTATAAACATTTACTGATAGTTGAAACACTTAAGTAAAGATTTAATATGGGGGAAGTAGTTATTTTTTAAAGTGAAATGAACGATCTTGTGGTGAAAATAAGTTTTAAGTTAACTTTATATTAAGAAAGTTTTTTGATATTTATAAAAATAAATGAAACCATCACAAAAACGCCAAAAAACACCCCCTAAATTAAATTAATAGAGAATGTTTTTTAGTTATTATTCAAGTTATTAAACTTAACCGTTGATTACAGGAGCAGATACAGGTTCTGCACTAGCTAAATCTAAGGGGAAGTTGTGAGCATTACGTTCGTGCATGACTTCGATTCCGATGTTGGCACGGTTTAATACGTCTGCCCAAGTTCCAATTACATGACCTTGACTATCTAAGATAGACTGGTTGAAGTTGAATCCATTTAAGTTGAATGCCATGGTACTTACACCCATTGCGGTGAACCAAATACCAATTACAGGCCATGCACCTAAGAAGAAGTGTAACGCCCGGCTGTTGTTAAAGGAAGCATATTGGAAGATTAAACGACCAAAGTATCCATGAGCTGCAACGATGTTGTAGGTTTCTTCTTCTTGACCGAATTTGTAACCGTAGTTTAAAGATTCAGTTTCCGTGGTTTCACGCACTAAAGAAGAGGTTACTAAAGAACCGTGCATTGCTGAGAATAAAGAGCCACCAAACACACCGGCTACTCCTAACATATGGAAGGGGTGCATCAAGATGTTATGTTCTGCTTGGAACACAAACATGAAGTTGAAAGTTCCGCTAATTCCTAAAGGCATACCATCAGAGAAAGAACCTTGACCGATGGGGTAGATTAAGAATACAGCAGTTGCGGCAGATACGGGTGCACTATAGGCAACACAGATCCAAGGACGCATTCCTAAGCGGAAGGATAATTCCCACTGACGACCCATATAGCAGAAGATACCAATTAAGAAATGGAATACTACTAATTGGTAAGGACCACCGTTATATAACCACTCATCTAAGGAAGCTGCTTCCCAAATGGGGTAGAAGTGTAAACCAATAGCGTTAGAAGAAGGAACAACGGCACCAGAGATGATGTTGTTTCCGTATAATAAGGAACCGGCTACAGGCTCACGAATACCGTCAATGTCAACGGGAGGAGCTGCGATAAAAGCGATGATGAAACAAGTGGTGGCAGTTAACAGAGTAGGGATCATCAAAGTACCGAACCAGCCTACGTATAAGCGGTTGTTGGTAGAAGTGATCCACTGGCAAAACTGTTCCCATGCAGAAGACTGCTGTTGTTGCTGTAAAGTGGTAGTCATATTTTTATAATTGCAATTAAATTCCCGAGGTACAAGCTTTTGCGGTTAAAAGCAAAAGTGTTATCTTTCTATGATGATTTTATTATTACTAATTTATTAAGAATTGTAAAGAATTTTAGGATGAGTTTAATTTATCACGGTGATTAATTTTTCCTATCTATCAAGGGGCGTTAGTGAGAAGTAAAATACTTGATGAACGTGAGTTCGATGGAATTAAAAAATAGCAGGAGGTAGTGCAGGTAAGTCTTTCGGTTGTAAATCAAGACTGGGTTTTTGAGGCAAATAAGTATTAAGCAATCAATTTTCCAGGCAGGGGTTTTGACGATTTTCTCAAATCTTCATGAATAATGGCGGCCAAATTGATTTCTTGCTACTTGGGTCTGTTTACTTTATGATTGGCTAGTAATTTATCAGATATTCGACAAGTATTGAATTAAATGGACAATAACAGTTTCAATATTTTTCTAATTCTCACCAGTATTATCTGTTCATCAACGGCTCAAATAATGTTAAAAGTTGGTACGAACCGAATTGGTAACGAAATTAGTAATGTTTTCGACTTTTTGCTGAAAGCCGCTTCTACTCCCCAAGTTATTGCGGGGGTTTCTCTTCATGTGGGGGCTTTACTTTTCTGGCTGTTGGCGTTAAGACGTGTAGATGTCAGTTATGCTTATCCTTTTATTTCTTTGGGATTTGTGTTTGTTTTATTTATGTCAGCTATTTGGTTGCGAGAGTCTATTAACTTAGAGCGAATTATTGGGGTTATTTTTATCCTAATGGGCATTGTCTATGTTGCCCGTAGTTAAAAAATTGTTGTAGTATTATTGTCATCATATTTTTTTATAACCAAATAGTTTTTTAACATGACAAATTCTATTCAATATGAAGTGGTGGTAATTGGAGGAGGTTTTTTTGGTTGTCAATTATCTCTATATCTCAAAAAATACCTGAAATCGGTTTTAATTTTGGAAAAGGAGTCTGATTTATTACAACGTGCCTCTTATAATAATCAAGCTAGAGTACACAACGGCTATCATTATCCCAGAAGTATTTTAACCGCCCTGCGTTCTCGAATTAGTTTTCCCGGATTTATCGAGGAATATCGGGAGTGCATCAAGAGCGATTTCGAGAAATACTATGCTGTGGGAAAAATGTTTTCCAAGGTTAATGCTAATCAGTTTAAAACATTTTGCGATCGCATTGGTTCTCCCCTTGAAATAGCATCCCCCGCTGTTAAAAAACTGTTTCAAAGTCACTTAATTGAGGAGGTGTTTCTTACCAAAGAATATGCTTTTGATGCCGTCAAACTCAAAGAAAGAATGTGTGAAGAGCTGGAGAAAGAAAAAATAGAGGTACAATTAAACGCAGAAGTTTTTAACCTCAAAAATTTTAGGGATAAAGGACTAATTGAAGTTAATTTTTATACTCGATTAAAAGATAATAAAGACGGAAAACCTGGACAAGTAACGGCTCAATATGTCTTTAATTGTACCTATTCAGGACTAAATAATATTCTTTCAGCATCTGATTTACCAACTATTCCCTTAAAACATGAATTGGCGGAAATGGCATTAATTGAAGTGCCAGAACCTCTAAAAAATATGGGGATTACCGTTATGTGTGGTCCTTTTTTTTCTCTGATGCCTTTTCCAGCCCGAAATTTACACACACTCTCCCATGTTCGATATACTCCTCACTGTTATTGGCAAGATACCGAAAAGTCTGTCCATAATACTGATAATATTTTCGATCGCGCAGTGAGAAAAAGCAATTATCCCTACATGATTAAAGATGTTATTCGCTATTTACCCATGCTCAAAGATTCTCAATATATAGATTCACTTTGGGAAGTCAAGACAGTTTTACCTCAAAGTGAAGTGGATGACAGCAGACCAATTTTATTCAAGAAAAATCAAGGCTTAGCTAATTTGACTTGTATTTTAGGAGGAAAAATTGATAATGTTTACGATATTCCAGCCCAACTCGATTTTTTAATCTAGGATGGTTTTTCGACTAAATATGATGATATTTTAAACAAAAAACTTTATGGCAACCTCTGAATGTTTTGTTTCCGTAATTACGCCACTTCATAACGATAGTAAGATAGTCGAGTCTTTTGTCGCCGAAGTTATACCCATATTGCGAGATAATTACACTAATTATGAACTGGTTCTCGTTAATGATGGCTCAGAAGATGACATTGTTGCCAGAGTAAACTTACTGTTAAAAGAATATGAGTGTATTAGATTTATTAGTCTTTCCAAGCACTTCGGCACAGAAATCGCTATTTCTTCAGGTTTAGACTCAGTAATAGGAGATTTTGTGGTAGTAATGCTTCCAGAATCAGATCCGCCCCAACTTATTCCTAAACTGGTAGAACAATGTCGAAATGGGACAGATATACTAGTGGGAGTGCGTAAACATCGTCTTGGCGAACCTTTATGGATGATAATTGGGGCTAATATATTTTATTGGATTTGTACAAAGTTTTTAAAAATCTCCTTAACAAAAAATGCCACTGAATTTCGAGTACTGAGCAGACAAGCAGTTAATGCCTTACTCCAAGTTGAAGATAAATACCGTTACTTACGACTACTTAGTGTTTATATAGGCTACAGAAACGAAACTTTTATCTATGAACCAATCAGGAGATATAGAAGAACAAAAACAAGGGGATTACTGGAGTCTGTTAACCTTGGTTTAAGACTTATTTTTCTCAATTCCGCTCACCCTCTCCGATTTGCCAGTTATTTAAGTCTCGGTGCTAGTCTTTTCAATCTTTTATATATGGGCTATATTACGGCTATTTATTTATTCAAAGAAAAAGTTGTGGAGGGTTGGGTAACATTATCTGTTCAAAATAGTGTAATGTTTTTTTTCATCTCGATCATTTTAGCTATCTTGTGTGAATATATTGGCTTGATGTTTTCTAAATCTAGGGGATGGGCGGCTTATTATATTGCAGAGGAAAAAACTAGTTCCGTATTGATTGCGAAGGAAGAAAGACCTAATATAGTACAAGAATCTGAGGATATAACACTCTAAAATAAAGCTAAAATAATAACATTTAAAATATTAGTTAAAATCTATGAATTTTCATACAATAATACTCAGAAAAAATCAAAAATATTGGGTTTCACTTTGTTTGGAAAATGGATTAGTCGGACAAGGAAAAACTCAACAACAAGCTATTGATAAACTTCTAGAGGCGATCGCTTCTTTTGAGTCCGTTTATCAGTCGGAAAATAATGTCTATTCAGAACCTATTGCAATTCAAGAATTACATGAATTTTTGACCATAGAAGAATAAGAAGAAAAGACAAATGTATATGAATTAAGAAAAGTATATGCCTAAAAATATACCGTCTTTAAAACCTAAGGAGCTGATAAAATTTTTATAAAATAACTTAAATAAAAGGATAAAAATATGACTAATTATCAAAGGTATTTAGATTATGAAAACTGGGAATTACCCAATTATTTAACCTCTGAATTTGCCCCAAAACGAACTAAATATTGTGTTTGTATTTTTGTTATTGATGAGGGCGAAAAAATCAAAAAACAGTTAGAGAAAATGCTCGAAATCTCTAAAAATATTGATGTAATTATTGCCGATGGTGGTAGTACTGATGGTTCTTTAGATTTAGATTTTCTGAGAAATGTTCATGTAAGAACATTATTGACGAAGGAAGACACTGGAAAGTTAAGCACACAGATGCGTATGGCGTTTGCTTATGCTTTAATTGAAGGTTATGAGGGAATTATAACTATTGACGGAAACAATAAAGATGATCCCTCTGCTATTCCTACTTTTGTGGAAGCCTTAGGGGAAGGATATGATCATCTTCAAGGCTCACGTTTTGTGCCGGGTGGCAAAGCGGTAAATACTCCTTGGGCAAGATATTGGGCTGTCAGACTTATTCACGCCCCTTTGATTAGCCTTGCATCGGGTTTTAGATATACGGATACAACTAACGGATTTCGTGGTTATAGTCGTCGATTATTAGTCGATTCCAGAGTCGCACCTTTTCGCGAGGTTTTCTCAGGTTATGAATTGCATTATTATTTAGCCATTCGCTCTGTTCATCTGGGCTATAAAGTGAGGGAATTGCCCGTAACTAGATGTTATCCCCATAAAGGACCAACACCGACAAAAATTAGTCCCATCAAAGGCAATTTGACGGTATTATCCACATTGTTTAAAGCCTGTTTAAATAAATTTAATCCTCCTAAAAAATAAATTATTATTAAAGTTATTGAAAATATGAGTAAAGCTATTATCGGTTACACGGGATTTGTGGGAAGTAATCTGATTTCACAGCAAAAATTTGATGATTTTTATAACTCAAAAAATATCGAGTCCATTCAAGGAAAAAGTTATGATATCGTAGTCTGTGCAGGTGCACCTGCGGTGAAATGGTTAGCAAATAAAGAGCCTATCAAGGATAAAGAAAATTTGCAAAAATTGATGGATTGTTTAGCTCAAGTATCCACTAATAAATTAATTTTAATTTCCACCGTTGACGTTTATCCTAATCCTATTAATGTAGATGAATATACACAAATTGACGTGGAAGTTTTACAACCCTATGGTAAGCATCGTTTAGAATTAGAGCGATTTGTACAAGAAAATTTTGATAGTTTAATTGTACGTTTGCCCGGCCTTTTTGGTGAAGGATTGAAAAAAAATATTATCTATGATTTTCTTAACAATAATATTGGCGATTGGATACATAAAGATAGTGTTTTTCAATTTTATAACTTAGCACATCTTTGGGAAGATTTGGCGATCGCCCTTGACCATGAATTAAAGTTAGTCAACTTTGCCACTGAACCAGTTAGTGTAGCAGAAGTGGCACTAGAAGCCTTCGGATTTAAATTTAGCGAAGAACCTAAAAATAATCCTGCAAATTATGATATGCGAACCAAATATTTTGATTTATTTAGTAGTGATCAACAGGGCTATTTATACGGTAAAAAAATAGTTTTTCAAGAATTAAGGGAATTTGTATTAAAACAGAAGTCAAATTAAAAAATAAAAGAAAACCCAAATTCAATGGATAAAATTAATTTTGATCAAGTTAAAAAAAATTTAAGCATAATTTTCTGTATCATAATTCCCTTTTTAATTTACACAGGTATTTTGATAATTGATTTACCATCAGAAATGGGCGATGCAATCAGACATGGTTTTTCATGGTTATTGGTCATTTTTGCAATATTACTATATATAACTTACAGCATAAAGGGATGGTTAGGTATCGCCTTGAGTTTAAGTTCAACTCTCGCTTTATTTGCTTTACCCTTAGCTAGACTTTGGAGTACAGGAGTAAGTGAATCTTACTTATTAGGTGGTTTACTTCCTTGGAGCGATGCTAACGGATATTACTGGCACACAAGAAATTTGTTACAAGGCTTAACAATGATAAATAGTCCACATGATTCAAGACCGATATTTGTTGGTATATTATCATTTGTCTTCAAACTGACTCAACAAAATTTACAGATAAGTATAGCTATTTTAACGGCTTTAATTGCCATTAGTTGCTTTTTTGTCGTAAAAGAACTTCAAAGATCCTATGGTACAACTGCAGGGGTTCTAGTGATTTTATGTTTATTTATATTTATCAGACCTTTAATCGGTTCTTTATTGACAGAGAATATCGGATTATGTTTAGGTACATTGAGTTTTGCGTTGTTGTTAAGGGGTGCAAAGCAGATAAGCATAAACATAGCCTTATTAGGAATTTTTATCCTAACCATTGCCCTTAACGCTCGTACCGGTACATTTTTCGTTTTACCGACTTTAATTTTCTGGGGTGGTTATGTCTTTCGTGAATCAAAGTTATTTTCTAGTAAATTCGCACTATGGGGATTCAGTGTTGTTTTACTGGGTTTTATCTTCAATTCTCTTTTGTTGAAAATCATTGGGCATCCTGACACTGGTTCATCTTACGCTAATTTTGCCCTAATGTTTTATGGAGTGATCACAGAAACCAACTGGACACAAATATACCAAGATTATCCTGAAATCAATAAATTAGGAGGCTCTGAGTTTTCAGATAAAACCAATGCTATAGTTTGGGAAACGATCAAAAATAATCCTATTGCTTCCATTAAAGGCATCATAAAACAGTGGCAAAACTTTTTCTTGGACAATTATAAATCGATCTTTTTTATGGAGAGAAATGAATTAGAATCTGGCCTCAGATTTTTAGGTGTCATTGGATTGTTCGGATCTATATTAAAAAAGTTTATAAAAGATCCGATCGCTTCCCTAGTAATTTTCTATTTTTTCGGTGTGATTGCCTCTATACCCTTTGCACCAGTACAAGATGGAGGGTTAAGAGTTTATGCCGCTACGGTTATTATTTTTCCCGTTCTTTCGGCTATCGGTTTAACTTTAATATTAGCTTACGCTATTAAACCTATTGTTAATTTTGCCTTTTCTTCATTGATACAAAAAAATGTTATTCCCCAAAACTTAGGTCAATTATTTTCTTCAGGTAATATCTCACAAAATTCATCCCAACTTTGGTCTCGTCAAGATCAAGTTTTACCGATTCTGAGTCTAAGTTTAGTGATCATTAGTTTTATCGCTCCCATTATTATTAAACAAATTAGTTATTTTCCTGACACATCTCATCTTTCTTGCCCTGTAGGTTTAGAAACTGCCTATTTTCGTAATAATCCGGGTTCATATATTAATTTAGTAGAAGATAGTGCGATCGCCGATAGTCATTTACCCAATATCAGAATTAGTGATTTTCGAGAAGGATTAAAAACTTTTGCCCCATGGTTAAAAAAAGAGCCAGAAGCCTTTGCTCAAATTAATTCGGGCACCACCATTATGGATACCTTTAATTACACATGGTTAGTGACAAACTCAAATTTAATTCCCCAAGAGCGAGGTTTTATCTTAGCTTGTGGAAAAATAGAAACCATTGGAGAACTTAATCTCTTTCATGCTGATTACCTTAAACCGATATCGTCTAAAATAAATTGAGATCCTAATAAAAAGTAAATAAAATAGAGAAATAAATTTATGAAAATTGCGATTTCCAACATAGCATGGCAACTGAAAGAAGAAGAATCTATCGCTCAAATAATGCAGGATTTAGAAATAAAAGGAGTAGAAATTGCTCCGACTAAAATCTGGGATTCTCCTTTATTAGCAGAGGATAGTGAAATCAACTCTTATCAAAATTTTTGGCACAGTAAAGGTATTGAAATTGTTGCCCTTCAAGCCTTACTATTTGGCAGACAAGATTTAACTATTTTTGCGGATGCCCATAAAAGAAAAGAAACTTTTGACTATCTTAGTGGCATGATTGAATTAGGAAGTAAATTAGGTGCCAAAGTATTAGTTTTTGGCTCTCCAAAAAACAGAAATATTGGAAATTTAGACTTACAAGAAGCAGAAAAAATTGGGCAAGAATTTTTTTATAACTTAGGAGAGTTGGCCCTTAAAAATGAAGTCAAGTTCTGTATTGAACCGAATCCAAGTATTTATAACTGTGATTTTATTACCGATTCTCAACAGGGTATAGAATTTGTGACGAAAACGAATAGCGAAGGTTTTGGGCTTCATTTAGACAGTGCGGGTATGATGTTAAGCAATGAGGACATTAAACCAGCTTTGGAAAAGTCTATTCAACGATTATGTCATTTTCATATCAGTGAACCTTATTTAGGGCCAGTGGGAGATGGTACAGTTGATCATCAGACTTTTGCTGATACTTTAACAAATCTTAATTATCAAGGTTGGACATCTATTGAAATGAAAACTCAAAGTCCTGATTCTAATTCTTTACCTGTTACTAAAGCGTTAAAAACAGCAATTCAGTATTACAGAAAATAAAAATTAATCATTAAACTATTTGTTTTTCTGAGAAAAGTACGTCATCAACTATTAATAATATACCTAAATTAGTGTAATTGTTAAAAGATTCTTAACAATTAAACCTCCATAAATTGAATAACCTAATAATAGAGCATTATTTATCCTCTATTGTCAATTACTCAAACTACGAAAAAATATTTATGACAAGTAACTTAATTACCGTCGCCTATATCGCCGCTAGTGCGTTATTTATTCTTAGTCTCGCTGGTTTATCTAACCAAGAAACCGCAGGAAAAGGCAACATTTACGGTATCGCTGGAATGGCGATCGCATTTTTAGCTACAGCATTCAGTGCTGATGTGACAAATTATACAACCCTGATTACTGCTATTATCCCCGCAGTGATTATCGGCTCAATTTTAGCCTCTAGGGTAGCTATGACATCCATGCCTGAGTTAGTGGCAATTTTACATAGCTTTGTCGGTTTAGCCGCCGTGTTGGTGGGAGTTGGCAACTATTTACAGCCTGAATCTGGTTTAATAGGCTCAGAAGAATTTATCCATCAAATCGAAATTTATATCGGTGTCTTTATCGGTGCAGTGACTTTTACAGGCTCCATCGTCGCTTTTGGTAAATTACGCGCGATAATTAGTTCAAAACCCCTCATGTTACCGGCCAGACATTTTCTCAATTTAGGGATGTTAGGTGCAACTATTTATTTCGGTTACGCTTTTCTTAACACCGAATCAGGGTTACAACCTTTATTAATCATGACGGGAATTGCCTGTTTATTGGGGATTCACCTCGTCGCGGCTATCGGTGGTGCGGATATGCCTGTAGTAATTTCCATGTTAAACAGTTATTCTGGATGGGCAGCCGCCGCGGCTGGTTTTATGTTGAGCAACGACTTGTTAATCATCACTGGTGCATTAGTGGGTAGTAGTGGGGCAATTCTAAGTTATATCATGTGTAAAGCCATGAACCGCTCGTTTATTAGCGTTATTTTAGGCGGTTTTGGGGAAGGAAGTGGAAAAACTACCTCTACTTTTAAGCAAGAGGTTGGGGAAGCCGTGGCGACTAATATTGAAGAAGTGGCGGAAATGTTGGTAAATGCGAAAAGTGTCATTATCACCCCGGGTTATGGTATGGCTGTAGCTCAAGCCCAACATGGTGTCTCGGAAATTACCAAGATTTTAAAAAGCCGTAAAGTTAATGTGCGTTTTGGGATTCACCCCGTGGCGGGACGTTTACCCGGTCATATGAATGTATTGTTAGCAGAGGCAAATGTGCCTTATGACATCGTTTTAGAAATGGATGAGATTAACGAAGATTTCCCCACAACTGACGTAGTTTTAGTTATCGGAGCTAATGATACTGTTAATCCTAGTGCATTGGAAGATCCTAATAGTGCCATCGCTGGCATGCCTGTATTAGAAGTCTGGAAAGCAGAAAACTGTATCGTCATGAAGCGCAGTTTAGCCACTGGTTACGCGGGGGTTGATAATCCTTTATTTTATAAGGAAAATACGAGAATGCTTTTCGGTGATGCTAAGGTAAATGTTGACTCATTATTAGTAGCGTTGAGAGAAAAAACCAGTAAAAAAGGCAAAGCGGAAAATAAAGTTTTAGTTACCGCCTAGTGCTTGAACAATTCTGGTTCTAGCGGATTTTGTGGTCAACCAGTTTTTAGGGGTCTTCGACCATTCATCGAACTGGCAATTAGCAAATTGTGCAGCCAGTTGTGATGGTATTGAAATCCATTGAGGTCTTTAAAGGGCGAAATCCTCTCAGAGTCTGATGAGCAAGTTCTTGAAGAATAGGGATGAAAATTCCACACCAGTGCCATCGAGGGTACATAGAGTCGAGCTGATTCTTTCGTGCCGTGAAAGTATTGCAAGGTCTTTGATCCTTGTGCCCACGATGGATGCTCGACCCAAAGACAAGTAAATTCGATACCAATACATGGGATTGCGCCCAAAAACGTGAAACCAAAAGCCCTGCTCCATTGAATCGGGAAACAATTCTGGATATTGACCCTGAATCTGAATCACATATTGCCGAAAAGCTTTAGGATTAAAGAGAATACCTCGATATTGTGTTTCACTTTCCACTGGCAAACAGATACTCTTATCTCCTCTTATAGACTCGGCCATTCTTTAGTTTAACCCCCTGATTGACTGATAATCTTTCTACTTTACCCAATCACAGCGGTTTCGTCCTCACGGGGCGATCAGTGTCGGCGATCGCTCTTGATTTCTAATGACCACAAAATCCGTTAGAACCAGTGTCAGGCAGTCAGGCCATGACCAACTTTCGACACCAGAGTCTTATGCTTATCCTTCCTTCGGGTTGGCGATGGGAGTATGTCACAGTAAATAAGCATTTTCTTGCAAAGCAATTAATTCTTGACTTAAGGCCTGCAAATTATTTAATTCCTCAGAATTCGTTAAATCTGCTGTGCGTAGTTTGTTCTGCAATTGTTGTAAAATTCCGGCAGATTCGGTAATTAAATTTGTTAAAGAAAATACCTGTGCTTGTCTTGCTGATTTGCCCTGTTTTGCTAAATTAATATTACGATTTAAACTTGATTCTATCTGTCTTAACTGTTTTAAGGCTAATCCATCGGTAGATTTTTGTTTTTTCTTAATATCTTTTAATTTTTCTTCTAATTCTTCCACTGATAATAGCGAATCTCCTCCTGATAATTTATTACTTAAATTCTCTATTTTTTGGGGTAATTCTAAAGTACGATCGCAAGAATATTCTACAGTAGTTAATAAATCCATTTGCCATGAATCATGCAATAAATTTTTAGCTTCTAACCGTAAATTTTCGGCTTTATTAATTAATAATTGTGCTTCTTTTTTTGCTTCATTTAACTCTTGTTCTAAGCCTTTATTTTCTAAGTTAATTCTACTTTGTTTTTGGTTATCTTGAGCTAAGATAATTGATCCTATAAAAGCGATCGCTACGCTAGATGGTAAGATGATAATACTAGATAATTTAACAACTCTTACCCCTAAAAATAAACAAATTCCACTGATTAAAACTGCTAGAGGATAATTGAGAGGATTAACTAGTTTCATTTTTTTACTCCTCATATAATTAAAATTCTACTTGTAAATCATTCATTAATTTATCAATAGTGTCAGGATTACCTTGTCGATAATAACCGCTATTTATTCTGGCAATTTCTTCTAAAATTTTGGAATTAAATTCTCCTTCTTTACCATAACCAACAGTAAAAAATGCAATTCTTTCATCACTATTAAAACCACTTTTTTTCAATTCTTCTTCTAATTTTTGTAAAGTTATACCACTACCAGAATCTTCTCCATCCGTAAGAATTAATACAGCGTTAATGGCATCAGGTTTAAGATTTTTTTTCAGCCAATCACGGGCAAATAAAGCACTGTCATATAATCTTGTCCCGCCTCGTGCTTGTAAGCTACTAATATATTGAATACCTTTATTTTTACCTTCAGGAGTGCCTTTAATAATCACTGGTGAATTAATTTCATCACTAAATGTAATTAAAACAATTTCTTCCTTTGTCCCTAAATTATTCACATAATTGAATAACGTGTTTTGTACCGCCGTCATTTTTGCCCCTCGCATTGAACCTGAAATATCAACAACTACTGCTACTTGAGAAGGTTTTTTAGCGTAATCTTGCCAATTTTTAAGCATGGCCTCCACAACTTCAGGCTGAGGAGGACGATAGGATTCATAATTAGGATTAGGGCTCACCCCAAATTGAGCATTAAATTTATTACCAAGAGCAATACCAGGAATACCAGGACGTAATCCTAATTCAGTGGCCAAAGTTTGAGATTCAGGAGTAAGCATAAAGTCTAAAATTTTTTGAGCGCCTTCTTTTTCTTCTGGAGATACCCAAGAGGCATTGGGCAAAATCCCGCGAATATTGGACCCGAAGGTAGCTTTAGGGTAAACTGCCTGATATTTAGTCTTATTTTCACCGCCTTGACTATTAGCACGAATCACGAGAGACTCATAAACCGAGCCAACATTTGCCCAAAATAAGCCATTTTCTACCATAGAATTAGCTAAAGAAGCAGTAGAAACCCCATAACGGGTAACCTTTCCTTGGATAGCTTTAACTTTATCTTGATATTTCTCTATATCACCAATGGTTAAATCTTGAGGTGCTTTATTGGCAACGGAAGCAAATTGAGCTACTAAAGTCTGTAAGCCTGAATTAGAGCGAGTTGGAGCGGTTTGTACAAAATAAATAGGTAAAGGTTGTGCCTGAGAATCTAATTGTTGATAATTCTCATATTCTGCCAAAGCTGTATAAATATTGGGTACTTTTTCCAATGCCGGCGCTAATTCTGCCGTTGTCATAAACACCATCGGGCTAAATACTAATAAAGGAGTATCAGTAATAGGGGGAATATAATTTTTACCTGGAAAAATCTTGTCTATTTGATAGACTAATTGATTTTGATAAATTTCACCATCCACGGCAATTAATGAGGGAAAACGCTCATCATCAGCAGAAATCGCCCCTGTTGACAGTTGTTGACTTAAAGAAACCACTTCGGCAATGACATCACCGCTTCCTTTGGCATCACAAGTTAAAAAAAACGGTTTACCACTACTAAGTTGCGGATTCGTAGCGTTAAGTTTTGTTGCAGTTTGTTGACAAAATTCCCCTAAATCACTCCCGACTAAAAATTTAATGGGAATGCCAGAAGGTTGATTATTGTTGGTATTTGCTTGATTACATCCACCAATAATTAATAAAGGTGTGATGAGAAAAGGAAAAATTAATTTAAAATTGGAAACCATAGAAAAAAATGATGATTTCTGTTGTTATAGTGATCATAACCTATTTAGCTTTTGATGAAGGTTGAATAAAAATTAAGCAAAACTCAAATCTTCTCAGAGAATGGTTGAGAAAATAAACAGGGAGTAGAATGTGGAGTAAGATTAAGGTTAGGGGTAACTGTTCAGTACTCCTAACACTTACTTGTGCATAAAAACATTTTACCATGACTCAAACAATAGAAGTTAACCTAATTGATGTGCTCAATAAAATTGAGGCTAAAATCGATAAACTTGACAGCAAAATTGATAATTTAGGGCAGAAATTAGAGACTAAAATCGACAAACTTGATAGCAAAATTGATAATTTAGAGCAGAAATTAGAGACTAAAATTGGCACTTTAGAACAAAAATTAGAAACCAAAATCGATAAAAAGTTTAATGAAGTTGAAAATCGTTTTAACGAGATTAACACTCGGCTTAATACCCTAACATTAGGTTTTTTAAGCATTATTGGGGTTTTAACGGGGGCTTATTAACTATTCTCGCTAAATTTACTTTTTTCCCTAATTCATAAGTAAATTTTTAATATTTCAAGGGTACCTTGGAATATAGCTACTTATTTTATAAAATCAGAATAAATTTGTAGCTAAACTTTTGCATAAATTCGGCGCAGGAAAGACATATCCAAATTACCGAAATTGGCACTAAAAGCTACATTGACCTTTTCTAAACTTCTGACTAACCATGCGGCACCATCTTTAGTGAAAGATTCATAGTGATTGAACAGGATCGAAAATCTTTTTTCTAAATAGGGTTTTACCTTACTACAAACTAACACTAATTTTAACAACACTCCAATGGTTTTAGTTGTGCCCATATTACTAATCATATCCATAAAGACTAAATGGCTAGGATTTTGAGGACTATCTACAATTAAATAATTAAATAATTGACTGTAGGTACGCATTTTCAAAAACTCATCGGCAGGACTATGGTCATATTTGTGATACATTTGTTGCAAGTTACTATATAACCTTTTATTAAAGCTATGTTTACCGTATTTGCCTTCGATGGATTGCACTACATATTCATATAAATCATCTTTGAAGAGTTTATAGTTGCGCACATCGCTGGTATGGATTAAAAAACTACGGGATAAATCTTGATAAGAATGACCATTTTCTACTGCACCAACATAGTGTCTCAAACTTTTTCCCAAATCTCGATCGCTTAATAGAGTGGGATTGGCGACAGGTTGAATAATACGACCCCCATTTAATTCTGCCATTTTTTGTTGTCCCGTCTGTGCTATCCTAATTTGATAAGTAACAAATTTAGATAATTTAGATTCAAACTGCTTTTCTCGTTCTGTTTTGACTTTATAGACGGTTTGTTGTTGCTCTGTACTACTACCAGCTCCTAAAAGGCAGTAATCATAAAGATAAGGGTACCGAGTTATTAAATTACCGACAACTTCCTCTTTTCGGCTAGAACCATTTTTTCCGTCTTGACTTTGATTGAGAATAGTTGCTAAACGTCTTAGTTGTCTGAAATAATCGGTTTCCAAAAATTCTTTGACTAATTGATTCATCCGGCCACCATAGGATTTTCCGTAATTTCTAGCCACTCTGGGGGGAAGTAAATCAAATAACTCCACCAACTTCACCACGTAACCCTGAGTTTTTGGGTTTATCTGCCATCGGTTAATCAGAATGTGACAACAACGGTTTAAAATCGGGGGAAACGTTGCTGAAGCCTGTTTGTTACCGATGATTTTCGCTAATATTTCTAATACTTTGGAATTATCATAGTTTTTACCCTGAATAAATAAATACCGAAACCTATTTAATACTTGCGTTGGTGACTGGGTTTTGACACATTCTAGCAAGTGATCATAAACACACTGTTCATAGACAGTCATTTCATGGTTATGATGTTCCAATAGAGGGCTGATATTCACGGCTTTTCATGATATGGTATATTTTGGTTTACAGTTTCCTTATCTTCTATTTTAAAGCAATTGTAAAGAGTTGCTATCTGTTTAATCACCTAAATTTCAACATCAATTGTTTTGTTTTTTCTAAGCTAAATTACTGAATCTTTATTGTTATTTTGTATGAAAGTTTTTGCTAATCTTCAATCTATCCGTGAAATTACTGATGCTAATGGGGTCAATCTTCCTAGGGATATTCTTGATCAAGAATATAGTGGTATAAATACGGATACTCGCACCCTCCAATCAGGGGAGATTTTTTTGGCTTTAGATGGAGAGAATTTTAATGGTCATAACTTTCTTAATCAGGCAATAGATGCCGGGGCGATCGCTTTAATAACTCAAGAAAATTATCCTCCCTTAGAGTCAGCAAAAATACCGGAGTTTAAAGTAAAAAATACCCTTCAAGCCTATCAAAATATAGCTCATTGGTGGCGACAAAAGTTAAATATCCCAATCATTGGGGTTACGGGTTCGGTGGGTAAAACTACTACGAAAGAATTAATTACCGCGGTGTTAAATACTCAGGGAAAAGTCTTAAAAACTGAGGCTAATTATAATAATGAAATTGGTGTTCCTAAGACTCTTTTGCAAATAGATGAAACTCACCAATATGCTGTAATTGAAATGGCGATGAGGGCAGAAGGAGAAATTGCTTTATTAACGGAAATTGTTAACCCCAATATCGGAGTAATTACGAATGTGGGAACGGCACATATTGGCCGATTAGGGTCACGGGAAGCTATCGCAAAAGCAAAATGTGAGTTATTAGCAAAAATGAATAATTCTGGGGTAGCAATTCTGAACGGTGACAATGATTTATTAATAAAAACTGCTTCTGATATTTGGCATGGTGAAACTATTTCCTATGGCTTAAAATCAGGCAATTTACGGGGGGAATTGGTGGATTCTCAGACTCTCAAAGTTGATCATAAATTATATCCTTTACCTTTACCCGGTGAACATAATGCACTTAATTATTTGGGAGCTATCGCTACTGCTAAAGTATTAGATATAGACTTAGCTATTTTAGAGCAAGGCATCGAGGTTATCTTGCCAAAAGGAAGGGCGAAACGTCATCAATTAGTCAATGATATAGAGATATTGGACGAAACCTATAATGCCGGTCTAGAGTCTATGATTGCGGCGTTACACCTATTAAAACAAACAGGGGGTAAACGTCAAATAGCAGTTTTAGGCACTATGAAGGAATTAGGAGAATATGCCTCTCAACTTCATCGACAGGTAGGGGAAAAGGTAAAGGCTTTAAATCTTGATATGTTGTTAATTTTAGCCGATGAAGAGGTTACAAAGGCGATGGCGGAGGGTACTGCCGGTATCCCTACAGAAATTTACACCTCTCATCAAGATTTATTACAGCGTTTACAAGAAATAGTCACTAATGGGGATCGGATCTTATTTAAGGCTTCTAATTCAGTGGGTTTAAGTAAAGTTGTCGATCAATTTATCATTTTCGAGGAAAACAGATTCTTAGTTACTATGTACTAAAAAAAATCTTGATCCTGGAGAGGCGATCCCTCGGGGTGAAATTTTGGGGTTATTGTTCAATTGCTATATTACCCAAAGGTAAAAATATAGTCAGAATTTCTCCTTTATGAGGTTTTTGTTTAATAGTTAATTTCCCTCCTAAAGCATGAAAAATATTTTTAGTTACATCATGACTCAAGGATAAACTACCGGTATCTGGTTGAAACAATAATAATTTACCCAAACATTTAACATGGTCATTGTTAAAATTAGACTCAGATAGAAATTGTAATTTTAATTGATTTCCAGCAGGTAAAATTAGAACTTCAAAATTGCCGCCACTGGGTAAATTACGGGTAAATTTTTCCATTAACCCACTTAAAATTTGAGTCAAAATTGCTGGATCACTAACAATTTGCGGTAACTTTTGTGGCGTGATAATATCAAGGATAATGTTGCGTCTTTGGGCCTGTTTTTTCCAACAAGGAATAGTTCTATTTAAAATTTCTTCTAAGGAAGTAGGTACTAACCTAACTTGTTCTTGTTTTCTTGGTTTTGACTCTAATTCTGCCGCCTTGAAAATTAATTCCATGCGGTTAATTTGTTCTGTACATTCTTGCTCAATAATTTCTAAATGTTTAACCAAATCTGTAGTTAATTTTGCCCTTTTTATTAGTAATTTAGTAATAGTTTTGATCGTGGTTAAAGGAGTTCTAACTTCGTGAGTTAACGCTTGTAATAACTCTAATTCAGGATAAGGGGGTAAAGGAGTTTTTTTCAAGGAAATACTTTGACTTTGACGATGAATATTATTGACTTTTTCTTCAATCTCTGGTAGAGAAAAATGTTCTAACTCTCTGAGTAAGTAACGAGTAAATTGACTAACAATTTTATAATCAGGAATAATTGGAGTAAATTTTGTTACCAACTTGTCTAAATATTCAGCGTGATAATTATGACTAACGATTAGTCTTGTTTTTAATGACAACCATGCCTTATTAATAATTTTTGGTGCAAAGGAAAATTGAAATTTTGGTTTATGATGTTTGTCCATTCCCCTAACAATTAAACAAGCAAACAACTCCGTCAAAACCAAACAAAATTGCTCATTAATTAGACTATCTTTGATACTTAAAGAAACATCAATAAAAGACAACCGAGAAATTGACTTTAATTTATCATTAAAATCACAAGGCATTAACGCTGTTTTATCAGAATTCGGCAGAGAAAAAACCACCGTTTCTAACTGAGAAACTAATTTTATATCACGAATGATGGGGGTAGGAGAAGAAATAATGACTCCTCGGATTGATTCATGACTATTTTCATTGGCCCCCATAGTTAAATTTAACAACTTTTCTAAAGAGGCGATCGCTGCATTCCATTCCCGTTGCGTTTTAATGGCAATATTGGGAGTATCATGGCTAAAATCTTCTGATTCGTTACCCCAATCATCTTCCATCAAAATCTCGCTTAAATTAATTCCTAAACAATCAGACAAAGTCATGATTTAACCATTAAAAAATACCTCTAACAATAATTGATGATATCCTGTTTCATAATTTTATTAAAGTGTTATAACCGAACCATTAAGATACTGATTTCCGTTAAAATTTGACAATATCAGGACTTACGTATTTAAACAAGATTTTGGTTTTTTAAGGGATCACTTTTTAATCAGAAATTAAGGATTTTAGACCTTAGTCATGAAATAAGCTTTGGCGCATAATCTCAACGGGTGCGGTTTTTCCTGTCCAAATTTCAAAGGCGATGGCACCTTGTTGCACTAACATCTCACTACCATCAATAATAATTGCACCTTGTTTTTGAGCTTGTTGTAAAAATAAAGTAGGACGAGGAGTGTAAATTAAATCGTAGGCGATCGCTTTTTCTTTGAATAGCTTATTTTGTTCTACTGTTAAGGGGGAATTGTCAATATTCGGATACATTCCGACGGGGGTAGTATTAACAATTAACTCAGTATCGACAATCAAATCCGTGAGATTCTTGCAACCATAAACGGAAATTTGACAGTTAAGATTACTATTTGCCCAACTATCCTTAAATACTTCTAATTTCTCAGTATTTCTTCCTATAACTTTTATTTGCGAGCATCCTAACTGCTCACATCCCACAATTACCGCCCGACTTGCACCCCCAGCGCCTAGAACTACAGGAATAATTTTTGTCCAATCTCGGTGTAACTCTTTTAAAGGGGCAATAAAACCATCAATATCCGTATTTGTGCCATACCAACCCTCATCCGTCAACCATACCGTATTCACTGCACCAATTTTCTTGGCTGTATCAGTGACTTTTGTCAAGAGAGGGATCACATTTTCTTTATGGGGAATAGTCACATTAAAACCCCTTAATTTTATGGCTCGAAAACCGTTAAAAACTTTTTCTAAATCTTCTTTTTTCACCTCAAAGGGGATATAGACATAATCCAAATTTAACGCCTCGATCGCCGCATTTTGCATCACTGGTGACTTTGAATGCTCGATCGGGTCACCAATAATACCTAATAATTTTGTTGTACCTTTTATGTGCATACTTGAAAAAAATAAAAGAATTAGCCATTGACAATAATTTATGAAAATTATATTTGATACTTAATACTTAAAAAGTCGCAAAACTTTAGATAGTCGAGATATTATACAATCATAAACTTAGCAGATTCTTTTAAAAAAATACTATTATAATCTTCTATTCTATCAAACTCAAATTTCCAAATTGAATAAATATTTTCTGATTTAGAAAAGAATAAAGTGACTACTTTTTTATTTGTATGGGATTGCCATTGTCTAAAAGGGAAATAAAGTTGTCTGATAATAACATTATCTGTTTTTATATTTTTCCCTTCAATTAAAACGACTTGCTTTTCTCCCTCATATCCAGCATCTACTTCCGTTTGTACACTTTCAATTATTAATTTGTTATTATTAACCATTATATCGAATTTAGGTGTATATTTTCTTCCTCTAATTGTTAAGACTAAGCTATCATCTTTCATAAAATTACGAATTAAACTAGAGGCATAAGCATAATCTAAATGTTGCATTTCAGAATCACCAATAAGAGAAGTATCTAATTTAAAATTAAGATTAGATTTATATTTAATTACTTGTTGTTTAATCTCAGGAATATCAATATATCCTTCTCCTCTTAAAATAGCATATTTTCCATTTTTAACAGGTAATAAAAATAGCCCTAATTCTTTGAAAATTTCTGGACGACTTTCCCTTGTATCTTGCTTACAAATTATACGAACTTCTTTTTCTCCTGTTTTGTCAAAATGTTTAGTAACTGACTTGATATTTTGAGCATTAATAAAATATGGAAAAGTAAAATCATGATGGTAAATATCATATTTATCAAAAATAGCTTTCCATGCTTTACTAATTGCAGTAATTTCTTGTTTATTCACGTTCTTACAAGTTATTATTTATATTCTAAAATTATCAATATTTAGTTAAAAATTAGTAATTAATAACTCAAAAATTTCCCCTCTCTTATTTCCTTTTGAATTTATATTTCTTCTAGCTTTAACTCTCTTTATTTTATAATCTTCATAAAGTTCATCAAAAAAATTATTACTAATATCATGATTTTTTACATCAGAGTTACTAAGAATAAAATAATGACCTTGTTTATTTATTTTGTCACAGAATTTTTTTAATCTTATTTGATCTTTGTCATCAAAGTTTCCTTCTGAATATGAAGTAAAAGAAGATGTCGAATTAATAGGTTTATAAGGTGGATCTAAATAAAAGATAGTTGGGGATATTGTATATTTGAGTGTTTCTTCAAAATCACCTTGTAAAATTTTGACTTTTTGTAGATAATGATTAACAGATATTAAATTATCCTTATCACAAATATTGGGTTTTTTATACTTTCCAAAAGGAACATTAAATTTACCTTTTTTATTTACTCGATATAATCCGTTAAAACAAGTTTTATTCAAAAATAGTAGCAAGGCTGTTTTTGTTAAATTTGAATAATTGATAGAGTTAAAAATGTCTCTTTTAGTTAAATAAAAATTTTGTTTTTCTTCAAAAGTATTAAAAGTATAATAATTAGTTTCAATATTTAGCAGTAAATCAATGAGTTCTAAATGTTCTATTTTTATATCTTTATAAGCATCAACTAAATTTTGATTTATATCATTGATGATTATATTATTTATTGTCTGAAACTTACTTAAAATATGAAACAAAATTGCACCACCACCGACAAATGGTTCAATATAGGTTAAATTATTTTTTTCTTTTTCTTTGTCTAAAATAGAATAAATCAATTGATCAATTTCACTAATTAATTGAGTTTTCCCACCCACCCATTTTAAAAAAGGTTTCGGATTTTCTAACCAAATAACACTAGCTGATGACATAACTTGGTAAAATATCAAAGATAAAGATTTATGCTTTTATCATATCGGAAAATCGATTTACATTATCTAAAAGAGAAATTAGTTATCAAAAATGGATTAGAGAAACTGATAGCTTTATTTTTGTGAGGTTAATAGGTTTGATCTAGTATAATAATTTTTAGTTAAAACTATTTAATAAATACGTTATAAAATATCCAATTAAACTGTTTTAAATCACTTTCGGAAAAATTGAGGATTGCATTTTCAATTTCTTTAACTTTTGTAACATCAAAATCTTATTTAGAGGTATCCTCATTGAATTTTCGCATTGAAGGCAAAAAAATATAAGATGGGCAATGCCCACCCTACAAAGTAATTATTTAGCAATTGCTACGGCTTCACTTTCTTTTGCCAAGAATTTTTCCAACTCCGTTAAAGCATCAGCATCGACTTTAGTCTGCATTGGACAGAATTTAGGTCCACACATAGAGCAAAATTCAGCAGTTTTATAAATATCCGCCGGTAATGTCTCATCATGGTATTCTTTAGCTCTTTCAGGATCTAAAGATAATTCAAATTGACGATTCCAGTCGAAGTTATAACGGGCTTCTGATAGTTGATCATCTCTATCTCTTGCACCGGGTCGATGACGGGCAATATCCGCCGCATGAGCTGCAATTTTATAGGCAATCAAACCGTTGCGCACATCTTCAGCGTTAGGTAAGCCTAAATGTTCTTTTGGTGTAACATAACACAACATGGCCGTACCATACCAACCAGCCATAGCGGCACCGATGGCAGAAGTAATATGATCATAACCGGGGGCAATATCAGTAACCAGAGGACCTAAAACGTAGAAAGGTGCTTCGGAACACTCTTCCATCTGTTTTTTGACGTTAAACTCAATTTGATCCATAGGTACATGACCAGGACCTTCTACCATTACCTGAACATCATGTTCCCATGCTCTGCGAGTTAGTTGTCCTAAAGTTTTTAACTCCGCTAACTGTGCTTCATCGGAAGCATCATGGGTACAACCCGGACGTAAAGAATCCCCTAAGCTGAAAGAAACATCATACTTTTTAAAGATTTCAATAATTTCATGGAAATGAGTATAAAGGGGATTTTGTTTGTGATGATGTAACATCCAACGGGCAATAATACCGCCACCACGGGACACAATCCCAGTGATACGATTACGCACTAAGGGCAAATGTTCAATTAAAATCCCTGCGTGAATGGTCATGTAATCAACACCCTGTTGAGCGTGTTTTTCGATGATGTGCAAAAAGTCATCGGGGGTAAGATTTTCAATGTTACCGTGAACACTCTCTAAGGCTTGATAAATGGGTACAGTACCGATGGGAATAGGAGAAGCATTAATAATCGCCGTGCGGATTTCGTCTAAGTTACCGCCTCCCGTGGATAAATCCATTAAAGTATCAGCACCATATTTCACCGCCAAATGAAGTTTTGCCACTTCTTCACCAATGTTAGAAGAATTGGGAGAAGCGCCAATATTGGCATTTACTTTACACTTAGAAGCAATACCGATAGCCATCGGTTCGAGATTAGGATGATTGATATTCGCAGGAATAATCATTCTACCTCTTGCTACTTCATCCCGAATTAAATCTGCTGGGAGATTCTCTCTTTTCGCTACATAATACATTTCTTCCGTGATTACACCTTGACGAGCATAGTGCATTTGGGATACGTTAGCCTGTCCACTACGTTTAGCTATCCATTCTGTTCGCATATTTTGTCCTCTATAAACAGCTTTCCTACGCTGGTATTACCCAGTCTCAGGTTCTAAGGGTTTTTCTCAGCCTAAATAATTTAGACACCCCTAGCTATGAAGTAAATTGTATCATTTATTGAGCAGTATCAATTAATTACTAGTTGTTATAGATAAAACTTCTTGTATATTTAAATGTAAAGTAATGTCAAATTATTATTTAGGATTAGATTTCGGCACGTCGGGTGCAAGGGGAGTTATCATTGATGAACAAAAGCAAATTATCCTTAGCCTCAAGGCTTGTGAAGGTAATTATGATCAACCGCAACATTGGCAAAAGGCTTTACACTATTTATTAACTCAAATTCCTGTCACCATCACTAAACATTTACAAGGGATCGCCATTGATGGAACATCTGGTACGGTGGTCTTATGTGATAGCATCGGTAATCCACTTGATGATCCCCTATGGTATAACGATAATCGAGGACAAAAATATTTAACGGACATTGCCAAATTCGCCCCAGAAAATCACCCTGTAATTAGTGCAACCTCTAGTTTAGCGAAACTTTGTTGGTGGTATCAGCAATCCATTTTCACCAAAGCCCATTATTTTCTCCATCAAGCCGACTGGTTAGCTTTTCTGTTACACGGAAAATTAGGTATTAGTGACCATCACAACGCCCTCAAATTAGGCTATGACTTAATTAGTTTAGATTATCCTCAATGGTTAAAAAATCAATCTTATTCCTCGATCCTGCCGCAAATAAAGGCCCCGGGAGAGAATATAGCCAGTATAACCCCAGAAATTAGCAAATTATATGAAATTAATCCTAATTGCATTGTCAAAGCCGGTACAACTGACAGCATCGCTGCTTTTTTAGCTAGTGGAGTTACTCAACCAGGAGAGGGGGTTACTTCTCTCGGTTCAACTTTAGTGTTAAAACTATTAAGTAAGACGAAAATCGATGATAGTCGCTATGGTATCTATAGTCATAAACTCGGCAATTTATGGTTAACAGGCGGTGCTTCCAACACCGGCGGTGCAGTTTTAAAACACTTTTTTACCACGGAAGAATTAAGTCAATTAAGTTCTCAAATTAACCCTAATTTACCCACTAATTTATCTTATTATCCTCTTTTAAAAAAAGGCGATCGTTTTCCTATTAATAATCCCAATTTAGAGCCAAAAATAACTCCACGCCCTGATGATAACGTAATATTTTTACAAGGGTTACTAGAAGGTATTGCCGACATTGAAACAAAAGGCTATGAATTATTACAAGAATTAGGGTCAACTCCCCTGACAAAAGTTTATACTGCGGGGGGCGGTGCAAAAAATGAAACTTGGCGTTATTTACGAGAAAAAAGATTAAAAGTAGATGTAAGGATCTCACCCCAAACTGAAGCCGCTTACGGAAGTGCCCTGTTGGCAAATTGTTAATTGTTAATGTCAGTGAGCAATTCCTCCCTAACCTTAGTGGTCGGTCAAGTTTGAATTGAGGAAAAGTAATAAGCTCCTAAATTAAATTAATCAGGAAGTTGCATTTGTTCAAGATTACGTATTGATATTATAAACAAAACACCGCCAATTAAGCTTATAATCAGAGGCACATACCAAACCCCTGCCCAACCCGTACCCCGAACAAAAGCATCGCGAGTAATTAAGATATAGTAACGAGCGGGGATAATGTTAGAAATTAGAGATAGGGGAAAAGGGATATTTTCTAGACGATAGATAAAACCAGAGAGTAAAAAAGCAGTTAAAAAACCCATGATAGCAGTTCCTTGAACAGCAGCAGTTTGATTGCTGGCACGAGTTCCCACTAACAACCCAAAAGAAACACTAGCAGCTAAAAAAGTTAAAGTTCCGATAATTAAAGGGGTCGGTTCGACTTGTAAGCGAAGTCCAAATAAAATAATGCTGACACTCATAACTACTAGAGCTTCGCTTAATGCCACTAATAAATATGCCAAGCCCTTACCCAATAACCATTCCCTGGCACTGAGATCAGAAGCATATACTTGAATAATTGTACCTTGTTCCTTTTCTCGTACCATGGCGATCGCCGTTAACATTGAAGGAAAGACCCACAAAATTACTCCATAAATTCCGGGCACAATATATAAAGATTCTTTTCTACCCGGATTAAACCAAAGACGGGTTTTAGTTGTTACTTTTTGGGTACTTGACTGAAGATTATTCTCCTCTGAAAAGAAGTTAGTCGTAGCCCGAATACTGTTTTGAATCACCCTAGCGTTATTGACATCTGTTCCATCTACCAATACTTGCACGGCAACAGATTTGTTTGATTTAATCTGACGGGAAAAATCTGGGGGAATCACTACCACTGCTTTAGCCAATCCACGATCAATCACTGTTGTCGGAGAAGAAGTTAGTATTGGTGCAGGAATGAATTGATTGGTAGCATACAGTCTTTCTACATAAGTGCGACTGAGAAAGCTATTATCGAAATCCTGGATGCTTAGAGGAATATTTTTCGTCTCTAAACGGATCGCATAACCGTAGATAAGCAACATTCCTAAAGGCAAAATTAGGGCCAAAGCTACCGTTAAGCGATCGCGCCTGAATTGATTTAGTTCTTTAAGACATTGAGTTAAAATTCTGTTCATGATTTCTAGCGGCGGTATAATAATTGTTAAAAACCTACACCTGTGAGCATAGAAAAAATCAGAATGCTACTTTTCTATCATACTCTCATCCCACAGATTTTTGTTCCACGACCCCCACAGTTATTTGATGCACGACCATTCATTCCTACGACTCAAAACTAGCATTAAAACTTAAAGATATGTTAAATTTTATTTAGCAAGTAGTAAATTCACAATGATGGTTGTGGATGTCCTGCATTGCTACAACGTCATGATATAATACCATTGACTGACTGTAACCATAAGTCTTCAACAAAACTGAGATTTATAGTTATTAAACGGTAAGACTAACCGTAATAGCTGAAAAGCAAAAATCTCTTACTAATGGTGAGAGAATGTCTCCAAATATTGATTTTAAAAATCACAGTACATAATAATTCCTGAGTTCACGGCTTAATGTTTACTAGACAAGTAACTGATTCTCCTGTTTATAAATGGTTCAACGATCGCCTAGAAGTAGACGCGATCTCCGATGATATTAGTAGCAAATATGTTCCTCCCCACGTCAATATTTTTTATTGCTTAGGCGGAATTACCCTAACTTGCTTCTTGATTCAGTTTGCCACCGGGTTTGCAATGACTTTTTCTTACAAACCCACCGTTGCCGAAGCTTTTTCTTCCGTTCAATACATCATGAATGAAGTTAGCTTCGGCTGGTTAATTCGTTCTATCCATCGCTGGTCAGCCAGTATGATGGTCTTAATGTTAATTCTCCATGTGTTCCGTGTCTATTTAACTGGTGGTTTCAAAAAACCCCGTGAGTTGACTTGGATCGTGGGGGTAACTATGGCAGTAATTACCGTTTCCTTCGGTGTAACTGGTTACTCCTTGCCTTGGGATCAAGTAGGTTATTGGGCGGTTAAAATCGTTTCCGGCGTCCCTGCGGCTATTCCCGTAGTAGGGGATCAAATGGTAGAACTTTTAAGAGGTGGTGCCAGTGTCGGTCAGGCGACCTTAACTCGTTTCTACACCATCCACACCTTTGTTTTACCTTGGTTAATGGCAGTATTCATGTTATTACACTTCCTCTTAATCCGTAAACAGGGTATTTCCGGTCCTTTGTAAATTGTCACATAATCCATGGGTGATAAGTAAAAACTTATCGTCTTTTACATTTAACCTCTATTGTGTTACAAAACATGACAGAGATATAAATGCGGCAATTAATATAAGAGATGAAGGAATACGAATATTAAAGACCTCTGGAACGGGGGATAAAGCCTGTCGCCTAACCGTAAGTCGTAGTAATAGAGGACGCAAGAAATCTACTACGACGCCAGTTACTGGGCAGGAAGCCTACACTTTACCGCCAGGTCAGTGTGGGTAGTTCATTTAACAAATTTACAAGTACGGAAAAAAATCAGGATAGAATAGGGTAATATTCTTTGCCTTTTTGTTCCATTCTTCCCTCATTTAGGAGATAATTACAAAAGATGTCCAACCCTAACTCTCAGTTAATGAAAAAACCGGATCTCAGCGATCCAAAATTAAGAGCAAAATTAGCTCAAAACATGGGTCATCACTACTATGGTGAACTTGCGTGGCCTAACGATATTCTCTATATGTTCCCTGTTTGTATTTTGGGTATATTAGGTTTAGTCGTCGGTTTAGCAATTCTCGATCCAGCGATGATAGGAGAACCGGCTGATCCGTTTGCTACACCTTTGGAAATCCTACCTGAGTGGTATTTATACCCAGTATTCCAAATTTTACGGGTTTTACCTAACAAACTTTTAGGTATTGCTTGTCAAGGTGCCATTCCTTTAGGTTTAATGTTAGTGCCTTTCATCGAAAGTGTTAACAAGTTCCAAAATCCTTTCCGTCGCCCCATTGCGATGACTGTGTTTTTATTTGGTACTTTAGTCACTCTTTGGTTAGGTGCAGGATCTGTATTCCCCATTGATAAGTCTTTAACTTTGGGTTTATTCTAATTTTTGATTTACAAGTCAAAATTTACAAGATTAATTGTCTGTGATGGCTTTTAGACTCTTCTCGTGATGAGTTTGAAGGCGATCGCAGACCTTATTTATTCCCTAAACAAAACCGGTAAATTTTTCGACGCAACGGGCAAAGATTTCCACCCCTAAACTTAAAGCAGTCTCATCAAAGTCAAAACGAGGATGATGATGAGGATAGTTGAAACCTTTTTGAGCATTGGCTGACCCTAAAAAGAAATAACAGCCAGGAACTTCTTGTAAGAAAAATGACATATCTTCCCCTCCCATAGTTTGACATTCTGGTACAACTTCTATGGGGGTTTCTACCACTTCTAAGGCTACAGATTTGACTAATTGAGTGATTCTCGGATGGTTGATAACGGCAGGGTAAAGTCGCCAATAATCCAGGTGATATTTTGCACCATGGCTTTGACAAATTCCAGCGATAATACCTTCTATTCTCTCACCGATATATTTTTCCAAAGTAGGATTAAAGTAACGGACTGTGCCGCTCATTTTGGCTGTATCGGCGATGACGTTTAAAGCTGTGCCACTATGAAATGTTCCCACTGTAACTACTGCGGAATCGAGAGGAGAAATGTTACGAGAAACGATAGTCTGTAAAGCGTTGACTATTTGCATCCCTACCATAATAGAATCAATGGTTTGGTGAGGCATTGCTCCATGACCGCCTTTACCGAATATTTCACATTGAAAACATTCTACCGCCGCCATTAATGCACCTTCTCTGACTCCTATGGTGCCTAACGGTAAATTATTCCACAAATGTAGGCCGATAATAGCGTCAATATCGGGATTTTTTAACACCCCTTCTTCTATCATCGGTTTTGCACCGCCGGGTCCTTCTTCGGCTGGTTGGAATATAATTTTTACCGTACCTTGAAATTGATCTCGGTGATGTGCTAGGTAATAAGCTATGCCCAAAGCGATGGCCGTGTGTCCATCATGTCCACAGGCATGCATTAATCCATCATGTTTTGAACAGTAAGACACTTGATTTTCTTCTTGAATGGGTAAAGCATCCATATCCGCACGAATGGCTAACACTTTTCCGTAGTGGTTACTTTGGATGGTCGCCACAATGCCAGTTTTTGCCACTTGAGTTTCATATTCGATACCCCAATCGCTCAATTTTTCGGCAATAAAATCGGCGGTTAACACTTCAAAGAAGCCTAATTCTGGATACTGGTGTATTCTGCGTCGCCAATGGACTAATTGAGGTTGTAATTGGGCGATGGCAGGGCGAATTTCAGAGAATTTAAAGGAGTAGTCTAAGGTGCTGCTAGTAAACATAATAACAATGAACAGTGTACAATTTAATTAATAGTGCCATCAGGCATAATTGCACCGTGCAAGTCTGCATCTTTTAAGATTGTACCTGTAAGATCAGCACCTTGTAGATTTGCCTTAACTAATATTGCCCCCGTCAAATCAGCATAGCTTAAATCTGCCCCTTGGAAACTTGCTTGTGTCAAGTCTGTAACAAGGTTGTTATATCTGTTCCCCATGCCCAAATTTGCCCGACAGAGTCTTGCACCATCTAAGTTAGCCTCGTATAATAAGGCCTGACAAAGATTAGCGTAACTTAAATCAGCATGGCTTAAATTTGCTCGGGTAAGGTTAGTAGGTTGATCGGAGTTAGGACGAAAATCGGCATCGATAATGACACTATAAGACAAGTTAGCATGGGTTAAATTAGCACCGCAGAAAATGGCTTTAATTAAATTTGCCTTTTCTAAGTTTGTTTTTATCAGTTTAGCACTACTTAAATCTGCATCTCGTAACAAAATTTTAGACAAAATAGCTTCACTTAAATCTGTACCCCATAAAATAGCCTCACTCAAATCCGCTTCAGTAAAATTAGCGTTGCGAAAATTTGTACGCCCTAATCTGGCTTGTCGTAAGTCACTGCGGGAAAAATTAGCAGATGACAGATTTTCTTTGAGAATTTCTGCTTCTGTGAGTTTCACTTGTTTAAAGTTTCTTTCCCCTTGATTATATGCCGCCAGTATTTGTTCTATTTTCATATTGATTTAAGTTAAAATCGCGATCAACTATTTTTTGATAATCTACTTATCTTCACTTAATAATTGACATTTTTTTGTTTTTTTTGACCACAGGATAAATCTTTTCTAGGCGATCGCACTTACTATTGTTATAGCGTTGTTTCGGATTTGAGCATTCTACCATAACACAGCCATCCCAAAAATATCATAGCGATCGCAAAAATAACTAAAAAGAAAAAATGACCTTGAATATCAGCAAAGGATTTACCTTTACCCCACACCTCAATTAAAGCCTCATTCATGTGAAAAATAGGATTAAATTGAGCAATTTGCAGGAGTTTTTCAGGGAATAAAGAACTAGGAAAAAAAGTGCCACCAATAATTAATAACGGTACGCCAAAAGTAGCCACAATCGCATTAACATCTTCTGTTCTTTTTGCTAATTGAGTGCCGAAAATAAAACCTAAACCGACATAGCTAATGATACTTAAAAGAATAATCATTAAACCTAAAATAATTGATCCTGAAATAGATTTCCCAGTGAACAAAAGTAAGCTATAAACTAACCCATAAACTAAGATAGTTTGTAAAATGCCGATAAAACAATGGGCGAAAAAAATACCTAAAAAATAAGAAACCCCATGAAGGGGAGAAACAAATAAACGTTTGAGAGTTTTTTGTTCCCTTTCTGCTACGATAGTGGCAACAGTACCCCCTAAACAACTAAAAAATAAAGCCGCCCCCACAAGACTAGAAGGGGCAGATATTTTCATCGCTAAAATGCTAGTTATTTTTGCCCGTTCTGCGATAATATAACTATTGATTAACAAGATAAAAATAGGAAAAATCATCCAAAAAATTAGACTTCTTTTCCTAGTAATTAATTCTTGCAGAATTCTTTGAGTGACAGCTAAAATTTGATGCCAATATTGCATTATTTGTTAACAAAAAAGTATTTATCACTTATTACTTATTACTTATTACTTATTACTTTTCCCTCCCTCCCAACTCTGAAATTTTGTTAAGATTCGTTCATATTTTTATAAGTGGCTACGGCGGAAGGAGAAATACGGTTGAGGTAACGGAAAATCCAATACTTTAAGACCGTATCTAAAATAACGGGAAAAGTGGCGATAAATAAGAAGTTAAAATCTCGATTTTCTGGTAAGCCAAAATGGCGGGTAATGCCTTCTAAGAGAATTTCCCAACCATGAGGGGAGTGGTAACCCACAAAGATATCAGTAAAAAGAATGATTAAAAAAGCCTTAGCAGAATCACTTAAACCATAAACTGTTTCGTCAATAAAAGACTTTAAAATTTCTAACTCTCGTTTACTATAAATAAGTATTAATCCAAAGGCAGTAAAAGAGAAAATATCGGCAAAAATATTTTTAATAGCATTAGAACCCCTATTACGATATTCATTGGCTAATTCTTCCGCTTTTACCTTTATTTTTTCTTCTTTTTCCTCTTGAGATAGAGGGGGTATTAAACCGATCATCCGTTTAAGACTAAGATTTTCTTCAAAGGTTTTTAATTCTGTCAACGCTTCTTCTTGTAAGTCTTGATTAATGAATACTATTTGTTCATGTTGGGCAAAATAAGGATCGATAAATACTTTTCCTAACGCAATTTTAGCGAGATTATGAACTAATAAAGGCACAATAATTAACAGCAATAAAAATTTAACAGATATAGCCGTTTTATATCTTGATTTTCTAAATTTATTAATGACATTTTTTTCTGTTTGTACTACTTCAGGATCGATTTCCTGTTTAATTCTGTCCAAAGTTCGTAAAAAAGAGCGGGGCAAAACACTAGTTTTATCAGAGATTGTTTCGGTATTAGGTTCAAGATTATTGCTGGAATTATTTGTTTTTGCCATTGATGGCGATTTAACAGAATTACCATTATTAGGAGCTGATTTTTCTCCATTATTGGCAATATTTTGTTTTTTCACTTCAATTAATTTTACTGACGTTTCATAATTATTATTATATTTATTAATAACTTGATCAATAAAGTTTAATCTTTCTACTACTAAATCTTGCCTATAAGTATTTTCTGTTTGATTATATCCTTGTTTACGGTTATTTTCTAAAAAATTATGTACTGATTTACTGGTTTTAAATTGACTAATTTTCAGATCAATAATTCGTAAATTAGAACGTAATTCTCCATCAAAATAGGCAAAAACTTTATCCCCATAATTACAATTTTGTAGATCAATTTTTTGACCTCCAAAATGTTCTTCCTCAATTTTTTTTATAGCTAATGCTCTTTGATATGCTTCTTCTAAAGCATTTTGAGAACTATTACCAATCCAGCGTTTAGTAGAACGGAAGATATGATTAAACATGGAATGCCAAGTAAAATAACATGATTAAACCAACATTTTATCTCAATAATCTGACAATAATGAGTAATTAACCGTTTATTGCCTTAAATTGATTTAAATTTCAGTTTTTGAAGATGTGTAATAATTATAGCTTTGCCCTTAGACAAAACTGATAGTCTCCTCCTACTTCTAATTGATAATCATATCTTTCCAAAAAACGACATAAAGGCTCTTGAATTAAACTACGACCCAAACCTGGTTTAACAGATAACTTTCCTTGACGAAAATGCCACAAAAAAAACCATTGATAATCCCCAGCATTGACTTTTCCTTCTATGTGTCCTTTTTGCCAACACTGGTTCGTAATTGTTACTTCTGCAAGAGTTTGTGGTAATGACATGACTAGAAGAGTTTATTTACGGAAGAAGTAATTTAAACAACAAAGGAGCAACAGAATTGACTATTTGTATAAATGCAGGACTTCCTTGATTTCCGTCCTTGGCTTCCGCATCAGTACGTGCTTTCACTAACTGTAGAAAACGGTTGGATAATACATAACCATCGGGATTATTTTGTGTTTTAAATAATTCTTCGGCTTTTTCTCCGTCTTTGATAGCGGTGTTAGTCTGTCCATAACGAGACTTAATAATTGCTCTGCCTAAGTAGGCTTGAGCGAAATCAGGATTCATTTCGATGGCTTGAGAATAATATTTAGCCGCCATCTGATAATTTCCTTCTTTGTCTTCGGAAACAGCCCATAAGTAAAATTGTTCTGCATTGCCCGCAGTGGCAGGAATACCCATAACTCCCTCTATGTGAGCGGTGGAAATGTCCGTATTATTTAGGATAATTCCTTGAACATAAGCATTTCTGAAATCACTACTATTCAATATCGCCCCGGTAAGATTTGCCCCGGTAAGATTCGCCCCATGAAAAGATGCCCCACTCAAATTGGCATTACTTAAATCCGCCCCCGTCAAATTAGCACGACTTAAATTTGCACCCACGAGATTCGCCCCCCGTAAATTCGCCCCAGTTAAATTAGTCATAACTAAACCAGCTTGAGATAAATCACAATTTTCGCACTGTTTTGTATTTAATAATTGAGTTAACTGAGCTACATTTTCGGCACTGACGGGGAGAGGAAGAAGAACACTTGTCAATAAAGTTGAAAACAGAATAGTTAGTTTGGTCATAAAAATTTTTCGGCAAAATAATGGCAAAACAATTTGATCTATTGTACAAAATTATTTCTTATTAGTGATAAGTTTCTTTTAAAAAATAATTATACATTAGACCTAGACTTTATTTGCTCATACTTTTGTTCTATATTTTTGATAAAAATTGATATTTATTAAAATTAATTAATATTTGAATTTAACGAGACTTTAAGTTAGAATGATATCGTCATAACCATATAGTCTTCTGTTAAGTTTACATTATGTCCCTACAAATTCTCGTAACCGACGATGATCTTACCATTAGACGATTAATCAAAGACTGTTTGGAATTACATGGTTACTCCGTAATTCTAGCCTCTGATGGTCAACAAGCACTCTCTTTAGCCCATAGATATCATCCTCATCTTTTAATTTCTGACATTAAAATGCCCCATAAAGACGGTTATAGTTTAGTGAAGGAATTGCGACAAAATCCCCATTTCCGTTTATTGCCCGTTGTTTTTTTAACCAATAAACATTCCACTGAGGATAAAATCAGTGGTTATCAAGCAGGATGTGATATCTATTTAGCTAAACCTTTTCAACCCGAAGAACTATCTGCTATCGTACGTCATTTATTAGAGCGATCGCAAATTATTCAGTCGGAATTATTATTTACAGAAATTGGGAACATTCATCCTCAGAAAGATCTTTCTTTAATCAGTAATGATTACGATATATCAAGGAATAATATTCATTTTACCAATCGAGAGGAAGAAGTTTTACATCTATTAATCAAAGGTTTATCGAATTTAAAAATAGCAGAAGAATTATATTTAAGTCCTAAAACTGTAGAAAAATACGTAGCTAGTTTATTGAAAAAAACTAATTCCGCTAATCGCACGGAGCTGGTAAGTTTTGTTTTAATTAATAAAATAGTATAATATGGAAAATTTTTAGATTTAATGAAACTTAAATATGATTTAGTTATTATTGGCGGCACAAAACAAGGTCTTTTAGCGGCAGAATATGGAACAAAATTAGGAGCCAGAGTTGCTTTAGTTATCAATAATAATTGTTTAACTCAAAATGATAATCAATTTTTTTCACTAGAATTTAAGGATGATTTATTAAATCTAGATAATTGCATTAATTTTAAAGATTTTTTAGCAGAAAAAAAAATACTATTTACTCAAAAATATTTGCCAGATTTAGAATTGTTGGGGGTCGATATAATTATTAGTAGTTGTGAGTTTAATTGTCAAAAAAGACTAACTTTAGCAACAGAAAAAGATGAATTAGAATCTGTTTCTTACTTACTAGCTATGACATCTAATCAACTCTTTAGTGAAGATATTTTAAGTAACAATAATAATATTTTAAGTATTAATGATTTAATTTCACGAAATAATTGGGACAATTTGCCAGAAAATTTGGTAATTGTAGGAAATTATATTTCAACAATTTACTTAGCAAATAAACTGGCCTACCTTGGTAAAAAAATAACTTTAATTACTGAAAATAGGCAACTTTTGCCTACAGAAGATGATGATATTTCTTTTCAAATGCAATTAACTTTAGAATCTCGGGAAGTTAAGATATATAATAAATCAAATATTAATGATTTTGATAATTTTAAGATAAATAATCTTATTGAAAATGATGCTAATTTCACTAATAGCCAAGTAGTAATCATTGACAATCATAAAATTTGTAATGAAGATAAATTAGGGTTAAAAAGAGTAGGTATTCAAGCTAAAAAGGCTAAAATATTTGTTAATAGTAAATTACAAACTAAACATTCTCAAATTTACGGTTGTGGTGATTTATTAGGTGGTTATAGTTTAGATAATATAACGGAATATGAAACAAAAATTGCCGTTAATAATTGTTTATTTTTTCCTTGGCAACAGGTAAATTATAATAATATTCCTTATACTTTGGTCACGAATCCCCCTATTAATCGAATCGGATATACTCAAAAACAAGCAGAATTATTATCAGGAAAAAAAGCTAAAGTTTTAACCTTACATTCTTATGTAAGATCCTCCTTAAATTTTACACAAAATACGATATTTATTAAAATAATTTTAGATAAGAATAACTATATATTAGGTTTTCACAGCCTGGGGTTTGGAGTAGAAGAAATATTAGCAGGGATAACCCTACTTATGGAACAACAAAAACCCTTAAAGTATTTATTTAAACTTAAATTTAGCCAGCTAAACTCATTACAAATTATTAAAGATATTCAACAAGCATGGTTGGAAAAAAATAAAAAACAAAATCAGATTATAATAGATTTAGCCACGACTTTCTTTATTTGGAAAAGGGAATGAATTAAGCATGATTAATAAAATAAAAGACAAAGGTTATTTTATTGTTTTAGAAGGAATAGATGGTGCAGGAAGTACAACTCAAGCTGAGTTATTGCAACAGTATTTTATCAAAAATAAAGAAAAAGCTGTTATTAGTCCTGAACCTTCTTCTAGTAAAATAGGAAAATTATTACGGGAATTTTTAGCCCATCAAAATCATTTTATTAATCAAGATTTATTTGATCAACAAATGGCCTATTTATTCGCCGCAGATCGTCATTATCACCTGTATAATAATATTAATGGAGTACAAAAATTAATCAACGAAAATACCCATGTGATTACTACTAGATATTATTTTTCTTCCTTTGCGTATAATGCTAAAACTGAGAAAGATTTTCAATTTGTTAGTTTATTAAATCAAGATTTTCCTCCTCCAGATTTACTGATTTATCTTGATATTCCTGTAGATACAGCTTTAATTAGAATTAGGGATCGCATCGCCTTAGAAATTTATGAAACGAAAGAAAAATTAACCCAAGTAAAACACAATTTTGATACAATCATCGATAAATATAAGCATGCTTATTTAAGAATTGATGGTACATCCTCTAAAGAAGAAATACATAGAAAAATAGTAAATTTCTTTCATAAAGAAAGTAATGTTAACGGCTATTTCCCAACATCATAAGTATTTATTCTTAATAGTAGTGGTAAAAGATCTTGAAAAATAATGGCACAAATTCTGATATATTCAACATGGGAAGCAATATTGACAATAATTTACTGTTTAAAGCCGAACACAAATTTTAAAATCAACTTAGTATATATCAAGGGGGAAATATGGTATTCAATAAACTTTTTGGCAAGAAAGACGAAAGCTACTTTTTAGAAATTAACGCAAAAACAGAGAATCAACCTTCCGCAGAAGTAACAGTAAATGAGGGAGATTCTACCGTCGTAGAAACATCAACCGTCAAAGGAAAAGAGGCCACTGTTGCCACTGCAGTTAAACCTAAACCTGATGTCAGCTATGATGTCCCAGATTGGGTAAAAGCGATCAAAAATTATTCTAATCAAGGTAATAACAATACATCAGCTTCTGAAGGGAAAAATTTTGCGGGTAAGTATGTTAGTAACAGTGTCCCACAATCCCGTCGTCGTCCGGGGGGAAGTTTAGCCACCTTTAAAAAGATGGCGTCTAAAATCGGCAGGTAAATAATTAACAATTAACAATTAACAATTAAGTTATTTTGGTCTAGGAATTATCAACTATCAATTATTTAAAAATGTTTGATTCTTCATCACAAATTTTACTTAAAGATTTAGAATACATTCCTTATATAGATATAAACGGGGCTATCAATACAGAATTACAGGGGAAAATTGGAATTTATGCTATTTTCAATCACGAGAAAGTCCTAGAATATATTGGTTATTCTCGTAATTTATTTATGAGTTTAAAACAACATTTAGTTAGACAGCCAGATAAGTGTTATTGGTTCAAATTTTACTTGGTTAAGGGTCCTAGTCGCAGTGTTTTAGAGGAAATTCGTACTAATTGGTTAGCAGAAAATAAAGACTTACCCAAGGGTAATGCAGAAGAAGAAGTTTTATGGACGCAACCTATCGATGCGAAACTAACTATGACCCAAGAGGATAGGGCAGAGTATGAGCAAAATGAGGAATTAGGAAAAATTAAATTACTAAAAAAAGTAGCTAGAAGGTTGGAAGAAAAAATAAAAGATAAACTTGAAAGTCGGCAAGTCAAGATGGAAATTCGCTTTAATCCGAAATTAAAAGAAGAAGGTTTACTAGATTTGAAATAGAAAGAGAAGAAGACGGAAGGACAAGAGGAAATAAAGAAAAAAACTTAATATTTGGCAGTTGACCAGTAGAATGGAGATAAATAATTCCACATATCTGATTAGATTAGATAAAAATTTATGTTTCGTCGCCTATTAGCTATTATTACCATCTCAATCTCCTTTTTTCTCTTAACCACCATCTTAACCCCTTCAGCCGAAGCACTTACGCAGATAAAAATTACAGATATATCTTACAAAGAATGTCCTGCGGGGGTTGGGGAAGGAAGTGTCACCAGTGGAGGTAGTGCCTTACCAGCAACTTGTTTTTTAATTACTGGTAAAACCAACAACACATCTGGCAAAACCTTATATGATGCCGACGTGTTTGGAAGGGTTTATGATGCCAATAATGAACCGGTTTTACAAAATCGTAGCAGATTAGGGGCATTGGAGGAAGTACCACCGGGAGTGAGCGAGTTTGAATTGAGAATCAGTGTACCATCTAATCAAGCCACTCCCCTACAATTAAAACAGTTTAAAGCCACAGGTTTTTCTAGTAAAGTTTATCCAACTTTCTAAATTACCCCAACGATGGAAATTAATAATTGGGGGATTAGCTGTAAAACAATGATAGCTAGAATTGCGGAAAAATCGATGCCCCCTAAAGGTGGTATGATTGAACGAAAAATATTAAGATAAGGATCTGTTATTGGTGCCAAAAATGAGATAACATTACCTGCCCATTCAGCAGTTTGAAACCAACTTAAAAGGATTCTAACAAATATAAGTATTAAATATAACTGGATAAAATTAGTCACGGTACTGATAACTAAATAGGTGATATCATTCATCGAATCAAGATTACTCCATTTTTCATAGTAATTTTATTCCTTTTATCTTAACTGAATTTGTCTGATTTAAGCTAACTTTTGCGGTTTAACCAAAAACTCCGCATTCCCACGGATTTGGCACCCCAATAATCCTCTTCGACACTATCCCCCATATACCAAGCGTTTTCTCCTTGACAGTTGTGCTTTGCTAAGGCCGTTAAGAAGATTTTCGGGTTAGGTTTTGCGACTCCCGTGAGGGAAGAAATAGTAATTGTTTGAAAATATTGTCTTAAATTTAAGTTATCTAAAACCTCGTAAATCCGAGTATCAAAATTGGAGATGATACCTAATTCTATGCTTTGTTTTTGCCATCGATTTAAACTAGGTATCACGTCATCATAAATAACCCAAGGTTGGCTAGTTTTAAAGTAGTTATAAAGTTCAAGAAAAAAGCCTTCAAAATCAGTAAATTCTTCTACGGCGTTATCCTGATTAAAGGTATTATAAGTAAGGGTTTGCCACCATTTAAACTCTAATTCTTTGATTTGTTCCTCATTTTCTTTGTCAAAAGCAAGAGGAGGAGACATTTTAAAGGCTTGATAGAAACAGCTATTAATGACTTTCCGGTCTCGATTAACTCCATATTTTTTCGCCAGTTGAGTATAAACATCTCCAACGCTATTTTTTACTCCAAAAATTGTGCCAACGGCATCTAAAAAAATAACTTGAGGTTGATTATTGATCTTCATTAATTTTTTTTGTTAATTAATTCTATTATCACTATTTTCATTTCAGGAGAAGTAATTCGAGTTAAAGTGATTAATCTTTACTTTGGCAATTTTAAATATAAAAAGCCCATTCTGAATTTACAATAGCAGAAAAGGGCGTGCCAGAAAATAGCTAGAGATGGTTTTGGCGTCAATTTCATGGCTAGTTAGGGCTAATTTTTCAAACTCATTAGGAGTCATTAACACTACCTCAATATCTTCATCATCATCATGGGGTGGGGGTTTGGGTAGTTTTTCTAATTCTTGGGCGAGAAAAGCATAGATAAATTCATCAGAATATCCGGGAGCGAGGGGAAATTTCCCTAAATTGTGCCATTTTTTAGCAGTATAGCCCGTTTCTTCCTCTATTTCTCGTTTGACGGTGATTTCTGGATTCTCTCCTTTTTCCACTGTACCGGCAGGAAACTCCAACAATCGACTTTTGAGGGCAAAGCGATATTGACGTACCAAAAGTAATTTCCCTTCATTAGTGACAGGCACTGCCAACGCACCCCCGGGATGACGGATACATTCCCATTCTCCCTCTGCACCATTAGGTAATCTTAGCTTATTTACTTCAAATTGAAACTTTTTACCTTGAAAAAATAAACGGGGGTTTAAAATTTCTGGGAACTCTTGTTTTTCTGACATTATTTCATTATTTAACTGACAATGTAGATATTTTTTCATTCTTATTATAAACAAAGGGGGGAGAGGGGATACTGACAAGGGTAGGTTTTTTACATTTGGGTGAAGACTTGCGGGGACAAGGGTGGAAAGTGGACAAGGAAGAGGGGATAAAGGCTTTTAATATGTCATAAAAATTTCATTAATTACGATTTGCCGTAACAATATTAACAGGATTAAGAGGATTAAAACGGGTATTTTTGCCAATAGCTAAAGATTTATATATTTGTAAATTAAGAATCTCATAATGCCAGCAATTTTCTTTAAACCATTGTAAGGCCTGGTTTAAATTTTCGATGGTAGCTAAAGCAATAACTATTTTTCCTTCGGAATTAATTTTAGTTTTGATAATATCTAATAAAGAGATTAAACTGCCGCCACTTCCGCCGATAAAAATACGATGAGGGTTAGGTAAATTTTGAATAACGTTTTCTGCTGAGTTATGAATTATTTTGACATTATTTACTTGGAATTTACGGCAATTGTCTGTGATTAAATTTATTCCCACAGCTGTTTTTTCGATGGCATAAATTTGACTACTATTTACCAATCTGGCTATCTCTATAGAAACACTACCAGTACCCGCTCCAATATCCCAAATTATCTGTTTCGGTTGTAAAACTAGTGCCCCTAATATCATTAATCTTACTTCTTTTTTTGTCATTAATCCTGGTTGATCAGGAAAAGTTTTAAAGAGATTATCCGGTAATCCCATGATAGGCAATTTATCCAAGTCTAAAAATTCTTGATCATCGTCATTTTTTTTAATTAAGATAACTATATTTAAGAGAGATATTGATTCTAGGTTTATATCTTCTTCTTCTTTTATGGGAGTTATTTTTTCTTTTTGACTGCCCAAATTTTCACATAGCCAAAAATAATATTTCACTCTCATTTTTAGCTGACGATAAACTTGCCAAATAATTAAAGGGTTGTTAGTGTTATCCGTTAAGATAGCAATTTTTTCATAACCTTTTTTTAATCCTTGAATTAACGGGTCAATATCCCTACCATGAATACTAATAAATTGGGAATCCTGCCAGGGTATTTTTAACCGATTAAACCCTAGTTGAATACAAGCATAATGGGGGTAAAATTCTAATTCTTCAGGCAAAAAATTACTAACTAAAATTCTACCAATACCAAAAAATAAAGGATCTCCTGTGGCTAATATGACTATGTTTTCTCCTCTTTTTTGATATTCTTTGATATCGGTAATTATTGTTTCTAAGTTATTAATTTTTAGTTTAATTGCTGAATGGTTACTGAAATATTTTAAATGGCGATCGCCACCGACCAAAACTGTGGCTTGATTGACGATTTTTAAGACAGAATTAGTTAAACTATTCGCCCCTTCTAAACCAATCCCAACAATTTTAATGACCATAAATATAATTAATAGTTGATAGTTTACAATTCTTATTTATGCCGTCATTGATTGAGAATAAAAATTAATCTTTTATTATTCATTGTTTATCACCCATGGTTGATTATTTATGTTTTATTGCCAATATAAATCAACATAATTAATTTTAGCATAAGGCTCTAGTGATTGTAAAATGTTAATACCATAACTACGATAATTAACCCGATTATCTAATAATGCCATAACCCCTCGATTTTTTCTAATAGATATGGTAGCCTGTTGTAAAATTTTAATGGCAGAAGGTAAAAGATAAAGACGAAACCAGTCTTTTTTCTGATTTTTATAGTGGGTAACTTGAGCAGAAATAAGAGGATTTTCTAAGGAGGGGATAGGTAAAGTCGCAAAAATTAATAATATAGGTGTTAATAATTGGGATTGATAATTTAACCAGAATTTAGTATCACAAACGAGGATACTATTTTTGCCGATCCCTAAGGAATTTAATTGTACTCTTGAACCAAAATAAGCCGCTAAATTAGAGGCAATTTGTCCTTGTAATGGCACATCATCAATAATAACAATGATGGGACGATGATTAATTTTTATACTACTAACCAAGGATAAAATTTCTTGGGTAACTCGACTTTGAAACTGAGGATTATTTGGGAAAGGAAAATTATGAGGAAAGTATAAGTTAAGATGTTGATTTTGCTGATCAGGAGAAAACTTTAAGCAAGTAAAATTATCTAAATTTAAGCCCAAGTATTCACTATAATCAATAGGATATTTTTGTGGCTCTAAATAATTGGATAATAAAATTAAAGGTTTATTTTGCCAAATTTGATTAATTAAAGATTTTAACTCTAAAGGTGATGATTTAATCGTAAAAGAACCTTGTTCTCGATTGATGTTAAAATAGTTGACGTATTTATTCTTTTCTGATAAGGCCAGTTGCAAATTAATAAATTTTTCTAAAACTTCTTTTTTTTCTGTTTCTATTTTGACTAAATTACATATCTGCTCAATAACAGTTATTTCCTCTTCTTCTAATAAATAGCTATTATAAGGATTAGGGGGATGACTATAAATTAATTTGGTTAATTTGGCCAATTTTTCTCGAATAAAATTTTGATGTTGAGAAAGAGATGACTGTAAATTATACCAGTCTTGAAAAGTTATTTCTTGAGTCAAATACTCAGTGATAATATCGGGTAAATTTTCCGCTTCCTCAATAATAGTAACAATATCCTTATCTAATAAGTTATTAATCACTAAGTCTAACCAATGATGATAAGTAATTACATATAAAGCCGATTTTTCGACTAAATTTTGCCGATAGTCAGTAATAACAAATTTTTTCGTATTTAACCACTGTTGTAAACTGGGTATTTTTTCGGCAACTAATCTTTGTTGAATTTCCTTTTCTGCCACGATAATAACCGAAGAAGAAGACAACAAGGCCGGAATTACGTAACTGGAATAATACTGTTGATAACTTAGCCCAGTTTGAATAATAGTTGGTCGTCCTAATCTTAACCCACGAGCGACCATTCTCGCCATGGTTAAATGATGTAACCAACAAGACTGAGATTTCTCATGTAAAAAATTTCTCAACTCTGAATGTACTTCTACTTCTAACATTAATAATCTACTATTTGCTTACAAGGGGGGTAACTTTTCGCCAATTTTCAAATTTTACCTTTGATCACTCAATGTTGTGAGAAGATAAGTAAAGTTATAGTTTAATAAAAAATCATAGGAAATATTATCAATGGCTCAAATTGAATTTGCTAGAGGCATAGTAGAAGAATCTATCCCCGATGTTAAATTAACTCGTTCCCGTGACGGTAGCAACGGTACCGCAACATTTCGTTTTGAAAGTTCTAAAGTACTAGAAGGCGGTAATACTCAAGAAATTACCGGAATGTACCTAACAGATGAAGAAGGAGAATTGGTCACTCGTGAGGTAAAGTGCAAATTTATTAACGGTGAACCTAAAGCTATAGAAGCAATTTACTTGATGAAATCTCCTCAAGAATGGGACAGATTTATGCGTTTTATGGAACGTTATGCACAAGAACACGGTTTAGATTTTACTAAATCTTAATATCAACTTAGTTATAGGCAATTAATATAGCAATCAGTTTTGATTTGTGAGATTTTGGTGAGACTAGGAGTCAGGAGTCAGAATTATTCTACTGAATACTGGATTCTGGATTCTGAATCCTTTTAAAACAATTATTTGATTCTCACGAATGATTCCTGATTGCTATAGTTAGCAATTAACAATTAATATTATCATAAATTATTCATGAAAAAAAAGGTAATTTTGTAAAAAATTCTCAATTCTAAATTCTAATGTCTATTCCTCATCAATATTCAAGGATAAATAGCGTTAATTGTGCCGTTATTACCGTTAGTGATACTCGCCTTGAAGAAACGGATATTAGCGGCAAAATTGCTCAGGAAATATTAATTAATGCCGGTCATAAAATCCTTCATTATCAAATTATTAAAGATGAACCAGAACATATAAAATCTTTATTGGTAAATTTAACATCTAATGAACAATTAAACTGCATTATTTTTTCTGGTGGCACAGGTATATCTTTAAGGGATAATACTTATGATATAGTAAGCAAAATGTTAGAAAAAACATTATCAGGTTTTGGGGAAATATTCCGTTTTTTAAGTTATCAAGAAATTGGCTCAAGGGCTATTGCATCGAGAGCTACAGCGGGGTTGCACCGGGGGAAAATAGTCTTTTCTTTACCTGGATCTCAAAATGGTGTTAAACTGGGTTTAGAAAAGCTAATTGTACCCGAATTAACTCATTTAGTTGATCAAATTAATCAAGGTTAGTTTTATATGTCCAACAATCATAATGATGATTTAGAATCTTTAAAAATTAATCAAAAAAAACTTGTCAATTTTCAAGAATGGTGTGCTAAAAATGAGATTAACTATCTAGCTATCATTGAAAACTTTATCGATTCCTGTTTAGCAAATAATCAAGTAATTATTGAAGGCGTAATCAATAAAAAAGGAAAAGTTAATTTTGAGGAAAAAATTAATTCAATCGTCAGTGATTCTTTACAACCTCTCGTGGCTAGAATTGAGAAATTAGAGTCACAATTAAAGGAAAAAAATAATTATTGTCCAGGCGAAAATGAACTTAATCATCAACCATTATTATCTGATTCACCCGAAGAAAATATTGATAAAAGAGTTTATTTACCCCGTCAAGAAGTATGGCAAAGACTAAAACAAACTGATTATATTAAATATTCTGGTTATGATAGTTTTTTGAAGGCTAAAGGTGATCAACTCGTGGAATATGGTATCTTTTTTGATGAAAATAAAAAACGCTTTTATATAATAGACATCTCCAAAAATTTATAACAAAGTTATAACCACACTTTTAACCCCTTATTTTTCTACTCAAGGCGATCGCCAATCTATAAATTATGCTGACTCAATTTCGTGAAAGCTTTACACAGAAGTAATTTTAGGCTATTAATTGAGAACACAATCTTCACAATGAGCGAACGGTGAGACATTAAGTTAAACCTACTAATTTTTTACTTAAATCCCAGAGTAATTGTGCTTTATCTTTATCACTGGCTTCGTCAGAAACTTCTTGCACAAAAGATTTACGTCCTTGTTTTTGACGATTTCCCCAACTCCAATAAACTCCAGAAATATTATAGTCAGGATCAGCTACAACCATTGCAACTCTTTCTCCTGATAATTCTTCTGAGACATAACCCCCAGTAATATTTTTTTGGAATAGAGGGAATATTTTTTGGAATAAGGGATAATGATTACGGAAAAGTGCTGTAGTAGCAACACATCCGGGATATAAAGCCGAGAAGACAATGCCCGTGGACTGATGATAACGACGGTGTAACTCTTTCATGGTTAACATATTGCATAATTTACTATCTTTATATGCCTTCCCTGACTTAAATTTCTTACCGTCAATCATGGAAATCGGTGGTTTGAAACCTTGCTTGAAGCCTTCTAAGTCCCCTAAATCAGGTGGTGCAGGAATGGGAATTTTTCCGCCTAATTCTTTCGGATTCGCGGTGACAGTTCCTAAAATAACTAATCTTGGCTCAGGATTACCAGAGTTTTGTAGGTCTTCTAACATTAAGTTACAAAGCAAGAAATGCCCTAAATGATTAGTGGCAACGCTGATTTCGTAACCATCTTCATTACGCATCGGTTCTTTTAGCAATGGATAATAAACGGCGGCATTACAAACTAAGGCATCTAATTTTCGGCCCGTTGCCCGGAAATCTTGTACAAATTTTCTGACACTACCAAAAGAGGCTAGATCAAGATGGATGATTTGATAATTTTCCGGGCTAATACCGACTCCTTCGGCAGCTTTTTGGGTTTTTTCAAAATTACGACAAGCCATAATCACAAACCAACCTTTTTTCGCCAATGCCCTTGCCCCTTGTAGCCCTACACCAGAAGATGCACCTGTAATGATTACTGTGGGTTTATTATCTGTGGTCATGTTGATTAAATTTGTTTTTTATTTTATATGATTAAATTTGACAATATCTTTATCATTGCATATAAGGCTAAATTTAATTTCTAAGTTTTTTTAAGATAATACAAAAAAAATCTATAAAATATACTTGGCGATGGCCTCTGCCACTCCGTCATTTTCCACATCCCCAGTAACTACGGAGGTAATGGCTTTAATTTCTTCGGGTGCGTCATTCATAGCTACACTAAAACCAGCGTATTTTAACATGGCATAATCATTAAAATTATCGCCGATGGTCATAATTTCTTCGGCGGTGAATCCCAGTATTTTCTCGACTAAATATTGAACAGCTGTACCTTTGTTGACCCCTGCTTGAGTCGCTTCCAAATAAATGGGATTAGATTGAGTTAAGTATAATTCATGATCTTGATAACGATTTTTTAAGTCATTTAACATTTGCGAAATTAAATCAGCATCAGGGCTTGAAGCGAGTATTTTCGTGGGATTTTCCTGTAAAAGAGTAGTCAAATCACCAACAATATTAACATCAATGCCTGATCTTTCCACATAAAAATCTGTTTTTTTCGTAAATTTTTCTACGTACAATTGATCATTAAAATAAAGATGAATTTCAATATTACCATTGTTATTTTGTTGAGCTTTTAAATAAGTAAATAATTCTTGAGCTTTTTCTTTATTTACAGGATTATGCAATAATAATTCTGAGTTTTTGGGGTCTTGGATCCATGCCCCATTATAACCAATTATTGGTAAATCTGCCCCGATATCATGGTGAAATCTCAGGGCTGAACAATACATCCTACCCGTAGCTAAACCTACTTTTATGCCTCTATTTTGTGCATCTTTTATAGCCTTTTTTACCCTATCAGTAACTTGATTAGATTGCCCTGAAATTGTACCGTCAATATCTAAAATTAATACTTTAATGTTGTTCATAATCATATTCTCAGCCAAGGTTAATGATTTTCTTGCATTATGACTGACATTGTAAAATAAAACAAATCAAGCATTAAACTTTCCTTTTATTAGTGCGATTAAGTTGGTAAAAACGGGCAAATTGCGGTAAATCTTCTTGATGCCCTAGCACAATCAAAACATCTCCTGAATTTAGTAATAAAGACGGATTAGGATGAGTTATTAATGGTTCATTACCTCGCCTTAAAGCCACGACGATAAATGCCCCCTTCCCCCTGATTTCTAGCTCTCTGACAGTTCTACCCACCAAGCGAGAAGTGGCCCCCACCACTAACTCCTCCATTTGGACGTTAATCTGCATTAATAAATCATTTAAGTAACTTTGTTCTTCTTTTTGGGCCAAAAAATCTACCATGCTGGGAGAAGTGATTAAATTTGCCATGCGTAAACCGCTAACACTGGCAGGTGAAACCACATGATTCGCCCCGGCTAACCTCAATTTTTTTTCTGTGGTAGGAAGTTCCCCTCTAGCGAGAATAATCAAGTCTGGGTTTAATTCCCTAGCGGTAAGGGTGATAAAAACATTAGTGGCATCATTGGGTAAAACCGTTGCTAATACCTTCGCCTTTTCAATGCCAACGCTAACAAGCACATTTTCGTCCGTAGCATCTCCTTCTTGTACTAAATAAGCACGATTTTTAGCAGTAATCAGATTTTCCGCATCGTTATCGATAATCACGAAATATTCTGGGGTTTCATTTAATTGTTGAGCTAAAACTTGCCCAATGTGCCCAAAACCGCAGATAATAATGTGATTTTCGAGGTTCGCTAGGGTTTTTTTCTGCCTATCAGCTTCAAATGCCCGATTAATTTCTCCTTCTGTGACCATTTGAATAAAACCTCCTATGCCATAAACTGCCGATGATGTCCCTGCAACAATTACTAACATTGTAAAAACTTTTTGGGCGGGGGTTTCTAAGGGTTTTACTTCTCCATAACCTACCCCAAAAATAGTTATCACTACCATATAAATCGATTCAAGCAATGACCAACCAAAGGAAACATAACCAAAAACAGCGGTCATGATGGTTATAACAAAAAAAATTGACCCGACAATAACTTTTTTAAAAGAACCTTGCATTGATTAATTTAGCTTATTGTTTTCAGCACTTAAATTTCTTTCTTAATCTGAAAAGGACGGTAAAATTGTTCTCGATGGACTTTTAAAAAATCCTCTAGTTATTAAAGTGGACTATTATTCAAAAAAAAGTAACTATGAGCGGAAATAATTCACGAGTTCAAGCAATTAGCCAGATCACAAATCGAGAAATCAAGGCGTTTAACACTCCTGAACGATTAGAAGATATGTGGGCAAAAGATGTTTTTACCCTCAGCAAGATGCAAGAATGTCTCCCCAAGGGTATTTTCAAATCCTTAAAAAGGACAATCCAAACAGGGGAACCCCTTGACGTATCTATCGCTGATGTGGTAGCTACAGCTATGAGAGATTGGGCAATTTCTAAAAAAGCACTGTACTACGCCCATGTATTTTATCCCCTCACCAACTCCACCGCTGAAAAACATGACGGTTTTGTATCCGTACAAGGTGACGGCTCTGTGATTTCGGAATTTGCTGGTAAAGTATTAGTAAAAGGCGAACCTGATGGCTCATCTTTTCCTAATGGTGGTATTCGTTCTACTTTTGAAGCGAGGGGTTATACGGCTTGGGATGTCACTAGCCCTGCTTATGTCATGGAAACCGATAACGGCGTAACTCTGTGTATTCCTACCGTATTTATCTCTTGGACGGGGGAAGCATTAGACAAGAAAACTCCTCTATTGCGGTCTAATGCCGCCATGGATAAGGCCGCACGGAAGGTATTAAAATTATTAGGCCATACAGACATAGCTCCTGTTAATTCCAGTTGTGGTGCAGAACAAGAATACTTTTTGATAGATTCTAATTTTGCCCATAGTCGTCCGGATTTATTACTAGCAGGAAGAACTTTGTTCGGTAAACCTTCGGCTAAAGGACAAGAATTTGATGATCATTACTTTGGTGCAATTCCCGAACGAGTACAAGTCTTCATGCAAGATGTGGAAGAATCCATGTATCGCCTAGGTATTCCTGCTAAAACCAGACATAATGAAGTCGCACCTGGGCAATTTGAACTTGCACCCTTTTTTGAAGCCGCTAATGTGGCAACGGATCATCAACAGTTAACCATGACAATTTTACGAAAAACGGCGAAAAAACATGGTTTTGTTTGCCTACTCCATGAAAAGCCCTTTGCGGGGATTAATGGTTCTGGTAAACATGTCAACTGGTCTGTAGGCAATGCTACCCAAGGTAATTTATTAGATCCAGGTGACACTCCCCATGCTAATGCACAATTTTTGGTTTTCTGCGGTGCCGTAATTCGAGGAGTGCATAAATATGGTCCTCTTTTACGTGCGGTAGTGGCAACGGCAAGCAATGATCATCGTCTTGGTGCCAATGAAGCCCCCCCTGCTATTATTTCGGTGTATTTAGGCTCACAATTGGAGGATGTTTTCGAGCAAATTCGTAACGGGAAAGTAACAGGATCGAAGGAAGCTCAGGTCATGAATATCGGTATTGATACCTTACCAGAATTCCCCAAAGATCCAGGTGACAGAAATCGTACATCACCTTTTGCATTTACGGGCAATCGTTTCGAGTTTCGGGCTGTTGGTTCCAATCAGTCTGTTGCAGGACCTCTGGTGGCTATGAATACTATCTTAGCGGAGTCTTTAGATTGGATTGCGGGAGAGTTAGAGAGTGAATTGGCAAAAGGGACAGAACTCAATACCGCTATTCACAAAATTCTCCAGGAAATTATGGATAAACACGGTAATGTCGTTTTCGGTGGCAACGGTTACTCTCCTGAATGGCACAAAATGGCAGTGGAAGAACGAGGTTTAGCCAATTTACCCACCACTGCTGACGCTTTGCCCGTTTTAGCAGAAAAATATATTGAAGAATTGTTCGAGAAAACTGGGGTTCTTTCTCCTGTAGAATTAGAAAGCCGTTATGAGGTCTATACCGAGCAATATTTATTGTCCATCGAGGTTGAGGCTAAATTAGTAATTAGTATGGCTAAAACTACTATCTACCCGGCAGCTATGAAATATTTATCTAATCTCACAAATACAATGGCTAGTCTTAAGGGTATCGGCATCGAGGTGGATAAAACTACCGTGAAAGAAGTATCAACCTTGGCGGATTCTATGATGGCAGAAGTTCACAAATTAAGTGAGGCGATCACTAAACATGATTTTGAAAGTACTCAAGCCCATCTTCAATATTATGCGAAAACTGTCCGCCCATTAATGGATGAAGTGCGTAAATATGCCGATGCGCTTGAGGCAGAAATTGCTGATGAATTGTGGCCTTTACCCACCTATCAGGAGATGTTATTCATCAAATAGATTGTTGGGGTGATCATAAGTAAGAAGTAATTGATTCTGTTGGCGAACTTAACATTTAACGGCAGATAAGGCAGAGGCAGAAGCAAGGGATAAGTAAAAAGGAGAAAAGCTTAATCCTTCTTCTCTTCATATTTCTGCCGCCTCCTGCCTTCGGCAGTTTTGGACTCTGTAAGACTGACTTGTGCCAGAGTTCCAGAAGAGCGAGAAGATCTAAGTAATAACTACTTTTGGTTTAATGATTTTTACACCTTCATTTATCCTTAATTCACCGATACCGATAAACTCAGAAAGATGATTATAAGTACGATAAAATTGATTATTTTTGCTTTCATTTGTCATAATTTTTTGACCTTGACACCATCGTGTACTATCATCTTTATTTAGGTCAATAATAGGCAAATTTTGCAAGGGAAAATCAAGATTAATTAAGTGTAAATTGTCTTTTTCTTTTTCTTGAATTATTTGCTCAAAATTTAAGCTGTTTTCTATGATCATCCCAGAGCTAAGAGTTCTATTTAAAGAGGATAAGGTTGCTCCTATACCTAATTTTTCTCCTAAGTCACGAGCAATGGATCTGATATAAGTTCCAGCATCGCAAAAAATATGTAAACCCAACTCAGGAAATTCGCCATTTTCCCAGTATAAAATATTAATTTTAGTAATTTTTACCTCCCTTTTTGGTATATCTATTATTTGCCCTCTTCTCGCTAATTCATATAACTTTTTGCCGTCTTGTTTTATGGCACTATAAGCTGGAGGAATCTGCCCAATTTTACCGATAAAATCTTGTAAATAAGGCGTAATTTCCTCCAAAGTCAAATCAAAAGCTGAACTTTTTTTTAGAATATGTCCTTCTAAATCATCGGTAGTCGTAACTATTCCGAACTTAATTTTCGCTTCATAAGCTTTCCCTGTTGGTAAAAATTGTAATAATCGAGTGGCTTTCCCGATCGCTATAGGTAAAACTCCCGTAGCGGAAGGATCTAAGGTACCACCATGACCAATTTTTTTCGTTTTCAAAATCCTTCTCAATTTGGCAACACAATCATGAGAAGTAAAATTTTGTGGTTTATTTAAGTTAAGAAAACCATCCATAGAAAAACCATCCAATTTGGATTGAGGAACAGGGCTGTCGAGTATTAATTAGTTAGGGAGTCGGGAGTTAGGAGACGATTAAAAAATTTATAACTATGGTAGCCCTCTTTTTATTCAGTTAATCCAAAAACACGATTAACGGATTTTTCGATTTTATAACCAGAATCAATGGATTCCAAAGGATCTTTTCTCAAGCGGTGACGCAGACATAAAGGCATCACTCGGCGAATATCATCCACCGTGACTTCCGTACGAGATTCAAAAGCCGCCAATGCCTTAGCCGCACGGTTAGTTACAATGTCCCCCCTCAAACCATCAATATCTAATTCCGAACAAATTTCCGACACTTTTATGCGAATATCATAGTCAATGGTGACTTGGGGTAATAGTTTTTGAGCTTGAACCAATTTTTTTTGTAATTCCCGTTGTTGCGATTCATATCGATCCAAGAAACCTTGAGGATCACGGTCAAATTCCGCTCTTTGTTCCACAATTTGCACCCTTAAATTAGGTTCTTTCACTGTATGGATTTCTGCGTGCATACCAAAACGATCCAATAATTGAGGGCGCAATTCTCCTTCTTCGGGATTTCCTGAACCCACCAACACAAAACGGGCGGGGTGACGGATAGAAATACCCTCTCTTTCCACAGTATTCCAGCCACTAGCGGCGGAGTCAAGTAATACATCCACTAGGTGATCATCAAGTAAGTTAACCTCGTCCACATAAAGAATGCCCCGGTTTGCTTTCGCTAGTAATCCGGGTTCAAAAGCTTTTACTCCCTCTGATAGTGCTTTTTCAATATCGATTGTACCACACACTCTATCTTCTGTAGCACCTAAAGGTAAATCCACCATGGGCACTTTTTTCTGGATAATGTCTAATTGTTCCTGACGATCAATTTTTTCTCTCACATCATCAGCCATCATTTCCACATCTATGGGAGAAGAGTTAAAAGGATCTCCGGCTACCACATCAATCTCCGGCAACAAGTCAGCTAAAGCCCGAATCGTGGTGGATTTTCCTGTACCTCGATCGCCCATAATCATTACCCCCCCCACCTTGGGGTCAATGACGTTGAGTAGTAAAGCAAGCTTCATTTGTTCTTGTCCGACAATAGCTGTAAAAGGAAAAACTACACGACGATTTTTAGGAGGAGCTTGTAAAGTTGCGGTCATAATTTTTTATAAAAAGATTGACAGAAGAATTATATTTAATTTAGTGCAATGTAAATAAGCATAACCTTTTTATCATATTAGTTTGTTCAAAACCCGTCAAATAAATGGCATTTACTGAAAAATGTTGTATATAGGAATTAATAAATAATAAATGGTTCGTTGTGGTGTATTGCCTTTGTTAACTGTTAATTGTTAGTTATTTATTACCCCACACTGCCTTCCAATTTGAGACTTAAAAGTTTATCGGCCTCCGCAGCAAATTCCATCGGTAACTTGTTTAAAACGTCTTTACAGAATCCACTTACTAACATCGATACTGCATCTTCCTCCGATATACCTCGTTGAGCAAAATAGAACAACTGATCTTCACCGATTTTTGAGGTAGAGGCTTCATGTTCGACTTTAGCACGACTATTATCGACTTGAATATAAGGAAAAGTGTTAGCTTCTGCGTTATCACCGATTAGCATCGAATCGCATTGAGAGTAATTTCTGGCGCCACTAGCTTTATTACCTATTTTCACTAACCCACGATAGCTATTTTTCGAGTTTCCTGCAGATATTCCCTTAGAAATAATTGTACTGCGAGTATTTTTGCCAATATGCACCATCTTAGTGCCAGTATCGGCTTGTTGCATATTATTTGTCAAGGCGATGGAGTAAAATTCACCCACAGAATTATCACCTACCAAAACACAACTAGGATATTTCCATGTTATAGCAGATCCTGTCTCCACTTGAGTCCAAGAAATTTTCGAGTTAACCCCTTTACATAAACCGCGCTTGGTGACAAAGTTATAAATACCGCCTTTACCGTTTTCATCCCCAGCATACCAATTTTGCACAGTGGAATATTTAATGTCAGCATTATCTAAAGCCACTAATTCCACCACCGCCGCATGAAGTTGATTGCTATCATACATAGGAGCAGTACAACCCTCAAGGTAACTTACTGATGCACCTTCCTCCGCCACAATTAAAGTACGTTCAAATTGCCCTGTATCACCGTTATTAATACGAAAATAAGTAGATAATTCCATCGGACATTTTACCCCTTTGGGAATAAATACGAAAGAACCATCACTAAACACTGCAGAATTAAGGGCGGCGAAATAATTATCGGCGAAAGGGACAACAGTCCCTAAGTATTTTTGTACTAACTGAGGATGTTCCTGTAAGGCTTCGGAAATTGAGCAAAAAATAACACCGTCTTTAGCTAATTTTTCCTTAAAAGTTGTGCCGATAGAAACACTATCAAAAATCGCATCAACGGCAACATTACTTAATCGTTTTTGCTCAGATAAGGAAATACCCAGTTTTTCAAAGGTTTCAAGTAAAGTGGGATCAACTTCCTCTAAACTATCTAATTTCTTTTTCTCTTGTTTTGGTGCCGAGTAATAAATAATATCTTGATAGTTAATGGTCGGGTAGTCCACATGAGGCCATTTTGGTTCAGCCATTTTCAACCATTGACCATAAGCCTTGAGGCGGAACTCTAACATAAATTTGGGCTCTTTTTTCTTGGCAGAAATCAATCTGACGACATCTTCACTTAATCCCTTGGGGATCGTATCAGATTCAATGTCCGTCACAAATCCGTATTTATAAGGCTGATTAACTAGGGTTTTAACGGAAGCACTCATATTAATTTTCAAATATAGTTATAGTGATGATTAAATAGTTTAACAACATTTTTGTTGCTAAAGTCTATTTTATAATAGTTTAACAATATTTTTCTTACTAAATATCCTCGAACCTGAAAAAAAATTGGGATTTTTATCTCTCCAGTAGACGTCTCCACAAGATAGTCTGCATTCCTAATTTCAATAAAAAGTATAAGTTGGTACGGTTGTTGTCGAGATTTTTATGAAGAAAAAAGACAAACAGCAATATTTGATTCTCCATGATTATTCGGCAAATGTAATCTGTCAACATCTGTTAAAAAACGCGATGCTGCAAACAAGGCATTTGTTGACGCACCTGTTGTAATCTTTGGGGATTTATTTCGGCGATGGCAACACCAATTTGAGAACCAGTAGTGGCCAAAATTGAACCCCACGGATCGACAATCATTCCATGACCATGAGTAAAACGACGAGCGTAATGATTCCCAGTTTGAGCTGGTGCAATGATATAAGCTGTATTTTCGATGGCTCTTGCTTGTAACAAAACTTGCCAATGGTCTTTCCCCGTATAAGCAGTAAAAGCCGCTGGAATAAACACAACTTCAGCCCCTTGACGGGATAAATGACGATAAACTTCGGGAAAACGGACATCATAACAGATGGATAGCCCCAATTTACCTAAATCACCACCATCATAAACCGAAGGTAAACTAGATCCAGCCTTTACGGTGTTAGACTCGTGATAATTATTACCATCAGGCACATTAACATCAAATAAGTGTACTTTGTCATAGCGAGTCAACTCTAAACCATTAGGGTCAATTAAAATAGCAGTATTATGAGCCTTAGATTGATCGTCCAGACAAGGAGTGGGAAAACCGCCCCCTAAAATGGTTACTTGAAAACGTTGTGCCATGCGAATCAAAAACTTTTCACTTTTATTAGCAATAGTCTCAACCTGAGCAATTTTTTCCTGATCACTGCCCAAAAACGAGAAATTTTCAGGTAAGGCAATTAATTTTGCCCCCTGATTAACCGCTAATTCGATTAATTCCTCTGCCTGAGTGAGATTTTTGTCAACATCAGGAGTGCTGGTCATGCAAACCGCCGCCGCAAGATATGATTTCATGTGTGATTTAATATACTTAACAAAATAAGGTTGTCTAACCCCATCTAACCAATAAATTCAAGATAACTTTGAGTTAGTCCTTTTACTGCCAACTCGTAGAACTGTTGACCGTGTTCAGGAGTTGCCAAAGCTGGATTAGATCCCATTCTACCATCAGGGTAGCAACCACGAAAATTAGTTGCCCCATAAATTGAATGTCCTTTGCCCACTTCTTCACTCAAAGGTACATTTTTAATGACATCAGGATAGATAAATTGAGTCAACGCCACTTCGGAAGGGGTAGCATGAGATCCTTCTTCCTCTCCATATAATTTTTTAGCCAATAAATAAACCTCCCGTGTCATAAACCAATTGGCAATTCTACACTTTACCTGATCACCATGAGCTAAATTTAAACTCTCCAAATGATCATAAATTTGGGAAAAAGCTGCTTTGAGTGTGGGAATATTACCACCATGACCATTGATAAAAAAGAACTTGCGAAAACCGGCCTTAGCTAAGGAAGTAACATAATCTTGAATATAAAGAATTAAAGTTGTGGGACGTAAGCTAATGGTACCCGGGAAACCCATATGATGGAGAGCCATACCCACATTAATTGTCGGTGCTAACATAGCCTTAATATTCTCTGTGACCCCCATGGCAACTTTTTGGGCACAAATGGCATCCGTACCAATTAATCCTGTAGGTCCGTGTTGTTCTGTTGAGCCGATGGGTATAATAATAGCATCATTATCTTGTAAATAAGTTTCTACTTCTGTCCAAGTACACAAATGTAACTGCATTTTTGTTTCTAAAATAAATTTTTGATATTCTATAATTTATAGAAGTTAGACTATTGTTATTCTAAGTTAAGATTACTGCAAAAATATTTGAACTATCATGATTCAACTTCAAGATCAGCCCATTCAGGAAACCAATAATTTGGGGACAAATACTTATTCTCTAGAAAACTACATTACCGAAACTCGCCCTTGGGGTACATTTACCACCCTTGAAGAAGGACCTGGTTATAAAATTAAACGCATAGAAGTCAATCCCGGTCACCGTCTCAGCCTACAAATGCACCATCATCGTAGTGAGCATTGGATTGTGGTTTCTGGCACTGCAAAAGTAGAATGTGGGGAGGAAATAAAAATTTTAGCGGCTAATGAATCCACTTATGTTCCCCAATGTACTAGCCATCGCCTGGAAAATCCTGGGGTTATTAAATTAATTTTAATTGAAGTGCAAAACGGTGAATATTTAGGGGAAGATGATATTATTCGTTTTCGAGATGATTACGCAAGACAATGAATAATTAACAATTAACAATTAACAATGAACAAAGGCGATTAACCTTTATTCACTATGGACTATTCATTATTAACTATTTATGATTAACCTTACTGAAACAGCGATCGCCGAAGTAAAAAGACTACGATCAAGTTTAGAGTTGACCACTAGCTATGTAAGGATACAAATAACAAAAGGCGGTTGTGCCGATTATGTCTATGAATTAAACTTAGACTCACAACCTCAACAAGAAGATCGTCAATTTTCCCATGATTCTGACACTAATATTATTGTTGATCCCCATAGCTATCAATATTTACAAAACCTAAGGATAGATTATACAGAAGATTTAATGGGAGGTGCATTTCAATTTAAAAATCCTGATATTACGAATCACTGCACCTGTGGTTTATCTTTTGTCCTAGATTAATGATCAACAATTAATTATTAAATATTACATGGATATATCCAACATAAAATCGGGGGATCGAGTAAAAGTAATCGAGCTACCATTGTATATAAAAACTGCTGATCCCATGCCCATGTTGCGATCGCCTAGTGTGATTTCCTTAGGAGAAGAAGGTATTATTTTAAATCCACGTCCAGCAGGTTATTGGGCGATTCGTTTTACTCAAGGTTGTTTTTTATTGGAGAGTAAATATTTTCGGGTGGTTTAATTTTTTTTCCCCCAAGGTAAAGATGGGAAGACGCAAAGTTAAATTAGTTCTGAGTTGGGAGTTATAATGTCTTGAGAGATAATATCAGGGATTTTCTTTACTTTTATTGTCAACCGTCTATTGTCTATTGTTTCCCATTTTTATGACAAAATTAACCCCTAAAGAGATTTTTAAGAAAGGTTTTATTATTCTTTCAGGCCTGGCTTTTTTCTGGTTTTCCGCTTCTAGTATTCTTAAGATGGTTACTCAGCCGGCAACTCCTCCAGTTAATCAAAGTCAGGGTGAAAATTCTCCCCCCGAATCAATAATATTGCAGAATCAAGCGAAAGGTTATGAGTTAGTCTTATCTAAAGAACCTGATAATCGTTTTGCATTAGAAAAATTGGTGGAAATTTATCTACAATCCCGAAATTTATCCGCTGCTTTGCCTTTAATGGAAAAATTAGTTACTATTGAGCCTCAAAATGAACGTTATCAAGAGGTTTTGAAGATTATTAAACAAGGTTTAGCACAGGAAAAATCTCCAACTCAACCTTCCATTAACTCTCCCAACAATAATGAAGAAAATAAAGAAAAATAGTGTAAACTCTAAGGTTAATCTTTGTTACTTCTTGATCTCACCATAGCATTTACATGAAAATTCCTGTTCTTGATTTAAAGCCTCAATATCAACAACTTAAAGCGGAAATTGATCGGGCCATCGCCAATGTATTAGAATCAACACAATTCGTATTAGGATCTGAAGTTAAACTATTAGAAAGTGAAATTGCTAATTATTTAGGAGTTAAACACGCTATTGGGGTTAATTCTGGTACAGACGCGTTGATTATCGCTTTACGGGCTTTAAATATCGGGGCAGAAGATGAAGTTATTACCACTTCTTTTTCCTTTTACGCCACAGCTGAGTCTATCAGTTTAGTGGGTGCAAAACCTATTTTTGCTGATGTTCAAGAAGATAGTTTTAACATAGATTTCAGCAAAATTAAAGACAAAATTACCAGTAAAACTAAGGCTATCATCCCCGTGCATCTCTATGGACAACCTGCCGCCATGACAGAAATAAATACCATTGCCCAAGAATATGGCCTAAAAGTCGTCGAAGATTGCGCTCAGGCTTTTGGCGCAGTTTATTATGGGGATTGTCTTGGATGTCATCAAAGTTGTGATGATGACCAACGGCAACAAATAACAGGCAAATATGTCGGTAGTATTGGCGATGTGGGGGCATATTCATTTTATCCAACGAAAAATTTAGGTGCTTATGGTGATGCCGGCATGATTGTTACTAACAGTGATGAAATTGACGAATTGGCAAAAATGTTACGAGTTCATGGTGCAAAGAAAAATTATCAGAATGAATTATTAGGTTATAATTCTCGTCTTGATAGTTTACAAGCCTGTATTTTAAGGGTGAAATTAAAGTACATTGATCAATGGAATAAAACTAGAAGAAATATCGCTGAAAATTATAATCAACTATTATCAAATAATCCCAATATTATTACTCCCAATATTACTAAAGGTCATGTTTTTCATCAATACACTATTAGAATTACTAACGGAAAACGAGATCAATTAAAAGATTATTTGGCAAATTTAGGCATCGGCAGTATGATTTATTATCCGATTCCTCAAGATCAATTACCAGTTTATAAAGGACAATATCAACCTAATTCTGTTACTATGAAATTAGCTCAAGAAGTGCTAAGCCTGCCAATTTTTCCTGAATTATCCTTAGAAAAAGTAGCAGAAGTTGCCCAAGCTATTAATAATTTCCGTGGTCCTGTAGACGTAGTGATCAGACAAAATAACTGATTAGTTAATACCCTACGCCAAAGAATTTTTCAATTAGTATCGAAAGCTTCAATTTGTTCTTATCTTAATCTTTGATAAACGGTAACCAGAGCATTTTCATCGCCCACATTTCCGGGGAATAAAACTACAGGTAAATTGGGGAAAAGATAATGATTTTCAGGGGTAATTATCACAGAACATCCCGCTAAAATTTGCCCTAATAATCGTGCTTCTTTTAAGGCTAAACCATCGCTTAAAACATCATTGGAGGTAATGCCACCTTTACTGATTAAAAACCCGATATCAGAGGGTAAACCCCGCACAATATCCATCAACACCGCCGAGACTTGTTTGCCAAATTGTAATCTAGTTTCGATGTTAGGGAAATTCAATTCTTGACGGCTGGTATAAACCACGGGAGTTTTACCGTTGTTTAAGGTTTCCGCTACTTTATCTAAAGCGGATTTAATAATGTTGTCTCGTTGGATTGAATCGTCCCTTAAAATGGTGACATCAATTTCAATGCCTACAATATCAGGTTGTTGTAATAACTGCTTTAATTGGAGAGTGGTTTTTTTGACGTGAGAACCGACTAGAATAACCCCGGAGTTAGTGGTAGGCTTATATTTTGCCATGTTTTCCGCCTCCACAGGTTGTTCTCCTAATCCTGCCAGAGAAGTTAAAATACTCGCCGCACTACGGAAAAGGAACTTTTTGCCCTCACTGGCAATTTGTAACAAATCTTGGGCAAATTTATCTAAATCCTCTTGTTTTTCGCCGTCAACTACCACACACTGATTATTCTTAAATTCTCTCAGGCGATTTTGTGTGCCGTTTCTGATGTCATCTAATAACAATCTCTGGACTTTATCAGCGGTAATTCTGCCTTGAGTTTTTTCCTCGACATAATCGGGAAGGTAACTGTATTTATAACCAAATACAGAATCTTGGGCAAATTCAGTTTCATGTACAGGAGTTTCAATACCATTGATTAACAAGTAATGGATTGAGTTACGGGTAATTCTTCCCCCTTCAAAAAAGGCGGGAATGAGGAAATGTGCATCAAATTCCCCTAATTCTTGGGCAATAACATCAGTTTCTAGGGGATAATGTCCCCTTAAGGTAGAATCTGAGCGACTCACTACTAAATAATCTTTAATTCCTTCTAGTGCGATCGCCTGTTTTAGATTCTGACAAACTTCTTGGGTAACTTGTTTGGCTTCGGTGGGAGTTAATGCTCTTGTGTTGGTTAAAATAAAGAAAATGGGTGCAGAATCTCTTAGGCCATCCCGCAAAGTGTCTATATCCCATTGCATTAATAATAAACAACTGTGGACGGTTTGGGAACCTGTGGGATCATCATCTAAGACGATTATTTTTGGTTGCTGAGTCATAATTGTTGTTAGAGAAAAAGTGAACTTATTCACAAAATATATTGAGCATAGTTGAAGACTTACGGATTTTTTGCCCTGTAACAAAAGTTTGTTCTAGTTCTATAGTAATTCTAAATCAGTTTTTTCCTTACCATAATGAACGACTTTACCCCCGATTTAGCACTAACCTCTTTACCACCGCAAAATATAGAAGCCGAAGAAATAATTTTGGGAGGAATTTTATTTGATCCCAAGGCTATGAGTAAAATCATCGACATACTACCACCAGAAGCATTTTATGTCAATGCCCATCGTCAAATTTACGAAGCCGCCAGAAATTTATATTTCCAAGGACAACCCGTTGACTTAATGACGGTTACGACGTGGTTAAATGACCATAGTTTATTAGATAAAATTGGCGGTACTCCTAAAATGGTCAGTTTACTTGATCGTACCATTTCTTCGGCGAATATCGAGCGTTATGTGCCGTTAATTACTGATAAATATATTAGAAGATTATTGATAAGTACTGTCAAAGAAATTAGCGAATTAGGTTATGATACGACTAAGGATTTAGATCAAGTTTTAGACGAAGCAGAACAAAAAATATTCAAACTTACCCAAGCAAGAATACAACAAGGTTTAGTACCTATTTCCGAAACTTTAATCGACACTTTTACGCAAATTCAAAACTTCCAAGATAAACTTGCTTTACCCGGTATTAGTAGTGAATTTTATGATTTAGATGCTTTAATGGGTAGTGGTTTTCAGCGATCAGATCTAATTATCATTGCAGGGCGCCCGGCCATGGGAAAAACGAGTTTTGCCTTAAATATTGCCGCTAATATTGCTAAAGAACATGATTTAGCTGTCGCAATTTTTAGCTTAGAAATGTCACGAGAACAATTGGCGATGCGTTTGCTTTCTGCGGAGGGAAAACTAGAAAGTAGCCGATTAAAAACTGGTAGAATTACAGAACAAGAAATGGAGCCTTTAATGACGGCGATGGGTAAGTTATCGGAATTACCTATTTATATTGATGATTCTGGTAATTTAACAGTAATGCAAATGCGATCGGAAGTTCGCCGTTTACAAGCCGAAAAAAAGGGAAAATTAGGCCTAGTTTTAATCGATTATTTACAATTAATGCAGGGTAGCAGTGATAATCGTGTACAGGAATTATCAAGAATTACTCGTTCTTTAAAAAGTTTAGCACGGGAAATTAATGCACCCATTATTGCCTTGTCTCAGCTTAGTCGTGCGGTGGAACAACGAACCAATAAACGTCCTATGTTATCGGATTTGAGGGAATCAGGCTGTTTAAGTGGCGATTCTTTGGTAACGATGGCAGACACTGGAGAGGAAATTCCGATCAAGGATTTAGAGGGTAAATCTGGGTTTGCAGTATGGGCCATTAACACTGATACCATGAAAATGGAACGGGCATTGGTAAGTAATGCTTTTTGTACTGGCATTAAACCTGTATATCAGATTGTTACAGAATTAGGACGTACTATTAAAGCAACGGCTAATCATAAATTTTTGCGTTTTGACGGTTGGGTGAGATTAGATGAATTACAAACGGGCGATCGCCTTGCCTTACCTCGTCATATTCCTAGCCCCGAATTGCAAACAATGGGAGATGATGAATTAGCATTGTTAGGGCATTTAATCGGCGATGGTTATACTTCACCTCGTCACGTCATTCAATATACCACCTATGAACTAGATTTAGCAGAAACTGTTTCAAATTTGGCGACAAAAGTATTTAAAGATCAAATTAATCCCAAAATTAAACAGCAAAGACAATGGTATCAAGTCTATTTATCCGCTAATTATCCCTTAATTCACGGCGTCAAAAATCCCGTTACTAAATGGTTAGAAAACTTGGGTATTTTTGGTTTACCATCTCACGAAAAGTATATCCCCTCTCTTGTCTTTCAACAACCAGAAAATGCGATCGCCATCTTTTTAAGACATCTTTGGAGTACTAATGGATGTATTCGCACCAGTAAAAATCTCTCTTCTTATGGGAGTATTTATTATGCCTCCAGCAGTGAAAAATTAATCAGGGGTGTACAAACTTTACTTTTACGTTTAGGCATCAATGGGGTACTAAGAATCATATCACAAGGGAAAAAAGGACGAGATCACCTTCAGGTATGGATTGACGATAAATCCGATGTGGAAAAATTTGTTCATATTGTGGGTGGAACGGGTTTATATAAACAAGAAAGCCTATGGGAAATTCAACAATATTTACCACAATCGGGTAAAGCTAACACTAATCGAGATTTAATTCCCCCAGAAACTATGCCTAAATTAGCTAATAGTGATATTTATTGGGATAAAATCAAAACTATTGAATATGTTGGCAAAGAAAAAGTTTATGATTTAACCGTACCAGGTTTGGCTAATTTTATAGCAATGGCTTACTATATACATAATTCAATAGAGCAAGATGCGGATCTGGTGATGATGTTATATCGTGATGAATATTACCATCCTGATACAGTTGATCAAGGTGTGGCGGAGATAATTATCGCTAAACATAGAAATGGACCAACAGGACAAGTTAAACTGATATTTCGTCCTGAATTAACCCAATTTTTGAATATGAAACGACATTAAATCGAGGTGGAGTAAAAACTTAAGATGGGACAGCCTGGTAGAGGGAGGAGTAAGTCGCATTAGTGGAAGGGCTTACGGCACCGTAGTTTCTTCGATTAGGGATGCTAGTCAAAAGGCTCAAATGATACATAATGCCGAAGTTCAACAAGTAGAGGCCGAGGAAGTTAGTGCCGATGAAATGTGGTCTTTTGTGCAAAAAAACAATCAAACTGCAAGAACCAAAAATATTAATATTTGTTGTAATTTTCGTTACTAGAAAATAAAAATACCTGCCATTGCAAGGAGGGAAAACTGAACTTGTCATCTATTGTTTGTTTCTCAGGATAAGTTATTATAAAAGGGATTAACATTTTCTTTCGCCTTTTCTTGAATCATATTATTAACACCCCATGAAAATTAATCTTCAATCCCTCTACGGTTTTTATCGCAATGCCATCCGCAACCCTAAATATCGTAACTGGATTATTTTAGGTACCTTAATTTATGTTTTAAGTCCTTTTGATATTTCCCCTGATTTTTTCCCATTTGCGGGACAAATTGATGACTTTTTCTTATTATCAATTATGTTAACAGAAGTTTCCCAAATGATAATGAGTGGTGTCAAAAATAAAAAAGATCAATATACAGAAAACGAAGGACAAAAAACCATAGATGTTGACGCTGTTTCTGTGGATTAAGATAATCTAAATATAGCAATTCTAAATCATCGATAGAAAAAAAATTAGATTAATTGCTGATGACTGAGTGCGATAGACGATAGTTATAATAAGCGGCACAAGCACCTTCTGATGATACCATCGGAGCTCCTAAAGGTTGTTCAGGAGTACATTTTGTACCAAAAGAGGGGCATTGATGAGGTTTTTTAATTCCCTGTAAAATTTCGCCGCTAATGCAACTTTGATTTTCTAAATTTTTAGGTTTAACGAAGTCTAAACCAAATTTTTTTTCCGCCGCAAATTGCTGATATTTTGTCTTAAGTTTTAAGCCACTATTGGGAATATTTGCAATACCACGCCAAAAATAATCACTAATATCAAATACTTCTTTCATCAAACATTGAGCATTTTTGTTGCCTTCTTTATTGACTACACGACTATATTGATTTTCTACTTTAACATCTTGTTTTTCTAGTTGTTGAATACAGAGAAAAATTCCCTGTAAAATATCCACTGGTTCAAATCCTGTTACGATAATGGGCACTTGATATTTATGAGAAATAGATTCATATTCTTGATAACCCATAACACTACAAACATGACCAGCCGCTAAAAAACCCTGTACTTGACAGTGGTTGGACGATAAAATTGCTTCCATAGCCGGAGGTACTAAAACATGAGATATTAACACGGAAAAATTATCTAAATTTTGCTGTTGTGCTTGATAAATTGTCATGGCGGTAGCAGGGGCAGTGGTTTCAAATCCAACGGCAAAAAATACCACTTTTTTAGTAGGATTTTGTTGAGCAATTTTTAGGCAATCTAAGGGGGAATAAATAATTCGAATATCTGCCCCCAATGCCTTAATGTTTAGTAAATCTTTTTTGCTTCCTGGTACCCTTAACATATCGCCAAAAGAGCACAAAATAGTATTGGGTAAAGAGGCGATTTCGATGGCTTGATCAATCAATTCAATATTTGTTACACACACAGGACATCCAGGACCATGAATTAAGCTAATTTCTGGAGGTAATAGTTGATCAATACCATATTTGACGATACTATGGGTTTGACCTCCGCAAATTTCCATTATTTGCCATGGTTGAGTTACGATATTGGCCATCGCTTCAGAATATTTTTTCACTAAATCTACATCTCTATATTCATCGACAAATTTCATGGGATTTTATGAGATAACTTTTTCCTAATTTTAACATTTTATTTGGCGATATTGATAAATTAATTAGTTATGGAAATCAATAAAGTTTATATAGTATAATTAAGAGTAAAATTTTATAAAAAATTATGTCAGAAAATACAAATTTTCAGCTTAATTGCCCTTTACCAACAGATAAATATTCCCATATTTTATTAGGTCATGGTAGTGGTGGCAAGTTAATGCGACAATTAATTAATGATATGTTTTTAGCTACTTTTCAAGAGGAAAATCAAATTGAACATGACTCCAGCGTACTTAATCTTTATGGTAAAAAAATTGCTTTTACGACGGATTCTTATGTGGTAAATCCTCTCTTTTTCCCCGGAGGTGATATTGGCTCAATGGCCATTTATGGCACAGTAAATGACTTGGCAATGTCTGGGGCTATTCCTCTATATTTAAGTTTAAGTTTTATTTTAGAAGAAGGGTTAGCCATTGCCACTTTATGGAAAATAGTACAATCTATAAAAAAAGCATCAAAAATAAGTAAAGTAAAGATTGTTACTGGAGATACTAAAGTTGTTGAAAAAGGGAAAGGTGATCAAATTTTTATTAATACTTCAGGTATCGGAATTATTAACCATAATTTAGAGATTAATCCTCAATCAATACAACCTAATGATGTGGTTATTATTAGTGGAGATATTGGGCAACATGGCATTGCGATTATGGCAATTAGAGAGGGTTTAGAGTTTGAAACATCTATAAAAAGTGATTCTGCACCCTTAGCCGAAACTATTTTAGAATTATTAAATGTGGGAATTAAAATTAATTGTTTACGGGATTTAACTAGAGGTGGATTGGCTAGTGCTTTGAATGAAATTGCTATATCTGCTAAGTTAGAAATTACCATAAATGAAGATACAATTGCTGTTAAAGAAGAAGTAAAAGGTGCTTGTGAAATATTAGGTTTTGATCCCCTTTACGTAGCTAATGAGGGTAGATTTGTGGTGTTTATTCCTGCGGAAGATATAGATAAAACTTTAACTATTTTAAGGGCTAAAAATTCTAGTGCTAAGGTTATAGGTAATGTAAAAAAAACTAATAATTCTCTAGTTATTATGAATAGTAAAATTGGCGGTAAAAGAGTTATTAATATGCTAAGTGGTGAACAATTACCCAGAATTTGTTAGAAATTTTTATTGTTGTTCATGGCTATAAATGCGATTTGTCCCACAGATAAGCCACCATCATTAATAGGTATTTTTTGTGACCAATAAGGATTAAAATTATTAAGTCTCAAAATATTAATAGTATTTTCTAATAAGTATTTATTCTGAAAACAACCACCGCTTAACACAATGTTTTTAGTGTCAATTACTTGACTAATTTGCCTAATTATTTCGACAAGGGTAAGATGAAATTTCGTGGCAATTAAACTTAAGGATTCTTTCTCTAGATAATCGTTTACAATTTCTTTAATCATCCATCGCCAATCAATATAATTACAGATATCATGGTTATATTGCCAATTAAAAGTATAAGTTTTATTAGGCTTAAAATTACTGACCAAAAATTCTAATTCCATAGCGGCTTGACCTTCAAAAGTGATATTATCAATGATATTTAATAAGGAAGCCACTCCATCAAATAAACGCCCGACACTAGAGGTTAAAGGAGTGTTTAATTTATTGTTAATTATAGTTTGAAATAATTTCAATTGTTGCCCTGAGTAACCATCAATGATTTCTAAATGTTTCGGTATATTTGCCAAACTATTATAAACAAGATTAAGTAGGGCTAAACCAATACGTTTTGGTTGTAAAATTGCTTGATCACCACCTATTAAAGGAAAGGGTAAAAAACTGGCTATTCTTTTAATTTCCGTCTCACTAACATAAAAAAATTCCCCACCCCAAATCCTGTTATCTAATCCGTAACCTGTGCCATCCCATGTAATGCCTAATAAGGGTAATGTTAAATTATGTTCTGCAATTGTAGCAAAAATATGAGCTAAATGATGTTGTACCTGAATAACGGGAATTTCTGGTTTTTTATTACTTAATTCTTCTGCATATTGGGTGGAAAAATAGTCAGGATGTACGTCACAAACAATTAAATCCGGTTGAAATGCATAAATTGTACTCAAATCGTTAATAGTATTTTTATAAGTTTTTATAGTTTCAGGAGTATCTAAATTGCCGATATGTTGACTGGTAAAAATTTGTTGATTAAAGGCGATGGCAATGGTATTTTTAAGATGTCCTCCTAATGCTAAAATTTTCTTTGATTTTTCTCCTTGAAAATCATCCAATTTTATCGGCAAAGGTGCGTAACCTCTCCCCCGTCTTAAAATCATTATTTGATTATTAATTACCCTGACAATGGAATCATCTACAGCTCGAAAAATAGGACGATTATGAATTAAAAAATAATCAGCTAACAGATTTAATTTTTCTAATGCTTCTAATTCATCAATACAAATAGGCTCACTTTTTTGATTTCCACTGGTAGCAACAATGGGAAAATTTAACTCTTTTAACAAGAGATGATGTAAGGGAGTATAGGGTAACATTACCCCTAAATAGTTATTGTTTGGAGCAACTTCTTCAGAGATAAGATTATTATTTATCGTTCTCTTTTCTGAAGACTCTTTTGGATTGGTACTATTGAATTTCCTAACTTTTTCTAATAAAAGAATAGGAGAAGCTGAAGATAACAAAATATCTTCTTCAATATTCGATACTAAACAATCAACTTTAATTTGCTCTAAATTTGGATACATTACTGCTAAGGGTTTATGAGGGCGATTTTTTCTTTTTCTTAAAGTTTTAACAGCCTCATTATTACGGGCATCAACAATTAAATGAAACCCTCCTAACCCTTTAACTGCCAAAATTATTCCCTCCTGAATTAACTCACAAGTTTGTTTTAAAGCTTCATCTAAACTGGCTAAACAATCACCTTTTTTGTCCCATAATTCCAACTGTGGTCCACATTTTTTACAAGCATTGGGTTGGGCATGAAAACGTCTATTTTTCGGGTTATTATATTCTTCTTCACATTCTACACACATCTTAAATTTATTCATGGTCGTAAAAATGCGATCGTAGGGTAAATCTTGAATGATGGAATAACGAGGCCCGCAATTAGTACAATTAGCGAAAGGATAACGATAACGACGATTTTGAGGATCAAAAATTTCCCTTAAACATTCCCGACAAGTACTTAAATCAGGTAAAACAATAGCGGTTTTTTTGACGTTATTAATAGAGTCAGAATTTTTGATAAAAAATTTTTGGTAATTAACCCAATTTAAGGGTTTAATTTCTAAGGTATAAATTTCTGATTGCGAAGGTTTTTCTGCTTTTATTCTGTCAACAAAAATATCCAATTCTATTAAATTTGATTCAATTTCAATAATAACACCTTCTCCCGAATTATTTACCCATCCTTTTAACCCTAATTCTGTGGCTAAGTTGTAAATAAAAGGCCGAAAACCGATTCCTTGTACAATACCTTTGATAATTATTTGATAACAATTTTTAGCCATAATTTGAGAACGGATAGTCAATAATTGATAGTTGAGAATTAAGGCTCTTTCAGAGTAGGTGATTAATTATCATTTCATTACAGATAATGAATTGTTGGTTGATGTTGAAAATAGCAATTCTGAATCTGTTTGAACCCTCTATTCAAGTTGATTCCCGCCATCGAGCTTGAGATTTTTGTAAAATAGCGATGGCATCTTCCACAGTCTCAACACAATCAGGAATAATCAGATCATCTTCATTAGCTAGACAAAATTCACCTTCACGCATATGTTTTTTTGCCCATGCCACTAAATCAAACCACATTTCTCCGACCATAATCAGAGGTATACTACGAATATGCCGTACTTGTAATAGTTGCCAAATCATAAATGCTTCCAGTGTAGTCCCAATACCACCAGGAACGACCACAAAAGCGTCAGAAATCAAGACAAATTGATGTAATCGAGAAAAGAAAGTTTGATGTTGAAAGACTTCTTCGACAAAGGGATTCTCCTTTTGTTCAAAGCCTAAATTGATCCGAATACCAATGGATTGAGTCTGGTTGGTAGGGTCGGCAATTACACTACCTTCATTCGCCGCTTCCATTAATCCCGGGCCTCCTCCTGTGACAATATCACATCCCATCTCCGTCAGTTGATGAGCCAGGCACTTGACTTGTTCATAAATTAGTGAGTTTTTACCAATTCGTGCCGAGCCAAAAATAGTGACTCGATAGCGTTTTCGTTTAGGAGGACGTAAGCTAGTTAAACCATTGATGACATCCCATAATTGAACCACTGCTTGTTTAACGACTTGCAAAGTTGCTTCAGGATCATTAAAACTAACAGTCTGCCGCGAGATAGATTTGGAGTCTCGATCGTCTTGCATAAGATACTTCCCATACCTAAACTATAATATTAGCGAAGCTCTTTCTGCCAATAGTGAACGTTCACCCTTAACTAAGGTAATATGACCAGCAATAGATTCTTGCTTAAATTTCTCGACAACATATGTTAATCCATTGCTACAAGCATCTACATAAGGATTATCAATTTGTTCTATATCCCCTGTTAAAATTACTTTAGTATTTTCTCCCGCTCGAGTGAGAATTGTTTTTACTTCGTGGGGAGTGAGATTTTGAGCTTCATCCACAATCAAAAATTGTTTGGGAATAGTACGACCTCGAATATAAGTCAGTGGCTCTATTTTAAGTAAATTTAACTCCATTAATTCTTCATATCCTCGTCGCCAATGAGGGGGTTTGCCAGTACTTTCTTGGGTATCAAAAATCAAATCTAAATTGTCGTATAAAGGTTGCATCCAAGGAGTTAGCTTTTCCTTTAATTCTCCTGGTAGATACCCTATATCTCTTCCCATGGGTACCACTGGACGAGAAATTAGGAGTTGATTATATAAGCGTTCATTGGCAACTTTTTCCACTCCAGCGGCTAAGGCAAGAAGAGTTTTGCCGGTACCAGCTTTACCAACGAGGGTTACTAACTGGATTGAATCTTGCAGTAGTAGTTCAAAGGCAAATCTTTGTTCTCGATTCCGAGCAGAAATACTGGCCACTGGAGATAACGCAGATTTATGAAGACTGACAATATTACCGTTATTTCCTTCACAAATACCTAAAGCGGTATGGGAGGTGTTTGTTTCATCGATCAAAGTTATTGCTTGATTCGGAAAAAACTTTGCTTCTACCAGGAGAGAATCTTGTCGATAAAATTTTTGTAATTCGTCAGTCCCCACTAGTATTTCCGCAGTTCCCGTGTATAGTTCATCGACATTAACTTTGTCTGTTTCATAATCTTCGGTTTTTAAACCCAGTACATCGGCTTTAATCCGTAAATTGGTATCTTTACTAACTACGATTACTGGACAATTGCACTGTTTTTTCGTGGCGATCGCCACTGCTAGGATCGCATTATCTGCTAGATTTCCCTCTAGATCTGGTGGTAGGGATTGTAATATTTGCGGATCACACAACGCAACCCTTAAAATACCTCCATCTTCAAGGTCAATACCTTTAGTCAGTGAGCCCTTTTTACTCAAATTATCAAGGGTACGTGAAACTTGTCGAGCATTACGTCCAATGGCCTCAATTTGTTTTTTAAAGTGATCTATTTCCTCAATAATAGTAATAGGCAATACCACTTCATTATCCTTGAACGATAGCATTGCATTAGGATCGTGAAGCAATACATTCGTATCGATTACAAAAATCTTTTTCATGAGGGTTGTGAGTGAATTAATTAAATTAAATACTTAAATAATGTTCTACTACACGCTTAATGCAAATTAGAGTTAGAAAGCCTTGTAATGGCGTTGATAATTCAAAAAAATACCACTTTGTGATTCACATCAGACGTTGAGTACTTAATTTAATTATACCAAGAAAGCCTATTAGCTCTCGTAATGCTTGATGATAATAAAGAATGAAGGATCAAGAAATAATTATCACTTTACTCGATTTTGGGCTTAAACGAGAAGTATTGTTGTGCTATATTCTGGGAAACTTTTAGCTGGTTGGTTTAACATTATGAAAATTATTCTGGGGTTTTATCTTTAACATTTTTCACAATCCGGGATAATTCCGTCTTCTCGTCAATACTAATACGAGTGGGAGAGCCGCTAATAATACGCTCATAGTTCCGAAAAGAATCCTTAATGTCTGGTCCTTCTTTACTGATACTATATTCTCGGATACCTTTGTCATGCCAGGATCCCCTCATTTTAAAAACGTTGATTGCCCTGGACATTTCTCCTCTAATCTCAACGTACTGCAACATTAAAATCGTGTCGGTAATAGTGGAAATATGGGATTCTGTGATGGAATGGGCACCCATAAATTGATCGGTGGTATTGGTAAAAAATCCGGTAATTTCTTCCTGTTTAGCGTATCCGGTCACTCCGATGACAAATTGACGAAAAGCATTATTTGTGACCCCTCTGGCCAAAGCTGACAAGGAGTCGATGGCAATACGGCTAGGTTTAAATTCAGCAATCTCGCATTTAATCATCTGTAAATGATCCTCTAACCCTGCCGATTCAGGATAAGAACATAATAATTTCAAGAGTCCTTTTTGTTCCATTTCTTCAAAATCAATACCCCATGAAGAGGCATTACGAGACAGTTGTGCCCGCGATTCTTCATAGGCGAATAAAATTGCTTTTTCTCCTTGTCGGCAACCTTCTTCTAAAAATTTACTAACTAACAGGGTTTTGCCGGTGCCTGTAGCACCTGTAGCCAAAATGATGGAATCCTTAAAGAAACCGCCCCCGCACATCTGATCAAGGGTTTTAATCCCAGAGGAACTGCGAGTGTTGGAGGATCTTTGGGTGAGTTGCATAGCACCAAGGGGAAAGATATTAATACCGTCGCCGGTGATTGTAAAAGGATATTCCCCTTTCATGTGGGTTGTACCTCGTAACTTTAATATTTCAGCCGTCCGTCTTCTTCTTTCTCCTTCTAATACATTGCGCACAATTACCACGTTATCCGACACAAATTCTTCGACGCCAAACCTTGCAACAGGTCCATATTCTTCGAGTCTTTCGGTGGTCATTACAGATGTTACGCCCAATAATTTTAATCTAGCTACGAGGCGGAAGATTTCCCTTCTAACAACGGAAGCGGCATCGTATTGTTGAAAAACGGCGGTAACCGAGTCGATAGATACCAATTTGGCTTGATATTTTTTGACAGCATATTGGATTCTTTCAATTAAAGCTGACAGATCAAAGTTACCAACGACTTCTTGCCCTTCAGGATCTGGTGATGCGTCTAATATAAATAGTTTACCTTCGTCAATTAAACTTTGTAAATCCCATCCAAAACTATAGGCATTTTGAATAATATCATTGGGAGATTCTTCGAAGGTAATAAATAAACCTGGATATTGAAAATATTTGATACCATGATATAAAAACTGGATGGCAAAAAGGGTTTTTCCAGTACCGGAAGTCCCACTAATAAGAGTGGTTCTACCTATGGGTAAACCACCATGAGTTATTTCATCAAACCCTTCGATCATAGTGCGAATTTTTTTTACCCCTTTTGCTTTTAATTCTTCTTTTTTTATAAGACTCATTGTTTAAATTAAGATTAAATTATTTATTTTAAAAAGTAGCTTTATTATGATTAGATAATGTTCAAATTAAGTTATTCTCGATCCCGGATTTCTTCATAAAGTAAATCTAAACCAATCAAAACTTTTTCTCTATCAGAAAGATCCCCGATAATTTTACGCACGGGGGGAGGTAAAACTTTAGAGAGGGTTGGAGTCGCTAAAATTTTATCTTCTTCTGCTAGTTGAGGATTTTTTAAAACATCAATAACTTTAAGGGCATAAACTCCTTTAAACTCTTCCTCAAGGATGTCTTTTAAGGTTTTTAATGCTCGGACGGAATTAGGTGTATTCCCCGCTACATATAATTTAAGTACATAAGTTTTTTTTAAAGGACTCATAAAGATTGTTAAATCAATTATTTATTATGTTTTATATTTTATTCTTGTTTTTGTCTTTAATCGATCGGAAATAGAACTTCAAAAGGGAGATCTTCTTTGGGAATAGAACGGCGATACATTTCACAAAGATGTGCAATAATATCAATTAATGCTAAACGATAATCTATCAATATATCTTCATTTCTCCCCTCTAATTTTAATTGTTGCGCAAATTCATCCATTAATTCCATATGAATTTCTAAGATTTGAGATACAGATAAGTCAGCAAAGAAGGCTTGGTTAACGAATTGATCTATGGCTTGATTTACCTCACTTTCTGCTCTAAAATACTCTAAAATAATATCCCTATAATCTACTCTTAATTGCTTAATTAATTCATTTTTTTCAGTTTGAGCAAGATAACGATAAAAACAATTGGGGTTTCTATTATAATAAACCCCTAAATATCCTAGTCTTTCTTTCAGTTTTTCTGCCAATCTTCTTTGTTGTAACAGTAAAAAATTCTGTTTTTGTTCTATTTGTTTTGATGTTTGATGACTATGGGGATTTTCAATAATTGAACAACTAGGTGCAAGATGCAAAAATTGGGCAATGGCTTTATCAATATAATTAATGATATTCCCCATTTGTCTTAATCTTATTCTCACTTCGGCAGTATGGTAAAGATGATGAACGGAATCGGATTCTCCGAGAATATCTTTATTTTGCTTAGTGTCTGAACCCATTATGGAGGATTCTGTGGATAAATCGAGATCGTCAGGTTCAAGAATAATGGCGGGCAAGATTAATCCTTGTTCATAAAATTCGTTGATTATGGATGTGCTAACATTATCATTGAGAATGATTAAACAGTCTAATTTTTCTTTATTATCTACGACAAATTCTTTTAGTTCTATTACAGAGTTTAGTATGTGCAAATGATAGCGATCGCACACGGACAATTTACCATCTCCACTCAATAACTGGGTTAGAGAGTGAACAATTTGCACTACGGGAACAAAAATACAAATGGACAATCGAGAAGACAAAAGATTTTATTTATTACTCTAAATTATTGACTCTGCTATATGTTAGCCTGACAGGGAATTAATTAGCAATTACCAACTAATTGACAATGAACAATTATTTTCTTAACAGGCAAGATGCCTGTAAAATTAACCGAGGTGACCTAAATAAATATTAATATTTAGGAAGAAAAATTATTAAGTATGGGACGATTAAAGGATGATTCCATGATCCGAAAGGGTTTTTCGTGCCAATCCACGGCCCAATTTTGCTCATTTAAGTATTTGAGTAAAGGCATGACTAATTCTAGGTTGCGACAAAACCAATATTGTTTTTCTTGCTCCTGATCTGTAAAAATGATTTGATATTGATAAGCATAACCTAATGTTCTTAGTAACCCAGGATATTTTTTTAACTCTCGTTTTATTTGTGATTGAGAGTAGGTGATAATACTATTTTTTTGAAAGTGATAAGGGATTTTTACCTGGGGTTTCGGAGATTGTTTTAAGGGTGTAGAAGCATTAATCTTCTCCGGATATATAATTACTTTTGGCTTGGGTTTTTTAGGATAAAAGGGAAACATTATCTTCACCATGGGGGAATGAGAGAATAGGAAAAAAATTTTTGATTACAATGAAATTCAATCAATTTTTTTTGGGCTGTAAGTACTTAATAATAATAATTGGAAGATTGAAGGTTTGTTTCTGGTGCAAATGCTAACCATAAAGGAAATTTTAGCAAGGACAGACTGACGTTGTCATCGCTTTGATCCATTATTACCAATGGTAAATCTTTTTCTTCCAAAATACGATCGCCTTTCTGGATGAGGGACTCTGGTGTTTCAAACAAGACGACCCCACGATTGGGACCAAAATCACTGCGAGAAATACCTAAACAATCCTGTAAACCTCTGCGCCATTCCCCCAATCTCTCCGGTGTATCCGCCAAGATTAAAGTTCGACTGCGATCGCCATATAATTTATAAAGAATAGATATAATAGCCGAAGCCACTAAAATATTTTGTAATCTAGTTCCCATACTGCGTAAAGCACCTCGTCCCCCCAGGGTAAAAAACCATTCAGCCACCCTTTCAGCGTGAATAGGTTCAAAAGTGCGGCGTAATTGCCAAGGTGAGCCATAATAATCAGGTTTCGTGCGATATTGGTCCAATAAACTACGAATTTGACGAGTTTCCTCCTTAAAGTTTTTTTCCACAAATTGGGGATTAGGGTTATTATTTTGTGTACTATAAGTAGTATCGTCAGAGGCTTCCCATGATTGAGAAGGAGTGTTAGATAACTCCAATTGTTCGGCGGCGGCGGCTAAATCCTGTAAACTACCGACTAAATAATCTTTAAAACCTTGAACTCGAATAGCCAAGTCCTGAGAAACTCCAGAAAAAGTGGTCTTCATTTCCCGTTCAATTTTTTCCCGACGGCGCTCTAATTTTTGTATGGTTAATTCTAAGTTTTGTTTTTTTTCTTCTAACTCTTTTAAGCCTTCTTGAACTAATAAATTGAGGCTGGAAGTAATAGCTTCTTGCTGGTTAATTAATTCTTGTTTTTTTTGTTGCAAAACCTGAATTTCTGTGATTAATTTATCGGGTTTATTCTTTATATTCTTTTCAATTTTATCTTCAGATTCTGATAATAATGTGATAGGTTGATCCTGTTCATTTTTCGATGAGGAATGAATATCTGTTTCATCTAATAAATCAGTATTTATTTCTTCTAAGTCTAATGTAGATAAATTAGTTTCTGCTAAATTTTCTGTAGATAATTTCCCACTAATTAACTCTTTTTTTTCATTATCTATAGGTAGTTCTAAAGAAGTATTTTCCGTTGATTCTTCTGTTATGTTCTCTTCTAATGGTGTCTCAAGGTTATCTTGTTTATTTGATTGCATTTCCCACAAATCATTATCATTGAAACTTTCTAAATTAACATTTTGATCTTGATTATCTTTGTTGTGATCTGACATAATAATTTTTATAATTGTTTAATTATAAATAAATTTTAAAAAAATTATCTTGAATATAAATTATTTTTTTTGAGAACAATATTTTTCTAAACATTCTCTTAAGGTATTAGCATCAAAGATAATAGGTAAAAAATGAATACTTTTCACTTCTTTAAAGTATAACAAAATAGGTACAGATTGCCAATATATTTTCCAATTTTCCCACTCGGTATAAGGAAAAGTTCTAATATTTTTTTCCCCACGGTAAACATCTAAAGCAGTAGGGGTAAATGTTAATTTAATTAGATTTGTTTGAACTAATAAAAATACCCCAAAAATGGTAACTACTAATCCGACTATCATTGACCATAAAGTTAAGGCAATGCCACTGATGATGATTACTGTGGGAATATTATAATTAGGTCTTAAGGTGATGCTATCGGGGGTTAAAACAGTACTTTTCATTACTTTTTTCTGGGAAATATTTATTGAATACAATATTTATTGTATAGCAATTTTTATGGTTAATTAAAGCCTACTGAAAAACTTTTTCGATCAGGCTTTTAGATTCCTATAGCCGAAACCTAATTGTTAATTGTCGAAGAATCGACTATAATCTCACTCAGTTAATTATAAGAGGTTATAGTATATGCCGTACACCAGAGATGATGGGGGCAGAATTAATAATTTTGCCAATGAACCAAAAGTTTATTCAGCTGAACCACCTACCACAAAAGAAAAACGGAACTATGTTCTTCTTGGAGTTATTGGTGTTCTTCTCGTTGTGGGAGTAATTACCATCGCCGTTTTTGCTTCTAATATGTAAATATGTAGTATAAAATCATAAATTTAAGGGTTAATGTCATTAACCCTTTCTTTGCTCGATGGTAACTATAGTTAAACTAAAATTAAACTACTACGAGGGGGTAAAGTTAAAGATAATATGGAATTTCCTGGGATTTTATTGCTTAAAAATGAGCCTTCTCCAAAGATAATTTTATCGATATTTCCCTCCCATTCTAAGGTTATTTCCTGTAAGTTAGTATCTATATTAACCGCTATTATTATTGTTTCTTGGTCTAAATTACGACTAAAAATATAGATGTTTTCTTCGGCTTTTAATACTTGATATTTACCCCGTCTTAAAGCAGGATATTCATGTCTTAACTGAATTAATTTTTTATGGTAATTCCACAGATTTTGATTCCCTTCTTGAAAGTCGGGAAAACTACGCCGTGAGTCAGGATCAAAACCTCCCTGTAACCCTATTTCATCTCCATAATAAATACTAGGTGCCCCAGGAAAGGTCAATAATAATAAGGTAGATAATTCTACAGTTTTGATGTCATCTCCCGCAATGGTTAACAATCGTGCTGTATCATGACTGGCTAATAAGTTAAGTTGAGTTAGGGTTATTTCCCAATGGTAGAGGTTAAGTAAATGTTCTATTTTTTCTTGATATTCTTGAGCATTAATAGCAGGATAGGGATAATAGGAGGGTATTTCCACATGTTCTCTTAAAATACGATCGCCACCACAAAAAGCTATAGTTGCCTCAGTGAAAAGATAATTCATCACTCCGTCAAATTGATTACCATCTAACCATTGACGTGCATCCGTCCAAATTTCTCCGACAATATAGGCGTTTGGATTAATGGCTTTAACTCTGGTGCGAAATTCCTGCCAAAAACCCTCTTCTTTCACTTCATTGGGGACATCTAACCGCCATCCGTCAATGCCCTGATTTAACCAATATTCTGCTACTTGCATGATATATTCTTTAACCTGCGGATTACGGTGATTAAATTGGGGTAAAGCACGATTATCAACCCAACTCCCATAATTGGCAGGCAAAGATCCATCATAGGCAGAAAGAGGCCATCCCTCAATGTCAAACCAATCTAACCAAGGGGAATGAGGACCATTTTCGAGAATGTCATTAAAAAAGAAAAATCCTCGCCCTACATGATTAAAAACCCCATCTAAAACCACTTTAATGTTTCTGTTATGTGCCTGTTGCAAAAATTCAGCAAAGGCATAATTACCCCCTAAAAGAGGATCAATTTGGTAGTAATCATGAGTGTGGTAACGATGGTTACAGGTAGATTGAAAAATGGGGGTAAAATAAATGGCATTAATGCCTAAATCTTGGAGGTAGTCTAGTTGATCTATAACTCCCCAAAAGTTACCACCTTTATATTTTTGTGGGGTAGGGAGAGTTTCCCATGATTCTAGGTTGGATGATTGCCAATAATGATTATAGGGGTAAAGTGGATTTCCTTTGGCGAATCGATCGGGAAATATTTGATAAAAAACAGCATCTTTAACCCAATCTGGAGTATTAATATTCGTGGGAATTGTCATTAGTTAATTAGGGTTTGCTAAAAATTTAAATCTCAGTAAAACTAATTTTAAACACAGATTTTTGACTGAAATCAGGAGGAGTAAACATAGTACTCGACTCTCTACTTTTTCCGTATAACCGGATAATTACTCAAATTATAGGTGTAAAATGCCAATAAAAACTTCTGAAAATGGTGTAGATGCCGAATTTTCTATTAAGATAAAGTTTATTTAAGCCATAATTTACTAGTCTTCCTTTTTACATTTCTGTGCTTCGCCAACTCAGTTTTAAGTTTAACCAGAAATTCCACACAGTCACAAAAGCGATCGCAATAAAGTTAGCAAGATAACGATTTAAACCAAAAACATTAAAGAAGAAATTTAATAATAAAACGTTAAGAATTAATCCAGCAAGACAAATAATATTAAACTTAATTAATCTTTTAATTTTTTGTTTTTTCCCTGGCTGTTTTTGGGAAATGTCTCTAAAAGTCCAGGCGTCATTCCATAAAAAATTATTAATAATGGCTAATTCTGCCGCCACAATTTTACTGCGAGTTAGAGGCAAAGCTAAAGTAGTGGGATCACTTAAAAGATATAACATTCCCATATCTACAAAGACCCCACTGAAGCCAACTAATCCGAAACGAATAAAACGCTCAATTTGCCATAGAGAAAGCCTTAAGCGAATTAAATGGCGGATATAGTCAATATATTGTTTTTTTGTTACCTTACTTTCTCCCTCCTGGCGCTCTTGAAATACATAGCCAACTTCCCCAATCCAACCGATTTTTCCCCTACCTATGACCTCAATTAGGATTTTGTATCCTAAAGGACTGAGAGTACAACCTGATAAACATCGACGACGTACCAAAAAATAACCACTCATGGGATCTGAAACTTTTCCAATTACGCTTGGTAATACAATTAATCCTAAAGTTTGTGCTCCACGAGATAAAAAACGACGAATACCACTCCAATCACTAACTCCTCCCCCTTCAACATGACGACTAGCCACTGCTAAATCTGCACCTTTTTCAATCTCTGCCCATAAATTTAGTAAAGTTTCCGGCGGATGTTGCAAATCAGCATCAATGACTCCGATTATTTGGCCTTTTGCCACTTGCCAACCTCTAATCACAGCTGTAGATAATCCTTTTTCTTCTGTGCGTCGCATTACTCTTAATTGAGGATAATTAGGCATTAAATCCAAAGCAATTTCCCAAGTTTTATCGGGACTATTATCATCAACAATTATTAGTTCATATTGTTGGGGAATTTCCTTATCTAATAGTTGGCTTAATAGTTGAATTAAATAAGGAATATTTTCGCCTTCATTATAAGTAGGAATTATTAATGATAACTTAATAGATTGCTCTTGACTATTGATAGAAGTATCTTCAACAGATGAAATTTTCAAACTTCCCGAGGGTACAGATATCAAATTATTATAGTTATTGGAATTCATATTCTATTTGTTCTAAACCGACTTGACAATTGACGACAGAATACTTTAAGACACGGTTGCATTCCCTTTGGGAAGATGATATTCTTACAATATTTTATACAAGGTCCACTTGCCAAAACGACTGATTTCTCGTAGATTGTGTTCTCTGGAAGCATCTTTATACTCAGATGATTGTAAGAGGAGGTAGCCAATATTTTGTGCTTTTAACAACTGATAATTGAGATCTGAACCAAGGGCATACTTTGGCTTAACATAGGCTTCATAAATTTCTTCATAGTTTTCTTTCCAATAATTTTTCCTCCCGCCCAAGTAGACTGCTACCTTAACAGGATCATTGCCTGTCTGCAAGATAAACTGTTCGGGCATATTCGATGCCACCATCACATTCAGATATGGTAGAGATTCACTTTCAATAAGCACTTTTTGAGAATCTTGACTGAAAACCTTCCTCAAATATAAACCTGTCTGAAAATCCTCCTGCATCCGTAAGTGTGCCCTATTGTAAAGATAATGATTCTGAGCCATAAAGGGCAACATACACAGAAGTACTGAAATTACAAGAACCTGCTTTGCTCGAGAGTTTGTAAACCGATCAGAGAATCTCTTTAGTACATAGGCAGCAAAGGGTAGTATTAGCAATGTCCAGGTTCCGCCCATCCTCCACCAAGCAGCACCCGCAACACTTTTCGTTATAAGACTAACGAATGTGAGGATTAACAGTGGGCTAAAAAGAAGACTGCCCCAAACTCGTAAAGCTCTATCACGATTACCCATTACCAACAATGCGATAAATCCTCCAATTAAGATTGGAGCCATTACGAGATCTCGTAAAAACTGCGTTAAAGGAAGATTTCTAAGCAAAGTAGAGGTTTTCATACCAATGGCAATAGCTTGCATCCTCGTAATAGAAAGATTACTCAGACTGCCATAACTAGCCCAGGAATTGATTACCCAAAAACCCGGAAACATGATGAGAATAATGGCATTGAAAGAAAACAAGCGTAAGGATATTTGACGACTAAATATCAACCGATATGTTAAAAATAACAGAAATACTAAGCTAAAGAAACAACCCTCATACCGGACAGTTGAAGCTAAAAAGAAGCAGGTTGAGACACCTATAACCTGCCAATCCTTTTCCTCTCTAAGCCAGCGGATCAAAAATACGCTTCCTAAAATAATAAAGAAGTAGAAGTAGATTTCAGCCATTGGAGCAATGCTAAGAAGAAATCTATGTGGAACATAAATGCTTAGAAAAGCGGTCAAAATATCAATGATTTTATTCTGAAAAAGAGTTTTTGATAAAAGTATGAGGGCACCTAAAGTTAATAAACCAAAGACCATTGTCATAAGCCTTGGTGCGAAAAGCAGATCGTCATAGACCTTAAGAAATAAGCCGGTAATAATTTTATAAAATGGCGGCCAAATAAAAGGTTCTAGAGCTGTTTTGAGTGTTAAATTATCTGACATTAATGAGCGAGCACTTTCATCATAAACAAGGCTATAGAATCCTTTTGCAAAAAGCATATATTGGCTGATGATTGCCAATAAAAATGCTAAGCCCAGTAAACCATAATAGGTTCTCAGGGATATGGTCAAATTCGGGAAATTTTTATAATTTTTCATATCTTTCAAGTTGAGTTTCTCGAATTCTCAACATAACTTTTCTACTTTCTTTAGCATCTTTGTTTTTGGCTCAATAAAATTTAGATGCGTTTGCCCTGGGAAGCCACCACCCTCAACAATATTGGTAGAGTCTATGATGACTTGGGAGAGAAACAAACATCCTTGGACTACTACTCCAACAATTACCAAAAACAGGGGTGAAACTATAATGATTTCGTTAATAAATTAGAGTTTCTGGAGATGTCTATTGATAAAGACTTCTTTGTCTGATGGTGGGGGGTACCCACCAAGTTTGATTAATTTCTTATTTCAAGAATTAATAGACTTCAACATGCCAACGTTCTTCTTTTTTCATTTGTTTGCGCATTTCATCCCATTTCATTCCTCTTTTTTCAGCCTCCGTGGTAAAAGTTTCCGAAATAGGAGGTTCCATCCCTTTTAAACCACACATATATACGTGGGTATTGGGTTTTTGAATCAACTCAAACAATTCGTCTGCATATTCACTAACACGACTTTGAACATAAACTTTACCACCGTCGCCAGTAGTTTGTTCACGACTGATAGCATAGGTTAAACGGAAGTTATCAGGATAATCCGACGCCATTTTCTCTAAATCATCTTTATAGAGAATATTTTCAGTGTAAGGAATACCGAAGATTAACCACGCTAAACCTTTAAATTGATAATCAGGGTTTTGTTGTTGTTCTTTGAACATACGCCACAAAAAGGCACGGAAAGGTGCAATACCAGTACCAGTGGCTAACATGATAACAGTGGCATCTTCGTCTTGAGGTAATAACATTTCCTTACCTACAGGACCTGTAATGGCTACATCTGAGCCTACTTCTACGTTGCACAGATAGGTAGAACAAACACCATAAACAGTTTCTCCTGCTTCGTTTTTATACTCTAATTGACGCACACATAAAGAGACGGTTTTGTCATCTAGGCGATCGCCATGACGAGTAGAAGCGATGGAATAAAGGCGTAATTTATTAGGCTTACCATTATCATCATTACCCGGAGGAATAATACCGATACTTTGACCTTCTAAATAGCGTAAATCACCACCAGAAAGATCAAAAGTCAAATGACGTACAGTACCGCTACCGCCTTCTGCTACCAATTCGTAGTTTTCTAAACATTTACCCACAAAAGGATTTTTAGGGCGATAGATATTCACAGGAATATCTAAGGGTTTATGTTCTTTGGGTTGAGCTTGAGTCATGGGTTCAGGGTTCGTAGTAGGATAATTAGAACTATAACTTAGACTTTGAGCTTGAATAGGGGTATTAATGCCCATAGGAGTAATTTTAATAATTTTCCCCCCAAGACGATTAATTCGATTCATTTCTTGATTCATCCGAGAGTAAGACACAGCAATAAAACTAGTGCCACTCTGGCGGATGGGATAGTCTAAATTACTGCTTCCTTGCTGAGAAACACCCACAATCTCAAAGAGAAAACGACGTTCCTCAATGACAGGATTGTTGGCAAAAGTTTTGACTGTATTAAATTTTTTCATTTACTAAACAACTCCTTCGGTTTTAAGCTTCTTGAGTGTTAGCAGTACCAGCACCAACTAAAGGGGCAACAACTCCGATGGGGGAAATGTTAACAATGTGCCCACCTAAACGGTTAATCCGAGTCATGGCTTGATTCATGCGAGAATAAGGCACAGCAATAAAAGTATTACCGCTTTGACGAATGGGATAGTTTAAGTTATTGTCACCTTGTTGACCAATACCACTTACTTCAAACAAAAAACGACGTTCTTCAACGGCAGGATCATTAGCGAAAGTTTTAACAGCTTTTGTACTTCTCATAGCCTTAATATACTCCTATTTTTATGAAAGTAAAGTAAAATTTGTCTTAAATCGCTTATCATGTCAACTTTTCACCACATAAACTGTATGAGTGAAAGAAGAAACAAAATATAAGCTCAATGTAAATCTTACCAAAACAAGACCGCAAAAAATAGACTTTTGATAATTGACAATGGCTAAAATGCCTCAAGTTTAATTAAAGGTCAATTTTAGACATTGTTACCACCTTTTCATGGCGATGGCGTTTTAAGAAAACCGAATATTGCAAGTTGTTAAGAAAGCCCGATGGAACTCGGTAACGAAATTATAATATACCTAGCTATCATTTACCATTAAAGCAAAAGCAAAAAAAAGAAATGACGATCGCCACTATCAACCCCACCACAGGGGAAACTCTACAAACTTTCACACCTCTAACCAGTCAAGAGATAAAAAATAAAATAGGTTTTGCGATGTCTGCCTTCCAAGATTATCGTCTCACATCACTAAAATTTCGGGGGGAAAGATTACTTAAGGCGGCGGAAATGTTAGAAGCTGATAGGGACAAATGGGCACATTTAATGACGATAGAAATGGGTAAACCAATTAAACAAGCCATTGCTGAAATTACTAAATGTGCTTTAGTTTGTCGTTTCTATGGGGAAAATGGGGAGAAATTTTTGAACCCCAAATATATCAAAACTGATGCTAGTAACAGTTACGTTACCTATCAACCCTTAGGCGTAATTTTGGCGGTGATGCCTTGGAATTTTCCTTTTTGGCAGGTGTTTCGTTTTCTTTCCCCTGCTTTAATGGCTGGCAATGTGGGATTACTCAAACACGCTTCTAATGTGCCTCAATGTGCTTTGGCTATTGAATCTATTTTATTGTCGGCTGGTTTTCCTGAAGGGGTTTTTCAAACTTTACTGATCGAATCTTCTCAGGTAGAAGGGGTTTTAAGAGACAGCAGAGTTAAAGCCGTTACTCTTACGGGTAGTGAATTGGCAGGAAAAAGTGTCGCCTCGATCGCGGGGGCAGAATTGAAAAAATCAGTGTTAGAATTGGGCGGTAGTGATCCTTTTATCGTCTTGGAAGATGCCAAAGTAGAGGAAGCGGTGGAAGTGGCAGTTACGGCGAGAATGTTAAATAATGGTCAGTCTTGTATCGCCGCCAAAAGATTTATCCTTGTTGATTCCATCGCCGAAAAATTCCAACAACTATTACTAGAAAAATATCACAATCTCACCATGGGTGATCCCCTCAACCCAAATAACGATATAGGTCCCTTGGCAACCCCCACCATTCTTAGGGATATCGCGAATCAGGTGACAAAAACTGTCGAAATGGGTGCTAAGGCACTAATTGGTGCAAAAGCTTTAGAGGGCAAAGGTAATTTCTACCCTCCCACTATTTTGACGGATATTCCTGTTAACTCTCCGGGAATGAGTGAAGAATTTTTTGGACCTGTGGCGTTATTATTTAGAGTTAGTGGTCTTAAAGAGGCGATCGAATTATCCAATAGTACCATCTTTGGGTTAGGTGCATCAATATGGACAAATAATGAGGAGAATATCAAAATAGCTGTCAGAGATATAGAATCAGGTGCAATATTTATCAATGGATTGGTGAAATCTGACCCCCGTTTACCCTTCGGAGGGACTAAATGTTCAGGTTACGGCAGAGAACTCAGCATAGAGGGAATGCACGAATTTGTCAATATAAAAACAGTTTGGCAAAAATAATAATTGGGATTTTTAGAATGTAAATCGACCGGCACCAGTTAAAACCATAAAACCCAACTCAGTGACTTCTCGAGCAAAATCCTTGGCTGACTGATATTCTTGACTATTAACAGCAATTCTAGCCGAGCCAAAAATACTAATTTTACGATGGTGACGATAATCAGAAAAAACTCTGAATCCTTTTTCTTAATCTGGTAATTGATTAAGTTGATGTAAATAACTTTTATTGCCAGGTGTTAATAAAGACATTTTTCACCCATTTAGAAAAAAAATTCCCACGTAGCCATCATAACGTGGGATAGGATATGTTTTAGACCACCGTTTAAAGGTACTTTTCTAAAGTGTTAGAAAGAGTTGTTTTCGGCACTGCACCTACAACCATTTCTTGTTTTTGCCCATCTTTAAATACCATCAGGGTCGGAATGCTGCGAATTCCATACTGACTAGCAATTTGAGGATTTTCGTCAGTGTTTAATTTAACCACTTTGACTTTATCTTCGTATTGTTGAGCAATTTCTTCAACTACTGGGGCAACCATGCGACAAGGGCCACACCAAGGCGCCCAAAAATCAACCAATACTGGAAGCTTACTATCTAAAACAACTTCTTTAAAATCTGCTTCCTTGACTTCTGTCACTTCTGACATTTTACTTATCCCTTAACTAGATTATTTGCATTTTAAATACTATCAGATTTTACCATAGCAAATATTTGATCTCTTGCTCTCAATTATTTCTATAAGTTTACATAGTTTGAACCAAAGACAGTTTTATGATTAAAAAGAGAAATCCGCTCCCACAATGTAAGAGCGGGTTATGGTGTGAGGAGTGAACGGAAACTTTGTCTCCGTCATCTCCATTCTAACTTACTTTTCCGACTCCATGCCTTTAAATTTTGGTTTTCATCTAGTTTTTCTATTTTTATCACGTGGATTGGAAATAAGATTCCGCTTTTGTCTCAGCCATCGGTGCTGTAATCGGGATATTAATATTTAATTTAGCATAACGATTAAAATTGATTTTAAGGTAGAGGTGCATGGTGAACTACATTCAGGGTTTCGATGGTGACTAATCCTTTAGTGACCATCTCCTTGACCATGGGAAGAAAATCAGCGATCGCCGCCTCAGAATCAATGATCAGCACCAAAATCGGTAATTCCGAGGAGAGTTCGAGAATCCTCGCAGTATGAATTTTCCGAGCATCACTCATGCCAAAGCCTTCAATGCCACGAATCACTGTAGCTCCAGCGATACCATGTTTTCTCGCTGCTTCTACTAATGCTAGATACACAGGTTGACCTCGCCATTGATCTGATTCGCTAACATAAACAATCAATCGTTGCCAAACTGTCATAATCTTTTCATATACTATTTAACAATAATATCAATATAAAGCTTTTCATTTATTACTATCTAGGGCAATTTTCTAGCTAGATAACTGCCAATTTCCAAACAGATGACTCCTAAAATCGGACTACCAATCCAATACCATAAAGTGATTCCCCATTGTCCAGTTGTTAGTAAATTTTTCGTATCTAGTTCATAGGAAGAAAAAGTAGTATAAGAGCCAAGAAAACCCACCGCAACCATTAAACGCACTTCTGGGGAAATAATAGTTCGCTCTAAAGCCAGTGTCGCAAAAAAGCCTATCAAAAAAGCACCTGAGAGGTTAATCAAAAAGGTACTAAAGGGGAAAGCCGTACCTAGCCATTGATTAATATTTGAGGTCAAATACCAACGGGTTAAAGACCCCGCCATCGCACCCAAACTAATCGCCAAGGGTACACGCACTTGAGGATGATTAATCACCAATTTCCTTAATCTTTGTTTCCACCAGCTTTGATTCGGTCTCATCTTCTCAATTTTCCGAGAGCATTTTAGCTCCAAAAATGCCTATTTCCAAGCAGATTCCCCCTAGTACAATACTACCAACCCCATAACCAAGGGCTTTTTTCCAGCTACCAATTCGCAATAAAGTGGCAATGTCAAGGGTAAAGGTTGAAAATGTAGTGTAAGACGCTACAAAACCATAAATAGTGAAGATTTGTAGCTGTGGTGACGAAATAATCCGCTCCAGAGCTAAAGTAGCCACAAAACCCATCAATAAAGCCCCTGATAAATTAATGACAAATGTACCAAAGGGAAAACGATTACCCAACCATTGAGCTAACCAAATAGTAATGTAGTACCGACTTAAAGCTCCGGGGACTGCTCCTAAACTAACAGCCAGGGGTTTAATCAATTCCTGATTCTGAGTTAGCACACCAAAAAATTCCCCCAAGAGAGGCAAATTAAACAAATTAAAAATCATTAATCCACATGAGGCTTAAACACTTAAACTATAAGGATTTTTGTTTTTATAATAAGGGGATTATTTAAGCAGAAACTAAAGAAAGCTCATTTATCACCATAGAAGGAGTATAACAAGAACCGCTCCAAGTTAGATCGTTGCCGACGGATTCGATTCTTTCTAAGGCTCGATAAACGTTTCCGGCTAACATAGTATCTTTAATTCTACCGACTATTTGCCCTTCCCTGATGCGATAACCTAAGTCAATATTGAAGGAAAAATCTCCAGAAATATCTGCATCTTCCCCTAAAATTTGGTCAATAATAATACCATCTTCGATATTGTTGATTAATTCTTCTTGGGATAAATTGCCTTCCTCAATCACTAAGTTAACTAAATCGGGAGTAGGATAACTGCCTAAACTGGAACGAAAACCGTTGCCGGTATTTGTTATACCCAATTTTTGGGCAGTTTGTTTATCGCTATAAAAACTATTTAAAACTCCTTGATTAATTAAATTAAGATGTTGAGTAATCGTGCCTTCATCGTCAAAAGGACAATTATAGGGTTGTAAATTCGGTTGTTGACTTAAACTCAGATGGGAAGAAACAACTTTTTTACCTTGAGATTCACTCCAAGGGGATGATTTATCAAGGATGCTTTTACTGTTTAAGGCTTCGCTAATGGTTTCCCATAAAGTTATCGCCCCATGGGGAGTAAATAGCACGGGCATTTTACCGTTATTTACCAATGCATTTTTTTCTGCCCATTGTAACCGTTGTAAAACGACATTAATCATTCTGTTTAAGTCTATTTTGTCATGACTATATTCACCGTCATAAATGCCTAAAAAGTCGTCTTCTCTTACTAATTCAATACCCAAAGATGCACTATAACTATGATCCGTTTGTTGACAGTATAAACCACGAGAGTTGATAAGTCTCGTTGTTTCCGTTTCCCATTCTATCTCCACATTGGTGATTACTTCAGGATATTTGTCGATGATAGTGGCCATCGCATTTTTTCCTTGAGAAATTAGGTTATTAAGATCGGGTTCGGCAGCAGAATTGGAATATATTAACTGATTGTGACCGTTTAACAGTGGCTGTTCAGGATCATTAAGTTGAGAAATTGCCAAAGCTTTACTAATCAAATTATCAGGGTTAAAGTCACCATAAGCCACTGCTAATCCGGGGCAACCATTAAGCCATAATCGCAGAGCAATACCTGTGGTTTGTGAGCTTTCGATTTGTTTCAGATGGTTAGCTTCAAAAGAAATTGCTCGGGAATGGGATTGAACTTGATATACTTCTGCATCGGAAACACCTTTTTTGAGGGTCAACTCTAATAATTCTTCTGCTAACATAGCCTCATTAAGAAGTCTAATTTTTAATAATGTCAATGATCATAACCTGATTTCACCTGAGGGATTGACACTCCCACCACTAAGCTCCTTGGGTCGCTATAGTGGGGGATTCTTGGTTCACCGACTCGCCGTTAGACGACAGCCCGTAAGCAATCGCCCAAGAGGGCAAATCTCCCCAAGCGTATGTTCCCGTATGCCCTACGGTACGTAATGCTTTTATTAGGATATTTCTAGCCGCATTAAAATCTCTATCTTGTATATGCCCACAATGAGGACATATATGCGTTCTAGTAGATAGCGATTTTTGCACTTTCTGACCACAATTAGAACAATCTTGACTAGTATTATGTGGCGGTACAGCAACGGTTATTTTGCCGTATTTGTAACCAAAATACTCTAACCATTGTCTAAAAATATTCCATCCCGCATCGCTAATTGACTTAGCTAGTTTCCGATTCCTGACCATGCCAGAAACGTTTAAATCTTCATAGGCGACCAAATCGTTAGATTGGATTACGCAGTATGCTACTCTCTTAGCAAACTCTTGACGTTGCCTACTTACCTTTAAATGTTTACGGGCATATCTTACCCTAGCTTTATGATAGTTCTTAGACTGAGATTTTTTCCGGTTGACAAACTTCTGAGACTTTTTGCGGTTAGCTCGATTAAGGGCTTTTTCTGCTTTTCTGAAGAAGCGAGGGTTTTCTACTGTATTGCCTTCACTATCTGTGAGAAATTCTTTTAAACCAACATCTAAACCAACCATCTTATTGGTTAAGTTAGTCTCAATCTGCACATCTACCTTAAGGGAAAATTGGCAATAGTAACCGTCTGCTCTTTTAACCAGACGAACTCGCTTAATCTCATTAGGATTAGAGAAATATATCTCTCTACTGCCTACTAATTTGAGCCTTCCAATGCCTTTCTTATCAGTAAAGGTGATGTGTTTTTTCGTTGTTGAGTCTAGCTTCCACCCACTAGTTTTATATTCCACCGAGCGAGAATTTTTCTTAAATTTGGGGTAGCCTTTCTTACCTTTGACATTTTTGCGACAATTATCGAAAAATCGAGAAATAGCACTCCAAGCTCGTTCAGCCGATGCTTGTCTAGCAGTGGAATTTAACTGTGACGCAAATGGGTATTCTTTGGCTAAAACAGCACAATACTTGTTAAGGTCATATTTATTAACTTTCTCGCCATCCATCCACAAACGTAAGGCTTTATTTCTAACGAATTGAGCCGTGCGAATTGCATCGTCAATGGCTTGATACTGGTATTGCTTCCCTTTTAGCTTGTATTCGAGAACTATCATTTGCCTCACTGTTCGTGCTTAGGCTGACATATTAGCAC
>CAVVOP010000006.1:0-12593 GCA_963749915.1 uncultured cyanobacterium
CCACATTCCGCACGTCAAACTGTATAAATTCAGATTACGAGGTTAGAGGTTGAACAGTGATTGACTACGACAAGAAATACTCGGTGATTAGTTCTCTAGCTTATAAAGAGAACTCAGATAAATTAGTAGAAAAATGAGCAACGTTTAAGGGATAATTAAATTCAGTTTTTAATTTAATTTTGGAAATAATGTTTTCAGAAGATATACAAGTTCAAACCATTAATCATTTAGGATTAATTGCTGGAGTTATAGATGAAATTGGCATTGAAGAAATTATTAATGATGCCCTCGGTATTGACGAGAGGGAAATCGTGACAGCAGGTCAAATAGTCAAAGCAATTATTCTGAACGGATTAGGATTTATTTCTCGACCTCTTTATCTATTTCCACAGTTTTTTTAAGATAAAGCAACCGAACATTTAATCGGAAAAGGAATACTACCTGAGCATTTGAACGATGACAGAATTGGAAGAATAATGGATCAACTTTATGAGAAAGGATTATCTCCATTATTTTTAATCATTGCTTTAGCCACAGTAAAAAAATATGACATCAACATCAATTTTTCCCATTTGGATTCAACATCTTTTGCAGTAGAGGGGAAATATAGTCAAGAAAAAATCACCAAAAACTTGGTGAAAGAAAATGCAGAATTAGAGTTAATTAATCAAATTCCAATTAAAATAATTAAAGGTTATTCCCGTGACCATAGACCAGATTTAAAACAATTTATTTTGGATTTAATTGTGAGTGGTGATGGTGATATTCCACTATTTTTAAGAGTAGCAGATGGTAATGAAAATGATAGAGCAGTTTTCGGCAAAATAGCGAAAGAATACAAATCAATGATAGATTTTGAGACGATGATAGTGGGTGATAGTGCCTTATATACAGAAAATAACCTGAAATTAATGAGTGGAATAGAATGGTTATCGAGAGTGCCACTATCAATAAAAGAGGCAAAAAATTTAGTTTCAGAACTATCAGAATCTGATTTGACTCCAAGTAGTTTAGAAGGATATTCATGGTGTGAAGTAAGGAATAATTATGCAGAAATTGAGCAAAGATGGTTAATAGTAGAAAGTGAAAAAAGAAAAGTATCAGAGCTAGAAAAACTAAGGGAAAAAATAGAGAAAGAAAAAGAAAAAACCGAAGAAATATTAAAGAAATTGATGAAAGAAGAATTTAGCTCATCAGAGGGAGCTTATGAAACAGTTGTGAGACTAAATAAGACTTTAAAATATCATCACATAACCGAGCTAAAAATGACAGAAAGTGAGTTAAATAATCACAAGAAAAAATCGAAAAAGAAAGAAGAAAAATCGGGAAAAACTTATCAAGTTACGGCTATTTTGAAATCAGATTTAACGAAAATAAACGAATCAAAAAAAAGAGCAGGAAGATTTGTGTTAGCTACAAATAGATTGGATAAAAGTAAATTTAATTCTGATGAAATTTTAATTAAGTATAAAGAGCAACAAGCCGCAGAAAGAGGTTTTAGTTTTCTGAAAGATGGGGCAAAGAGAAGTGCGTCGCTTATTAGAGGAGAGAAAAACGGGGATAAAAAATCAGCTAGGAAAACTAACGGAACGTCCAACGTTAAGATGGATATTTCAATGTTTTCAGGGGATTCATTTAGTAATAAATCAAGGAAAAAAAGAGCAGGAAGATTTGTGTTAGCTACAAATAGATTGGATAAAAGTAAATTTAATTCTGATGAAATTTTAATTAAGTAGGGTTTGCTGAATTAAGATAAAACCTTTGTGTGAAGGGGAATTTAACCCCAAGGAGGTGCAAGGAAAAATGAGTTATAATCGTTGCAACCCTAATCAAATCGTTTGTAATTACTTGCACCTACACTTAGATTTAAAATTTCAACAAAAAGTATAATGTATCTCAAGAATCAATCATCCTCCACCAATACCAAAAATTTTATCCTTTCTAATCAAATGTTGGATGAAAATAACCGTTGGATAGTAATGGCGAACCTGATTCCTTGGCAAGAATTGGAGGAAGAATATGCGAATATTTTTAGTGAGAAATTAGGAGCACCTGCCAAACCATTTAGAATGGCACTGGGTGCATTAATAATTCAACAAAAATCAAGAATAACTGACCGAGAAACAGTAGAACAAATACAAGAAAATCCCTATTTACAATGCTTTATTGGCTTGAAAAAATTCAGCAATAAAATACCTTTTGATTCATCAATGATGGTGCATTTTAGAAAAAGAATAGATAGTAAAATAATCGATAAAATAAATCAAAAGATAGTATTAGAAGAACTAAAAAAAAAGAAGAAATAGAAGAAGATGACTCAAAAGAAAAGATAAAAAATAAAGGAAAACTAATTTTAGATGCGAGTTGCACCCCAGCAGATATAGCATTTCCAACGGATTTAGGATTATTGAATCAAGGGAGAATGCAAACAGAAAGAATCATAGATAAATTACATGAGGGAGAAGGAATTACGGTAGGTAAAAAGCCAAGAACATATCGAGAAATAGCCCGAAAAGAATATTTAAAAGTGTCGAAAAAAAAGAAGCCCAAAAAAGAAGAAAGAACAGAAGCAATCAAACTTCAATTGAGATATATGAGCAAAAATTTAAAAAGTATAGAAAAGTTAATAAATCAGGGAATAAGTTTGTCAAAATTGGGTAAAAAAGACTATAAAAAATTATTAGTAGTATCCGAAGTATATAGACAACAAAAAGAAATGTATGAAGAAGAAAAAAACAGAATAGATAATAGAATAGTGAGTATAAATCAACCACATATACGCCCAATAGTTAGAGGAAAAGCAGGGAGTTCAGTAGAATTTGGCGGAAAAATAAGTATAAGTGTATATGAAAATTATGTGTTTTTAGACAAATTAAGTTGGGATAATTTCAATGAGTCAACACATCTAATAGAACAAGTAGAAACATATTATAAATTAATGGGTTATTATCCAGCTACAATTCATGTAGATGCGATATATAGAACGAGGGCAAATAGAGCCTATTGCAAGGAAAAAGGGATAAAAATGAATGGACCTGCATTGGGAAGACCGAAGAAAAATGTAAGTATAGAGGAGAAAAAAGAGACAAGAGAAAATGAAAAAGTCAGAAATAGAGTAGAAGGAAAATTAGGGGAAGGAAAAAGAAGATACGGGTTAAATAAAATAATGACAAAACTGCCATCAACATCAATGACAGTTATATCACTAACATTTTTAGTGATGAATTTATCATACCTGTATCGGCAGATACTGCTGATTTTTTGTGTCTATTTTTAGAAATAAAATATCGTCAAAAGCGATCGATAACAAAAGATTATCAAACGATAAGTGAAAATCAACAAGAACTTATCTTAATTTCTGTTTATTACTACTAATGAACCTCAGTTTTGGTTAAGATTCTTTCGTGAGGATAGGAGATAGGAGCCAGAATTCAGGATTCAGGAGCTTTATACTTAAATAGTAGTTTTGAATTTCTACACTATTGAAATTCTTAAACACAAATCACGGGAATTGAATCTAGAAAATTTAACAACAGTAATATCGGATTTGAGCAAATTTCTTAATCTATAACTATTAGAGCTGATTCCCTTATCCAATACTCAGGTTAATGAATCTTTTTGTGATTTATTCAGCAAACCCTACTTATATTTTGTCCAAAATAAGTTGCTTGGTTTTAATACTTTTATCATCTTACAAAGTGACGTGCGGAATGTGGGTTTAATCATTTTGCGTTAACAACTTCAACTTTTATTGAGCCAAAAATTGGCGATAAAATAGAGGTAAATGAAGTGTTATGCCGTTATCTTTAATATCTGCTTCTAAACTTGTTCCAACTCCTGTTTACCTCTACTAGTTACTTAATTCTCTCTACCTTCATTATTAACCATCGTGATTAACTCTTTTGTATTGTTCTCAGAACTAAAATCTGTGACAGGGGATTTTTTTTGAGGTTTCGGCATTAACCATTTACCAAATTTGGCATAAAGAGCCGGAATGACTAGTAAAGTTAAAGCCGTGGAGGTAAATAAGCCTCCTAAAACTACGATTGCCAAAGGTTGTAGAATTTCATTCCCCGCCCCCGATGCGATCGCCAAAGGAAACATTCCTAAAGCGGAGGTAAATGCTGTCATCAAAATTGCATTGACTCGATCTAATGAACCTTTAAAGATAGTTTCTTTTAAACCCATTCCCTGAGCAAACTTACTATTGTAATTATCCACAAGTAACAAACCATTCCTCACGGCTACTCCAAATAGAGTAATAAACCCAATCAGAGAAGCGATCGAGATTACTCCCCCAGTAAGCATGATGGAAATAATACCCCCCACTAAAGCTAAGGGTAAATTAATCATAATAGCAACGGTAGCAGGAAAGGATTTAACGGAGAAAAACATTAAAACCGCAATGACGATCGTCGCTAGGACGCTATAGACTAATAAGTTATTGGTCGCATTTTGTTCAGCTTCAAACTGTCCACCATATTGAATAAAATAGCCTTTAGGTAATTGAATTTGTTTGTCAATACTGGTTTGAATATCACTGACAACGCTTCCTAAATCCCTTTCAGCCACGTTAGCAGAAACCACAATTAAACGAGAAACATCCTCACGATTAACCACATTTGCACCCATACCATAATCTACTTTTGCCACTGTTCCCAAAGTAATCATTTTACCTGTAGGAGTAGTAAGGGGAATAGAGCGAATAGCATCTAAACTATTTCGTGCCGATTCTGGTAAACCAACGGTGATATTAATTAACTGTTGATTTTCTGGTACTTGAGAGACAACTTTACCATTGAGAGCCGTTTCTACCACTTCAGAAATTGCCGACATGGTTAAACCATATTGAGCTGAAGCTTCTCTGTCGTAATGAATTTGTACTTGACGAATGGGCAATTGAGGTTCAAGTTGAAGATCAACAACCCCTTCAATTGATTCAATGGCATCTCGCACCTGTTCCCCAACTTGACGCAGTTCAATTAAATCAGGACCGTAAATTTTAATGGCGATCGCACTTCTGACACCTGATAACACCTCATCCATGCGATGGGAAATAAAACCACCAATATTAGGAGCGACACCGGGTAACTTGAGAAACTCCTCCCGCAACTGTTTTACGCTTTCTTCCCGATTTTTAAGAGCAAGATCGCTCAATTCCACATCAACGTGAGCCATACTTACCCCTGCACCATCAGCATCTCCCGGCGCACGTCCTGCTCGTACTTGTATCCATTCAAACAAAGGATTTTCCCCAATAGATTTAGACAAAGCCATACCTGCACGGTTAGTCATATCAAGGGAAACACCCGGAAATAATACCATCGAGTTAACCATTGATTTCTCTTGAAATTCAGGTAAAAAGACTCGTCCTAACGAGGGAACAAGAGCAATAGTCGCTACTAAGGAAGCTAAAGCTAATCCGAGAATAATTTGAGGAGCTTTGACCGATAAATTCAGTAAAGGGCGATATAACCTTTCAGCTAAACGAGAGATGAAAGTACCTTCTTGGGGTAATCTTTGATTAGCTAATAAAATCGCACATAAAGCCGGAGAAAGAGTCATAGCCACTAAAGTAGAAGCAGCGATTGAGAGTAAGTAAGCTAACCCCATCGGGGCAAAAATGCGACCTTCTACCCCACTTAAGCTAAAAATTGGCGCAAAGACCACAATAATAATTACTGTGGAAAAAACTACCGCTAATCTCACCTCTACTGAAGTATCATAAACCACTTGCAAAGGGTGTTTCGGATTACCTTGCGCCTGATTTTTGCGTAAACCTCGATAGCAGTTTTCCATGTCAACAATAGAATCATCTACTACTGAGCCGATCGCCACCACTAAACCCCCTAAAGTCATGGTATTAATGCCTAAACCAAAGGCTTTCATCAACATTAAGCCAATTAACAGGGACAAAGGAATTGCACTTAAGGTAATAGCTGCGGTGCGCCAATTCATCAAAAACAGCAACATTACCACAGAAACAATGATAATACCTTGAATTAGAGAACCACTAACATTACTGATAGCGGTATCAATAAAATTGGCTTGACGAAATGTTCTGGATATTTGCACATCAGGGGGAAAAGTCGGCTTTAATGATTCCATTACTGCTTCTACCGCTTTAGTGACGGTGGGAGTATCCACATCAGGTTGCTTATTAACCATCAATACCACCGCAGGTTGCCCATTAAAACTCGCATCCCCCCGTTTTAGAGCAGATCCGGTCTTAATTTCCGCTACATCCTCCAGTAAAATCGGTTTATCACCTTGTACCTTAACGACAGATTTCTTTAAATCATCAACGGATTTAACTTGACCAATACCTCTAATGAGTAACTCTTGACCCCCACCAATGAGAAAACCGCCAGGGGCATTTGAATTAGCTTGTCTGGTAGCTTCTGTAACTTCATTTAGAGAAACTTGGAGAGATTTTAGCTTTTCGGGGTCAATTAATACTTGTTCTTGGCGTTCATTACCACCATAGATAGTTACTTGAGAAACTCCAGCTACAGATAAAACTTGATTACTGAGGGTAATTTCCACTAAACGGCGTAGCTCCATTAAGGAAGTTTGACCTTGACCGTTAACAGTGAACGCATATTGTAAAATAGTCCCCAAAGGAGACACTAAAGGCGAAATTTCGGGAGGATGAGTACCTTCAGGTAGTTGACTTGTTACCTGTTGTAATCTTTCCATAACAGCTTGTCTAGCTTTGTAAATATCAGCATTTTGGTCAAATACCACGTGTACCATTGATAATCCTACCTTAGAGGAAGATCTAACCTTTGTTACCCCGGGTAAACCATTAACCGCACTTTCAATGGGTACAGTAATTTGGGTTTCCACCTCATCAGGAGCAAGTCCAGTGGCTTCCGTTTGAATATCCACTTGAGGAGGAGCAAATTCAGGAAAGACATCTAAGGGCATTTGGGTAACGCTGATTAGTCCCCAAACCGTGACAAAAATAGCGGCGATAACGATAAACCATCTTTGAGCAATGGAATTTTTCAGTATTTGATTAAGTAATGAGTTGAGCATTTTAATTATTAGGGTTATTTTCTCACAAAGGGCGCAAAAAAGTTTGTAGTAATGGCTTTAGCCATTGATAAATCAGCCTTAAAAGGCTTACTACGAACTAAATATTATTTAATCTTGGCTACGAGGTTTTTTCTTATTTTTGCCCCCCGTCTTTTCTTATTTTTGCCCCCCGTCAAAGCAGGAATAGTAAATAATCCCGTCAATCCCACTATCCCTAAACCACCAATGCCGATTAATGTTTTAAAAATGGGAAATCCTGCTGATTTTTCACTATTTTCGGCGGAATTAACTAGATTACCCTCTTTGTCGTGACTATGGGGAATTCCTTGTTTATCTGCTTGCGCGTGGGTGGTAGAATCGGTAATTATTGGTTCACTGGTGGTTGTTTCGGTTGTATCTGCACTTTGAGTTTTACGGGATTCTGCATAAAGGGATAAACTACCCTGAGTTACTAATTTTTCTCCAATGGATAATTCTTGAGTAACTTGAATCAAATCTCCTTCTGTTATACCAGTAGTTACTTCCACAGGTTCATAAAAATTTTCATACTGCACAAAAACCAATTGTTTACCATCTGCATCTACTAAAGCGGTAACGGGAATCATTACCCCTACACCATCGGAAGCGGCTTTTTCAATCGCATTTACTTCAATGCCAAATAAGCCATCGGTTTCGGGATTTACTTGTACTTTCTCAATCCCTCCTGTTGCCTGAAATTCATCTCCATGTCCGACATGAGCAAATGATATACTGGGGGTACTTAAAATTAAACTAAGACTTAAAATACTTGTTAATGATAATGATTTCATAGTTACTCCTCACTTGAGCTTTATAAATTTGTTTACATAGTTTGCCACAAGTAAGATGAAATTGAGATGAAATGATGTACTGAAAGATTATAATTTTTGTAGATATAGATTATTAATCAAATAATGTATTAAGAATAATAGACATCTCCAATAATTCCCAAAACAAGGGCAGAAGCTCTTACTACAAGCCAATGAAAAATATTTTTGTGGAGAAGTCTAATTTGTTTTCTAATAAATATAGAATTATGCACAAAGAAAATTTAGAAAAATGGCAGCACTCTCACTATTTTATTTTGGATAATCAAAAAGGTGAGAAAAAAACCCAAATAGTCATGGCTTTAACTGCTATCACCATGATCATAATCTCCAAGCCGCCTATATTCATGTATTAGCAGATGCTTTAACTTCTGTTTTGGCGATTGTAGCTCTCTTTAGTAGTAACTCACTATCCTCAACCTCCTGAATATTATAAAAAATTACTGCAACATATTCCTAAATTGACTCATATTTTAATAGAGGTAAATTGTTGTGATGGAGAACCTTGTTTTTCAGAAAATTTAACTTATGTTACTCATTAGACATCTCAAATAATTTCCATTGGTACGATTCCTCATGGTATTATTTATAGCTGTAAAGTCTGGCAAAATAGGGTTTTTTAGGCTTTGAAATAAGTAAAAATTAGGCATCATGAGTTAGTGTTGTTACTCAAAGATAGTTACTTAGAGTATTTCAAAAATTAGATGAAATTAAAGTAATTAAGATAAAATCACAACTGTTATCAACAAAATCTGAAAAATGCGAGTTTTACTGGTGGAAGACGAAGAAGATTTAGGATTAGCTATTAAGCAAGTTTTAGTGAGTGAAAAATATGTAGTCGATTGGGCAATTAATGGTAATCAAGCATGGAGTTATTTGCAACATGGATGGGCTGATTATACTGTTGCTATATTTGATTGGCTAGTGCCTCATTTATCAGGTTTAGAGTTATGTCAAAGACTCAGACAACAAAAAAATCCTTTGCCTGTACTCATGTTAACTGCTTTGGGTGATGCTCAATCCCGTGTTACTGGTTTAGATGCTGGGGCTGATGACTATTTGGTTAAACCTTTTGTGATGGAAGAATTATTAGCAAGATTAAGAGCTTTACAGAGAAGATCTCCTCAATTTCAACCTCAAACTTTAAGTAAAGGGGGATTTACTCTTGATTATGCGAATAATACTGTAATTTGTGAGTTAAGTACCCCTTCACAAACTATCCCTTTAACCGTGAAAGAATTTCAAATCTTTGCTTATTTAATGCAAAATTCAGATCGCATCATTTCAGGAAGTAAAATTAGAGATCAGTTATGGGATTTTGATACCGAGGCAGTAAGTAATGTGGTAGCGGCACAAATGCGTTTATTACGCCGTAAATTAGCAACTTATGGTTGTGACTGTCCGATCGAAACTATTAAAGGACAAGGTTATCGTTTTAATAGTAATCTTTCAGGAGTAAAATAATAGTTTTGAGTTTAGTGTCGATGAATACTCGTCAGCTATTTCGTTATAGTCGTCTTCGTTTAGCCTTTTGGTATGCTGGAGTGATGGCAATTATTTTAAGCTTATTAGGCTTCATCGTCTATCGATTCTTCATTCAATCTAAATGGTATGCGATGGAAAGGGAATTAGAATCAATTGCGGGAACTCTCCATGATAGCTTAGAACCAATGTTACCTAATTCAGGAGAAGCAACGGTAGTTCTACAACGTATTTTGCCAGAATTATGTTTAGTAGAACAACCTTGTCAGGTTCAGCCCAGTTTAATTGAACGACATACTACAGGTATTAGCGATCGCAATACATACTATATTCGCCTCTATGATTATCACCAAAAATTACTTGCGTTTACCCCTAGTCAACCTTTAGGAATTTCCCCTACTCCCCAGTTACAATCATGGCATACCTTTCGTAGTGATGATGGTATTCGCTATCATCAGTTTACAATTATGTTACATGCTCAAGAAGGTAGTCATACTCATCAAGGGAATCATTCTCACCCTTCTTGGGGTTACTTACAAATTGGACGCACTTTAGCCAGTTTTGATGCTGAGGTTAAGCGTTTGCAATGGATTTTCCTGATAGCTTTTCTTTTAGCTTTAGTTTTGGTAATCATTTCTAGTTGGTGGCTTTCTGGTTTAGCGATGCAGCCAATTTACCAATCCTATCAGCAAAAACAACAGTTTACAGCTAATGCGGCTCATGAATTACGCTCTCCCCTTGCTAGTCTCTTAGCTACAGTAGAAGCAATGTTACGTATACCTTCAGATCAATCTCAGGATTTAGCGGTGATGTTAGAAACTGTGGAAAGACAAGGAAGGCGTTTAAGCTATTTAATTACAGATTTACTTTTTTTGAGCAATCTTGAGCAAAATTCTCGGACGATAGCCTTTCAACCTTGTTGTTTAAATGATCTCATTAGTGATTTAACTGAAGAATTTTTAGAATTAGCGACGGCAAATGAGATTGAATTAAGTAATGACATGCCTGCTGAGGCAATTTATGTTTTCGGGAATGAATCTCAACTTTATCGTTTAGTTTGTAATTTGATTAGTAATGCTATTCAATATACCCCTAGTGGAGGGGAAGTCAAAGTAAGTTTAACAACGAAAGAGCGTACTGCTGTTATTAAGGTTAAAGATACAGGAATTGGGATTGATCCAGCAGAACAAAACAAAATTTGGGATCGTTTTTACCGTATTGATGGCGATCGCTCTCGTCATAGTGGAGGTACAGGTTTGGGTTTAGCAATTGCCAAAGCGATCACTGTCAAACATAAAGCTCATCTTCAAGTAAAAAGTCAGTTACAACAGGGAAGTATTTTTACTTTCGAGATGGCACTCTTCAATTTTCGAGATGGATTGCTTTAATCTTATAAGGTTAGTAAAAATTTTAGGATCTCGATAAGGTTTCATAATTTTGGCGAAGGTATTGAAGAGTGAGGTATCAGGTGGCTGGTATCAGGTGTCAGGTGTGAAAATACCAAAAATTTATCGTGACGAATTCTGGTTGATTTTTTTCTTTTGACCGAGTTTTTCCATCAAGGTATATAACATTTTGCCAATTTCATCACACTTGTTTAATACTGGTTCTAATTGTTGGGGTTTCAGATAGCCTAATCGTTGAACAATAAGCAAAACTGTCAAATCCCGATAACTTTTTACTTCAATCATGTCTGGAAAACCTAAAACCTAATACCTGAGACCTGAGACCTAATATCTAAAACCTAACACATGAGTGCGTAACCTCAGTTATTTAATTAGAAAGGAGTAAATATGACGTCACTTTCATTGATGAAATGGCATAAAGCTTCATTCATTTCCTCCCATGAATTGACTTCGATCGGCGAATGCCGGCGCTGCGCGATCGCTTTATTATTTATGGAAAAAACGGCAAAATATGCGTTTTTTTTGTCAGAACGAGGATAAAAGACAATGCGAGCTTCTGGGGTTTTGGCTCCCCATTTTATGGTGATTTTTTTGTTAACATAATATTAGCGGTTAGTTTTTTGCTAACCACGTAAATGAAAAAAGAAAAGAAACCCTTGACCGCCAAAGTTTGGGGGTTTTTTCTATATCTATATTATAATATTTGTTATTAGAAATATCTACTATATTTTCTTTATTTCCTATTAATAAAAAAGGCATAGATGCTTTATTTAACGAGCGATAGCCCTTGCCCAGATCTGCATTTTGTGGGCGATCGGCAAGGGCGGCAAACCTATTATGGTGAGCGAGATAAATTTGCCTCGCAGAGACAGGAATTGAAAACCTTAGCTAGAGCTTTTATTGAATGCCTCGCAGAGGCAGGGATTTTCAGGGCGGATGAGCGTGAAACCACCACGAGGGCAAAGAAAAAAGGGCACAGAGCCAAACCCTTACCCCACCCCCCTCACCACTTCAAAAAACCAATCTAAACTAGAGAGCAAACACCCAAGACAAGCATCATCACCGCATATAAACCTCTACCAGTGTGAGTAGTCTCCTCACGAACGGTGATAAAATGCGCAGTCGTGTTTGCGAACGAAATAACCGAGCGATTAGCGAGACAACTCAATAAGTGTTTAGGACAAAATTAATTTCAGATTAATAATGAACTTAAATCTCATTACTGTTACCTATTAGTTCTCTAATTTTAGACACGAGATAGTAACAGTTATATAATATTAAATATGATTAAAAATCATCGCTCTAAATAGAATCAAAAAATGCAACTAACTATTAATTTACCTGACATTTTATCTCAAGAAAAAACATCGGAGTTAATTAAGGAGATCAAAAATATTTTATTATCAGAAGGCATATCATATGAGATTCAACAAGAATTAACTAGCAAAGAAGATCCTTGGGATCATCTCAAGATTTCTGAAATTGCTGTTGATACGGGAATAGAAGATTTTGCCGAAAATCACGATCATTATTTATATGGAATCCCGAAAAAATAATTAAAATGAAATCGATCTTTGTTGATACTTCGGCGTTGATTGCATTGGGAAATAAGCGAGATACTTTTCATCTTTCTGCGGTTAAAATACGAGATGAATTAAAACAACAGCAAATTCATTTTGTCACTACAAGTGCTATTTTATTAGAGTTCGGTAATGCTTTTAGTCCTATTTCTTTAAAATCTACAGCTATTACTATTATCGAAGCAATAAAAATCTCAAAAAAATGGACTTATATTACTATTGATGAGCTAATTTTTAAC
>CAVVOP010000007.1:0-13742 GCA_963749915.1 uncultured cyanobacterium
CTGAATAAATCACAAAAAGATTCATTAGTAGTAATAAGCAGAAATTAAGATAAGTTCTTGTTGATTTTCACTTATCGTTTGATAATCTTTTATTATCAATCGCTTTTGACGATATTTTATTTCTAAAAATAGACACAAAAAATCAGCAGTATCTGCCGATACAGGTATGATAAATTCATCACTAAAAATATTAGTGATATAACTGTCATTGATGTTGATGGCAGTTTTGTCATTATTTTATTTAACCCGTATCTTCTTTTTCCTTCCCCTAATTTTCCTTCTACTCTATTTCTGACTTTTTCATTTTCTCTTGTCTCTTTTTTCTCCTCTATACTTACATTTTTCTTCGGTCTTCCCAATGCAGGTCCATTCATTTTTATCCCTTTTTCCTTGCAATAGGCTCTATTTGCCCTCGTTCTATATATCGCATCTACATGAATTGTAGCTGGATAATAACCCATTAATTTATAATATTTTTCTACTTGTTCTATTAGATGTGTTGACTCATTGAAATTATCCCAACTTAATTTGTCTAAAAACACATAATTTTCATATACACTTATACTTATTTTTCCGCCAAATTCTACTGAACTCCCTGCTTTTCCTCTAACTATTGGGCGTATATGTGGTTGATTTATACTCACTATTCTATTATCTATTCTGTTTTTTTCTTCTTCATACATTTCTTTTTGTTGTCTATATACTTCGGATACTACTAATAATTTTTTATAGTCTTTTTTACCCAATTTTGACAAACTTATTCCCTGATTTATTAACTTTTCTATACTTTTTAAATTTTTGCTCATATATCTCAATTGAAGTTTGATTGCTTCTGTTCTTTCTTCTTTTTTGGGCTTCTTTTTTTTCGACACTTTTAAATATTCTTTTCGGGCTATTTCTCGATATGTTCTTGGCTTTTTACCTACCGTAATTCCTTCTCCCTCATGTAATTTATCTATGATTCTTTCTGTTTGCATTCTCCCTTGATTCAATAATCCTAAATCCGTTGGAAATGCTATATCTGCTGGGGTGCAACTCGCATCTAAAATTAGTTTTCCTTTATTTTTTATCTTTTCTTTTGAGTCATCTTCTTCTATTTCTTCTTTTTTTTAGTTCTTCTAATACTATCTTTTGATTTATTTTATCGATTATTTCACTATCTATTCTTTTTCTAAAATGCACCATCATTGATGAATCAAAAGGTATTTTATTGCTGAATTTTTTCAAGCCAATAAAGCATTGTAAATAGGGATTTTCTTGTATTTGTTCTACTGTTTCTCGGTCAGTTATTCTTGATTTTTGTTGAATTATTAATGCACCCAGTGCCATTCTAAATGGTTTGGCAGGTGCTCCTAATTTCTCACTAAAAATATTCGCATATTCTTCCTCCAATTCTTGCCAAGGAATCAGGTTCGCCATTACTATCCAACGGTTATTTTCATCCAACATTTGATTAGAAAGGATAAAATTTTTGGTATTGGTGGAGGATGATTGATTCTTGAGATACATTATACTTTTTGTTGAAATTTTAAATCTAAGTGTAGGTGCAAGTAATTACAAACGATTTGATTAGGGTTGCAACGATTATAACTCATTTTTCCTTGCACCTCCTTGGGGTTAAATTCCCCTTCACACAAAGGTTTTATCTTAATTCAGCAAACCCTAAATAAATCTTCGCTAATTTTCGTTATGACCATAATTGTTAGTTCTTGGTTAAATATCTTCGGGATTGACACCCAATTCTCTAAGTTTGGCCGCTAATTGTTCTGCTTTCTGTTTAGCTGATTGGGCTTCTTGTTTAGCTAATTGAGCTTCTTGTTTACTTTTTTCTGATAACTCAAGTTCGGTGGGTAAAACATCACCTTCTAAATTTGCCCAACGTAACCAACTTGTATTCACTCCTCGATAATCACCTTCCCAAAGCATTAAAGCTAATTTTAATTGTTGACTGATATAGCGATTGTCAGTGGTACGGCTTAAGGGTTGATAGATTCCATCACGCAAAGTAAAACCTGCCCAATCATTTGGATTAAAAGGATCATACCAAAAATATTCTGGCACACGCATTCTATTTTGATAAATTAATTTTTTTTCTGTTTTGTCGATGTCAGCAGTGCTTTCTGATAGTAATTCTATTACTATATCTGGTGCTTTTCCTTCTTCCCAAACGACCCAAGATTTACGCTCGGTTTTTGGGACATCTAACACCGCAAAAAAATCAGGTCCTTTAAAGTCTTGATTTTTAAGTTGACTAGCACTGAAATAAACAAACATATTTCCACCCGCATAACCATCTTCTCGCTTTTCTAACCAAGGATAAAGGGTTTCTAAAAGCAAATCCATTTGATGTTTATGTCTTTGGCTTTCCATCGGAATACCGTCTTCACTAGGTAATTCGTCTTGGGTTGGTAATCTTAAAACGGGTGGTGCTTGAGCAGCCATAAATTTTGCTGAAATTATTAACTTAATTAAAATTGATCTAGTTTTATGTTATACTACTAACGGCTAACCGCTAGGAGCTTAACATTTCAAGATAGGTTCTATGATGCAACGCCAAAAAATGGATAATCGTATCGGGGCTATTTAGTATTTTATGCATAACTAAAATGCACAACTGGTCAGGCATTAAGCAGCTATAAGTATAAAAACAAATATGAATAATGTAACTTGCCCAGGATGAAATGTCTCAAAAATATAGCGATAAATGTTTTTTTATTTAACTCGACTGTTGTGATTTAGATTTTGCGATCGCTAAGTGTTTAACTAATTAAGCAATTACCTCCTTTTGTTGTTTGATAAATAAACGCGAAAAAACCTCAGAAGCCGATTGACCCTGTTGAAGTTGGTTATGAGCTAACAAAATAAGCTCTTCAATCAACTTCTGCCCCTGTTGACGACAGACCTCCCCAATGGTTTTAATGGGGTGTGGGAATAGTTTCCCATTGCTTCGTATCGGTGACGTAGGTAAACTATCTAGATGTAGGAGTGAATAGGCTACGAAGACCAGACACCAATGTTTTTGAATGGCTTCGGCACTTCGCATTCGATATTCATCCAAACCTAGATGTCCTTTACTATCCTGATAGAAGGTTTCTATCGGCCAACGTTGTAGGTAAGTAGTGAGGATTTTCTTAGGGGACCAGTCAGTTCGGTTGCTGACCAAAACAGCATAAGTCCCAGTTAGTTCAGGATCTTCAAAACTGATGACCAGTCGCACTTTTCCTAATCCGGGAATTCTCAGGCTTCGAGTAAAACACCAGTAAAATTTATCTGCCACCTTCACTCTTCGGTAGGCGTTTTTAGGAATCAGTGGGTACTAGCTCCTCAACTTTAATATGAGGAGCTTTTAAAGTCATCGGTTGTCCAAGCTCATCACGAAGTACAAAGCTGTTAACCTCCAGTTTACGATTCTTTTTAAGCAGACTGACCCAATCTAACTGATTCTCTCCTAGCGCAGCTACGATATCGGGCGCCAAATACCAACTGTCCATCAACACGGTGGTAAAGGGTAGTTTTCTACTCTTGGCTTGTTCAATTAACTCAATGGCTAAAGCTATCTTCGTCTGAAATTGACAGTGTAATTCCTGAAATTCGGGATCTTTAAGCAGAGTCTCATCTAAGAGCTTATGCAGTTTTTGTCGCTCCTTTTGCTTGTGGGGAATTTTCTGGTCAGGAAAATGCTTCTTAACAAATTTTGACCAACGTGTGACTTCTTCATAACGTCGATATATCCGCAGGTCAACGGGGAAGCGGACTGGTCCTGACAAATAGTGGCTGGTAACGAGATTATGAGCCAGAGGATAATCGTTGTGGGAATGGTCGTAATGCCGGTCAACATACTCAAATAAACTGCCAACATGTTCACATAAAGTATCGTCCAATATCAGATAGGATTCTGGTGCCGTTTTACGATGGTTTGCTGTCTGATTTAAAAGATATTTGATTCTCTCATTGTTAACTTTTTTTTGACTCCACGGTGCTTGCGACAGAAATCGAGAAAGATTAGTTTTGTCCGCACTCTCTAAAATACACCGACTGATTAAGTTTGCGTTTCGGTGTTTTTTATTAAAATTCGGATCAATATATCATAAATGGATTTATAATAAAACATTCTTGGTGCTGATAAGTATAGCAATCCGGAAAAAAAAGATATCACTATAAGTTAGTTATTGACTATGAAAAAAATTACTGTACTAACGATTACTTACAATAAAGGAAAATACAATATTGCCTCTGTCGAAAGTATATTGAATCAAACCTATCAGGATTTCAATTATATTGTTGTTAATGATGGTTCAAATGATAATACCAAGGAACTTCTTGATTCCATTCGTCATCCTAATTTAACTGTTATCCATCAAAAAAACCAAGGATTTACTAATACATTAGTAAATGTTGCCTCACACATAGATACTCCTTATGTTGCTATACATGGAGCTGGAGATATTTCTCATCCAGAGCGTTTAGAAAAACAACTAGATTTTTTAGAATCCGATCAATCTCTTGGAGCGATTGGCTGTCATGTACGTAGATTATCTGATGAAGGAAACATACTTAATCACTCAAGAGTTCCTTTTTTAACAATTCACTCAGTTGAAGATTTATTTGAAAAGTTAGGTAAAAGTAATTATTTTCGTCATGGTGAAGTTATGTTTCGCTACTCCATATATAAAAAAGCAGGAGGTTATCGTCAATTTTTTAAATATACTCAAGATTACGATCTCTGGTTGCGAATGCTTAGTTTTGCCAAATTAGCCAGAATAGATTCCTTTCTTTATGATCAGGTAAACATACCTCAATCTTCTATAAACTGTGATTATAAAAAGGTAGAAATTCAGGCAACACTAAACGTTTTTGCTTGGCATCTAGCTCAGCAAAGATTAAAAAAACAGTTTGATGCCCTAGATTTAGAAGGCTTGGTAGCTTTTGAAAAGTTTAAGAATTCTCTTTCTCAACAAGACAAAATGTTTATTAGTAATGCAGTCATGATAACTGCTAAGCAAAGATATTATCAAACAGCAGATTATAAAATTCTTCTGGAAGGGGCTCAAAGAGCAATAGAATTAAATCCTGACAGTTATCAAGCTAAAAGAAATTTAAAATTGGCTTACTTAACTACGTTACTGGACTGGCTTGGTTTTAAAGAAATAGCTAAGCAGCTTAATAATAAAGAATCTAATTTAGTTAAAAATAAATTAGCCAAGTTACGTAAATTGCTCAAACCACATCTACTTGTTAAAAGTTTTTTAAACTCTACTCTTTAGGGATTATAACTTGACCATGTCAGTGGACGCTGACCCTAACGTTTTCAGCGCAAGCACACTCTGCAAGCAGTTCGCCATCTGTTCAGTTGTTAATACAATAATAATATTTTTAATTGTGCTTTTAATTATTACAAAAGTACCAATATTAAAAACATACACCTGGAAGCTTCCCCCTCTTCCCTATCCTTGTCACCACAGGAATTTTTCAAAACCCTCGCAGTGTTGGCCCGGATAGTCGTAGCTGGGGAGGAAACTCGGACGTAAAAAACTATATACTCCCTCAATTGTCCGTAACTGTCTGAGTCAGATTATTTAAGTCAATTATAGTACCGGATTTGACTAAAAAATTCATTCCTAAAATACCATCAACTTTATTATAATGTGACTCATAAAAAAGAATAAATAAAATTGGAAAACTTAGAAATAATGAGTTTTGTCTATCAAATTGAGGGAGGAAGAATCACTTCAAGGAGAAGTGAGATTATCAGGAGCCAAGAACGCTGTATTACCAGCAATCGCAGCTGCCTGCCTTGGGAATGAACCCACTACGTTAAAAAATGTTCCAGTTAAGTTACATGATATTAAAATTCTGGTTGAGATTCTTAGGCATCTTGGTGCCAAGATTAAGATAGAGGATTCTAATCTCTTCTGTTGCCGGGGAAATTTTCCTTCAGGGAATGTACCCCTGGAACTTGCCCAAAAAATCCGCTACTCACTATTGTTATTAGGGATGGCTGCTGCTGTTGGTGAAGAACTATTTCTTCCCTTACCAGGTGGATGTGCTATTGGTAAACGAAAGCATGATTTACACGTCCTTGGTTTACGTTCTCTTGGTCATGAAATTATTGAAAATGATCAAGGAATTAGAATCAAGCCTCGACAAGGAAAAGGAGCAAAAATTAATTTCTATTTACCAACAACTTCTGGTACTGAAAATATTATGCTGGCAGCAGCACTTGCTAATGGCGTGACTGAGATCCGTAATGCTAACACACGCCCAGAAGTTATGGAACTGGGACGCTTACTCGTGGCAATGGGAGCAGATGTAGATGTGCGTAACCGAGTTGTTAAAATTGCAGGGACAAATCATCTTCGAGGAGGGGCGAGCTTTTCTATTATGCCAGGATGGGATGAAGCCGTTACATTTTTAGCGGTGGCTGGTGTAACTAAAGGTGAAATTGTTATTCCTGGATTTGACTTACGCTACATTAAGTCTGATGTACATTACTTACGAGAGTCAGGCATTGAGATATTTGAATGGGGTGGCTCTGTTTATGCCAGTGGCAAGAATCCCCTTCAACCATTTGACCTTTTTACCGGTCCTTATCCTGCGATTAATTCAGATATGCAACCTATTTTTGCTGCCTTAGCACTTATGGCTTCTGGGGAAAGTACAATTACCGATATGCGTTTTACAGAGCGTTTTGGTTACACTGAAGAATTACGTCAGTTTGGAGCTAATATCGATGTATATGGTAACTGTGCGGTAATCAATGGTCATAGTGAGTTATATGGAGCTAAAAATGTTAAAGCTACTGACTTACGTGGAGGTGCAGCAGTTGTTTTGTGTGCTTTAGCCGCTAATGGAGGAAGTACTATTAGTAATGTTTATCAGATCGAACGTGGTTATGAAGAATTTGATCACAAACTTAGAAATCTTGGTGCCAAGATAACTCGTTTGGAGTCATCAAATGAATAGAAATCTAGATATAATTCTCCCTTCAGGTATTAACTGGCAAAAAAATGTACCTTTAGCTCCATTAACTACTTTACAGATTGGTGGTTTAGCAGAGTATTATGTTGTTCCCAATTCGGTAGATGAGTTAGTCAGTATTTATGATCATGCCAATAAAATTGGTTTACCTATATATATATTAGGAAAAGGTTCTAATGTCTTGATTGATGATGCTGGAATTAAAGGTATTGTCTTGCAATTGGGTTCTGCCTTTAACTATCATTCGACCACAGAAAAAAAAATTACAGTTGGTGGTAGTCTTTCAATGCCTAAACTAGCTCGCATAGCTGTTGAAATTGGCACAAGTGGATTTGAATGGATGATTGGTGTTCCGGGTTCTATCGGTGCAGGTGTTGCTATTAATGCGGGTGCTGGTCAGCAATGTATGTTGGATAACTTGTTATCTGCCACTCATATGAGTCCTAGTGGTGAAATAGTTACAGAGTTGGCTAGTGAACTAGAATTGCGTCACCGTGGCTCTAAATTACTCGATCGAGGATATATTGTCTTGGAAGCAACTTTTAAACTGGATTTCAGCCAGCCAAAGCAGTCAGTAGTTGACCAAACACAAACTTTCGTCAAAAAGCGCCGCCAGAAGTTTCCTTTACGCTACCCTAACTGCGGTAGTGTGTTCAAGCGTCCGGGTGTAGGAAAAGGACCATATGCGGGATATTTAATTGAGTCAGTTGGCTTGAAAGGCTTACAAATTGGACAGGCACAAATTAGTGAAGTTCATGCTAACTTTATTATTAATCATGGAGGAGCATCCGCAAATGAGGTTAAAAACCTCATCTCAATTATGGAGGAGAAAGTATTTTGTCAGCATAGAATAATGTTGGAGCGAGAGGTTCGCTATTTTCCAGAAGATGCTATCAACATGATTGAACGAAAATAATTGTAGATAAAGAAATTGTAAATTTGATAATCTGGACTGTCCAGTTTATAATATCAAGGCAAAGAAACTAATTCACTTGGAGTTATCAGTTTAATCTAGTCAAGATAATAAATTAATTTTATGAATACAAATACATTGGGAGCATCCCATTTTTGGGGAGCATCCCATTTTTGCAATTTTATTTGTGTTGCTTTCAGAAGCATAAAATATTGTCTTATTTTAAAAACTTGATACTTTCTTCAGACCGAGAGTAATAATTGAATTATCCACATTTATTTTAAACCTACTTACTAACTATGATTTCTACAATTAACATGACTCCTGAAGATCGGTTAGAGTTGGATAACTCTTTGAGAAAAGCTAGTGAGATTCTTTACCGTTATAGTAACGCTGACGATTGTGAGTCTTTTGCCCATTTGGAAAATCATGTACGTCATCAAATTTTAGAGTTTGTTAGTCCTCAACTCACCCTTTTTTTATCGAGAAGAAAACAAATTTACCACTATCAGGAAGGGTCAGAACTCTTAAAAGTTGTTTAGGAACTATTTCTATTAGTCAAAAACAAGCACAATATTTGGGAATAGAACCATCAACTCGTTTGAGTCCGTTGCTAGAAAAATGTTGTCTTTTACTAAGTGCCAATGAGTCTTATCAAAATGCACAACAAGATTTGTCCATATTGACAGGAATTAAAGTCGGTCATTCGACTTTCCATAGAAAAGTAAATCAGGTGGATTTGCCAGATGCAGAAATGAAACAAGGATTATCAGAAATAGCAGTAGATGGGGGAAAAGTACGATTGAGAAGTGAAGTCAAAGGAGAACCAAGCTATTGGCAAGACTACAAGACAGCAAGGTTACAAGGACTTTATTATGGAGCTTTTTTCCAATCAAATCTTTGTTTAAGTGATTGGATCAACAGTCAACCTTTGACATCACCAATATATTGTTTAGGAGATGGACATGATGGAGTTTGGAATATATTTGAAGAGATTGGAGAGGAAGAAAATCGAGTGGAAATTTTGGATTGGTATCATCTGAGAGAAAATCTGTACAAAATGGAGGCACAAAAGTCCATCTTGGAAAAATTAGAAGGACAGTTATGGGCAGGACAGGTATCAGAGGCAATTTCATTATTAGAAAGATTAGAACCAACAGGAGGAAAAAAAATGGTTAAATATCTTCAAAAGCATCGGTACCGAGTCATCAATTACGAATATTGTCAAAGAGAAAAAATTTGTTCCATCGGTAGTGGAGCAGTAGAATCAGGAGTAAAACAAATCAGTCAAAGAATAAAACTAACAGGGGCACAGTGGAAAAAAGAGGATGTGAATAAAATATTGCAGTTGCGTTGTGCTTATCTGAATGGTAAATTTGCACTACTTGCTTAAGACTACTGATTATTTTAGTAGCATCGTATATGTTTTTCTATTTTTGCAAAAATGGGATGCTCCCGCTGTTCTTTCGTGGGTCTTTCGGGCTCTTTGTGCTGTGGTTTCTTTCCGTTGTGTTTCTGGTTCTGCGTTGGCTTGTTCTGCGGCGTCTTGGTGGTTGCGTCCGGGGCGTTCTGGTGGTGGCTTCCGTTTGGTTGCCCGTTTTCCTTCCTTGGCTTTGGCTTCTTTGTTTGCTCGGCGCTGGGCTGGTACTTGTGGTTTCTCGGCGGTGGCGGTTCGTCCTTGTCCTGCTGTTGCGGGGTGCTGGGTTGTGTCCGTTCCCGTTGTTGTTCCTGCGTCCTCTGTGGTTCGTGGGTGGGGTGCTTGGGCTTCTCTTCCCTAGTGGCTCTGGTGGGGGTTGTTGCCCCTGCTTTTTTTTGTCGTTAAACTTTAACTGCCCTTCTGCCTCCTGCCTTCTTTAAGATCCCAAGTATATGTGATACATACAATAATTTTAGGGTATGCTAATCAAACTTAAGACCACAGGAGCGGTAGGGCGATCGCTTTGAAGTTATCTTTCATAATTCATCATTCAAAACAGATACATCCCAGAGGAATCATCAGGTTTAGCATGAAGGTACCTCTCAGCGGCCTTCTTCTTATTATTTACGATAGGATAATAAAAAAGAGTAAATGATAAAATCACAAAAATGCCAAGACTAAAAAGTTGGGAATCTCCTCGTCGTCAAGGAAGAAACGACAAAGGAAAAGGAGGGTCAGCTAGAAAGCGACAACTCAAAAAACGACAACAAATGTTACGTAATCAATTAAAAGGAAATGGGGAAGGGAAAATAATCTCTTCCCTTTTTCAATGCCGATCTAATTTCCCAGAAATATAAAGAAGTGAGGAAGAAAAGTGATTAAATAAAACGTGATAATTGAATTATGGACGAGTTAAATTATGCTCGAGTTAACAGAAAATCTCCATCCTGATTCCCTCAAACTAGCTGTACCTATTCCTGTTACTATACATCCAGCGGCTGTTTATCTGGGGGGGTTGAAAAATAATTCCTATCGAACCATGAAATATTGTCTCGATACCATCGCTTCTATCTTGACTGATGACCATTGTGATTCTCTGACTCTTGATTGGAGTAAGTTGCGTTATCATCATACTGCGGCACTACGTTCCGCTTTAATTGCTCAATTTAGTCCCATGACCGTTAATCTCATGTTATCGGCTTTACGCAGGGTCTTGTTAGAAGCTTATAAATTAGATTTAATGGAGTTGCCAGTTTATCAAAAAGTTATCGATTTACCTAATCTCACTGGTTCGGGTCAGGGCAAACGCACACATTTCTTTATATTTTAATAAGTGTTACAATTACGAATGAGATTTCAAAGTTTTCACAATTGGCGATCGCCTATTACTAAATAAAAACTTTATTAATTACTTCAAGTAACATTAATTCCTGTGTTAAACTGTTTTTCTGAAACCATTATCTGGTAAGCTTTTAGTTGTTTGACTAATTTGTTAAGTTTTGTGTGCGTTTGCCCTGGGTTCGGGTGAACCAAAAGGAAGGGCTTTAAATGTCGATGAGATTCAAGCTATTATCGCTACTTGTGAAGGGAATGAGCCGAAAAATGTTCGCGACCGAGCAATGATCGGGGTCTTACGGGGTGGTGGTTTACGGCGAAGCGAGTTAGTCAATTTAGAGTTAAAAGATTTGCATCTGAAAACAGAACAATTATTGATACGTCTTGCTAAAGGACAAAAAACTCGTCAGGTTTATTTACCCCAAGAGGCTGTGTTATTTCTGCAACAACGGCTGGAATTACGGGGATTAGAAGATGGTGCTTTATTTTGTCGTATTCGTCGAGGGGGACATCTACAAATGGGAAAAATGCACCCGGATGCTATTTGGCGAATGCTCAAAAAACGTGCTCAAGGAGCGGGAATTCAATCCTGTAGTCCTCACGATTTGAGAAGAACTTTTTGTAGTGATTTACTCGATGCTGGTGTTGATATCCTACATTCAGCAGGTTATTTAGGACAAAAAATAATATTTGCGGGAGGAAGCGCCAAGAAACTGCAAAATTAGATTCTGTCTATCGGAGAGTTTAATCTGAAACTTAAGATTGTTAAAAAAGACTAAATGAACAGAGAGAAAACACTGAAGAATCCAACGTAAGGTAGGACGAGCCGTTGGATTACCCTTTTGGTCAGGGAGAGAAGCATTGGCTTGTGCTAAAGCGAGTCTGAGTTGACGCTGCCCCAAAGTATAGACCATAAGAGCAAGAGTCATCAGCATAGCAAGAGCCATAATCCGCTTAGAATTTTTGAGAAAGACACTAGAAGCAAAGAACAAAGGATCTTTGAGAAAGCGAAAACCCCGTTCGGTAGGTTGCTGTCCTTTGTACTCCCGTAAGATATCGCTATTCGCCCATTTTTCAGAATCAACAGAGTTAGTGGCAAGAATGAAACGCCCAGCTTGTTTTCCCATGGCAGCAACAGTGACTGGATTCTCAATTAAAACAGCTTGAATATGCCAAGAATTATGCGTGGGTTGCTGCCTCTGAATTAGGACGACCTCTTCGCGAATAATGAGGTTGAGATACAATTTGCAATTCATTGAGATTGTGGTATTTGAGAGTTTTCTCAAATTCGGTAACTGCACTGAGAGCATCCGCTTCACAGGCAAAGCTTTTATTCATTAAGCTTTTAAGCGCTTTCTCTTTCTCATTTAGTGCTTTCTCGATCTTTTTTGCTCCTGTTTTCAAATCTGCTTCCATGGGTTGAAGACTTTCAACTACTATCCATTGCTGCTTGATTCCTGCATAAGTGCTACAGACAGCACAAAAACGATAGCCTTTTTTGTCATATCGTTCGCTAAATTGTTCGGATGACAAGCTTTCAATTATTTCCTGTGCTGCTTTTAAGGTTGTGGGTACTCGGCTAATCCATTCAATGCTATTCCCAAATTCTTGCAGATTTGCTTCGCTATAAAATGCTGCATCCATTACATATAATTCTGGTTGCTCTCCTTCCCATTCTGCACGAAATGCCTTGATTACTTCTGGAAATGCGCTCTGGTCTGTTTTGTTCCCATTTCCTACATTCAGTAGATCGAAAGGAAAAAAAATAAAGAGATTATTGGGACATAAGTACTAAGTAAAGGGTTCTATTTTAGAGGATAATGAAGAAATAGTATAATTAAAATTTATATTTTTTATCCCATGAAGCAAAAATATAATAATCAACAAGAAAAACTGGTTTTAACTGATCAAGAAACCTTAACACAAGTAGTAGATTGTCTCAATGAAAATATTTCTTTAAACGACCATGGTAAAAGGAAAAATAATGATTTATTTCTGGTTTTAGTAAGAGCCGCTTCGACCCAAAATACTATAGAAAATTCTTCTAAAGAATTAAAATTAGCAACTTGTGGAAATAATATTCGATTTCATCTCAAAAAAATATCTGATTTCTTAAAATTAGAAAAAGAAATTAATACAGCATTAAAAAATCAAATTCCTTCTGGATTAAAAAATAATTGTTTAAATGTAGCAGTTGATTTTAATTTGATTGGTTATTATGGGGAACCCAATCAAGAAGAAAAACCTTATATTTGTAGAAGTCAAGCAAAAAATGGAACTTGTTCTTTTTATGGATATGCAACGATATATACGATTAAAAAAAATAAAAGAGTAACTTTAGGAATTAGAGCGATTCGAGTGAAAGAAACGAAGGTTTGTATCTTAACTCATTTGTTATCAGAATTATCGAGTTTAAATATAAAGATAGAAAAATTATATTTGGATAGAGAATTTTTCAGCATATCAATAATTAGATGGTTACAAGCATTAGAAATACCCTTCATTATTCCTGCTATTAGAAGAGGAAAAAAAGCAGGAATAAAACAATTTATGAGAGGAAGAAAAAGCTATGAGACTAATTATAAAATGTTAAAAAATGAAGAAGACTATGTAGATTGTCGCCTAGCAATAATTGTTAAATATAAAAAAGGAAAAAGAGGAAAAAAAGGAAGAGAATACTATATTTATGTAATAAATAACATTAAGATAAATATAGAGCAAATTCATTCTTGTTACCGAAAAAGATTTGGTATTGAAAGTAGTTATAGAATGAAAAATGTTTGTAGAATTAGAACGACAACAAAAAAACCAGTTTGGAGACTATTATTTGTAGGAATATCATTTTTATTAGTTAATATATGGGTAAAAATATTATGGAAAAAAGTAAGTAAGCCAAGAAAAGGAGGAAGATTAGTCTATAATAAAATATTTTCTTTAAAACAAATGTTATCTTTTCTCAACCACACAATAGAAAGAATTTTTCAGGTAGAAACCAATGTTTATATACCAACAATATCAAACTAAAAATAATATAAGTAAATATTATATCAGTAGGTAAGACACAATGAAATCTAAAATCAGTAAAATTTTTATTTCGAT
>CAVVOP010000008.1:0-939650 GCA_963749915.1 uncultured cyanobacterium
ATAAAACCACCAATATTAGGAGCGACACCGGGTAACTTGAGAAACTCCTCCCGGAATCCGTCCAGTTGCTCCTCTTCCCGATTTTTAAGATAGATTGCTGAATTCCACATCAACGTGAACCAATGACCCCTGCACCATCAGCATCTCCCGGCGCACTGGTCCTGCTGGATCTATCCATTCAAACAAAGGACTTCCCCAAACACCTAGACAAAGCCATACCTGCACGGTTAGTCATATCAAGGGAAACACCCGGAAATAATACCATCGAGTTAACCATTGATTTCTCTTGAAATTCAGGTAAAAATACTCGTCCTAACGAGGGAACAAGTAGCAATAGTCGCTACTAAGGAAGCTAAAGCTAATCCGAGAATAATTTGAGGAGCTTTGACCGATAAATTCAGTAGATGGTGATACAACCTTTCAGCTAAACGAGAGATGAAAGTACCTTCTTGGGGAATCTTTGATTAGCGACAAAAATCGCACATAAAGCCGGAGAAAGAGTCATAGCCACTAAAGTAGAAACAGCGATTGAGAGTAAGTAAGCTAACCCCATCGGGGCAAAAATGCGACCTTCAACCCCACTTAAGCCTAAAATTGGCGCAAAGACCACAATAATAATTACTGTGGAAAAATCTACCGCTATCTCACCTCTACTGAGTATTGATAGAACGACTTGCAAAGGGTGTTTCGGTAATTACCTTGTGCGCCTGATTTTTGCGTAAACCTCGATAGCAGTTTTCCATGTCAACAATAGAATCATCTACTACTGAGCCTATTGCCACCACTAAACCCCAAGTTGATGGTATTAATGCCTAAACCAAAAGGCTTCATCAACATTGGCAAGCGAATCAACAGGGACAAAGGAATGGCACTAAGGTAATAGCTGGCGGTGCGCCAATTCATCAAAAACAGCAACATTACCACAGAAACAATGATAATACCTCTAATTAGACTAACATTACTGATAGCGGTATCAATAAAATTGGCTTGACGAAATGTTCTGGATATTTGCACATCAGGGAAAAGTCGGCTCTAATTATTCCATCACTGCTTTGACCGCTTTAGCGACGGTGGGAGTATCATATTGCAGGTTGCTGATGGCGTCTATCAATATCATCGTAGGTCGCCCATTAACTCGGATCCCCCCCGTTTTATAGTATTTGGGTCAATTTCTGCTACATCCTCCAGTAAAATCGGTTTATCACCTTGTACCTTAATGATAATTTCTTTAAATGATCAACGGATTAGAATCTTACTAATACCTCTAATGAGTAAGTCTTGACCCCACGAATGAGAAAACTGCCAGGGCATTTGAATTAGCTTGTCTGGTAGCTTTGTAACTTCATTTAGAGAAACTTGGAGATATTTTAGCTTTTCGGGTCAATTAATACTTGTTCTTGGTGTTTGATCACCACCATAGATAGTTACTTGAGAAACTCCAGCCACAGATAAACTTGATTACTGAGGGTAATTTCCACTAAACGGCGTAGCTCCATTAAGGAACTTTGACCTTGACCGTTGACAGTGAACCGAATATCAAAATAGTCCCCAAAGGAGACATGAAAGGCGAAATTTCGGGAGGATGAGTACCTTCAGGGAGTTGACTTGTTACTGTTGTAAAATCTTTCCATAACAGCTTGTCTAGCTTTGTAAATATCAGCATTTTTGGTCAAATACCACGTGTACCATTGATAATCCTACCTTAGAGGAAGATCTAACCTTTGTTACCCCGGGTAAACCATTAACCGCACTTTCAATGGGTACAGTAATTTGGGTTCCACCTCATCAGGACAAGTCCAGTGGCTTCTGTTTGAATATCCACTTGAGGAGGCAAAGATCAAATTCAGGAAAGACATCTAAGGGCATTTGGGTAATGCTGGATCAGTCCCAAACCGTGACAAAAATAGCGGCGATAACGATAAACCATCTTTGAGCAATGGAATTTTCAGTATTTGATTAAGTAATGAGTTGAGCATTTTAATTATTAGGGTTATTTTACAAAAGGGCGAAAAACCTTGAGTAAATGGCTTTAGCCATTGATAAATCAGCCTTAAAGGCTTAGACTTATGAAACTAAACATCATTTAATCTTGGCTACGAGGTTCTTCCTTATTTTTGCCCCCCGCCTCTCTATTTTTGCCCCCCGTCAAAGCAGGAATAGTAAAAATACCCCGTTGATCCTCATCATCCCTAAACCACCAATGCCTAATTACGTTCAAAAATGGAAAATCCTGCTGATTTTTCACTATTTTCGGCGGAATTAACTAGATTACCTCTTTGTCGTGACTATGGGGAATTCTCGTTGATCTGCTTGCGCGTGGGTGGTAGAATCGGTAATTATTGGTTCATGGTGGTTGTTCTGGTTGTATCTGCACTTTGAGTTTTACGGTATTTTGCATAAAGGGATAAATATCCTGAGTTACTAATTTTTCTCCAATGGATAATTCTTGAGTAACTTGAATCAGAGACCTCCTTCTGTTATACCAGTAGTTACTTCCACAGGGGTTTTTATAAAAATTTTCATACTGCACAAAAACCAATTGTTCACCATCTGCATCTACTAAAGCGGTAACGGGAATCATTACCCCTACACCATCGGAAGCGGCTTTTTCAATCGCATTTACTTCAATGCCAAATAAGCCATCGGTTTCGGGATTCAACTGTACTTTCTAATTCCTGTTGCCTGAAATTCATCTCCATGTCCGACATGAGCAAATGATATACTGGAATCAAAAGTTGAAATCTTGAAGACTTAAAAGCATCTGTTAACGACAATCATTTCATAGTCTTGACTTTACTTGAGCTTTATAAATTTGTTCAACATAGTTTGCCACAAGTAAGATGAAATTGAGATGAAATGATGTACTGAAAGATTATAATTTTTGTAGATATAGATTATTAATCAAATAAAAACTATTAGAATAATAGACATCTCCAATAATTCCCAAAACAAGGGCAGAAGCTCTTACTACAAGCCAATCAAATATTTTTGTGGAGAAGTCTAATCTGTTTTCTAATAAATATAGAATTATGCACAAAGAAAATTAGAAAAATGAGACTCTCACTATTTTTATTTTGGATAATCAAAAGGTGAGAAAAAAAACCCAAATAGTCATGGCTTTAACTGTGATCACTATGATCATAATTTCAGCTGCCTATATTCATGTATTAGGATATGCTTCAACTTCTGTTTTGGCCATTGTAGTCCTCTTTAGTAGAAACTCACTATCCTCAATCCTAATATTACAAAAAATTACTGCAACATATTCCTAAATTGACTCATATTTTAATAGAGGTAAATTGTTGTGATGGAGAAACCTTGTTTTTCAGAAAATTTAACTTATGTTACTCATTAGACATTGATAATTTCCATTGGTACGATTCCTCATGGTATTATTTATAGCTGTAAGTCTGGCAAAATAGGGTTTTTAGGCTTTGAAATAAAGAAAAATTAGGCATCATGAGTTAGTGTTGTTACTCAAGATAGTTACTTAGAGTATTCAAAAATTAGATGAAATTAAAGTAATTAAGATAAAATGACAACTGTTATCAAATCTGAAAAATGCGAGTTTTACTGGTGGAAGACGAAGAAGATTTAGGATTAGCTATTAAGCAAGTTTTAGTGAGTGAAAAATATGTAGTTGATTGGGCAATTAATGGTAATCAAGCATGGAAGTTATTTGCAACATGGATGGTTATTATACTGTTGCTATATTTGATTGGCTAGTGCTCTATTTATCAGGTTTAGAGTTATGTCAAAGACTCAGACAACAAAAAAATCCTTTGCTGTAGTCTGATGTTAACTGCTTTGGGTGATGCTCAATCCCGTGTCACTGGTTTAGATGCTGTGTCTATGACTATTTGGTTAAACCTTTTGTGATGGAAGAATTATTAGCAAGATTAAGTCAATAGACATTTCTTAATTTCAACCTCAAACTTTAAGTAAAGGGGATTTAGATCTTTGATGATGCGAATAATACTGTAATTTGTGAATTAGTTACCCCTTCACAAACTATCCCTTTCAACCGTGAAAGAATTTCAAAATTCTTCGCTTATTTAATGCAAAATTCAGATCGCATCATTTCAGGAAGTAAAATTAGATATTAGTTATGGGATTTTGATACCGAGGCAGTAAGTAATGTGGTAGCGGCACAAATGCGTTTATTACGCCTGAAATTAACAACTTATGGTTGTGACTGTCCGATTGAAACTATTAAAGGACAAGGTTATCGTTTTAATAGTAATCTTTCAGGAGTAAAATAATAGTTTTGAATTAGTGTCCATGAATACTTCGTTGAGCTATTTCGTTATAGTCGTCTTCGTTTTAGCCTTTTGGTATGCTGGAGTGATGGCAATTATTTAAGTTATTAAGGTTCATTGTCTCATCGATTTATTCAATCTAAATGGTATGTGATGGAAAGGGAATCAGAATCAATTGAAACTCTCCATGATAGCTTAGAACGAATGTTACGAATTCAGGAGAAGTAATGTAGTTTGACAACTAAATTCCGCGAGTATTATTAGATAAATAAACCTTGTCAGGTTCAGCCCAAATTAATTGAACCAACATACTACAGGTATTAGCGATCGCAATACACACCATATTCGCCTCTATGATTATCGACCAAAAATTACTTGCGTTGACCCCTAGTCAACCTTTAGGAAATTTCCCCTAACTCCCAGTTTAACAACAATCATGGCATACCTTTCGTAGTGATGATGGTATTCGCTATCATCAGTTTACAATTATGTTACATGCTCAAGAAGGAGTCATATACTCATCAAGGGAATCATTCTCACCTTCTTGGGGTTACTTACAAATTGGACGCACTTCTCAGCCAGTTTTGATGCTGAGGTCTAAATGTTTGCAATGGATTTTCCTGATAGCTTTTCTTTTAGCTTTAGTTTTTGTAATCATTTCTAGTTGGTGGCTTTCTGGTTTAGCGATGCAGCCAATTTACCAATCCTATCAGCAAAAACAACAGTTTACAGCTAATGCGGCTCATGAATTACGCTCTTCCCTTGCTAGTCTCTTAGCTACAGTAGAAGCAATGTTACGTATACCTTCAGATTAATCTCAGGATTTAGCGGTGATGTTAGAAACTGTGGAAAGATAAGGAAGGCGTTTAAGCTATTTAATTACAGATTTACTATTTTTGAGCAATCTTGAGCAAATTCTTGGAACGATAGCCTTTCAACCTTGTTGTTTAAATGATCTCATTAGTGATTTAACTGAAGAATTTTAGAATTAGTGTACGGCAAATGGATTGAATTAAGTAACTGACATGCCTGCTGAGGGAATTACGTTTTCGGGAATGAATCTCAACTTTATCGTTTAGTTTGTAATTTGATTAGTAATGCTATTCAATATACCCCTAGTGGAGGGGAAGTCAAAGTAGGTTTAAGAGTCGAAAGAGCGTGACTGCTGTTATTAAGGTTAAAGATACAGGAATTGGGATTGATTGAGCAGTAAACAAAACAAAATTTGGGATGTTGTTGACCGTATTGATGTGCGATCGCTCTCGTCATAGTGGAGGTACAGGTTCTGGGTTTAGCAATTGCCAAAGCGATCACTGTCAAACATAAAGCTCATCTTCAAGTAAAAAGTCAGTTACAACAGGGAAGTATTTTTACTTTCGAGATGGCACTCTTCAATTTTCGAGATGGATTGCTTTAATCTTATAAGGTTAGTAAAAATTTTAGGATCTCGATAAGGTTTCATAATTTTGGCGAAGGTATTGAAGAGTGAGGTATCAGGTGGCTGGTATCAGGTGTCAGGTGTGAAAATACCAAAAATTTATCGTGACGAATTCTGGTTGATTTTTTTCTTTTGACCGAGTTTTTCCATCAAGGTATATAACATTTTGCCAATTTCATCACACTTGTTTAATACTGGTTCTAATTGTTGGGGTTTCAGATAGCCTAATCGTTGAACAATAAGCAAAACTGTCAAATCCCGATAACTTTTTACTTCAATCATGTCTGGAAAACCTAAAACCTAATACCTGAGACCTGAGACCTAATATCTAAAACCTAACACATGAGTGCGTAACCTCAGTTATTTAATTAGAAAGGAGTAAATATGACGTCACTTTCATTGATGAAATGGCATAAAGCTTCATTCATTTCCTCCCATGAATTGACTTCGATCGGCGAATGCCGGCGCTGCGCGATTGCTTCTATTATTTATGGAAAAAACGGCAAAATATGGTTTTTTTTGTCAGAACGAGGATAGAAAGACAATGCGAGCTTCTGGGGTTTTGGCTCCCCATTTTATGGATGATTTTTTTGTTAACATAATATTAGCGGTTAGTTTTTTGCTGAACCGGTTATTGAATAAAGAAAAGACCCTTAGAACCGCCAAAGTTTGGGGGTTTTTTCTATAGCTATATTATAATATTTGTTATTAGAAATATCTACTATATTTTCTATTATTTTCTATTAATAAAAAAGACCATAAATGCTTTATTTACGAGCAATAGCCCTTGCCCAGATTCTGCATTTTGTGGGCGATCGGCAAGGGCGGCAAACCTATTATGGTGAGCGAGATAAATTTGCCTCGCAGAGACAGGAATTGAAAACCTTAGCTAGAGCTTTTATTGAATGCCTCGCAGAGGCAGGGATTTTCAGGGCGGATGAGCGGCGGAAACCACCACGAGGGCAAAGAAAAAAGGGCACAGAGCCAAACCCTTACCCCACCCCCCTCACCACTTCAAAAAACCAATCTAAACTAGAGAGCAAACACCCAAGACAAGCATCATCACCGCATATAAACCTCTACCAGTGTGAGTAGTCTCCTCACGAACGGTGATAAAATGCGCAGTCGTGTTTGCGAACGAAATAACCGAGCGATTAGCGAGACAACTCAATAAGTGTTTAGGACAAAATTAATTTCAGATTAATAATGAACTTAAATCTCATTACTGTTACCTATTAGTTCTCTAATTTTAGACACGAGATAGTAACAGTTATATAATATTAAATATGATTAAAAATCATCGCTCTAAATAGAATCAAAAAATGCAACTAACACTTTCATTATTTCATCTTTTGCTTTCAACCCTCGGTGATAAAACGTTAACTTGTTACTATTTAAACTTATTATTTTATTAATTTCCTCTTGATATTTTTCATATTTATTTGCCCAACTTTCACCATATAAACCAATCCAAAATTCACTGTTTCTTTTTGTTTTTCTTCTTTTTTCTTGTGGCCTTCCTATATATTTTTGCTGTCCTTTATTTTTAATTATTCTTCCCTTCAATGTTTGCTTTGTATAGGTCATAGCAATCAATAAAATTACATTAGTTAGTCTTTGTATATTTGCTTTACTTCCTTCTAAATTATAACCTCCTGTTTTATAATCTTTGAACATCATTTCAATACCCATTCTTTGCTCATAAATCTTGATTACTTCTATTTCATTCTCTAATGATGTTAAGATATACCATGGTTCTTCACTACTTTTATTTTTTCTTTTTCTTTGATGATATATTGCTAAATTATGTCGGCTAAAACCAGTCTTTTTTGTAACTTTTATCCCCATCTTTATCTGCTTTACTTCCCTTTCAATCTCTATATCTGATAGTTTTTCATACTTTTTACCCCCTCGATGATAAAAAGTACCCTGTTTTTGTCTGAGGGCAAAATCGATTTTATTTTTCCTTTTTTGTTTCTCTTGTTTCAACCATGTAGCTAACTCAATGGAATGAAATTCTCTATCTCCTATGATCATAATATGATATTTATTTAACAATTTGATTACTGGTCGAATTAATGCTTTTTGTTCTTGAAGATTACTCGCCCCTTTTTTGTTCAAAATAGTCCAATAAATTGGCAATGCACGACGAGAATAAATTAAACTAATCATAAAGACATTATTCTCTTGCCATTGAGTTCGATCTAAAGCGATTATCAAGGGAAAATTACAGGGAATTTGTTGATGAATAATTGTGAGAATAATAGGAAACCAAATTAAACTAATACTTAAACCCGTAAGCACTAAAAATCTTTGAATGTGTCTTCGGCGACTTTCAAACAAAATTGGCAAGGGAAAATAAGTGGCTAAGGTTTCTATTTTAACTTGTTTATACTGATTTAATAAACCAATTAAAATTGATAATGTTTGAAATTGTGTTGGTTTTAAATATCGATTTAAATGTGTTTCAAAATCTTTTAACAAACTAATCATTATTAGTAAGAAATATAATTACAAGTACTAATTGTGCCAGATTTTGTCTGTTATTTAACCAGCATTAAAAGAACACTTAATATTTATGGTGTCGCTATATTCTCAATAAGAAATTAGATTTGAGTTAATTTAAAAGTCAACTTAGCTCTTAAAATGTTTACAGTTTAATCGTTTCAGAGGTGTCGTCACCCCTTCAGCAGCAATCGTTTACCTTTATTAAAATTACCAGAAGATTTGTTGGAATCTTTAAAAAAGGGAGAAATTGCTTATACTAAGGCTAAAGCGATCCCTAAGATATATGATGCAGAAGCAAGGAAGAAGTTATTAGATGAGGCGATTTCCTCTGCATTATCTTTAACTCAAATCAATGAGAGGGTGACGGCGATGACACCTAAGAAAAAATATGAGTTGCGCGATCGCTTTGATGCTACTTATAAGCAAGTAAGAAAAGCGAAGGGTATCTGGCAAGATCCTCAAAAGCAGAAGAAGTTGAAGTCTCTTCTGCTTGATTTAAGTTTCTGGAGAGTGACCGATACTGTTGGCGAACTTAACAAAAAGAGGAAAAGAAGAAATCTATTTGCGAATTAGGTTTAGGAAAATAAACTCGTTCAACGCTTTTTCCAGCAGGAAGCGATCGCCGGCGCATCTTTTATCATCTTACAAAGTGACGTGCGGAATGTGGGTTAAGATGTTTGCCGAAGTTGTATTACATGAAGAGAAAAGCTGTTAGCATTTCACCATCGCCATCGTTTATTAGAAAAAATAACTAGATTTGATAGTAGTTTGATTAGTTTTGTTATCATAATCTAAAAGATACTCTCGTGCGATCGCTTGTTTATCTCGCAAAAAATTAACTTCCGATTCACCAATTTCTGTGTCAGTGGAAAGTAAAATCACCTGATGAGAAGCAGTAGGGAAATAACGTTCAATTAAATTATAACGGTGAGAAGAATCCAATCGCCCAAGGGGAGTATCAATGGCAATAGGTAAATTTTTCCCCGAAACCCTTGCCAATCCCCATAACAAAGCAATGGCTAATAATTGTTTTTCCCCCGCTGATAAGCGATTTTTGGGGATAACGAAACCCTGATGATCGTACAAGCTTAAGGCAAAAGTATCCGCATCAATAGCCACTTTTGCCACAAAATTTGATTTATGGAGTAGATAACGGAAACAATTGGTTACCTCTAATTCTAATTTATTTAATTTTCTCAAGGTTAACTTATGTTTAAATAAACTCAAAGTCTGTTTAACCTTTGGCATCATTCCAACGATATGCTGTACTTGCAAACTTTTTAAATTATTTTCACCATAATTACTGAGTTTTTTTCTAACTTCTGTGATTTTCTTTTCCACTGCATTTAAAGTTTGTTTAATGGTTTCACACTTAGTTTTTATATTAACTAAAGCCTTTTCTTGATCCTGATATTCTTGCTCCAAATTTTGGTACGCTTCAGGAAAATTAATACGAATAGTTGTTTCTTCTATGGTAATTAATTCCTTGTCTAATTGACTTAATTTAATTAACTTTTCTTTTACTTGACTTTGTTGATTGGGGAGTAAATTTTGTAAAATATTATCAAGTTTAGGTAAAGTAATGTCTTCCGCTTCTAAATAAATCTCGTGAGAATTTAGCTGTTGTTGTAAAAATAAATTTTCTGACTGTAAAAAATCTTTTACTTGACTATATTTATGAGCATCAATATCTAAATTTTTCAGAAAAGATAATAATTTTTGATTCTTTTTCTTGCCATAAACCTTGAGAGTTTTTAATTTGCAATAATTTTGATTCTTCTTCAAGTTTGATTTTTAAATTACATAACAAATCTCTGATTAAACTTAAAGGAGAACTCTGACTAGCCAAATATCTCAATTCCAAGCAAATATTTTCTCTATCATTCTCTAAAGACTTTTGTTCATGGCATAATTTATGTTTTTCTGCCGCAACTTTTCCGCCTTCATTTTTGAGATTATCAGAAGCCTGACGATAAGTTTTGCTATTTATTTTAAGTTGTTTCTCCTCTATTCTTAATTCTTCTAATAGAGTTTTTTTATGTTCTTCTAATAACAACAATTCACTTTCAACATCGGGGAAATTTTGACCATCAATTTCCTGATCTAATGCCTTATCCTTTCTATTAATTAAAACATCCAAATCGAGGACTAATTTATCAGCTAATTCTAGACCCAGTAAAGATTTCATGGCTTCTTTAACGGCATTAGTAGGCAAATCTTGTTCCGCCAATTCTTTAACTTGTTCACCATCAAATAAAAATAAATTAGAAATTCCTAAAGGCAAAAAATTTTCAACATATTCATCCCAATTTTCTGTTAAATTTATGTCAGGAAATTCTCCTTCAATAATCCCTAAATTATCCTTACCATCTTTAACATTTTTTCCCCAATGTCTAACAATTTTTAATTCTAGCCATTGATCATTCACTATATGCTCAAAAGTTAACTCAATTCTGGTTTTTTCCCCAAGAGAAATTTGATTATTAACACACTGAATTAGAAAGTCGTTATAACTTAAATTTTCTCGATTAGAACAATCAGATCTTCTACCATAAAGTGCCAATCTAATACTATCCATCAAAGTGGTTTTTCCACCACCATTCATTCCTCCAAATAAAATTATCGGAGCATCATCTATTCCTTGTTTTGGGATTAAATTAATAACATTTTTCCCTTTATAAGGACCAAAATTTTCTAACACTAATTCTTTAAAAATCATCATGTAAGATTATAATTTAAGGTGCTTAATACCTTCCTCCACGCATATCAAAATGAAATCTGGCAATGCCTAAATATAAACTCTTGGGGTTATTTCCTTGAGGATAAACAGTGACCCCAAATTGATATATACCACCATAAAGAGGATTTTTAGCACGAATAGCTAATCTAAGTTTGTCGCCGGGTTTTGCGGGTTGTAATAAATCAATAATAATCCCATTTTGATTATTGGTAACATTCAAAGTACTATTAACATCAAGAGATTTGTTACCTTGATTAAGAAGAAAAGCCCTAGTTTTATCGGGTAAAAAATCAACAGTTTCTAAATTTACTTGTTGATTAATAACTATTTGTTGCAAATTATTTCCAGCATTTTCAGGGATTTCAATGTCAAAAATATATGTAGAGATAACATCAGGTAAAGTAAAAGTTGACGTACTTCTAATTAAGCGAGGGGAAGAACGAAAAAAGTTTATTTCTATGGGAGAGACTTGTGCTAATGTTGGTTGAAAAAATGCCTTATTTTTGGTATGTACAAATGACAATAGAATAAGAAAAACAAGGAAACTAAAAGACAAAAAAAAGTAGTTTTTAATTCTCAAAAACTGTATGATAATCTGAAAACTTTTCATTTTTACTGACTTATTAAGTATCCCTCGCCTTCCTTCATTGTCAATTATTAACTATTAATTAATTGTCAGTTTACCACTTGAGAAGATTAAAACGTTCCATATCAATGGTATCACGGTTACGATAAATAGCCAGAATAATGGCCAAACCAACTGCCGCTTCCGCCGCCGCAATCGTGATCACAAATACTGCAAAAACTTGCCCTTTAATTTCACCCGGGTCTAAATAGTTAGAAAATCCCATTAAATTAAGATTAACAGCATTTAGCAACAATTCGATGGACATTAAAACCCGTACCGCATTACGGCTAGTTACTAAGCCATAAATACCGATGCAAAATAAAGCCGCCGCTAAAATCAAAAAATATTCTAATTGTATTTCCATTATTTTCTACTACTGATATTTACAAATTAATTATTATCATTACTTGCGGAAATCAAATCTCTAGGTTTTTCGGGTAAAGTTAAAGAAGTAGTATAAATTTCTCTAGTTTTTTGAGCTGTAGGAATCAAGTCCCTACGGGCTAAGATAATCGCCCCCACCATTGCCATCAGAAGTAAAACAGAAACTACTTCAAAAGGTAAAAGATAATCACTAAAGAAATGTTTCCCAATCGTAACTATCGTATTCTCGATAACAGCAGGAGAAACTGTCGATAATTGCCAAGGAGTAACTAAAACCATAGTACTCAATAAAGCGAATAAACCAAAACAAACTAAAGCGGTAGAAATTTTGCGAATCCATCCGCCTTTTATTTGTTGAAAATTTTCAGTTTTATTAACTAGCATAATTGCAAACAGAATAAGTACATTGACTGCACCCACATAAACTAAAATTTGGGCAGCGGCGACGAAATCGGCGTTAAGTAAAAGATATAAACCGGAGATACTCATAAACACACCCCCTAAAAGAAAGGCAGAGTAAACGATATTATCTAGTAAAACTACACCCAAAGCTGTTCCAATCACCATTATTGAGAGGATTACGAAAGCTATAAACTGAACGCCCTGTGATATTTCCACGATTTAATATACCTTTTGAAAAATATTTGAAACAACTATCAATTATATTAAGGGCTGAATATTATTCAACCCCTACCAACCATCAACTATTAACTATATCTTGAGGATTTTTTCCCGCACGTTGACTCCCTTTAGGTAAATCATGAGGCTCAATGACGCCTTTTGGCAAGTATCCTAATTCTTTAAGGGGTGTTACCATGGGATCTTCTGTTACTTTTGTCGGTAAGCGTCCTAACGCCACATTATCATAATTTAATTCATGACGATCGTAAGCCGCTAGTTCGTATTCTTCTGTCATTGATAAACAATTAGTCGGGCAATATTCGACGCAATTACCGCAGAAAATACACACCCCAAAATCAATACTATAGTGTTTTAATTCTTTCTTTTTAACGGATTTGTTAAATTCCCAATCTACCACAGGGAGATTAATTGGACAAACCCGCACACAAACTTCACAGGCAATACATTTATCAAATTCAAAATGAATTCTACCTCTAAACCGCTCAGAAGGAATGAGTTTTTCATAGGGATATTGTACCGTTACTGGGCGACGTTTCATATGATCAAAAGTGACAGCAAAACCCTGCCCAATATACTTTGCCGCTTCTACACTTCCTTTAGCGTAATCAGTTACTTGTTTGAGAAATTTAAACATAATTCTGTTCAATAAGTGCCAATGGAATTCATTTTACACGAACTTGATATATATAATTGCTAATTGCTAATTGCCAATTATTAATCGATGACAGCATTTAACAAGACTTGGGTTAAACTCATTTCTTCCATGTCATCAATGGTCACAGTATCGACAATGTCAAACTTAGCCCCTGCACCTTGCAATAAATCATCAAGAGCTTTAAAATACTCCGTAGCTTTTTTATCCTTGCCGATTTGAACAAAAGAAATTCCCAACTCCTCACTTTGATCTATTTTATAGGTAGCATCAATGATTAAACGAATAATCTCTTTCGGTTCATCAGGAATACTATCGGTGATAATCAACATAGTTTCACCGTTAGGTTTAGCTTTACCTTCGGCTTTCCTTTGAAAGTAATTATTGAGAGCGTCTTGTAATACGCTTTTTAGGTTAGATTTGCCCATGGGCTCATTTTGAGCATAAATTTCGCTGATTTTATCGGCGGTAACGTTGTCGTATCGTCTAAAACGTCCTGAATATAGATAAACTGTGATCCCATCAGGATCAATTTCATCACATTTTTGAGCAAGGGCCATAGTTGATTCTTGGGCGATTTCCCAACGGGTTTTCCCTTTGCCATCATCGGTGGTCAAACTACCACTTTTATCGATAATTACAGTATAGTCCCGATTAGTAACAATGGATTCAGTATTCATAATCAATAATTCCTTATATTTATCTCTACATGAATGATAACTAAAATTTTTAAGATAAAAATTGTAAATTATTCTTGCAAATCTTTTAAAAATGTATAAATTTGAGCTAGAACTGATTTATGGCTTTAACCTAAAATATACTCAAAATATTATTTTCACAACTATGGATAATGAAAAAAAATATCGGATGATTTGTACCCTTTCCTTTGGCGATATTTACGGTCAAATTATTGTTTGGTTGGGCGTTATTTTTATTAGTCTTGCTAGTACCTTAGCATTATGGAGTAGTACCCGTCAAATTTATGCTTTTGCCACTGTGGGTATTGTTTTGGTTTTATCTTTACCTTTCCTACTTTTTGCCTTTGTAACCACTTTATTAAATCATATTGAATTTGCTCCTTTAGAGGAGGTCGAATCTAATAAGGCAAGAAGCAGAGCAAAATTTAACGCTAAAACTGCCGAAGCGACTACCTAATTAAGGTCTGCTGAAAAAGTAAATTGGTTGGTGATAGTTAAGTAAGAAGTAAGAAATAATAAGTTAAGAGTGAATGACCAAACCGCGTCTAACTTGAGAATCGGAGTTTTTCCTGTAGGGTTTTTGCCATAGGAAAAATTCCAGATTTCAATTAGTTAATCGCTGAACTTTTGCCATACAGGAATTTTCGGATTAATCAACCGAACTTTTAATGGTGGATCACCGTAACATATAATCCATTATTGTTTTTAAACATCCTCTACAATGTAAGTTAAGTGATAAAAAACTAATTTAGTTTCACTCAACAATAGAAATTATCCCTAATAAATATCAATTATCACTGGTCAATTCTCAATTATTAATTGGAGATTCATTTTTATGAATGGAAATATTCGAGTCGGTAGTTTATTCGGTATCCCTTTTTATGTCAATCCTTCATGGTTTTTAGTCCTGGGGTTGATGACTTTAACCTATGGTACTGATTTGGCCTATCAAACTCAATTACCCGGTATTTTACCTTGGATATTCGGTTTAATTACCTCTTTACTATTATTTTCTTCCGTTTTAGCCCATGAACTAGGTCATAGTTTTGTTGCCATGGCGCAAGGAGTTCAAGTAAAATCCATCACTCTTTTTATTTTTGGTGGTTTAGCAACTTTAGAAAAAGAATCCAAAACCCCGGAACAGGCCTTCTTGGTGGCGATCGCGGGTCCTTTAGTCAGTGTCCTACTATTTATCCTGTTTAGCTTTATCGGCTTAAACTTTTCCTTACCCCTTTCCCTAAGCCTGATAGTATCCTTATTAGCAACTATTAACCTCATCTTGGCAGTGTTTAACATGATTCCCGGTTTGCCTTTAGATGGTGGGAATGTCTTAAAAGCCATCGTCTGGAAAATCACCGGAAATCCGCAAAAGGGTGTTATCTTTGCCGGAATTGTCGGACAGTTTTTCGGTTGGACTGCCATTATTGTCGGCGCGTTAGGCACATTAAACGTTATCGGCTTTGGTAACTTTTGGACAGTATTTATCGGTTGGTTTTTACTACAAAATGCCGGAAATGCCGCTCAATCTGCGAGGATGGAAGACACACTCAACCATTACGTCGCCGCTGATGCTATTTTACCCGAAAGCCCTGTTATTCAGGATAATTTAACCTTAAGAGAATTTGCTAACGAATATGTTATCGGTAAACAACAATGGCGTAAATTCTTAGTGACTAATGATCGAGGAATTTTAATCGGTGTCTTAAATACAGAGGATTTGCGTTCAGTCTCAACTATGGAATGGAATGATACCCGTGTGTCAGACTTAATGAAATCGAAAGCTGAAGTAAAAACCGTCATCGATACCCTTTCACTGTTAGAAGTGGTAAAATTATTAGAACAACAACAAGAACAAGAGTTAACGGTAGTGAAGGAAGATGGTGTTGTCGTCGGTTTAATTGAAAAGCAGGCTATCATCAAATTTTTACAGTCCAAAATTGTTCCCGCCGTCAATTAATTTTCGATAGTTTCCCCCAAATCAATCCCCAACGGGTCAGAGAACTTAGCCTCTAACCCCTAGCTCAAAAACATTATGGAAGTTTTATTGAAAATTTCTGCCACTGCGAATTCCGAACTCCAAACTCATGGTAATTGTTCATTGTTAATTGTAAAATCAGCTATTAATTAAATATTAACCATGCAAAATTTACGGACAGCAGTGATCAACTATTATGAAATTCTGGGAGTAAGAACTGATGCGACCCCAGAAGAAATCAAAAAAGAGTTTCGTAGTTTAGCCAGAAAGTATCATCCAGACATGAATCCGGGTGATCAAACCTCCGAAGAAAAATTTAAGCAGATTAATGAGGCTTATGACATACTCTCCGATCATAAAAAACGTCAGACTTATGATTTTGATCTTTTTGGCGGAAAAAGTAGATTTGTGCGTGGACAAAATAACAAGAGTAACTCCAGTTTTCCTTTTACTCCCCCCAATATAGGCGGTTTTTGGGATAATCTTAATTCCAATAGTAATACGAATGCCAGAATAAAAAGTAATGCCACTAAACCCAAAACCACTACTGCCGATTTTGCACCAGGAACGACAAGAACACCTGTACCACCTCGTTCTTTACCAAAAGATATTGAAGCTAAATTAACTTTACCCCTAGAAAAGGCCTATCAGGGCGGTAGAGAAAGAATTAAATTGGAAGATGAACGATCCCTAGAAGTTGATATGCCATCGGGAATGTATAACGGGCAAAAAATTCGCCTAAAAGGGCAAGGTATCAGAGGCGGAGATTTATACTTAAAAATATTGATTCAACCTCATCCTTTTTTCACCTTACGAGGATCTGAGATTTCCTGCGAAATTCCTTTAACTCCTTCCGAAGCTATCGTCGGTGGTGCGATCGAAATACCTACTATAGACGGCTTAGTAAAAATGAATGTGCCTCCCGGGGTAAAATCAGGACAAAGATTAAAATTGGCCAATAAAGGCTATCCCAATATTCGGGGAGAAAGAGGAGATCAACTAGTAATAATAGAGATAGTTGTACCCAATCAAGTTAGTGAGGAAGAAAAAAAATTATATGCACAAATACGAGAAATTGAAATATTTAAACCCCGTCAAAATCTTATTAATTATTATCAGGGGAAATAGCAAAGCTATTAGGGGTTTTGTCAAGTCAACTTTATAATTATTTACATTTATTAAATTCGGATTTTCTTTCTAATCAAATTGCTAAATTATGATATCCTAGTGATTGTCAGTTAAGTTCCGAGAATTAACCAAAATGCAAGTTAACGATTTAGGCTTTGTTGCCACCCTTTTATTTGTGCTTGTGCCTACCGTTTTTCTCCTAATTTTATATATTCAAACTGGAAAAAACGAAGCCTAATAAACATATTTAAGAAAAAACAAGATAATCAATTATTAATGTTGTTATCTAAAAATAAAGGTTTATTACTAGGGATTTAATCAGCAATGATTTTTGTTTTACTTCAAATATTGGTAAAGACAATACCTAGTTTTAAACCCCCTAATTTTGGCTCGTTACTGTTAGAGTTAAATCTTATAACTATTCTCTATTCGCTACCCTCAGCAAAATACTTTTCCAGCAAACCCTGAGTCTTACTTACTGGAAAATTTCGCTTAATTGTTGAGGTTTATCAATCAAAAAATCTGGTTGATGTTGTGCCAAAACATCCGCGGAATTAAATCCCCAAGTTACTGCTGCTACCTTTATTTTACTTTTTTTTGCAGCTTCAATATCACGGGTCTCATCACCAACATAAACTATTTCATCAATTAATAATTGACGTTTTTTAATTAGTTTATTAATAATTTTATTTTTGCCAAATAGGGTGTTCGCAGAATAGACAAAATCAAAATAATACTCTAATTCATTATTTTTAAGAAAATTTAATACATTTTCTTCCATATTAGATGTAACTATACCCAAATTAAAACCTTGTTGTTTAAGATTAGTTAAAGCCTCTTTTATACCCATAAATGGTTGAAGATTTGCTATGTATTGATTAAGTTCTTTTTTAATTCGTCTTAATAAAAATGGTATTTTATAGGCAGGAATAGGGGATTGTAAAATAACATCCCTAGAACTTAAATTACTTAATCGGATAATCTCATCTTCGGTAACTTGTTCATAACCAAATTCATCCGCTAATTCATTGGCAATTTTTACTAATGTCATACGACTATCAGCAAGAGTACCATCAAAATCAAATATAAAAACTTTTTCTGTCATGAAAAACCTTATTTTTACGGAAATTTTTAACTGAAATTGGGGACACAATATTTACATTCTAATTTTTAATCTGACTTTTTTCTATTTGGGATTGAGCATTGCGCCTCCACATTTCTGGTTTAATGCGGCGTAACGCCGAACCTTGAAAACGTTCATTCCATTCTGTTTCCGTCATTTGTGCTAGTTCTGTTAATTTGGGATTAATATTAGCAGGATAAGGAAAAAAATCTGGTACATCTGTTACTTTGGCAAATCTTTGATTCCAAGGACAAACATCTTGGCAAATATCACAACCGGCTACCCAACCGTTTAATTTAGAGGCGATTTCTACCGGTAAATTATGTTGACGATTTTCGATGGTATGATAGGCAATACAAAGATTAGCATTGACCACAAAAGGTTCAGTAATTGCTTGAGTAGGACAAGCAGATAAACACCTTGTACAAGTGCCACAATGACTGGTATGGGGTTGATCTAGGGTAAGGTTAATATTGGTTAAAATTTCCCCTAAAAATACCCAACTGCCATAATCTTTAGTGATTACATTGCCATTTTTGGCAATCCAACCGATACCAGCCTGTTGTGCCCAAAATTTATCTTGGATTGGTCCCGTATCTACATAATATCTTACTTTAAATCGGTCATCTTTCCCTACCAACCAAGAACATAATGCTTTGAGTTTTGCGGACATAACTCGGTGATAATCTCTCCCCCAACCATAACGAGAAATTTTTGCGGTATCCGCTTCATCAGAATGTTGATGAGGGGTATAGTAATTTAAGGCAACAGAAATAATGGATTTTGCTTCATGCCAAGTTTCCTTGATGTCTTGTCGTTTGGGATTACTCATCCATGCCATTTCTGCTTGATAACCCTTATGTAACCATTGTTGAAATCTTTGTTTATTCTCCACTTGTTTCTCTAAATTGGCGGTAACGGTGGTAATACCGACTCGATGAAATCCGATACTTAGGGCTTGTTGTTTTATCTGTTCACTGGTAACGGATGGGTTTTTTTCATGGTGATTCATTATTTTTGAGATGGAATTTTCCATAATTGTTGATTTTTGATTTTACCCAAAGGTTAAAAGAATTGAATCGGGAGTTAGAGATTTAAAGGTTATATTAATGATTAAAGGAGTAAAAAATTACATAAAATCTATGGTACAAGCCCTCATAAAATCCGTCAGTTTTACCGAATTTCTGGAATGGAAGCCTGACGGAGGAAATTATGAATTACATAGGGGAGTAATCACAGAGATGCAACCGAGAGGGAAACATGAAGAAATAATTGGGTTTTTAGCCACAGAATTTGCCCTAGAATTTCGCCGCTTAAAATTACCCTATTTGATACCTAAACAAGCCCTAGTTAAAGTAGCAAATTATGAAACTGGTTATTCCCCTGATGTTTTAATTTTAAATCAGGATAACTTAATTAATGAGTCTTTATGGGATAAATATTCTACAGTACAAACAAAAAAATCCATTCCTCTAGTGGTAGAAATTGTTAGTAGTAATTGGCGAGATGACTATTTAACAAAAGTTAGAGATTACGAAGAAATTGGCATTAATGAATATTGGATTGTGGATTATTTAGGGTTAGGTGGTAGGCGTTACATTGGTTATCCAAAACAACCTACTATTTCTATTTATTCTTTGGTTGACGGGGAATATCAAGTAAATCTGTTTCGTCAAGATGATGTCATTGTTTCTCCTAGTTTTCCCGAGTTAAATTTAACTGCAGAGCAAATTTTTAATAGTGGGGGAGTTTAATCATCTAGTTAAGAATCTGTAAAGCCAGAATTCCTTAACACAATCTTTGATTTGTCCGCGGCAGTGTCAATTTCAGGTAAGATTGACTATTGAGAGTTATCAAATTGATTAATTATGGATTTTTCTAGTCAAATTGCTAGTCAATTAAATGCTGGAGGTATTCTTCCAGAAGCAATCGTCATCGTTACTTTATTATTAGTATTAATCGGAGATTTAATTTTTGGGCGTAAATCCGTGGCATGGTTGCCTTATTTTGCCATTGCTGGTTTACTCGCCTCTGTTACATCTTTATTCTATGGTTGGGATAATCCTGATCCTACTTCTTTTATCGGTTCTTTTACTGCCGATAATCTCAGTATAGTCTTTAGAGCCATCGTCGCTTTATCTACCGCTATCACTATTCTCTTGTCGATTGCCTATATTCAAAATACCGGAACTTCCCTTGCTGAATTTATCGGTATCATGTTAACTGCTACTTTAGGTGGTATGTTTCTCTGTGGTGCATCGGAATTGGTGATGATTTTCGTCTCCTTAGAGATGCTTAGTATTTCTTCCTATCTGCTAACAGGTTACATGAAGCGAGATCCCAGATCTAATGAAGCTGCTTTGAAATATTTGTTAATTGGTGCTGCCAGTTCTGCCATTTTCCTCTATGGTTCATCTTTACTATATGGACTATCGGGGGGGATGACCAATATTAATAACATCACTGGTACTTTACAAACAGGGGAAGGGTTAGAATCCCTCGGGTTAGCCATTGCTTTAGTTTTCATGGTAGCCGGTATCGCTTTCAAAATTTCGGCTGTACCCTTTCATCAGTGGACTCCCGATGTGTATGAAGGTTCACCAACCCCTGTAGTTGCTTTCTTATCTGTAGGCTCAAAAGCGGCTGGTTTTGCCATCGCCATTAGACTATTAGTTACTGCATTTGCCCCTGTAACTGAACAATGGCACTTTATCTTTACAGCCTTAGCAATTCTGAGTATGGTATTAGGAAATGTGGTAGCCTTAGCTCAGACTAGCATGAAAAGGATGTTAGCCTACTCGTCCATTGGTCAAGCAGGTTTTGTGATGATTGGTTTAGTGGCTGGTAGTCAAGCAGGTTACTCTAGCATGATATTTTACTTGTTTATCTACCTATTCATGAATCTAGGTGCATTCGCCTGTGTCATCCTCTTTGCCCTGAGAACTGGGACTGATAAAATTAGTGATTATGCCGGATTATATCAAAGGGATCCCCTATTGACTCTCGGATTAAGCATCTGTTTGCTTTCTTTAGGCGGTATTCCCCCCCTAGCAGGATTTTTTGGTAAAATTTACATTTTCTGGGCAGGTTGGCAGGCAGGGCTTTATGGCTTAGTCTTAGTGGCTTTAGTTACTAGCGTTATCTCCATTTACTATTACATTCGGGTAGTAAAAATGATGGTAGTAAAAGAACCTCATGAAATGTCAGATGTCGTCAAAAAATATCCCCCCATTCGCTGGAATTTGCCTGGGATGCGTCCCATTCAAGCGGGTTTGGTTTTTTTACTCATCGCTACTTCCTTACTCGGCATCTTATCGAACCCTGTGGTCACAATTGCCAATAAATCTGTCAGCAGTAGCTTGGTGTTAAAGGCCTCTTTGGAAGCGGGAGTTAATCCTATTTCTGCCAGTGAAGTGAAAACAGTTTTATAAATATAAGTGGGATTTTGTGTCAAGTTTAAAACTGATTGGTAAAGGAAGGGAACAAGCAAATCCCCCTTTATCCTTATTTTTTCTTTTATTTAATCAATGTTCTCCCAAACTATTACTATTCAACCTCAAACATTAACAGAATCTACTTCTATTAACCTGTTTCAACAAATTAAATTTATTCCTCTGACAACACCCCTAATACAAGAATCCATTTTAACTAGCTATGTGGTAGAAGGGGAAAAAGGCACTCCTATTTTGTTATTACACGGTTTTGACAGTTCTTTGTTGGAATTTCGCCGTTTATTGCCATTATTGAGCAAAGATTATCAAGTTTGGGCATTAGATTTACTAGGATTTGGTTTCACTGAGCGGAAATTCTCAATAAATTACTCTCCTGAAAGCATTAAAACCCATTTACGAGCATTTTGGGAAAATAGGATTCAAAAACCCGTAATTTTAATAGGTGCATCTATGGGAGGTGCGGCGGCTATCGACTTTTGTTTAAGTTATCCCGAGGTGGTAAAAAAACTAGTCTTATTGGACAGTGTTGGTTTGACTAAACAGAATCTCCTGGGCAAATTTCTGTTTCCGCCATTAGATTATTTTGCCAGCGAATTTTTGCGGAATTTAAAAGTTAGACAAAATATTAGTAAAAATGCCTATTTTAATCCCCATTTTGCCAGTGAAGATGCGTTGCAATGTGCGGCTTTACATTTACAATGTAACAATTGGAATAAAGCCTTAATTTCTTTTGCCAAAAGTGGCGGTTATGGTTCATTTTCTGCTCAATTAAAGAATATTACTCAACCTACCTTAATTATTTGGGGTGAAAACGATAGAATTTTGGGCATTAAATCCGCTAACGAGTTTCAAGAAATGATAGCCCATAGTAAATTAATTTGGGTGAAAAATTGCGGCCATGTGCCACACTTAGAGCAGGCAGAAATTACGTGTAATTGTATTCTCGATTTTGCCAACAACTGATAAACTAAAGAAAAATTAAACACCTTAGTTATAATTAACCCAAAGTAAATTTTCTATTTTTAATAAAAACTATGAGCAATAAACCTATCGTCATTTCCCCTTCAATTTTGTCTGCTGATTTTAGTCGCCTCGGTGAAGATATTAAAGCAGTAGATGCTGCCGGTGCGGATTGGATTCACGTTGACGTCATGGACGGACGTTTTGTCCCTAATATTACCATTGGTCCTTTGATTGTACAAGCCATTCGTCCTTATACAAAAAAACCGTTAGATGTTCATTTAATGATAGTCGAACCTGAAAAATATGTCGCTGACTTTGCGAAAGCAGGAGCAGATATTATTTCTGTCCACGCTGAACATAATGCTTCACCCCACTTACACCGCACCCTGTGTCAAATTCGTGAGTTGGGTAAGCAATCAGGCGTAGTACTTAATCCTTCTACTCCTTTAGAATTAATTGAGTATGTGATTGATGTTTGTGATTTAGTGTTAATCATGAGTGTTAACCCCGGATTCGGTGGGCAAAGTTTCATTCCTGGCGTTGTACCTAAAATCAAAGCTCTACGTCAAATGTGTGACGAACGTGGTTTAGATCCTTGGATTGAGGTTGACGGCGGTTTAAAACCTAACAATACATGGCAAGTTTTAGAGGCTGGTGCTAATGCTATTGTAGCCGGGTCTGCGGTATTTAATGCCCCTGATTATGCACAAGCCATTAAGGCTATCCGCAACAGTAAACGCCCTGAAAAAGAGTTAGTCACCGCATAATAAATCATTAGCAATTAACAATTAGTAATAAATGAGCAATGGGTAATTAATAATTAACTGTATTTTTCCCCCACAATTTGCCTACAAATAACTAACTGCTGGCTTATTTCTTCCTCGATATCATAAACTTCTTGTAGTTTTTTGTAATACTTAATGGCTTCTGAATATAAACATTGCCGTTGGTAAATATTAGCTAGTTGTAATAATGCCCAATAATCTTCACGTTTAATTGTTAAGGCTTCTTGATAACTTTTTTTGGCGTTTTCCCACTGTTTTATTTTCTGCTGACACTCCCCCTGCCAATAATAACTCCAATAGTCACCCGGACGAATTTTTAAGGCTTGTTGAAATAAATATAATGCTTTCAGATATTTTTGTTGATGATAATAAGATTTGCCAAGACGATAAGTGGCCCAATAATCTTGAGGTTTATTTTCTAAGGCTATGGTTAAACAATCTATTGCTTGGGAATAATTATTTAACTTTTCTTGCCAAATATAACCCTGATCATACCATGACCAATAATTGTCGGGCTCAATGTCACAGGCTACTTGTAAACTAGACACCGCCTCTTGGTATTTTCCTAACTCTTCTAATACTTTGCCCCGATAATACCAGGCAAAATAATCATCAGGATGATATTCGATGGCCTTTTCATAACTATATAGGGCATCTTGAGATAAATTGCGATCTCGAAGTTTATTTGCCTGATAATACCATCCTTGATAGCTGTCAGGACGACATTCCAACACACGATAAACCTCACTGACTTTACTACTGGCAACCATGATGTTTATACTTTAAATATAAATATTATTTTCTGTTCTGTTAATTTGATTTTAACAACTATACATATCGATCTAACTAACAATCAATTTAGACGTTATTAAAATTTAACATAAGAAAAAATCTTGAAACTGACAGTGTTTTTTCTACTCTCTCTCTTATGACAAACAAATTGAATGGAATCCCTTTACTTGTTAAATATCAATTATAATTGATATTATGTTCAAATTTCAAGGCAATAATGAATAGTAATAATAATTCAATTAGACATATACTAGCCTTAGAGTCTGGTTCATGGAAAAAAACTTTTTTTCTTGACAAAAATAGTTATTCTATCGGTAGAAGTTATAGGAATTCTTTAATCATTCCTCACCGAGTTATTTCAAGAAATCATGCTAGTTTAATTAAGGTAGATTATACTAATATGGAAGATCAAAACGACTGCCATAGTATTTTTTGGATCGTCGATGGTGACTTAAAAGGCAACAAAAGTACTAATGGAATTTATGTTAATGGAAAACAATGTTTTTGTCATCAATTACAACCCGGTGACTTAATTTTTTTAGGGGGGGTGGAAGTTAAGGCTAAATATGACATTGTTGATTTAGAATCTAAAACTTTTTTAAGTTTATCTTCACCGAATAAAATTTCTTTGGTAACTTACGAAAATCAGGACAATAATGATTCCAGTTTTGTTTTACCCACTCTTAATAGTGAAGGTTTACAAAATTTTGAATTAATCTCTCAAGGTGTCTTCGTTATTGATTTAGAAACTAGACAAATTTTAGCGGCTAATTCTTTTTATTGTAATTTAGTTAACTATTCTCCTTCGGAAATTATCAATTTAACTCTCAATGAGTTGTGCACATTAGAAGCAGATCTTATTAACCATGATTTAGAAATTATTAAAAGTTATAATATCTCAGGTAATAGAGAGTCAATACATAAAACTAAAGACCAAAACTTAGTTGCTGTTTTTGTTGATTATACTCCTGTTCATTTTCAAGATAAAAGATGTTTATTAGTTTCCGTACAAAATATTGATGAATTGAAAAAAATAGAAGAAATTATTCACTATCAATCAACCCATGATCCTATAACTAATTTACCTAATAAAAAGTTATTCATAGAACAATTATTCTTATCCCTAAGTAATAATAAAATTAAACAGGAATGCTTAGGCATAATCAGGCTAAGGTTTAATAATTGGGAAAATATTATTTATAACTTAAATTTAAACCATGAAAACAAGCTCATAAATAGTTTAGTTAAACTCATCAAAAATAATCTTTCTGCTGGGGATGCCATGACCAAATTATCCAATGAAGAATATGTGATAATGGTAGAAGAAGTGAAAAGTAACAATAGAGTTACTACTATTATCGAAAATATTTTATCAACTTTACATAAACCCCTAATCATCGACGAAAAATCCTTCTTTATTAGTGTTAATTTTGGGGTTAGTATTCATCCTCAAGATGGTGGAAAGATAACAGACCTATTAAATAAAGCCTCCATCGCTTTAGAATCTAGTTATACTAAATCTGTTAATAGTTATCGATATTATGATAACGAAATATCTAATAAACTCATCGAAAGAAAGAAAGATTTATATAATTTAGTTTTTACGGCCATTAACGAAGAAAAACTAATCAGCAAATATATCCCCATTGTTAATCTTAAGACTAATAAAATATCAGGGGTACATAGTCAATTATTTTTTGAAGATAATGAAGAACAAAATATTAGTGAATTAGATATTTTAACCACCGCTTTAGAAATAGGCTACATTAAGAATTTAATGGATTGGTGGTTAAATAAAATATCTGAAGATATGATTTTATGGTCAGAAAATGACATTACTATTAATAAAGTTACTCTTAAAATACTCGCTTCCTATTTAACCAATAGTGATATAATTGACTCCTTAATTTATCTCATAAATCAGAATGATCTTTTCAATTTAGAGTTAGAAATTATTTTCAACAATCCTGCCATTGACTTAAAAATACTTGCCGAAAATTTGGCTACTTTAACAAGTTTACCCCTTAATTTAGGACTGTTTAATTTTGACGTTAGTTATTTAAAGGGGATAGATAATAATAAGATAAAATTTACCAATCTAAAAATTTCAGAATCCTTGAGCGAAAATTCAGAAAATAACCCTTATCAAGTATCCTTAATATCCAGTGCGATTAATCTCGGAAAAGTTTTAAACTTAAATATAACTGCTGAAGGAATAAATACAAAAAAAGCAAAAGATCTTCTTTTCGATTTAGGTTGTGAGGAAATGCAAGGATTATTATTCTCTCCACCTTTACTAGCAGAAAATCTTACTGATTTTTGGCAAACTTATTCTTTATAAACTATCAGGGTAAACTTATCCAAGAATATATATGCGACTACCCAGGGCAAAATGATTTACCTTATGGTTCAATTTCAAACATTCCAGTTGAAACGCGATCACTTTGATTCAATGATTTTTGTCAAAAGTCTCAGCCTGAGCTGAAAAGTTTTGTTATAATTAGTTTTTCGAACCCCAATATTTATTTACTGTTCATTGCTTGTTTCCCTTTTCCCTGTTACCTTTGTTCACCAGTAACTTATCTGTGTAACAACTGATTTAATATGACACAAATTATCGCCTATTTAGGGCCTAAAGGCACTTATTCGGAAGTCGCAACTCTTTGTTATGACCGATATTTAAAGGAAACAAAAGCCATAGACTCTGAGTTAATGCCTATAGTTAGTATTTCTCAAACTTTGTACACACTGGCAAAAGGTGACGCTGATATTGCTGTTGTACCAGTAGAAAACTCCATAGAAGGCACAGTTGCCATTACTATTGATACCCTCTGGGAATTGGAGGGATTACATATTCAACAAGGCTTAACTATTCCCATAGTACATAATTTGTTATCCAGAGGGCGATCCCTAGAAGAGATCAAAACCGTTTATTCTCATCCTCAAGCCTTAGCACAATGCCAGAAATGGCTAGAAAAGAATTTACCTCAAGCACAGTTAATTCCCGCTAATTCCACCACCGAAGCCTTACACCATCTTAACCAAGAACCAACAGCGGGGGCAATTTCGTCCTTTCGAGCGGCTCAATTGTGTAATTTACCGATAAAAGTCGCTAACATCAACGATTATGTTGATAACTGTACTCGTTTTTGGGTAATTAGTAAACAACCCCATGATCACGGTAATAATGTATCTTTGGCTTTTTCCTTTAAAGCGAATCTTCCGGGAGTTTTAGTTAAACCTTTACAAATTTTTGCGGACAAAGAAATTAATTTAACGAAAATAGAATCTAGACCCACAAAACGTTCTTTAGGAGAATATTTATTTTTTGTTGATTTAGAGGGGGATACATCTAAAAAACCGATTAAATCGGCCTTACAGGAATTATCTGCTTTAACCAAAGAATTAAAAGTTTTTGGTAATTACGACATTCTCAAGATTGATCGTCAACAGTTAAATGATTTATAGCCCACATCAATAAACAAATTAAATAAGAATTTAAAGATGAAGATATTGCTAATTCATGGTCTGAGTCGAACACCTTTATCACTGCTTGGTCTTGAATGGTACTTACAACAAACAGGATGGGCAACGGAACAATTTAGCTACATGGCTGTTTCAGAAACCTTCGATCACATCGTCGAACGTCTTCAGGTCCGTCTTCAAGCACTATCAAGTCAAGGGTCTTATGGGATTGTAGCTCACTCCCTGGGAGGATTACTGACGCGAGCGGCTCTGGGATTAAGTTCCATTAAGTTGCCTAAACATATTGTCATGTTGGCTACACCAAATCAGCCACCACGCCTTGCAACCCATGCTTGGCAACTGCCGCCTTTTCGATGGTGGACAGGTCAGTGTGGATTAAACTTAACTAGCTCGGGTTTCTTTGCATCCCTTCCCAGAATTGAATCTACCTATACAATTGTGGCGGGAACTGCAGGACCAAGGGGATTCTGGAGTCCTTTTGGAGATGAACCCAATGACGGTATTGTCGCCCTCAGTGAAACTCGATTGTCCCCTAACGATGCCATAGTTCAGCTACCCGTTATGCATACTTTTATGATGAATGATTCTAGGGTCCAAAAGACGGTGGTGCGGGCTCTTTGTCTTGAAGATTGAGTTCAGAGACAACATCGTTTGAAGCCGGGTCCCTCTTCTTCTTGAACTAATTGATCTAGTTTTTCCTGCATCTGTTCGCAAACTAGACGATAGCACAGATCAACATATTCGTGATCGCGAGCCGCCGCCTCTCCATAACGCTCGAAGACGATGGCAGGGCATACTCTAGTGTGTAATGGAATTGGTAAGGGAATATTAGGCAAAGGACCAACCCCAATCCCCCAAGGCAAACCCAGGTAAATAGGAAAGACACTGGGATCGATACCCCACAACCAAGGCAGACCTAACTCATGGAGTTGCTGTAATAAAGGGTAAATATCTGCTAGCACAATTAAGGTAGAATGAGCCCCATGGGAAATAAACGGGATAATCGGCACTTCTTCCTGTAAAGCTAGTTTGATAAATCCTTTGTGACCATGAAAATAGATCTTGTTTCGCAGAGAATGGGGTCGAAACACATCTTTAACTCCCCCTGGATAGATTAAAACAGCAGCACCCCGATCCAGTGCCGCCCTAACTAGATTTGGATTTGGTCGAATAGTACCAACTTGAGTCGCCAGGTGAGCCAGACCGGGTAAAAATTGCCAGATTTTTGGGTCCATTAAGGCATAGGCCAATCGGTCTGTACCAAATTGTTGAAACCAATCATAAGCCATCATTACGGTATCGGGAGCTGGTAATCCACCATTATGGGAACCAATCAAGAGTACTTTTCCTGTTTTTGGAATGTGTTCCCAGCCGTCGGTTTGTACCCGAAAATAATCCTGATACACCCAGCCCACAAAAGGTATCAGCTTTTCTATTATCTTCGGGTCTCGATCGTCCAATGACCACCCTGTGAGTGTGTCACGAGACCCAAAAGATGCTTTGAGATATAAATCAGCAAATACTCCCGCAGATTGAATCACAGAAACTAAAGTTCGAGGCGGTCGATAGTTCATTAATTGACCTGACAATAGTCTTTTAATCGAGAGTTGAACATGGGTTTTATTTTAACACACATTCTATTCTCTCGTATTTGAGCTATGGGTAAGTCTTTGTCCAGTACAAGTGAGGTTTTACCCTTAGCAAGTATTTATCTATTAATTAAACTGCTTATGGGTGATGTTATCCAATTTAAGGCTACTGCTAATTGATGCTCAAAAGTAGGCAGACGATAAAGATAAACTAAACGTCTAGCGAAGTAGGCTAGGTCACCGTTTAATGATATTCCCAAACCGCTTAAAGTAGCCTTATCCACCCCCAAAGCTAACATTTCCCCTAATGGTTGGTATTGGAAGGGTAACAGGGGTTTTCCTTCTAAACTTGCCCAAATATTCCATGCACAGTAATCAGATTGTTGGAAAGCAACTTGTGCCGTGGCGGGTAATGTCTTACCCTCTTGATCAGGACATTCGACCAAGTCACCGATGGCAAAAATTTCGGGATGAGTTTCCACTTGTAGCTGTGGATTGATGTTGATTTTTCCCTGTTTATTTTGGGGTAGTGATAACTCGTTGACTATTTTCACTGGTTTTGTGCCTACTGTCCATAATACTATATCGGCGGCAATGGTATCGCTTTTATTTTTATAAGATAATGTGATTTCTTCTGCTTTTATTTCTTCTATTTCTGTTTCTAAGTCTAACCATATTTTACGATCGCTCAGAGCCTTTTTAGCTGTTTTTTGGTTAAAATCAGGGGAATTCGAGAGAATATCACTTCCTCGATCAATAATCCTAATTTTACCACGATTTCCCAAACGATCGGCTATTTTTAAGGCTAATTCCACACCACTATAACCACCGCCAACGATAACTACTCGAATACTCTCTTTGTCAGAATTTTCTAATTGTCGTAACTTTTCCTTTAATTGATAGGCATTTTCTAAACTACGAAAAGGGATTGCATATTCTGCGGCACCACTAACTAAATCTGTAGGAGTTTTACCCCCTAAGGCAATTACAAGGCGATCATATGGTACAGTGGGATGATTAGTTAAGGTAACTTCTTGTTGGTCAACATCAATATCAGTAACAGTGTCTTGAATATATTTAATGGGGGTATTCGCTAATAAATCGGCATAATGAGGCGCAATTTCCCAGCTTTGCATTTCTCCACTGATTAACTCATAGAGTAGCGGAGAAAATACAAAGCGATCGTTTTTATCGATAATAGTGATTACTGGTTGTTGTGTCCAGTCTAACTGTATTAATCTTAAGGCTGTATAAAGCCCACCAAATCCACCACCGACAATGACAATTTTTTTCACGTTGCTATTACTCCTGATAAACCAAAGCCTGTCTTTTATTCTATAGCACTATCAATAATATTTAAAATGGCGAAAAACTAACGAAAACTTACCTTGATTAAATTGGTTTAATTAATTCATCAGGATCTAAAATAAAAATCGTTTTTTCTTCCTCCTCTTCAGAATGAATCACCGTTACGTGGGAAGCGATTTTTAAGGTATCGGCACGGCGATAGGAAGGAGGTATAATGCGAATAGTATTTAAAGGGATATCGTATAATTCTGGGGCATTTTTAATCAAAATACCAAAGGTTTCGCCCACACTATTGGATGCTAATAATAAATATTTTTTGTCCTCTTCCTGTAAAATTTCGGATTTATTAAAGAGCTTTTTATGTAAATCAATGACAATTATTTCTTCCTCTCCGAGAGTAACTAAACCAAAATGATTTAAACCACTGCCAAAAATAGTGGTATAGTTGACAATTTTTTGTACACTATCAATGTGTAAAGCGGCCTTAAGATTGCCAATAGAAAACACTAATAATTTAATTTTTTCAATATTCCTAGTGGTTTGTTGAGGGGATAAATTGGCGATATTCATAATAAATAATTGATAGTTAACTTTTAAGGGTAAATGGCCATTAATCCAAGGGACAGTTAAAGATCATTATAGAAGAGATTTTGTTACAGTATTAAAGAATATAAACAGTAAATTCATTAATCATTAAAATCATCACAAAAGTTATATTTAAGCAGGATTGACAATGTTAGAACATGATGTGATTATTATCGGTGGCGGTTTAGCAGGATGTCGTGCCGCCCTTGAAATTAAAAAACAAAATAGTAATTTAGATGTAGGATTAGTCGCAAAAACTCACCCTATTCGCTCTCATTCTGTAGCCGCCCAAGGTGGTATTGCTGCTAGTTTACAAAATGTAGATCCTGAAGACGACTGGAAAGCCCATGCTTTTGATACGGTAAAAGGCTCAGATTATTTAGCGGATCAGGATGCGGTAGAATATTTGACCAAAGAAGCTCCCGAAGTTATCATCGAATTAGAACATTTAGGGGTGTTATTTTCTCGTTTAGAAGATGGTAAAATTGCTCAACGGGCTTTTGGTGGGCATTCCCATAAACGGACTTGTTATGCGGCGGACAAAACCGGTCATGCTATCCTACATGAACTAGTCAACAATTTGCGGCGTAATCAAGTCAAAATTTACGATGAATGGTACGTCTTACAATTAATCCTAGAAGAAACAAACGCCCCCCAACTCCTCTCAGTCAGTGAAGGGTCTTTGACGACAGTTAAAGAGGCTAAGGGGGTTGTGATGTTCAACATTGCTGATGGGCATTTAGAGGTGGTTAGGGCAAAGGCGGTTATGTTTGCCACTGGTGGTTATGGTAGGGTTTTTAACACCACTTCTAACGATTACGCTTCTACTGGTGACGGTTTAGGTATGTGTGCGGCGGCGGGTTTACCCCTTGAAGACATGGAATTTGTACAGTTTCACCCTACGGGTTTATATCCTGTGGGGGTTTTGATTTCCGAGGCCGTCAGAGGGGAAGGGGCTTATTTACGCAATAGTGAAGGTGAGCGATTTATGGAACGTTATGCCCCGAAACAAATGGAATTAGCCCCCCGTGATATTACTTCCCGTGCCATTGTTTTAGAAATTCGAGCCGGAAGAGGTATTCACCCTGATGGTAGTGCTGGAGGTATTTATGTGCATTTAGACTTAACTCACATGGGTAAGGAAAAAATCATGAGTCGAGTACCTTTTTGTTGGGAAGAAGCCCATCGTTTAGTGGGTGTTGATGCAGTTTATCAACCCATGCCTGTGCGCCCTACTGTTCATTATTGTATGGGAGGTATTCCTGTCAATACTGATGGGAGAGTGCGTCAAAATGCTAGTCAATTAACAGAAGGATTTTTTGCGGCGGGGGAATGTGCTTGTGTTTCTGTCCATGGGGCTAATCGTCTCGGGAGTAACTCTCTGCTGGAATGTGTGGTTTACGGGAGGAGGGTTGGACGGGCCATCGCTAGTTATGTTATAGATCGTAAAATGCCCACCCTTGACGAAAAAAACTATTTACAGGAGGCAGAAAAACGTATTCAAGATTTATTATCACAAAAAGGAGATCTCAGAATTAATAGCCTGAGACAAAACTTTCAAGACACTATGACAGAGCATTGTGGAGTATTTCGTACTAAGGAGGTGATGAAAGAAGGTATTAAGCAAATTCAAGAACTTAAAGCTAAATATGGTCAAATTTTTCTTGATGATAAACAGCGTAACTGGAATACTGAGTTAATCGAGGCACTCGAATTGCAAAATATCATGATAGTAGGGGAAATAATTTTAACCTCCGCCTCACGGCGACAAGAAAGCCGAGGTGCCCATTCACGGGAAGATTATCCCGCCAGAGATGACCAAAATTTTCTACAACATACTTTAGCTTCTTATTCAACTGATAGTGTCAAGGTTGATTATATGCCCGTAGTTATAACTATGTTTGAACCTAAAGAACGGAAATACTAATATAATAATTGATTTAATTCACAGAAACACAGAAGATCTAGCTAACAGTTATTTTTATTCATCAAATGATTAATATTAATTTTTCTCCGCAGGTTTACACACTATGTGTCGTTATCGTTAACTATCGAACTCCTGGGTTAACCATTGACTGTTTACAATCTTTACGGCCAGAAATTCAAACTTTGCCCCCCACAAAAGTCGTAGTAGTAGATAATAATTCTGGTGATAATTCTGTTTCCTTAATTCAAAATGCGATCGTCTCTAATAATTGGCAAGAGTGGACATCTGTCATTGCCTCTCCTGTTAATGGGGGATTCTCCTATGGTAATAATGTGGGCATAAAAGCCATTCAAGCTGATAATTATTTACTCTTAAATAGTGATACCATAGTTCGCCATGGTGCAATTAAGATTTTATTCGATGCTTTAGAAAAATATCCCCCAGCTGGAATTATTAGTCCTCGTTTAGAATGGTTAGATGAAACACCTCAAATTAGTTGTTTTCGAGATAGATCGCCCATTAATGAGTTAATAAACGCAGCTAAAACAGGTATAGTCACCAAAATGTTAAATAAATATGATGTGCCTTTGCCCGTGAGTGACACCATCAGAGAAGTAGAATGGACTAGTTTTGCCTGTGTGTTAATCAGAAAGGACGTAATAGAGAAAATTGGTTTAATGGATGAAGATTATTTCATGTATTTTGATGACATTGACTATTGTCGCCGCACTAGGGAAGCCGGTTGGCAAATAATTCACTATCCGACTGCTAGAGTCGTACATCTCAGGGGAGGCAGTGGTTCGGTGAAAAAAGATCTTGCTAGTCGTAAACGCCCTCCTGCTTATCTTTATGCCTCTCGTTCTCGATATTTTGCCAAATTTTACGGTATATCTGGCTTATGGTTAGCCAATTTTTTATGGTTAATGGGACGCAGTCTTTCTATCATAAGAGAAATAATTGAGAGAAAACCCTCCCAAACTTGCGAATTGGAATCAAGGGATATTTGGTTCAACTGGTATAATCCCTTAAAACCTTTTAATCATTTAGAAAGAACATAATGACTAAATTACCTGATTTTTTAATTATTGGGGCGATGAAGTGTGCTACTAGTACCCTTCATGAACAATTAGCATTACAATCTGGTATTTTCATGACAGAATTAAAAGAGCCTAATTTTTTTAGTAATGACGAAGAATACCAAAAGGGAATCGAATGGTATTTATCCCATTTTCAAAAGGCCAGTGAATATGATCTTTGTGGAGAATCTAGCACTCATTATACAAAACTACCGACTTATCCTCATACTATTGAGCGCATTAAAACCCACGTACCAGAGGTTAAATTTATTTATGTAATGCGTCATCCTCTCGATCGCCTTATCTCTCAATATATCCATGAGTGGACCCAAAGGGTAATCCATATAAATATTAATGAGGCGATTAATCAATATCCAGAGTTAATTGCTTATAGTCAATATACTATGCAGATTAAACCTTATTTTGACACTTTTGGACAAGAGAGAGTTTTGCCGGTGTTTTTTGAAAGATTATTACAATATCCGCAAACAGAATTAGAAAGAATTGGTAAATTTATCGGTTATCCCCATCAACCTCAATGGCAAAATTTAGATGCTGTTAATGTATCTACAGAAAGAATGCGCAATAGCACTTGGCGGGATTTGTTAGTGGAAGCACCTATATTAAAAGAAATTAGACAAAATTTGATTCCTAAAAGTTTTCGTAATTGGATTAAAAATTTATGGACAATGAAGGAAAAACCCCAATTGGAATCAGAAAAAATAGAATATTTAAAGTCAGTTTTTGATGAAGATTTAAAAATATTAGGAGGTTGGCTCGGAATACAATTGAATTGTGATAACTATAAAGAAGTAGTTGAAGAGTCAGAATTGAATTGGAAAATTACTATTTCTTAATCTTCCAATTCTGTAAAACTGAAATAGCGATCGCAGTTATCCCCCCAATTCGAGAATCCAATTAAAAAGATTTTTGTTCAAAGTTCAATTAAAAAATGGCTACACTTAATAAAAGTAATAGGAGAGATTAATCATGAAAGTATTTGTTGCAGGTGCCACGGGACAAACTGGTAGCAGAATTGTAGCGGAATTAGTAAAACGTAATATTTCTGTCTGTGCCTTAGTCAGAGATGAAAGTAAAGCGTCTGAAATTTTACCCCCTTCCGTTGAGTTGGTAATTGGTGATATTCTTCAACCGTCCTCTTTTTCTTCTGCCCTAACTGACTGTGATATTGTGATTTGTGCCACTGGTGCAACTCCTAGTTTGGATCCAACTGCTTTTTACAAAGTGGATTATGAGGGTAGTAAAAATCTGATTAATTTGGCGAAGGAAAATAAGATCGAAAAATTTATTTTTGTCACTTCTTTATGCGTATCAAAATTCTTTCATCCCCTTAACTTATTTGGTTTGGTATTATTCTGGAAAAAACAAGCAGAAAAATATTTAATCGACAGTGGCTTAAACTACACTATTGTGCGTCCGGCAGGATTAAAAAACGAGAACAATCAATATCCGTTAGTTGTTAGTGGTGCTGATACTTTATTTGAAGGTTCAATTCCTCGAATAAAAGTGGCAGAAGTTTGTGTAGAATCCATTTTTCACCCTGAAACCAATAATCGTATTTTAGAGATAGTAGCCAAAGAAGATGCTCCCGATCAAGACTGGAATCAATTATTTGCAGTTTAATTGAAATTTCTTTCAAATATTGTGACCCATTAAAATTGTCCCAACTTAAGTGATCTAATTCTCTGTCCGTGGTTCTTAATTTTTCTTGAATACTTAAAGCGTTTTCTGAATCCCACCCATTTTTTCGCTCACCCTGTACAAAATATTATGTTAAAGATGTAATCTTATTATCCTGCTTCAAACTGGGATAAAATACTTAACCAAAGAGAACACATAGGGGAATAACTGTTAATGAGAGAAAAAATTACCATCCTCAAAGAAAATTTAGCCCGTACAATTGTAGGAAAGGAAGATACGATTAAATTAGTTATAGTTGCCTTATTGAGTGGTGGTCATGTTTTACTAGAAGATGTCCCTGGTGTAGGAAAAACTTTACTAGCCAAGTCTCTTGCCCGTTCTATTCACGGCAAATTTCAGCGCATTCAATGCACTCCTGATTTATTACCTAGTGATGTTACAGGTACAAATATATGGAATCCTAACACTAGAGAATTCGAATTTTTATCGGGTCCCGCTTTTGCTAATATACTACTAACAGACGAAATTAATAGGGCAACCCCTCGCACCCAATCATCTCTTTTAGAAGTAATGGAAGAAAAGCAAATTACCGTTGATGGTGTCGCCCGTTTTGTCCCTTCCCCATTCTTCGTGATTGCCACTCAAAACCCCATAGAATATCAAGGCACATTTCCTCTACCAGAGGCACAAATGGATCGTTTCGCTATATCTCTTAGTTTGGGTTACCCTTCTTTTGAAGAAGAATTGCAGATGTTGGATAAACAATTAAGCTCAGCCTTTGTTAATGAACTTTCTCCCTGTATTAGTTTGGAAGAAGTTATAGAATTACAAAGACAAGTATCTCACATCACAGTATCACCAGAAATACAAAAATATATTATAAACTTGATTACCGCTTCCCGTAATGATGACGACATTATTTTAGGGGTAAGTCCTCGTGGTACTGTAACCTTACAAAAAACTAGTCAGGCATTGGCATTTTTAGAGGGTAGAGATTATGTTATTCCCGATGACATCAAATTTTTAGCACCAAATGTCTTGTCTCATCGTCTCATCCCCGCCGGAGGAAGAAATGCTAAGGTGATAGTGGCCCGTTTACTAAATACGGTGGCCGTAGAAATGGACAATTAACAATTAATTAACGATGTTCACTGAAAATTTATTAGTTCTTCATTCGTAATTTCCTATTTAATGTTGTGGGATGGTAAAGGTTTTAAAATGGTCAAAAAACACTGGGTTACACTGATTATAGGCTTTATTCTTGGCTGGAGTGTTATTTTGGGGTGGGTTACATCTTATAGTTTTAACTCTATGGCCATCGCTCAAGGCACAAAATCCGTAGATAAAGCCACAGGCAACTTTAAGATAGGAGAAGACTTATATTTAGAAAACTGTGCTACTTGTCACATACCGATTCCTCCTGCTGTGTTACCACAAGAAACATGGCAAACAATTTTAGAAACTCCTGGAAATCATTATGGCACCAAGGTAGAGGGATTAACGGGTTTTACTCAACGGTTAATGTGGCAATATTTACAAAATTATTCCAGACAGTTATTAAAAGACGAATTTCAACCAAAATTTATGGCTCAATCCCGTTATTTTTTTGCCCTTCATCCTCAAGTAAACTTACCCTCTCCTATTACTCTTAATAGTTGTCTTGAATGTCATTCTCAAGCAGAAAATTTTGATTATAGCGATGATAATTAGGAACATAGACAAATTGCTTTACCTATTCAGTAATGCAAAAAAACAAAAAGACAGGTAATGGAATAAAACCTGTCCTTCCGATTCTTTTTTTTCAGTAGAGTAGGCCATGCCCACGAAGAAATCTATTTTAATAAACTATTTCACAGTTGCTTTAGCACCAGCTTCTTCTAACTGTTTCTTGATAGCTTCAGCTTCTTCTTTCCCAACGGCTTCTTTAACTGCTTTAGGTGCGGATTCCACTAATTCTTTGGTTTCTTTTAAACCTAAACCGGTGATAGTACGAACGACTTTAAGAACATCCATTTTCTTGTCACCGAAACTTTCTAAGATAACCTCAAATTCGGTTTGTTCTTCAACTTCTTCAGCAGGAGCAGCTGCAGCCGCTACAACAACACCACCAGCGGGAGCTGCAGCACTTACGCCAAAGACCTCTTCTATTTGTTTAACTAATTCAGAGGCTTCTAATAAACTTAAGGTTTTTAACTCTTCAACGATATTTGCTACTTTACTAGACATAATTAAAATTGATCTCCTTCGTACAATTAATTTGGATAAACAGTGAAACCGACTATAGTTAAGCGGCTTCTTTTTGAGATTTGACAGCATCGATAGCACGAGCCAAAGAAGTAGGCAACTCGTTAATACCACGAGCCACTTTCGTCGTAATAGCATTGATTGAACCAGCGATTTGGGCAATGAGTTGCTCTTTGGTCGGCAAATCAGCTAAGGCTTTAACTTGGGCTTCACTGAGGGCCTGGCCTTCCATGACACCCCCTCGTAATTCGCTTTTCTTACGCTCTTTTTGGAATCCTTGATAAGCACGAACGGCAGTACCAATATTCTCTTCATCAGCTAAAACAAAAGCAGAAGTACCTTTTAAGTAAGGGTTAATGGCTTCCCATTTCTCGTTACCTTCGACGGCTTTGCTCATTAAGGTGTTTTTTGTGACCTTGCAGATATTACCGCTTTCTCTTAACCGGTTACGTAAATCGGTAATGTCAGCAACACTAAGCCCTTGGTAATCAACGACGAATGCCAATTGAGATTTATCAAGTAACTGTTTAATTTCAGCTACTTCTTTTTTCTTGCTTTCTAGGGATTTAGATATTGTTCTCACCTCCTTGGGTGTTAAATTTTGTTGTCTTTGAATTTGATTTTTCGTAAAACCAAAAATATTTATCGACCAACGGGCACTAAAAAACCCAAGCCATATTTAGCCGGGTTCTCTGGTTGATGTATTGAGATAATTTTTTATGATAAACAGTGCCTCAAGAAAATATTAACTTTCTCAAAAACCACCTTTACTTAGTATCTGCATCAACCTAGGCAGGGATATTAAGCTACTAATTAGCTCCTGCTGTCTTCGGCTTGTTGCCAAATTTAATATATATTTTGACCTGAACAAGTAATTATAACTAAAATAACTCTTTTTTGCAATAGGTTTTTGGTTATCCATATCAATCCTCTCTTCTGCCTTCTACTGACAAATTAAACAGGGGGTTTTGTGCAAAGATAACCTATAATTAATTGAGAACAAAATCAAAAAGTAATTGTTAATTGTTATATTATTAGTTGTCATTGTATGTCTTTCCAAGCTAATCCGATTAAATTTGGCACCGATGGTTGGCGTGGGGTTATTGCCGCCGATTTTACCTTTGACCGTGTGGCTAAGTTAGCTCCCGTATGTGCTCAAGTTTTACGAGAATCTAATCCTAATTCTCATTCAATGATTGTCGGTTACGATCGCCGTTTTATGGCGGAAGATTTTGCTCGTCTCGCGGCGGAGACTTTACAAGAATCTGGTTTTGATGTGCTACTTTCAGAAAGTTTTGCCCCCACTCCTGCTTTTAGTTGGGCGGCAAAGGCTGAAAATGCTCTGGGTGCATTAGTATTAACGGCTAGTCATAATCCAGCTAAATATTTAGGTTTAAAGGTAAAAGGCGGTTTTGGTGGTTCAGTTCCGGGGGATGTTACCGCTAAAATTGAATCTATGTTGAATTCTGATACCCCAAGGTTAGAAAAGAAAGGCACTTTAACCCTGTTTGATCCTTGGGAAAGTTACTGTAATCAGCTGAGATCCCTTGTTAACATTGATTTGATTAAAAATGCCGTCACTTCTGGCAAATTAAAAATTTTAGTTGACGTTATGCACGGGGCGGCTTCCACAGGTTTAAGTCGTTTGCTGGGTTGTGATATACCCGAAATAAACGCGGAGAGAGACCCTCTATTTGGAGGGGGGGCACCTGAGCCTTTACCACGCTATATCTCTGAGTTATTTCGGCAGGTCAAAGAAACGGCAAAAACTCATCCCCATAGCCTTAGAGTCGGTTTAGTGTTTGATGGAGACTGCGATCGCATTGCCTCCCTTGACGGCAACGGAAACTTCTGTAGTACTCAGATTTTGATTCCCATTTTAATAGAACATTTAGCCAGCCGTCGCAAATTAAAGGGAGAAATTGTCAAAACCGTGAGCGGCTCGGATTTAATCCCTAAAATAGCTGATTTATTTAATGTTCCCCTTTATGAAACGGCCATAGGTTATAAATATATTGCAGAAAGAATGTTAACTTCTCAAGTGCTAGTAGGGGGAGAAGAATCCGGCGGCGTGGGCTATAGTAATCATATTCCTGAGCGTGACGCTTTATTATCGGCGTTGTATGTATTAGAGGCAGTAGTAGAGTCAGGAAAAGACATCTCGACTTTATACAATAATTTACAACAACAAGTCAACTTTGATTCAAGTTACGATCGCATTGATTTAACCCTAGCAAATATAGAGCAAAAAAAACAACTACAGGAAAGATTAGAAAGCACACCCTTAAACGAAATTGCAGGGAAAAAAGTAACTGATTGTTTAGCCATTGACGGTTATAAATATCGCCTTGAAGATAACAGTTGGTTATTAATTCGTTTTAGTGGTACTGAACCATTGTTACGTCTATATTCTGAAGCTCCTACATTAAAAATTGTGCAAGAGAATCTAGCATGGGCGAAAAAATGGGCAAACAATAATTGATAATTAATGACTATAGAACTTACCCACATGAGCACATAAAACACTATTTATGGTGGTAAGGTAAGGAGTGCATTACTTACACTTGGGCTCTCTATTTTATTTACACAGTTCATTTAGATTTATCATTGTCCATTTCCCATTCTTTTCTTTGTCCAAAAATACTCATTATTAACTTTCTTAAATCATAAAAAAATGTCCGCTCAAATTGAACCAAAATTAATTATTCACGGTGGTGCCGGTAGTTCCCTCAAAGGAAAAGGCGGATTAGAGGTTGTGCGTCAATCTTTACATGAAATTGTGGGGCAGGTATATCAATTATTATTAGATGGTAAAAGTGCCACGGAGGCTGTGATAAAAGGATGCCAGTTACTGGAAGACAATCCTCGTTTTAATGCTGGTACTGGTTCAGTTCTACAATCTGACGGACAAATTAGAATGAGTGCATCGTTGATGGATGGAGAAAAACAAAGATTTAGTGGTGTAATTAATGTTTCTAGGGTTAAAAATCCCATTAATTTAGCGCAAACACTCCAAAATCAAGATGATCGTGTTTTATCAGATTATGGTAGTGCAGAATTACTCAGAGAATTACACTCACCCATATATGATCCTTTGACAGAACTAAGATTACATGAGTGGATTGAAGAAAGAAAGGCAAATTTCACCAGAAAAATGGCTGGAGTAGTAGCCGAAAGTAGTGACAATGTTCGTAAAGGTACAATTGGAGTTGTCGCCCTTGATAAACAAGGTAGAATTAGTGCGGGTACTTCCACCGGCGGTAAAGGTTTAGAAAGAATTGGTAGGGTGAGTGACTCGGCCATGCCTGCGGGTAATTATGCTAATGGTCAAGCAGGAGTCAGCTGTACTGGTATAGGAGAGGATATTATTGACGAATGTTTAGCTGCCAAGGTAGTAATTCGTGCCACTGACGGTTTATCTTTAGCTGAAGCGATGGAAAAATCGATGAAAGAGGCTTCCTTAAATAAACGGGATTTAGGGGCTATTTCCCTTGATCGTCATGGCAAAATAGTGTGGGGTAAAACTAGCGAAGTATTATTAGCAGCTTATCATAACGGTAAAAACATAGGGGATTCCCTAGAATGGTACGACGACAATAAGTTAATTGATATATCTGAATAACTGACGTTACCTAAACGTTTCTTAACTTATTTTCATATTTCTCTAGGAAAACGGCTAAAAATCTAAGACAATAGAAAGAAATAGAATAATTTTGTAGAATGGATTAAGTAATAGGATTAGTTAAATATTATATGAACAATAACACTTTGTCTGAAGGACGTGGCATCGATAAGGTAGAAATGTCTATTCACCTTGATTCTGAATTGGTAGAAAAAATTAAACACCTAACTAACGATCCTAGTCGAGTGATTGAATCTGCACTCAAAGAATGGTTAAAAGGTGAGAAACCACAAGATGATGATTTAACTCGTACTTTACGCCGCAATCCCCCTGTTCCTCCTAGAGGGGAATGGAATGACTAACAATAAACAATTAATACAATGAACAATTAAAGAGAAAATCTCCCTAGTCCTCTGGTATTTTTCTGTACCTATCTTCTCGTCGATTTCCTATTCCTCCCAGAAAATCAATGACATTAAACCAAATACAACAAAACTGTCAAAATCTTTCTAGTTTAGGAGCAGAATTAGTCTTTACTCAAGATAGTTTGGGTAATTATCATTCTTTTTACTGGCGATCGACCATAGCGGAGCTGAGTTCAGAACCTGATTCAACGGGAATAAAACTATATCCTCTGGTTAGGCACACTTATCTCGAACGCATAGAAAGAGTCTTAAATCGAAAAATCCCTGAGCAGTGTCATTGTATTTTGTGCTATGAGACTTACGCTCTTCCTTTTGAGTTGATTATCAGCCCCATTATTCTTGCCAATGGTAAAGCCGAATTAGTATTGGTTATGGGACGTCTTTTACCTGAGCAGGAAATGTCCTTAACTTCTTCTTCGTCACTGCCGACAAATCCTGATCCCTACCAAAAATTACTGACCAATATAGCCCGTAAAATTCGTCGTACCCTTGACTTAGAAACTATTTGGCAACAAACGGTAGATAGTATTGGTGAAGGTTTGATGGTTAATCGTTGTCTTTTATTAGCACCGACGGATCAGGATGAATACTTAGAAATAAAGGCAGAATACTGCGACCCTAATTACAACTCCCTGTTAGGATACCGTTTCAACTTTCATAATTATGAGGAAATTAAAGAAGCGATTTTATTTCGAAAACCGACCTATATTGATTTAGAGGGTAGGACTTCTTCTCAAGCTTTATCAATTTTATTAGTGCCTACCTTCCACCAACAAGAATTTAATGGGATTATTTCTCTCCATCAGTGTGATCGTCGTCGACAATGGAATCAAGCGGAATTAGAGCTGGTGCAAGAATTAGCCGATCAAGTAGGCACAGCCATCGCCCATGCTACCATCTATCATAAACTAGAACTAGCAAATACAGAAGCTAAAGAAGCATCTAGATTAAAAAGTGAATTTTTAGCTAGTACAAGCCATGAATTAAGAACACCCTTGAACGGAATCTTAGGTTTTTTAAGGTTGGTTTTAGACGACATGGCTGACGATGTAGAAGAAGAAAGACAATTTATCGATCAAGCCTATCACTCAGCACTACATTTATTAAACTTGATCAATGATATTTTAGACATAGCCAAAATCGAAGCCGGAAAATTAGAATTTGAATTAGAATCTATTTCTCTAAACGAAATTTGCGATGAAATTTATAAATTTGCCCATACTCAAGGAAAGAAAAAAGGTCTCTATTTCAACATTAATTTACCCTCCACCTATGATCAAGTTTCAGTCTATGGAGATTATCAAAGACTATTACAAGTAATGCTCAACCTTGTGGGAAACTCCCTGAAATTCACCCCAGTCGGCGGCATCGATATTACAGCAGAAATTATCCCCAAAAAAGTAACCCTTCACGACACGAATCTTCCTGGTATGGTCAAAATCAGCGTTGCGGATACAGGTATCGGGGTTTCTTTGGAGAAACAAGACAAACTATTTGAAACATTCTATCAGGTAGATGGTTCTCGTACTAAGGCTTATGGCGGTACTGGTTTAGGTTTGGCAATTTCTAAACGTTTAATTGAGGCCATGGGGGGTAAAATTTCTTTTTATAGCATGGGTGAAGGATTAGGCTCTACAGTTACATTAACAGTTCCCCTTTCTCAGTTACCAGTTTTGAAAACCTAGGGATAACAAACAATAATTAACTATCTTTTCCCGTCCTCTAGCCTCTGGTCTTGTATCTGTCCACCTTGTCTTTCTGGACTCGCAACTCCCCTTATCCGTTATCATATTTGAAATGTTGAGATTTAACCGTCAAAAATGCTGAAAAATTCTTGGACTAAATTTACTATTGCCTTAATCTCTCTTGTTAGTCAAACTTTTGTTAAATTTCCCGTTGCCGCCGTTAATAACCCTTACTGTCAATTCGATCAAAACAGCATCGCCGCTAAAGAAAATCTCCGTCAAAAAGCGATCGCAGGTAATCCCACCGCCCAACAAGAATATAAGCAAATATTACAGCAACACGCGGATTTATTAAGAAATTGTCGTCAAAATAATTGGTTAAAAGAACAAGCTATTTGGGTTAGGCTCTATCCCTGTGATGTTCAACCAGGATCTATTGATAAAGTATTGGATAATGTCGTTAATTTAGGTTATAACACCATCTATTTAGAGGTTTTTTTCGATAGTCAAGTATTATTACCCAAAAATGGCAATAACACTCCTTGGCCTAGTGTTGTGGATGTAGCGGGGCAGGAAAATCGAGATTTATACGCTGAAACCTTACAAAAAGGACGAGAAAGGGGTTTAAAAGTCTATGCTTGGTTATTTTCTCTGAATTTTGGCTATTTATACGCCCAAAGATCCGATCGTCAAAGCGTATTAGCTCGTAACGGCAGAGGCGAAACCAGTGTGGATTTTGTTCACGATCGATCTCAAGCCTTTGTTGACCCCTATAACTCCCAGGCTCGTCAAGATTATACTAGCTTATTACAAGCAGTTATACAACGTCGTCCTGATGGAGTGTTATTCGATTATATTCGTTATCCTAGAGGTAGTGGAGACCAATCCCTTGTGGGTAAAGTGAAAGATTTATGGATTTATAGTGATGCTTCCAAACAAACCCTCTTTAGAAGGGCACAAAATCAGCAAGGTAGATGGTTATTAGAAAGATACGTTAATCAAGGTTCGATTAACGCTAAGGATATAGCCAAAATGAAAAGTTTATATCCCAATGAAAAAACCCCTCTTTGGCAGGGTAGAAGTGCCTCAGCACCTAGTAACCTATCAGCCCTACAATTAGATATCTGGTATTTTACCGTGGCCCATGCCGCACAGGGCGTCATTGACTTTCTCGACTTTGCCTCTAACCAAGTAAAACAAAGAGGAATACTAACAGGAGCAGTATTTTTCCCCGACGGGAATCAAGTGGTGGGAGACATCGGTTTTGACTCTCGTTTACAACCTTGGGATAGTTTTTCTCAGGAAATGGAATGGCATCCGATGTCTTATGCCTTGTGTGGTAATCCTAGCTGTATTGTGGATCAAGTAAAAAGAGTGTTACAACCATCATCTCAAGGAAGTAATGTTAAGCCTGTTTTAGCGGGGTTTTGGGGTAGGAATGACGGAAAACGCCTCTCCTTGGAATCTCAAATGGAGGCCATTAGAACATCAGCAAAACCAGTACAATCTATTAGTCATTTTGCTTATTCTTGGCTTTTACCCGAACACACTAGAGAAAGACAACGTTGTAGCTTATAATTGGGGTTTGGCGTTTATGATCAATTATATGGGAAAATTAGATAATTATAAATTTATGCATACTCCTATCACTTCCGAAAATAGCAATTTTTTAGAAACCAAAGTCAAAGGCTTTGACTTTAAAAATCCTCCGTCACAAAAATTAGTTGATCAATGTGTGCATTGCGGTTTCTGTTTATCTACCTGCCCCAGTTATCAAGTCCTTGGCAAAGAAATGGACTCCCCAAGAGGTAGAATTTATTTAATGGACGCCATCAACAAAGGAGAAGCATCCCTAGACGAAATCACCGCCCCCCATTTTGATAGTTGTTTAGGGTGTTTGGCCTGTGTGACGACTTGCCCATCCGGAGTCGAATATGATGGATTAATAGCTGCTGTGCGGCCTCAAGTAGAACGAAATCAACCCCGTAACCTTTGGGAAAAATTCCTCCGCAGTATTATTTTTAATTTATTTCCCTATCCGGAAAGATTGAGTCTTTTTTTACCCTTATTCTGGTTTTATCAGGTATCGGGATTACAAACCCTTGTCAGAAAAACAGGTATCCTTAAATTTTTCCCTCGTATCGCTTCGATGGAGTCGATTTTGCCCCGCATTAACCTTAAATCCCTTAACAAAAAATATCCCTATACCATCCCTGCTAAAGGGGAAAAAAGGTACCGAGTGGGGGTGGTTTTGGGATGTGTGCAAAGATTGTTTTTTGATTCGGTAAATGAGGCCACCGTGAGAGTTTTAACCGCTAATGGTTGTGAAGTGGTGATTCCTAAAACTCAAGGATGTTGTGCCGCCTTACCGGCCCATCAGGGTCAAGAAAACCAAGCCCAAAACCTCGCCCGTCAAATGATTGATAGTTTTGCCGATACCCACGTCGATTACATTATCATCAATGCGGCTGGTTGTGGACATACCCTTAAAGAATATCATCACATTTTAGCTGACCACCAAGCCTATTTACCGAAAGCTGAAGATTTTGTTCGCAAAGTGAGAGACGTACAGGAATTTCTAGCAGAAGTTGGCTTAAACACCCCATTATCTCCCATTAGCGATCATAAAATTAAGGTAGTTTATCAAGATGCTTGTCATTTATTACACGGGCAAAAAATCAGTTTACAACCTCGTCAACTGTTACAACAAATTCCTAACTTGGAGTTAAAAGAGCCTTTAGATAATGCATTGTGTTGTGGTAGTTCAGGAGTTTACAATTTATTACAGCCTGATATTGCCAATCAATTAGGAGAGCAAAAAGTTCGTAATTTATTGAATACAGGTGCGGAAATTATCGCTTCTCCTAACCCCGGATGTTCTTTACAAATAGCGAAACATTTGCGGTTACAAGAAAAAGAAATTAAAATTATTCATCCCATGGAATTATTAGATTATGCCATCAGAGGGAAAAAACTTTTTGATTGTCCCGATAAAATTCGGTGAGGTAAGGACAGGGGACAATACTACTCGGTTAAGCTGAAAACTTGATCAAATGAGAAGTGTGGGGAGTGTGGGGAGTGTGGGGAGTATGGCAATACTGTTCGGTTAAGGAAAAATATGAGTAAATAGAAGGTTGTCTACAAACTAACTATGCAATCCTCAAAATTTACTCTGATTCCTCCAGAAATTAAACCAGATGAATTATTGCCAGCTCTCGAAACAATTATTCCTCCAGATGAGATAAATCAAGCGATCGCCGACACTGATCGCCCCGTGAGGAGAAAACCGCTGTGATTGGGTAAAGTAGAAAGATTATCAGTCAATCAGGGGGTTAAACTATGTAGATCCCACATTCCGCACGTCAATTTGCACTATGTCATGTAATACCTTAACGCCTTGTTTACAAAATATTCTCCAAGTAATAAAACAACGAAATTGAGATTAAACAAATATAAATACTGTAAAAATCTGTATATGGCGATGCCAAAGGCACAGCGAAGCTGCTCGCAAAAAACAATAAATATATGTATTACCTATAGTAAAGTTGCGTAAAAGTCATTAAAATATGATTGTTTTCTAAAAGAACATGCGGAATGTGGGTTTTTATCATTAACAAAAGAATCGAAAGGTAAATCTTCTGTAAATGTTTCAATAATTAATAATGTTTCTAAAATATCTTCTAAATAATCTTTTAATTCTCTTTTAGTGGCGTTGCATCATTGCGGGATGATATGCAATTATTTAGTATTAAGAAAAAATATTTATTAAAGGCGATCACATGTGGCGCACTGCGTGCGATCGCTAGTAATCTAAAAAAAGTAAAAATAGTTTTTTAAAATTTAGATTATTAGCGAAATATCATTATTATTTAAGTAATAAATAAGAAGTTTTATTGACAATAAGAGCATTTCTTGACACTTAGAATAGCAAAATGTTTTTCTATGTAGTCTTGCCAAATAATGTCTTAGCCTACTATTTTCTCCTTCAACTCTTGTCATGTATGTTTTACTAATAATTTGATCTCCATCGGGAATAAATGACGGATAAACTTTGTACCCATCTGTTATCCAAAAAAAGCATTTCCAATCTTTTACTTTTTCCCATAATTTTTCAAATGTATTAGAACTTCTATCTCCTATTTGCCATTCTAAAATTCCTTTTTTAGCTTTATTTACAGCAGTCCATATCCAGATCTTGTTCTTTTTGTTTCCAACAAAAGTTTGGAGTTCATCTAATTGTCCAACTAAAGGTTTTTCGTATTTATATTTATTATTTAATATCTTTTTTCCTGCTTTTTTTACCCATCTTATTACTGTATTGTGATTAACTTTTTTTACCCGCTAAGAGTGCCCTAAACCCACTGCCATTTAAGTACATTTTTAAGCATTCTTCTCTTGTTTGTAAATCATAACCAATATCAGAATAAAATTCGACAAATTGACGACCACACTTTTTGCATCTATAGTTTTGTTTTCCTCTCCTTTGACCATTTTTTATAATCTCATTAGCATTACATTTGGGACAATTTATTTTCATTTTTATTCGTGGCGATCGCCTTCTTAAAATTTTCGCTTTTATTATAAATCATCCCGCAATGATGCAACGCCTTAAAACGAGTAGGATTGTTTAAGAATATTTCCCCCCAAACCATTGAAACAGCTAAAGCAGTGCTTGTAATGGGAAACAAAAATAAAGCAGCTTTACTAAAAAAACTAGGCAAATAATCGATTAAGGGAATTAATAATAAAACTTGACTAAATAATATACCTATTAGTCCTGCTAAAAATCCCAAAAATATATAAAAAAAGTTTCTCATTAAAAAACAGAAGAATAATTAACTGGACTTAAAGAAGAATTATGCCTAAATAAAGCCTAAATTCTTTTTATAAGCTACAAATTGATTCGCTGCGCGATCGCAAGAGCGTCAGAGCAAAGCTCTCAATGCTTCCTCCTCATGGTTATTAAGGTACTGCTGTATTGTATTTAGAGTAGTAATCGAAACATTTAACCCACATTTCGCATGTTCTTTTAGAAAACAATCATATTTTAATGACTTTTACGCAACTTTACTATAGGTAATACATATATTTATTGTTTTTTGCGGGCAGCTTCGCTGTGCCTTTGGCATCGCCATATACAGATTTTTACAGTATTTATATTTGTTTAATCTCAATTTCGTTGTTTTATTACTTGGAGAATATTTTGTAAACAAGGCGTTAAGGTATTACATGACATAGTGCAAATTGACGTGCGGAATGTGGGATGATAGGTTTTTTCCTCCACCTCTATATACCATTTACAACCTTCTCCTGCTTTATAGTTAAGCCCTTCTTTAATCAAGATTTCTTTCTTCTGAGGTTTTTGTGGTTGAGATAATGATGGTAAATCTAAGTCTTCGAGTCGGAGGAACTCTCGTTGGTCATTATCAAAAGCAACCACAAGAGAATGAGGAGAGGGAATCTGGGTAACAACTCCTTCCAGTCCACCAAAATAATGATTATCTTTTACCTTAACTCGATCGCCAATGGATAAAGGATTAGTTATTTTCTTCTTTTGATATTGATCTCGAGTTTATTTTACCCCTCCTTTTGAACAATTTTGAAATTAGGGGTTGTGGTAGTAGGGGAGAAGGGCGGTGGGAGTTGGGAGAGAAGATTTTTTGTTTGAGTTTTTAATCTTCTGTTTGTCCTTCAAAACAAAGTTGTCAGAGTACTATGGCTAAAGCATTCCATGATAAAATGTTCCCAGTTGATCTCGTAGAGTCATGTACAAATTTCCTTGGGGAAAAGCTTGATGAGCTATTTGTCTGGTCAGAGGTGGAATCGGTTTAATGGATTGAGGATGGAGGGAGAACCATAATTTTTTCCTCCTTCTATAATCTTATAATTTGGGGATGGGCTTAATTCTGAGCTTCTTTTTCCCTTGTTTGATTAATTGCGAAATCTATTCTTATTTTACTATATATACGACTAGAAGCATCAAGGCGATCATCCTCCTCATGACTTTTTCAGCGTTCAACGGAGTTGCGCCGTAGGCGGAAGCGCAAGTGCTGCTGCAAGCAGTTCGCTATCAACAGTATCAGTAACGAAACTAACACCTAGTCGAACTGGAAGAACCACATTTTACCCCATGTCAGAAAAACAAGCCGATTTTTTTCATCAATCAGTTTTATCTCAAGAAATTATCGAATATTTAAATATAGTTGATAATAGACATTATTTAGATGCAACTTTAGGGGCGGGAGGACACACAAGTCTGATTTTATCTTATAGTGATAGCGTCAAAGTAACGGCGATCGACAGAGATATTCAGGCCGTTAATTTTGCCCAAGCAAATCTTAAAAGTTATGGTGAGAGAGTTGATTTTTGGCGAGGAAACTTTGCCGATTATCAACCTTTTAATCTTCAATTTGACGGTATTATAGCTGATTTGGGAGTCAGTTCACCGCAATTAGATCAACCAGAAAGAGGCTTCAGTTTTCTTCGTGAAGGGGACTTAGATATGCGTATGGATACAAGTCAACCCCTGACGGCGAAAGAAATAGTTAATCGTTGGCAAGAGAAACCCTTAGCGGATTTAATCTACCTTTATGGAGAAGAAAGATTGTCCCGGCGTATTGCTAAAACCATCGTGGAAAAACGTCCTTTTTCCACCACTGTCGAATTAGCCGAAGCGATCGCCTTTTGTGTGCCAAATAAGTATCGTTATGGCAAAATACACTCAGCCACTCGAACTTTTCAGGCGTTAAGAATCAAAGTAAATGAAGAATTAGCCTCTCTGGAAAAATTTTTACAAGTAGCCCCCACATGGTTGAAGCCGGAGGCAAGAATTGCAGTGATAAGTTTTCACAGTTTAGAGGATCGTATCGTTAAAAATCAATTCCGAGATCATCCTAATCTGAAAATAATCACCAAAAAACCTATTGTACCTACTATAGAAGAACAAAGGTTAAATCCTCGATCTCGCTCGGCTAAGTTAAGAGTTGCTTACCGTCAGTAGTCATCCAATACTGTTCGGGTAAGGAAATATAATTGTCGGTGAAGTTAAGGCAGAAAGCAGCGGTGCGACCCCGCTGCAGCATTGACAATGACACGAAGTTTTTAATTAACTAATCTTAAAATAAATAAAAATTTAGATACGTTTGCCCTGGCTGTTATTTGTATAGTCTGGACTTATGACCATTATTTTGATATTATGATGATTTTGATATTATGGCCATGCCAGGCGTTGAAAATAGACTACATGAATAAAAAAGGAATAAATTAATTGAACAAGTTAAACAAGGGGAAAAAGAGTATAAATAAAGAGGTTAATTATTAATTATTCACTATTGACTACTATGTTAGATTTAAGTACAAAAAGAATTCTTGTTACTGGCGGTTCGGGTTTTTTAGGCAAGCAAGTTGTCGCCGAGTTAATTAAAGCTGGTGCAGATGCCGATAAAATAACGATACCCCGATCGAAAGACTGTGATTTAACCCTTTGGGAGAATTGTCAAAAAGTCGTAGCCAATCAAGATGTTATCATCCATTTAGCCGCCCATGTAGGAGGAATCGGCTTAAATAGAGAAAAACCCGCCGAATTATTCTATGATAATCTGATGATGGGCGCCCAATTAATCCATGCTGCCTATCAGGCTGGGGTGAAAAAATTCACCTGTGTGGGCACTATTTGTGCCTATCCTAAGTTTACTCCCGTACCTTTCAAAGAGGAGGATTTATGGAATGGCTACCCTGAAGAAACTAACGCACCTTATGGCATCGCCAAAAAGGCTTTACTTGTGCAATTACAATCTTATCGCAATCAATACGGCTTTAACGGTATTTATCTTTTACCAGTAAACTTGTATGGTCCCGAAGACAATTTCGATCCTCGTAGTTCCCATGTAATTCCTGCTTTAATTCGGAAAGTTCACGAGGCACAACAAAGAGGAGATAAAGTTATTCCTGTGTGGGGTGATGGTAGTCCTACCCGTGAGTTTTTATACTCCAACGATGCCGCTAGGGGAATTGTTATGGGTACGCAACTTTATGATAGTTCAGACCCAGTAAATTTAGGCACTAATTTTGAAATCACCATCAAAGATTTAACGGAATTAATCTGCGGATTGATGGGATTTGAGGGGGAATTATTATGGGAAACGGACAAACCCAATGGACAACCTCGCCGTTGTTTGGATACTTCTAAGGCTAAAGAGGCTTTTGGTTTTACTGCCAAGATGGATTTAAAAGAAGGTTTAAAAAATACGATCAAATGGTATCGAGAAAATAGCTAACTAATATCAGGGAGGGGGAATAAGGGTAATTTCTCTTTTTTCCCTCTGATAATCATAAAAAGAATGAAGAGAAAAGAAGTCTTTTTCTTTGTCTAGAAAATCATGGGAACTAACTTTGAAAGAATCAGAACCATTAAAAGTATTATTTATTGGGTAATCGCATTTTTTAGTCTTAATTATAGGTTTTTACACTATCAAAATATATGGGTAGTTTTAATTTTAGTGTTGTTCGTCGATTTTGGACAATCGCCAAATTATATTGGTTAGGAAATGAAAAAAAAGGAGCATTTATTCTTCTAGGAATCTTAGGATTATTATTAATTGGTTATACTCAATTAAGTGTCTTATTAAATACGGCCCAAGGAGGTTTAATTTCTACTTTAGCCGCCAAGGATGAAGCAAAATTTTGGCAGACTGTCCTGAGATTTTTATTAATTTTAGTGGTTTATGTGCCTTTATTTGCTGGTTTTTCTTATACTCAAAGTAAGTTGGGTTTATATTGGCGAAAGTGGTTAAGTGAACACTTTTTAGACAAATATTTTATCAATCGTTCTTTTTATCAATTAGCTGTAAAAAATATTGAAATTGATAACCCAGATCAACGAATTTCTGAAGATATTAGAAGTTTTACTCAAGACTCTTTGCTATTTTTATTAGTCGTCGTGCAATCGGTTTTACAAGTAGTGGCTTTTAGTGCTGTTTTATGGTCGATTTCCCAAAAATTAGTCATCTTTTTGTTGGTTTATGCTTTAGTGGGAACTTTAATTACTACAGGAGTTTTCGGCAAAAAATTAGTCACTTTAAACTTTGGACAATTGCAAAAAGAAGCTAACTTTCGTTTCGGTTTGGTAAGAGTCAGAGAAAACTCGGAATCCATCGCTTTTTATCAAGGAGAAACCCAAGAAAAAAATCACTTAAATAACTTATTTACTGACTTATATAACAACTTTAATTCTCTTATTATTTGGCAAGAATTATATTTAGGATTATTTGTTAATACTTTTGAATTTTTACCCTATGTTATACCGGCGATTGTAGTTGCCCCTAGTGTTTTATCGGGGGAATTAGAAGTAGGAAAAGTGAGTGAAGCAACGGGGGCATTTGCTAGGGTATTTTTCTCTTTAAATATTATCGTTAGCAGGTTTCAATCTTTAACAATTTTTGCCGCTGGAATTAACCGTTTATCGGGTTTTTATCAATTTTTATCCCCTGAAGAAAAAGTCGATTTATTAACTAAAAATATTCCTCAAAATCGAACTATTGATACCGTTGAAAACGGTCAATTAGCCATCGAACATTTAACCTTACAAACCCCAAATTATCAAAACACATTAATGGAAGATGTGAGTTTAAATTTACCTCAAGGTAATGGTTTATTAATTATGGGTACAAGTGGTTGCGGTAAGAGTTCATTATTAAGGGCGATCGCTGGATTGTGGAATTCAGGTACAGGGGCAATTTTTCGCCCAGAATTAAACAAAATGCTCTTTTTACCCCAACGCCCTTACATGATTATTGGTACACTAAGAGAACAATTAGTTTATCCTAGTATCGAAAAAAATCTTACAGAAACAGAATTGCAAAATATCTTGAATATGGTCAATTTACCCCATTTAGCGGAAAAGTTTGGCGGTTTTGAGATCGAAAAAGATTGGGGTGAGGTGTTATCTTTAGGGGAACAACAAAGGGTTGCTTTTGCTCGCATTTTGATTAATCAACCGCAATATGCCATTCTCGATGAGGCTACCAGTGCATTAGATGCTGACAACGAAGCGAATTTATATAAACATCTCCTAGAAACAAATACCACTTTCATTAGTGTTGGTCATCGTGAAAGTCTGAGAACTTATCACCAATTATTACTGCAAATATCTGATGATAAATCGTGGAAAATATTAAAAATTAACACTTAGAAACTATTAATAACATCATATTATTAGATAATAAAAAGGAACCCAATATTGATAATTTTCTATGACTAATAACCCTCCTATTTTGACAGGTAATGAAATTAGAGATAAATTTTTAAGCTTTTTTGCAGAAAAACAACACAAAATCTTATCTAGTGCCTCATTAGTACCCGAAGATCCCACTGTTTTATTGACGATCGCAGGAATGCTTCCATTTAAGCCGATTTTTTTAGGGCAAAAAACCCCTGATTATCCCCGTGTCACAACTTCTCAAAAGTGCATTCGTACTAATGATATTGAAAATGTCGGACGCACTGCCAGACATCATACTTTTTTCGAGATGTTGGGCAATTTTAGCTTTGGTGATTATTTTAAGTCACAGGCCATCGCATGGGGTTGGGAATTATCCACAGAAGTATTTAAACTACCTGCCGAGAGAATCGTTGTTAGTGTCTTTAAAGAAGATGACGAGGCTTTGGCGATATGGAGAGATGAAATAGGTCTCCCCGAAAAACGGATTATCCCCATGGGAGAAGAAGATAACTTCTGGAAATCGGGGGCAACTGGTCCCTGTGGTCCTTGTTCTGAGTTATACTATGATTTTAAGCCAGAATTAGGTGATGACAATATTGACTTGGAAGACCATAGCCGATTTATCGAGTTTTATAACTTGGTGTTTATGGAGTATAATCGAGACGCTGACGGTAATTTAACCCCTCTGCAAAACCGCAACATTGATACTGGCATGGGGTTAGAAAGAATGGCGCAAATTCTCCAACAAGTACCTAATAACTACGAAACTGATTTGATTTTCCCTATCATCGCCGTGGCGGCGAAGTTGGCAAATATTGACTATCAAAAAGCCGATGAAAATACCAAAATATCATTAAAAGTTATCGGTGATCATGTGCGCTCTGTAGTTCAAATGATTGCTGACGGCATTTCTGCATCTAATATCGGGCGTGGTTATATTTTACGGCGGTTAATTCGCCGGGTGGTGCGTCATGGGCGTTTAATTGGCATTGACGGTAATTTTATTAACGAGGTAGCAGAAGAGGCGATTCAGTTACTCGAAGGGGTTTATAGTAACACTAGAGAGCGAGAAAAGGTGATTAAAACCGAGTTGCAACGAGAAGAATCGGCATTTTTAGCTACCCTTGAAAGAGGAGAAAAATTACTCAACGAAGTGATTATAAAACTCAAAAGTAAGCAAAAAACCCAAATTTCAGGTGCTGATGCTTTCACTTTATACGATACCTATGGTTTCCCCCTCGAATTAACTCAAGAAATTGCTGAAGAAGAAGGTTTAACCGTTGATGTGTCAGAATTTGAAGCGGAAATGGAAGCTCAAAGAGTGCGATCGCAATCCGCCCATGAAACCATCGATTTAACTGTACAAGGTAGCATAGATAAATTGGCCGAGCATATTCACCCGACGGAGTTTTTAGGTTATCAAGAATATCAGTTAATTAGTCACATTGAGGCGTTATTGGTGGGTGGCAAATCCGTAGAAAAAGCCAAATCAGGAAGTAAAATTCAGTTAATCCTCAACAAAACTCCATTTTATGCTGAATCTGGCGGGCAAATTGGCGATAAGGGCTATTTAGCTGGGGAAAATGTATTAATTTCTATTACCGATGTACAGAAAGAATCGGGGTTTTTCGTTCATTATGGTATCGTCGAAAGGGGTACGGTTGAAGTAGGGCAAAAGTTACGAGCTACCATTGACAAGGCATCTCGTAATCGAATCAAAGCCAATCACACCGCTACTCATTTATTACAATCGGCGTTGAAAAAAATTGTCATTGATTCTATCTCCCAAGCTGGTTCATTAGTATCCTTCGACAAATTACGATTTGACTTTAACTGCCCTCAAGCCGTTACTAAAGCCCAATTACAGCAAGTAGAGGACTTAATTAATACATGGATAGCTGAAGCCCATGATACTCGTGTTTCTGTAATGGCATTGGAAGAAGCTAAGCAAAAAGGTGCGATCGCCATGTTTGGGGAAAAATACGGCTCACAAGTCAGAGTCATAGACGTGTCGGGAGTATCAATGGAATTGTGCGGCGGCACTCATGTTAATAATACTGCTGAAATTGGCTTGTTTAAAATCATCTCGGAAACGGGCATTTCTTCAGGGGTAAGACGCATTGAAGCGGTGGCTGGTGCTTCTGTTTTAGAATATCTCAAAGTGCGGGATGATGTGGTCAAAGAATTATGCGATCGTCTCAAAGCGAAACCAGAGGAGATTCCTGAGCGTTTTTCTAATCTTCAAAGTGAATTAAAAGCCACCCAAAAAGAATTAGAAAATCTTCAACAAGAGTTAGCCTTACTCAAATCCGAGAGTTTAATTAATGAGGCAGAAACCATAGGCGAATTTAAAATTTTGGTGGCAAATATGGGGGAATTAGATGCTAAATCTTTGCAAACTGCAGGGGAAAGATTACAACAAAAATTAGGAGAAAGTGCCGTAATTTTAGCCTCTATTCCCGAAGTTGGAAAAGTAAGTTTAGTCGCCGCTTTTAGTGAAAAAATTTATCAGGAGAAAAAACTTTTAGCAGGAAAATTCATCAGTGAAATTGCCAAAATTTGTGGCGGTGGCGGTGGTGGAAAACCTAGTCTTGCCCAAGCAGGAGGTAAAGATACCAGTAAATTAAATGAGGCTTTAACTACTGCAAAAAATAAATTAATTGAGGTTTTAGGTTAATTAAGATTAATTCGGCTAGTTTTATAGATGTTACTTTTTAGATTACGCTCTTGCTAACCGATGTTCAAAAATTTATTTAACAAATATAATGACTAATTTTATTGACATTTTAAACCAAGCCGTTAACGATAAAAATTCATACCCAAAAGGTCAAGTATTAGTTGAGGCTTTATTAGCGGCTGAAAAACATAGCCATCAACGTAAATCACAATATCAATTTGAGCAATTAAAAGGATGTTGGCAATTACATTTTATTACAGGAACAAAAAACAGTCAAAAAAAATTTGGTAATATTCTCGGTGGTGGTTTTTATATTCCTTCTATTTTTAAAATTATTATCTCTTATTCAGCTATTGGAAATTTAGAAAAATCTCTTAATCAAGGAAGAATTGAAAACATAGTAAAATTTGGATTAGTAAAGTTTTGCGTCGATGGACCTTGTAAATTTATTTGCAAAAAAAATATCATGGCTTTTGATTTTACTTATTTAAAAATGTGGATTTTAGATGTAAAAATTTATGAAATGAACATCAGAAATGGTAGGAATAGCGAAGCCAATTTTTATGAAACAAATATTAATCGACAAGCCTTTTTTAGTTACTTTTATGTCACCGAAAATGTAATTGCCGCTAGAGGTAGAGGGGGAGGTTTAGCATTGTGGAAGAAAGTAAATTAGTTAAAACTGGAAGAACTAATATAATTGATGTGGCACTCGTGAATAAATTGATTTTATTATGTTGAAATTAATATCATTTTCTAGTACAATTTCCTTATTTATTTTATTAATAAGTAGCTTAAATTTAACGGTTTTTTCTATACCCGATAATATTAATAATTCCTCTCCCCCCTTAACCAAGGAAACAGGATGGAGTGTTTGGCAACCTTGGGTAGATTTCCCTTTTGAGACAATTGAGGTGGGGCTTTCTAATACGGATTTAGGCGGAATGATAGATTTTGAATATGATTGTTTTGGTTCAGCAGGGGATGAAAATGATACTCTTAAACAAGAAACTTATTGGTATCGTATCGCCGATAAAATTGAGAAAATTGGACAGGACAAATATGTCACCATAGAAGTTGGTTGCTGGCTAAATGATGATTTTAAATCAACTACGACTTTGATGGGAATTATTAATAATAAATAATGGTTCATTAATAATTAAGTTTATTTTCAATTTAATACTGCTTACTATATTGCTGCTTATTCCCTGTTCCCCACGTGGGACTATAAAATAGACTGAAACTATTTGGTATTAATTGATTTATAGATAATCATTAAGAAATGTTTAAGATCTTTGAAAATAGGTACTTAATGTTAAATAATAAAATTATTGAGAAAAATAATCAATAGTATCGGGGAAAATTAGACAATGATGAGATCTGGTAATATCAATAAAACACATATACAGAAATTTTCTTATTGGGGTGAAAAATCCAATTTAGAAGATGATACAACGACGACCTTAGATCAAAAATTTCCAACTTCTAGCTATCCTCTTTCTCAAGCTAAACTCGGTGTTACAGTGTGGGTTGTCGGATTTACAGGCGGGGGAGGAACTAATCGACTATTAGGTATGGGTTTAATTCCGGGTACGAAACTTCAAATTATTAATGTACAACCTAGTGGTTCGGTAATGATCGCAATTCAAGATCAAAGAATGGGTATCGGGGCAGGTATGGCACAGAAAATTTTAGTTAGTAATGAGCCTTTATTCAATCAAGAGAAAAATTTGATGACAAATGCAACGAGAGTTTATTTACGAGAAATGGTAAGCGGTACGGTAGGACGTGTTTTAGGTTATGAAAAAACCATGAGAGGTTATAAGGCTAAATTATTATCAATGGGGTTAACGCCTTCCACAGAATTTACCGTAATTAGGGTAGCACCTTTAGGAGATCCCATCGAAATTAAAGTTAGAGATTTTCATTTAAGTTTGCGTAAACGAGAAGCTGACACTTTAATAGTAGAAATTATTAATAGTTAATAGTTAATAGTTAACAGCCATGAAACAACCTTTTTCAATAGTTAATAAGTATTTTTACTTGTTATCTTGACCATTAACCATCAACAAAATAAAAGTATGCTAAAACCAATTATAGGACTTATAGGTAATCCCAATTGCGGAAAGACCACCCTTTTTAATGCCTTAACGGGTGCAAATCAACGCACAGGAAACTGGCCCGGTGTTACAGTCGATCGCAAAGAAGGTAAATTTAATCATCAAGGTAAAGAAATTACTGTAGTGGATTTACCCGGAGTTTACTCTTTAGATGTGGATGACCAAGAAACGGGGTTAGATGAATTAGTAGCAAGAGACTATTTACTTTCAGGAGAAGCGAATTTAATTATTAATATTGTCGATGCTTCTAATTTAGAACGTAATCTCTATTTAACAACTCAAATCATGGAGATGCACTTACCCATGGTAATTGCCTTGAATATGATGGACGTTGCCGAAAAAAGAGGGATTTCTATTGATACCAATTTACTCAGAGAAAGATTAGGTTGTCGAGTAGTTTCTATCAGTGCAGTTAATGGGCAAGGTATCAAAGAATTAATTAATGTTATTGCCGAAGAAGTTCAGAATTTGACCAATTCAGTTTCCTATATAGCTTATCCAGCGGTAATTGAGGAGGCTTTAGAAGAATTAGTTTCTTACATCACTGAAAATAGCACAAAACGGATTGTTGAGCCTCGTTGGACGGCTTTAAGTTTATTACAGTATGAAGATCGGGGTATTGAAAATTTAGGTGGGGAAGAATTACCCTCCCTAATCGCTAAACATCGTCGTCAAATTCATCAAGTACTAGGTGACGACATTGATATTATGATTGCCGATAGTCGTTATGGTTTTATTCAGCAACTTACCCAAGGAGCGACGGGGCGACAGGGTGAAATTAGTAGTAACTTATCCGATCGTTTAGATCAAATTGTACTCCATCGTTGGTGGGGTGTTCCCATTTTTTTCGGTGTGATGTATCTTATGTTTCTCTTTACCATTAACGTTAGTGCAGCATTTATCGACTTTTTTGACATGACTGCCGCTACTATCTTTGTCGATGGTTTAGCTCATGTTTTACAGGGCATTAATACTCCCGGATGGTTAATTGCTTTACTCGCTGATGGTGCTGGGGGCGGTATTCAAACCGTAGCCACTTTTATTCCCGTAATTGGCTTTATGTTTTTATTTCTTTCCATTTTGGAAGACTCTGGTTATATGGCACGGGCGGCTTTTGTTATGGATAGATTAATGCGATTAGTCGGGCTTCCGGGAAAATCTTTTGTGCCAATGTTGGTGGGGTTTGGCTGTAACGTACCTGCAATCATGGCAACTCGTACCCTCGAAAATTCTCGCGATCGCCTAATGACGGTAATGATGAATCCTTTTATGTCATGTGGTGCAAGGCTTCCCGTTTATGCACTGTTTGCGGCGGCTTTTTTCCCTATAGGTGGACAAAATATTGTCTTTGGATTGTACATATTGGGTATTGTCGCCGCTATTTTTACGGGAATAGTGATGAAAAATACCTTACTCAAAGGAGAAATTAGTCATTTTGTCATGGAATTACCGCCTTATCATTTACCCCGTGTTAAAGGTGTGTTAATTAGGACATGGGATCGATTAAAAGCCTTTTTATGGAAAGCAGGGCGAGTAATTATTTTGATGGTGATGGTTTTAGGCTTGTTAAATTCTGTCAGTTTTGATGGCTCTTTTGGCAACCAAGATACCAAAAATTCGGTTTTAAGTGTTACTTCCGAAGCTGTCACTCCTATATTTTCACCCATGGGATTAACTCAAGAAAATTGGGCGGCAACGGTGGGAATTTTCACGGGAGTTTTTGCGAAAGAAGCCATGGTAGGAACTTTAGATTCCCTTTACAGTCAATTAGCAAAAGAAGATAATGCCGATGAGGAAGCGAAAATAGATGAATATAGCTTCTGGGGAGGTATAAAAGATGCTTTTGCCACGATTCCTGCGAATTTAGCTGATTTACCATCTCAATTACTCGATCCTTTAGGCTTAAGTATTGCTAATAGTGAAAACATCGAAACCGCCGCCGAAGAACAAGAAGTCGATAAAGGCACTTTTGGAGCAATGGTGAAGCGTTTTAATGGACAAGCTGGGGCTTTTGCTTATCTTTTATTTGTTTTGCTCTATTTTCCTTGCGTTTCCGCTACTGCGGCGGTTTATCGTGAAACTAATTTATGGTGGACAGTTTTTGTCGCCGCATGGACTACTGGTATGGCTTATTGGGTAGCAACGATGTTTTATCAGGTAGCGACTTTTTCTCAACATCCCAGTTTTTCACTGACATGGATTGTGGCAATGAGTCTAATTTTAGTAGGAGTGTTATTTAGTCTTAGTCAAATTCGCCCTATTAAAACCGTCAAAAAGGCTATTGTTTAGGGAATAAAAAATGATTTTAACAGACATACAAAATTATTTAATTAAACACCGTAAAGCATCTTTAGAAGAGTTAGCTATGTATGCTCATTCTGATGCTGATGCTATTCGTCTGATGTTAAACCGTCTTATTCGCAAAGGAAGAGTGAGACAAATCGAGGGCAAAAAATGTGGCGGTTGTCATAGTTGTAATCCTGAATCCGTAGAATTTTATGAATGGACGATGGATAATTGAGTAATTTGTTTAGCAAACCAACTGGCAACACTATCGTTAGCCAAATTTGCCCAATAGAGTCCAAAGAGTCTAAGATAGTTTAATTATTAACTTTTAATTTATTCTGTTAAAATAACAAAGGAGATTTAAAATTGACCATGACCAATAATTTACCCTCTCAGCAACAAGTTGCTAATGTCACCTCTTCACCAGAAAAACCTCCCACAATCGAGGAAATGGGTGTTAATATGCCGGAAGAAATAGATAGATTAGAAGATTTAATACTCAATGGTACTAGTATCCCTTTTACGGGTAAAACTTTGATCGATGAAGAGCCATTGATTAATCAACTAGACTTAATCAGAATTAATATTCCTGATTGTTTACAACAGGCAACTCAACTATTGCAACAAAGAGAGCAAATTCTTTCAGAGGCTCAAAACTATGCTCAAAAAATTGTTGAAAATGCCCAAAGAAAGGCGGCTCAATTATTGGATGATTCTCGGATAGTTCAACAAGCTGAAAGTCAGGCTCATCAAATTAGAAGACAAGTACAACAAGACTGCGAAAATTTACAACGGAAAACCATTGCTGAAGTAGAACAAATTAGACAAAAAATTCAACAAGAAGCCATTAAAACTCGGCAACAAGCTATTCTGGAAGCCGAAGAGATTCAAAACGAAGCTGATATTTATGCTGACTCGGTGTTATGTAAACTGGAGAAAGATCTTAGTGATATGTTAAGAGTTGTGAATAATGGTCGTCAACAAGTTCATAATCAAAAACTTATTCCCCAGCCTCGTCAGCAGGATATGATCATCACCAAAAAAGCTTCTTGATACTTCAACTCTTCCACCTACTGTATAAATCTTTGATGAAGAACTGACTTATTTTCCCAAGGCCAGAATAACATTTTGTCCCCCAAATCCAAAGCTAAAACAAAGCATTTTATTTAACTTATAGTTACTTGATTCTTGGCAAAAATTAAGGTCAAAATCCAGTGGTGATAAGCTGATATTCGGTAACAATATCTGTTTTTCTAAAGACATCAAACTTAGAACCGTAGCCATAGCACCCGAAGCACCTAATGTATGACCTGTCGCTCCCTTGGTGGAACTTATCTTGGGGGCGTCATTGAATAATTCATAAATAATTTTAGCTTCTCTGTGGTCATTAAGAATTGTACCTGTACCATGAGCATGAATATAATCTATCTCTTTTGGATGTAACCCGGCACGACTTAAACATTGTTGAATCGTTTTCATGGCTGTTTTTCCCTCTGGAGAAGGGGATGTCATGGCATGGGCATCACAACTCATACCCCATGCGAGAATCTCACCGTAGATTTTAGCTGTACGACTTCGGGCTAATTCTTCAGTTTCTAATATTAACATTGCCCCTCCTTCCCCTAACACAAATCCGTCTCTTTTGGTTGCAAACGGGTAACATCCGTTATTACCTAACGCTTTCATTTGCCTAAATCCGGCGATAGTTAAAGGAGTTATGGGGGTTTCCACTGCCCCGACTATGACTCTTTTACATTTTTTTTGTTTAATTAGTTCATATCCTTGGGCGATCGCCACTAATCCCGTCGCACAGGCATTGGCAGGAGACAACACCGCCGCGGAAGTTTGAACATAATTGGCGACAATAACAGCAGGTTGATGGGGCAAAGTTTGTAACCAGGAAGGAGAAAAATGTTGAATTTTATCTAAATTTGATGAAGATAAGGTCGATAAAAAAACCTCCCACTGACTTTGACAACTACGACTTGAACCAATAACCACTGCCGTATCATGTAAGGGGGGAGAAATATTCCCATCTGAACAAACATCGTCAATTAATTGGGCCGTCAGATCAGATATAAAACAAGGCTGAGAATTAATTAATGCTAAGGGTAAAGGAGGAAAATAATCGAAGGGCTGACTAAGTTTTATACCGGAAATCCCTTTAATAATAACCTCCCAAGTCGCATTTTTATCCCCCAAGCAACTAATAAGACTAATACCTGTAACAACAACTTTAACCATCAAAAACCATTAGCAATCCTTCATTAACAGGCAACCATCCTAGTACTCTGATATTTTTAATTCGAGGGATAGGATTATTCTCCAAAATCCAAAATTATCCTAACCAGTTCCTCAATATAAAGTTGTCAGAGTACTAGGGGCAATGTATTCTGTGCCTATAAACTACTTTTTCAGATTCTCTCCCCCAGCAATCACCTCCGCTGTGTCAATTCGATCGCCTTGTTTAATTTTTTCGACTATATCCATACCTTCAGTAACTTTACCAAACACAGCATAACTACCGTCAAGGAAAGGTAAATCCGCTAAAGTAAAATAAAACTGAGAGGAAGCAGAATCAGGACTTTGAGATCTAGCCATCGCGATTACACCATAATCATGTTTTAACTGTGGTGGTTGCTCAATGGTGGTGCTATAAATAATTTCAGGTGGTTTAACGTCTTTTTTCGTTTCCTCATACTGGGGACGGATTTCTAAAGGAATATAACGTTGCTTTTGAGTTTGGGGATCATTATAACCGCCAGTACCTAAAGAAGAAACGGGAAAATTAGGGTTTTTGCCTTGAGGATCCCCACCTTGTACTACGAAGGGAGCTGGATCTTTAACCACTCGGTGAAAAACTAGACCATTATAAATTCCTTTTTGGACTAAATCAACAAAATTACCCGCCGTAATTGGAGCATTATCACCGTCAACCTCAATAGTAATAGGTTGACCATTAACTTTCATCACCACCGTAGCCTTGCCTTCTAATCGAGGTAAATTCATTGTATTTTCAGTAGTTTGAGTAATTTCAGGAGGATTTTCATTGACAGTTTCTTCAGTGTTAGCATTATTATTTTCTGTAGCAGTATTTGCACCTAACTGCTGACATCCAGATAAACTAATAGCTGTTACGAGAAACAAAATCAAAAAAACATTGAGATGATTGGAAATTTTCATCACCGTCATAAAATAAGTGTAATTGGCTCAGATTGAATATTATTCAACCCTTAGGATAACTGATAATTAATATTGTGGTGTAGGCATCTTGCCTATGATTGTTAATTGTTAATTGTTCACAGTCCTTCTAAAGGTACCGTTAAGAAACGGGCCAATTCTGCACCTTGATTTTCTAATTTAGCAAGAGAAATCGGTTCACCCACAGGAGTTAAAGGAATATCTCTTTTTGGTTTAACCCTTAAATATAAAGTTCTTTTGGGGTTTAAACCTTCTTTAATTTCTGCCCTAATAGCCTGAATATCATCCAAATTATAAACTAATTCAATACGGCGATTTTTACCGAGGAATCCGAAACGAAAAATAGTAACATTACCTTTTTGTTTATTAAACTCGTTATAACCACCGCCAACATTGAGGAAAACCATTAACCACAAATATAAGGCTAATAAAGTACCGACTATACCATAGAAAGTGAGAGCAATACCTTGAGGGATGAACTGAAGTTTAGAAGTATCACTAACTATGAGAAGATTGGTATGAAAGTAACTGGATAAACCAGCGAGTAAGAAACCAATACCGCCGATAGAGACCACACTCGCCCACCATAAATTGCTAAAACGTCTTGCACCAGTGATATCTTGTCGTAAAACGAAGTTGTTTGTATCCATTATTTATAAAATTATTTTTGCACCTCAACAGAATTAAATTTTAACCAAAAATTCAACTAATATTAACCTTAGTTTTTTCCGTGAGGTAATTCTTGCTAAGATAGTAAATAATTAAACCGTATTTAAACCATATATATATTTATATATTTATATATTTATTATCCATTATTATTATCCATTATCTTTTGTTATTCGTGCAATCATCATTCTTTGGTTCTCAAAATTTTTTTCCCTCAACATCACCTACTCAACAATCATCATCTACATTGGTTCGCCTAGCTAATATGAATGATGTTAGTGATATCGGTGATGTTTTGACCCTTAGTTTTAACAATTTTAATGATTTAACCCTCTGGATTTATCCATTTATCAAATTGGGTGTTTGTGAAGACTTGCGTAATCGTCTGAAAAAACCTGATCCTGGTCATTTTTGTTTTGTAGCCGTAAATACTATTGCACTGGGAAAAGAAAGCTCTAGGACGATAATTGGTACTGTAGAATTATCTTTTCGTACGGAGTGTAGTTGGAGGGGAAAAAGAAAATATGCTTATATCGCAAATCTGGCAGTGGGGGAAAATTATCGCCGTCAGGGCATCGGAAGTCAACTGCTTTCTAAATGCGAAAAAATGGCCAAAAATCTTGGATTTAAAGAGCTTTATCTTCATGTTTTAGCAAGCAATCAAGGTGGACAACAGTTGTATTCACAAAATGGTTATACTATTCGCAAAATAGAAACTGACTTATTTAGTTTATTCTTACCAAGTAAACGTCGTTTACTCTTAGCAAAATCCATTTGATTATGAGTATTGCCTCCAATTCAATTGAATACGACATAAATGATTTTTTGCGGGATAAAAACTTGTTGGTAATTAATCCTAAAAAGAAAAATGGCTTAATTCTAATTAAAACTCATTATGCAGAATTTGCCGGCCCCGGTGCAATTGTCGGAGGATGTTTTGATCAAGATTTACAAAAAATTATACCCCTGGGTAAATTATCTTTAATTCAACCCTCGAATCGGCAAGAAAGACAACGAGCTTATTTAATTAGAAGACAATGGGTAAGATTAATCAAACAAATTACAGATAATCCTATGTCCCACGAAAGGGCACAAGTAATTCTTAATCAATTTGAGCATTGGTTCGATACACAGACAACAAACCAGATCCCCGATGAAGTATTTGCTCTAATTGTCGGTGTTTTACCGGAGACAATCACTAAAGCCAGAGATTTAGTCAATAGACTTTAACTGGAATTTTCTTATTTTTGAAGAGGTCTAATGAGAATTGCTGTGCTAATTTTTACTTTTTCCAGAGGATTTTAGCCACTGGAAAGACACTAGGCTTAATAATAGTCCAATTAACAGCAAAAGTGTCATCAATACCAGTTGGTACCAAGGGGCTAAGACAACAATATCGGCAATAAGATGAGCTAAATTCATCACGGAATAGGCAATGGTCAAGCCAAAGTGAAAAGTGCGGTAGGACTTAGCGTCCGTAAAGGTGGGGGCAATAATTGCCAGCATTGGGATCACAAAAAATACTAGCATAAAGCCAAAGATAGCGTTCAAACTGCCAGTAGCGTGGGAATGCTCCACTTTCATCTCGTGGAAAAGCGGCATCAATCCCAGATCGGTGTGAAATAGGGTTCCCAAAAGGAAAGATGTCCAAAGAGCACTAATTTTCTGAGGATAATTACTAGACATAAATTTTCGATTCGAGGAACAAAAGGAAAACAATTAATAATATGCTACAGTTTATGAAAAGATTATGAAAATGCCAATAAGTTTCTTATGACGATCAAAAAATTTATCTTTCTCACTAGTTTACTTATTTTGTTAGATAGTTGTAGTCAAAATTCACAAAAATTATCAAATAACGTTAACGGTAAACCTCAAGTCGTTTCTACGAGTACAATTATAGCTAATTTAACGGAAGAAATCGGCGGACAGGAGATTAATCATATTAGTATTTTACAACCTGGAGCAGATCCTCATATTTATGAACCTGTGCCTCAAGATACGATCGCTTTAGAAAAAGCTGATTTAATTTTATATAACGGTTATAATCTCGAACCAAATATTATTAAATTGATTAATTCTGCTGGTATTAAAGCTAATAAATTAGCGGTAGGAGAACAGATAAAACCTCTTGATTTTGAGTATGAAGGACAGAAAAAACCTGATCCTCATGTTTGGGGGAATGCAGAAAACGGGATTATTATGGTAGAAACAATCCGAGATAAATTAATTGACATTGATCCCGAAAATCAAAACAAGTTTACTCAAAATGCAGCCCAATTAATCAAGGAATTGCAAGAATTAGATTCATGGATAAAAACTCAAATTGCCACAATTCCCCCCCATCAGAGAAAATTAATCACCAGTCACGATGCCTTTCAATATTACAGTAATGCTTATGGCTTAGAAATTCCTGGCACTCTCATCGGTATTAGTACGGAAGAACAACCCAGTGCCCAAACCATTAAAAATCTAGTAGAAATCATCAAAAATAGTGGGGTAAAAGCCATCTTTGCCGAAACTACCATTAACCCTACTTTAATTAAAACTGTAGCCCGAGAAGCAGGAGTAAAAGTAGCCGAAGGAAAACTCTACTCAGACTCTATTGGTATCAAAGGCGGTGAAGCGGATACCTATATCAAAATTTTAAAAGCAAACACTCAAACTATTGTGGATGCGTTAACCAGCAATTCTTCAAGCAATTAGTTAAATCGGTGAAGGTGGCAAAATCCCACAACAGTTGATGCTAAATCTTCTAGGCCTTCTAAGTCTTTTAAGTCTTTGACGGATAGACTCTTAATCATAGTCTTTTTTAGGATGAAATGTACAATTATATTTACTGACTAACTTACGATAAATTTTTATGGTGAAAATAGTTAACAAACGATCCCTCGGTATTCAGCCAGTCTATGATATTGGGGTAGAAACAGATCACAATTTTGTATTAGCCAATGGTTTAGTTGCCTCTAACTGCTTCAATAAATCCCACTCTACCGCCTACGCTTATGTCACTTATCAAACAGCCTATTTAAAAGCTAATTATCCTGTGGAATATATGTCGGCTTTATTGACGGCTAGTAGCGATAATCAGGACAAAATCGAGAAATATCGAGAAAATTGTCTAAAGATGGGTATTGATGTTAAACCGCCTGATATTAACTATTCCCACAAGGAATTTATGCCTCAAGGTAAAGATATCTTATTTGGTTTCTCAGCGGTAAAAAATTTAGGAGAATCTGCCATTGAAAATATATTAGAAGCAAGGAAAAAAGCGGGAGGAAAGTTCCTTAATTTTGCTGATTTTATCGGAAGAATTAACTTAAAAACTGTCAATCGTCGAGCTTTAGAAACTTTAACTTATGCGGGGGGATTTGATTCAATTCACGAGAACCGCCGACAGTTAATTGAGAGTTTGGATTTGATGATTACTTGGTCACAAAAGCGTATCAAAGAACAAGAAACGGGACAGTTGAATGTTTTTGATTTAATGTTACCTGATGAGTCTGAATCTACATCAGAAGTTCACTATGAAAATGCACCACAATTACCGAATGTTTCCGATTTTTCTGTACAAGAAAAACTCAAATCGGAAAAAGAACATTTAGGATTTTATGTATCGGAACACCCTTTAAAACCACTAAAAAATATAGCTAAAATATTATCTCCCATTGATATTGGTGAATTATCAGCACAAAAAACAAGGAAAAAAATTTGTGCCATCGTAATGTTAACAACTATCAAAAATCATATTGATAAAAATAATAATAATATGGCTTTTTTGACGGTAGAAGACATTTCTGGTCAAGCCGATGCCATTGTTTTTGCTAGTAATTATGACCAAGTAAAGGATAATTTACTAGAAGATACTCCTGTAATTATTTGGGGAAAAGCAGATCATAAAGATGATAAATCACAAATTATTATTAATAACATTAACAGAATGGAAAATGTCACAATAGTTTATATTCGGCTTACCCCCGAACAGGCCTGTCAACCCCAAATACAAGGAAAATTAAAGAGTATGTTGCAAGAACAATCAGGGGATAAAAACGATGCGGTAATTCCTGTTGTGGCTATTGTGGATAGTTTACAGGAAAGAATTTTTGTGCGTTCAGGAGATAACTATTGGGTACAAAATGCCGAAAATACCGTTGAATCCCTGATCAATGGTGGTTTTTCTGCTTATACTCAACTGCTTAATCAATAAATTTACTTGTTTAACCTTAATCACCTTTGGTAAAGGTGAAAACAGAGGAGAATAGTATTTTGTCCGCACATTTATTTTGAATTTATGCAAAAATTCTGAGAGAAATGTGACAATTTGTTAAAAAATTTGTTAGAAATAGAAATAGCAAGTTTAAAGGCATACCTAAATCTTGTCTTTAAACAGGGTTACACTAACGGCTAACTCATGCTATATTAAGAAAAGTTAATTGCATATCAGTATTATTGCTGAGTGGCAACTTCGTCTCCAATAATAATAGTAGAGACAAAAAAAAAGTAAAACTTGATAAGTTAAAAAAAGAAAGATTATGACCATTGCAGTCGGACGTGCACCAGCAGAAAGAGGGTGGTTTGATGCCCTTGATGACTGGCTCAAAAGAGACCGCTTTGTATTCGTTGGTTGGTCCGGTATTCTTCTGTTTCCCTGTGCTTATTTAGCATTAGGGGGCTGGTTAACTGGTACGACCTTCGTTACCTCTTGGTACACTCACGGTTTAGCCAGTTCTTATTTAGAAGGTGCTAACTTCTTAACTGTGGCTGTATCTAGTCCCGCGGACGTTTTTGGACATTCCTTACTGTTTTTGTGGGGACCTGAAGCTCAAGGAAGTTTAACTCGCTGGTTTCAAATCGGTGGTTTATGGCCTTTCGTAGCCTTACACGGAGCTTTTGCTTTAATCGGCTTCATGTTACGTCAATTTGAGATTTCTCGTCTTGTGGGGATTCGTCCTTATAATGCTATCGCTTTCTCTGGTCCTATAGCCGTATTTGTTAGTGTGTTTTTAATGTATCCTTTAGGACAATCTAGCTGGTTTTTTGCTCCTTCTTTTGGAGTAGCAGGAATCTTCCGCTTTATCTTATTCTTACAAGGATTTCATAACTGGACACTCAACCCCTTCCACATGATGGGTGTTGCCGGAATTTTGGGTGGTGCATTGCTTTGTGCTATTCACGGTGCAACGGTAGAAAATACCTTATTCCAAGATGGTGAACAGGCAAACACTTTCCGTGCCTTTGAACCTACCCAAGCTGAAGAAACCTATTCTATGGTGACAGCAAACCGTTTCTGGTCTCAAATCTTCGGAATTGCATTCTCCAACAAACGTTGGTTACACTTCTTTATGTTGTTTGTACCTGTCACTGGATTGTGGATGAGTTCCATTGGGATTGTCGGTTTAGCCTTTAACCTCCGTGCTTATGACTTCGTCTCTCAAGAATTAAGAGCGGCGGAAGATCCAGAGTTTGAGACTTTTTATACCAAAAACATCCTATTAAACGAAGGGTTGCGCGCATGGATGGCGCCTCAAGATCAACCCCACGAAAAATTTGTATTCCCTGAGGAGGTACTTCCACGTGGTAACGCTCTCTAATCCCATCGGCGGTCGTGACCTAGAATCTACCGGTTTTGCATGGTGGTCTGGTAATGCTAGACTTATCAATCTTTCCGGTAAATTATTAGGTGCTCACGTTGCCCATGCAGGTCTAATTGTCTTCTGGGCTGGCGCAATGACCTTATTCGAAACTGCTCACTTCATACCTGAAAAGCCTATGTATGAACAGGGCTTCATTCTTTTACCCCACATTGCTACTTTAGGCTGGGGTGTAGGTGCCGGTGGTGAAGTAACCGATGTTTTCCCCTTCTTTGTAGTGGGTGTTCTTCACCTTATCTCCTCTGCCGTTTTAGGTTTAGGTGGTCTTTATCACGCTTTACGTGGTCCTGAAACTTTAGAAGAATATTCTAGTTTCTTTGGCTATGATTGGAAAGATAAAAACCAAATGACCAATATTATTGGTTACCACTTAATCCTTTTGGGTATCGGTGCTTTCTTACTCGTATTCAAAGCCATGTTTTTTGGTGGTGTCTATGATACTTGGGCCCCCGGTGGTGGTGATGTTCGTGTGATTACCAACCCAACCCTTAACCCGGCGATTATCTTTGGTTACTTAATCAAGGCACCCTTTGGTGGGGAAGGTTGGATTGTTAGTGTCGATAACATGGAAGACATTATCGGTGGTCATATCTGGGTTGGCTTAATCTGTATCTTCGGTGGTATTTGGCACATCTTAACTAAGCCTTTTGCTTGGGTTCGTCGTGCCTTCATCTGGTCTGGTGAAGCCTATCTTTCCTACAGCTTAGGTGCTTTATCCTTAATGGGATTCATCGCTTCTACTATGGTCTGGTACAACAATACCGCATATCCCAGTGAGTTCTATGGTCCTACTGGTGCTGAAGCATCTCAGGCTCAGGCTTTAACTTACTTAATCCGTGACCAACGCTTAGGTGCTAACGTCGGTTCTGCTCAAGGACCTACCGGATTAGGTAAATACTTAATGCGTTCTCCTACTGGGGAAATCATTTTCGGTGGTGAAACCATGCGTTTCTGGGACTTCAGAGGTCCTTGGTTAGAGCCCCTTCGTGGTCCTAATGGTTTAGACTTAGATAAAGTCAGAAACGATATTCAACCTTGGCAAGTACGTCGTGCTGCTGAATATATGACCCACGCACCCTTAGGTTCCTTAAACTCTGTAGGTGGTGTGATTACCGACGTAAATTCATTTAACTATGTATCTCCCCGTGCATGGTTAGCAACTTCTCACTTCACTTTAGGTTTCTTCTTCTTAGTTGGTCATTTATGGCACGCTGGAAGAGCTCGTGCTGCTGCTGGTGGTTTCGAGAAAGGGATTGATCGTGAAACTGAACCTACTTTAGCAATGCCAGATCTTGACTAAGATTATTTTAGTTTTAAATCCTTGCTAAATCAATAAGCCTCCTCCTTCATGGTGGAGGCTTTTTCTTGGCGGAGTATGGCAAATGATTAGACCTCTTGCAAAAATAGATTTCTCAGTTAGGTAATTTTGGATCTCTTGGTCGGCATTCCCTCTCTTGGTGGACGTTCCCTTGCGACTTCCGTCGTCGCGGGCTTCCACCGCTTGCGCCTTTCGGCGGCGCGGGGTCCGACCGCTTTTGGATTTTGGATTTTGGATTATCCAAGCCTTTCTGACTCCTGACTTCTCTGACGACCAGATTTTTTGACTTTTGCAAGAGGTCTATTAACTTAAACTGCGAATTGCCTCTAATAAACCTCTAGCTTTATTTAAAGTTTCTTGATATTCTTTTTCGGGATCTGAATCCGCTACCAATCCGGCCCCGGCTTGAACGGATACCCGATAATTTTCCGTACTGTCTAACCTTTCCACAATCATGGTTCTAATAGTTATGGCTGTATTTAGTTGTCCTTCAAAGTCATAATAACCGTAAACTCCCGAATAAGGACCCCGCCTTTGAGGTTCTAATTCATTGATAATTTCCATGGCACGAATTTTGGGTGCACCACTTACCGTACCTGCAGGAAAGGCGGCTTTTAATAAATCCCAAGGCGTATAGTCTTTGGCCAATTCTCCCACAACATTGCTAACGATGTGCATTACATGAGAATAACGCTCGATAACCATCAATTCATCGACATTAACGCTACCTTTGACACATACTCTCCCTAAGTCATTTCTGCCCAAATCGACCAACATAACATGTTCAGCGATTTCTTTGGGATCATGTAATAAGTCTGTAGCTAAAGTTTGATCTTCTTGATAGGTTTTTCCCCTCGGTCTTGTTCCTGCAATCGGACGTAATATGGCTTTAGTTTTTCCCTCTGCGGTTTTCGTGGCTTTCACCATTACTTCCGGTGATGAACCAATAATTTGCCATCCATTAAAGTTGTAATAAGCCATATAGGGTGAGGGATTAATTAGCCGCAAAGATCGATATAATTCAAAAGGGTTCCCTTGGTATTGAGCTTGTAATCGCTGGGAAATAACTACTTGAAATATATCTCCTGCTTTAATATACTCTTTCGCTTTTTCTACATTGTCACAAAATTTTTCTTTGGTAATGTTACTGGTATATTTTGTGTTGTGAGAGTCTTGATTATTTTTACTGGGGTTAAACTCTAAAGGTTTTGCCAACACTGGTAAAGGTAATTGTAACTTCAACACTAATTTGGTGATTTTGTCACAAGCCTGATGATAAATTTCTTCTAGGGTTAAATCTTCCTCTCTTAAATCCGCATAGGCGATCGCCCAAATTTTCCGTTTAACCTGATCAAAAATGATGAAATTATCTATCTGCATCCAGATTCCGTCTGGCAAATCCCCTTCCTGTGGAGGATAAATTTTGACTTTTGGTTCAATCCATGATATTAGTTCGTAACCCCAATAACCGAATAGGCCGCCAATCCCTGGAGGTAATTCGGGTAAATTGACGGGTTTAATCGATTCTAAACAATGACTGACAATATCAAAAGGGTTACCTGTAAAAGTTTCTATCCTGCCGTCACGGTGAATTTGTTTAGTTTGATTACCTTTCGCTTCTAACACCCATACAGGATCGCAACCCAAAAAACTGTATCTTCCCAGATTTTCTCCCCCTTCCACCGATTCTAATAAAAAACTGTAAGGTTGATCAGCACAAACTTTATACCATGCTGACACGGGGGTTTCTAAATCCGCCACCAATTCTCGATAGATAGGGATAAAATTTCCCTTGTGTGTTAAAGCCAAAAATTCGGGGAAATCAGGAAAGATCATGATTACCAAAGAAAATGATTTAATTTAATAGAATAATTTTACCTTACAATCGCTTTTTTATCCCAATGGGTAGTTGATCAGGGAAAACTAGATTCGTAGGCGTTGGTGAATTGAGCTATGAAATTCTCTTTAAATGATAAAGCTATTTTCCTACAAAAAGCCCTCTTGACTCTACCTCAATTTTCTTTTTTCATTTTGGTGAAGGAATTGCCTTTTCTAAGGCAATTATTTTTACCTAAGTTCTAAAAACGATATTTAATCATATTATGGAATAGATAAGTCTATCGATAAATTGTGGGAAAAAATAATGAAGATTGAACGTCAATATATTATTCTTCTATCATTGTCCATATTAACTGCTAGCATCGTGCCTAATTTTTGGGAATTAGGTATGACAGGAATAGTTGGTTTTTTTTTAGCCTATTTGAGTAAAGGTAGTCGTAAACAGAAAAAAACTAGGGTGGCAAAATAGGCTAGTGGTTGAATGCAGAATTAAGAATGTAGAATGCAGAATGAAAAACCCTTTATTTTCAGTTTAATTTTGCCACCCTAAATTATTATGAATGGTTAATTGTTCTTGTTTATTATTTCCAATTAAATATTTTTCATTCTGGCACTACTGCGCGATCGCACTGGAGGAGTTTTTAAGGGTTGATTTTCTGATGGTTGATCTTGTTTTTGTTTCGCTTTAGACGCACTACGGCGCAAAGCCTGTAAACGTTCTTCATATTTCTTACGCCGACTACGGTTAGGGGTTTGCTCTATCAATGTTTTAAATGCACTACCTAAACTTTGATAAGCATTCTTCATGGAATAACCGAAACGAGTCGCGATGATAATGGCTTTCTCATCGGCTTCTATGGCTTCCCTGAGATTCTTTTCACCGTTATTTTTTTGCCACAAACGATAGCCAGAAATACCGCATAAACCTAACGCTAATAATAACAATAAACCATCTTGTACCCACAACTCACCCACAGCACCACCTAAACCGATAGCTAAGGCCGCCATTTCCCAACCTTCACGAGGTATAGTATCATTCTGGATACGGGCGACTTCATGCCAAAACATTAAATTACGTTGATCGATCGCCAAATTTTCCCACTTGGCTAAATCAATTTGAATCTCGATCTCATCTTTACCTAATTCTTCAGTGCGGATTAAAGGGGGATTAACTTCTGTAGAGGCTTCTATCATAACCCAACTTTGTAACTCTGGAGGGAGTAAAGTTTTGAGCCTTCTCAATTCGTTCATTTCTGCTCTAGCGGAGGAAGTTGTATAAGAAGTCATATAATTGTTCTGAGTAGATCTATATTTTGATAGACTTAAATTTTATTCTAGTCTTATTTTAATTTTTATTGACGATCTTAACATGGAACGTGGTTTATTATGGTTCCCTTTGCTGATAGTTTTCATTTGGTTAGCATGGAGTGGTAAAAAAGAATATCAAAAAGTTGAGGCTTATAAACTTTGGGCAGAACAATTCAATCAATCAAAGTATGATATTTATGCGGTTTTAGGAAAGAAAGGAGATTTAATTACATGGGGAAAACCAACTTCTAAGGGGATTATTAACCAAAAAACTTTTTCTTTGCAAAACCTTGAGCAAATTAATCTTACTTTAAAAAATCAGATAATAAACATAGATAACATACCTGAAAATGGTGAGGGTAACTTACAATTTTTATTAAAAGATAATGAAATAATAAATATACCTTTTACTGATATTAATTTAGCAGTAAGATGGTTGATGTATCTACAAAATTTATTTTAGATAAAAATTGAGAGTCCTATTAACTTCAAGCTTAATTTTCTTGATTCATTTTGGCGAAGGTATTGATTGCTAATTGTTAAAAAAACCATCCGTAGGAATGTAAGCCTTTACCTAAGAGGTTGACGCCTAAATAACAAACCCAAACGACAATAAAACCACTGGCGGCTAATATCGCAGGTTTTCTTCCCTGCCAACCTTTAGTTATGCGTGCGTGTAAATAAGCGGCAAATACTAACCATGTAATTAACGCCCATGTTTCCTTGGGATCCCAACTCCAATAAGACCCCCATGCTTCATTTGCCCATACGCCGCCAGAAATAATACCGATGGTTAATAACGGAAAGCCTAAGCCGATGATACGATAACTGATATTGTCGAGAGTATCTATTAAACTTAATCTTTCAGGAGAAAGGGGGATAATTTCCCTTTTAGGTTGTGTTAAAACAGCGGTATTGCCTGAACAATTATCGATATCGGAAGACACAGACTCACTTTTATAGTTAAGATTCAGTTTTTTAACATTACGGTAAGCTCCTGTACCGACAGAACTACCCCTCAATTGAATTTCTTTGCCTTGGGTGAGGATTAAAAATGCGATCGCCATTAAAGATCCCACCATCAAGGCGGAATAACTAAACATCATGACGCTAACGTGCATCATTAACCAATTAGATTTTAATGCTGGAACAAGAGGTTCGCTGTGTTGCATTTCTGAGGGTAAAGATAAGGCGGCAAAGGCACTAATTCCCATTGCTACAGGTGCAGTGACCACTCCCACTAAACGACTACTGCTCATATTTTCGGCGATTAAATGTACCGCAGTAATGCCCCATGTTAAGAAAAATAAAGATTCGTAAAGATTACTGAGGGGAAAATACCCTCCTTCTAGCCAACGGGCAATTAATAAGGTTGCGATGGCCAAATTAGCAATAATTATCCCCATAGTGCCAAGTTTAGGTAAGAGGGTAAAATTGGGGAAAGCCGTAGCTACCCAGTAACATAACATCGTCAGAAAAAGAACAGCAAAAGAAAGATTATCTAAAGTATTTTGTAAATTAACTAAATTCATAGAGTTTTCAATAATTGATAATTGATAATTGATAATTTCCCATTCTCCTCACATATACTTACTGGTAAATTGGATAAGAAAATAGTCAAACTTAATCATCATTAGTTTTATTTAATCATCTTTATCAGTTAATTGCACCTATTTGGGTTTGATTATCCGAAACCAAATAGGTGCAAAAATTTACCCACTGCCATCGATGACAAAGAAATCAACAGAAAAGTTAGTTAAAATGGATTGTAAGTTCACTCTACTTAACAAATCAGTAATGACTTAGAGATTATAATAAATTATTAGTGTCCAAAATTAGGATCGAATTTTATGATTGATGTAATTATTATTAGTATTTTTGTCTTAGCCTTTGGCGGTGTGGGCTTTGATCTTATTCAAATTCTACCGGATGATATACAAAGTCAAATATCTAATATTCAGGCCTTACGGTGGTTAGCAGCCGGATTTGCTTCTATTATCGGTTTGGCTATGGGTTTAGTGGCACAGACTACCTATAGAAGGTTAGAGCAAAAAATCCGGAAAACTCCCATTGAAGTTATTATCACACGCGCGATCGGCTTAGTGATCGGGTTATTATTAGCTAATTTAATGTTAGCCCCCATTTTCTTGTTACCAATTCCGGGTAACTTTAGCTTCATTAAACCCATGATGGCGATTTTAGGCAGTGTAATGTTTGCTGTTTTAGGGGTATCTTTAGCAGATACTCACGGTCGCACTTTTTTACGGTTAATTAATCCTAATAGTATCGAGTCCATGTTAGTGGCTGAGGGCACATTAAAACCCGTTGCCGCAAAAATTCTTGATACTAGTTGTATTATTGACGGGCGTATTCAACAACTTTTAGCTACTGGTTTTCTCGAAGGGCAGATTTTAATACCACAGTTTATCTTACATGAGTTACAACAATTAGCCGACACGACTAATGATCAAAAAAGAGTCAGAGGAAGACGGGGATTAGATATCTTAAATCAAATGCAAGAAACCTATCCCGACAAAATCGTCATTCATCCCGAAGAATACGAAGATGTCACCACCGTTGACGCTAAATTATTGCACTTAGCCCAAGATATTAATGCCATGTTAATTACTAATGATTTTAATTTGAGTAAAGTGGCCAGTTTACAGAAAATTGAGATTCTTAATGTTAATGATTTAGCACAAGCCGTAAGACCAATTTATCTACCGGGGGACTATATCGACCTAAAAATTCTCAAAAATGGAAAAGAACCAACTCAGGGTATCGGTTACTTAGAGGATGGTACAATGGTGGTGGTAGAAGAAGCTAATGGTCATGTAGGGGAAGAAATGAGAGTTGTTGTCACTTCTGCCTTGCAAACTTCTGCTGGAAGAATGATTTTTGCCAAAACTAATGCTTCTGCGGTTATTTCTTAAAATCTGATCGTCGATGTCGATAATGGACAATTTACAATTACGGGACGGGACTTACGCACAAACCCTAAATTTGGGGTGGGCATTAACTGCCCACTTATCCCCATAAAAAGTCATGCATGCAGTGCAGTTAATATTAAGGTAAAGGGTAAAGCTTTAAAAGCAATTATGTCTGAAGTCCTAACTATTAGGGAGAAACAGCTTGTTTGCGGATTTTAGATAATTCAGAAATATAGAATTAATACAATGGAAGTATTTATAGATTATGACTAATGTGAATTTTCAATATCCTATTTTCGGTCCAGAAATAAAATGTCCTCATTGTCGTCAAACCATAGAAGCATTAACCCTCACAGATACCTATTTATGCTCCCGTCATGGTGCTTTTGAAGCCGATCCTAATACGAAGGTGCTTGTGCATTTACAATCAGGGCGACATTGGCGATTATGGGAAGAGAAATGGTATCGACAACATACTCATCCCGATGGTATTAGATTTGAAATTCATGAGGCCTTAGATCGCCTTTATACAGAGGGCTATCGTGCCACAAAAGTAACTATCGCCGAACGCTACTATCCCTTAATTAGTTCTTATTTAGAAAAAGGTAATAATTGGCAAGGAGATCAAGAAAATAAAGTATATAAGTTATATGGCTTACCTGTAGAATTTAGCAGTAAATCCAATGGAGAACCTTGTTGGGAGATTATCAATTTTATCTTAGAAAAAGAAAAAGGTGCACCTTCTCGTTATCCTTATTTTCGTTTATTTGAATAAGCCTAGACTTACCTATGATACATCATATAGCTATTCGCACAGCGGATATAATGAAGGCCATAGCCTTTTATGAATTATTGGGGTTTACCGTTAAAGAAAGGTTTACCGCCGGTTATACTTTAGCCTGTTGGTTGGAAGGATTAGGGGGGAGATTGGAATTAATGCAAATACCCGAACCAAAACCCGCCCCCGATAGCTTTTATGATGAACACTATGTGGGTTATTATCATCTTTCCCTTGACGTTACCAATGAGGAAGTTAATTTACCGACATGGTTACAACAACTGGAACATAAGTTTCGACAAGCAAATTTAGAAAATCCCTACCTTATCTCCTCCTTGAAGATATTATTACCACCGCAACAACAAATGATTGGGGAAAAGGTTTATGAAGTCGCTTTTATCGCCGATATAGATAATTTACCTATCGAGTTAATTAGCCTTTGCTGAAAAATTTGCTGATTGTTTAACTCCCTTTTCATGTAATAATTCTTAAAGAACCTTTAAGATTTGCTTAACATATCGTCATGAGCGAAGCCGCCAAAGAAAAAACTTTAGCAGAACAAGCACCCCCTAGTTATGAATGTCGTTCCTGTGGTTATACCTACGTACCCTCAAAGGGTGACAGTAAAACAAATATAGCCCCCGGCACCTTATTTACTGATTTACCCAGTAATTGGCGTTGTCCGGTTTGTGGGGCGAGTCATAAGGCATTTGTAAATATCGGTGCACAGGATGCACCATCAGGATTTGCGGAAAACTTAGAGTTTGGTTTTGGGGTTAATAAATTAACACCAGGTCAAAAAAATATACTAATTTTCGGTGCTTTAGCTTTGGGTATCTTATTCTTTCTCAGTTTATATGGATTGAATTAAAAATTGATAATGAATAATAAACAGTTGACAATTACAATTAGTTCAAAGGTTTTCCCCTCTCAAAAAAGTTTATTAATCCATAAAAGAAATCATATTTTGGAAATAAAAATGAATCTGTTATTTAATCGACTAAAACAAATTTTAGTGTTTATAGTCGTTGGTTTTCTCTGTATTAGTTGTTCAAATTTACCGTCTATGACTCAAAATCCTTGGCAACTGATTAATTTAGAGACTGATGCTACTTTTGCCGATTTAGCCTTTACTAGTGACCCGAATCACGGTTGGTTAGTGGGCACTAAGGCTAGTTTATTTGAAACTAATGACGGTGGCGAAACTTGGCAACCTAAAATTATTGAATTGGGAGAAGAAAAAGTCGGTTTTACGGGTATTAGTTTCAATGATGATGAAGGTTGGGTTACTGGTGAGCCTTCTATTTTGTTACATACATCTAATGGTGGAATGACTTGGGATCGCATTCCCTTAAGTGACAAATTACCTGGTCTTCCTTATGATGTAGTTGCCCTTGCCCCGAATACAGCGGAAATGGTGACCAACTTAGGTGCTATTTATAAAACCACTGACGGTGGAAAAACTTGGAAAGCATTAGTAGAAGGTTCAGTAGGCGTTGCTCGTAGTATTAACCGATCTGCTGATGGTAAATATGTAGCTGTAAGTGCAAGGGGTAATTTTTATTCCACATGGCAACCCGGTGATACTGAATGGACACCTCATAACAGAACATCTTCTCGCCGTTTACAAAATATGGGCTTTTTTGACGATAATCGTCTCTGGTTAATTGCTAGAGGTGGACAAATTCAATTAAGTAAAAATGATAATTTTGAGGAGTGGGAAGAGCCTATTAACCCTGAATATTCAGCCAGTTGGGGTTTCCTGGATTTGGCCACTCGTGAGGATAATGAAATTTGGTTAGCAGGGGGTAGTGCTAATTTATTAGTTAGTCCTGATTCTGGCATTACTTGGGAAAAAGATCGAGAAGTAGAATCTGTGCCGTCCAATTTCTATAAAATCGTCTTTTTAAATCCAGATCAAGGTTTTGTTTTAGGACAGCGTGGTGTTCTGCTAAAATATAATACTTAGAGTGGGGCGTTAAGTTAGTTTAGTGCTAAGTTAAGTCGTTAATGCTGTAAATTAGTTATATAGTGAAAAAAATTTAGGAGGCAATGCTTTTATGGCTGGAGATACAGGTGAACGTCCATTTACCGATATTGTAACCAGTGTACGCTACTGGGTTATTCATAGTATTACTATTCCCATGCTTTTCATTGCTGGTTGGTTATTCGTGAGTACTGGTCTGGCTTATGATGCCTTTGGTACTCCTCGCCCTGATCAGTATTTTAATCAAACCCGTGAAGAGTTACCCATTCTTAGCGATCGCTATGAGGCAACGAAACAAATTGAACAGTTTAATAAATAGTTAGTTACATAAAAAGGTACATAAAAAATGACGAATAGTCCTAATCAACCAATTTCATATCCTATTTTTACTGTCAGATGGTTAGCTGTGCATACTTTAGCTGTTCCTTCTGTATTTTTCATTGGTGCAATTACTGCTATGCAATTTATTCAACGATAGGGGGGATTAATGGACAGAAATCAAAATCCTAACAAACAATCTGTAGAATTAAACCGCACTTCCCTTTATTTGGGTTTATTATTTGTGGCGGTACTCGGTGTTTTATTCTCTAGTTATTTCTTTAACTAAAAACCAATTTATTTAATCTAGGAGGTTCAATTATGGGAGACGCAAGGATTCCCTTATGGATTGTCGGTACTGTTGCCGGAATGGGCGTTTTAGCTGTAGTAGCATTATTTTTCTATGGTGCTTATGCTGGTGTTGGTTCATCTTTATAAGATAGTTTAATTAAAACTAATTAACTCGTAAAAAACTGCTCTTAGACTTATTCTGGGGCGGTTTTTTCGTTATTAACTTACTCAACTGTGTTTATCACGGAGGAAATGTAACGTTACCCATTGGTTTTGACGTGATCAAAAAACCCATAGAGTTCTGTGAAATCAAAACAAAAAAGAAAAAGCGAAAAGCAACACAAACAAAGATGGAAGCACAGGAATTTTGTATCTAGCTTGTAGTGACCTAAACTGTGATGGCAATGCAATAGAAACAATCTACCAAAAACGGTGGAAAGTAGAAGTCTTTCACAAAACACTAAAATCGAATACTGGTTTAGCTAAATCACCAACAAAGTGTATTAAAACTCAGTGTAATCATATTTTTATGTCAATATATGCAGCGTTTCAATTAGAATGCCTAAAGATCAAGCATAAGGTCAATCATTTTGCTCTTCGGAGTCGTATTTACATTAAGGCACTCCAAGAAGCTATGACAGAGTTACAGTTGCTCAAGGCTGCGTAACATCAGTTATTAACGTTCAGTTTCCAGATTATTTAAGACAAAAATAGGAGCCCCAGCCAAGTCATTTCGTATGGCATTGGGTGCATTAAAGAAAATTAACCGGAGTATTTCTTGCTTTTTACAAGGACTAATTAACATTGTCGCTGATTTACTCTGTGGTAAAGGTATTTACCTAAATGATTTATTTCCACAATCACCTTTTGTCGTTAATAAGCTAAGACGCATTAATCTAGTATATAATTGACAGAAAAAAATATTGGGATAAAAAGCAATGCCTGTTAAAAACTTTTTGTCAGATGAAGAAAAAAAATACTTACAAAATGCTTTAAAAACCGAGAATAGGCCAGAACTTAGAGAAAGGATTTTAATATTTTTATTAGAAAATGATGGCAGAAATTACCAAGAAATTGCAGATTTTTTAGGTTGTTCTGCCAGAAAAGTTGCATATTGGGCGGTTCATGGTAACCCCAATAATATTGAGAGTCTTGAAAATAAAACACGAAAGGGAAATCATCAAAAAGCAACAAAAGAATATATAGAATTACTATTAAAAATAGTAGATAAAGATCCCTGTGAGCAATGTTTTAGAATTTATTAAGGAAACTATTTCTGCAAATAGAAAGGGAAATTCTACTCCATCTTTAATTCCTAGAACACCGATTCAGTAATCGAAAACTAGGCAGTGTCTGATTTTGAAGCAAATAGCTCTGGGTCGTCTTTTAACAGCCTGACCAGTACATGAAGGTTATGAACAACCGCCGTGGGACGTAAGTCGAATAAATTTTTTCGCACTCCGATGTAAGGAGCTTTATCACCTTGCCAGCGACCAATGTGAGATAAACTATGTTCCACAGTTACTCGTTCTCGTAATTTAGCCCGACCCTTGGGTGTTAATTGACGTTGGCGTAACTCCGTAATGAATTTCTCATCAGAATGAATTGAGACAGTACGCCCTCTCTTACTGGTAGTACACTTATTTCTTAGAGGACAACTGGCACAAGTGGCTGCAGGAAACTGCACTTTTCCACCCTCTTCAAAAGATAAACTAACTTGATTCGGACAGGTAATCGTTGCCGATTCCCAATCTAAAATAAAGGAGGATTTGGCAAATTTATTGCCATTAGATACTCGCCAAGCTTTACAATAAGGGAAATTGCTTCAGTCACGGAAGCTTCTGCTACATTGGCCATCGTGATGCCGACGGCTCGTACCATTCCCAGGTCTAAATCCTTGAGAAGATGACGTTTATAACCATCAAACCTTTTGCTGCGGTTTTTACGTCCATGACGCATTTGTTCATCTTCAATAGTAATGCGTCGGTTTTTAGTTACTCCTTTTCGCAGTTTTACTTCGCCCTGCTCATCTACCTCTACATCTTGTGCCTCTATCTGTTGGGTAGCTTCAAGGCTAGAGAGAACCACTGGATGAGACTTAGTTTCTGGCTCTAACTCTAAATGGCTTTCTATTTTAGATAATACTCCCAACACCATACTATCACGCCAAAACTTTCTCTTCTGGGTCATCCCAATTCAAATCCAATGCCGCTTTTAAACTTGACCCTGCTACTAAATCAGCATCCATTTCCGATGCCATTTCTGTCAACTCCCGCCCCTGTTGACGAGCTATCACACTCAACGCTTTTTGAGAGAGCATGTCCCAACAAATTATAGGTGTCTTCCACCTTGGCTGCTCCCCACAACGGTGAAGAATCCAAAGCTGCTCGCAATTAATTGTCGTGAACCGAATTTTTTGCTCTTTTGAGCTAGTTCTACTGTTCGTTCAATCAGACGTCGGTCAAGTTGGTGAATGATCAGAGCTTGTCGAAATCTCACCAAGGTTGCCTGAGCAAAAGGAGCCTGTTCACAATCCAGACAATCCACTCACTACTAACTGCCATCGCCGATCCATAGTCAAAGCTTCAATGGCTTCGGCATCAGATGCTCCAGTATAAGCTTGTAAGATAGTCGTCAAAGCCAATTGTGCTGGGGGAATAGGAGGATGTCCTTTATCTGCTTCTGCATACATCTGGGACAGTTCTGACTGAAAGGCTTCATCAAATAATAAGTGGCGAATTTCTCATAAAAAGGTAAACAATTTGGCTCGTTTAATCAGTTTCACGATTTTTAGCTCTTTTTTTGACAACTCAATGGGCGGATTCCAATGTTCTGGTCCCATGGTCTTCTTCTTTTGCTATTGATCTAAAGTTTATTTTACCCCTCCTTTTTTCTCATTACCAAAATTTCACTGCCGGAGATTAATTCGTGAATTAACTGCGAGCTTTTTAGAGAGTATTCAAATCCCTCAACAGCAAATCAGTCTTGCTTTTTGATTACTGAATCGGTGTTCTAGTTTTTAATTGATTAATTTTGGGTACAAGCCCCCACTAAATTTTCAATTTAGCGGTCTTCAATTAGTGGCGAGTTTAACCTGCCACTAATGATCTTTAATTTTGAATTGATAATTTTGAATTTTGAATTGTTTTGACTATTAGGAAAATAATTGTGTACCCACTACCATTTCTGAAGTTGTACCATTACCTTCAGTTCGTAGCTCGTGGATATTGCGACTCATTTCTCTAGCTTGATGGTAACTATCGATATCTCCTTGCTCAAAATAGAGTAAAGCGGCTTTCCGTAAATCATCAACGGCTTTTTGTTTGACACCATCATCGATATACAGTACACCTCTCTTATGGTAGGCTTTGGCAAAACTAGAATCCTTCTTAATGGCTTCAGTATAATCCTCCATTGCCCCTGCTTTATTACCCAATTTCTCGTAACTTAATCCTCTTTGATAGAAGAAGTCTGCCGAATCAGGCTGAGAGCGTAATTCTTGAGAAATATTTTCTACTTCTCTGATATTGCTAACAACGTTATTTAAGTCCTGGTGTTGTAATTCAAGTCTTTGAATTTCACTGTTAATCTGTTCCTGTTGTTGTGCTAGATTATCTTGAAATAATAGCTGTAATTTTTGCACACGATTGGCTAAATCAGTTTGATTTCCTGTTAATTTCGTGGTTAATTCACTGTGATTAGCTTCTAATGTTGCCATTAACTGATTGATAGTTTGTTCTTGCCGATTATAAGCCTCTACGAAACTATTTGTTAATTGTTTACGACTGGCAAGGTTACAACCAATCCCAACTGTTAAAGGAATAGAGGCAAAAATAGGATTATTCATGGCAACAGAGACAATAACCCCCATCACAGAAACTCCTAAACCGGCATAACCGACTATATCTTGTTTTTTGTCCATCATCTTAATTAAAATACTCCAAATATTGAGATTGAAAATTGAAAAAGTAATATTATCTAAACTAAAACCGCACAATTAAGCTCAAAAATAGGAAGGGCAAGTTTAGCTTCTTCTGGGGTTAAAAATTGCGGGATCACCCCTAACAAAACCTCATAAGTATCAATGTTGTCATTTTCAAAATTATAAGAGCGGGAAATAGTTTGAAACCATAACAACATGTTCGTGCGTAACCGTTCCATGTCATCAAATAACAACGCCGCCGCACAATAGCGAATTAAATCAATTAAATCCCGTTTACAAGTGGCATAATAATCTTCAAACTCAGGATTACGTTTATTTTTACCAAGTCTTACGGCTTCCACAATTTCTATAGCTGAATCTCTAATTTTGACATAAGCACTCATTCTTAAATCTTTAGATTCTAAATAATCCTCTAAAAATCTTAACTCATAATCCTGGGCATAACCTCCGTCAGCTTCCAGGGTCAAATCTGCAAATTGTTTTAACATTGTCAAAAACTCCTTGTAATAATGGGTAATAAAATCTGATGGTGATGAAACATTAAACTGCATCACTGGTATTGGCTAAGTATTGACTAACTTCTCCTTTGGTATTCTCTAATTGACTAATCATCGAGCGAGTAATCAACTTTCCTTCCTCCACCAAAATCTTTCCAGAAATCGGGTGAAGAATATTTTGTTGCGTCCTTCTACCAATTAAGGCTTCAATATCATCTATCTGACTCAAATACATCCCCGATGGTAATTCCACCACTACCCCTTCACCCATAACCCTAGCTTGACAAGCAAGGCGAGAATTGAGTTTACAGGTAGTAATCACCTCTAAAGTTCTTTTTTCTCTGCGATTGAGGGGGGATAAACTATCCATGCCTTCCTTGATATAGACATGACAGGTAGAACACATCCCCCTACCGCCGCATTCCTGCAGGACGTTAAGTTGATTTTTCAGCAATCCTGATAAGAGGTTATCATTAGTTTTAATTGCCGTTTCTGTACCAAGGGGATCAAGTTTGATGAGTTTAGCCACTATCTTTTTCTCTAAGTTATTAAGGGTGTAATTTAAGATTAGCTTATGTTTTGGTGAAAATAAAAGACATTCATCAATCAATTGAAGAGATATTTTCCCCAAATGTTATTTTTAGCTAGCTATCGGCAGAGTTACTATTAAGTAAACGACTCATAATGGTCAAATGATCGTGACCTTCCTCTGACATTGCCTTAGCTAACTTAACCCTTTCTTCTAAGCCGATGACAAAATAGTTCGATTCTGCACCCAGAGACTCACAACTGAGTTGAATGCAACCGAGATCTTCTCCTGTCAATTGACTGAAAAAAGCACTTAAAATTCCTGCTTCCGGGTGACAAGCAAAACCCTTATCTTGAGGTGCGGCTTCGGCAAAAGGAGAATTAACGGTATTAGCGACAATAAAACCCTGAGAATAGTAGTCAAAATTAAAATTAATTACCCCCCAACCGTGGGTTTTCCAACATTGTTTTAAACTACTCAAAAACTGCACCATCTCCATCTGTGCCAAGGGTATTTCGTAATATTCGCTGACTTCTTGGAGAAAACGACGATAAAAACTTTTGCCCCACCAACGCCCACAATTATAAAGAACGATACCCGTAGCTTGACCAATTTCTTCTTCTAAACCGGCATAAATACCCTGTAAAAGAACTTCCGGTAAAGCGATTAATCTTGAGCCGAGTCTAGTTTCTAATAACCCCAACTCAAAATCTCCTTGCACATAGGCAGAAGGTGCGAAATAATTGCCTTTTAAGGTATTTTCTTGAACTAAATCCGCAACGGAAATCATTTATTTTTCCTCTTATTTATGATAGATTTTTTGTGATTTGTGATTTAATTAGCTAAAACGGGAGTATTGGCCAAATAATCGTTAGCTTGGGCTAAAAAAGGTTGAATATATGCTAATTCACTATCAGAAAGAGCATTATTTAATTTAATAATCAACAATGAATAAATAGCAGAAGAAATAGTCTGAGAATTATGAGCTTGAACTATATCTGTCAACCATTCTAATAAACGATGTTCGAGAAATTCGTGGTTATTCAACATCATTGCCATACTGCAATATCTAGTAATCAATAACCAGTGACGGATAGCTGTTTCAATTTTCTTTAGGTTTTCTTGGGGAAATTGTGCTACCACATCATCGGCAATTGTCTGAAATATGGTGATTTCCCGATTCTCGAAGAATTTTATAAGCACTTATTCTACCTTCGAGAGTGGAAACTTCTAAGGAGAGTCTTTTTAAGTCTTCCCCGTTTAAATACTGAAATTCAGCTTCATGAATCAATGCTTGTAATTCTGGATACATAATTTTTCCTCAAAGTAAATCTGATAAATCTTTAACATTCAATGATTGAGGCGTGATATTGACAACACTGGACATTTTAGGCATGGAAGCGATATTGGCTTTTTTGGTGGTGCCTTGATTTTGTCCTTGCCATAGGATACGCCGAAAAAATTCACCCACTGGCATGGTTAAAGTGTAAGTTGATTGTTGAGTAGGGGGTAATAATTCTTGATGAGTTTTGACGATACCTTGCCAATTATGCAAAGCGAAAAATTTTTCCACCGTCAAACCAAAATGAAGATTCGAGGTTGCTTCCTCCACTACCACCGCCTCAGTCAAAGCATTTGCATCGTCATGGATAATTTTTAATCCTTGCCAATTGGCTTTGCGAAAAAAACTTTCGACGGTGACACTCGTTAAGGGCATCATTTGAGATATTCTCCATTAACTAATTTTTTCTGAATATCTTTAGCACCTGCACCTTCATTTTGCCAGAAAGTAGCTGCGTCAATACGATCTTGTTTTCCCAACAAAAATTTACAATAGGTTTCACCCATGGAGTAGCACTGAATTTCAATGCAGTTGAGTTGTTTTTTAATAAACTGACTGAAGAAACCAGCCATTAACCCCGCGTAAATATGACATACGGGTTTACCTACATCTCCTAAAGTGCGGGCAACGGCGGAATCGAAGATATTAACAAACATGAAACCGTTTTTTTGTTCACTCAAATCTACATCCCAGTTACCCCAGCCTTGACTAGTAAAGGGCCACCACCATGCTTCGAGAACATGTAACAAATTCATCTCCTTAGGGTCTGTGGGATACTCATATTCTTTTTGGAACCACTGCTCGAAAAAATCGGCGTCTCTGATACCCCACGCCTTACCGATATTATACATAACGACACTAGAAGCCGAGCCCACTTCTTCTTCTAAACCTTCGATTAATCCCACGATAAAATCTTCGGTAACTAAAACATTGCGCGAGTCATTCCAATCGGTAATATTTCCCTTCTGAATATCGAAATGAAAGAAATCCTCTAAGGTATAGTGATCATGTTTTTTAGGGTATTTATTTTTCCAAAGATTCTTGGAAATTTTTTCTACAGCACGACTTGATTTTGTAGGCGTAAAAGTCATTTGGTTTAATTTCCCCTTATTCTTATTGCGGTTGTTAAGTTGTTAAGTTAATCAAAAAGTAACTTACTTTCTGTGTCTATTCTACCTATTTTTTAAAATATGGTTTTTTTTTTACATTTCTATATAATTGGCGATTAACAGTAAGTCATTAACAACTAAATAATTAACGATAAATAAAAGCAACACGTAAGTGAAAAAAATCTTTGCTCTGCTTTACCAGTTAACACTTAAGTGGTAGTATTTTTAATTAAATAATCGACAGTTAAATGTTTTTCTTCAAGAATACTTGGCAAATCTTGAATAATTATTGAGCATTTTTTAATAAAGGCATTAGTCCATTTTTCAAACCATTTTAATTGCATTGTAGTGAGTTGATGTTTGAGATTTCCACTAAAACCTATTTCCCCTTTTTTATCTATAGAAAATTCTTGTAACCACTCAATATCAGGTCGAGATTCTTCAAAATTTTTGGCGGTAATTGTTCCTCCTAAATAACGACTGGTAATACCGACGATGGTTTCAAAATTGGTGACCATATCCTCGATACTTACCTTATTTGTAGCCGTTTTTTGAAATGAGGAGATGATAATCATGCCCAATGAAACAGGATCAAAACATTGATCAAAACGGGTGGTATTATCATAGGTAGCATCTTTAAATATGGCACCATCAAAATGAACACCATTCAAAAAGGTACCGGATAAATCAGCTTTAGAAAAATCAGCTTTAGTTAGAATGCTATTAGTTAGAAAACTATCGGTAAAATATGCATCTTTAAGAATTGCTCTTTTAAAATTTGCTCTGGTTAAATATGCTTTAATTAAATATGCTCCTTTTAAATTAGCATCACTCAAATTAGCACCGGTCAAATTAGCTCCATTAAAATAACAATTGCTGAGGTTAGCACCGCTTAAATCGGCATCTTTTAAATCTGTATAACTTAAATCTGAACCTTGCAAATTAATACCTCTAAGGTTAGTATTTTTTAAATCTATCCTTCTTAATTGTAATTTTGAAAAATCTCTTTGTCCTCGATTATATTCTGTTTTGATGTTTATATTTGCAGTGTTTTCTAGCATTTATTTTCTCCTAAAATTAAAATGAAGATCAGATTTGAGATGATAGTTTGTGATAATTGACAAAGTACGTTACTAAAAATTAATTAAACTTAAAGGATAAATATTTATTTTTTAGACTGCCCTATACATAATCGTTTTTCTTATAGCATTTTTTTAGCTTTCTTAAATTTTAACTACCTTATATTCTCAAAATGTTTTCTTTGAACAAAATTTTTACAAAACTTTATTAAAGTATAATAAATTTATTCTTTAAAATTAACAATTAAGTATCAATATTTACACTTAAGTATTAGTATTTATGTGTAGATAATTGCTTAATATGTTGTAGTATTAAGTCCCCTAAAACCGCCCAGATTTATTTTAAGGATAAAAATTTCCCGAGCAATAAAAGGAAGAGACCCACTGCCAAATCAATTAATCTCATAATCTCAACTTTAGGAAAATTTTAAAACTAATAACTAATGACAGATAATTTTTTAAATCATTACAAAACTATCTAATTCCATTGTTAATTATTGATTATTATTCATCGATAGAAATGCCAAATCGGTAGTGATATTTGAGCCTCCCCAACCCAATTCTTCTTAAAGGAGTAGTAATATTTGGAAAATGCCATAAATCGAATAGGAATGCTATATTGTCTATTATTTAAAGTTTATTGTATTTATTGATACAGAAATCCTCAAGCAAAACGTATCAATATCTAATAGTCAATTAAGGAATTAAGTAATTAATTCTTCAATTCTTATCCGATTTTTCTGCAGAATCCATACCGAAAAGAAAATTTACTCAATTTATGGTGATGATATCAAAAAAAATGAATAAAAAGGCTACTCGGTTACAGAACCAAAATGGTTTTATACTTAATGCTATAGTTCGTCTTAAAAACTTGTTTTCTCCTTACTGGTTCGCCTGTATTCCTTTAACTGCCATTATCGTTGTGGTCTGGAATACGGCAGTCATGGCTCAAGATTTTGGACAACCAGAGGATATAGGTCAATTAAAAATTGTATTAGACTCTGTTTTCTTGTTGATAACGGGAGTTTTAGTTGTCTTCATGAATGCCGGTTTTGCGATGTTAGAAACTGGTTTTTGTCGGCAGAAAAATGCCGTTAACATCTTATCTAAAAACTTGATCGTCTTTGCCATCGCTTCTCTTGTTTATTGGGCCATCGGTTATGGTTTGATGTACGGAAATGGTAACGGTTTCATCGGTTTAGATGGTTTCTTTTTCAATGGTAGTAGTTTGCCTTATAGTGATTCAGAAGCCTTTGAAATAGTAAAACAAACCGTTGATGGGGAAATTGTTGAAGTTAAAATGCTAACGAAAGTACCTGAGTCAATCTCCTTCTTTTTCCAGATGGCTTTTGCCGCAACAGCCGCTACGATCGTATCAGGTGCCGTGGCAGAAAGAATCCGTTTTGATGCTTTTCTTATCTTTAGTTTTTTATTGGTAGGAATTTCTTACCCCATCACAGGACATTGGGTTTGGGATGGTGGTTGGTTAGGGGAAATGGGATTCCGCGATTTTGCCGGATCAACAGTAGTTCACTCCGTTGGTGGTTGGTCGGCGTTAATGGGGGCGTCAATTTTAGGTCCTCGTGAGGGTAAATATGGTCCTGATGGTAAAGTGTACGCCATTCCAGGTCATAACATGAGCATTGCCACTCTGGGATGTTTAATTCTCTGGATTGGCTGGTTTGGTTTTAACCCCGGTTCCGAGTTAGCCGCCACTGGTAACGTTGCTTATATTGCTCTTACTACTAATTTAGCCGCAGCCGCAGGTGCTATTACTGCCACATTTACTTCTTGGGCGAAAGACAATAAACCTGACTTATCCATGATTATTAACGGTGCTTTAGCCGGATTAGTTGGAATTACTGCAGGTTGTGCTGATGTTACTTGTATCGGTGCCATTATTATCGGTGCGATCGCAGGGATTATTGTGGTGTTTTCTGTGGGTTTCTTTGACAAAGTGTTAAAAATTGATGATCCCGTAGGTGCAACTTCAGTACACTTAGTCTGTGGCATCTGGGGAACTTTAGCCGTAGGTATTTTTAGTATGAATGGTCATAGTTTCTTGACTCAATTAATTGGTGTCTTAAGTGTTGGTGGTTTCACCGTTGTTGTTAGCACCATATTTTGGTATGCCCTGAAAGCCACCGTAGGTATTAGAGTTCATCTGCAAGAAGAAGTCAAAGGTTTAGATATTTCTGAACACGGCATGGAGGCTTATAGCGGATTTGTTAAAGAAGCTGATATTCTTGCCGGTGGTGCCTCTGCTAGTCTGAGGGACGTAAGTTCGGGTGTGGAAATGTAATCTTGACACTCATTTGGATTATAGTTGATAGTTTATAGTTAATTTTTGATTTTTGCAAAAAACCCCTCATTTTCTTGGATATGGAATTGAGGGGTTTTTTTTTTGAATTTGAGGCTTTTGGGTTTAAAATTGACTAACATTAATCTTATTTAAGGGAATGACCATCATTGTAATTATTTGCTTCGTTTTATTACTCTTTCAAGCTGTCTGTTTTCTAATTCTTTTAAGTAGATTATTTAGAGGTGCAACCCGATTTCCCCCTTTAAAACCAGAATTGGCTAATCCTTCTCTTTTCGCCAAAGTTAGCGTAGTTGTACCGACATTAAATGAAGTCCACCGCCTTGATAAAATGTTAGAAGGTATCACCCGTCAAAGTTATGAAGTCAAAGAGATTATAATAGTTGATAGCAACTCCCAAGATGGTACAAGGGAAAAAGTGATCGAAGCCTCGAAAAAAGATCCTCGTATTCGCCTTGTCACGGATCCACCTTTACCTAAAGAATGGGTAGGCAGACCTTGGGCATTACATAATGGTTTCTTAAACAGTTCAGTTAGCAGCGAATGGATTTTAGGCATTGATGCCGATACTCAACCCCAAAAAGGCTTAATTCCTAGTTTGTTAAATTTTGCGAATACCAATAATTATGATGTAGTGTCTCTTTCCCCTCAATTTATCCTCAAATATCCTGGGGAATGGTGGTTACAACCGGCTTTATTAATAACTTTAATCTATCGTTTTGAGTCTTCGGGGGTTGATGCGAAAAGTGCGGAAACCGTAATGGCGAATGGACAGTGTTTTTTAATCAAACGTAAAGTTTTAGAGGCTATAAACGGTTATACTTGTGCCGCGAACTCTTTTTGTGATGATGTAACCTTAGCCCGTTATGTTGCCAGTCAGGGTTATAAAGTGGGCTTTGCCGATGGTGCAAATATCATCAAAGTCAGAATGTATGAAGGTTTACAAGAAACATGGCGAGAATGGGGGCGATCCCTTGATCTTAAAGATGCCGCTTCTAAAGCTCAATTATGGGCAGAATGTAGCTTTTTAGCGTTAATTCAGGCTTTACCTTTACCCGTAATTATCACAGGCTTTTTATTTTGCTCTCAGCTTAATTTTCTCAGTTTTTATTTATTATTTATCCTCAATAGTTTATTATTATTTATTCGTTTTGCCTTGTTAATTGCGATCGCACCTTCCTATGAATTCAATCAATCACCGAGAGAATTATTATTTATTCTCTCTCCTCTAGCAGATATTTTGGCAGTGATACGTATTTTCCTCTCTGGCAGACAAAAACCTCATGAATGGCGAGGCAGAATTTATAATTAGCACCTAAATCCCCAACTCTGGGGACTTAAATTAGAGCTTAAGTAACACTATGTACTGTTCTTGTGTTTTACTTTTAATCTATAATAGAACTCTTGCAAAAATAAAATGAATTTAGGAAAATTTTTTCGATTTTATGAACAATTCGACAAACAGTTGATTCGGAAATATTCCAATCTTCAGATATATGAAAATAAGTTCTATACTCTCTTAAGTATTGTAATTAGTTACTCCAAACCTTCTCTTAAACTTTTTTGGTGGTAATTTTTCTATTTTTTTAAATTTCATAAGCAAATCTTATAGTTTTCTAGTAAGCGATCGCTTACATTAACAAATTTTGACACTTAATTTTAACTGATATTCAATTTTGCAAGAGGTCTATTCTATTAAATTATAGTCAGGGCTATATGCTGGTAAATACTCTAAGATAATATTTGGTAAATTTTTCTTTATTTGTTCTGTTATTTCATTCTTTTTATGAAAACTTGCATTATCTAATATAATTACTATTTTCAGAACCATAATTTCCCTCCTGACTTGAAACTGCCAACTTTCATCCCTGATGGTGAGAATTTTTTTTCATGGAGACTGCCTCGTGCCTTACCCTCGACCACATTTATATTTCCAAAACCTTCGCAGTATTGCTAGATTACCAATATTTATTATTGAATTAGGAGTCAACAAATTTAGATCTTTCTTGTTGAGTTCTCGTCAATATTTTATCTAACTCTTGCCATTTTTCCTTTTCAATATCCTCAATAATTGTGCTTAGATTTTGCTGATATTCTTTTAAACAGGTTAATATTTTTCCTCGGTTATATTGTGCCATCATTAACCCCAATTCTACGTTTCCTCCACCGACTCGGCTTGTATCTCTAAATCCCGAACTGGCTAAATTTTGTGCTAATTTTACTACTTCTTGATTGTCATTATTAAGGCAACTATTGATCAAATTTGCACTTATCATCACGGGTAAATGAGAAATCCATGCCACCGCTTGATCATGTATTTCTGGTGTCGACTCATATATTCTACAACCCAGTGATCGCCATATTTCCGTTACTTTCTCCATAGCGTAACGAGAAGTGTTTTCTAAAGGAGTTATAACACAAGGGGCATTTTGAAATAAATTGGCTTCTGCCGCTTCAATACCTTGATTTGCTGTACCCGCCATGGGATGACTGCCGACAAAATTAGCCCATAATTCCGTTGCCCGATCAACAATAGCACTCTTAACAGAACCGACGTCAGTAATAATTGTTTCTGGGGGTACATACTTAACTATGTTCTCAATGGTGGGTAAAATTGCCGCTATGGGGGTACAAATGAAAATTAGATCTGTTTGGCTCAAAATGGCGCAATTGACGCTAGCATGGGTCACTATCTTTTTTTCAAGGGCAATATTACAAGTGGTTAATTGACGACAAACCCCGATGACATCATAACCTTGCCTAGTTAAATCTAAACCCAACGAACCACCGATTAAACCTAAGCCAACAATACCTATTTTCACTTATTTCTTTCTCCACCAAGTATTAAATTAATTCTGCTTGAAATATTACTTAAAGATTAATCAGATTACATTAATTTTTTTAGCAATATTGTCTTTTTCTCCCTGATAATGATAGTAATAGTCAATATTCTTTATTAAACAAATATATATTTTAAAATGACAGAAAAACCTAATTTTTATTTCCCCGAATCTCACTTAAATATTTTACATGTTGTTAGTGCCATTGCATGGGCTGACGGTGATTTAAGTAAAGCAGAGACAGATATATTAATGGAATTATTTAAGGGAGATTTTCCCATAGATCCAGAGCCGATCACCTATTTGGGCGATAATATGACGTTATATGATACTGTGTCAGCAAATCCTGTTATTTACGAACAAATACACAAGAGAATGGAGGCTGAATTGGCCTTTAAAGATATTCTTAACAGTTACAAGCAAAATCCTGTTCCCTTAGAAGAGTTAGTGGCACCGATAAAAACCATTGAAGATCGTTGTTTAGCGGTAAAATTAGCTTATATGGTAATCAAAGCGGGCAATAATCATGATAGTAACTTAATTTGTCCTCAAGAAAAAGCGATTTATCGTCAGTTAATTCAATTACTAGAAATTGACAATGATTTAGCACAAAAAATTGAATGGGAAGCGGATAAAGAATTAGAAGAATTCCAACACCCTTTTAAGGCATTTATGGAAAATCTTAAGAAAATTCTGCTCAAAAAAATCGACATTTAACTAGATAAATATAGGGTACGAGGGAGGAACGAAATTTTGGTTGGGAATATAAATAGTTGGGTTTTAAGTAAGGAGTAAGGAGTAACTGGACTTTGGACAAATGAAAACTGATTAGCGTATTTAATACGCTAATTAAAGGGGTGGTTATTTTAAAACAGACTTAGGGCATATTTTTCAAGGTTTATCTTCCTCAGTAAAATAGGAAGGATCTGGAGTTATTTCTGTGTCAAAAGAAACCTCCAATAAACTATCTTCTACGCTGTTAATCATCTCATCAATTTCATCAATTATTCTCCTCAAAGTTACCGCCATTACTTCTTCAATATAAGCCTCACAACAGAGCCGTTCCTAGAACACCGATTCAGTAATCGAAAACTAGGCAGTGTCTGATTTTGAAGCAAATAGCTCTGGGTCGTCTTTTAACAGCCTGACCAGTACATGAAGGTTATGAACAACCGCCGTGGGACGTAAGTCGAATAAATTTTTTCGCACTCCGATGTAAGGAGCTTTATCACCTTGCCAGCGACCAATGTGAGATAAACTATGTTCCACCTGGGGGGGCGACAAGTCTTCTACAATTCTTATATAATAAGGCTTTTGAGCATTAATCCTTGAAAAGATCGGATACGCGATCGCTTCATAATTTTACGAGAGAATGAGGTTTTCAAGGACGGCGGTCTCGCTTTGCGAGTGCCACTGCATCGCTTCTAAGGGTCTCAAAAACTCTTACATGAGGCTGATCTTCCCGAAGCCTAGAGGGTTGTAAAGCTTGCGATTAAAGACTTTGAGCCTAGTTGTCGCCCCCTCAGGAGTATGTCACTTAGTTGCTAATTTACCGGTGTGTAGCCATTCTGATAAATCTTCTGGAGCTTGAACCTGATCAAGTTGCTCTTTCAGTTCTTCTCCTTCCAGAATTTCCCTTTGTAATAAAATTGCCGCTGCACTGATTAATAAATCTCGATTCTGTAGCAGAATTTTCTGGGCCATTTCATGAGCCGTATCGATAATTTCTTTAACTTGCAAATCAATTTCCTCAGCGACTTTAGGACTAACAGAGCGGCGAGGATTCATATAACCTTCTAAAAATTGTTGCTGTACTTTTTCAAAAGCAATTGGTCCGAGAACATGACTCATACCATATATCGTCACAGCTCGTTCGGCAAAATCCGTTGCTTTCTGGATATCGTCACTCGCACCAGTAGAAACTTCACCAAAGATGATTTCTTCCGCTGAACGTCCTCCCAAAAGAGTGGCAATACGACCACGAATTTCACTTTCAATCATTAAAAAGCGGTCTTCTTCTGGTAGTTGTAAAGTATAGCCCAAAGCACCTACTCCACGGGGAACAATAGAGATTTTTTCTACTTTTCCGGCTCCGGGCATTAATGCTCCGACGATGGCATGACCCATTTCGTGATGAGCGACGGTTTTCTTTTCCAGCTCGTTAAGAATACGGGATTTTTTCTCTAAACCGGCTACCACTCGTTCGATGGCTTCGTTAAAATCTGACATCGTTACAGAATCTTTATTCTGACGAGCGGCCAACAGTGCCGCTTCATTAATGAGATTGGCAAGATCTGCTCCGGCAAAACCAGGAGTACGAACGGCAATTTTACCTAAATCTACATCGGCATCGAGTTTAACATTTCTCACATGAACTTGAAGAATCGCTTCTCGACCAATTTTATCAGGACGATCGACTGCAATTTGACGGTCAAAACGACCCGGACGAAGCAAAGCAGGGTCTAGCACCTCTGGACGGTTAGTGGCAGATAAAATAATCACTCCGCTATTAGCATTAAATCCATCCATTTCTGAGAGTAACTGGTTTAAAGTTTGTTCCCGTTCATCATTACCACCGATAAACCCTCCAGTTCCCCCCCTGGATTTACCTAAAGCATCCAATTCATCAATAAAAACTATACAGGGGGCCTTCACCTTTGCTTGCTCAAATAAGTCCCTTACCCTTGCGGCTCCTATGCCGACGAATAGTTCGATAAATTCTGAACCGGAGATACTAAAAAAAGGAACTCCTGCTTCTCCAGCGATCGCTTTGGCCAGAAGAGTTTTTCCCGTTCCTGGAGGTCCTACTAATAATACGCCTTTGGGAATTTTCGCTCCCAAACGCACGTAGCGCTCGGCATTTTTCAGAAAATCAACAATTTCTTCCAATTCTGTTTTGGCTTCATCTATTCCTGCCACGTCTTTAAAGGTAACTCCTGTATCTCCTTCTGAATAAATACGAGCTTTACTTTTACCTACCATCAAGGCATCAGGAGCGGCACCTTGGGAACGACTAATTAACCAGATCCAAATACCAAAGAAGATTAAAGGTGGTGCTATCCAACCTAATAGCGTACCTAGCCAACCGTAGGGATTGGGTGGGGGAGAACCAAACTCAACATTATTTTCTCGAAGTATCTTGGGTAAATCTAAATCTAAAGCTACTGGGACTGTTACATATACTGGAGGGGTTTGACCTTTGATTTTAGTATCTTTAAGGAAATATTCAATCCTTTCAGAAGTAATAATGGCACGTTCAACTTTACCGGCTTCTACCAGGTTAATAAATTCACTGTAAGGAGTTTCTGTGGGGCGAGGACTAAATAAAGGAAGAATGACTAAATTAAATAGTAGTAAAATTGTAAGTAGTAAAATAAAGCTATCACCAAACTGTTTTGGTTGTGGCGTTTTTGCTGAACGATTTGTTTCTGTTTCTAAAGGCATAATAATAACTCTCAACAGTAGTTAAAAACTGCTTATATTTTCCATTGTTATCGAAAAATCCTGAGATTTGCCTTTGTATTAACTTAGCTTAATAATTTAATGAATTATTTGAGGCAAATTTAAAATTTAGAATTTAGAAAAGATAATTACAACTATGCTGTCTTATTTTTTGATTTTTTAGACCTCGATTATTGAAAAGCCCATTTTATGGGGGAATAACACACCTAATGCCGTGTTTTTTTCCTTGATTATCTCCTTGATAACGAGGGATTAAATGAATATGAGTATGTTTTACTTTTTGCCCACCCGCTGGATGAATATTAAAACCAATATTAAAACCATCAGGGTTATATTTTTGAGTGATAATTTTTTGCACTTCATTTACCATTTGCCAACAATTATTCTGTTGTTGAAATGATAAATCAAAGTAGTTTTCGATGTGAGTTTTTGGAATAACTAAACTATGACCTTTAGTGAGGGGATAACCGTCTAAAATACTATAAGCTGAAACGGATTCTGTGAGTAAAGTCAAGTTTGGGTAAGGATTACAGAATATACAGCGATTAGTGTTGTTTTTTTGTTGATTATAATGTTTATATTCATAAATTTCGCAAAATTCGTCTAAATAAATGGATTTAAAGGGTAGTTTTACTAAGCATTGATAAGTCAGTTTTTTATGAATATAATGTCTCCGAAATCCCTCGGTTTTTAAATCCCTCCTCACGGCAAAATAAGCCTTCCCCGTTGGTTTCAGGAGTTGGGATATTGCCATAATTGCTGATTCTTGTGACTCGCGAAAAAGTACATTGAGAACATAAAAACAGCAAATAGTATCAAATTTTTGTTGGGGATATGTGGGAAAATAATAAGGATCATACCCTTCTATTTTAATGTTTTGTGATCGATCAGTGCTGAGGGTCAGAAGTGATCGTAAAATTTCTACATCTTTACCGTAACCACAACCAAAATCGAGAATATCGCCTTTTAAGAGTTTATTTTTAAGCAAATATCTGGCAGGAAAGGACAATTTTTCTCTTTCTATGGCTGTTAAATGAGCATATTTATTTTCTAGCTGATTTTCTCTCATTTTTAACTAAATTCTCAATTATTTTCTAACAAATCTCAGGGTTTCCATAGATTGAGATGTTAAAAATAAGCCTAAAACTATATAAGTAAAAAAGACCATTAAATTACTACTTTCAAAAATACCCATAACAAAACTTTCGTAAGTTTTTAAGAGAGAAAAATGGGCGATAATTTCACCTATTTGTCCGCCCAAAAGATTTCCTATACCATCTAAAACTGAAAGAAAAATGACGAGAGTAAATGTCATAATAGCAGAAAAAATTGTACTGTCTGTCAAGGAAGAAATAAACATCCCTAAAGATAAAATTGAAGCCGCCATTAAAATTAAACCGACATGGGCTAGGATTATTACCTGAGGTTTGACAGGAGGAGTTGCACCCTGGAAAGCGATCGCTTCATAGAGTAAGATAGGCATAATCATAGTTATAAAAAATAAGACTACTCCTAATAATTTACCCAGTGCTACCACCCAATTAAAAACAGGAGAAGTTGCTAGTAATTCTATAGTACCTCTTTTGCGTTCTTCGGCATATAAACCCATAGATAAAATCGGTAAAATAAAGATAGTTAATGAACCAATTATGCTGAAAAATATTTGCATAAATTCATAAACTACATCGATGGAAACTGGATTCCCCATCTGTTCTTGTATAACGACATTTTGAATTACTCCATCTTTACTTAAGAGAATAAAAACAAAAAATAACCCAGAAATTAACCAAAAAATTCCGGTAATACTAAAGGCTAAAGGGGATGTAAAATAGCCTTGCAATTCTTTCTGTAAAATAGCGATGATATTATTTATTATTCTCATTTTTATTATTTTTAATTATGGTTTACTAAAATTTTGGTATTGAAATCCAGATTTTTTAAGCATACATTACAATGATCTATTTCACTCCTATAAATGTAACCGTTCACACCCCCTCCATTCTTCAGCAATTCTTATAATGTTGCTTCAATGTGATGTTTTAAATCAATTATTAATTCATCTACATGATCTCTGATAGTGCGATAAGTATTAATGAGTTCGCTATTAATATCAACTAAAATCGCTTTTTGAGGCTGAAGAGAAAAGGAAAGTGCTCCACCTCCTACAAAAGGCTCAAAATATGGTTCATATTTGCCAGGTAAACGCTTTTGTATTTCAGGTAATAGCTGAGATTTTCCACCTACCCACTTTAAAAATGGCTTGACTCTAGTTTTTGACTGCATTTCTAGATTTCTTGCTTAAAAAATCTCATTGTATCTTTCTGATCCGAATTTAGGCTTGCTGAATAAAGATAGAAAAACTATCTTGACGTAAGTTAATATTATATTTAAACTAAGAAAATTCACAAATATTTATGAAGGAGTCAGATAACACTTATCAACTCCATAAAGGTAAAGTCGTAGCTATTCGTAGCAGTGTTATCGATATTAGCTTTGAGGGAAAATTACCTTGCTTATACACTCAGCTAAGAACAGGTGAAAATGGCGAAATTATTATTGAAGTAGCAAGCCATCTCAACTCTCAGACAGTACGAGGAATTGCTTTAACTCCGATCACTGGTTTAGCAAGGGGAGCGACAGTAATTAACACGACACAACCTTTACAAGTTCCAGTGGGAAAAAGAACTCTTGGTCGAGTTTTTAATGTTTTTGGTCAGACAATTGATGGGAAGGAAGAGATAACTGGAGGAGAATGGCGTTCAATTCACCAAGCATCGCTAGCTCTTAAGCAAAGGGCTAACACTTCCGAAATTTTAGAAACAGGGATTAAGGTGATCGATGTGCTAGCACCTTTGGAACGGGGGGGGAAGGCTGGACTATTTGGAGGTGCCGGCGTCGGCAAGACGGTTTTAATTACGGAAATGATTCACAACATGGTGAGTCAGCATGAAGGAATCAGCCTTTTTTGCGGGATCGGGGAGCGTAACCGCGAAGCAGAAGAACTGTATCGTGAAATGCAAGAGACAGGAGTATTAGCAAATACAATTATGCTGTTCGCTCAAATGGATGAACCTCCAGGAGCTCGTTTTCGGGTAGGACACGCTGCATTGACTATGGCAGAATATTTTCGAGATGATCTCAAACAAGATGTATTGTTATTGATAGATAATATTTTTCGTTTTATTCAAGCAGGTCAAGAAGTTTCCGGTTTGATGGGGCGTCTGCCCTCCCGAGTAGGCTATCAATCTACTTTGGGTACAGAACTGGCGGACTTGGAAGAGCGTATTAGTAATACAGCAACAGGATCAATTACTTCGGTGCAAGCAGTTTACATTCCGGCAGATGATTTTACCGATCCTGCGGCAGTGCGAACTTTCGGTCATCTTTCCGCTTCGATTGTTTTGTCACGGAAGCTTGCTAGTGAAGGTCTATACCCTGCTATCGATCCCTTGCAGTCGGGTTCAAAAATGCTCTCGCCCACCGTTGTAGGGCAAAGGCACTATCAAATTGCCCAAGAAATCAAAACTACCCTAGCTAGTTATCAAGATCTCAAAGACATTATCGCGATGTTGGGCATGGAAGAACTGTCGGCAACAGATCGTGCTATTGTTGCCCGAGCCCGTCGTCTAGAGAGGTTTTTAACCCAACCTTTTTTTAGTACGGAGCAGTTTACAGGTAAAAAAGGTAAGTTGGTAAGTTTGCAAGACACATTGGATGGATGTGATCGCATTCTCAATGACGAGTTTGCTGAATATTCAGAGCGATCGCTATATATGCTTGGTACAATTGAAGAAGGGAAACAACCAGCTAAGGAGAAAGGCTAGTGAAACTTAAGGTTTTAGTTTGTACCCAAGTGTTTTTAGTGGCGACAGTAGAGCAAGTCAATGCAGAAGCTAAAGACGGAGCCTTTGGATTGCGAAAAGACCATATTGATTTCGTGACAGCACTAGTACCAGGGATTTTATCTTATCGCTCCAAAACGGGAGAAGAAGTTTTTATTGCCGTTGATGAAGGCATTTTGGTCAAGTGTGGGGCCGAGATACTGGTTTCCACAACAAGGGCGGTTAAAGATATAGACTTAAAGACGTTGCATCAAACTGTAGAACGAGAATTTAGACAGTTAAATGAACAGCAAAAACTGGCCCGTAGGGCAGTGGCTAGGCTTGAGGCGGGTTTGGTGCGAGGCATATTAGGAATGGGGGGAGAAAGCCGTGAAACTACCTTATAAACCCAAGGGAAAACAATATCGGCAACGCCAGGAGAAATTTCATCGTCAGGTGAAAAATAAAGCCTCCCGTAAATTAAAAGCACGACGAGAAGGCGATCGCACTATCTGGTACGGATTGGGAATGTTTGGCATCATTGGCTGGTCCGTTACCATTCCCACGCTGATGGGGATCGCTCTTGGTATTTGGCTCGATTCGATCTTGGTCGATCCCTATTCCTGGACACTGATGATGTTATTTATTGGTGTGGTCATCGGTTGTCTAAATGCGTGGTATTGGATTGAACGGGAGAGCCGAGATGATTGAGGGGCAGGAGGCTGGGGTGTTTGTTGATTACGTAGATCATAATTCATTCTTTTAATTGATGAACAGAAAATTATGAGATTATGGCGATCGCGCAGCGCCAGCCGGAGGCTGATCGCAAAATCTAAATCACAACAGTCGAGATCTTTAAAATTATGGCTAATTGCTAACTGCTTTCCACTCATCAAAATCCCTTTCAATAGCGTATTGAAAACTCTTAGAAACCAAAAAAATATTTTGTTTTGACTTAACAGACTGCGGAAACTTAACTTCGGCGTAAATTTGAGTATCATCAAAATTCGGCTTACCGAGAATTATGTGATATTCTTCACCATTATTTAAAGTTAACCAGATTTGATTTTGAGATATATCTAAACCAAACTCTTGTCGTTTATCTTCCGTTAAGGGAATTTCGACCTTATTTTCTGCTTGACTAAATAAATTTACTAAAAAAGACATTGCTGCATCACTGGCAATTATTTTTTGTGGTTGTGTCATTCGCCAAGGTTGACTATTATCTTCTGTCTTCTCAAAAGTAATTTTTTGCTCATTAACTTGAATAGTAATAGTCTTAATATCACTAGTGTTAAAGGGAAAAATTTTCTCCTTTTTGTCCTGGTTTTCCGCTTTCTTGGTAATATCGAAACCTTGATCTTTTATTTCCCGAAAAAAAACAAAGCCCGTTAAACATAGTGCTAAAATGACTAGAAATGTCGTGGTGCGGTTAAATTTCATCAGCGAAAAAACAAATTAAGGAGAAAAGAAAAAAGGCTCTCCCAGAGTGCAGCAATCCTACATCGGTCATGGTATTAGACTTCTTTTAGAAGTTAGAGAATAGGGAACAAAGGACAAAATTAACAATTTATTACCTCAAAATTGGTTTTTATTTTAATTTTTGGAAGTGTCTATTGTATCCTCTTAGACCCAGTTAATAAAGGGAGTAATATTTAAAGAATACCATAAATTTAATAGCATTTTTATGTAATTGTGCATCTTTTTCCGTAGTTTAACTATTTTCGTATTAATTTCACCTATACATTACATTTTGATCGACTTGTTAATAATTTTTGTGTTTTTTGTAATATCATATAATTATTTTTATCCATCTACTTAAATTTGCTCTTATTCCCGACAAAGTCTAATAATAAGAGGATAATAGGTAATCAACAATAGTGTAAGTTTAATTGTTCATTGTTAATTATCAATCATGGGTTTATCTCGCATTATCACCATTGTTGTCGGCTTAAGTGTCATTTTCGGGTTAATGCTATGGTTAATTAGTGCCTTATCCCGACTTTATAGCGAAATTGCATGGACTAGCCCATTTTTAGCCAATTTTTTGGTTTTTATCCTTATTGTCTTGCTGATTGGCTTTATAGCTATCTTTATTTACTACTTAGGTATTCTTCCTCAGGGTAAATCTAGCGGTAAAGGTGCACGCCGTAAAATCTTACCCACCTTACCCGCTGAAAAAAATCAGATTGCTTCTCAAACCATCAAAGCCGTTAAAAAGCAAGTCGCCCAAATTCAAGATGAAGTAACTCAAAAGGCATTATTAGCTAAATCTCGACAAATAGAGGCGAATTTAACCACAGGCATTTTGAAAATAGCGGTTTTTGGTACCGGTAGTGCCGGGAAAACTTCCCTCGTCAATGCTTTAATCGGGGAAATGGTGGGCACTGTTAAGGCAAGTATGGGAACAACCACAGAAGGGGTTACTTATAGCTTAAAACTCCCCCAAGCCAATCGAGAAATTTTGATTAGTGATACTCCGGGTATTTTGGAAGTAGGCGCACCCGGTCAAATTAGAGAAAAATTAGCACGACAATTAGCTACAGAAGCGGATTTATTACTATTCGTCTGTGATAATGACTTACGTGCCTCGGAATTCACCCCCTTAGAGGCTTTGGCTAGTATGGGGAAGCGATCGCTGTTAATCTTCAATAAGATAGACTTATATTCGGAACAAGAACAGGAGATAATAATAGCTAATCTGCAAGAAAGAGTTAAAAATTTTATTGCCCCCATAGATGTCTTGAAAGCCTGTGCTAATCCTCAACCCGTGAAATTTTCTGAGGATGAAATCATACAGCCAGAAGTAGAAATAACCGCCGTCATCAAACGTTTAGCCAACCTTTGTCGTGCGGAAGGAGATGATTTATTAGCCGATAATATCCTTTTGCAATCCCAAAGGTTAGGGGAGGAAACGAGAAAATTAATTAGTCAACAACGTAGCCGAGAAGCCGATAAGATTATTGCTCGTTATCAGTGGATTGGTGGAGGAGTTATTGCTTGTACACCCCTGCCTGTGGTGGACATGTTAGCAACGGCAGCCGTGAATGCACAGATGGTGGTAGAAATTGGGCAGGTTTATGGCTGTGATTTAAACAGTGAGACAGGAAGAGACTTAGCCTTATCCTTAGGCAAAACCCTCGTTAGCTTAGGAGTAGTTAAAGGTGCAGTAGAATTAGTAGCGAGGGCACTGCAATTCACTGCGGCGACTTATGTGTTGGGGAAAGTGATTCAAGGCATCAGTGCGGCATATTTGACTAGAATTGCTGGTAAAAGTTTTGTGGAATATTTTAGCCATGATCAAGACTGGGGCGACGGTGGAATCACAGAAGTAGTTCAAAGACAATTTAAGTTAAGTCGCAAGGATGAATTTGTAAAATCCTTTGTTCAAGATGCTATTACCCGTGTTATTGAACCGATCAAAGATACTTTAGATAGTAATTTTGACGATGAAGTAGAGGAAAGTAACGAGATTTATTTTGATGAAAACGACGACTGGAGTAATTCTAAATCTAAAGAGGAATGGGGTTAGATTTGATAAAAAAAGTGCAGCCAAACAAAGGTATTTTTTGAGTTTTTTGTTATGGTTTATCAATGATTTTTTGTCTAAACCTTAATTGATCATGATATAATCGCTATACATTTATGATTTCATTCTCGGATCACTTATGAAAATCTCTTCTTTTTGTAACCGATTAAACAATCAAGCAGCAGTACTTTTAGCCACTTTGACTTTGACCTTGTCAACTAGTGGCGTTACACTGGCTCAAGAAAAACCGACAATCTCAGTTCCAGATTTTAAAAATGAAAGCACTTGGTGGTGGTGGAATACAACTACATCGAAGCAGTTGGCAGATGCCCTTAGTAACGAATTAACCTCCACGGGAAAATTTGCCGTCGTTGAGCGACAAAAATTAGGGGAAGTCCTTTCAGAACAGGAATTGGCTGAATTAGGGTTAGTTCGTCCAGAAACAGCGGCCCAAAAAGGGCAACTAACTGGGGCTAAGTATATTATTCTTGGGAAGGTAACTTCTTATGAAGAAGGAGTTTCGAGTGAATCCACTGGGGGCAATTTTGGTCTTAATTTAGGTATTGTAAGTATCGGCAATAGTAAGCGTAAACAGCAACAACAGGCTTACATTGCCATTGATCTGCGGGTGGTGGATTCTACTACGGGAGAAGTTGTTTATGCCCGTACTGTAGAAGGTCGTGCCACCAATGAAGCGGAAGGATCTTCCAATAATTTGGGTTTTTTAGGGGGTCTTGTGAGAACGGGAAATGAGAATCAGAAAACAAGTAAAGCTCCTGTGGGTAAAGCACTTCGAGCTGGGTTGATTGAAATAACGAATTATCTAAGCTGTGTCATGGTTGATCAAGGAACTTGTATGGCAGAATTTGAGGAAAAAGAGCAACTCCGTCGTAATAACACCCTAGATACTTTACAGTTAGAATAAGTTTTAGCTTAGTACTATAAAGGAAAGGATGAACGGGCAAGTAACGAAGCGTTGTCGTAATGAATCAAATTCCAAATGATTCCTATATGTTATAAACATTTACGGATATATGATCCCTTAAAATATAAAGTTATAGAAAATAAAATATTATTTTTGTAATTTTTATAGATTAATTGATTATGTTTGATGCTTTAGCTGAACGTTTGGAAGATACATGGAAAAAGTTACGAGGTCAGGGTAAAATTACTCCATCTAATATTCAAGATGCTCTACAAGAAGTTAGACGAGCTTTGTTGGCTGCAGATGTGAATTTTCAGGTGGTAAAGAGTTTTGTCGGCGAAGTGGAAAAAAATGCCCTTGGTGCGGAGGTTATTTCTGGGGTTAATCCACAACAACAGTTTATCAAGATTGTTTATGATCAGTTGGTAAAGGTGATGGGGGAAAGTAATGTTCCTCTGACAAAGGCGGATACGTCGCCGACTGTTATCTTAATGGCTGGTTTACAAGGTGCGGGTAAAACTACAGCTACGGCGAAATTGGCTTTATATTTGCAAAAACAGAAGCGTAGTTGTTTGATGGTGGCTACCGACGTTTATCGTCCGGCGGCGATCGATCAATTAATTACCTTGGGGAATCAAATCAAAATCCCGGTTTTTCAATTAGGAAAGGATGCGAATCCAGTAGAAATCGCCCGTCAAGGTATAGAGTCGGCAAAGGAAAAGGGCATTGATACGGTCATCGTCGATACCGCTGGTCGGTTACAGATTGATCAGGAGATGATGAGGGAGTTAGCCCAAATTAAGGAAGTTGTGCAACCCCATGAAATCTTGTTGGTTGTAGATTCCATGACGGGGCAAGAGGCGGCTAATGTCACTCGTACTTTCCATGAAGAAATTGGTATTACTGGGGCGATTTTGACGAAGATGGATGGTGATAGTCGTGGTGGTGCGGCGTTATCTGTAAGGACAATTTCGGGGCAGCCGATTAAGTTTATTGGGGTTGGGGAAAAAGTCGAGGCGTTAGAACCTTTTTATCCTGAGCGGATGGCTTCTCGTATTTTAAATATGGGTGATATTGTAACTTTGGTGGAGAAGGCTCAAGAGGAGTTAGATATTGCTGATGTGGAAAAAATGCAAGCTAAGATGATGGAGGCAAAGTTTGATTTTAATGATTTTATCAAACAAATGCGTCTGTTAAAGAATATGGGTTCTTTTGCAGGGGTGATGAAGTTAATTCCGGGGATGAATAAACTTGGTGCGGGGGCGTTAGAGCAGGGGGAAGCACAATTAAAACGCACGGAGTCGATGATTAATTCTATGACCAAGGAAGAAAAGGAAAATCCTCAGTTATTAGCTCAATCTCCGAGTCGTCGTCGTCGAGTAGCAAAAGGCTCAGGACGTCAAGAAAAGGAAGTTTCACGTTTGGTGAGCGATTTTACTCGGATGCGTAAGATGATGCAACAAATGAGTCTTGGCGGTGGTTTACCCGATATGGGTGGTATGGGGGGAATGCCTGGTATGGGAGGATTATTTGGAGGTAATCGTCCGGGTTTTCGGAATGAGCCCCCGGCTAAAAAACCGAAAAAGGTTAAGAAAAAAAGGGGTTTTGCTGATTTGTAAGAATTTTAAATAACTTGCGACAATTATCAATTATTAATTATTAATTATTAATTATCAACTTAATGTTTTATGAGTAGTTCAATCGAGCGTCAATATCTTTCTCCTAACTGTATATTATCTTTACAAGGTTTTACCGATGATAATAATTCCGATGAGAGTCAACCAATTATGTCGGTGTTAACTCAAGCTAAATTTCAGATTATCGGTCATCCTGTGATTTTGAGTGGCGGTTTAGTTTTTATCGAACATTTAATGAAAGCTGCTAGTGCTTACGCTCAAGAGTTATTAAGTGGTTTAACTCGTTCTTGGGAATATACTGATGATACTAATTATATTTCTTTGAAAAAAATACCCGAAAAAAATTGTCATCTTTTACTGTGGCGGGAAAAAAAAGAGGACACTAATCATCAGTTAGAAATTGAATTAAGTACCATACAATTTTTTGATTTATTGGAAACCATCGATCAACTTTGTGCGGATATTTATACTTTACCTCAACTAGAAGATAATCCTCAACCTTTATCTCCTCGTTATCGTCAAGGGGATATTTCAATGGTTGAACAATCTACCCCTATGGCTTTAGGCTTTTTCGGTTTGGCTTTAGCGGCGATCGCTTTATTTATCATCCCCAATCCCAGTACCATTAAAGATCCTAATCAAGAGCAAAGACCAACCCCAACACAAAATAATAATGGTGATCTTGTGCCCCCTTTAACACCTCCGAGTGAATAGCTTACAGGAATTCACAATATTTTTTCGTAACTTCATGACGATAACGAAACATCTCCTGAAGCCGTGAATTTACCCACCAACCAAGGAAAAAATCACTTAGCCAACCTCCGGGAATTTCATACTCAATAGTATCTGTGAGCTTCGTTGCTAAACCTTGAGCCTCAAAACGATGACGATGGCACCATGATTTCATTGGTCCTTTTATTTGTTCATCGGTAAATAGTTTATACTGATCATATTCGGTATGACGAGCTAACCAGGGAACACGGATAAAACCAAACATCAACAAAAATTCGCTAGTTGCCCCGATATTTAAATTCCCTTGTCGGTGGACAACTTTCACGGGCTGCCAAGGGGGAGTTAGCAGTTCGAGAACATCTTGTCTTTCATGAAACTGCCAAACTTCTTCCACTGGGGCTCGAATTATACTGGAATATTGGAATTTTACCATGGAGCTTTTTGCCTTATAAAACCACAAATCACAAATAAATAAGTTTATCGTCAACGGGTAACTTTTTTCATCTACTGAAATTCCCCAACTACAAACTTTTTAATCACTCTAAATTTTCCCCAGAATAAATATTTTCCATGGGTGCAGGAGCGGCTAAATCTGTATCGATAAAACTGCGGGCCGTCACTGTCACTAAGGCAAATAAGGCGATGAGAATGGTAACTAAAGGAACGATTTGTTGACGGATAAATTGCATGATCAGTAAAGTTAATAAAATTGTTAATAAAAGTATTTAGTCGGGAATAATTAAACCTTTGGAATTTAGCCATTCACGATTATAAAGTCGGGATTGATAACGAGCACCACCATCACACAAAACAGTTACAATGCTATGTCCGGGCCCCATTTTTTGTGCTAAAGCAACAGCCGCCCCTACATTTATACCTACCGAGCCGCCCATAAATAAGCCCTCTTTCCGTAGTAATTGATAAATCACCCTTAAGGCTTCTTGATCATCAATTTGAATGGCATCATCGATGGCTACACCCTCCATATTAGCAGTAATGCGACTGTTACCAATGCCCTCAGTAATGGAGTTACCTTCTATTTTGATTTTTCCAGTTTTCACATAGCTATATAAACCGCTACCCATTGGATCAGCCAAAACGCATTTTATGTCAGGGTTTTGATCTTTCAAAAATAAAGACACCCCCGCAAAAGTTCCTCCTGTGCCTGTGGCGGCTACCCAACCATCAATTTTGTGATCTGTTTGTTCCCAAATTTCTTTACCAGTGGTTTCATAGTGGGCTTGACGGTTTGCTAAATTATCAAATTGGTTCGCCCAGATAGCGTTATCCATCTCGGAGGCGATTCTACCCGACAGTTTAACATAGTTATTAGGATCTTTATAGGGTACAGCCGGAACCGCCCTAACTTCGGCACCTAGGGTGCGTAAGGCCTCCATTTTTTCCTGGGATTGGGTTTCGGGTATAATGATAACACATTTATAACCTTTAGCATTGCAAATATGGGCCAAACCGATGCCCGTATTTCCTGCTGTGCCTTCTACTACCGTACCACCAGATTTCAGTAATCCTTGGGCTTCCGCTTGTTGAATGATATATAATGCGGCTCTATCTTTCACCGAACCACCGGGATTCAAAAACTCTGCTTTTCCTAAAATTTCACACCCTGTTTCTTTACTGAAGGTGTTTAAGCGAATTAAAGGGGTATTGCCAATAGTACCAACGAAGCCGTCTTTTATATCCATTACTAAGTTTTAGTTGATTGATTCTCGTCATGTGAACTACCCACACTAAACTACAAATTATACCATGAATCCCTACCGCAATCCAGGATACAATTCAATTAACTGCTAGGTTTTTTTCTCTCCAGATGACTTGGTGAAATCATGTCTGAGATCATGTTTAGTTTATTAGCAAACTCTGGATTTATTTATGATTAAAAAGACTACTATCGAATAATTTCGTAAGATATGACTTTTCAACAACTATTTATTTTATTTAATGATTATAAGCCAGTTGTTCTGCTAATTATTTTGTCAGCCCCTTGGTTGGCGTTGTCCATTTGCATTGCTATACCAGGCCAGAGGGAAGAACCCTTTGTTTTAAGTTTTAATTTAGGAATGTCCATAATCTGTTTATTGATGACATTGGGGTATTTGTTGTATGCAACCAATAATGGTGGTTGGACTAGAGTTATTCAAGAAGCAGACATTCTACTTCTACTTGCCCCCTGCTACTATGTCAGTGTTTCAGTTTGGGTGACTAAACTACGTTTACCATTGAGTCAAATACCTCTTATTCGTGCCATTCAAGGTTTGGCGTTAATCGGTGCGGGATACTTGGGAGTAGCATGGTTTGTCAGTAAGATACGTATTTTGGCATTGACTTTTGTCCCATATCAAGTCTGGGCTCTATTCATTTTAGGTCTATTATCCATCGGCTATCTTGGCTACTTGCGATTAACTAAAAAATGAAATTCCCATAGCGATCGCCCCTGAAAATCAGCTTAGCTAAGAAGCAAAGCAAATAAACCACACATGGCAATACCATCAAACACCCCAGCACCCCCTATACTAAGAACTCCAGGGCTCATACGCTCGATTTCCCCAAGATGCAACAGATCTGCACCAATCAATGTTCCCAGAATTCCCCCGGCAAAAGCCACCGAGGGAGCTTGCTGTTGGGCAATGAGAATGGCACTCAGAGAAGCCGTTAGCGGTGCAATCAGGGCGTTCATTTGAATGCCAATCCCCGGAACTATGTGAGCAGAATAGTAACTGACAACTGTAACAATGGCAGTGACCCAGAAAATGGCAATCAGGTTGGAGCGAGTTAGTTCGTAAAATGCGAGCAATACGGGAATTAACCCGCCACCGACATTGAGTGCCACAATGGTTTTCTGTCTGATTTTCTGGAGAGGAATGCCCCAAAATTGCCTCAACCATATATCCATTAAATCGGGGACAATAATTACGGTTGATTCGACTTGGTAAAGGGGAATATTAATTAGGCTACCTAACAATACGGCGGCTAAGAGAAGAAAAGCCAGATTAGGAGAAAAACCGAGCTTGGCAACTGCTATTTCTACCACGTCGAGGGTAACTGTCACCCAAATAAAAGGAAATAGTAGCAGAAATAATAAAAACAGAAAGAGGGATACGGGCAGGTAAATCATTTAGATAGGGCTTGCCGGGTAAGTTTATGCTGATTGTATCATCAAAACTAGATGAGATCAAAGCTAACCCAAACTCTGTTTAATTAACCGAAATAAAGTTAGTAGTAATGGCTGACATGTAAACTTACACGTCTAACTGAGTTAGATTTAAACGAGGGCCATGGGTTTCAATAAATTCTCGTCGTGGTGCAACGCGATCGCCCATTAACACCGTGAAAATATGATCAGCTTGGGCGGCATCCTCAATTTCTACCCGTTTCATCATGCGAGTTTCAGGATTCATGGTAGTATCCCACAACTGTTGAGGCATCATTTCCCCTAAACCTTTAAAACGCTGAATGTTATAGTTAGCATTGGCTGGAAATTCCGCGATTTTTTGTTGTAACTCTCTATCGCTGTAACAATAGAAATGATTTTTCCCTCTTTCTAACTTATAGAGAGGAGGACAAGCAATATAAATGTAGCCTTGCTCTACTAATTCCCTTTGATAACGGTAGAAGAATGTTAATAAAAGAGTTCGGATATGTGCACCATCTACGTCAGCGTCAGTCATGATGACAATATGATGATACCGTAGTTGAGTCGAATCAAATTCATCCCCTCTGATGCCCAAACCTAAAGCAGTAATAAGGGATTGGATTTCGTTATTTTTATAGATTTTGGCGTCATCAGTTTTTTCGATATTTAAAATTTTACCCCTTAACGGTAAAATAGCTTGGAAACGGCGATCGCGCCCCTGCTTTGCACTACCTCCTGCACTGTCACCTTCTACGAGATAAATTTCTGATTCAGAAGGATCACGAGAACTACAATCCGCAAGTTTTCCGGGTAAAGGAGAAGATTCTAATACAGACTTACGTCTGACTAATTCTCTGGCATGACGGGCGGCTTCTGCGGCTTTAAAAGCTTGAACGGCTTTTTCGATGATTGCATCGGCAACTTGAGGATTAAATTCTAAGTATTCGTTTAAGACTTCCCCCACTAAGGAGTCAACAATGCCTCTAACTTCCGAGTTGCCTAACTTCGTTTTGGTTTGGCCTTCAAATTCGGGATCTGGCACTTTCACAGAGATCACAGCTGTCAAACCTTCTCTCACGTTTTCTCCTCCCAAATTTGGCTCATTTTCCTTGATTTTGTTGCGTTTACGGGCAACGTTGTTTAAAGTACGGGTTAAAACGGTTTTTAATCCTTCTAAGTGTGTACCACCGTCAATAGTACGAATATTGTTAGCAAAGCCTAAAATTGTGTCGCTATAGGAGTCAATACACCATTGAAAAGCAACTTCTACTTGTACACCGTTTTTCTCCCCTTCTACATAAATAATATCTTGGTGTAATACTTCTTTTTCCCGTGTCATATAGGTTACATATTCTTTAATACCACCTTGATAACAATAGGTTTCAATACGTTCTGGGGTAACACGGCGATCGCTAAAAGTAATTTTAACCCCAGCATTCAAATAAGCTAATTCTCTAAGTCTGCCAGAAAGGGTACTATAATCAAACTCTGTGGTTTCGGTAAAAATTTGAGGATCCGGTAAAAAAGAAATTGATGTACCTGTAGAATGATCCCGATCAGGTTTAGCAACTAATTCCGTAACAGGATTTCCTCTCTCATAACGTTGGGTATAAATTTTTTGTTGACGCCAAACGGTGACTTGTACCCATTCAGAAAGAGCATTTACTACGGAAACACCCACTCCGTGTAAACCTCCAGAAACTTTATAACCACCACCACCGAATTTACCTCCAGCATGAAGTACTGTTAAAACCGTTTCTAACGCTGACTTTTTAGTGGTTGGGTGAATGTCTGTAGGGATACCTCTACCATCGTCAGTGACAGTAACTGAACCATCGGCGTTAATTTCTATTTCGATATGACTACAGTGACCAGCTAAAGCCTCATCGATGGAGTTATCAACAACTTCATATACTAAATGATGTAATCCTCTAGGTCCCGTTGTACCAATATACATACCAGGACGCTTTCTCACAGGATCTAGACCTTCAAGGACTTGAATTTGTTCCACGCCGTAATTCGTGGATTGGTTATCTGTACTCATGTAATTTTCTTGCTCCGATTCAAGGCTTTTTTAAGGCTATTTTTCCCTGAATGATATTTTTACCAAAAATTATAACACATAAGAGAATATCACAATTTAAACCTTCATTCCAGTCTTGTTTTTGAAAAGGGGGTACTCTAATCATTTTTGGCTTTTTAGGTTATCTTTCTCTGTCTGAAATTATTATGTGGGTTTTGACAACCGGATTTAGTATTATGGATAGGTAGGTCAACACAAAAATTTTTAGCAATGTTGGAAATTCCATTGTCATCAGGAGAAATTATTACGAATAAAAATCAAAAAAGTAGTAATAATTATCTTAAACAACTTACTTCGATCGCTATTATTTTAGCCTCTTTAGGTATAACTTATTTACCTATGATTTTTGGTATTAAAAGTACCATTACTATTGTTAGCGGTTCCGAATTAAAAGAAGTATTAGAAACTATAGAAAAAAAATTTGAAAAAGAAAATGCTAATGTTAATTTACAATTAATAGTTCAAGGTTCCCAAGATATTGTTACTAATTTTATTGACGAGAAAAATGACTTTAAATCTACTATTTTGATTCCTGCTAATAGTGAGTTAATTACAGAATTAGAAACTAAATTAAAAGCACAAGGAGAAACCGATATTTTTTACGACAATCCCACAGCGATCGCAAAGACGTTATTAGTGGGCATTGCCTGGGAAGAAAGAGGAAAAGTTTTATTCCCCGATAATAAATTTAATTGGCAAAAATTAGAAACCGCTTTAAGGACAAAAAATTGGGACAAATTGGGAGGTAAAAAAGAATGGGGCAGTTTTGATTTTATCACCACAGATCCCACTCGTTCAAATAGTGGACAATTAACCCTTAGTTTATGGGCAAAAAACCAATTAAATAAAAATAATTTAACAGTTAGTGATATTAACAAGCCAGAAATTGAACAACTATTTAAACTTATAAAAAACTCTATTTATCAACCTCCAAGATCAACTGATATCTTACTACAAGAATTTATTGCTAGGGGGGTCAATGATGCCGATGTCGCCACGGTTTATGAAAGTATCGCTTTATATCGTTGGTTACAGGCAAAGGAAAATCAGAAACAAGGTTATAAAATTTATTATCCTAATCCTACCATTGAAACAACAATTATGGCGGCGATCGTTAAAAAAAATGTTAGTCAGTCGGAAGCCAAATCTGCTAGAAAATTTATAGACTTTTTGACAAAAAATGAACAACAAATAATTTTCGCTGAATATGGTTTTCGCCCCATCATTAATTTAGACTTAAACTCTTTACTAAATACCCCTTGGAGTCAAAATATTCCGGGAGTACAAATTAACTCACCTATTAATATTAATTCTAGCCCCAATTCAGAGATTATCAGTGAGATTCAAAAAGTATGGTATCGTGCCAATTAAATAAGGTATATTCTTTTTAGACAAAAAATATGAGTTTTGGCAACACAAAATTGATGATAAATAATAATAATTATTGGCTAAAAAATGCTCATATTCCCACTTGTTTAATGGCAAATAACCACTTTATTCCGCAAACAAGAGAAAATTTGTCTTCATGTGATTTGCAAATTCAAGGGGGAAAAATAACTCAAATAATCCCCGCTTCTATGGATACCGTCGGCATTGATTTGCAAAAAGGAATTGTTTTGCCTTGTTTTGTCGATATACATACCCATCTTGATAAAGGACATATTTTTGAAAGATCGCCAAACTTACAGGGGAATTTCAAGACGGCATTAGAAACGGTAAAAGAAGATGCAATTCTTTGGAATGAAGAGGATTTATCTAAGCGCATGGAATTTGCCTTGAAATGTAGTTACGCTCATGGTACGATCGCCATTAGGACACATTTAGATTGTCATGAAAATCAAGGCGATATTAGTTTCAAAGTCTGGCAACAATTACAACGGCAATGGCAAGATAAAATTACCCTACAAGCAGTTTCCTTAGTCAGTTTAGATTATTTTCTCACGGAGGACGGAGTGAAATTGGCCAATAAAATAGCCGAAGTTGGCGGAGTTTTAGGGGGGGTTGCTTACACAAATCCCGATTTAGAAATTCAGTTAGAAAAGGTTTTTCAACTAGCAAAAGAAAGAAATTTAGATTTAGATTTCCATGCTGACGAAAATGGTGAAATCGACTCTATTTGTCTACAAAAAATCGCTGAAACCGCGCTTAAAACTAATTTTACTGGTGACATTCTTTGCGGTCATTGTTGTAGCTTATCTGTACAACCTCAAGGAGTAGTACAAAATATAATTAACCTAGTGAAAGAGGCGAATATTAATATTGTTAGTTTGCCCATGTGTAATTTATATTTGCAGGATAGACAAGAAAATATAACTCCTTTTTGGCGGGGTGTCACAAGGGTAAAAGAGTTAAAACAGGCAGGAGTAAAAATTGCTTTTGCTAATGATAATTGTCGTGATCCTTTTTTCGGTTTTGGGGATCATGATATGTTAGAGGTGTTTAACCAATCGGTAAGAATTGCACATTTAGACACTCCTTACAGCGATTGGATTACCTCTGTTTCTAAAATCCCTGCTGATTTAATGAAATTACCAAAACTGGGGCAAATAGGGGTAAATTTATCGGCTAATTTAGTGGTATTTAAAGCTCGTTATTTTAGTGAACTATTATCTCGAAACCAAGGCAATCGCCTTGTTATTAGAGATGGTAAAATAATTAAAAATAAGTTACCCGATTATCAAGAATTAGATGACTTAAATAACTCTTCTACAATACAAGGTAAGCTCATCTAATCTCACCTGTCTGTGACATGCTCCCGACTCTGATGCTTACGCATACAGAGCGGGCTTCTCATCGACTCCAGCTATTGCTTCGGACGTTAGATGAGCTTTAAGAACGGAATGCCCTACCGCTGTGTATTTGATGTTTCTAGCTGCGTTGTGGTCACGGTCAAGAGAACATCCGCAATTTGACTGATTCGAGACTTTCAGATGTACCTTAGGGACTCGTTTGATCGCTTTCTTGCGACGATTTGAGCCTTTCTTTTTGCGTGACAGTGAACGCTGTAACCGCTTCAGTCGTTTCTCTGATTTGCGGTAGTGATGTGGGATTGCTACCTCTTTTCCGGAATCATCTACCAGAAATGATTTCAGCCCCATATCAATGCCGATCGTGTTTTCCCTCCTTGGAGCCTCAGGGGTGAGAACAGGTACACAGGCATCTTCAAGGCTTAAGGTCACATACCATCCGTCAATTCATTTGCTGTTTCAGTACTACCCACAAATGGACTTATCCAAATTCGTCAATAACATCAAATCTGTATCTAGCCGTCGAATTAGAAGTGAGTTCGCCGATCATCTCAACAGCATTTATGGGAAAGATGTGCTTTGGAATGAGTTGTATTTCATTGCCTCCTGTGGCGGTGTTACCGTCTCAGTTTTGCGTCAGTACATTGAAAATCAGAACCTGCCTGACTAGCGATATGAGACAAGACAAGGAAGGAACGAAGGACAGCAGACAAGGGAGATAGTACAAACGAAGAATGGTCTTTTCAGGCATTTCTGTATTATTTGTAACAAAGTGTTTCTTAAACGATTCCCCTCTTCCTTGTCCACTTTCCACCCTTGTCCCCGCAAGTCTTCACCCTCATCAGAATGTTTTTGTAAAAAACCTACACCTGTGAGGGCTTCCCGGCTAGGAGCTAAAAACTAAAGTGATTTGATAAAATTACCTAGTCTAGTCATGCCTTTTTCGATGGAATCCATGTCAGTAGCATAGGATAGACGGATACAGTTATCATCACCGAAGGCAATTCCAGGAATAACGGCGACTTTTTCTTGGGTAAGTAATTTTTCGCAAAATTCAAGGGATTTTAAGCCGGTTTTACTAATATCAGTGAATAGATAAAAAGCTCCGAAAGGTAAAGGAGCGCTGACATTGGGGATAGATTCAGCGGCAGCAAACATGACTTTTCTTCTTTGGGTAAAGGATGCTAACATTTCCGCTACACAGTCCTGGGAGGATTCCAAAGCGGCGATCGCACCATATTGAGCAAAGGTACACACATTAGAAGTACTGTGACCTTGAACCTTGGTCATAGCTTTGATAATATCAACATCACCGGCAATATAACCCACGCGCCACCCTGTCATGGAATAAGCCTTGGCAAAACCGTTACTAACAATGGTGCGTTTAAAAATCTCCTCATCTACCGCACCAATACTTAAATGAGTTGCACCATCATAAAGAATTTTTTCGTAAATTTCGTCAGAAACCACCAGGATATCATGGTCGACAACTACTTGAGCCAAAGCCTTAATCTCATCAGGATTATAGACTGAACCAGTGGGGTTAGAAGGAGAATTAAGGACAAATAACTTAGTTTTGGGGGTAATCGCCTGTTTTAACTGCTCTGGGGTGATTTTATAGTCATTTTCGGCGGTAGTGGCCACAATAACGGATTTTCCTCCGGCCAAAGTTACCATCTCAGGATAACTTAGCCAATAGGGTGCGGGAATAATTACCTCGTCATCGGTTTCGATGAGGGCCATCATGAGATTATATAGAGAATGTTTACCACCGTTAGTAACGATGACATTTTCTGCCTTGTACTCCAAATTATTATCTTTTTTCAGCTTATTGGCGATCGCTTGACGCAATTGTATTTCACCCGCCGCTGCCCCATATTTAGTTTTACCTTGATCTAAGGCTTGTTTCGCCGCTAATTTGATATGATCGGGAGTATCAAAATCGGGTTCACCGGCACTAAAACTACAAACGTCTAACCCTTCCCCTCTCATCGCTTTGGCCTTAGCTGTGATCGTGAGAGTAAGAGAGGGCTTAACTTGAGATATTCTACTCGCTAATTTATTCATTGTTGCTTAACTTAATTGAGGATAAATATTTTAATAGTGACTTCCATAGTAAATAGTAATTATCGAATTAAGATCCGTAAAAAAAATCACCCTTCTTGATCATAATTTCAGACATGGTTAATTTTGCCATCAGAAAAAACAGACATGATAAGCTAATATTATCTTTTATGAGTTTGGGTGATATTTCAACTTATCTTTTGAGAATCTCTAAATATTCGAAATTCCCTCCTTACAGATTCCCTCTTTAAAGGTATATTTTAAAGCTAGATGATCAACGGTGGCACAAAGAAGATTCGCCTGAGATAAATTTGTGCCTTGTAAAATAGCACCTGTTAAATTGGCTTCTTCTAAATCAGCTTGAGATAAATCAGCACCACTTAAATTAGAGTGACTTAAATCGGCTTTTTGTAAACAAGAACCCACTAAATTAACACCTCGTAAATCTGCACCCCGTAAGTCAGCTTCACACAAATCTAAATTACTCAAAATTGCCCCGGCTAAAAAACTACCGGCTAAACTAATATTTTCCACTTGTGCCGATAATAAAATTGCCCCCCGTAAATCTGCCCCTCGTAAATCTGCCCCTCGTAAATCTGCCCCTGTTAAATCCGCACCCCTTAAATTACAACGCAATATTGCACCCTGTAAATTTGCACCGGAAAAATTTATCCCCATTAATGTACTACTTGAAAAATCAGCTTTTGGTAAATTTGCACCAGAAAGATCACATCCGCTTAAGTTTATACCTTGCAAATCTTGAATACTGCCGTTGCGAATTTGGGACAAATCATGGATTAATAAGTTAGTCATAATGGTTATAAATATTAATTAATATAATTTTCTAATATTAATCATAATTATAAATTAATTAGGGTTTCCGTCAAATAGATAGTAAGTTGTAAAGCAGCGTATGCTCAATTAAATCAAGAATCCCAAAAGGTATCTACTTGATATTCTTCTATCTCCGCTTGTAAATCTTGGAAATAGTCACTTTCAGTAATTTTAGCTAGTTCTTCTGCCCGTTTTTGCTCATCGATTTCAATTTTTAATTCTGCTAATTGTCGTTGTATTTCTTGTTCTTTGAGTTTGCGCTCAGTAATATCTTGAATAATGCCTTCAAAATAGAGAATTTCACCATGACTATCCTTAACAATACGACTATCTTCTTCTACCCAGATGATACTGCCATCCTTACGATAGGCCTTATATTCCCCATCTTTTACTTGTCCTTCTTCAAGTAAACGGCGTTTAAATTCTTCTCGATCTTGAGGATTAAGATGAATCTGTTTACCAATATCGGAAATACTCGCAATCATTTCTTCGGGAGAATCATAACTATAAATTCTGGCCATAGCAGGATTGACCTTGAGATAATGTCCATCAAGGGAGGATTGAAAAATTCCTTCTAAGGCGTTTTCAAATATACTGCGGTAATTTTCCTCAGCAATACGCAGGGCTTCTTGTGCTCGTTTGCGATCGCTGATATCGAAAATTGCACCATCTAGGGAGACTAAACGATCCTCATGGTCAAAAATACCCCTACCTTGTTCAGAAACCCAACGAATCTCACCTTTGTGATTAATGATGCGGTATTCAATCGTATAAAAGTTTTGATTACTTATTGCTTGATTAATAATCTTTTGCACTAACTCAACATCTTCAGAGTGGATAATACTAGCATAAGTGCGAACTTGGTTATGAATAAAATCTGATGCTGGATAACCGGAAATATCAGTTATGGTTGCACTAATAAAATCCATAGTCCAATCGGCATCAAATTGACAACGATAAATTGCACCCGGGATATTCTCTACTAGAGTTCTAAAACGTTTTTCACTTTGTTCTAGTTTACGATAGGACAAAATTAAATTGAGCCAGAGAACATTGCCAATACTAATTACCGCAGCAGTTACTAAAGCTAACAAAGGGGTAAATAGAGGTACTAACCAACCAGAGAGAAAACTAAGGTAGGAAACAATAACAATAGTAATTGCAGTGATCAATAAGCTAGTAATCGTCAGCCAAGCTCGGCGTAGATAAAATAAGCTAATACTGCTACTAATTACTGCCCAAAAGAAGATTAAACCCCAATTAAAATACTTAGGAATTGCCCTGAGTAAAGGGCGACCGCTGATGGCAGCCCGAAGAATTTGACTGGCAATATTACTATGGATGACAACGCCAGGAACTAACTCTTTATTAGTAAACAGGGTATTGTTGGCGGGAGTTAGATAATTATCATTCAAACTAGGGGCTATTGGTCCTAATAACACGATGCGATCGCGCATTAAATCTTCGGGAATCCGATTTTCTAAGACATCAGTCATAGAAATATGAAGAAAATGTTCTAATCCCCCTTGGTAATTAATCAAGATCTGATAACCTCCCATATCTTCTTGATTGTATTCCCCATCATGTTTTGATAATGGTACAAATTTGGCTTTTCCTAACCCGTAAATTTGTTGTTTTTGATTAATAGCTTCTAATTCAATATTTTCTCCTTGGAGATAGCTTAACGCCATTTTGACTCCTAACCCTAAAATGTTACTACCATCATCTTTTTTCAGTAAAACCGTACCACGTCGAATTTTGCCATCGTGATCTATAAATAAATCATTAGCGGCAACTTGTCCATGTTCTGCCAGGATAGGAGAAGGGGCAATCTGATTTCCGGCTACTTTTTGGACACCAAACAGATTGGGGCTATTTTCAAAAACTTTTACTAATTCTTGGTATCCAGGCTCAACGGGTAAATCCCGATAAATATCAATACCGATCACTCTCGGTTGTTGGGCTTGAATATTTTTAATAATTTGAGCCATCACGGCATCAGCCATGGGCCACTGTTTGACATGTTGAATATCTGTCTCGTCAATAGTAACAATAACAATACGCTGATCAACCCCTTCTTGAGGACGTAACTGGAAAAATTGATCTAAAGCTGCCCATTCTAAAATCCGAAACAGACCTATATAACTTCCGGCAATCAACAAACCAGAAACACAGGAACTAATTAGCAAAATATTTTTCAATTTTACAAAGTTATTAATCATTTCATCTACTTATCAGATAACTTCTACATTTAAATTTGATAATTCAACCCTAATCTTGACTGATTTCTGGCACAAATCTAATTTTTCAGAAATTCTCCATATCCCATCACCTGTAATAACTTAATTTTGGCTTCATCTAATGCTTGTTGACTAGCTGGGAAATAGCCCACTTTGGTAATTTCCTCATTAACATGGGTCAGATAATAGTTAATAAATGCGGCTACTTGCGGTTTATTTTGAATAGTTTGAGGGTCTGAGTAGATAAATAAAGGACGAGATAGAGGATAACTATGATTTTCTACGGTTTTAATATTGGGTTCAACTTTATTAATTGTCAGCAATTTAAGAGTATCTTGATAATTTTGATAGTAAGCATAGCCAAAAAAAGCGATCGCATATTTATTATTACTAACTCCCTGAACTAATTCCTCATCATCAGCACTATATTTTGTGTGGGGAGTATGCAAAATTTTTTCTAAATTACCAGCAAATATCTGTTCCCCAAAAAAATCTAAAGTTCCTGAATCAAGATCAGGGACAAAACGTTGAATAACTTCATCGGGAAACTTCGGATCAACATCTGACCATTTTTCCACTGTAAAAATTTTTGCTAGTTGTTCGAAGGTGACGTTTTTCAGAAAATCATTGTCAGGATGTACTACTATAGCTAAAGTGTCTGTACCAACTCGAAAGGCGATTGGTTGGCGTCCAATTTTAGCACAAGCTTCAAGTTCTTTAGTTTTAATGAGACGACTAGCGTTGGTTACATCTAATTTTTTTTGTTGACAAAATAAGCGAAAACCACCCCCTGAACCAATACTATCAATTTGAGCTATTCCTGAGTAGCCATCACTAATAAAGCGTTGATAAATTGCTTTGGTTAAGGGATAAACTGTGGAACTGCCGGCAACTAGCAAATTACCCTCAATTTCTAAAGGATTAATTTGTGGTAAAACAATCCCTAGATTCTCTTTAGTTTGTGGTTTAGCTAATGATAAATTTAATGGCATTGAAATAATCGTATCTACATTAGCAGAGCTAGGCTCTGATTTCCAAAAAATATCTGGCATTTCTTCTTTTTTGAGTTGATCTTGTTGTTGTGGGTGGGAGGAAGTATGGGAGCAAGCAGTAACTATAAAAGTTATAGTAATCAGAACTAAATAATAAGAAAATCTTAATTTCATAAATCGACACTTAATTTGCCATTTCTGAATATTTCATTTTGGGGTGAGCTTTTGGCAACTCTAACCGCTTTTTGACGTTCTTCAATTAAATAGTTAATTTCTAAAGCTAATTTAGGATGCGTCATAATTAAATTGAGAGCAATATCAGCTTCAATCATAATTACCTGTGCGTCTTTAAGAACAGTAACATAAAAATAACTAGGTTCTCCTTGTAAAAAAACGGTTTCACCAAATATATCTCCTGTGCTTAATCTGATAATTTCCTGTTCATCACCCTCGATATCATTGAGCCATAACTTGACTTCCCCGCGCATAATTAAGTAAAAACCTGAAGCTGGTTTCCCGCTTTCAATAATCGTTTCGCCCATACCATAGTTAAGGATAGTAGCCTGGTGAGCTAATTTAGGGATCTCATCATCATTTAAGAAATAAAAATATGGTAAAGAGCGTAAATAATTACTAATTGTTTCAAAAAGTAGAGCTTGTTCCTTTGCAACCTTATCATAAGGGACGTTATACTGCAATTGAATCGGTAGCGGTATTGTCAAACCTTGACGTTTAGCAGTATAGTAAATATTACTCATTAAGTGATTATGAATATCCTCTACTTGCCGATAATTTTTCGTATAAAACTTTATTTCATAACTGATACTACAATCATTGTAGGATTTAGTCCTAATCTCAGGCTCAGGATCCCTGAGAATACCTTCAACTTTTAAGGCTATTTGTTTGAGTATATCTTTGACATAGTTAGGAGGATCGTCATAGGAAAATTGTACCAAAGCTTTTTCGGCATGGATAGGATCAATTAGAGTAAAATTATTAATGATATCTTTACCCAAAATTCCATTAGGAATTACGACAATATCTCGATCTCTGGTTTTGAGGCGTACCGCACGCCAATTAATTTCAATGACTTCTCCTTCCATACCCTGAACCAGAATCCAGTCCCCCACTTTAAAGGGACTTTCAAAAAGCAAAAGAAATCCTGAAACCAAGTTACTCAGCGTATCCTGTAGAGCTAAAGCAATAACTAATGAGCCTACCCCAAGAGCGGTTATTAATTGACTTAAATCGATCTGCCAAACACTACTTAAAATTTGAGCAGTTGCCCCTAAAACCATCACAGCACGAGCAGTATGAAAAAAGAGATTAGGTATGGCAATTTGCCAACTATATTTTTTAACTGTACAAGTAAAAATAACATTAAAAAAATCGAGAACTGTATAGATAACTATCAACCAAAATAAGGTTTCAATGGTTTGTAGGTATTTAGAGTTTTCAGAAACTTCAAAAACTTTTCTGAATAAAATCAAAATAGCTACACAAGGTACAAGCAAAAAACGCAAACTATGAAAACAATTAGCCAAAGGATTAGATTTTTTATTGAGACGTTCGACAATTTCTCCTAAAATAATTGTGATTAAGGGTAGGCCCAAGATTAAAATTAGACTCCATTTCCCAATTGATGTTGTTAACAATGGTAATTTCTCCTTAATAATTTACTCAAGATTAAAATCATCATTATCTAAATCAAAACTTAGATCTGCAATTAAATCTTTTAACCATTTTCTCTTCAATACCCAAGTTTTGATCAGACCTTGATCTAAATAATTGATAGTTTTACCTAATTCAAAATCATAGGAATCCTGGAGACGCTCATGTAAGTTTTCACTCAGCACTATGGTATTGTGTTCAGCTTCATTCATCAGCTTATGGGTAATGCTAACTGTATCACCCCACAGATTATAAACAAATCTATCATCGCCAATAATCCCTGTCATTACTGAACCAGTATGTAAACCAATCCTAATACTTAGTGTCGTACCATGTTTATGGTTAAAGTCATCAATAACCCCTAAGCTATCTAAAGCAAAATCAACGAGACGTTTCCCATAATCAAGACGTGGTTTGTTAAGCCCACAAACAGCAATATAAATTTCTCCTAATAACTTTAATCTTTCAACATCATATTTAGCTGCTTTTTGGTCAAGACTACTAATTAATTCACCAAGAATATGATTTAATTGATGACCATTAAAATGTTGATGTAAATGATTAATTCCCGTAATGTTAGCAAACATTATACTTGCTTGTTGCACATAATCAATAATACCATTTTCTCCTTTACGAAAACGTTTAACAAAAGAACTAGGCATTAAGTTTAATAATAGAGTTTGGTTTTCTTGTTGTTGTTGTTTTAGTAGTTCTGCTTGTTGCTTAATTTTCCCTCTAATCTGATTGACAATTTTTGCTAAATCACTAAATTCGTCGTGAGATTCAATCCTAATTTCTTGTTCCCAATTATCAGGATTAATATCTTGAGAACTTTTAATAATAGTTTTAATTGGTTGACTGAAATGGTTAGCAAAAGTATTAGCTAAATAAGTAATTAACAAAATCAAGAGAATAGTAATAATTAGGAGATACTTTTGTAGAACATATACAGGTTGATATGCTTGTGCTAAACTCATTTCCGCAATAATTGTCCAATTAAGCCCTGGAATTGCCAGTGGCCCGTAGGAACTTAATACTTTAATGCCACGATAATTGTCAATGATTTTAGTCCCGCTATTACCGGCGATCGCTTCTTGGACAGCTTCAGTATTAACTTTTTGTAACAAAATATTTGTTTGTAATTGCCTAATTAAATTAATGGTACTTTTTGGAACGTTGTTGGAGTTTAAAGATTGCTCATAAGCAGTAGCATTTTCGACGAATAAGCGTGATGCTGAGCGCATGAGTAAATCTTGTGTCCCAACTAAATAGGTTTCTCCTGTTTCTCCTAACCCGTTTTCTTGCCAATTATTATTATTTGTTAATATCTGATTAATTTCAGTTACGGGTAATTGAATTGCCAGAATGCCAACAAAATGTGGCCCATTATAAATAGGTGCAGCTATAAATGCGGCAGGCTGCATCAAGGAAGGATAATAAGGCTTAAAATCAACGAGGTAGGATCTACCTCGACGAGGATTTTCTCGAACTTTTTTGACAACTTCCGCGAGATTACTATTCTGATAAACTCCATCATCTAAGTTAGTAGCAAAATCAGGTTGTTTGGAGACAGAATAGACAATATCACCGGTTTGATGGTTAATTAAAAATAAGTCGGAGTAACCAAATTTAGCGACTAGACTCCGAAAAAATGGATGATATTTGCTATGATACTTTCTATATAAACTACCATCCTCTGTGTCGATTAATTGTTCTTTTTGACCCACAGGATTGGGATTTTTAGCAATATATTGATATTGTAAATAGTTAGCGGCTTGGGAGCGCGGACGATATATTTCCCACGTTGGCTGATTAACTGTTGTTTTCTCCAATTTTGACAAAAATTCTGCTTCATAATATTTGAAGATTTCTTGATCCCAGTCTTGAGGAAGCAACTGGTCTTGGGGAAGCAACTGCTGATCTAAAACACGAAAACTCTGATTTAATTCCACCATGGCTGCTACTACTGTCCGAGTTTCACTTATAGTCTCGATCTGGTGGCTCAAATTACTAAAATAGGATTCAATTTGAAATGCTTTAGAGGTGCGATCGCTCGTTAATTGTTGAAAAATTTGATTCTTAATAGATTCTTTACTCTGACTACAACTGAGATAGCCGACTATGGCAATTGAGCCTAAGCTGATGGAGAGCAAAATTACCATCAGTTGCGATTTAATAGTTAGTCGATTCAAACCGAACATAAACTCTTTTCAAAAGAACAAAATGCCAGGAAAGATCTTAACTCAAAAATACTAGTAAAACTGCCACATTCCATGTTAAAAGAATCCTATTGTGATCACAGTTTTTCAGCCATTGAAAAACACTTATTGTTGAGTATATCTGAAATTAGTGCAATCTAACCAAAGGTTCATCGGAAAGTTTTTCTAGATCAACCTGTTCTAATAAATCATGCCATTCCATAATATAAGTCTGATTATCAGGTTCAGCAAGCTTTGCTTCTGCTAAAACTTTCAAAGTATCGTACCAAATCCCCATTTTTCCATACTCAGTGGCTAATTTTACAGGAGAATCAGCTAATTGTTGGGAATTAACATTTGATTCGACCCGCTTAATCCATCCTGTCACTGCATAGTTATTTGGTTTCAGTCTTCCTCCCGCTTCGATAGGTGCAAAGTACCAAAGGTAATATTGATCTTTAACTAAAGGTGCTATTTCTGGAGGTAAGGTCACCATGATCATTCCTCCCTGGCGAGGAACTTGTAATATGGTATAATAATGAGGATTACCATCTTCATCTTGCAGACTAAAGAAAACTTTTTGTGTTCCTAAAGGTGGCAAATAGGCAAATATAGTTGGATGGGCTAAAGTAGTACGCCCATTATTGGTGGAAGGGAGAATTGCTCTAAGTACTGGACTCTCAAGTCTTGGTGCTACATTAAGATTAGGATTTGATTGGTCATTTGGGATCGTAAGCTCAACATCCCCCCTAGAACCACTACCCACACTGCTATTAGGGTTAGAAGCATCCCCAGGAAGCCCAAATTGTACATCCCCTCTGGAACCACCACCCACACTGCTATTAGGGTTAGAACTATCCCCAGGAAGTCCAAATTGTACATCCCCTCTGGAACCACCACCCACACTGCTATTAGGGTTAGAACTATCCTCAGGGAGTCCAAATTGAACACTACCTCTAGAACCACCACCCACACTGCTATTAGGGTTAGAAGCATCCCCAGGGAGTCCAAATTGTACATCCCCTCTGGAACCACCACCCACACTGCTATTAGGGTTAGAAGCATCCTCAGGGAGTCCAAATTGTACATCCCCTCTGGAACCACCACCCACACTGCTATTAGGGTTAGAAGCATCCTCAGGGAGTCCAAATTGTACATCCCCTCTAGAACCACCACCAATGCTGCTATTAGGGTTAGAACTATCCCCAGGGAGTCCAAATTGTACATCCCCTCTGGAACCACCACCAATGCTGCTGTTAGGGTTAGAACTATCCTCAGGGAGTCCAAATTGAACACTACCTCTAGAACCACCACCAATGCTGCTGTTAGGGTTTTTATCGTCAGGCAGGCTAAATTCTACTAAGGTAATTAGCTGATTTTTGCTTAAATTATCAATTTTATATCTATTAGTAGTAGCTAATGTGATCTGAGAAGGCAGGAACATCATACTAACAATAATGCTAGATATTGAAATTGGAGTAATAACTTGACACATATTTTAATTGACCTATATAAATAACTTTATTTGTGAAAAAAAGGATAATTTTTAAATTCCGTACTTTATTTAATCCTCATTCCTAACTCTAGAACCGCCACCCAAACTGCTCTTAGGGTTAGAGCCATCCCCAGGAACTTGAAATTGAACATCATCGCCTCTAGAACCACCACCCAAACTTTCATTAGGGGCTGCAGGGGGGAGTGCTAATTCGGTACTTTGTTTCATAATCGGAGCCTCTTTCAGATAGTTATTAATTGAGACAACATATTTTCCTTCTGGATCCCCTTTTATAGAAGTACCGCCAACCTGAACAGCATTGCTAAACAAATTTTGTAAAACCTGATCAGGATTATCCTCAGGTTGTAAGGTAATCAATAAGCTATCTTCTGTACACTCATAACCTTGACCAGCTTTCTTTCCTTGACTAACACAAATTACTTTTTGTTTATTGATTACACTTGTGGTAACATCTCCAAGAGTACCATTATCAGAAAACTTCTGAAATCGAGCCGTTACTTCTTCACATTGTGCTTGGGGAGTCCAGCCTGAACCTCTAAAATAATCACTTTTCCACACAATCAACTCAATTCTACCTCTTTGAGTATCTACTATTGTGGTGGGAACGCCGTTATTATTGATACAGCTATAAATATTTTTAGTGGCTTGAGCCTGAGTTGGTTTAGATACAAAAAAGTAACTAACACTGGTGATTACTAGGCTTGAAGCTAATATTTTGCCAATAAAATGATTCTTCATAATCTTTACTCCTGGTCGTTTTGTAGCTTAAGAGCAATATAAGATGATTGATTATTCAATATATATTAAGGTTCATTTGGTTAAACTTAGGCAATTATGATGATTGCCTTCTATTTCTCTCTAGTCAGGATAAATAAAACAGAGCAATTAGCTGATTTTTGGTAACTACCGAGGTCGTCAAATTTTGGGAAAAAACAATGACTTCTTGTTTAAGTATATCTTTCAGGCCCTCTAACCTGAATTATTCATGAACCAAAAACCAAAACTAAAAAAGCACAAAAGGACAATTTTTAAAGATAATTACCTCTACTCTAACACCTAATCCTTAGCCTCTGCCTTAATCTTAAGCTTATGATTATCTTGCCAATTTTTATTAAGACTCATCGTTCGCTTAAATAAAATCAGATAACTGACAAAAAAAGGTTAAAATCTGGACTGGATAAAGCATTAAGCAACATGGAGTCAAAAGATTATTCCACAAATCCAGTCAGAACGAGTAGATGATTTACCATTAATTATCTATTGGCTAACACAAATGAATATTGCCGCAATCATCGATGAAAATTTATTGACACCTCATGGTAATCGCAAAGGATTAAGTTATGGTCAACTAGCTGTATTATTACTCACGTATATTATCAGTGAAGCAGACCATCGCCTTTGTTGTCTAGAAAAATGGGTTAATGACCATCATCACAGTCTTTCAGCCATAACAGGATGGAACATAGCCGAAAAAGATGCTACAGATGACCGTTGCGGAGACTTGTTAAAAACCATTGGAATTAGTGGTGAGCAAAGCATTCCTACGATGGAAACATCCCTATCGAAGCATTTAATCAAAGCTTATGAATTACCAACCCAAAAAGCCCGAAGCGATACTACAAGTTTTGCGGTATATCATCAAACATCAGAAACAGAGCAAGAATCATCTTTGATAAAATTCGGTTACAGTAAAGATAAACGACCAGATTTACAACAATATCGTCAAATGTTGGGTACATTAGATCCCTGTGGAATGCCATTAGTGGGTGCGACTTTAGCTGGTAATGGCACAATCGGGCAAAAATCAATGAAGAGGGAGGAATCTATTGTTTCCCGTCGTTTACTCAAAGGGGAAAAAGCTTTAGCTACCTTAGCACAGCGACCTGGAAATGAGGAGCAAGTATTATGTAGGAAAGTAGAAGAGATACTAAAAAGCAATCGGATTCTCAAAATACATGGAATATTCAATCGAAAAAAAGATGAGTTATGACAAGGTGTATCAAGGATTTGGAAATCGTTCTGAATCGTCATCGCTTTGAGGGTGTTTACCCTGATGGAATTTGTAGTTCGCCGTGAATTACATCAATCTCAATCAAGTTTAGCAGGTCTTTATGATGGTAATCCTAAACGCAGTACTAATCGTCCCACCGCCGAAAAATTATTACGGGCTTTCTGTAACATAAATTTATATAGACATCGAGATGGTTCGCAAGAAATATCGGCATTGAATATGTTGCAAAAACAGATATTAAGTTTGATGAAAGTACCAGAGTATATTTATACTAACTTAGCCAGTGATTCGGGTTAAACTACAGTGAAATACGCAGATGGGCAATCAAAGAGGAAATGATTAGCGTATTTTAGACAATAATAAAAAAGGGAAAAATAATTAAATTGGAGGAAAATCCCAATACATTTCTCCTGCCCACAAAAAAACTTCATGTTGAGTCAATCAATCTCCTTTTATTGTAGTATTGATTACACTAACTGATTTTTGTGGTGTAGCCCAAGTCTGATAATTTTTATTTTTGAGAGTAAGTTATAGTATCAAAATCGCTAACAAAAATCATCTCCCCTACCTTCTATACTTCGTTGCTACTTTTTTGGCTAAAATCCTTATCTATTAAACATTTGAAGTTATTTTTCAAATTTTTACTTTTTCAAATAAGCGAACAATGAGTTAAGATTGTCGATCAGAAATGGTAACATGGGAACCGAAACACAGCACAAATCATCCCACTATGAATAAAAAATTAACCATTACTCTTGATGAAAAAATCTATGATGGGCTTCATAGAATTGTTAGTCAGGATGCTGTTAGTTAGTTTATCGAAGATTTGTTGCGGCCCTATGTTATAAAAGAAGATCTAGAAGTTGCTTATCAGCAGATGGCGATGGATGAGGAGAGGGGAAGGACTGCCCTAGAATGGTCTGAGGCTATGATTGGAGACGTTGGCGATGAAACAAACGTGGTGAGGTTCGGTGGGTTAATTTTGAGCCTTCTATTGGTGGGGAAATAAGAAAAAGAAGACCTGCTATCATTGTCAGTAATGATATCGCTAATAGAAATCTTAATCGAGTTCAAGTATTACCTGTTACAAGTAATGTAGCCCGTGTTTATCCTCGTGATGCCCTTGTGGTTATAAATGACCGTCAAGGAAAGGCAATGGCTGATCAGTTAACCACGGTGTCGAAGTTTATGTATTAACGTAAATATGTTGTTTCAGGCTTTTGGAGGTCGCTTTTGATAGCTGGCGATCGCCAAAATATGATTGAAAAATCTAGCCACAAGCCTTGAAAAATATACCTGTTATTTCGGCTTTTCTGTCAATGCGTAAGTCCTAATCTTAATTTAACTTGAGTTAAATCTGAACATTTAATTTATAGCCAATTACCAATAAGAACAAAAGATGACCAGAAATAGGGATGTTTATGAACCGGATTTCGCATAACTCGAATTTGTGCTTGTCTTAAGGCTTCTGCTTTACTAATTTTCCCAGTTGCTAATTGTTGATAAAAGGCGATCATTAGTTCTGATGTGGCCTCATCGCTAACAGGCCACAAACTACCCAAGGTACTTCTTGCACCAGATCGCAGAGCAAATCCAGCCAAACCCAGGGTCGCACGATCGTCCCCTTCTGCGGTTTGACAGGCACTCATTACCAATAGTTCAATCGGTTTAAGGATACCGACCCTCCTTTTTTGAAAGAGAAGATCAAAGTCTTGGAGCGAAATGCGATCGCTCCACGTCAAAAGGAAAGTCTCGTCGGGGTTAGAACTAAATTGTCCGTGAGTAGCAAGGTGAACAATGGAGAAATCTTGATTATTGAGGGCTATGGTAAAACTATCATGGGTAAAATTCTGATTAAGTAACACTTCAGGGGTGTTAACTTCTTGGGATATTTCCTCAATTTCAGCGGCTACTCCAGGTAACGCATTAAATCCCTGGCGTGCTTCGGTTAAACCCACAGCTAACATACTCAAGTCTTGTCTTTGTAATCCCTGGGGAAATAATTGTAAACCGGGGCTAAGGGCGATACTGAATTTTTCAATAAGATATTTATCGCCATCGAAAAGAGCAGACATCGGTATATTTCTGAGCAACCTATCGGGAATAAAAACTAAGGTTTTGATCTCATTGTTATTTAGGTCTATTTCCGCTGGTTTAATTAACCAATCATAAATTTGTTGGGAAAGCTGCCAATGTAAGTCACGCGGATAACCAGGAGAAAAAGAGGAATAAAATTCTTCAACTGTTGCTTCTACATCTTCATTAGCTAAAAAGGTAGTATAATGGCGTAATGGTTGTTTTGGTAGCGATAAAATCACCTCAAGCCTATCTTTCAAGATAATCGGATAAATAACGGCTGCTGAGGTATCAATTTCCTCAATTGCTACAGGACGAGTATCTAAACAAGCATCCCGGAAAAAGTTATCTAATTCCTCTATTTGCAATGCTTCCATTACTTCACGGGCTTGTTTAAGATTGGTTTGAGTCACTTCTCCTTGATCTGTGGAGGGAGCTAATAATAAACTGACGTAATCTCGATAAATTGGCTCAATACTCTCTTTAAAAGAGAATTGTATATCTGAATTAATTGCGACTAAGTCACTACGGAGATTTTGAAGATTAGTAAAAGCGATGTAGTAAGCGGCGATCGCACTATCTGGCTCTCCTCTTTGTGTTAGGATCTTCCCCAACTGACTGGCTGCACGGGCTGTGATATCAACGGCATTAATCGTTTGAGCAATATCTAAACTCTGTTGTGTCAACTGTTGAGCGTCAGCCAATTCTCCAGCTTCCAGATAAACTTTCCCCAATTGATGTAAGCTATATGCTTCTGCTCTCGAATCCTGAATTTGTTTAGCTTCTTGAATTGCTTTTGCTAATATTTGGGCTGTTTTTTGATTATTGATAGCGGAAAAACTTCCACTGCTTTTGCCAACTTGGGAAATTTTAGTGAGGCTTTGTGCTAAATTAATTTCGGCGTAAATTCGAGGGCGACTAGGGGATAATTGGGCTAATTTGTCCTCAATATCAGGGATTAAATCCAGAGCAGGTTGCCATCTTTCCAATGCGACTAACATACTCAATTGATTAAGTTGTGCTTCCACTTGAGTCAGCTTATCAGGGGATAATTGAGCAGATTCTTGGTAATATGTCCAAGCTACCCCATACTCCTCTAAATCTCTGGCAACATTACCAATGGCAAACAAAGCAGCACTAACATCCGTTGGCGATTGTAATTGTTTGCTTAGTTGCCAACTTTCTTCTAAAACTGCCTTAGATTGCTGAAGATCACCAGTAGCTTGTAGTGCTATCCCTAGACTTCTTAATCCCTGAGCTTTAATCAGATTGTCGGGTTGTTTTTGTAGTTCTGTAACTGATTGCTCTAAAATGGCTTTAGCCCTACGATACTGCCCCAAAGCTTGTAATGCTTGAGATTTATTGATATTACTAATTGATTTACCTGTTTGATCATCATTACTTTGATAGATTTTTGCCGCTTGTTCCCAAGTATTCAAAGCTGTCTGAGTTTGTCCCTGGGATAATTGTAGTATTCCCTGAATGTTTAATGCTTGAGCCAAAAGTAAATCACTCTTGGCATCTCGTTTTGTTTGGCTTTGGAGTAAATCAAGACTCATTGTAACCATACTTTGAGCCTTTGTTTGTTTACCCAAATCTTTATATCCTAATGCTAAATAATTAAGTGTCTGAATTTGACTAATTTTTGACCCTTGCTGCTGCTGATATTCCTCAAGTGCATTTTCCCAAACTTGAACAGCCTCAGCAAATTGTCCATTTCGGTAGTATTGTTTACCCTTTTGTAACAATTGTCTAGAATCAGATAATTCTTCTTGCCCTATTTCCTGTTGAGCTAATAAATTTAGTTCATAAGCCATAGCAGGATTAGCTTTAGCGATTAATGATACATGACATCCTAAATAACCAGATAATAGCCATGACAGTTTAGGCTTAAACTGAAAAATATTATTCAAAAATTTGGGATTATTCATGGATTGGTTTTCTAGCTTAATTAATTCAGAAAATAATATTTTAATTGATTGTATGTTGCAAATTCTGCCTTCTGCCCTCTGCCCTCTGCTTCCTGCCTCCTGCCTTACTCTCGACCACATTGATATTTTCCAAAACCCTCGCAGTCTTGAGTTGGAATTCATCAACAGAATTGAGAAAAGGATTATTATTACTTAACCATCTCATTAGGGATAATTGGCGCCTAGAATTAATTATATTGCGATCGATTTTATTATGACACAACCTGATTTTTTATCGATATTTTATGCTTTATGTCTGGTTTCAATCACTACACCAATTGCCGCTCAAACTGTTCCTCAACCAGTGCGTCCCCTATTTCCTCGACCAGTGCGTCCGTCATTTCCTCAACCAGTGCGTCCGCCATTGGAACCTTTACCGGAACCATCAACTCTACCACCTCTGGAAGACTTGCTGCCACAGTTAAAAGCACCCAGTGGTGAATCACAAACACCACAGTTAGATATTCCCGGAACAATTGTGGTTAGACAATTTGAAGTAATTGGTAGTACTATTTTTAGTCAGTCAGAACTGACAGAATTACTCAAGCCTTATACTAATCGTCCCCTTTCTTTTGCTGAACTAATGCAAGCACAAGAGGCTGTCACTCAGCTATATATTAACAAAGGATACATTACCACTGGCTCTTTTATTCCTCCTCAAACCCTAAAAGACGGCATAGTGAAAATTGAAGTAGTAGAGGGCTCAGTAGAGAAAATTGAGGTGAAAGGACTCAAGCGACTCCCCACCAGCTACATCACTAGCCGACTGGAGAAGGCAACTAAAGCACCCCTCAACCAAGAGAAACTCCTGGAAGCCTTACAAATGCTTCAGCTCAACCCTTTAATTGAGAGGTTATCTGCAGAACTAAGTACGGGAACTAGCCCGGGAAGGGACATTTTAACAGTGGAGATCAAGCAAGCTTCCGCCTTTGCTGCTAGTCTGAGATTTGATAATGAAAGAGTCCCCTCTGTGGGCAGTGATCGACGTATAATTGAACTCACCCACGGTAATCTCTTGGGGATTGGCGATCGCCTCAACGTCAGATACTATAACACCAATGGCTCGAACGCCTTGGACGATCTCAGTTATACCATTCCTGTTAATCCTGCCAACGGCACTCTCAGCTTCACTTACCGCTTAATTGATAGTAGAGTTATTGAAGAACCCTTTAATGAGCTCGATTTAGAATCAGATTTTCGGCAATACTCCTTTACCTACCGCCAACCAATTCTTCAAACTCCTAATCAAGAATTGGCCTTGGGCTTAACCTTCGACAGGCAGACATCAAATATTAATCTTTTAGATAACCTTTTAAAGGGAGAAACCAGAATTTCTGCCCTGCGTTTTTTCCAAGAATACTCTTGGCGAAGCACTCAAGACGTTTTTGCACTGCGATCGCAATTTAGTGTCGGACTGGAAGGTTTCCAAACCACTCTCAATGCTGACAAAACTGACGAGGGATTTTTTGTTTGGCGGGGGCAAGCCCAGTATATCCGTTTACTATCACCAGGTACTATCCTCTTGTTGAGGTCCGACTTACAACTAGCAGATCGACCCTTAATTCCTATCGAACAGTTTAGCCTAGGAGGTGCTCTTACAGTCAGGGGTTATCGTCAAGATCTTTTGCTAGCGGATAACGGGTTCTTCGCTTCAGCAGAAATACGCACTCCTATTTTGCGAATTCCCGAATGGCAGACAACTTTTCAGTTAACTCCCTTTATTGATGTTGGTACTACCTGGAATAATGATGATATCCCAGTAATACCCCGTCGAAGTCTTTATTCTGTGGGCATAGGCTTACGGGTGGAAGTTGGCAATAATTTTAATGCCCGACTAGATTGGGGTATCCCTTTAGCAGATGTAAATATAGATAAGGATACACTACAAGAAAATGGCATTTACTTCGTAATTGAATATAAACCTTTTTAACCTACTATTGCCCTGTCTTCTCCAGGCATGGGAGTGTCAATTTGCTAGGGCTCAGATTATTGCCAATTAATAACCAAATATTAACTATTCATAACAATTAGACAAGGTACCCGTGTAAAAATACTTGTGTAAAAAATACTTGCGTAAAAATACTTGCGTATAAGCAATTTTAGACGGGAACTATAGAAAAAAATTATCGACCTGTTTATCAAATCTTCATCAAAAACACTGGTAAATCTCACTCAATTTAAGATATCTTAATTCATAGTAGATATCTTAATCAAGTAAGAAATTACTTTTAAGTACATAAGTAAAATCAACCAGAGGAATTAACAGAGGGTTTATAAATTATGTCTTTTAAATCTAAATCCGGCAAAATAAGTGGACAAAAATTTGAAGATCTCAATGGTAATGGCGTTAAAGATGGAGAAGAATCGGGATTAGCCGGTTGGATAATCTTTATTGACGCGGATAATGATGGGATTTTAGATACAGACGAGATTAGTACTACCACTAATAACCATGGTAACTACAGTTTTACAAATTTAACTGCTGGAAATTACACCATCAGAGAGGTTCAACAACCAGGTTGGATACAGACAACTCCTAATCCTCCTGTTATTACTATTCAAAGTAGAACAACAGAAACAGGTGTTGATTTCGGGAACTTTAAGCTAGGTAGTATCAGTGGACAAAAATTTGAAGATCTCAATGGCAATAAACATAAAGATAACGGAGAACCGGGATTAGCCGGTTGGACAATTTTTATTGATGCTAATAATAATGGGAAGTTGGACAAATATGAACCTAGGACCCATACCGATTCTCATGGGAACTATATTTTTAAAAGATTAAAAGCCGGAAATTATACTATTAGAGAAGTTCTACAAGAAGGTTGGATAAAGACAACTCCTAATCCTCCTGTTATTACTATTCAAAGTAGAACAACAGAAACAGGTGTTGATTTCGGGAACTTTAAGCTAGGTAGTATCAGTGGACAAAAATTTGAAGATCTCAATGGCAATAAACATAAAGATAACGGAGAACCGGGGTTAGCCGGTTGGACAATCTTTATTGATGCGGATAATGATGGGATTTTAGATACAGGCGAAATTAGTACTATTACCAACGACTATGGCAACTACAGTTTTACAAATTTAACTGCTGGAAATTATACCATCAGAGAAGTTCAACAAACAGGTTGGCAACAAACTACATCTGATCCCAAAGCTATTGAGATTCTGAGTGGTATGGATGTATTCAATATTGATTTTGGTAATAACCGTCAAACAACAGATTTACAACTTACTAAAGAATTTATTCCCACATTTAAAGATCAATTAAAGATTGCTACTTATGGAGAAAATCTCTCTTTTACCCTGACAGCTAAAAATAATGGTTCTATTACTGCTGAAAATGTTGTCATTACTGATCAAATCTCTCAATTAGAAAATATTCAAATTATTGATACAACTACTGGCTTACCCTTAGCTGAAGAATACTGGTATCTAGATTCTAGCAATACTCTACAAATCTCAATTCCTGAACTTGCCGGTGATGAGGAGGTCACATTTACTGTTAGTGGAGATGTTATTGTACCTGAAGAATTAGTTATCTTCAATTTCTTTGGTCAACTAGCAAATGATAATCCAGCACTCCAAGAATACAGTGCTACTGTGGTTCGTGGAACTCAATATCTTGATACAAACTTGGTTAAGGAAGAAGGTTCATTAAGCGTTGAATTTAATTACAATAGTCTTACTAATACTGCCACTATTGATGCTGATAATATCTTTGATCTAGATCCCAGCAATAATGAAAGTAGCGATACCGCTGAAGTGGCTCGTGCTAAATATGAAGGCACATTACAAAATGGACAAACTTTTGAACTATTTGCCATTGAGTCTCTCTCCAGTGGATTGCCGTTCGTTATAGAGCTTGGTAGTTACGCTACAGGAAGTGGGGGTGGTTATGGAAATGAATCTGAGTTTCTTCCTCCTGGTGAATTAGGTCTATTTAAGCTTGATTTATTTTGGGATTTTGTTATGCCAGATGGATCCCTTGATACATTTGAGGGCTTATCAGATCCACAAGAAGTTCTTAATTTTCTTGAAGCAGTAATTGCAGGGGGAGAGGTTAATCCAGATAATTTTACGAGTAGTTCGTTACAATTAACCAATAATGATGGGGAGATCGAAAATACTGAATTTGCACAAGGTCAATTTACTCCAGACTTAGAAGGAGCAACTGTTGTTACTATCGTAGTTAATGAAGGTGAATCTTTACAGGACGCATTAGATAATCTCGCTCCTGCTGGAAGCTTGTCAGTTTTAAAGATTGTGGTACAAGGTTCAGTAACAGAAACAGAATTACAACAACTGAGTTTCAATTATAAAGGTTATTTTGTTACAGAATTGCAAATTCAGGGCGACTCAACTACTTTCGCCTCAGGAAATCAGGGTGCAAGTATTGATTTATCTTTGATTGAAGTAATTTTAACAGGAGAAGATAATTCTTCCCTTACTCTAACAGGAGAAGATAATCCTTCCCTTACTATAATGGGAGGTAATGCTAAAGATAGCATTACAGGAAGCAGTTTAGCAGAAAGGATTGATGGAGATAATGGTAAAGATGAAATAGTTGGTGGGCTTGGTAATGATACTCTAATTGGTGGAAAAGGAAAAGATCTCTTGCGTGGTGATGGTGGTGATGATCTCCTAGTTGGGGGTGCGGGGGCAGATGTCCTGCGGGGTAGTTTTGGAGAAGATACTCTCATTGGTGGAGATTTACATCTTCGTCACGTTGGCGGTGACATCTATGTTTTAGAAGACAATGCTGGTTTAGATACGGTAAAAGGCTATGCTAAGACGGATGCAATTGGGCTATTGGACATTAATCAAAATGACCTAACTTTAACAGTACAAGGTAGTGATACGATGATTAGTCTTAATGGTGAGGATTTAATGCTGATTAAGGGTGTTTCTAATACCAGTGATATTAGCTTTACCACCAACTTCTCATTTATTTAAGATGTTGATAAAAACTCACGGATGAGAGACAAGATGTTAATTTTGTCAAAATTAAGTGAAAGAAAATTATGATAACTTTTATAGGTTAGAAATAAGCATAGCTGATGTAGTGGAAAGAGAGTAATGAGACAAATACAACCCTATCCCGAAGAAATAGAAGAAAAAATGATTAGATACTATAATAGTCTATCAGAAAAAGAGCGAAGGCGTTATGCAGCCATAGAAGCTGAAAAATTGGGGTATGGAGGCATAAGTTATATCGTCAGGCTGTTCGGATGTCGTCCGGATACAATCAAAAGAGGGTTGTCAGACTTAGAATCCACCGAATTAATCAATGAAGATCGTATCAGAGAAAAAGGAGGCGGAAGAAAAAAATCTATCGAGGTAATTGAAGGTATTAACGAGGCCTTTTTAAGAGTCATAGACAGACATATTGCGGGTTCACCTATGAATGAATCAGAGAGATGGACACATTTAACCCGCCAACAAATAGCAGATTTACTCGAACAGGAAGAAGAAATAAAAATTAGTGTAACAGTTATAGATCAGTTACTATTCAAGCAGAATTTTCGTCGTCGTCAGGCAGAGAAAACTAAAGCTACAGGCAGTAATCCTCATAGAAATGAGCAGTTTGAACAAATTAATAGTTGGATTGAATCCTATCAACAACAACAGAATCCAGTAATTAGTATGGATACAAAAAAAAAGAAAAATTAGGACAATTATATCGAGAGGGAAAAACGAGAAACCAAAAGCCGATTGAAGTCTATGACCATGACTGGGCCTCTTTAGCGACAGGAAAAGTTATTCCTCACGGTTTATATGATCTAAGCTACAATCTAGGATATATGAATATAGGTACATCTGACGATACCAGTGAGTTTGCCTGTGATTCAATTCGTCATTGGTGGGTTAATTATGGTTCGATACTTTACCCATTCGCTACTTCTATTTTACTCTTATGTGACGGGGAAGGAAGCAATAGCTCTCGTTCCTACTTATTTAAAGAAGCATTATGCCAACTATCTCAAGAATTAGGAATCGAAATCAGAATTGCCCATTATCCTCCTTATACTTCCAAATATAACCCCATTGAACATCGCTTATTTCCTCATATCACCCGTGCTTGTACTGGAGTTATTTTTGATAGTCATGAAACGGTGAAAAATTTGATGGCAAAAGCAGAAACTCGTTCAGGATTAAAAGTATTTGCCTCTATAATTGATAAAGTCTATGAAACAGGAAAAAAAGTGGCTCAAGACTTCAAAGAAAATATGAGTATCATTTTTGATCAAGATCTCCCCCAATGGAATTATGTAGCCACACCAAAATCTTCATAAGTTTACTAAATAATTAAATCCTCATTCCTAAGAAGACTGATATCTGAACGATCGCTATTCCTAGCAAAAGAGCAAACGTATTTGATTTGGGATACGGCAGTTCTGACGCAAACTACAATAACCAGTTACACTTTAATCATATAGAGGCTTAAGCCAGAAGACATCCCCCAAAAGGGGGGAGAAATGGGTGATTTTTAGTAGAACTCTTCTTCTAAAATTATCAAAGTTACTCAACTCACAAATATATCTCTCAGCTCCTCTTTATCTTGATAAGCTCGGACGCGTTTACCTGAAGTTTTTTAGTAATTTTTTTAAGCCTGTAGAACTCTTATAGCTTCAACGTATAGTTGCTATTTTTTATTCCTTCTACTTTTTGCTCACCATTCTGTCATATTCTGCATGTGGACCTATCCAAAACCATACTATCTTGTCTTCTTTTTCTTTCATGACTCCTAGTGCTCTCCATCCAATTCCTACCCTCACTGACCAAATATTCTGATTAGGTTTAATCTTCTTGAACTGTAAACTTGGATGAAATGGATTATTCCTCCAAAGCTCATAGTTCTTTCTCGCAGTTTCTCTTACTCCCTGAGGTAGTTTCAAAAATAACTTCCGAAAATTGTTGGTTCTGGATGAGTTCATTACTCTTCGCCAAAACCTTTCTCTTCAGTTTTCCCCTCTTCCTCTTCTGTTAGTGCTGCTTGAGCCATTTGTTGAAGAATATCTATGTTAACGTCCGGATTAGACAGAGTTTCTTGCCATTTCAGTTCATTTTGAATATCTTCTAGAAGTTGTTGAGCAATTTCATCCTGAAGCTCGCTCGGTAATTTTTGGGCTTCCTTTAATGCTTGTTCCAGTAAAGTGGTCATAATTTTCCTCTCTTTTTGCTCCAGATAAAAATTTCTCCCTAGGCTCTATTGTAATGGACATTCAGCAACCCTATGATCGGCAATTTTTAACCTACTTGGGAAAGAGCAAGGTCATTTGAATGCGAAGAGTCCAGTCTGCTGCACCTTCTGGTTTGACGACATTCCAAAAACCTTGGAGTTGCATATTCACAGGTTGATTGCCAATCTTGAATACTCGGCCAAATCCACCGCCGATGGGTAAAGTCCACTTCTCCCCTGTTCCTAACCAGTTGGCGGTAATAATGGGAGACGTTGTCACATACCAACCATCATCAAAATTGTAATTAAAGAAGGGCTGAATGGTAAGAAGACTGACATCTGAGCGATCGCTTTTTCCCACAAAAGACCAGACGTTGCTAACCAATGCCCCAGTCACAATCCTGTCGGTGGTTACCAAGCCAATTGCAGAGGGACCAATGGACCATTTATCAGACCCTAGCACGGTATCCGTAGTGGTGGGAAGCACGACAGTTGGACCGATACCCCAAGTAAAGTTTCCTGAGCCTTTAGGGGAGAAAAAGCCCTGATAGGTTATAGCTCCTAAACCAAAAACATTCCCAACATTAGGAGCAAGTTCGGGCTGATAAGCTACCGGGATAATAGTTCGATTAATTAACAGCCAATCTTCGCTGATGGACGTGGGTAGCACTGGTTGAATGTTCATGATGTTGCTGGTGCGATCAAATTCCCCAACACCAAAGTTAGTGCTGTTTTGAAACGGCACAGAAATCAGATTGGCGATGGGGTTTTGGGATTGTTTGGCTAGATCTGCTTGGCTGGAAGAAGATTGAGCATTCTCATTATTAGCTTGGGTGAGCTGAGTTTTATTAATTGGCAATTCTATGCTTGTCTCAACCAATGATTCTTTTGTCTGAGAGCTTATGAGATTCGGGGATATGCGATCACCTGTATCCGAATGCTCGATCAGCAAGTCTTTAGCCTTAATACTGACTTCTTGTCTAGGAAAGTTCTCTTTTAAGTTTCGGCGTTGGGAGTCTTCAAGCCTTGCCCTGTTTGTCTTGCCATCAGCAGTTTGTAAAAAACTTACATCTGTGAGCGAAGGTAAGATCTTGAATGGCAAAGGGACTTTGTCGAAAGTTTTATCCTTGTAGATTCCTTTGGAGGTATCTGGGATCTTCAAACTATGGTCAAGCTCGAACTCGCTAAAGAATATTCCCACCGTACCGGTGATCGGTACCAACTGCTCTAACTCTTCCATGCTCTGTTGAATCTTTCCCGTGTTCTGTGCTCTGACTTTGTGTCCCCAGCTGGTGGTCATCAGTCCAGCTAGAGACAGGCTCGTTATTATTTGTTTAATAAATTTTTTCATTTAATTAAAAGACGAATATTTGTATTCGTATAGAACCAGAGACTGAAAAATTATTTCTCCCCCTGCCCCCTCATCTGCCCCTGCTCCCCCTGCTCTTAAAGAGTTTTCAGCTTATTTTAGTGCCATTCGATGCGAGGACAGCCGCCGTGGCAGGCGAATCGCACCTCACAGTCGCGGCAGTATTGGGGCAGGGTGTCTCGTTTGGCCAGTCCGAAGACCCGCTGCTGCTCCGAAGCGACCAGTTCGATCATCGGTGTTTCGGTGATGTTGCCCAAGTGGTAATCCGGCTCCACGAAGTGGTCACAGGAATAGAGGTCACCGTTATGCTCCAGGGCTAGCGCCTGGCCGCAGGTCTCCGAGAAGACACACACACAGGGAGGCTCTCCATACCAGTTGGCCAAGGCTACGTCGAACATCTGCACGAACACCTCGCCCACGTCCCGCTTTACCCACTCGTCGAAAATGGCGATCAGAAACTGTCCGAAGGCGGTGGCATCGACGCTGCGATCGATCGGTGACCTGGTTGCCGTCTTGTACATAGAGCGGTCGCTTCTCATTGCGGTGGGTACTCCACCCTTGGTTGGCCAGCGGTAGCAAGGATTCAGTGGTGCGTTCCACGATGGGGATGAACTGCAGAAACGGCACCCCCATTGCATCCCGGAAGAACCGATAGACCTCCACAGGATGATCCTGGTTGGCTGCATTGACGACGGTACACAGCACGTTCACATCAACGTTGTGCGCTTGGAGATGTTGGTACCCGGCCATAACCTGAGCGAAAGAACCCTTGCCCTGTTTGTCGACCCGGTAGCGATCATGGAGCTGGCGGGGGCCATCTACCGATAAGCCGACTAGGAAGTTGTGCTGCTTGAGGAACGCTGCCCAGCGATCGTCGATCTTTGTGCCGTTGGTCTGGATGGTGTACTGTACCCTCTGCCCTGGAACTGGTTTGCCGCACCTTTGGGATAGTCGTCTGTGACCGGCAGAGCCAGGTCACAGCCAATATCCAAAGTCTCGTCGGCGGAGAAGACAAAAGGTACGGTCTTGTCGATATGCCCTTCACCAACTTTCTCGTTATTGATATAGAGGGTGCCGGTGCCGCCGCTTCCAGGCTGACCGCCATCAAAGTTGAAGTGATAGCGGATGTTGACTGTGCCGACAGGCAGGGGTTTGGTCGCCTCCACGTAGTAGTAGTCAACGTCAAACCAATTGTGAACATACTTAACTACTCCAGCCTTGACATAGAGATACCATTGAGGGCCATTAACTCATTGAAGGTGCCGTCTAACCCACCCTCGGCACTGGCCCCGTTGTCCCCGGCGATGTAGATAAACAGGGTGTTGTCATATTTGTCCATGTCTTGGAGGGCCTCGATCACCCGCATAACCTGGGCATCGGTGTGTTCGGCCATGCCCGCATAGGCTTCCATTAGGCGACTATAGACGGTTTTCTGAGTCTCATTCAACTCATCCCAAGCGACAACTCCTTCGGGGCGACCAGTTAGTTCTGTGTCGGGGGGCACCAATCCCTTAGACTTCATATTGGCCAGGGTCTCATCACGCACCGCGTCCCAACCCTTTTCAAATTTGCCCTTGTACTTGTCAATCCATTCTTGGGAAACATGATGCGAGGCATGGGTAGCACCAAACGAGAGATAGAGGAAGAAGGGCTTGTCTGGTGTCAATACATCCAGACCCCGCATCCAGCCGATGGCCTTGTCGGTGATATCCTCGGAGAAGTGGTAGCCCTCTTCCGCCGTAGCTGGAGGTTCAACTGGACTGGTGCCATTGAATAGGGTGGGAGCCCACTGGTTGGTCCTGACAAGGGTAGGTTTTTAACATTTGGGTTGAGACAAGACAAGGAAGGAACGAAGGACAGCAGACAAGGAAGATAATACAAATGGAAAATGGTCTTTTCAGCAATTATCGTATTACTTGTAACTAAATATTTTTTAAAGAATTTCCCTCTTCCTTGTCCACTTTCCACCCTTGTCCACCTTGTCTCACCTCCACCAGAATGCTATTGTAAAAAACCTACACTTGTGAGACTGGTTGGTCTCGCCGCCGACAAAGCCGTAGAATTTCTCGAAGCCCTCGCCGGTGGGCCGGCGATCAAAGGGGCCGGACATACTCACTTCCCAGGTGGGGGTCTGGTGTGCCTTGCCCACGCATCCGGTGCTATAGCCGTTGAGCCGCAGCATCTCGGCAATGGTGGCGACGGTGTTGGGGCGAATACTGTCGTTACCTGGTGCGCCTTGGGGTGGGCGTAGCGGTTCGATAGGCGGGAATTCAGCATCCCGCGCGTCCAGCGCCATTTTGCCCTTGACAGGCAGGTCAGGAATGGGAAGAATCTCGCGTCCAGTCACGTCAGGTGTCTGTGCCATGTTCAGTCTCTTTATACAGGTTTTTGAATTCAATCAGTTTGCTTTCATTCTATGAAGACTTGAGGACATTGTCCTCCTCCAAAAAGGAGGAGAAATGGGTGAGATTTATTGTCGGCGGCAAAAGGGAGCGGAAAGGGAACGAGAGCGATCGCATTATGAAATGAAATGATGTGTTAAAGTAAAAATTAAGATGTACGGAGTTACCGTACAATAGCTTCTCTGTACTCAAAAAAAAATTACTTCTATGAATAGTAGATGAACAGTATAAGTGTTAACCAGTTTAGAGAAAATTTAAAGAGTTGCGTGGAGGAAGTAATTAATTCCCATGCTCCTCTCAAAGTCACTCGTCGTAATGGTAAGGACTTCGTAGTAATCAGTGCTGATGATTGGGAAAGAGAACAAGAAACTCTTTATGTTTTACAAAATAATAGTTTAATACAGCAAATAGCTGAGTCCTTTACCACTCATACCAAAGCTCAAGGTTATCAGCCCAGCGAGGAACAACTTGATGAGATCATTGGTATTTGAAGGGAAAACATGGCTTGTCTATGAAGAACTGCGAGAAAAAGATAAAAAGCTACACAAGAGTTTGTGTAAGATTTTGAAGGAGATGCTTCGTTGTGATCCTAGTACTGGGTTAGGAAAGCCAGAACCTTTGAAGCACAATTTATCAGGTTTATGGTCGAGGTGTATCTCTCAAAAGGATAGACTGATCTACAAATTCGACGACGAATCTATTTATATTTTTGCGATTGGTGGACATTATGATAGTTTCTAGCCTTAACAATATCTTCGCCAACCAAAAGGAAAGAAGAGGGCTAAAAGGCAAAGTGCGATCGCAGTGCGAAGACCCAAATGGTGTCTTTTTGGGGGTTGAGTGCTGGGTTGATTAGCAATTGCACGACCGGTGTGATGCTGATTTCCCTTGTTAGTTGCAAGCGGAAGTAACTCTCAATCGCATACTGATTCCTCAAACCAGAGCCAAATAACTCATCATTCGGTTGTCCCCAGTTGACTCCGAATCCGAGTTGGCTTCCGGGTACTGGGTGGGGCTGGCAATATAAATGAATCCCAAGCTTACCGCCTTCTGTAGGAGGCTGCCCCCGCCTTCTGAGAAACCTGCTCTGGCGAACACAATCCAGTTGTCATCAATGGAACCCAATCACAGCCTCAACATTGCCGTTGTTCCAACTCTGACTCCAATAAAGGTTCGTCAAATGCCAGCCGTCGTCGGCAAAAGGAATCTCGATCGCACCGATATAGCCAAGATTATTAAAAGCATAAGCTAAGACGCATTTAACTTACATTTATTAATTCACCCTTATTCTTGATTTTTTTGCTCCAATTAATCACTAAACCTCCTTCATTTAATAATTGATTCACTGTTTTTGCTAATTGTTCTTTATTTTCAAAATCTCGATGAGCTATAAATTCTTTAGCCGAATGCCATACTAATTCTATTAAGTTATAATCTGGACTATATACTGGTAAATACTCTAATCTTATATTTGATAAATTTGTTTCTATTCTTTCTATTATTTCTTTCTTTTTATGGAAACTCGCATTATCTAAAATTATTATTATTTTTGGTCCTTTTTTTTCAAAATCTTTTTCATTATTTCCCTTACTTATCCATTCTTTTTTTACTTCTTCTTTTAACTTTTCTATTTTCTCATAAAATGTTTCTGAGTTCCCTTTCTCTATCATAAAGCACAGTCTTTTTTTATCTGAATATCTTAAGCCTCCCATGATATTTACTCTTCCTCTTCTTCTTTGTCCCTTGATTTTTTTTCTCTTTCCTTTTTTTGTCCATGTTTTTCTTCTTATTACCCTTAAACTAAAACCACACTCATCCCAAAACCATATCTGGAGTAATTCCTGATTTTCTTTACTTATTTTTATATAATCTTCTAATTTTTCTTTAAATGCCTTTCTTTCTTCTTTATTTTGCTTATCTTCCAAACTATATTTTCCCCAAATATAACTATACTTTTTTCTTTTTAATATTCTCGCTATTTGTGATTTACTTAATTTAATTCCTGTTTCTTTTTCGAGATGTTCTGACAATCTTTTCCCTGTCCATCGCCCAAATTCATATCCTAAATCTTCGGGGGTCTTGTCCACCACTTCTAACAATATTTCGATATATTTATCCGTTGCTTTTATCTGATTTCCTTTTCTTCTTTTATCTTGTAATGAATCTACATTATTAGGATTACCATGCACTGCCCAATACGCTACTGTTTTTGTGGAACAACCTAAAAAATCTGCTATTTGTTGATAATTTTTGCCATCATTTTCTAATAAAAATATCAAAATCCTTTGCCTAACTTCTGATCTATTTTCCGTTTTTAAGGAATTTTGGAGATATTTTTTTTCTTCATCCGACAAAAAGTTTTTAATAGGCATGGATTTTCATCAATTTTAATATTTTCTGACTTAAATTATATCCTAGATTGATGCGTCTTAGCTTAGCGCATCTTATAGTGGGGCTTTTGCTGAGTATGAGATTGAGTTTTTGCCAGGAAATACTGTCCGGATCGCAGACACGGTACCCAATCGCGATGGCAATGATACCCTTGAGGGAGTTGATAGGGGACAGTTTTCTGATAAGTCTATCAGCCTTGCTCCAGGTCAGGACATTTCCTTCGTAATTGACACAACCGGCAGTATGGGGGACGATATTGATGAAGTCAAGGCCAGTGCAACCGACATCATTGATGCGATCTTTGACGAAGATAACAGTATTCTAAATTCCCGGGTTTCAGTGGTTGGATACAATGACCCCGGAACGAACACGTTTCTTTCCTTTACCGATCAACCCAAAATAGAAGATCGAAAGGCTGCAGCACTCGCTGCAATTAACAGCATCTCAGTTGGTGGCGGTGGCGATTTCCCCGAGCTGGTCTACTCTGGACTCATCCGGTCATTGGATGGCAGTGCTGGGGAATGGCGTGAAGAAGCGATCGCTCGCCGGATTATTCTGTTCGGAGACGCCCCTGCCAAAGATACTTCCCTTCTATCGCAGGTCTTTACACTTGCTGCTGATGTTGGGGTTTCCACGAGTGGCCTATTATCGATTCCGAGTAGCATTGAGACTCGCAGTCTGGCTACTGGCCTTGATATGGTGACTTTTGATTTAACAATAACCGATGAAGGCTTAGTTCGCACTCGAGTTCCAGTTGAAATCTTCGCGGTTCAGATTGGCTCCGATTCATCCACAGCTAAGGAGACGGAAGCTTCAAAGTTGAGTTAGATGCCAAAGGTGATGGCTTTAAACTCAAAGAGGAAATTGCAGGTCCAATTGATAAGATTTTCATCAACAGTCTGGGTGAGAAGGATCGAGTTGAAGTCAAGACCAAAGACACTCTGACTGGGGTAGGATCTGGAGCCGCCTTTGTTGGAGTTAGCGAGATGGACGAACTCAAAGGCAATGACGGTAGCGATATCTTTGCCCTGGGAGAAACTGGCCAGGTCTATTACGATGATGAAGATCCCCTCACTCCCGGCTTGGATGATTATGCCCTGATTGCGGACTTTAAAGTTGAAGACGGGGATATGATTCGCCTCAGTGGCAGCAGTGAAGACTATGTTTTGGATACTTCCCCAACAAGCAATTTACCTGGGGGTATAGCCATTTTTCTCACTGCGGGTCAAAGTGACAACGAACTGATTGCGATCGTTGAGGGGAGTCAGAACTTGAATCTCAATGACTCGACCGTGTTTGAGTTTGTCTAGATAGCTAACTTTTCACTGCATCTCTGAAACCCAGCAAAACAAGGGTTTCACTTCAAGCCTATTCATTGTTCATTGCCAAACATCCCTTAATAAACCCTAAAAATAAAGGGTGCGGTTTGCTGGGGCGTGAGCGAAATTCGGGGTGAAACTGAGTAGCAAGGAAAAAAGGGTGATTTGCTAACTCTACAATTTCCACTAATCGACTATCAGGAGAAGTACCGCTAATTTGATAACCTGTTTCAAGAAACTGATTACGAAAAGCATTATTAAATTCGTAGCGGTGACGATGACGCTCATAAATAATTTCTTCTCGATATAATGAATAAGCCAAGGTATTTGGCACTAAACGACAAGGATATAAACCTAAACGCATTGTACCACCTAAATCTACTACGTCTTGTTGTTCAGGTAACAAGTTAATTACTGGATAGGGAGTTTCCTCGTCAAATTCGGCACTGTTTGCCCTTTCTAAATTAGCGGTATTTCTTGCCCACTCAATGACACTGCATTGCATTCCTAAACATAAACCCAGAAAAGGTATTTTATTTTCTCTGGCGTATTGAATGGCTTTAACTTTGCCATCTACTCCCCGATGCCCAAATCCCCCGGGGACAAGTATTCCATTTACATCACCAAGATATTTTATCGCTTCTTGTAGCTCTATCTCTTCGGCATCTACCCAGAGTAACTCAATTTTTGCTTGAGAGTGAATACCGGCATGAGTTAACGCCTCCACCACTGATAAATAAGCATCACTGAGTTTAATATATTTACCTACGATGGCAATTTTTAGTTTATGCTCAGGACATTGCATTTTTTGAACCAAATTTTCCCATTTTTCTAAATCTGGCGAACGATTTTCCAAACGTAATAAATTTAATACTTGTTCTGCTAATCCTTCTTTTTCTAAAATTAAAGGCACTTCATAAATACTGCCGACATCCGAAGAAGTAATTACTGCCTCACTAGGCACATCACAAAATTCCGCAATTTTCTCTTTAATATTAAAAGGAATGGTGCTATGACAACGACACACCAACACATCAGGTTGAATACCAAGGGATCGCAATTCTTTCACCGAATGTTGAGTAGGCTTAGTTTTTAATTCTCCCGCCGCCGCAATCCAAGGGATAAGGGTAACGTGCAGATAAAGAACATTATCACGCCCCACATCCTTGCGAAACTGTCGAATCGCTTCCAGGAAAGGTAAAGATTCAATATCCCCCACTGTACCGCCAATTTCGGTAATCACCACATCAGGATTTCTATTTTTCGCCACTCGGTGAATACGATCTTTAATTTCATTGGTAATATGAGGAATCACTTGCACTGTTGCACCTTGATAGTTACCTCGCCTTTCTTTGTTAATTACCGCTTGATAAATTGAACCAGTGGTGACACTATTAAGTCGAGAACAAGAAGTGTCAGTAAAACGCTCATAATGCCCTAAATCTAAGTCAGTTTCAGCACCATCATCGGTAACAAAAACTTCTCCGTGTTGATAAGGACTCATGGTTCCGGGATCTACGTTAATATAGGGATCGAGTTTAAGAATGGATACAGAATAATTACGAGACTTAAGTAAACACCCCAAACTAGAACCGACAATGCCTTTCCCGATACTAGAAACCACACCGCCCGTTACAAATACAAATTTAGTCATTTTCAATAATGAATAGTTGATAGTTAATAATGAATAATTAGTACTTAATAAGTGTTATCACTGACAATTATCGAAAGTAAGGACTTGATGGTATTTTATACTGAGATCTTGCACCTTTGCTAAAAGCTCTAAAAATTTAGGTTTTAGGTTTTAGGTTTTAGGTTAAGAAAAAAGAAGTAAATTCGAGTTATTGTGGGAAAAGTCCCCTTAATTCTTGTCTCAACTTTTAAAAATAGCTAAAAAATGCCAAAACGAACGGTGCTTCCCACACTTCCCACACTTCCCACACTTCCCACACTTCCTGCACTCCCCACACTTCTCATTTGATCAAGTTTTTCAGCTTAACCGAGTAGTATTGACACCTAACCCCTAACACCTTTTATTAAGTATTTATGTACTAGTGTAAGATCTGAGTTATACGCAACTTGTTTTAACGGTTTTAAGTTATCACCGAAAAGTTTATTTCTCGTTTTTTTACCTCACGAATTTCTAGTATGATTTTTAATCACGGGTTGTCAATTTATAGTTAATCTTATAGAAAAATCATGAAAGTATTAATCGCCGATTTCGACTTATTTTTTAAAATAGGCGGGGGGCAAACTTTTTACCGTCAAATCATCGAAAAAAACTCCGCTATCGACTTTTATTATCTCATTGAACAGGAAAACATCAACAATCCACGCCCGAAAAATTCCCATGGTATCCCTTACAAGCCCATTTATCAAATCCATGATCTCAATAATTATATTAATGTAAACCCTCCCCGTTGGGCATATCGTTCTTTTACCTTAGCTAGTAATATTGCTAATTCCGTTGCTGGTTACTGCTTTGACGTGATTGATGCCCCAGACTATGAACAATATACTCTCTTTTTGCGTCCTGCCCTCGAATATCATGGAGTGAAATGTGATAAAGTTGCCCTATCAATGCATGGTAAAATATCCACAACTTTACAACTAGATTGGTTTGGTTCAACAGAAGTTAACATTCCTTTAGATTTAGAAGAAAAAATGCAATTTAGAACTGCTGATATTCGCTACGGAATCAGTAAAAGTTATATTAAAGAATGGCAAAATTTGGTAAATTTAGAAGTTCAATATTTTAACCCTTTACATTTTATTGATTTACCCCAAGTTAAACCATTAAAAAACAATCAAGATAAACCAAATTTATATTTTATTGGTAGAACAGAAAAAAGAAAAGGTGCCGATATTTTTATTGATTTAGTTTGGTGGTTATCTCCCAATAATTTTCATCAAGCAACTATCATTGGACCTCATAGTTATAGTGAATTTGGTGATTGTTCACAATTTATACTACAGTCAATGATTGATAAGCGATTAATTAATATCACGATTCAACCGTCAAAATCACGTGCAGAATTATATAAAATTTTTACTCAACCGGCTATTACTTTTCTTCCTTCTCGTTATGATACTCTTAATTTATTAGCTCTTGAATCTTTATTTTCTGGTTGTCCTACAGCCATTGGTAGTGGTGCAGGAGTCTGTCAATTTTTAGAGGAGAATTTTCCTCAATTACCTTGGATTAAAATTGATATAAATCATACCTATGATTGTATTCCTAAATTAACAGAAGTTTTAGAAAATTATCATAATTACCGAGGACGACTTAATGATAGTTTATTAACAATTAATACTGCTACCAATGATCCCGATTTAAGCAGTATTTATCAACAAGAAAAAAACTATGATCAAGATACATCTGCAGAATTAAAAGAATGGTATTCACAGTTAATTAACTATTGGCGATCGAGATCTGAAAATAACAATTATCTTAAAAGTATTCCCAATAAAATTATTAATAAAGCGATAAAACCACTCATTAAGAAAGCTAAAGGTAAATTAGTTAGATATGCAGAAGATACTCGCTCATCTCAACTGATAAAATCCCCTTTTATCGCCTCTCAATATCACAAAGTATTTACCCTCAGTGAACAAACAGAATTAGAAATAGAAAAAAAATTGCAACAGGTGTGGAATTTAGCAGAAACATTTGAGCCAGAAGCGAAAGGTATCAAGGGTAAAATACAAAGTGCTTTTCGTCTTGATAGAGTGAGGGTTTGGCGAGAAATTGCCCGTTTAGAAAGAATGCGAAATAATGATTCCGTCGCCGCAACTTACCAATTAAGAAGCATGAGGGCCTTAGGTTACGATCGCTTTAATGAGTTGCCTTTTGTTATTAAAACCTTAGAAGAAAAGGGTTTTAAACCGGAAGCAAAGGTTGCTGAGGCGATGTTTAAAGACATCAATCAACAAACACAAAAAACGTTAAATATTCTCCATGAGACTTATCAAAACAACCTTAAATATCAACCCCAAGAATATAAATTTATAGACGAAGGAAGAGGAAAGGAAAATTATCAAGTATCGGTAATAGTTTCCTTATATAATGCTGCCTCTAAATTACCTTTATTTTTGAGAGTTTTAGCTGAACAAACTTTGGTCAAAATAGGACAAGTAGAAATAATATTAGTTGATAGCGGTTCACCTGATCAAGAATATCAAGTATTTAAACAATTACAATCAGAATTGAATTTACCCATTGTCTATTTACGCTCTCAAAATCGAGAAACGATCCAAAATGCGTGGAATCGGGGAATTTTACTTTCTCGATCGCCTTATATCACTTTTTTAGGAGTCGACGAGACGATTTTGCCTGAATGTTTAGAAGTCCTCGCCGATGAATTAGACCAAAATCCGGACATTGACTGGGTGATAAGTCATAGTTTAGTGACCGATGTAGATTTACAAGGCAATCATGTTAATGATATTATGCTTTATAATCGCAGTAATTATCACCAGAATTTGGTATATCTCGATACCTGCTACCTTTCCTTAGTGGGCGGATTATATCGCCGTAACATTCATCAACGCTTTGGTTATTATGACTCTAGCTATCGTGGTGCCGGGGATACAGAATTTAAAAATCGAGTTTTACCCCACATCAAAACCAAAATGCTCAATCGAGTTTTAGGGCTATTTTGGAATTACCCCGATGCACGGACAACTCAAAGTCCGATGGCGGAAGTTGAAGATATTCGGGCTTGGTATCTTCATCGCACTGTGGGGGGGATTAAATATGCTTTTGGCAACAAAAATGCTGAAGAAATTGAACAATTTTTATATCATACCCTTGCTTATCGCAAATCCTATTGTCAGCATATTAGCAGTGATTTAGAATATGCCTATAATTTAAGTCAATTGTTAGCGCAAATAAAACCCTCATCGCCATTATTGCAGTTGAAGCCTACCATTGATCAATTATTTATAGCTTATCGTCAATTAGATTGGGTTGATGATTTGACTACTTTTTCCCCCAGTAAAATGTTGTGGAATACTCGTAAATTAGCCGAAAAAATTGAGGCTTTACACCGTCAAATTGCCCTTAATTTAGGTAATGATAATTTTAATCCTGATTATGATATTTTCCATGATAACCGTCACGAACAACACGCAAATTTATGGAAAACCTAAGCAATTGACTCAAACCTCCTGCCTCCTGCCTTCTTTAAGATTCCTGGATTATCATGTTAATATGAGGTAAAGTAAGGTTATTTTCTAGTTGATTATTAATTAATTTTTGGTAAAATTCTGCAACAGAATCGGGATTAATTTGTTGCAAAGTAGTTAATAATTTATAACTGTTTTCTATTAAATTACTAACATCAATCTCAAAATAATCAGGCTCATATTCTCTTAATTTTCTCGTACCTTCTCCTAATAAAATAACTGCCCCTCGCCAATTATTATTACTTAGGTGATAACAACCTACTGCTATTTGTAAAATTCCCTGATAAAATGTTTTGCTAGGTTCAACAGAATCCATCCAGATTTCTTCAAGGGTATCATGGCAAGCATAAAATTCTTGTTGGTTAAATTCCTCTATTCCTTTGTGGAAAAATTCATTAGTCATGGTAAGTAAAATGAGTTCGGGGAATAATAAACAATGTTAGCTAGCTATTATCTTACTTCCTCTATCTATTTGTCCATCTTGTCCTCTAACTTATTTCCCTGAAAATGATTAATCAATGGCAAAATTGGTTTAAATCTCAACATTTTGGACGAGGATCAACTTCCATCCGTTATGCTTTAATGGAAGCGTGTTTAATCGGTATTTTTTCGGCCTTAGCGGCACTTTTACTCAAGGAAGGTATTAATTTATTAGGAGGTTATCGTTTACAATTAGCCGATCGTTGGGGTGCGATCGCTGTTCTACCGTTATTTGGCCTAGTTTTAGGCTCAATGGCCGGTTTTTTAGTGGAAAATCTTTCCCCCAGTGCCGCAGGAGGAGGTATCCCCCAAGTAAAGGCCGCTTTAGCAAGATATAAAATACCTCTGTCTTTTCGAGTTGCGGTAGTCAAAATTATCGGCACAATTCTCGTTTTAGGTGCTGGTTTAACTTTAGGTCGTCGTGCCCCCACTGTCCATATCGGTGCCGCATTAGCAGGAGAATTAACCCGTTTTGTACCTACGTCTCCCGAACATCGTCGGCAAATGATAGCCGCAGGTGCTGCCGCGGGATTAGCGGCAGGGTTTAATACTCCCATGGCTGGAGTTATGTTTGTTGTGGAAGAATTGATGCGAGATATTTCCAATTTAACCCTCGAAATAGCGATCGTAGCATCATTTACCGGGGCAGTAGTGTCATTAATATTACAATCTCCTAATCTACAGTTACCTGACAGTATCATTTCCCTAGAGAATCTTTATTTTTCTCCTCAAGATATTCCTTTTTATCTACTTTTAGGCATCCTCGCCGGAATTTTAGGGGCAATTTTTAACCGTAGTTTCTTGTTTAGTATGCAATGGAATGAAAAACTCAAAATACCACTATATATAAGAATTGGAGTGGCAGGGTTAATTTCAGGATTAGTAATCGCATTTCTACCGCCTTTTTTTCGAGATAACAGCGGTTTAAGAAATTTTGTAATTCGGGGTGAACTAACTTGGCAACAAACTGCCTTAGCATTTTTGGCCCATTATCTTTTAACTATTTTAGCCGCAGGATCCGGTGCACCGGGAGGATTATTCGCCCCTGCTTTAATTATGGGTTCGGCCTTGGGTTATTTGGTGGGGGACTTAGAAGGCTACATTTCAGGTACACAAAGCGTTTCCACCTTTGCATTAGCAGGCATGGGTGCCTTATTTACGGGAGTTATGCGAGTTCCCATTACTGCAATCATGATTGTATTTGAGTTGAGTGCGAATTTTAACCTAGTATTACCTTTGATGATTACTTGTTCGGTGGCTTATATCAGTGCTGAAACCTTTGAAAATGGTTCTATATATCAACATCTTTTACGCAGTATGGGTGTGGAATTAGAAGAGGATAAAAATAATGCCCAAGATCATTTCCTAACTTATTTAACCGCCGCCGATGTGATGCAATCCCAAGTGGAAACTATCCCCCCAGATTTATCTATATCGGAATTATTAGAATTTATGACTAATTCCCATCATCGAGGTTTTCCCGTGGTCAAAGATGGGAGTTTGGTAGGCATTATTACTCAATCAGATTTGGTGAAGGCTGATACCTTTAACCACGAGGTTTCAGTGGATGAGATTATGGCGAGAAACCCTATTACCGTTAAAGCCAATGCTTCTTTAAGTGATGTTTTATACCTCCTTAACCGTTATCAATTATCTCGTTTACCAGTCTTACAAGATAGTCGTTTAGTTGGTATTATTACCCGCACTGATATTATTCGAGTAGAAGTAAATGAGTTGAAAGCGGATGTTTCTAATAAATCGCAACCTGCTTATACCATTTATGAAACATTATCCCCAGCTATCGGCAAAGGGTGCATTTTAGTACCTATTGCTGAAGATGACGATTTTAGAGGTTTATTTAAAATTGCCGCAGCGATCGCTCGTTATTATCAATATGAAATTGAATTTGTACAGGTGATCAAAATACCGAAACATCAAGATCCCAGTACAGTGAATGTAGATAAAAGAACTTCTCGTCACCTCATGCAAAATTTAGAAAGAATGGGGCGTAAAAACAAAATATCAGTACATACTAAAATAGTAGTAGGACACTATCGTAGTCAAATTATCCTTGATATTATTAAAGCTCGACATATTAACTTATTGTTGATGGGATGGAAACAAAATGCTTATGGAGAGGATTTTATTTTTTCTCAACTAATTGATAGTTTAATTAATAAAGCACCCTGTGAGTTAATTTTAATTAAACTGGGAAAAAATCAGCAATTCTACCCTTATAACATACATCCCTCTGGTAGTTGTTTAATACCTACCGCGGGAGGTCCCAATGCAGAGGAAGGATTGAAATTATTACCGGCTTTTCTTGGTGTTTATAATAAGGGTGAATTACCCTCAGTGTTCTTAACAAAAGTCTATTCCCCAGAAACAAAAAACTTGAACAGTGATCAACTTTATTCAACTACTAAAAAGTTACAGAATTTACTAGATACTGAAGTCAAATACCTGACGGTCTGTTCAACTTCTGTAGTGTCTGCCGTCATTCAATTAGCAGAAATACAAAAGTCAGAATTAGTTATTTTAGGTGCATCCCGTGATAGTTTATTGAAACAAGCATGGTATGGTAATATACCAGAAGCGATCAGATCAAAACTAGATACAACGGTAATTATTATTCGTCTTCCTTCTTAGTTGATCGTTAAGCGCAAGGTCAAAAATAGGAAATTTATTCGCGAACCCAATTTACAAATAAGAGTTGATTGTCACTAAATGAGCGATCGCAGATTGGACGCTGAATCCCACACCAAGACTTTTCAAACAGTGTCTAAGGCCTGTTTAAGACATTTCTAGCATTTTTTGAATAGGTTTTAAGGCTTGAACTCGAATTGACTCTGGAATATTAATTTCCGGGGTACGGTTTTTCAACGCCAAATAAACTTTTTCCAGGGTATTTAATCTCATGTATGGACATTCGTTACAAGCACAGTTACCCTCAGGAGGGGCAGGAATAAATAATTTTTCAGGTGCTTTTTTTTCCATCTGATGAATTATACCTGGCTCGGTGGCGATAATAAACTCAGGGGAGGCACTTTCTAAGACGTATTTTAATAAAGCAGTAGTTGAACCGATATAGTCTGCATGGCGTAGAATAGGAGTTTCACATTCAGGATGGGCTAAAATTTCTGCATCTGGATGTTGTACTTTTAACTGGACAATTTTTTTCTCAGAAAAGGTTTCATGAACAATACAACTACCATCCCACAATACCATCTCTTTCCCCGTTTTCTCTATTACATAACGCCCCAAATTCCGATCGGGTGCGAAGATAATCGGCTGATTTTCGGGGATTTGCCGGACGATTTTAACGGCATTCGAGCTAGTGCAAATAATATCACTCAGAGCTTTTATTTCCGCACTACAGTTAATATAAGAGATGACGATATGATCGGGGTATTGAGCCTTAAAATCGGCAAATTTATCCGCCGGACAACTATCGGCTAAAGAACATCCAGCATTCAAATCTGGCAATAAAACCAACTTATTGGGGTTAAGGATTTTCGCTGTTTCTGCCATAAAATGAACTCCTGCAAACAAGATTACATCCGCAGTAGTAGAGGCGGCTTCTTGAGAAAGTCCTAGAGAATCACCGATATAATCTGCTATATCTTGAATATCTGCTTCTTGGTAATAATGGGCTAAAATCACCGCATTATGTTCTTTTTTTAGCTCGGCGATCGCACTAAATAAATTATGAGGAATATCACTTAACGGGGATTGATTGGGGGGAATAGTGGCAGTAAACACAATTAACAGTTATCCTTAAATAGTAATTTACAATTCCTATGTTAACCTAGTTATAGTATTTTTTACCATAAATAATTATGCTGCCCAATCTGGCCAATTGATTAGGCGAAGGCCATTCACCCCCGGGTTATGAATTAATCTTCATCGGGGAAACGAATAATATCATCATCCCCTAAATATTCCCCATTTTGAATTTCGATCATGACTAACGGTACAACTCCGGGATTTTCCACCCGGTGACGGGTATTCATAGGCACATAAGTTGATTGCTTCGGTAATAATAATTTTCCTTCGCCATTAAAAACTACTTTTGCTGTACCTGCTACCACAACCCAATGTTCACTGCGGTGATAGTGCATTTGAGCACTAATATGATGACCTGGTTTAACAGTGATCCTATTAATGCGGTAGTTATTACCATTTTCCAATAGTGTAACAGTACCCCAAGGAGGAGTTCTTCTATATTCACTGTCTATTGATTCTTGATGTTCTAAATTAAGATTATCAGTCATAAATTGCCTTAACCAAATTAAGCTATTTTATTTATAACTCAAATCTTACATCAAGTCTAAAATATTGGCTGGTTGAGTTAGGGAACAGTGAACACAGAACAATGAAAGTTCGACAAAGCCCAATCAAACATTAAAGCGGAATAACATCACATCACCTTCTCTGACAATATATTCTTTCCCCTCAGACCTAACTAAACCTTGCTCCTTAGCAGCACTCATACTACCGGTTTTCACTAAATCATCATAAGAAATAGTTTCTGCACGAATAAAACCCTTTTCAAAATCAGTGTGAATAACTCCTGCCGCTTGAGGTGCCTTCATTCCAGCGACAATTGTCCAGGCTCTGGTTTCCGTTTCCCCTGTGGTAAGATAAGTACGTAAACCTAACAATTCATAGGTAGCCTTAATTAAAGACTGTAAACCCCCTTCTTTCACTCCCAAAGACTCTAAAAACTCGGCTTTTTCCTCCGGGGATAATTCTACTAACTCAGATTCTACCTGGGCTGAAACTATGACAACTTTAGCATTTTCTGAGGCGACTTGTTGCTTAACTTGCTCAACCCATTGGTTACCCGCCGCTAAATCTTCATCAGTAACATTAGCGGCATAAATCACAGGTTTAGAAGTTAATAATCCTAAAGGTTTAAGTAAAACCTCTTCTTCTGGGGTTAACTCCAATAATCGTGCGGGTTTACCATCATTGAGAATCGGTAAAATTCGCTCTAAAATTACCATTTCTTCAGCTGCCTCTTGATTATTTTTTGCCTGTTTTCTCAATCTCTCTACACGGCGTTCAACCTGAGTTAAATCTGCTAACGCCAACTCTAAATTAATAACCTCAATATCTCTAACAGGATCAACTGAACCAGAAACGTGGATAATATCATCGTCATCAAAACATCTTACCACATGAACGATGGCATCCACTTCTCGAATATTGGCTAAGAATTGATTACCTAAACCTTCTCCTTTACTAGCACCTTTCACTAAACCTGCAATATCAACAAATTCCATGCGAGTGGGAACGATTTTAGTACATTTAGAGATTTTAGCCAACACATCCAAACGCTCATCAGGCACTGCTACAACTCCCACATTAGGCTCGATGGTACAAAAAGGGAAATTTGCGGCATCGGCTTTAGCATTGGCTACTACGGCATTAAATAAGGTTGATTTACCCACATTTGGTAATCCGACAATTCCTGCTCTTAACATATACTTATATATAACAATTACTCAACACTCTATTATCTGTCATTAATGTAAGATTAATCAACAATGGATAATAGAATTTGCCCTCTACTGCTAATTCTGGGGGAAAATAGGAAAAAATCCCCAATGTGGGAAATTTAAGGGTTAAAAAGCAGAAAAATCAACTAAAAAGAGGTTATTAATCATGAATCAGGTTAAAGACGTTCAAATAGGCAGTATTGGTTTAGATACAAAGGTTTTTCGTTCTCGCACATGGGACAGATTAAAATTTGAAGTAGAATATGGTTTGAGTCGGGGTACAACTGCTAATTCTTTTATTATTGAGGGGGATAAAATAGCGTTAATTGATCCTCCGGGTGAGTCTTTTACTGATATATTCCTCTCAGCTTTGGATCAAAGAATTCCATTAAATACCATTGATTATGTTATTTTAGGTCATATTAATCCTAATCGTGCCGTTACCATTAATAAATTATTACAAAAAGCTTCCAATATCATTTTGATTACCTCTAATACAGGGGCAAAATCTTTACAAACTATCTTTAATAACAGTTATGCTGAAACCGTTAGTGAAAATCCTTTAAATATTATTTCAGTTAAAAATGACTATGAATTGGATTTAGGAAAAGGGCATATTTTAGAATTTATTACTACTCCTAATCCTCGTTATCCCGATCAACTTTTAACCTTTGATAGCCAAAGTAAAATTTTCTATACTGATAAGTTATTTTCCGCCCATGTTTGTGGCGATCAAATATTAGATGAAGGTTGGAAAATTTACCAAGAAGACAGGCGTTATTATTTTGATTGTGTCATTGCACCTTATGCTACTCAAGTAATTAAGGCAATGGAAAAAATAGCGCAAAAAAATGCCCATATTTATGCCGTATCCCATGGTCCTCTAGTAAGATATGGTTTAACAGAATTAACTAGTTTATATAGTCAATGGTTAGAAGTACAACAAACTCAAACTTTAAACGTCGCCCTTATTTATGCCTCTGCCTACGGTAACACCGCCACTTTAGCTAATGCTATTGCTCGTGGTATCACTAAAGCAGGAGTGAGAGTGGAATCCATTAACGCCGAATTTGCCACCAGTGACGAAATCAAAACCGCAATTCAACAATGCGATGGCTTTATATTCGGATCTCCTACATTGGGAGGTCATGCACCCACTCAAATTCAAAGTGCTTTAGGGATAGCTTTAGGCAATGCAGACACTAACAAATTGGCGGGGGTTTTCGGTTCGTTTGGTTGGAGTGGTGAGGCGATCGATCTGCTAGAATCGAAATTCAAGGATGGGGGTTATCGCTTCGGATTTGACACCATCCGAGTTAAATTTAAACCAACAGAGGCAGTGCTGAAAACCTGTGAAGAAGCAGGTACAGATTTTGCCCAAGCCTTGAAAAAACGTAAAAAAGCCCTTAAACCCAAAGAATCTGCCGCCGCAAACTCTTTAACTGCACGCACAGAACAAGCTCTAGGTCGTCTAGTCGGTTCTCTGTGTATTGTCACTACCCAACGACAAGAATTAAAGGGGGCAATGGTGGCTTCATGGGTATCTCAAGCGACTTTTAATCCCCCTGGTTTAACTGTCGCCGTTGCCAAGGAAAGAGCGATCGAATCTTTGTTACCCATAGGTAGTAATTTCGCCTTAAATATCCTTGAGGAAGGCAAACACATCGAATTAATGAAACATTTTCTCAAGCCTTTTGCACCGGGGGAGGATCGTTTTGCTAATCTTGATTCTCAAGAAGGGGAAAACGGAAGTCCTATTTTATCTTCTGCGTTAGCTTATGTCGAGTGTCAAGTCAATAATCGCATCGAATGCGGCGATCATTGGGTATTATATGCCATCGCCGAAAATGGTAAACTTCTATCGGATACAGGTATAACTGCCGTACACCACCGTCGATCAGGCACACACTATTAATTGACCGTTTAAACTGTCGAAATTTTAACCTAAACTCTAGTTATTATGAAATCAGCAATTGTTGTTGGTTATAGGAATGATGGGATCGCTCAAGCTCAGAGAGAACCTTTTCTTTATTATAAGAAACAATTAAGAAATCATCTTAATTTATCAGTGAAGCAATTTAGTGCAGAAACATTTAATGAAATTGATAAAATCTGTCGAACCCATGATTCTGATACAATTTTTTTACTTCCTTCTTGGCGTGAAGGTCTTAGCGAACATTTACTAAACATAGCAGAAAATGTCGTTAAACAATTAAAAATAGATTATCCGAGAAGAAAGTTAATTTTTATTGATCCATTTGCCCAAATGAGCACCAAATATTTTAGATTATTACCTTATGTTGATCATTTTTTAAAACGTCAATGTTATAAAGATTTAGAACTATATAGAAAAACTTTTATTGGTGGATCTTTGTTTACCGATTTTTTAGCAAAGCATTGGAATTTAGATTTTAGTCAATGGTATGTAGGTTCAGAACTACCAGAAGATTCCATCAATAAAATCATTCCTGGCTGGAATTTAGGAACAGCAAAAAAATTTAAACAATCTCTTTTAAGGAGGCCCCCATTTGGATTGAATAAACAAAAGAAAAAAATTGATATTTTTTGCCGTCTCTCTTTAGGTGACACAAGCAAAAAAGAATGGTACACTCAATACCGGATAATGGCTGTAGAAGCTCTAAATCCCCTAGTTTCTGATTATCAAGTTGCCAAAAGTGGTAGGGATAACAACAATCTAGTTTCTCGTCGTCAATATGATTCTGAAATTAAGAGTAGTCGAATTGTTTTTTCTCCCTTTGGTTGGGGAGAAAATTGCTGGCGCGATTTTGAGGCAATTTGTTGCGATTCTCTCTTGATTAAGCCATCAATGTCTCACGTTGCTACTAACCCAAATATTTTTATTGATAATGAAACTTATGTGCCTGTCAAGTGGGATTTTTCAGATTTAGAAGAGAAATGTCGCTATTATTTAGAGCATTCTGAACAAGCAGATCAGATAATTAGGAATGGGAGGAAAGTTTATGAAAAGTATTTCCAAGAAGAACAATTTGTGAAAACGATTGAAAACCTTATCGAATAATGGTTTACCTATGTTAAATAATCCTGCCAATCCGTTAATACCTGTAAAACTCTTACCAGAGTCCCAGAAAAGCGTTAGTCATTGCTCATTACGCATTATCAGTAAAATTACAGCACTTTATCTTAAATTTACCAAAATTTTTAGGCATTCCAACAAGGTCACAGCACTTTATCTTAAATTTATCAAAATTTTTAGGTATTCCAACGGTAATAATATTTTTTAATTATTGATAACATCAATTAATATAAGCTCTGTGATACCTGAAAATATCAAGATAATCGGCGGAGTTGATCGTTATGGGGTTAATCGTCATGGGCAAGATCATTATTTGGATATCAGTAGAAATAATTTTTAACTTTGTTGGTATAGATGACTTGATAGATTGTGCCGAATTTGTATTTGGAGAACATCTAAAACATCTGGAAGCTTGTAATCCAAGAGTAGTTCTAGTTAATACTTATGATTATAAATTAGCTTAATCCACTAAAAATCTCCCACTTGTGCCAGAATTCGATCAAGAAAACTTTCTGTTTCAACTCCCCCCCCTCAAGTTTTTATCTATGGTCAAAGATCCTTAATTCAACGGAAAATTTACACCCGGCAATTTTTTCGAGGATAAAAGTAGTTGAAGTAACATTATCCCTGTTATACTCTATCAAATTAGAAAAAACTTATTTGATCTTCTTTAAAACTAAATACAAAGTACTATGGTTCAATCTAATGAAGAAGGTTTCAACTCTAACACTGAAACCATCGAGATTCAACAAACTAAACTTAATCAGAAAGTCGATAAAATAGGCATTTTTGGCCTTAATATGTTGCGATCGCTCGGTTTATGGCGATTAGTCGGTTATGCTTTCTTAATCTTATTTATTCTAGATTTAGCGGAAATATTGATCCCCCCTCAATTTCTTAATCCAGAATGGGAATTTCAGGTATTTGGCAACATTGTCGAAAGAATAGCAATTCCCTTTATTGCCTTAATATTAATCTTTTACGGGGGCAACTATCTACGCAAAGGATGGGAATTTATTGTGTTAACAAGCCTATCATGGCTTAGTTTATCAGTGGGGATATTATTTCTCTTATCCGTGCCTTTGGGGATAGTAAATACTATCCGCATTGATAATTTAAGGGACACTAGAATTACAGAAGGGACTACACAAAGACTAGAAGTTTTACAAAAAGTGGAAACCAGACTAAAAGATGTACAAAATAAACAGGATATGCAAGTCCTAATTAATCAACTTAATAGTGGAAATGCACCTGTTATCGAAAATGATCAACAATTAGCACAAGTCAAGACTAACTTAACAGAATTTATCAAAAATTCCCGTGATCGACTAAATAATCAAGCCGAGAATGCTCGTAAACAGGGCAGAAAATCTTTGTTAAAAAGTTCTGTAAAATGGAATTTAGGTGCCTTAATATCTGGCATTTTATTTATTATGATATGGCAAATGACTAAATGGGCGAGAGTAAAGGAAAAAACTAGCAATTAATTTGAGGAATCTTGAGAATTATTTATTATCCATGGTTTTGAAGCCGAATTTGACCTTTAGGTTTTGATCGACTTCGGCTATTTTGCTAATATCAATTCCTTTATTCTTTGCTTCTTTTAAGGCTTTTTTGTCTGCTGTATAATTCACTTTTTCCGTGCGATATTCTGGGGGTAATTCTTCAGGTTTTACCTTAATATTTATCCGAGGATACTCCCTAAATATTAAACTTCTTTCTTTTCCTTCCTCTTTTTTGCTTAAGATTTTTTGTTGATATAAATTTAATAATCTTTTTTGTAATAACTCCTGTCCTTTTTTTAATTCTTCTACTTGATTTTGCAACATTTCGTTAACTTTTTTCTGCCTGGCATTAGCACTAGTGATGGCTAATTCATATTGATCATTTATCCACGCAAAACCATCTATATCGGTATCTAATTTTGCCAATAAAGAGATAATTTTTTCCTCATCATCATTGTCCATTAATTGTTGCCAAATTTGAGCCGCTTTTTCATGATAATTTTGATGTAAGGAAATGACAATATTATCGATTTTTTCCTCTTGATTGTGACCAATTTGTTCACCAATTTTTTCTAAGGATTCATGATAGTTTAGATTAGATAAATTCTGATTTTGTTCTAAATTATTATTAACCCAATTTTCCTTAAATTTGCGTAAATATTCTTGATAAAGGTTTAAGATATTGACCGATGATTCCATTTTTCTTTGTCGATAAATTTGTCTTAATTCTCCCAATAATGCCCAGCGATGATCGAGATCCAAACTTAACTCTAAAAACTGCTTAAATTGTCGATAAAATCGGCTTAAACGCTCATCTAAAATATTTTTCGAGACATTTGATGTATTTTCTAAAATGATTTTTACTTGCTCTAAATTAGTTTCTCCTTGTAAATAATTAATGATTTCTTGGGCAAAAGCTATGGCAACTTTTTCCACAGATAAAAAATGATTATGAGGTAAAAAAACTGGAAAAGCGAGAGAATTAAAACCGCTACTATCCGCTAAAGTTAGACAGCGATTAATGATGGTTTTAACTAAGTTTAAGTCCGTTAATTCTGGATTTTGATATTCATAAATAATACTATGAAAAATCGCTTCTATTTTTAATTTTCCTCCCCTGGTAGTTAAAATTTGTCCTAATTGTTTTATTTTCCTTTTTTCTAACTCTTTACTGATACTTTTACCACCCTTAGTGAGCAAAATTCTGGCAATATCTTCACTCATGGACAAATCTATGTCAGTATAGTTAACTAAAACCTCAACATTACAATTAATCAAGGAATTATATTCAAGGATAAGTTGAGTATTAGCGATGGTAGTTTCCCAGACGAGATTAGTAAAATTTTCGGGAGTTTTAGGGGAAATAACAGGAGGGGGAGGATTAAAATCTAAACCTTGTAAATTTTGCCAAGTTAAGGGTAAACTGGCAGGATTTTGACAGATAATAGGCAACCAAGTAGCACAAGGAAATTGAGTTTCAAGGGGTTGCAACTTTTCTCTGGCTTGTCTGACAGCTAAATATAAAGGTTGATTATCAGCAAAACTTTGTAAAAATTCCTTGATAAAAACGTGGGCAACGGTATCAGGTATCATTTCTCCCATGACTATAATTTGGGATAGGTGTAAAGCGACTAAATCTTGTGCTAATCCTAGGCCATCACAGGAGTTAAAAATAGCCAATTTTAAACCTTTTTGAATCGCCTGTTTTAAGGCATTCTTAAATTCTTCAATGGTGATAATATCTTCTTCATTTAGATATAATTTACCTTGCCATGTTTCTTCGTTTTTACCACTATGCCCCGCAAAAAAAAGTACGTCCCATTGTTGTTCATAAAGATGGTAAAATAATTCTTTGGGACTAGGATTAGTTAAAGTAATTATTTCCGCTTTTTGTAAATTACTTAAAGCTTCCTGATCGGGTTTTAAATTGATGCCTTGACTATTGCCAAAAACTGCTAAAATTTTAATGTGAGAGCTTTGTTTTATGGTTAAATTTAAAGTGGTATACTCCACAGGAGCGATAGCTAATTCCGCCTTATTATATAGATTAAGAAAGGAATCAAAAAATAAATGCCAAGGTAAAAAATGCAACTCTTTAATATTAGTCTGAATCAAAAGTCTAATAGATTCTTGAGTGTTTAATTCTCTTAATAATGTTTCCCTAATTTTACCGAAAGATTCGGTTTCACAGTGATACCAATTTCTTAAAGTTTCCTTGAGTTGAGAGGCGGAGATTTGACAATGATTAGTAACGTGAGTAATCTGTTGTTTGGGGGATCCTAATCTTACTTTTTGATGTAAACTGCGATAACTTTCCCGCCATTGTTGATAATGTTGGGTGATAGGTTTACAGGGGGGAAGTTTTCCGGTGATGGTCGTAAAAGGATGAGTAATACCATCGGGATTATCTTCACAAATTTGTAAACTGACATCAAAACCATTAAGGAAACTGCCCGATTCTAGTTTGAAAAGAATTAATTTACCCATATTTGACAATGAACAGTGAACAATTAATAAAGACAAAAAGCAATGGATCATAAATAATCAATAGTTGTCAATTATCAATTGTTATTAGTCATTTATGGTAGCAACAAATCTGCACCTCCGGGGGTTGGTAACACAAAAACAGGAGAAGAATTATTAGGAGTGGGAGTTTCTTTGGGTTTTTCTTGAGGGTTATTTTCGGCATTAGGGTTATAAATACTTACCAACACATTGACTAATTCATTTCGTTGTTGCATAGTCAAATTTTCGATGATTTTACGATCGCCACTCAAGGGATTTTGTGTTAAAGTGCTAAAACCCGGATAACGTTCATCATTGATAATTTCATTTTTACCGAGATAATCGGCCAAACTTAACTTCCAATCTAAACGAAAAGTCGTAGGTCTTGCTTTAATATATTGATGGTATCGAACAATGCGACTAACTAAAGTATTCTCGATAGCTCTTTGATTAGTTTCTTGACTGGTATAATTATTTTCCACAGGAAAGTCAGGTATTTGTTGATAGACTTCCGCCGCCACTTTTTCAGGGATGATAGTTTGGGCAAAAACAACGGGAGAGTAGGAATAATTTTCCCCGAATAATTGCCCTTGTGGAAAGTTTAGATATTGACCAAGATAACTAATAGTAAGGGTGGTAAGTAAAAAAACGGAGTATTTTAAACCTTTAACTCGCCATAATCTGCTTATGTTAGTCATCGCTGATAATTTCTGGTTGCGTAAGTTCATCGGACATTTCTATAATAGCTCTGAGTACTGGTTTCATCACCTCTTCTATATTCTCAAAGTCTTCTTTTCTTCTTTGTTTCGCCCTTTTGGCAACGGCCACAGTTATTTTATAACGATTTGATGCCGCATCCATTAATTCATCACTGCGAAACATTATTTGACTGGAATCAAAGCTATTTTTTTTGAGCATTCTTATTTTCTCATCAGGTTTTGGTGTTTAATTATACCCTACTCTCAATCCTCACGCAAAATCTCTAAAAGTAAGATAATGGGAATAGTGTATATTAATTATCAATTATCAATTATCAATTGTTAAGATGGCATCTAAATCTCCGGCTTCTTCCTTATATTCTTTAGCTCGTAATAGTCTGCAACAGTCAATCACGTGGTATTCTAGTAATCGTCGTTATTGGAATTACCCCCCAAACGGGGAGTTACAAGTAGCGGTAAGGGATGATTTAAGAATATTAAAAGCGGCGGCGGAAAAATTAGAGAAACAAATGATTAAAATAGCGGCTTTTGGCTTAGTAAGTCGGGGAAAATCCTCAGTTATTAATGCTTTATTAGGGCAAAAAGTTTTAACTACTGGCCCTATCAATGGGGTTACAAAATGGCCTCAGTCGATACGTTGGAATCCCCCGACAGGTAAAATACAAATTGAGTTAATCGATACTCCCGGATTAGACGAAATTGACGGCGAAACAAGGGCAAATATGGCTAGAGAAATTAGTCAACAATCGGATTTAATTTTATTTATCATCGCTGGGGATATTACCCGCACAGAATATTTAGCATTATTAGAATTGCGTCAATGGCAAAAACCCCTTATTTTGGTCTTTAACAAAATTGATTTATATCCCGAAACTGACTTAAATTCCATTTATCAACAGCTACAACAATTGAGTAATGAGACCAAAAAACCTCTTTTCGCTCCTGATGAAATTGTTATGATTTCTGCTGAACCTCAACCAGTTTTTTTAAGAATAGAATTAGCCGATGGTAGAATTAAAGAAGAATGGGAATATCCGCCCCCAAATATGGAGTCTTTACAAGAGAAAATATTAACGATTCTTAACCGAGAAGGGAAAGCGTTATTAGCCTTAAATTCCCTGACTCAGGCAAAAATTGCTCAAAAAAATATTGCCCGTAAAACTATTGAAATTAGAAGTAAAGAAGCAGAAGATCTTATCTGGCGATATGCTAAATATAAAGCCTTAATTGTAGCAGTAAATCCCATCGCAATTCTTGACATAATAGGGGGACTAATCACAGATTTAACCATGATTCGTGCCTTAGCCAGATTATACGGCTTACCCATTACCAGTTATGAAGCCGGAAATTTGTGGCAAACTATTGTTAAAAGTTTGGGAGGATTATTATTAGCAGAAATTGGGACAATGATGATGTTAGGATGGACAAAAACTAGTGCTGCCATTACCAGTTTATGGGAAAATCCCAGTAGTTTTACTACTTTAGCAACGACAGCCTTAGCACAAGGCTCAATGGCAGGTTATGGTTCATATTTGGTAGGAAAAACCGCTCAAATTTACTTAGAAAATGGTTGCACATGGGGCAATTGTGGAGTTGACACAATCATCGCCGAAATTATCGCCCAAATGCCTCCAGATTCTATTGTTTCTCGTCTTAGTTAATAGTATTTGATCCTCCTAAATCTCCCTTAATAAGGTGAACATTGTTAATGATTGCTAACAAGATATATTTCAAAAGAAATAATAATTTTAAATCCCTCTCTAATATATTAATGTTGGTGGGATTTTCTCTGACTATTATCTTTATTTTTCTCGCTTTTTCCGCTCCATTATTACAGAATATAGGCTTAATTCAGAACCCTTTAGAATCTTTAAAAAACCCCATTAATCAAGCTCCAAATTTTCAATATTTTTTCGGAACCAGTGGTCAAGGTTATGACGTTTTTTCTCGCACAATTTTTGGTTCTCAAGCGGCCTTAAAAGTGGTTTTATTAGCAACCTCTTTTAGCTTAATTATCGGTGTGCCACTGGGGTTAATTAGCGGTTATTTTGGGAGAAAAACTGACAAAATTTTACTATTTTTAATGGATACGATTTACACCTTACCAGGGTTATTATTGTCCGTTACATTAGCATTTGTGGTCGGTAGAGGAGTTATTAACGCCGCCTTAGCCTTATCAATTTCCTATATACCTCAATATTATCGAGTCGTTAGAAACCATACCACTAGCGTCAAAACTGAATTATATATTGAAGCCGCTAAAGCAATGGGCGCTTCACCGACGAGAATTTTATCCAAATATTTGTTTTTCAATGTCATTCAAAGTGTGCCTGTTTTATTTACTCTTAATGCCGCCGATGCCATTTTAATTTTAGGGGGTTTAGGATTTTTAGGATTAGGATTACCTGAAGATGTGCCAGAATGGGGACATGACTTAAAACTGGCCTTAGATGCTTTGCCAACGGGTATTTGGTGGACGGCATTATTTCCAGGTTTGGCCATGACTACAATGGTGACTGGTTTATCTTTATTAGGTGAGGGGTTGAGTGAGTGGTTTAATCCACGGAATAAGTAGTAAATTCAATAAATTAGTTATCTAAGTCTGAAATAATTATGGAAAATTTTGAGGAAATTAAAGCTAGATTAAGAAAAAAATGGTTGCAATATTATAAGCATAATCGTCAGTGGATTAATAAATATTGTCGCGAGAATTGTTTTGTATCTGTGCAAGGATCTTTAGAGGGTGAAACATGGGGTACAGGAGAACGAAGTTTGGATGATAAACGCTTTTCGGAAGTGCATCCCCCTAGTGAATTAATTATCGGTGTGATTACTGCTTTAGAGCCTCTTTTAGCTCAATATTGGCTTACCGCCTTTGTAGATTTATATGCTAATAAAGAGAAGATTATTGTAGCTTTGGGCTTAAATTTTGATCCTGAATTAGAGTTTAAAAAAATTGAACAAAAAAACTGGGAAAATCAACAGTTAGTTATTGAACCTGAAATTGTTTTAGATGATAATAATTCAATGGAAAAACGTTATCTATCCACACAATAAAATATATTTTTTATGACAAACACTTGAATTAACTGTGAAGAAAAATCAACCAGAATTATCCCTGTTAATACCTTGTTATAATGAAGGGGAAAATTTAGAGCAACTTTTTTTAAGTTTACAATCAGTATTAAAACCCCTTGAGTTAGATTACGAGATAGTTTGCATTAACGATGGTAGTAAAGATAATACCCTAGAACATCTCATTGACTATCATCGCCAAGATAACCGCATTAAAGTTATTAACTTGTCTCGTAACTTTGGGAAAGAAATTGCTATGAGTGCTGGATTGGATTATACCACAGGAAAAGCCGTTATCCCCATCGATGCCGATTTACAGGATCCACCAGAATTAATAATCGACTTAATCGCAAAATGGCGAGAAGGTTATGATATGGTTTACGCTGTCAGACAATCTCGTCAGGGAGAATCATGGTTGAAGAAAAAAACTGCTGACTATTTTTATAGCTTTATCGGTAAAATTAGTACTATTCCTATTCCAGCCAATACGGGAGATTATCGTTTGCTAGATGAAAAAGTCGTCAAGGCTTTAAGACAATTGCCAGAAAAAAATCGCTTTATGAAAGGTTTATTTTCATGGGTGGGTTATCGGCAGGCGGCGATCTATTTTGAAAGATTGCCACGATATGGGGGAGAAAGTAGTTTTAATTATTGGAAATTGTGGAATTTTGCCTTAGATGGTATAACCTCTTTTAGTTCAATTCCCCTTAAAGTTTGGAGTTATTGTGGTTTACTTATCTCTTTAATTTCCTTACTTTACGGCTTATTTTTACTCCTTAAAACTCTCATTTTTGGTGTTGACTTACCGGGTTATGCTTCTACCATTGTTGCTATTTTATTCTTAGGTGGCATTCAATTAATTACTTTAGGAGTTATTGGTGAATATATTGCCCGAATTTATGAAGAAGTTAAAGATAGACCACTATATCTTATCCGAGAAACTTACGGTTTTGAGGAGGGATAAGAAACTAACGTTACTCAATCATTGATTATTCCTCGGTAAAATAGAAATATAACCAACTCATTGAAAATTAATCCGTCCCTTGATATTTTTACCATCTAAAACCATAAATACTACGCACCCTCTCTTTATCTACTTACCTGGCATGGACGGCAGTGGCAAACTTCTTAAAAGTCAAAGTCAGATTTGGCAGAATTTTGATGTGCGTTGCGTGGCGATTCCCCCTCATCATGGCATTGAATGGCTAGAATTAACCCAACAACTAGTTACTTTAATCCAGCAACAACTAAAAGTTAACGGTGGTCGGGAGATTTATTTATGTGGAGAGTCTTTTGGCGCTTGTTTAGCCATAAAACTAATGGAAAAAATGCCCGATATATTTACAAAGGTAATTTTAATTAATTCTGCCTCGGCGTTTCGTGAACGTCCATGGTTACATTGGGGAACTTATGTGACACGAATGATGCCAGATTTTATTTATCGAGGTTCAACCCTATTATTATTGCCGTTTTTAGCGAAATTAGAAGCCTTGAATTTAAGAGAACGTCAACGACTACTCAGGGTTATGGCATCATTACCTCCCACTACCGTATCATGGCGCATCAACTTATTAGAAAAATTTTTTCTCGATCAAAACAAGTTAAATAAATATAAAAAAGATGTTTTAATTGTCGCTTCTGCCGAAGATCAATTATTACCATCCGTGGAAGAAGCTAAGAGATTAAAGAGTCTTTTTACTCAGTCTCAAATAAGTATTCTTCCTTATAGTGGTCATTGTTGTTTACTAGAAAAAGAGGTAGATTTACTCAAAATAATCAAAAAATATTAAAAAGTATTTTTTTGATTAAAGTCGTTCAAAGCCTTTAAAATATAGACGTTTGGCCAAATTTATTTTTAGTTGATTTATGATTTTTATCATTTATTTTGGAGAAAGAAGGGGCTTAATGTAAAGTTTTGTAAAAATATCTTTCTTTTTCAAAAAAACATTGTTATCTTATATATATGGAAGCAAGTTAAAGGCTTCTTTCGATAGACCAAACAGCTGGTATAAACCGTAATGTAAAAAGTGAGGTGAAAAGGCTGAAAAAGATACGCAATATCTGTCTTTCGATGACCGAAACAGCAGTTAGTTTTCTGTTTCATATTTCCTAAACTTGTAAAAAGGGAGCAATGGGACTGGGCTTAATCAGAAAGATTATTTGACGTTCAGTACAACTCTATAAAGTCTCGGTTTAGGTAAGGAAAAAAAAGTGAATTAATGGAGGTTAAATAAGCTGTTTACGGTGACTTTAGGTTACGTTTTCGTGAATATCAATGACAGTAGCCAGTGCCGAGTCTTGAATTTCCTAAGATATAGCGAAGCAGGGAGTAAGGGAACTGAGTTCAAAGGGTTTAGTGCAACTCCGAGCATTCTCAACTAGGGTAGGAAATAATAAAGCGGGTCAACGTCGGGCTACTGTTATTGTTATGATCAGATATAATTTGTACGTTCTCTTCAATATTTACAAATAAATGATCAAAGTAACAGGTATAGTAAAACATCAAAATATCGGTGTTGGTACATGGACACTAATCGATGATGCTGGAGAAACTTATGAGTTATATAATCCTCCTGAAAGTATCCGTCAAGATGGTTTAAAAGTCTCAGTAGAGGGTAGGATCAGAGAAGATATAATGACGATCGCCATGGTGGGGAAAATACTGGAAATTATGTCTTTGTGTTAATTGTTAATTGTTAGTTGTTAATTGGTAATAGTTTAACTGCTTTTCCAGATTTGCTCCAAAATTTTATCAGCGGGTATATCGGCAATTTGATCACTTAAGGATTGAATACCAATAAAGCGATCGCTATGGGGAGGTAACAATTTTTTCGGTTGAGTAGGTCCAAAAAGGGCGATAGTATAAGTACCTACGGCCACGGCTAACTGCATGGGCGCACTATCGGTACATAACATTAAATTTGCCCCGGCAATAACTGCGGCTAATTTACCCATATCTGGAGGACTAATTACTTTCACCGTTGGGCATAAGTCCAATACTTGCGTTGTCCATTCTAAGTCATCAGGACCGCATAGTAAGACAATAGGTAATTCAGGTTGTTTCTTTTGAACATCTTCAATAATTCTCTGCCATTTAGGGACGGGATATATTTTGTTAATGCCCTGAGTCACCGTCAAAGGACTTGCACCGCCATGAATTAGGATATAACCAGTGGTTTTGATGTTGATCCGTTTTTGTTCCGATTCTGCCCAGTCAATGTCTTCTTTAGGTACATTTATGGTTAAATCTGGACAGGGTGAATGAATATTTAAACCTTTGAGTAGGTCATGATACATCCAAGGGATGTATTGTTCTGTTTTTTGGGGAACTGGATGATTAATAAACCATGAACTATTGGTTTTGTAGCCGATGCGAGTAGGAATACCATTAAGCCACAACAAGAAAGCTACCGCCCAATTTTTTTCAAGGGTGATGGCTAATTCGTACTCTCTGTCTCTAATAATACCGAGTAAGTTAAGATAATCTGCTAAACCGTTATTATCTTGAAAGTCAAACACCAGTACTTCGTGAACATATTTACAGACTCTATAGGTATTTTTCGAGCGTGGTTCGACGACAACATCAATAATCGCTTCTGGATATTGATCTTTAAGGGTTTTAAGAGTGGGAAAGAATAAAATTTGATCGCTGATGCCACCGGGGATAAGAGCTAACATTCGCATGGTAATAACTGTATTTAATTACTTCTATAAGCTTAATTTTAAGGGATTAATTGGCTATCACACCGTTTTTGTAAAGAAAGATTGTTTAGGGTTGTTAATTTTCCCCCAGCCCAAAAAATGAGGAATCGGAAAAAAGTCTTCATAGTTGGGAATTTAGGGGCATATAAGTTTAATATCTAAATCTTGATAAAATTCTTCTTGATATAATTCAACCTTAGATTGAGATGATAGTAATAATAATGCCCAAAATATTCCCACTCTATCCTCAGACTTTTCTTGTTGATAATCTCGCCAATGATTAACTAATTCATCTAATTGAATATTGTCATGATGATCCTCTCTAAGTAAATTTGCCGTTAAAAATTCATTGATTTGTTGGGCCAATTCCGTTAAATTTTCATTATGGGCTAATTCGGTGATACTTTTTAAGGCTTGTTTACGGGTATAACCTTTTTTCGTCTTATTCAACGGTAAGCTATGGGCGATTTTTTTATCTTCTAATTCACTCTCCATCCCCTGTAATTGGGTGATTAATTCCGCTAATGTCACTTTTCTCGTTTTTAGCGGTGGCGCACAAGTACGTCTTTTAATATGTTTATCTAAATCACTATTTCTAAAATTGCGCCTAATGGCTTCTAATTGCGATTCTTCCGCAAAATTCTCCAAGTTTTCCCTGTCCTCCCCTTTTTGACTCAAGTTTTCGAGAGTTTCCGCCTTAAATAACACCAACATGGAGGCCCATAACATCACCTGCCCTGATTGAGATAAATCTGTAGTTGGTAAATCAAGGTTATGACGGTCATTTATACCTAATTCCACTAAAAAACGATCGATAATTTCGATTACCTGCACATCCCAGGGATTTATCTCGCCTTTTTGTGCTAATTCTATTAATAACTCAATGGCTTGACTTGCCGGACTGTTATTTGCAATCATTTTTATCTTATTTGTATTGCCTTCATTCCCCTAGTGAGAAAGTGCGTAAATGAAACAGGGGTTTAAAATAAAGACTTGTCCAACCGCTTCCTATTGTGACATAAAGCGATGGCCAATTCAATAGAAGCAATCATACTGTTAGGGTTAGCAATGCCTTGTCCCGCAATGTCAAAGGCAGTACCATGATCAGGGGAAGTGCGAATAAAAGGTAAGCCGAGGGTGGTATTTATTGCTTGTTCAAAAGCCATAGATTTCACAGGTATTAAACCTTGATCATGGTATAGGGCAAAAAAAGCATCAGCAGTCACAATGTTGGAGTCATGGTACCATGCTTGAGCCGGTTTTACCCATAAAGTGTCAGGAGGAGTTAACCCCGTTAATTTGCATTGAGGGTAGCGTTTCCTTGCATTTTCTAGCCAGTCATTTAACCATTCTTTTTCCTCTGTACCTAGTTTGCCATCTTCACCACTATGGGGATTTAATCCGGCGATGGCAATGTGAGGATGAGTTAAGTTAAAATCTCGTTTAAGGGTATGAATTAATAAATCTAGTTTTAAATCCATTAAAGAAGGGTTAAGGGTATCAGCAACAGCCTTTAAGGGGATATGGGTAGTGGCTAAAAGGGTGCGTAATGTCCAACCCGTATAAGGAGACTTTCCGACAAACATCATGGCAAATTTGGTGACTCCGCATTTTTGTGCCAACACTTCTGTTTGTCCTGGGTAATTATAACCTGCTTTTTGCCATAAAGATTTCGCAATGGGTGCGGTGACGATACCATCAAATTTACCCTCTAAAGTCAACTCGATCGCCTTTTCTAAATATAAAAAACTAGCTTTTCCTGTGTCAGTGTTACCCTGACCCCGAGTAAAATCGAAGGGGCTATTTATACCAATAACACTTAATTTGTCAGGATGTGCTAGATTAATATTAGTTTTGTTCTTGAAATGATTATAGGTCTTTTCTAAACAAGATGGAGAGCCAATGATAGTTATGTTTGCTTGAGTGGAAATAAGAGGATTTGATAAAGCCTTAAGTATAATTTCCGAGCCGATACTAGCCGGATCACCTAAAGTAATAGCTAGGTTAATTTTATGAGGATTATAGGGAGTCATTAATCTAGTCAATATTTATTGGATTGTTGATAGTGGTTTAACACGATTAAGCCTTGATAAAAATTAATGATTACTAATTATTTATTGTAGTTCAGTTTAGATATTTTGTGATTATAGAAAATCTGTCAATAATTCAAATTTTAGCGATACTCTCGGCATCCGCCGCTGGGGGTATGAGAATAGGCTTACCCTTATTGATTATTGGCATAGTGCGTCTGGATCAATTATGGAGTAATATTCCCTTTTTGTCCTCTTTAAATCCCCAACTTATTGTCGGTGTCCTCACCAGTTGGTCACTTTTTGAATTATTCGGCACAAAAAAACTCATCGGTTTACGCATTGTACAAATTATACAGTTAATATTTAGTCCCTTAGTAGGGGGATTAATGGCCATAGCAGTAGCAAGTTTAATTGATGTGCAAATTACTCCTTTCTGGTTACTAGGTTTAATCGGCGGATTGTTCGCATTAGTTTTGAAATTAGTGCAAGTGGGATGGTTTTTTCGTTTAGGTAAAATTCCCATTGCTTTCATTTTTTTTGAAGATTTTTTATCCGCAGCCCTAGTTATTTTTGCCCTTGAAGCTCCAGAAAATGGCGGTTTAATTGCTATGATTTTATTATGGATTGCTTTGCGTAGTTCCGCAGAATGGAAGCGTAGGTTTAAAACAGCAGATCAAAAGAAAGTTGACGGATGAAAGTCGAATTTACATTGTACATCTATCAGTGTGTCCATTAATCGTGTCTTTAAGGATCAAGATGAAGATAAATCATTGGGCGATCGCTTTGTTATTATTTTCTCCAAATTATTATCTCACAAAATACAAATGTAATTAAAGTCCAATTTTAATTCGGTTAGAGTATAATACAACATAAGCCACTCTAGCTCTTTTTGTTCATTTAAGCTTGATGTGCTAGTGTTTCTACCCTCCATTCTAGGTGATCGCAGGCCTATGTGTAGCCCCAAATTTGAATGAATTTATATATTTGAACAAATGTCCATCAAAAATAGAATTATCTTTGGTTATATTTTAGTATTATGTATCGGTCTAGCGGGAGTTATAATAGGACTAGTTTTTAGTGATTACTATCAACAAAAAGCATCGGAAACAAGAAAGTATGCTTCTCATGAACTGCAATTGTTAAGTGAACTACAAATTGCTGTGTTGTATAATCGACCAGCCCAACAGTTATCTCCATACTTACAACAACCTGGAAATTTCCAGCGAGAAGGGAATCAATTGATTGAGAGATTAGAACAAATACAGGCTCTAATATCTGAACAATTAACTATTCACGACATTAATCAACATAAAAATGGGATGTCAGACGAATTAGAAATTTTGTTGCAGAAATATAATATTGTTGTGGCTGATTTTACTCAATTTACTCAAAAATTCTTAAATGAGGTTGAACCTCTTACGGCATCACCCAATCAAGCTGGAGAAGCATATGGATTATTGATGCAGTTCGTCCATAGTGAGAAATTTATCAAATTTATTGAATTTCCGGATCAAATCAGGAAACACTATCAGAAGTTACTTGAGCACCAAGAGGAAGCCGAAATTGCAGAAAAAAATGCCGAAACTATAGCTAATCGAACCATTCTCTTAAGTGTGATTTTATCCATTGCAACGGGGATGATTTTGGCTGAATATACTAGCCGAGGGATCGCCAATCCCATTCGAGATTTAACAAGTATAGCCCGCAAAGTTACCAGAGAATCCAATTTTGACTTACGTGCTACTGTTACCAGTGACGACGAAGTAGGAAGTTTAGCAACTTCTTTTAACCAACTAATTCACAGCATAAACCAACTGCTACAGGAAAAGAATAAATATACTGAGGAACTTGAGCAATCCAAGGAATTAGCTGAAGAAGCCAATCAATCTAAAAGTAATTTCCTTGCCAATATGAGCCATGAATTGCGAACTCCCCTTAATACTATTATTGGCTATAGTGAACTATTACTCGAAGAAGCCGAAGACATGGGTGAAAAAAAACTTGTGGAGGATCTTAGTAAAATTCGCGGTGCAGGAAAACATTTATTGGGACTAATTAACGATATTTTGGACATTTCTAAAATCGAAGCAGGGCGCATGGAATTATATTTAGAAGATTTTCAGATTACACCCTTGATTGACGATATAGTTGATGCAATCAAACCGTTAATTGAGCAACAAAATAATCATTTAGTCATTGACAGTGCAGATAATCTTGACTCGATGCACGCAGACATCACTAAAGTCCGTCAAATCTTATTTAATCTTCTCACTAATGCCAATAAATTCACCAAACAAGGAACGATTGAACTTAATTGGCAATCCTATCAACAGCAAAACCAACAAGATTGGCTGAAAATTGAAGTAAAAGATACAGGCATTGGCATGACTCCAGCACAACTGACTAAACTTTTTCAGGCTTTTACCCAGGCAGATGTATCCACAACTCGCAAATATGGTGGAACTGGTTTAGGATTAGCCATCACCAAAACATTCTGTGGGATGATGGGCGGAAATATTTCCGTAGAAAGTGAATTAGGTGTGGGTTCTACCTTCACAGTCAGATTGCCAGTTCATGTAGTGGAATCTCAACAACAAGATTCGGTCACGAAAAAACTGGTTAAGCAAACAGATGAACTCCCCTCTTTAGAATCTTCGGTGACATCAGAAAATACTGTACTGTTAATTGACGATGATCCCCTTACCCATGAATTGATTGAGGGATTTCTAGTCAAAGAAGGATTCAAAGTGATTGCCACAACCGACCCAGAAAAGGGGGTGAAAATAGCCAAAAAGACACGGCCCAATGTGATTATTTTAGATATAATTATGCCCAAAATGGACGGATGGACTGTATTGAAATATCTTCAGACTGATTTAGATTTAGCATCAATTCCGGTAATTATGACAACTTTTCTCCCGGAGCAAAATTTAGGTTATGCTTTAGGTGCGACTGATTATTTAACCAAACCGATTCAGATAAAACAATTAAAAGCAATTTTGCAAAAGTATCGATTTGAGCGAACTAATCCTCTAGCCATGATAGTTGATGATGATTTCCTTAACCGAGAACTATTACGTGATATTTTGGCAAAAGAAGAAGTAGAAATAATCGAAGCGGAAAATGGAGCTAAAGCTCTAGAAATAATTAAATTAAGAAAACCTGACTTACTACTGTTAGATTTGATGATGCCAGAAATGGATGGTTTTGAGGTTATTAAAAGACTCGAACAGAATCCGCAATGGCAAAATATTCCCATTATTATTATTACGGCTAAAGATCTAACCTTGGAAGAGAGAAAGCTTTTAAATGCTCGTGTAGAGATAATTTTGCACAAGGGGGCTTATAAAAAGCAGGCTTTATTGCAACAAATTCATTCCCTTTTAGAAGTGGCAATTTCTCGTCAAAGTTAATCTAATCAATCCAAGTATCAGTAAAATATGAAGATCAAAAGCTATTGGCATAGTCTCAATCTTAGTCATAAATTATCGGTATTTTTAATTACAGCGATTGCCTTATCTGTAATTGTTATTACCCAAGGAATTGTATCTATTGCCCAAAAACAAGAAAAAAACTTGATACAATCGAAGATTAACATTGAATTAAAGATACTGCAAGAAGAAATAAAGGTCCAGCAAGAAATTATTGCCCAGGAATCAGTCCAGTTAGCAATGTTAATCCAAGCCCAAGGCATTAATCCTAATGATCTAGGTCAACATCCCTCAGTTAAGCGTTTATTCAACCAGTTTACCGAAGTAAGTTCAGAACAAAATTTTTGCCTGATTACCAATAGTCAAGGACAAACCATCGCCCAAAAAATACCCATAATTGACGAAGATTTTACTCGGTACCCTGTTTTGCCAGAAAAAGATACTATTAAACAGCAGCGTTTCCGTCCAGTTGTCTTACCACTAGGCATTAATCTTCAAGATCTTCCTATTGTCAATGGAGTTCTTCTTTCTGGACAATCTTTGGTGGGTGTCGAATTGCTTGAGAGCAAATATATGAAACGTTTAGGTTTAGCACCACAAGCCAACATTGGTATTCGTCCCCAGAAAATTAACAACTTGCCCACGTCGAAACAACCTTTTCCCAAAGAAACCTACTATATAGATAATGGTAAAGCTGGATTAGTAATGATGAGTGTATCACCAATCAAATTTAAAGGTGAAGTCGTCGGCACAACGATTATTGGGAGTCTAATTAATCGTAATTACCAAATTGTGGATCAAGTTAGGCAATTTACGGGAATTAGCACTGCCTCAATTTTTGCTAAAGATTGGCAAGTTTCTACTAATGTGCCCTACGAGGAACAAGATAACACTACGCGAGCTGTTGGCACTAAAGTTTCTCGTGAAGTAGCAGATTTTGTCTTAAATCGTCAGCTAGTATTTTTAGGGCAAGCTAATATTATTGGCAAGGAATATTTAACCGGATATAGTCCCATTTATGATCATCTCCAACAATTAAATTCTGATCAAGCTAAACCCGTAGGAATTGTTTATGTGGGAGAACCTTTATCTGTAGTAAACAAGAAATTAAGAGGTTTTGCTTTAGTCGGTTATAGCATTGGTGTTGGTACTCTTTTGCTAGCAATTTTAATTATTGTACCTCTAACTCATCACTGGTTTATAGAACCAATTACCCATCTGGAAAATACCAATAAAAATCTTGAATTGGAACTAAAGAAAAAAATTGACGAGTTATCTGATGCCTTAAAAACATCTGCTCAGGCCCAAAAAATGGCCGAAGAAGCCAATCAAGCCAAAAGTAATTTTCTCGCGAGAATGAGTCATGAATTGCGAACTCCTCTTAATCCCATTATTGGCTATAGTGAGCTATTACTCGAAGAAGCCGAAGACCTCGGTGACGAAGGATTTGCCCAAGATCTCAGTAAAATTAAGGGTGCGGGAAAACATTTATTAGGACTAATTAACGATATTTTAGATATTTCTAAAATGGAAGAAGGACGCATGGAATTATCTTTAGAAGATTTCCAGATTACACCTTTGATTGACGATATAGTTAATAACATCAAACCGTTAATTGAGCAAAGAAATAATCATTTAGTCATTGACAGGGCAGACAATCTTCAATCGATGCACGCAGACATCAGTAAAGTCCGTCAAATCTTAGTTAATCTCCTCACTAATGCCAATAAATTCACCGAACAAGGAACGATTGAACTTAATTTGCAATCCTATCAACAGCAAAATCAACAAGATTGGCTGAAAATTGAAGTAAAAGATACAGGCATTGGCATGACTCCAGGACAACTGACTAAACTTTTTCAGCCTTTTACCCAGGCAGATATATCCACCACTCGCAAATATGATGGAACTGGTTTAGGATTAGCCATCACCAAAACATTCTGTGAGATGATGGGCGGAAATATTTCCGTAGAAAGTCAATTGGGTGTGGGTTCCACCTTCACAGTCAGATTACCAGTTCAAGTGGTGGAACCTCAACAACAAGATTCGGCCATGGAAAAACTGGTTAAGCAAACAGAGGAAACTCTCTCTTTAGAATCTTCGGTGGCATCAGAAAATACTGTACTGTTAATTGATGATGATCCCCCTACTCATGAGTTGATTGAGGGATTTCTAGTCAAAGAAGGATTTAAAGTGATTGCGACAACGGACCCAGAAGCAGGGGTGAAAATGGCAAAAAAGATACGCCCCAACGTGATTATTTTAGATATAATTATGTCCAAAATGGACGGACAGACTGTATTGAAAGATCTTCAAGCTGATTCAGATTTAGCATCAATTCCGGTAATTATGGCAACTTTTCCCCCAGAGCAAAATTTAGGTTATGCTTTAGGTGTGACCGATTATTTAACCAAACCAATTCAGACAGAACAATTAAAAGCCATTTTACAAAAGTATCGATTTGAGCGAACTAATCCTCTAGCCATGATAGTTGATGATATAGCCATGATAGTTGATGATGATTCTCTTAACCGAGAACTATAAGGTAAAATCGAATCACAACAGTCGAGGTTATTAATTAAATTATATTAATTAAATTAAATTAAATTAAATTAAATTATAAATTACATTGATCAGGAAAAACTACTATGGCTACAATATTGCTTGTGGAAGATAATGAAATGAATAGGGATATGCTCTCCAGAAGGTTAAAACGGAAGGGTTACAATGTGATAATAGCTGTGGACGGAGAAAAAGGTGTCTCAATGGGGATTGCAGAAAAGCCTGATCTTATTTTAATGGACATGAGCCTTCCAATTATAGATGGTTGGGAAGCAACTAAACAATTGAAAACAAATAAGGAAACTCAATCTATTCCGATTATTGCTCTAACTGCCCATGCTATGACGGGCGATCGAGAAAAAGCCTTGGCGGCTGGATGTGATGACTATGATACAAAACCAATTGAATTGAACAGATTATTAGGCAAAATAGAAACTCTCATTAGTTAGAATTATTGTCTAATCATTATTAACTATAAGCCAAATTAGCTATAAAATGAACAGTCAAGAGCAACCTAGTAACCACTATATTGCAACTATAAGACACGAACTTCGTACTCCCATTAATGCCATCATTGGCTATAGTGAAATGTTAATTGAGGATTTAGAGCAAGAAGATTCAGATTTAATCTGCGAACTGGAAAAAATTTTGGTTGGGGGATATGAACTTCTCTCTATTATCAAAAAGATTCTTGAGCCGCCGAGTATAAACCCCAGTGAATCTTCCCTAAATTTAGCCAACATCTGGGAAAATACTGAAATTGAACTGTCTCCTTCCCTCAGCAGGATTCTCGATCACTGTCAAATGGCTTTGGAAAAAACTAAAAACAGTGAGGTGAATGCAGATATTGGCAGAATTAAACAAGCAGGAATAAATTTGCAAACTCTGATCCAAAATAAGACTCTTTCTCCTGAAACCTCTTTGACGGATAACCCCGAAAAACAATCTGATCTTAATCAAAATGATCCCGACGATCTAATTACCATAGGACAACAAAAAAACAAGCAACAAAACATTGGGCCGTCGAAATATCATCAAGGCAATATTTTAATAGTAGATGACAATGAGAATAACAGAGAACTACTATCTCGACAATTGGAAAAAGAAGGTTATACTTTTGCCCAAGCTAGCGGTGGAAGAAAAGCTTTGGCAATGATCGGTACAGGAGATTATGATCTGGTTCTTCTCGATTTGCTAATGCCTGAATTAAACGGATACCAAGTATTAGCAGCACTAAAAGCTAATTCTCAATGGCAACATATTCCAGTAATTATGATCTCTGCCTTAGATGAACTGGATAGTATTATTAAATGTATTGAGATTGGTGCTGAGGATTATTTACCAAAACCTTTTAATCCTATTTTACTCAAAGCGAGAATTGGTGCGAGCTTAGAGAAAAAACGACTAAGGGATCTAGAACAGCAATATCTTCAACAAGTAGAAGAATATTCCCAAAAACTCAACCAAGAGTTAGAAATAGGACGCACCATGCAACAAAATTTCCTCCCTGCCAATTTACTAAATAGACCTGGTTGGAAATTTGCTTCTTTCTTTAAACCAGCCCGTCAAGTTGCCGGAGACTTCTACGATATGTTTGAGCTACAGGAAAATAACATAGCATTGGTAATAGCTGATGTATGTGATAAAGGCGTTGGTGCGGCTTTATTTATGGCCCTATTTCGCAGTTTAATTAGGATCTTTTCCCTGGAAAATAAATTAGAAGATAATCTTGACAATCTTTTCTTAGCTAGTAAGCCTCCTACAAATGGTTGGCTGGGTGAGCATAAGACTAATCTAGACCATTTCAAAGCTCTACAATCAGTGGCTTTGACGAATAACTATGTTGCAGAGAATCATGGCGATTTGGGGATGTTTGCTACCTTATTCTTGGGAGTCCTAGAACCGACAACAGGATTACTTACTTATATAAATGGGGGTCATGAACCTTTATTTATCCTTAACCCTCAGGGAAGAATTAAACAACAACTTAATTCTACTGGACCTGCTGTGGGAATGTTACCTGATATTAATTTTAATATTCAGCAACTTTATCTTGAATCAGGAGATATTCTGTTTGGCTACACTGATGGTGTAACTGAAGCTCGCTCTATTGACCGAGAATTTTTTACTGACAAAAGACTTAAACTTTTACTGCATCAATCAGGATCATCTGCCACAGATATAATCGACCATGTTTCCCAAAATCTATTAGATTACATTGGCGAAGCTGATCAATTTGATGATATTACTATGTTAGCTGTCCAAAAATTAGACCATAATGTCGTTTAGTTAAGGTGAGTTCCACGGAGGCTGAAACCCCAATTCGATGGATGGTAGGCCAAAACCCCATTGTATTTATTGAACGCAATTTTGAACTATCATAGAATAATTATTAATCTCAAAGTCTTTTGCCCAGCAATTTAGATTTTGTCGTTGTCGAAGAAGGTAAAACATTTAAAGTGTCATTTGTCATGAATAATCCTATTCCTACCAATATAGAAGCGAGAAATGCGGCTAACGATTTTCATCCCGACGAGAAAGAGTCCGAATGGGAATTTCTTTTCACCAGAGCCATCGAATTTCGACAAGAAACTATTTATTTTATCATTGTTGATCGTTTTTTTGATGGTGATAGTAATAATAATCCCGGACCTAATCCAGAATTATATGATCCCGATCGCAATTATTGGGGAAAATATTGGGGTGGTGATTTACAAGGAATTGTAACTAAATTAGAATATCTAAAAAATTTAGGGGTAACGGCAATCTGGATTTCTCCTCTATTCGAACAGGTAGAGTCTTTACAATTCGAGTTTGCACCAATGCACGGCTATTGGACTAAAGATTTTAAAAGGATTAATCCTCGTTTTTTAGCTTTAGGAGAAGATAACACTTTATCTGAATGTAAAGCATTCCGTAGTTTGGTTGACAAAGCCCATCAGTTGAAAATTAAAGTCATCTTAGATATTGTTTGTAATCACAGTAGTCCGGATGTTAACGGGGAAAAAGGTAAACTTTATGATGATGGTGTTTTGATTGCCGATTACTATCATGACAGTAATAATTGGTATTATCACAATCCCGAAATTACCGACTGGGAAAACGAAGATCAATTGTTACACTATGAAATGATGGGTTTAGCAACTTTTAATGAAAGTAATATCGATTATCGAAATTATATGAAAGATGCTATTAAACAATGGTTAGATCAAGGTATTGATGCTCTAAGGATTGACACAGTTAAACATATGCCTCTCTGGTTTTGGCAAGAATTTTTGGGAGATTTGAAAACCCATCGCCCTGATTTATTTGCCTTTGGAGAATGGGGCTTTGGTAAACCTCTCGATGGCAAATCAGCGCAATTCGCCAATGAATCAGGAATGTCAATTTTGGATTTCGGTTTATCCGGGGCAATTCGTGAATGTTTGGGAAAAAATGCGGAGGGTGGATTCCATTTGCTCCAAGATATTTTTGATCTTGATTATCTTTACAACACTGCCACTGAATTAATTACCTTTTTCGATAACCATGATATGTCTCGTTTTGGGAGCTTAAATCCCGATGGGAAGGCTTTGCGGTTGGCTGTGGCCTTAATCATGACTTGTCGAGGAATTCCCTGCATTTATTATGGTACGGAACAATATTTACATAATGATACTAATGGCGGAGAAGATCCTTACAATCGACCGATGATGGATAAATGGGACACTAATACGCCAATTTATCGGGATTTAGGCAGGTTATCTAAATTGAGAAGAATTAATCCGGCTGTTTCTTTGGGTAGTCAAATACAAAAGTATCTCACCGATGATATTTTTTGCTTTTTAAGGTGCTATCGTGATTATCGTTGTTTAGTTTGTTTCAATAAATCTTATCAAGGTTATCACATTGATCTACTCAATACCGAGTTAGTTGATGGGGAATATTATTGCACTTTAACTAATAAAAAAGTAGAGGTGATTAACGGAAATCTTCATAATTTATATTTACCACCTCAAGAAGTCCTAATTTTTAACTATTTAGGGGAAAAAGTACAAGGTACAACTATTGTTAGAGCTCAACTTAACGGTATTAGAACTAATCTCGGCGAGTTTTTAGTAGTTATCGGAAATTGCCCTGAATTGGGCAATTGGGATATTGAGAAAGGCTACCGATTAGAATACATCAATTCTAATACTTGGTTTGGAGAAATTTCTTTTCCTCAAAGTTGCGGGAAAGCAATTACCTATAAATATGCTTTAGTTAAGAGTAATGGAGAGATAGTAAGAGAAAATCGGGCATTAAGACCCTGGATTCTGGCTAATGATAATATAGCTAAGTGGACTGACACTTGGGAAAAGTAATCGACCTCAGTTATCACGGCATGAGACTAAAGCTAAATCAGCTTTTAGTCAAATTGACAATGAAAGTATTGTAATTAATGTTCTCCTTGCGTTCATATAAAAATTGATCAACTCCATCAATCGCCAAATAAATACCTAAATTGCCGATCGGTCTTTCCTCTATTGGTTTATCGATATTTTGGCTTTCGGGAATAATTTGCTCTTGAGGATCGAAATAATCTGCCGTATCTTCTAAAGTGATAATTAATTTTTGATTCTCTATTTTTTCTGTAATACTTATATTTCCCTCTTTTCCCGCTTCTTGATAACCGTGAATAATTATATTAGTAGCAATTTCATCCACTGCTAATCTCAATTTATAAGCTGTTTTTTTATCTAAATTAGCTATCTCTGAACTTTGCTTAACATATTGGGCAATTTTAGTCAGAGAATCAAGATCGGCCTGTACAGTTAAAGTTTCCATGATCAATAATTTATGTTCAATTGGCTTGGCAATCATACCAAACCAATCAATAATCTTTTATTTTTACCTATTCAATAATTTTGAAACTGTGTTGCAAACCGGCTTTTTTGATAGTGTCTAGTACCATTTCTTGGGGACTAACGACATCTACCTCTACATCGGTTCCCATTTTCTGTTTGGCAAATACTAATACTCTTAAGCCAGCACTTGACATATATTCTAAATCAGCCATGTTTAGGACTAAAACCTTAACCTGTGTAGATGCCACCTCTTCAACTTTTTCTTTAAACTCATTGGCAACACTGCCATCCAATTCCCCACTTAAATCAATGGTAGCAACATCATCATTGATGGTTAAATTTGCACTAAAACTCATTTTGTTTCCTCTCAGGATTTTTATTGAATTAATTATGATTATGGTTTATTTTCCGACTAAAATAACCACAGAGCGATCGCCTACTAAAAAATCAGTTTGATTATTCAATAACGGTTCACTATTGGGTTGATAAATGTCATCAGGAGAGTCAACCCCCGTATTGGCAAAAAGATGCCATTGCAACCCCAAAGGCAACTGAGGCAGTTCAAAGGGCAACCCTTGATAGTGCATATTGATAGCTACATAAATGTAGTTATCTTCAAAAGTTGCACCCTGGGCGTGTTTACCACAGAGCATGAAAGCAATGACGGTACTACTACCAGACCAATCTGCATTCCAGGCCTTAGTTCCATGCCAAGTAATATCACCATAACCACTACCGACATAATCTCGATTTTGCAGATGATAAGGACTCCTCAACACTGGGTGAGCGTGACGAAAAGCAATCATATTCTTGACAAAGCGGAATAAAGAGGCATTCTGACTGACTAAGTTCCAATCAAACCAATTTAAGTCATTATCGTGGCAATAGGTGTTATTATTGCCTTTCTTAGTTCGCCCTACTTCATCACCCATTAACATCATTGGCACACCTTGACTTACTAATAAAATTGCCATGGCATTTTTGATTTGCCTATTTCTCAGACGATTAATATCAGGATTATCAGTAGGGCCTTCTACTCCGCAATTCCAACTTTCATTATCATTAGCTCCATCATTGTTGTTTTCGCCGTTAGCTAAATTATGTTTTTCATTGTAAGAGACTAAATCAGCTAAGGTAAACCCATCATGGGCAATGATAAAGTTAATTGATGAAGTTGGAGGACGATTTGCCCCTTGATAAATATCAGGAGAACCTGTTAGCCGTTGTGCCATTTCCCCTACTAGCCCCAAATCACCTTTGAGAAATTTGCGGACACAATCTCGATATTTGCCATTCCACTCTGCCCAACGTCCATAATTGGGGAATGAGCCAACTTGATAAAGTCCCCCTGCATCCCACGCCTCCGCAATTAATTCACATTTAGCCAAAATGGGATCAAAGGCTAAAGTCTCCAGTAGAGGGGGATTTGCTAAAGGTGCCCCCCAAGGATCTCGTCCTAAAATGGAAGCTAAGTCAAAGCGAAAACCATCGATGTGGTATTCTTCTGCCCAATAGCGGAGGCAGTCTAACACCATCTGACGAACGATGGGATTGTTACAGTTGAGGGTATTTCCTGTGCCACTAAAATTAAAATAGTAACCTTCTGGGGTGAGCATATAATAGGTTTGGTTATCTATGCCTCGGAAGGATATATAAGGACCTTTTTCATTACCTTCAGCTGTGTGATTAAAGACCACATCAAGAAGAACCGAAATACCATTTTTATGGAGTTGTTTAATTAAGTTTTTCAGTTCATCTACCTGCATTCCATACTTACCCGTTGCCGCAAAGGCAGCTTTCGGGGCGAAAAAACCGACGGTACTATAACCCCAATAATTATAGAGTGTTTCCCCTGTTTCCTGGTTAATACGGCTATTTTCGAACTCATCAAACTCGTAAATGGGCATTAATTCAATACAATTAATACCCAATTCTTTCAGGTAAGGTATTTTCTCGATAATTCCAGCAAAAGTACCGGGGTGTTTAACTCCTGATGAGGGATGCCGGGTAAAGCTACGTACGTGCATTTCGTAGATCATCAGATCTTGGGAGGGGATTTGCAAAGGCAGATCATCTTCCCAATCAAAGTCATCAAAAGCCAATCTAGCTCGATGCTGATAGATATTATCCCAATTGGGTTCTACCCCCCACACATCCCTACCACCGATTATTTTGGCATAAGGATCAAGCAGAATCTTCTCCTGATTAAACCAGTGTCCTTGTTGAACATCAAAAGGACCATCCATGCGATAACCGTACTCGATGTTTTCATAGTCGAGGCCAAAAACCACCATACAGAAAACATTACCAATTCTAAATTCTGTCGGAAAAGGTATTTCTACCAAGGGAGTGGGAGAATGTTTTTCAAACAAAACTAATGTACATGATGTGGCATGGCTAGAATAAACTGAGAAATTAACTCCTCCTGGTACGAAAGTTGCTCCAAAAGGAAAGCATTTCCCGCAACGCAATTTAAAATCACCATGTTGATGAGTAGGATGAATGTCAATCCGTTCCATGTTGTGCTTCCTAAATTTAAGTTAGTGCGCTTAACCCTGCTTCGACAGTGGGGCAAGTAGTGAAAAATTGGAGGAAGCCTGTAACTTCCATGGTATCTCTAATTTCTTCTGATAATCCCACCAGTACTAATTTTCCGGCTTGACTGGTAACAGTGCGATATAGTTTCAAGAGCATTCTCAAGCCTGCACTGGACATATAAGGAACATCACTTAAGTCAAGCAGAATTTTACTGGTGGATTTACTCAGATTTAGTACTTCTGAACTAATACCAGGAGATGTATTAGCATCAATCTCTCCACTGAGTTCAGCTATACAGACATCTCCTTCTTCTCTAGTCTTAATATTCATAGGATAATTGACAATTGATAGTTGACAGTTGAGATCTTGATTGTTCCTTAAATAGGAACTATTGTGACTTTGACTTTAACCCGTTCTTTAGTTTCTGGGAGAGTTACCGTTAATTTTTGGGGATCAAAGCTCTGGTAATCTTCTCCGTCAATGGTTACCGACTTAATTTTGATACTGTTAGGGGGCAAAATGTCAGGGGAAATTCTTAAAATATTATCAGGGAAGCCACCGGGGATTGGTTTAAAGTAAAAGTCCATCGGTTGTTTAGTCACCAACAAGTTAGTATAAACTGCCGCCAAATAACATAGTTCAAAGGAATGATAACCACTCATCGAGTGACTTCCTTTCCCTCTTTCGTTTCCACCTGCTAAGTAGGGTAGTCCATTGGCAAGGACGTTAAAGTAAATACCGCCATCTTCCAAATCTAAGAACCAAGCGTTGTAAAAGGCGGCTGACTCTCTGGCTAAACTGTGATATTTCTTGTCATCCAACACTCCTGCCAGAATAAAATATGCTAGGATCATTTGTTCTTGTTGCCACCAAGGTTTGCGATCGTGCCAAACAAAACGATGGAATTTTTCCCCTTCAGCGACTAAACGCTCAACTACATCATAACAACCTCCTCTTTGGCGATCGCTACCATGTTCTGTCATTAAATCAGCAATTTTACAGGCTAATTCTTGATATTCAGTTTTAGCCTTGAGGCTATTCATCCGCATCAAGTTCCAAGCAATTTTATAGTTATGCCCAACCACCCCACGATTTTGTTGCCAGCCCCAAGTGGTATCATGGGACCAATCTTCATAGAATTTTTCTTGGACAAAAGGACTGTTTTCATAATCAGGAAAATACTTAACAATAGTATCAAAAGTATATTCCAACATATCGGCGTATTCTTGTTTACCAGTAGCCAGCCAGAGATTAATTAGGTAAGCAGGAGCATGATCACCTACAGAGTTCCAGTTTTTTCTGCCTTTATTTTGTCCTAATGTTTCACTACGAGGATCTAACATTACAGGATCTAAATGGGAGAAGTAACCACCATATTCACTTTTATCAAGGAAGAAATCATCAAACAACTTAATTGTTTTTTCCGTGTCCTCCATAATGCGAGGATCCCCATTACAACGATAAGTTTGAATTGGTCCGGCTAAAGCATAAATTTGTTCGTAGGCAGGAATCGCATCATAATCATCCCCAAATTCTGAGGCAAAAATCTTCTGTTCCCGATCGCCTTGAACATCAATGCCGTGGTACCAATAAACAATTCCCTCATCTAAATCCTCGAACCTCATGTGTTCTCGCAAGTATTCTGTACCTGCCTCTGCCGCTTCTAGAAAATCATCATTTCCCGTCATCAGAAAAGCACTGGCAAAACCGTAAACCAAGCGAGAAATTGTATCGGTTTCTTGGCGAAAATTAGTTTCAGAACGAACACCCCCCAAAGAAAGACTGGTGCGATAAAAACGATAATCATATTCATCCGCGTCACCAAACTGAGCTTTGAGATAGAATTTGCCGAGAGAATTAATTTGATGTACCCACCAATTTTGTTTTTCAAAGACAAAATCATCTTTGTGACGACCGGCAAAAACCAACTGTTTAGCGTCAAAATAATCACTATCAGGATAAAAAACACCGTAAACAAAGACAAATCTGCCGGGTTCTAACATTGATCGCATTGTCCCTGTGGCGTCAGGATAACCCTCATCAAAGTTTTGAATTAGCTTGGCAAACGCCATTTTACTTAATTTGACTTGATATTCCTGACCATCTGAGGTTTTAATACCAAAAGTTTCTTGATCCGAATTGTAGTTAGTTACATAACCAGCAATGAGATCAGAAATAGGGGATTTAATGTTAATGCTCATAATTTTTTACGTTATTCCATCCAATTTTTGTCAACAATTAATTTATTTTTCCATTTCTGCTAAAAAAGCATCTAGGAATTGATCGACCACGCCGGGATGTTTCCCCGTAATTAAGTTGCCATCGATAACCAAATCAGCAGTTACATCATCAGGATCATAAACTACTTGCGCACCAGCATTTTCTACATCACAAATAATGTTATGAGCACAGGTAACTTTTTTATTTTTTAGTAAATCTGGATCGGCACAAAATAACCATAAACTGTGACAAATTGTGCCTAATTTAGTTTTGTTGCCCGCCACTGCTTTGCGTAAAAACTCCACGGCAGGGGCAGTATTTTTTTGTCCCTTTTTAACATTTACCTGATACCTTAACCTATCCATGGCATAAGCACCAATACAAATGATACCTTTATAATCTTCTGGTTGAACATTGTTGACTTCGGTTGTCACGGTAACATGATATTCTATTTGGTCATTTTCGGGATTGGAACCAAATTTTAAAGATTCATTTCCCCATAAATGGGAGACATAATCTACTTCATAGCCATTTTCTGGAAAAAATTCGTTGAAACGCCTAAATTCTGTAGCATCAAAATGTTCTTCGATAAGAACGGCAATTTTTCCTTTAGACATTTTGTTTATGTTTTGCCTGTTTAATAAATTTAACTTGTTAAAGAATTACCTAGGTACGAAAAAAAACCAGTAATTCTGAGCTATCGCAACCCAAAGTAAAGCCGACTAATAAATAAACAAGAAAGACTTCATCAAGATCCGCGAATATACTGAAAAAAATAACGTTTTTTCACTCAGTACATTCTAGGTTATTTAATTATTACTGGATCATTAAGAATTATTAAAAATGCGTTTTTTAAATAGAAGTTGTTTTTTATCCCAGTTTTCCCACGTCAAAAGGACTTTTTAAAAACTAAATATAGTTCTAAATCCTCCTACCACAATATCTTGGTTATCAGCATCTTGGTTAGGTGCGGTAATCCAAATTACATAAGGAGTTACTGAAATATTATCATTAAATTGATGACGATAATAAGTTTCTATGTGAAGAGAAGTATCATTTTTGAATTCATTATAAGGTAAACCTGTCCTGACTCCTGTTAAAGTGGGTTCAACACCTACTACAACCCCCCCTAAATTTCCCTCTTTAAATAAGTCAGGAAAAGCCGCTTGAATGGAATATGTCCAAATCTCTGCATCCCCTTTACCAATTAATCTCGCATTGATGTAATTTCCCCAAGCACCAAGAGCGAATTTAGGATTAATTACATAATAGCCACCGACTTGATAAGCGTTAGTCGAAACCGCAGTCGCCTCATCAAAAAGAACATCAGCATCATCAAAACGGTTAGCTAAAGCTGTACCCACAAAACCATTACCTCTAAAAGATTGCCCATTATTAAAGCCAAAATTACCCGGTGCAAAGTAGCCATTTTGATAAAGTGCTTGTAAGAAAAATTTGGGAGTGGGATTATATTTAACTTCCGCTGCTGCCACATAATCGCCGTTAAATAAACCAATACTGGGGACATTACCCAAACTTGCCTGATAGGTTAAGTTAATGACGGTGGAATCAAAGAGTTTATAGGTTAAAGATGCACCTCCGCTTCCTCCTCCCACTAAATAAATAGGTGGTGCAGTGGCAAAAGCACTAACAGGACCTTTTCCAAAGTTGTAATCGGTAACGAAATTAGGTAAAAAAGTAGGTGCAAAACTAAAACGATTTACCCCGATAACAGTCATTCTCAAATTGTCTGTAATGGGAAAGTCGTACTGCAAGTTGATTAAACGGACATCATTATTCAAATCTCCTGCCGATGCCGCATAGGCTGAACCTTCTCTGGTTGATCCCACAAATCGATTATTATTAGTTACGGCTAATTCTGGAAAAGCTGTATTGGTTGAGGCAATTCCCGTAAGTAATGTATCTTTACCTGTAAAACTGGTAATCATACCCAAAAAAGCATTGTATTGCATATTTGCTTGGGCGTTATCTCCAGACAGATAGAAATTATTTTGCACCACTATATTTCCTAATAGTTTCGTGGTGGTAGAAAATTGATAATCCTCTAAAAAGGCAACTCTTGACTCTAAATTATCAATTTTTTGACCAAGTTGAGTCAATTCAAATTCAAATTCTTGACTAAGTCTCTTTATTTTCTCTAAATCTTCTTTGATAATTGTTTCTTGTTGCGCAATTAAACGTTCTATCTGCATGATACAAGCGTTTAACCCTGCTGCAAATTCATAACGACTTAAGGCACGATTACCTCTAAAAGTACTATCAGGATAACCAACTATACAACCGTATCTTTCCACTAAACTTCGTAACGCTTCATAAGCCCAATCTGTGGGGGAAACATCCCTTAAATTAGAAACATTATTTATCTGTTTCATGGTTTCATCAGGAAGAACCTCAATACTAGAATCTAAGTCCAATTCATCGGAGAAATTTACAATTTCACCTCTTACATAACCGCCATTAATAGTGCTAGATAAACTAGCGAGAAAAACTATTCTTGTGATCCTATTTTTAAATAATTGTTGCAGGTCAAACATTTTTTTTCTTCACACCAATTTTTTTATATTATGATAATGTCTCAACTTAATTTAAGTATTCACTTGTATGAAAACCATACAAAAGTTAATAATAATAGTAATCCTATTTTTTCAGATATTATATCGGTGTTAGTCAAAAAAAAATTATATTTCTGTCGGGTTTAATTTATGAGTAATTATCGTCTTCTCGAACAAAAATCTATTTATATTTCCATCATCGCAACCTTATCAATGGCAATTTTCGGTATTAGTGTAAGTATTCTAATTCAATCTGATGCGGTAATGCTTGACGGTATTTTTAATAGCATCAACTGTGCTATGGCGATCGCCTCTTTATGGATTACTAAATTGATTCAAAAACCAGAAAATAAATCCTTTAACTTCGGTTATTCAGGTTTTGTCCCACTACTTAACGTTTGTAAAGGGTTATTGGTTTTTGCGGTGTCCGTTTTTGCCTTAACTTCAGCTTTAATGGCTTTATTTCACGGTGGTACAGAAGCTAAAGCGGGAAAGGCTGTTATTTATGCGATAATTGCGGCTACGGTTTGTTTAACTGTCACAGTTATTCAAAAAGGATTAGCGAAAAAAACCAATTCTCCCATTGTCAAAGTTGACGCTCAAAATTGGTTCATTAACGGCATGATTTCCTTAGCGGTAGGGGTTTCTTTTGGAATTGCTACTTTTTTAGCCACAACTCCTTTGAAAGGTTTAGTTCCTTACGCTGATCCTCTAATCGTAACAATATTGGTATTAATTGCCTTTCCTATTCCCGTAAGCGTTATTTTAATTAACTTAAAACAATTGATGTTAGGTTCTGCTAGTGAGGAAATACAAACCAAAGTCAAAGGTTTAGTAGAAGAATTTATCAATCAATATCCTTATGCCAGATACGCTTTAAGAATGACAGAAGTGGGGCAAGTTGTCTATCTTCATTTTTACTGGCTATTATCTCCTAATCATAATATTTCTGTCGCTGAACTAGATCAAATTCGTTTTGATATGATTAAACATATTACCCAAGAATATCCTAATATGACCATTGATATTATCTTTACCCAAGATCAGGAATGGTTTTTTGAAATGAATGATCATCGTGGGGTTACGTCTATTGAAAATCCCAAAACTATTACGGAAGATCGCAGATGAGAACCAAATCATAGTGTACGAAAACCTCAATATCAATATCAAAGAATAGATTTTTCCCTATTGCCCAAACAGTAGAAAATCTAAGGAGAATTTACCCGGTCCTACAAAGAAAAACATAAGCGCGATCGCCAAATAAACCAGAGAAGTATCATAGGATTGTCCAGGCGCATCAGGTCTTTGTTTCATAAAAGGTACACCATTAGATAAATATATAAATATTGCGATCGCCATTGAACCGGATAAACCTAAAGCCGCTAAAAATGTCAAAAAACCAGAAATCATCGCCACGCCACCTCCAAAGATAGTTACAGCACCTAATGCTTGGAAAAAAGAGGGTATTCCTGATGGTTTTGGTTTACCCATATCCATCCAACCCCAGGGATTTTTTAACATTGGTAAGCCGTAAAAAATCAGAGAAACACCCCAAATAACTCTTAAAATCAAAAGCCCTAATCCTTCTAAACCACCGTGAAATTCAGGCAAATATCTAGTTAAACTTTCTACTTCTATAATCATTTTCTAGCACAACATAAATTATCTTAGTTAATTATATAGACCATATTAAGAAATATTAAAATAAAGTTTTACTATTAAAACTATTAACTAGAATATTGGCTAACATTAAAATCAATAACATTAAAATCAATAACATTAAAATCAATAACATTAATTAGTCTAATTTATTGCTACTTGATTTATGTGATCCCTAAAAATCAATTGAATTTCTCCCGTTAAAAAATTGAATATCTTACTGTAGAAAAAGGTTTTTAAGCCAAAAACGTTAATTGCTAATCAAGGATGCTTTCATGATTTCAACTATCAATCAATCTACTCAGGTAGATTATGCCACCAGAGATCAACAAGGAAAAGTTACCTTTTATGTGCTGTTGTGGAAAAGAGAGGGTATATCTCTAGAATTATTCGATGAATACTGGAAAGATGTTCATGGTCCAGTTTGTGCTAGATTACCCGGACAGTATCAATATTGGCAATTTCATGTTGCCCACAATGAAGGTGGTTTTTGTCCTCAAATTCCGGGTATAGTCTCTCAAAGCCCCCTAGAAGATAATTTTGACGGTATCGCTGAACTAACTTTTAAGAATGAAAGTGATCGTAACACATGGTTTACGGCCGCCGGTATGCTGATGGATGATGAGCATAATCTGTTCAAGAAAGCCATTGGTTATACCACCAGTCAGGGTAATTCCATTACTTATGTTGACCGCATTGCCGATGGTACACCGAACGGCAACACGGGAATAGTCAAATTTCATGTGATGGTGAAAAGAAAATCTAGTGTTCCTAAAGATGCTTTTCGTCGTTATCTTAAAGATACTTTCGCACCCAACATTGTCAAAAGCGATTCCCTCTTAAAATTTAGATTACATCTATTCGATGACATTGATAACTCTCGTCCTGATGCCGCAGGGGTTATTCATTCTGAGGCCCAGGGTAAAGAATATGATGGGGCTTACGAAATTGCTTTTGTCAATCAACTAGAGCGAGAAAAATTCTTTGCTTCTGTTGAATATAACCAAGGCATTCAAAGTGCATCTCAATATATACAACAAATTTGCCCCTTTCCTGAACGCACTGCATATACTTTTGTCTATGAAGGAAAAATGACCCTTGCGGGACAAAGAAGTTCCTCCGTTGCAGAGTTAATCACGGAAATCGGTGCAGTGAATCAGATTAAACCTGATATTACCGAATTAATGTTACATCAAAAATTAGGAAATCAAGCCACGTCAAATAACAATAAGTCAATGAAAAAAAGAACCAATTATTATCAAGGATTGTCAGCGGATTATTCTCGTCCGGGGTTAGTTACTGCTTACGTTGCTCAAAAATTAATCGAAGATGCAGTAAAAATTGTCGCCATGAAAGAGCCAATTCTACCAGAAATTAGCCCCAGCTATACATTAGCCCAAATTGAGCAAGAAAATAAAGATTGGTGGCCCACCCATTGCGAAGCCTTGAGACAGGGGAGAGGGGATATTTTAACAGGAGAATATCGAGATGATTTAATTTATCTTTGTCAAGATGGCCCCTATTTTGGTTTGAATGAGCAAAGAGAGAGAGAAAAACATTGGTGGGCTTTGATTGCACAACCTAACGTCACCATGTGTTGGCCCATTGTCATGTTTTCTGGGGAACATACTTATTTTGAGTGGAAATGTGTTGACGATGAAACTAACGAAACCTTAGCCAAAGGTAACGTCACTTGGGTAAGACGAGGACACAGAGGGGCTTGTTATCTCAAAACTGAGCAGTTAACCTTCTATCGTGATGTATTTGCACCTAGTGAATTAATTGAGTTAATAACCACTTAAAAAAGGTAAAAGGCACAAGGGATATAAGTGTTTAGTATATTACATTTTCTTAATAGTTCCTTGCCCTCACAAGTAAGTTTAGATACCAACCGAATTACTAAATATGCGATAATGACAGAACAATCTTATTACAAAAATGCGGTCCTCGACGATTTGGAATTGCAAGAGGCTTTGAAAGGCATTAACCCCCAGTTTGGGGATTTCGTCACCAGAGTAGCGGGTGAGGCGTGGGGATTACCCTTAATTGACCAAAAAACCAAGGCTTTAATCACGATCGCTATCGATGTAATAAATCAAAGTCAAAACGGCCCAGGTAGCCCTTTTGGTGCTCATGTGTCCATGGCAATGAAACAAGGTGCAACCAGAGAGGAAATCGAGGAGTTATTATTATTTCTTTGTCCTTATACTGGTTTCAATAAAGCGGCTGGTTGCTTTGGTGCTTTAAACGATTTTTTTTCTCAATCCCAGTAGAGGATAAGCCTATGACTTTAACGATGACCCAAACTAATTATGCCTCAAGAGATCAAGAAGGGAAAGTTGCCTTTTATGTCCTTCTTTGGAAACGAGAAGGTATCCCTCTTGATTTATTTGATAACTATTGGAAAGATGTTCATGGTCCGGTATGTGCCAGATTACCTGGACAACACCAATATTGGCAGTTTCATGTTGCCCACAGTGAAAATGGTTTGTTCCCAAATCTTAATGGTTCAAATTCCTATTTTGACCCCCAAGATAATTTTGACGGCATTGCTGAATTGACTTTCAAAAATGAAAGTGATCGCAATACTTGGTTCACGGCGGCGGGGATTCTCATGGATGATGAACGCAATCTCTTTAAAAAGGCGATCGGTTATACCACCAGTCCTGGTAACTCTATTACTTATGTGGATAGCATTGCCAACGGGGCACCTAACGGGGTTGTGGATGCAGTTAAATTCCATGTGATGGTGAAAAAAGACCCCCATGTGAGTGTAGAAAATTTCCGTAATTATTTACGCAACATCTTTGCCCCCAAAGTTAGCCAATCTTCGTCAGTCCTCAAATTTCGTTTACACCTGTTTGACGCCATTGATAATTCTCGCCCCGATGCCCCCGGAGTAATCCATTCCGAGAGTCAAGGTAAAGAATATGATGGAGCGTTTGAAATTGCCTTTGCTAACCAATTAGAGCGAGAAAAATTCTTTGCTTCCCCAGAATATCAACAGGCAATTCAACAAGCAGGGCAATATCTACAATTAATTCGCCCCTTCCCTGAACGCACTGCCTATACTTTCGTGTATGACGGCAAAATGACTTTAGCGGGGGAAAGAAGCGCGAAGGTATCAGAATTAATTGCTCATATTGGAGCAACTAACCAATTACAACCAGATATAACTAATCTTATGCTCAGTGGTACTTATCAAAACGGACAATCTGTAGCTAATAACGGTAGCGGTAACAAAAAAGTATTTTTAGATACTACGCTTCAAGCCTCTCAAAGATCCATCGCTCAACACCTACAGGGGGTTCAGCATTTTGGGATCACCGTTAATAACCTTGATCTCGCCCTCGAATTTTATCTTGAAGTTTTAGGAGGTAAATTGGCCATCGCTGGTGATGGCTTTGTCGGTGACGAATTACATAATCTTCTCTTCCAAAAAGAAGAAATAGAGGCCAAAGAAAAAGGAATTAGCCTTGAATCCGTAGGTGTTCCTAGTATTCGAGACGGTAGCAAAGAAGCCTTAGACGTGCGCTTTATCTCCTTTGGTAATACTTGTGTGGAATTAATCCACTTCCGCAATGCTCATCTTGATGCTCATGCCCCCAATGCCTTTGATGCCATTCCTTCGGGTATTGGCCATGTAAACGCCCCTCATATCTCCTTCTTTGTCAAAGATGATGTGGATTTGAACGAATTCGCCCAAATGTTGGAGGAAGAATGTCATCGCCGAGGCATGACTAATGTAGTGGCTAATCGTACCATCGAACTTACCTCGGAACAAGCAAGGGAAAAAGCACCCCATATCTACGCTAAAACAGAGTTTCCGGGGGATTTTGACGGTTGGGCATTATTTTATTGTAAAGGACCTAACGGTGAACAATTAGAATTTAACCAAGTCAGACGTACTGCCAAGGCAAACTTTACCCGTGCCCAAAAAGAATATAACCTCGCTAACAATAGTAACTATTGGGGTTTGAATGGCAGGGGATTTAGTGAAAGCAATAAGGAGTTAGTGGCTAACTACAGCATCCCTGTTAATGCTAGTTCTGAATTAGTCTGGAAAATTCTCTTAGATAAAATCGAGAATCCGGGTAACTATATGCCTTCTCCTGTGGAATATACCAAAACCCTAGAGAAATATAGTGACGGGATGTTGAGGGAAGTAAAAACCTCTCAAATGCTTGTCAGAGAAAGAATTACCATTGATGAAGCCAATCGGATCATCACATACGATATTCTCAACTATCCGATGTTTCAGCCCCGCTTTGTCAATCAGGTAGTTCAACCTCAAGAACAGGGAAAACAATCGCTACCCATGCTGATTAATGCTTTTCAACTAACCCCCATTGCTGAAGGTGCTTTAGAGTTACCCGAAGCTCAACCTTTTGTCCACGCCGCTAATCCAAAATTTATTGAACAAGCGACGTTACACATTAAAAACATTATTGAACAACAAAACCCGGTAAATACCATGACTCAAGCTGCTGCTACCATTCAACCTACTTCCACCGAAGGAAGATTATGTCAAATTGTCCGTCAAATGTTCCTTGCAGGGGAATCAATGAATGTCGAAAATTTTGTTAAATTCTACACCGAAGATGCTCACTACCAATTTAGTAATTTTCCTGTAGCCTACGGACCTCAAGGCATCAAGGATTCATCCCAAGGCTTTTTGCAAATGGTGGCTAAAGTTTATCACCATATCATGAAAATGTGGGAAGTAGGCAACACCGTTATTTGTGAAATGGAAGTTACTTATGTCCGTCATGATGGTAAAGTTTTCCGTCTGCCCTGTTGCGATACCATCGTCTTTAAAGGGGATAAGGTGCAAGAATTACGCATCTTTATGGATATTAGCCCTGTATTCAATACCCCTCAAGTGGGCTCAGAAGAAGGAGAACCAGTTTTGCCCAAAGGAACGATTAGTGCAATTTTAGGCAAAATGTATGAGGCTTTACACGCTAGTAATTGGGAAGAATTTAAAACCTTCTTTACCGATGATGTTCTCTATAAAATTGGTGCAAATGATCCTGTAATTGGTCCAGAAGCGATCGCTGGGTTATTGCAACACATTTATAAAACCCTTAAACTTACCACCCATAACCAACGAGGATTCTGGGAAGTCGGCAATACCATCATTTTAGAAATGGATGCTAATTATGTCAATAAAAAAGACAAAACTTTTGTACAAGTTCCCTGTACCGACATTTACCGTTTTGATGGGGAAAAAATTTACGAATGGCGTGTTTATCCCGACGCTTCTAAAACAGGAGTTGTCTTATAGCATTGCTTTTTCAAAAAGGGGTTTAAACCCCTTGCACCTCTCCAAAAATTACAATTTAGTGTTGAAAATCATCGAAAAAGTTATCTAAGTTCATAAATTATTTGCGAGTATCGATTGGTTTTTAAATTATGGGAGAGGTCTTTTGTTTATTTCTAAGATCTTTCAGTGTTGCCTATTGCTGAGTTTTGATGAAAGAAATTTTAAAACAATGCAATATATATTAATAAAATAATTCGAGGAGAATATCAATTGTGAGCGGATTACATGATTTGCCTTTAGATGCACAAGCACAATACGAAGGAGAAAGAACCACATTTGACCAAAACGCGTCGGGGGCATCTTATATTTATGTAACACAAGACAATAGCGATCTTATAGAGGTTGATTTTAATCGAAACCCTTTGATCGCTGCGGCGACAGATCCCGATAGTCCATCCTATGACCCTAACCTTAACCCTGATAGTATCAAAAAATTCTTTGTACCTAATTTTATCTCTGTAGGTTTTGACAATAATGGGGAAAAGATTTATACAGAAAAAACAGTTGCCACTTTCCAACCATCCCAAGGTTTATATCAGGATCTTGTTACCTTGGGGCAAACAGACAATAAGTTTGATGCTTTTGAGTTTCTTATCCCTCCTGAAGCAACCACAGCATTTCACACCCACTTTAATGGAACGGAAATATTCTATGTGTTGGGAGGAGATCCTGCCAACGATGATAACCCGAACATTGATGATAACGATAATGTTGTATTTGATTTGAACGCCGATGCTGATGGCGTATTTAATCTGGCAGACCCGACGAATCCTTTTTCCGTTCTTAAAGATGATGAAATTGAGATTAACGATGTTAAGGTGACGAAGGGATCTTTTGTGTCAGTACCGGCGGGAAAAGTTCACACCTGGTCAAATACTGGTTCTGTACCCGCAAGAGTAATCGCTTTTATTGTTCCAGGAGGTATTGCAGAAGGATTCAGAGAAGCCGGAACTGGAGCTGGGATATTTGATCCTAAGCCGGAAGTCCATCCTTTAACTGATAACTATGAACCGACGGGCAGAACCCCTACGGAAGTAAATGGTGTAGTTCCTGCTGATGCCCAATTTTACGATTTACTTAAACAGCTACAAGCTATCCCCGATCTCACTAATAAATTAGGGTTTGCTCCTATTCCTACCTATATTGAAGGTGCAGGACCAGTTATTACCTATGGTGTTAGTGCCGATGGCAGTGGTGCTTTCAAAATTGATCCTTCTGATGAAGCAGGTATTGGTGGAATCGCAAATCCTCAAGGAGGTTCTGCTTTGGTCGGAGACGATTCTCCCGGTGCTGCTGATGCTGTATCTGCAACAGTCGACCCTTTTGCTGGATCATCCTTTGAGAATCCTTTTACCGTTTTGCGATTCGGACAAAATGATGGAATTTTGAACCCTACTCCCATTGAAACTAAATTATTCTCTATTTCTGCACAAGAAGGGGAATATGGTGATATTAGCAATAATTATGAATTGTTTGGGGTTTTGAGTGGTGAAGTTACATTTGAGTTCGGAGAACAAGATAGTGACCAACATCATGTTCAATTAGCTTCTGAAGGTGATTACGTTTATATTGAACCGGGTAATCATTTCCATTTAATGGGAACAGAAAGCGGTGCTAATTTAATTCAATTTTCTGGTCTAGCTTCCCAAAGTCCCCCGACAGATCTTCTTAATACTCCTTTTTATCGCTTTCAAAATACCAATATTTCAGGTACTTATATTTATGCGGGAGAACAAGAAGCACAAAATATTCGGCAAAATTTCCTTAATTTTCAAGAGGAGGGGGTTGCTTTTAATGTCGCAGTCCAACCTAATGACAGTTTAATTTCGCTGTACCGTTTTCAAAATCGCGATTTACCCGGTACTTATCTTTATGTGGGAGAAGAAGAACGTCAAAGTATTAAACAGAATTATACTAACTTTGTAGAAGAAGGCTTGGCCTTCTATGCTTATGGATCTGACGCAAATATGGGACAAGATATCTATCGTTTTCAAAGTCTTGTCAATCCTGGTACTTATTTGTATGTGGGGGAACAGGAAAAACAAAGTATTGAAGCCAACTATGGTTCTCAATTCACTCTAGAAGGTGTAGCTTTTGAAGCTTCAACATAAATTTAACCCAAGTTGCTAGTCACAAAAATGAGCGTTCCAGAGTAAAGGGAAAAATAGACCTCTTCCAGAATAAGGGGACTAAGATAAGTAAAGGAAGATTCGAAAACCCGAAGATTCGTGAATCATACCCCTATATATAGAGTACCTCAGGTTCATCGTATCTAAAAAATTAAAACAAATCAAGGAATTTTTACATTAGGAATATAAAATTAATGACAACAACATTTACTAATCCTATTCCGGCAGACGTACTTAAAAATGCTCATATTATTCAACAAGATAATTTTGATAGTTGGAGTCAAGGCTATGATGTAGATGGCTATTTAAAAGTATTACCTCATCCAGATGAAAAAATACCCTTCGATGATCCTCTTTCTAAATGGCAAGAAGACAACCAAGATTACAAAAATGGTAATTTTGTTTATGAAGCGGATGATGGTAGTTACTTTTCTAGTTGGGGTCCCAAAGAAATTCTGGAAGTTACTCTGACCTTAGATGAATTGGAAGAAATATTGATTGATGGTTTCGGCACAATTCAGGCTGGTGAATTGATCAGTAATAATCTTGAAGAACTGACTTCCTATCAGTTTTTGAGAGCTTATAATGGCAAAATTCCCGGTCCAATGTTAATTACAGAACCGGGAGATACATTAAGAATCACCTTACAAAATAATCTTGACGATCAGGTAACTAATCTGCATACCCATGGGTTACATGTTTCGCCAATGGGTAATGGGGATAATGTTTTAATTGCTGCTGATCCGGGTGATGATTGGGTAGTAGAAATTGAGATCCCAGAAAATCATTTTATTGGCCCTGACTGGTACCATCCTCATCTTCATGGCACAGTTAATTTACAAGTATCTTCTGGGTTAGCAGGTTATTTATTAATCAATCCACCCCATGATTTGCCTGATTTGGAGAAATTTGATCCCGTAACTCAACCATCTTTCTTCATGGCGTTGAATACTTTTGGGATTCAACAGATTGACAGAACTAGTGCTCCTGATGATCCTCTTAACCAATCAGATCCAGAAATTCTAATTCCCGCAGGTACTCCTTTGGAGGAATTAGAAGAAAACGTATTTAGCCTTTCTGACGCTCCTTATGTTGGTTATAATGCCAAACCCATTTTCTATGATCCTCAATCTCCAGCAGGGGGTTTTACGGAGTTTGGTCCTTTATTTCGTTATGGAGATGGAACTCACGGTGAAGCAACGGAAAATGTTATTCATACGGTAAATGGTCAATATAATCCAACCATGGAAGTTGGTACTGGTGAATGGACTTTATTTTCTTTTGCCAATATGAGTGTCAATTCATTTCATGTAATTCAACTAATTAAAGAAGATGAACAAGGCAATCTTTCCCTAGAGGAAGTCCAATTAGTTGCCATTGATGGGGATGCAGCTGGGGTAGTAGAAGACATCAGAAGAAATGTAACTGAAACACCCATTGTTAACCCCGGATCTCGTATCTCAGTTCAACATATATTTGATGAACCAGGTAAATATTATTTTCTTTCCAATGCCACAGAAGAACTTTTGGGTGATGATGCCCCTATCTTAACCAGTGCCAAAGGATTTAATGATGGTCATGTAATCTGGGGTTCTCAGGTATTGGGTACTGTTGAGGTGACAGGAGAGGAAATACCTCCTGAGCAACTTCCTCCTTTTCCCGAACCTTATGATGTTTTAGTTGAGCAAAGTGACAAAATTAATGAGCTTGTTGATTCTGCTTTAGCTGGAGATTTTGACGAGGAAAGAACTTTTGTTTGGGATGCCAATTTTGGTGGGGCCACTCAACAGCCAGGAGAAGATCCTATTACTTTTGAGGGGATTTACACTATTAACGGAGAATTTTTTGCCACTAGTGGCGGAGGAATGCCTGCTTTAACTATGCCCATGGTCGGTACTTCTGAAGTTTGGAATATAGTGAATAGTTCTGGAGTGAGTAATCCCGAATATGCAGAACAAGGAAGAGATTTTCCTTTGACAGAGTGGCATCCTTTCCATATCCACCAAAATGATTTTGTTGTTTTGGAAATTAACGGTATTCCCGTTGAAGAAATGGAACAGAATTATTTGGCGAGAGTATTAAGTGATACCATCGCTTTACCTCCAAGTCATGCACCTGGTTCTGCGACTCCTGAAAATCCTTTTGGAATAACTCAATTTAATGGTGATCCTTCTGTGGTCAAAATTTTAATGGAATTTGCCGATTTCCCTGGTAGCTATGTTAATCACTGTCATATTCTCTTTCATGAGGATGCAGGAATGATGGCGGTAGTTCGGGTAATTTTAAATACGAATGATACTTGGCTTAGTTTAAGTACTGATAACGGTAATTTTATTCGTTTATTCACAGCTAGTAATACCAATCAAAACGTCAGACTAAATGCCTACAATTTCAGTGACGGTGTTGATGTAGCGATCGCCGATGTTAACTATAAAAATAATCTTGGTGCGGGAAATACAAATGTTACTGATAACGTCACCGATGTAGTAACAATTCAAAAACAATTAACGAGTCTCGATCAACAATTTACCGTTAAAGTGTTTGATGGTGAATCAATGTTTCAACAAACGGAAGCAGGAGCAAGTATATTACAAGGGGATGACTCTAATCTTTTACTGGCGGAGATTAGACCCTTTGCCAATATTACACCAACTTTAGACCAAACAGCATCTATAGCTAGTGGAGATGTCAACGGTGATGGTTTTGCTGATATTATGGCTGCTCTCGGTGGAGGAATTCAACCTCTAATTGAAATATATAGCGGTCAAGATTATAGTTTAATGGCACAACTTAATCTTTTCCATCATGGCGGTTTTACCGGTACGATTAATGTTTCTTCTGGGGATATTAATGGAGATAACTTTGATGACATTCTTGTTGCCCAAGGAGCAGGAGGAGAAGGTAAAGTTGAAGCCTATAGCGGTATTCTTTTAGATGGTTTAATCCGCTCTGGGGAAATTACCGATTTAAGTGGTAATGATGTAGCTCATGAAACGGCTATGTTCTCCGAGGCCTTTCAACCGTATGGTGACTCCTATACTGGAGAAATAGAAATTACCTCTGGCTATGTTTTACAAACTCCTGAAATCCCCAATGATAGCCCCTCTCAAACCAATGCAGCAAACATTACTACTGTGGCGATCGGTGATTTACCCGCAGGGCAAGAACCAGTTAAAATTCATAGTTTTCTCGGTGGTGGACATCACAGTAGTTCTGACCATTCAGGAGATAATGCAGAAGGTGCTCCTGAAATTCGCCTAGATAAGGAGTTTACTCCCTCAGGCAATATTGAAGAAATTGCTGGTACTTTTGCCGATATTAATGGCGATCGCGGACAAGGTGTTTTATTTACTCAGGATGGTCAGGGTAATAATAAATTAATTCATTTACAAGAGCAAAATATTCCCGAAGAGATAACCGTCGAGTCTCCTGTCACCGATCTTTTTGATAGTCCTTTTTATCGTTTCCAAAACAAAGATATTCCCAGTACTTATCTTTATGCGGGAGAACAAGAAGCTCAAAATATACGCCAAAATTTTCCCAATTTTCAAGAGGAAGGTTTTGCTTTTAATGCCTCAGTTACTCCCAATGATGAGTTAATCTCTTTGTACCGTTTCCAAAATATGAATTTACCCGGTACTTATCTTTATGTAGGGGAACAAGAACGTCAAAGTGTTTTAGCCAACTTTCCTAATTTTACCGAGGAAGGATTGGCGTTTTACGCTTTCGGTGCCGATGCAAACAAAGGACAAGATATCTACCGTTTCCAAAATATAAATTTACCCGGTACTTATCTCTATGTAGGAGAACAAGAACGTCAAAGTGTTTTAGCTAATTTTCCTAATTTTGTAGAAGAGGGTATAGCTTTTGAAGTTCTAACATAAATTTAACCTAAGTTGCTAATTACAAAAATGATCTTTCTAGTGGTCTATCAATTTTGTAATGAGGGATAGGAGAATTCTCAATACTGGGAGGGTTTTGGAAAATATAATTGTCGGCGGTTATCGAGCGAAGTCGAGATGTGAAAGGCGCACTTGGTAGAGCACCAGAGGGCAGATTACTATCATTAGTTTCTGACCCTTATTTTGCGGGGAAAATCTTCTTTTTTTGAATTTTGAATTTTGAATTTCCCCGTCAGGGGCTTATTACTTATTACTTCGTCCCAACGACAACGTTAGTTAACTACATCATCACTTGCCGTGCTATTTCTATAAACTTTTGAGTTATAGGATGAGTTGGATATTTGAGACAAAATACACCCTCACTTGCCAGTTGGGCAATATCCTCAGACAGGGGAAAAATACCCACCACAGGGATATTATAGGCTTCTTCAACCTTTTGCTTAAGAGCATCAAAATTCATGGTAGTTAACGCCTTATTAATCACCAAAAGCATTTTTTTCACCTTTAACTGTTTAGCGACATCTATGGTTACCGCCGTGCCCTGATAATCCTGTTTATCAGGACGCAACAGTAAAATTAAAACATGGGAAATAGCAATAGATAAAAAAGTTTGCTTTGATAAACCAGGGTGGGTATCAATCACAAGATAATCTAACTGTAATTCCCTAACTAAAAGGCGAAAACCGTCATTCAGCAACCTGACATCGAAACCATCCGAAAGAATCCTCGCTATGTCATCAGCTTTCACACTGGAAGGTACCAGAAAAACCTTACCATCACCCTTGAGATTAATTTTGTCACTGACATCATAAGCCGCATCTTCAATATTCGCCTGTCCCCAAAGGTAGTTATTAAGGGTTGTTGCCACTTGTTGCAGTTCTAAGTTAAAAATATTGTGAATACCAGGAGATTGAATATCTGTGTCCACGACACCAACTCGATAACCTTGTAAAGCGAGTGTTGTTGCAAGATTAGCAGAAAAATTTGATTTTCCTGTTCCGCCTCTGTAAGAGTGAATTGAAATAACTTTGGGCATAAGAATTCTATTATTTGATGTTTACAATTAAGCTGGGATTATTTACTTAAGTATTTTAAGTCATTAATTTAGAACACAATCTTCAAAATGAGCTAACGGTGAGATATTAATTTAACTGTCCACATTATGCAGCTTTTCGATCTGACTCTTCGCCCTATTTTCTCCTTAAATCTTGACACTTTGGATGTTTAAACAAGGAAGCCTCCTGGGGCAATGCCGCGACTAACTCTACCTCTCCATCTTGGTTAATGACCCAGCCGTTGACTTGCACAATTGATGTTGGAACTTGCTGACGGGACTGCTTTTTCACAGGAGGTAAATCTTCCCCGGTGTCTAATTCAGTAAAGTCTCGTAAATCAGGTAAAATTGTTTGTCCCCGAATTGTAGTGGTGGGATCTTCTGGTAAACCACCTCTACCAGTGACAGTAAAAGAGTTTCCCTCAGCCCCTGCACAACCGGCAATCACGCGATCGCCGGGCTCGGTAGTTTGATCAGGCAATTCAACTAATCCGGAGGTGGGATCGACATCGGGGTTATTAATAGCAACAGTCCCCGCCAAACCAAATTCAGAAGAAGTGGTGATGTCACTGCGTGGTGTTTGTTCTGGGCGAAATTCGATGCCGAAGAGCCCATTAGCAGTAATGTCAACATTCCCGCCATTGCCCTCAAAAGCATTAGCTGTAATATCGCTATTTTCAAAAGGGGGAGCAATAATAAAGGGAGCATTAATAGTGAGATTACCACCATTGCCACCACCGCCCTCAGTACCAGCAGCAGCAGAAATTTGACTATTATTAATCAAGTTAACTTGTTCAGCAATTTCTAAGGTCAGATTACCTCCTTGTCCAGAGGTGGTAGTTCCTGTAATTAAACCACGATCTAAAAATAGAGAATTAGCAGTAATTAATATGTCTCCAGCATTTCCTATCTTAGTACTATTAACAGCAACTTCAGCTCCATCTCGAACAGTTAAATTATCAGTATTAATAATTAAGCTGCCAGCATTTGAAGATCCAAAGCTACTGGTACTCAAGTTACTTGGAAGCTTACCATCCCTCGGTGAAAAAGAAAAACCACTGACTTCCACCAACTCAGATGCGTTAATGAAGACATCTCCCGCTTCTCCCGTCGCAAATGTAGTCGCTTGAACGGTACCGCCATCCCGAATAATTAATCTCTGTGTATTTATAGTGAGAGACTGTGCATCCCCAGACCCTGTGGCCGCTGTCCAAAGAAGGCTTCTAGAAATATCCAAATTGTTTGGTATGTAGAATTTTGACGTGCCTAATACTTCCACAGAATCTGACGCATTCACGGTTATTGTGCCACCATCTCCACTAAAAAGTGGGTTGGTTAAGAGTTGAGCACCATCACGAATACTTAAGCGTCCAGTATCGATGATGATATTGCCAGCATTTCCAAAACCGACACTGGTAGAGGAGACGAGACTACCACTAGCCGATGATCTAAAAGCGGGCTCCCTAAATCCAGGAACATCAAAACCAAAGGGAAGAAATCTTTCTGGGACAAAACCGAGGGGTATTGCTTGACCGATTATTTCTAATGATTCAGTAGCACGGATAGATATATCTCCTCCTCTACCTTCACCAAAGCTAAAGGCAGCAATCTCAGCTCCAAGATCAACAATCACCTTTTTTGTTTCAATAGTTATATTCCCTGCTTGCCCTTTACTAAATGAGGCCGTCGATATGCTCGTTTTACGGGGAATAATAATTCCAGCTCCAGACAATCGAGGATCAATAAGATCATCGACTAAAGTATTTCCCAATACTTGCAAAGATTCAGTTGCATGGATTGATAGAGTTTCGCCGGGATTTTCTCCCAAGGTATACGAGCGAATCTGAGATCCTTCACTCATTATCACATTTCTTCCTTGTAATTGGATGCCACCGCCCCCGTTTCCACTGGCATCAATGACAGCTAAGTTAGATATTTGAATATCTTGGAAGTTATCGACCCCTTCGTAGCTCAAATTCAGGACTTGGGGATTTTGAATAGATTGAGCTATCTGGACTTGATTATTAGCTCCTACTGCTCCTACCTCAATACGTCCACCAGGAGTCTGGACATTCAGTTCTAAACCATCACTACCCACTAAGGTTGCCCCAACCTTAGACAAATCAATAGTTCCCGCTGCCGCTGAAAGCTGACCGCCCTCTATTCTGACTTCTCCTCCCACTAGAGCTAAGGTTCTTCCGGGTTGTACTTGAAGTCCCACAACGGTCTCTTTCCCATCATCCCCAACTTGAGTTGCTTGGGAACGATTGATAATGGTTCCGGGAGTAGCATTAAACCGTAAACCAATAGGTACACTGACTGTCAGTAGCGGTGTAACCTCAGATTTGGTGGCACTAAAAATGTTGCCATCTGCAAATAGCAAGCTATCAGCAGTAGTACTTAAGAAAGATCCACCGATATTCAGTGTGGCATTATGACCAAAAATGATGCCACTAGGATTGATCAAAAACAAATTCGCTGTACCATTAGCTTTTATAACTCCGTCAATATGAGAAATTTGCCCTCCAGTGACCCGAGTGATAATATTATCAATGGCAAGGGCATTGTCGAAGAAGGCAGTGTTGCCAGTCAAAACAGAAAACTCTCTGAGGCTATGAAACAGATTTCTCCCGGCAGTTGTTCCTCCGGTAATCTGCTGAATTTCTTCCTTGATTTGGACCACAGAGTTATTAGGTAGACTATTGTCAGGAATAACTTGGGCAAGTACCATAGAAGGCATTGCCCAAGTGGCAAAAAAGGCAAGAAACAGCAATTGATAAATAGTCGATGGCATTTGTATCTAAGGAACTGGATCTGATTCAGATTATGGTTTAATAAATGAGAATTGTCGGCTCAAAAACTGCGTTTCGGTTTGTGGATATCCAGGATTGTTAGCATCTTCCAAAAAATACTGGATATTCGACTTTAAAAAACTGACAAATGCTTGACTGTTGATATGATGACTAAGTGCCTCCGCACTTGAGTAACTCTCTATAAATACAATTTCTTCTTGCTCATTCAGTGGTATTGGATCTGGGGGAAGATCTTTTGGTTTACCAGTGTTGTCCACCGGAAAAGGAGCTTGTAAACTAACTAAATACATCAACACTCCAGGCTGAAACTGAGTATTCTCTGTTAGATTTTTTAACGCTGCGATGAGTTCTGGAGGACAACCGTTTTTAAGTTTCCAGTTGGATACCACAGTAATCATTTTTCTTTCCTATGATTAAAAGTGGGGGTAAACATCTTTTTCAAATAAGGTTTTGATAGCTTCCGAATCCATTTTTTCCACAGACTTCTGATAATCGCAACGCACGCTATAATCTTTTCTCTCTGGGGGAGTTTCTAGTTTACTCAACCAAGTTGTATGAATAGTTACTCCCATATTGAGCTGAGGATGGCTGAGTCGGTAGCTTGGACCACTCTTGAGGTTTTTAGCATCAAAAATCCAAAGTTCACTTTTGTTGGCTAGACAATTATCAGAGGGAATAACAGTGCAGACAATGTAACCCTCTGTGGGATCGTCAGTTCCCAGACGTGGGACAAACTGGGGTGAGTTACCAAGAAAGCCGGGGGGAAAATTGTAAATGTCTGCGATCGTTAATTTAGTGGGAGAAGATTCTGTGCGATCGATGTGCATTCTCAGCAAATTAGCCGGCTTACCTTTTTTAATGGTCTCGACTACTTCCTCTACTGAAACCAGTCGTTCTTCGTAGTTGTTGTACATTTCAAAGATTGACTCACTCAGAAGTTCTTGCCAGCCTCCCCAACAATTGAAGTAGATATCGGTGAACTGATTGGGCTGAAATCCTTGCCAGGCATAGAGTGATATTGCCCAAAGATGTTGAGAACATTGATCGTCAGAAACAAACACAGATTGACAAGTTTCTTTTTCTACATCAATGCTCCAAGAACCGATACGGCTTGCATCCATGGGAGCAACAAACATTCCTGCCCGCTCCCTCAATTCTTCGGTAACTTTTTCATCTTTGTAATAAGAGTTCTCATCTAGGTGGAGAAACTCGGCCGGATCTGTAGCCGCAGTATGAGCCACATGCAGAATTATTTTGCCATCAGGATTTTCGTAATCTACCAGAAAATGGGCTGTTTCAGGAACAATTTTTACCTCCTTTGCCTTAACAGTTTTAACTCCTTGTTTCAGTTTATCACGGGGAATAATATAGATCCGGGTATAGGGTAATTGAGGATAGCTGAGGTATTCGTGAATTGAGCTTAGATACCGCCCGATATCTTTGAGGAATAGATTTTTGCTATTAAAACTGGGAAGTAAGTCTTCCAAGACTAGCTTAAAAGCTGAGTCCGCTAGTAAGACATAGTCCTTAGTTATGCCCATCTGATGCAGGCTCTGCTTAATTTTGACTCGGCGACCGTTCGACCTCAAAACCTGCCATTCTTCCACTCCAGTGCCTTCTCCTTTCCAGCGCTTAAGATAAACAGCATCAAGCTGCTTAATTCTTAACAAATCCAAAAATTCCTCTAGGAGGAATTCGAGAAATTTTACCGATAGAATTAGCCCCTTAACTAAACGATTAAACCACTTTTTGAGGAAAAGGACTTTGATATATTTATCGGCAAATTCTCGGGCATAAAAACTCAATAGTCTCGATATCCAAAAGAAATTGCGTAATGACTTGCTCCCATTAACTGTGAACATTTCATTGTTGTGGGTATCAAAAGCAGGGTGGGCTGAACTCAGGGTGAGGGGGAAAATTTCCTCTAAGACTTTCTGCACAACAGGGATCAAAGGATGCCACTGACAATTCCAGCCAATCGGTCCCACAAGTCCGAGAGTCCGGGGATCGATCTCGTAGGGACGACCTACATCCCAAGTTACTAACAACCTTTCGGTTCCATCAGAAAATTTCATGGGTAGAAAGGCTGTATTGAGAAAGTTGCGAGCACCAAGTTTAACAGATGCCCTACTTAAGAAAAAATTATAAAACTGAAGTTTGGGATATTCCTGAGGCCACTTTTTCTTGTATTCGTTCTCATCGCCATGCTGCCAAAGCGCTAAATCAGCGTAGTGATCTGGAGTTCTGACAATTCGGGTAGCCATCCAAGCTTTGCCTATTTCAGGGCTGGGGTTATGAGGGTTTTGGTGGAAATCCAAGCGATAAATCATTCCCTCACCATTGATCAGGGAATTGCGAATTTGAGGATTCTGAGGATCTTTAACGGGTTCAACAACATCGGGAGATCCTTCATATTTTGGGGAACCAAAATAACCTACCGCTCCTACGATGAATACATGACCGTGCAAATCAGCGGGAAGTTGACCTAACTCCCAGCATTTGTCCGACAAGATATCTTCGGGGGAACAGTCCTTAGATTCGGTTTCTGTTCGTCTTTTTTGTACTATCAGTTCTAGTGGCTTTTGGTAAAACTCTTCTCGACTAACGGAAAAAACAGCTTTGGGTAATCTCGGTGATTTTGGAGGATCCACACTAAATTTTGTCATGAATCTTTTTTTATATCTACTTAAGATATCAATTTAACTGTTTATATTATGCAGCTTTTTGGTCTTAACTTTTCGCTATTTTCCCCTTAAATCTTGACATTTTGGATGTTTAAACAATGAAGCCTCCTGGGGCAATGCAGCAACTAACTCTACCTCTCCATCTTGGTTAACGACCCAGCCGTTGACTTGCACAATTGATGTTGGAACTTGCTGACGGGACTGCTTTTTCACGGGAGGTAAATTTTTCCTGGTGTCTAATTCAGTAAAGTCCCGTAAATCAGGTAAAATTGTTTGTCCCCGAATTGTAGTTGTGGGGTCTTCTGGTAAGCCACCCCTACCAGTGACAGTAAAAGAGTTTCCTTCCGCCGCTGCACAGCCGGCAATCACGCGATCGCTGGGATCAGTGGTTTGATCGGGCAAGTCAACTAATCCGGAGGTGGGATCGACATCGGGGTTATTAATCGCAACAATTCCCGCCAAGCCAAATTCAGAAGAAGCGGTGATATCACTGCGTGGTGTTTGCTTTGCCCGAAATTCGATGCCAAAGAGCTCATTTGTGGTGATGTCGATATTGCCCCCATTGCCCTCAAAAGCATTCGCTGTAATATCGCTATTTTCAAAAGGAGGAGCGATAATAAAAGGAGAGGTAATAGTTATATTTCCCCCATCGCCTCCAGCACCTGCTGTACCAGCATCCGTAGCAATTGCACTCTCATGACGTAATAAAATTGCATCATTCATTGTTAGATCAATATCACCTCCATCGGTGCTAGCTGTGGTTGCCGAAATCCGTCCTTGATTGTCAAGGCTTAATTTATTTCCTCTCATCGTAATACTACCGCCAACTCCTGTACCCTGACTATCCACAGAAATGACGGCACCATCTTTAATTTCAATCAATGGAGAGTCAACAAAAACATTACCTGCATTTCCTGTCGAAGTTGCTGTTGTATTAGAAAAAAGCCCTGTATCGGAACCAGAAAGCAAAACTGTATTTGTCCCCAAAATCTCAATATTTCCAGCATTACCGCTATCTTCTGTTAAAGCTTCTAATTGAGCTCCATTAGTCACGGATAGATCAGGTGTAGTGATTTTTAAAGTACCACCTTGTCCGATGGCACCTTCTAAAACGCCAACAAATGCACCACTAGGCTGAGGCTTTTCTAAGTTTTCATCGGCAAATAAACCATCAAAAGATGCTGATTTTGCCACTCTAAGATTAATACTACCCGCATTTCCTCTGCCTTGTGTACTAGCACTGATTAGTGCACCATTAGTAACTGTTAATTGCTCTGTAGTAATATCTATGGTATTACCATCACCTGTGGCAGTGGGTCTGACTTCAGAAACAATCAGACTAGGAACTAGAACAGATTCAGGATTGGGATCGAGCAATATTCCACTATCAAGAGTAATATCTTTCGCATCAATAAAAATGCTGCCAGCATTACCATTGCCATTAGTACTAGCCCTTATTTGTCCACCTTCAGAGAGGGTGATTGAACCTGTTTGAATTACGATCGCACCTCCATTTCCCCTAGCATCAGGAAAGACATCAGTAACGATCGCACTGGGTAAAAACCCGAAAGTACCAAGCAAATTAATTGAATTCTTGGCGTTGATATTGACTTTGCCACTATTGCCAATCCCAAGAACTTGGGAACTAATTTGACTACCATCAGTTAGGGTCAAATCTTTAGTTTGGATATTTATATCCCCAGTATTTCCGCCGATAGAACTTACTGCCACCGCAGCAATGAAGCTATTATTCTTGAGAGATATCTTCTCTGCGTTAATCAAAAGATTGCCAGTGTCACCCATACTCTCTCCAGCGGTGACAACAGCGATCTCGCCGCCGTTAATTTCTAAGTAATCAGCTTTAACGTTAATATTACCTCCTTGTCCCTTCCCTAACAAAACTGCTGCGATTGAACCCCTAGATTCAGGAGGTTCAGTTAGACTGGTATCACCTACGAAAATTTGCGGTGCTGTTAATTTAATATCACCGCCCATACCTTCACCAAAGGTAACACTTTCTATGGAACTAGCCTGAATAGCAGATTTGCTTTTGAGGGTGATATTACCGCCAATGCCGCCAAAACCCAAAGAGAAGACTTGGGCCTCCACGGGAAGGGAAATATCTCCATCAGCTAGAAGTTGGACATCTCCCCCATTACCACCCATTCCAGAAACTTCAATAAGTTGATCGACATTAATTCCACCTCGTGAGTCAAGGAAAACTGAACCGCCATCTGCATCACTGGACGAATCAATTAAACCAACTCGAATATTCCCAGAGAGTTCCGAATTTGGTCGATCTTGATTGCTGAGAAAAACTAAACCTCCTGGATTAATAATTTGATTAATCTTGATATCTGCACTATTTTGTACCCCGTTAGTATCAGGAGTGGAGGAAAAACCTTGAATGTCCCCTTGAATGCCTCTGGGTTCAATATTAGTTGTTCCTGAGCGAATATCTAGGGTAGGCTGAACACTACCATCAATAGCAACAGTAGTTATCCCATCAGATAGAGTTACAGTTTCCTGAATCCCATCATTAGGATCTGCATCGGTAATTTCAATAGTATCAGCAGTAACACTTCCTCCGGCAAAAATATGTAAAGAAGCACCTGTATAACTACTAAAACTAACATCTCCGCTAGCACGAATTACAGGATCATTGGGACTGGTGGCCTTACCTAGATTACCATTAAGATCTTCAATACGAAAATTGCCCCCACTATAAAAATAAGCATCAGTGATAACGGGATTATAAGAACGTAAAATTAAATCTCCTCCTGCCGATACAATACTTGCAGGATGATTTAATGCGAAAATATCTACTAGTTGATTGCCTTGAACTAATAACTGATTATCAGCAGAAGCAATAAAAGGAGACGTAACGCTATCTCTGATTTGGACAGTATCAGTGGCTTTGAGAGTTAAATTTCCCCCTGCATGCAATTGCCCTTCTAAATTGAGATCTTTACCAACTAAAGTTAAATCTTGGCCAACATTAAGATTTCCTTGATTGGCGATCGCTGCCCTGGTATTTAACCAATCTCCTAGCCCTGGAGTGACATTGACTGTTAGTAAAGGTACCGCTTGAGGATTGGTAGCACTAAACTCAACACCATTACCCAATAATAAGCTTTCACTAGTACTAGCAACAAAAGAACCTTTAACATCTAACTGGGCATTGGGACCAAAAATAAAACCATTAGGATTGAGCAAAAAAAGGTTGCCATTGCCTAAAACGCCTAAAGTTCCTAGAATTTCTGAGATATTTAGCCCTGTTACCCTACCGATAATATTTTCGATGCCCGCAGGATTAGCAAAATGAACCTGTTGCCCATTATTAACATTAAATTCTTGAAAACTGTGAAAAACGTTGTTACCTCGAATAGCACCACCATCAATGCGATTAGTTTCACTGTTACCTAAAGGAACGTTAGGGGTAATCGTAGAGCTTTCAGTACCCATTGAGTTATCAGGTATAATCTGTTGAGCAATACTAGGCATTCCGTAGCCCATTAAGCCAGTCAGAAAACTAATGGTCAGAAGCCTGATCCTGCAATTACTGCTAGTCATTAATTACCTCCCCTCTTGGTGAGTCAAGCAAACATTTGGGTACAAAAAACTCAGATTGGGAAGATCCTAACACGGCTTGGCAAAATTGAGATTTAGATTGAGAATAAAATGATTTTAACTAGGCATAATTACCTCCAAAATGTCCTGACAAGATTGACCTTAGGCAAATAGACCCTGAGCTAAAGACAATAATTGTCCCAATACTTCACGGTTCAAGGAGTATCGCTTAAATCCCCAGTTTCATGGGCAATCACTAATCGTTTTTTTCCCTACTTTTTCAGACGTACCACTTTAGTAAAAGCCCGATAATGATTTGATTTCTCCATTACGACCTTTAACCTGACAATGACGAAAGCTAGATCGACTATTATTTTTCAACTCTTCTGCGATGACATCAACTCTAGTCCAGATTCCTTTCCAATTGTCTTGTTTGAGTTAGAATTAATTTAACCGACAAAAAACTCTATAGCAATCAGGAATCATTCGTGAGAATCAAATAATTGTTTTAAAAGGATTCAGAATCCAGAATCCAGTATTCAGTAGAATAATTCTGACTCCCGACTCCTGACTCCTGACTCCTAGTCTCACCAAAATCTCACAAATCAAAACTGATTGCTATATATGTAGCAAATAATATTAAATATGACTGAAATCACCCTTAATTTACCAGAAGAATTGGTTTTGCGGGTTCAGGCCTTGGAAGAGCAACTCCCAGAGATTTTAGAGTTAGGGATGCGAGAATTTCAGGCTAGTTCCCAAATAGGTTTTAAAGGTGCAGGGGAGGTTTTAGAGTTTTTGGCTTCTTTACCTTCTCCTGAAGAAATTATCACTTTACGTCCAAATCAGACTTTACAAAATCAAATTGATAATTTATTGGAGAAGAATCACTCTGGAAGTTTAACGCCCTCTGAAGAACAACTTTGGCAACAATATCAATATTTAGAACATCTAGTTCGTATGGCTAAGGCTAAGGCTTATCTGAAACTCAAACAAAAGCAATCATCACCCCATGAGTAAGAGTTATATTTCAGCAAAGCTACGAAAAGTCGTTTATAAAAGAGCCAAAGATTGTTGTGAATATTGTCTAATCCCTGAAATTGCTACTTTTGCTTCTCATCAGATCGATCATATTATTGCTCAAAAGCATGGCGGTTTAACAGAGTTGGATAATTTGGCTTTATCTTGTAGCTTATGTAACAAGTATAAGGGAAGCGATTTAACTTCTATCGATCCGAATACGGGTAAGATTACAACTTTATTTCATCCTCGTCAAGATCTATGGCTTGAGCATTTTCAACTTAAAGATGCTTTAATTACCGCTAAAACGGCAAAAGGTAGAGTTACTGAAAGACTGTTACAGTTTAATATTAGTGATCGTGTTGAAGAACGTAAACTTTTAATGGATGCGGGTATATACAAGCTTCCTTCTTTGTCTTAGAGGATATTTAAAAAGTCAGATATTTTAGCTTCTGCGGCAAGAAGCCCCACACCGTAAGGAATGAGGATTTAATTATTTAGTAAACTTATGAAGATTTTGGTGTGGCTACATAATTCCATTGGGGGAGATCTTGATCAAAAATGATACTCATATTTTCTTTGAAGTCTTGAGCCACTTTTTTTCCTGTTTCATAATATTCACTTATTCCTTTCCTTTTTATCCCACATTCCGCACGTCAATTTGCACTATGCCATGTAATACCTTAACGCCTTGTTTACAAAATATTCCCCAAGTAATAAAACAACGAAATTGAGATTAAACAAATATAAATACTGTAAAAATCTGTATATGGCGATGCCAAAGGCACAGCGAAGCTGCCCGCAAAAAACAATAAATATATGTATTACCTATAGTAAAGTTGCGTAAAAGTCATTAAAATATGATTGTTTTCTAAAAGAACATGCGGAATGTGGGTTTAAACTATCCATGTCGCAAACTCTTAAAATCTCTGAAGCGAATAATTTGAGGACAGTAGCAAAAGACCAGGAGATGGTCAAAGGTTAAAAATTATTTGTTATTCTGAACTTATCAATTAAACTTATCAATTATTTAAATAACCAAATTTAACGTGGAAAATACTCTGGAACTAAATCGATTAGAAAAGCTAGCATACCGTTTTAAAATTTTGAGCGAACCAAGTCGGCTAGGAATTATACAAGCAATTTGCGAATATGAACGTAGTGTTAACGAAATATGTGAGCGCACTCAATTAAATCAAGCCAATGTTTCCAAACACTTACAATTTCTCAAAATGGCTGGAGTGGTTGCTTGTCGGCGAGTCGGTAACTGTCGGTATTACCGCATCGTAGATTCAGATTTACTTAAATTATGTAGAGAAGCTAATCGACAGTTAGGTCAGGAGCTTTCCATTTATTCAGCTTCATAACTTACTCAAATTACCAGTCTATTTTTTGAGTGAAAAATTGCGGTTATTTTTCAAAACTAAAAAAAGCCAAATACATTGACTATGAAATATTTACACCGACTTTTAATGGGATTCATGATCAGTTTTCTGCTATTTATAGTGAATCCGTCTCTAGCAATCGCTCAAACTGACCCGGCTCAATTAGCTAAGGCAGTACAAGAAATTGAAAACCTTGACGCTATGCGTTCTGGATTAGCTTCTACTTTAGAAGGTTCAACCACAGAACCGACAGTAGAAACTTTTAAAGAAGTCTGTAAACCTATAGGTATGAAAGCGAAACAGCTAAGTAAGGAAAATGGCTGGCAAGTTAAACAGATTGCAACCAAATATCGTAATCCCGCCCATGCACCGGATAATTTACATTCGCTTATGGCACTAGCTAAGTTTGAAAAAGATCCAGAATTAATGGGATTTTGGGATTCAGAAACCGTTGATGGACAAGCAGGTACTCGTTACTATCGTCGTATCAACGTCGAACCTAGCTGTCTGGCTTGCCATGGCAGACAAAATGCTCGTCCTCAATTTGTCAAAGATAAATATCCTCAAGATCTGGCTTTTGATTTTAATGTCGGTGACTTACGGGGGATGTATACAGTATTTATTCCCCAACTTCAAGGGGCATTGTCAGAAACAAATAGCAGTCAGAATTAATAAATAATTTATTAGCAAAGGAAATGATTCTATGTGGTATCGAATTTGCCAATTTTTATCTAAGTTTATTGTAGCCAGTACCATTGTTCTACTCGTATTCATCGGTTTTAATCACTTTACCTCCCAACCAGTTTTGGCTTCGCTCCGTCAGATGGAAGAAGCACCAGGACAAATATTAATTCAATCTCGGCATACTCTCCAAGATAACAAAGGTAACTCTTGGCAAGTAGTGCTGTTCAAACGATCTCAAGCAGATGGTTCGAGTATTATCCATCTGCGGTTGGTAGATTTTCCCGGATTAGCAGATTTTGCTCACCCTCAAGCACTAAAAATTACTACCGATGCTGAAGATTTATTTAAGGCGAAAGATATCTTTGCCGAAAAATCCCCTGCTGCTAATGTGGGTGAGTTTGATCTGCAAAATGTCTTGCCTCAGTTACCCGTAACTAAACTAAATCTATCTTTAGCAATGAAAGACAGTACCACTACTAACCTGTCAATTCCGCCAGAAGTTGTCTTGGAATGGCAAAGTGTTGCTGACTAAAAGTAGCAATTTTTTTTGTAATTAGGAGAAATCAAATGACGGTCAAAAAAAATCCTTATTTAGAACTTATAGAAATTCCCCCCGGATATGTTAACGTCATGGGTTATGTTGACGAATCTGAAGTAAATGGTCCTGGATGTCGTGCCGTAATCTGGGTTCAGGGATGTTTGCGAGAATGTCCTAGTTGTTTTAATCCCGAATCTTGGTCATTTGAAATTAAGGAATTAATGCCAATAGATAAATTGGTTGAGGAAATTACCAGTAATCCTCGCCATGAAGGCGTTACCTTTTCGGGAGGAGAACCTTTCTGGCAAGCCCCTGCCTTAGCCGAACTCGCTCGTAAAGTCAAAGCGAAGGGACTTAATGTGATGTCGTTCACTGGATTTACTTTAGAGAAACTGCAATCTGAATACGCTCCTGCTGGTGCCCAGGATTTATTGGCTCAACTGGATATTTTAATTGATGGTGCCTATATTGAATCCCTAGCTATTAATTCTCCTGATTCTCCTGTTTCCTCGCGCAATCAACGAGTTCATGTTTTTAATCCCCAATTAAAAGACCGAATCACTTGGGCCAGTGATCAAACCGAGGTTCATATTTTTAAAGATGGCAGTCGCATTATTACTGGATTTTGGGGTCAATTGAATAGTCTAAATAACGATTGATACTTATTGGATAGTTAATCCGACATTCAGCAGGTTTCTCAGCAGAGAAAATAATATTTTTGCGATCGCCGATGTTGTAGGATGGGTTGACGAAAGAAAACCCAACGCAATAGATAAAACACCCGATTAGCAAGGGTTACGCCGTCGCTAATCCGTCCTACAAATAATTACTATATTAAAGTTTTAAAGAAAGTTTTAATGGTCCATTTTTGTCAGCCACCTTTCACTTTTAAAGATCAAAACCTTCTTTTTAAAAAGAGTTTCCCATCGGTTGGGTTAAAGTATAGGCATTGAAATCTTTCATTTACTGAGATAAGAAACCCGTTAAAAGTAAAGGAATTAATATTAATAAGACAACGATCAAAAAAGTAGTTTCGGGACTTAAAGGAATTTGATTTTTTTCAGGTCTACTCATATTTTAAAAACCCCATAACTAAGTTACGACCCTAATTGTATCATTTATTATGACTTTAGCGATCGCCTGGAAATGATTTGTAACAAAAGATAAAATATAATCCGGCTCGATCGTTGATCTGAAACCATTAATTTATCCTTAAAAACCGATGGCTGAAAAGACGAAATCTCTTTCAAATGCGACCGTTGGCAATCTTATTACCAATGGGATAGAGATGGTAGAACATGGCCTATGCAATGCAGAGCTTGAAAGATATACTCAAAGGAGAGGTTATTGTTTTTGACTAAAATTTGATGACCTCAATAGTTAGTTACCAATATAAAATTAGTTCTTTTCGTCTTTACCAGAGATTTCTGTAGCTATTCAATCCTCAACTGTGTTAAATTGTTCCCCCTTGAAATATAAATTATTAACTATTTTTATCTGTTTATGTTTAGTAGTTACCGGTTGTCAAAATCAGTCTACTATCAGAGGCTTTCAAGCAAAATTAAGAAGAGTTGTTAGCGCCCAAACTATTGAAGTGATTATCGCAAATAAATCTTATCAAGTCAGATTAATGGGGTTGGATACCCCCAGCCGTAAACAACAACCTTGGGGAGATGAAGCTAAAAAATTTTTGGTTAACTTTCTTACGGTCAATAACTCTATACCTCTTAATTCTACTACCGTAATCTTAGAAACTGACTTACAAGTTAAAGATAAATTCAACAGAATTAGTGGCTATGGGTGGTTTAATCATCAATTGATTAATGAAAAAATATTAGCGGAAGGATATGGGGTGGTTAATTTGACTTATACTGACGGGAAATACGATCAACAATTGTTACAGGCACAAAGTTACGCCCGTATCATGGGTAAAGGAATTTGGAATCCTGATCAACCTCTTAGAAATATGAATTAATCTTATTATCTTAAATTTATGAATAATATTTCCTATGAACAAATCTTAAGACTTCGTGACATCGCTTTTTTAGCAGCTAAAGCTGGAGGTGTTGTCTTGGAAAGCTATTGGGGGAAACAACTCAACATCAGAGAAAAAGGTAGAACAGGAGATTTAATTACAGAAGTAGATCAAAAAGCAGAAGCAGAAATAATCTCAGTAATAAAGCGTCATTATCCTGATCATGCTATCTTGGCGGAAGAATCCGGGAAAATAGGAACTTCTGACAATGAATATTTATGGGTGATCGATCCTCTTGATGGTACAACTAACTACGCTCATGGTTATCCTCAAGCGGCGGTTTCTGTCGGTTTAATGGTATCGGGAAAACCTACTGTTGGCGTTGTTTATAACCCAATGATGAGGGAATTATGGATTGGTGCACAAGGTCTGGGTGCAACTTTAAATGATATTCCCATTCAAGTTTCGACGACGAATAATTTAGCCGATAGTCTTTTAGTAACAGGTTTTGCTTACGATCGCAAAGAAGTGGAAGATAATAATTATGCCGAGTTTTGTTCTCTCACCCATTTAACCCAAGGGGTTAGACGAGGAGGTAGTGCTTCTCTGGATTTATGTCATGTGGCAACGGGAAGACTTGATGGTTACTGGGAAAGAGGGTTAAAACCTTGGGATTTATTAGCAGGCATAGTCATCCTCAAGGAAGCAGGGGGAAAAATATCCGCCTATGATGGTGCTGACTTTGATTTATCTAGTGGGAGAATTTTGGCTACAAATGGTTATTTACATTCCGCCTTGAGTGAAGCCTTAATCCATATATCTCCCATAGCAATTAGTAATGAACAATGAACAATTAATTTTTTCCAGTCGCTAGTCTTCTAATTCTCCTATGGAATCATTTGAAACCAGAATCACCGCCGACGGTTCACGAACTTTTTATTCTGCCGAATTTGGGGAAACTTTTCATACGAAATACGGTGCTAAAGCCGAAGCTGAAATTACTTATATTCAAGGTTGTCGCCTTTGTGAAAAATTAAAGCAACAAGATCAGCTTAAAATTCTCGATGTTTGTTACGGTTTAGGATACAATACCGCCGCCGCCCTTGATTGTATTCTTAATATTAACCCTCAATGTCAAGTGGAGATTATTGCTTTAGAATTAGACGAAACTGTCCCCCGTCAAGCCTTAGAACATAATTTATTGGATCATTGGCAACCAAAAATTGTCGAACTTTTAACCCAGTTATTAAATTCTCGACAAGTAAATACACCCCAACTAAAACTTAGTTTATGGATTGATGATGCTAGACAAAGTCTGATTAAATTAGTGCCAGAAAATTTTCAAGCTGATGCCATTTTTCTTGATCCCTTTTCTCCACCCAAGTGTCCTCAACTATGGACGGTGGAATTTTTATCCCTCCTTTCTCAGTGTTTACATCGAGATGGTATTATCGCTACTTACTCATGTTCAGGGGCAGTTCGAACTGCTTTTCAGGAGGCCGGTTTAACCATTGGGAATAATTTTTCTGTGGGGAAGCGATCGCCAGGAACTTTAGCCTCTTTTCGGGATCAGTATTTAGAACCATTATCACAGAAAGAATTAGAACAACTAAAAACCCGTGGGGCGACACCTTTTCGAGATCCAGATTTACAAAACACTGCCGAAATCATCAAAAAACGCCGAGAACAAGAACAATCTTTGAGCAATTTAGAATTTACAAGTAAGTGGAAAAAACGTTGGTTTTCTTGACAAAATTTGCGTAAATCAACGGCTTAAGGTAGGAAACAGTCAACAGCGAACAGTAAGAAGAGAAGAATCGACTTTAGAAACTTAAGTGGGAAATAGCTAATAATTGCTCACTATTTACTTTTTATTGCTAAATTAGTGTTAGTGAATTCATATTCTAATAATGATATTATGAGTGATTTAATTGCCATCGCCTACGACGATATTTTCAAAGCGGAAGAAGTAAGATTAACTTTAGCAAAACTACAAACAGAACATCTCATCGAATTAGAAGATGCCGCCGTAGTTGTCAAAAATGCCCAAGGGAAAGTAAAACTGAAACAAGCCATAAATTTGACCGCTACTGGTGCCGCTAGTGGTGGTTTTTGGGGATTATTAATTGGTACTCTTTTCCTCGTGCCCCTATTTGGTGCCGCTGTGGGTGCCGCTACTGGTGCCCTGGGAGGTGCTTTAACTGATATAGGAGTCGATGATAATTTCATGAGAGAACTAGGAGAAAGCCTACAACCAGGAACCTCAGCGTTATTTATCTTGGTCAAAAAAGTAACTCCAGATAAAGTGTTAGACGAGGTTAGTAAATATGGCGGTAAAATTCTCCGTACTTCTTTAAGTAAAGATGATGAACAACAATTACAAGCTGTATTGGATAGTCATGGACTACAAATTTCCGAATCAGATAATAATTGATAAGAGTGTTCAAACTTGGCTGGCACAAAGGATGTCTCAAGTATCTCAATCTGACTTTCTAATTGAGAAAATACAGCCTAATTGGTTGCAGTCTAATCTTCAAAATCGAACTCGGGTGAGATCGCGGTTCATCGAATCACAGCCAATGCCCAAATTCTGCCATAAAAGTGTCATTAATAATGGCTTGGCGAATTTTATTAGTGAAATGAATTAACTCATGTAGGTTGTGCAAAGAAAGTAAAGTATAACCCAACATCTCCCTAGACCGAATTAAATGATTAAGATAGGCACGAGTAAAATTTTTGCAGGTGTAACAATGACATTCAGGATCAAGGGGAGTAAAATCTTCCTTATATTGGGCATTTTTTAAGTTTATCCTTTCTCCTTGAACCAATGCCGCCCCATGTCTGCCTAAGCGAGTCGGGATGACACAGTCAAATAGGTCAATACCAGAGGCGATCGCAATTACCATTTCTTTATAACTACCAACACCCATAAGATAACGGGGTTTATAAACGGGTAAAAGAGGGGTAGTCCATTGTACAATTTGATGGATTAACTCAGGTTTTTCTCCCACACTAACGCCGCCGATGGCGTAGCCGGGCAAATCTAAACCAATTAAATCCTGTGCTGATTGAGTGCGTAAGTCAGCATAAATACCCCCCTGTACAATACCGAATAAAGCTTGTTTATCGGGTTTTTCGTGGGCATCAATACATCTTTGTAACCATTTGTAAGTCCTTTCTACAGCAATAACTACTTTATCTTTGGTGGCTGTAGCCGGAGGACATTCATCAAAAGCCATGATTACATCTGCACCTAAAGCATTTTGAATCTTAATAGAATGTTCGGGAGTCATGTTAATAATTCTACCGTCTTTAGGTGAGCGAAACTTAACCCCATCATCAGTAATTTCCCGTAAATCGGTCAAACTAAACACCTGAAAACCGCCGGAATCCGTCAACATTGGTTGATCCCAGCCGACAAACTTATGCAAACCTCCAGCCTTAGCAACAATATCTTCTCCGGGTTGAATGTGTAAATGATAAGTATTACCCAAAATCATTTGAGCATTAACATCTTTTAGTTGAGCTGGAGTGATACCCTTAACAGTGCCTACCGTACCCACAGGCATAAATTTGGGAGTTTCTACATTCCCGTGGGGAGTAGAAAAAATTCCTGCCCTTGCTTTAGTATGAGAACAGGATGCAATTAAACAATAAGACACTTAAATTAGTTGATATTTGATAGTTAATTCATAGTTCATTGTTCACTGGTCTAAAAATCATCATCCAATTGCACATCCCACTTAGCAGAAAGTACTTCTCCTAACATATCCTCTAAATTGTCAAAACCAAGATTTTTAGAAGATTGTTGTTCTTGACAAGCGGTAACCAGGGGAATTAATCTTAATCTGCGATTATCTTGCACTAAATCAAAATAGGTTTCTTGAGAAGATACTTGATTGAGTTGTAAATAATCAAAACTTTGAATATTGATGTAGAGACTATTATTTATTACTACCGTAGCCTGATTTAGGTCATTAAATACTTCTAAAATCCAACCTCGTCCCTGATTTTGTACCACACCATCCAGACTATGTATATAAAGCACTTGAGTTAAATCATTAATTAAACGTTTGATGTCTTCTTTATTAACTAAAATACCTGACTCGATAATGCAAGGTGCCGGTAATTGACAATCACTTGGTTGATGATCCATAGTTATTAACCCTTTTTTCGCTCTTAACTTATTAATTTGCGGAATTAAACCTGTCAAATTCTGATGTTGACATTCACACAAACTTAGATTTTTTGACAAACAAGGCAAAATCTATTTTCATGTTAGTAGCACACATCAGATTAAATGAATTTTTATTGTTGGCCACGACACAATCTTAACCTAGAATTTCCTTTTTGTTTAGGTTTACTTTTATATATTAGTTGATTATGAAAAAATTGATCCCTTCTTTTTTTGGGGCAATAGTTTTTTACACAATAATTCCTCTATCTTCTTTTTTTCCCTTAGATTTTAACAAAATTGCTCGGTGGTTGCCCTGGGTGGGAATTTTTTTGGGTGGTTTATTAGGGTTAATGTCAGCAATATTAACTTTTATAGGTTTTCCGCCTCTAACTAAAGGAGTATTAATTATCGCTATGGGGATTTATCTCACTGGAGGCCTACATTTAGACGGAGTCATGGATACTGCCGACGGTTTAGCGGTAGAAAATACCGAACAAAGACTAGAGATAATGCGAGATAGTCATAGCGGTGCGTTTGGGGTAATGGCTAGTATTCTCGTGGTGGGGTTAAAAATCGCCGGGATCAGTGAAATTACGGACAATTTATGGTTTGCCCTCATTTTAGCTAGTACTTGGGGGCGTTGGGGACAATTAATGGCGATCGCACGGTATCCCTATGTAAGAGAAGAAGGAAAAGGAGCGTTTTTGAAACAGAACCTAAATGTACCCTTAGATGTGATTTTTAGCTCATTATTTGTGGTTCCGATGGTTATAGTTCAATATTTCTGGCTCAACCAATCATTAACTGTAATTAGCTTAATTTTATTTATCAGTATAATTATCCCGTTATTAACAGGATGGTGGTTTAACGCTCAATTGGGAGGGCATACTGGGGATACTTATGGGGCGACGGTGGAATGGAGTGAAGCCTTTATATTATGTGCTTTAACAGCCATTAGTAGTAATTAAATGCAGGGGGGAATATAGGGAATCGGGGATAGATAATCGGGAATGATTTTAACCTCTGTTATTCACCTGTACAATTCATTAAAGCATCAGTGACCCTTGCCACATCAAACATTTGGCCTACGTCATGCACTCTTAAAATATCCGCACCCTGAATAATAGCATAACTGCAAGTTGCCGCAGTACCCCAGATTCTTTCTTGGGGATTTTCACGGGTTAAAATTTTACCAATAAAACTTTTTCGGGATGTTCCTACTAACACAGGAAAACCTAATTTTTTTATTTTTTTAATATTTTTTAATATATCTAAATTTTGTTGATAATTCTTCGCAAAACCAATACCCGGATCTAAGATGATATGCTCTTTCTTGATACCTAAATTTATAGCTTCGGTAATTCTTTCTTGAAAAAACTGATTAATTTCTGCTATCAAATCTTGATAATCCGTTAAAGTTTGCATAGTTTCAGGATTACCTCGAATGTGCATCAAAATTATAGGTACTTTCAATTTGGCCACCGTTGGCAGCATCTCAGTATCAAAAGTCGCCCCGGAAATCTCATTAACAATATCTGCACCAAAGGCGATCGCCTTTTCTGCTACGATAGCTCTAGTGGTATCGATGGAAATGGGAATATCCGATTGTTGACGTAAAGCTCTAATAACAGGAATAACCCTTTTTAATTCTTCTTCTACGGTAATTTGCAACGCCCCGGGACGAGTGGATTGCCCACCAATATCGATTATATCTGCACCCTCACCAATCATCGACTGAGCATGGTTTAACGCTCTTTCAATACGGTTAAATTGCCCACCATCGCTAAAACTGTCAGGGGTCACATTCAAAATTCCCATCAAGTATGTGCGATCGCCCCATTTAAACTGATGATTACGAATAGTTAATGGATTCAACACTTGGAATAGTTGACGGTTAATATTATCTGTTAAAAATAAAACCTATGGCACAGCTATCTTGCTTGTCATTACTAATTGCTAACTGTTAATTGCTAATAGTTACTGATAATTTACCAAACGGGCAAAACTAATCGGCTCAAGACTTGCACCACCAACTAAAGCACCATCAATGTCAGATTGTGCCATAATTTCGTCCACGTTTTTAGGATTGACAGAGCCACCATATTGAATGGTAACATTGTTATTACTTAACTGAGAGCGAATAATGGCAATAACTCGATTTGCTTCCATGGCTTCGCAAGTGTCACCTGTGCCGATGGCCCAAATAGGTTCATAGGCGATGACAAGATTATTTTGATCTACATCAACTAAACCTTTTTGTAACTGATTGATAATTACATTTTCCGTTTCTCCTGCATCTCGTTGGGCTTTACTTTCACCAACGCACAGAATCGGAGTCAAACTGTATTTTTGAGCCGCTAACAGCCGATTATTTACGGTTTCGTCAGTTTCTCCAAAATATTGACGACGCTCACTGTGACCTACAATAACATAATTAATGCCGATTTCCGTTAGCATAGCCCCTGAGATTTCACCAGTAAAGGCACCCTGTTCAGCCCAATGAATATTTTGCGCCCCAAGTTTAACTCGACTACCGTGTAGATTTTTCGACATGGAGTATAGACTGGTAAAAGGCACACATAAAACCACTTCTCTTGTTTCGGGAGTGTCTTCTAAATGGGGTAAAAAAGCCTGTAAAAATTCAAGGGACTCCCCTTGAGTCTTGTGCATCTTCCAGTTACCAGCAATAATAATTTTTCGCACTTTTTCTCCTAATCATTAAGTTATTTATTTTATTTAATTGTTAATTGTCCATTATTAGTTGATACTTAGCCTCCAGCAACAGCAGGTACAATACTCACTTCATCACCATCAGCTAAAGGAGTGGCAGTGTTATCTAAAAAGCGAATATCCTCACTATTGACATAGAAATTCAGGAAACGACGAGGTGCACCTTGTTCATCGCAAAGACGGGCTTTGATGCCAGGACAACTGACTTCCAAAGCATCGATTAATTCTTGAACATTGGTTGCGTCACAGTGGATGGTAGCTTGTTCTTTAGTAAATTTTTGTAAAGGAGTGGGAATTAAAACTTTTACAGACATAATTTTATTAATTTTAAATAAAGTTTATAGACAAAAAAAAGACTAACTACTGATGAGTTAGGGGTTTATAAAGGACTAGGAGACAATTAAAAAACTAATTATTAACTGTCAACTGTGGTTTCTTACACTAAAATTTGTTGCCATTCTAAACGATCTAAGGTACGAGAGCGTTCTAAGGCACGTTCAAAACTGTCTAATTTAGGCTCAATGATAAAAGGTTCACTGATATAACCTTGGACTGCTTCTTGGGTTTTCAGTCCGTTACCTGTGATATAAACTACAGTAGTTTCTTCAGGATCAATTTTTCCTGCCTCAACCAATTTTTTCAACACAGCAACAGTTGTACCACCTGCAGTTTCGGTAAAGATACCTTCAGTTTCCGCTAAGAGTTTGATACCTTCGATGATTTCTGCATCGTTAACGGATTCGATGTTACCGTTAGTTTTACGAGCGAGATCTAAAGCATACATTCCGTCAGCAGGATTCCCGATGGCGATGGATTTAGCGATAGTATTAGGTTTAACAGGGATAACAAAATCTCTGCCTTCTTTAAATGCTTGGGCAATGGGAGAACAACCCTCTGCTTGCGCACCACTGAAACGGACGGGCTTGTCATCTACTAAACCGACTTTGACAAATTCTTGGAAACCCTTGTGAATTTTGGTAAACAAGGATCCAGAAGCTAAAGGTGCGACAATGTGATCAGGTAATTTCCAGCCTAACTGTTCAGCTACTTCAAAGCCTAAGGTTTTTGAACCTTCAGAATAATAAGGACGTAAATTAATGTTAACAAATCCCCAACCGTAGGTATTCCCGACTTCACAACAAAGGCGGTTAACTTGATCATAGTTACCTTTAACTGCCATTACTGTGGGATTGTAAATTAAGGTACCTAAAACTTTTCCTGCTTCTAAATCCGAGGGGATGAACACACAACAATCTAAACCTGCATGGGCGGCGATCGCTGCGGTAGAATTAGCCAAGTTGCCGGTACTAGCACAGGATACAGTGGTAAAACCTAACTCTTTAGCACGGGTTAAAGCAACGGAGACTACTCTATCCTTAAAGCTAAGGGTAGGCATATTAACAGCATCATTTTTAATATAAAGATTTTTCAGACCCAAACGACGAGCCAAGCGATTTGATTTGACCAGGGGAGTCATCCCCGTACCTACATCAATAGGATTCTCACTTTCAACAGGTAAAAAGGCTTTATAGCGCCAGATAGAATTAGGTCCTTTGGCGATGCTTTCACGGCTTACTTGAGCTCGGATGGCATCATAATCGTAGGCTACTTCTAAAGGTGCAAAGGTTTCTTCACAAATATGGATGGCTTTAAGGGGATATTCAGCACTTCCTTCTTTGGATACTAATTTGGTGAAGGTGGGTTTTACGGTGTTGTCAGTGGTGGGACGTTCGATGGCTTGGGTCATTGTCTGTACTCCTGGGTAATAACTTTAGCTAGTAATAAGTTTTACTAATCAGTTGTGAATCTAAAAATAATCTTTAAATGATTGCCTGTGTGAAAAGTATAACAGTTAAGAATTCAGTTGGCAAATATACCCGACCTTTTTAGTCGGAATTATTAAAAACCTTATAAAACCAGAAGATTTGGGGAAAGTATTTTCTTTCGTTTAGGGGATCGCCAATACCTTTGTATTAGATTTGAGGATAGCTTGGGCGGCTTGTTTTCCCGAAATAGTTGCACCTTCCATACTGTCAATGTAATCCTGTTGAGTGTAACTACCAGCTAAGAAAAAGTTAGAGATGGGAGTTTTTTGTGAGGGTCGGTAAACATCCATGCCGGGTGCTTCTCGATATAGAGATTGGGCCAATTTAACAACACTATACCAAGTCATATTTAAGTCACGGGAAGAGGGGAATAAATTATGGACTTGTTTTAATACGTGGTGGGCGATATTTTCGTTACTTTCTTTGATAAAAGGATCACCTGGTGTTAACACTAATTGTAACAAAGAACCTTCACTTTCTCGATAATAATTAGAAGGACTAGATAAGGCTAAGTCAGAAAAACAGGAAAAATCGGCATCGCAGGTATAAAGTAAATTATCAATGCCTTCTGCTTGTGCTAATTGTTTACGTTTCTTCTCGTCATGTAATTCTGTCACCCAACCATCAAAACGTAATTGTACTGTGGCCACGGGTACAGCAGTGAGTTTATATATGTTATCAAACTCTGACCATTTACGCCAACCTTCAGGGATCATTTTTTGAATGCCGGGAATATCACAGGCACAAACATAAGCGTCGGCAGTGATTAATTCTTCCCTTTCTCCTTGTGCCACTAATAAACCTGTAACAGTGGTGGTATTTTCTTCTTCCTGATATTTTATTTCTCTTACACGGTGACGGGTATGAATTTTTACGCCCTTAGATTCTAAATAGTTAACGATGGGTTTATGAAGATATTCATGGGGTGAACCTTCTAACATTCGTAGCACAGAAGCCTCAGTTTTCGCCGCAAAAAATTGGAAAATTGTCAACATACAACGGGCTGAAATATTTTCAGTGTCGATAAACCCTAATGCATAGGCGATGGGATTCCACATTTTGTCCAGACTGCCTTGATTTCCTCCATGTTTGCGAAACCAGTCAGCAAAACTGATGCCGTCCAAGTCGCGAATATTGCGCATTGCACCTTCAAAATCCACTAAACCCCTAACAATGGGACTTGTGCCTAAAGCAAAAGAGTTAGCAATTTTATCTACCGTAGACAATTGAGAAGTGGTAAAAAAAGCCTTTAAACCGTTAAAAGGTGCACCCGTAATGAAACGAAAATCTAATTCGCCGACTCTGCCGCCTTTGTTGATAAATGTGTGGGTATGTTGTTTTAAGAGTAGATGGTTAATAGCACCGACTTTTTCCATTAAGGCGAATAAGTTATAGTAACAACCGAAGAAAACGTGCAAACCCATTTCGATATGATTGCCTTCATTGTCAACCCAACTGCCCACTTTTCCGCCAACAAAGGGGCGAGATTCAAAAATTTCTACTTCACAACCAGAATCGACTAAGTCAATGGCTGTAGCTAATCCTGCCAATCCTGCACCTACAATCGCAACTCGCATTGTTTTCCAATTTTTCTTAACTTTTCTTTACATTCTCTATTATAAAGTTAATTTTGCACCTAACTTCTGTGCTAGAAAATAAATAAATGAGTTTTGGCTTATTATCTCTTTTTTTTTTGATGATTTTTATTACCAAATAGATTCCATTTCTAAGACAAAATCAAGTAAAATATCTTCCCCTGAGACACTACTAGGATTGTTTAAAATTTCTACTTCTTTGTGAGGGCGATAAATTTCTACTTGTCTAGTTTCTCGATTAATTAACCACCCTAATTTTGTGCCGTTTTCGAGATATTCTCTCATCTTGTTTTGGGTATCAATTAAGTTGTCGGTGGCGGATAATAACTCAATCACAAAATCGGGACATAAGGGTAAAAATTTTTTCTTTTCTTCGCTGGTTAAATTATCCCATTTTTCCAAAGGTATCCACGAAATATCAGGAGAACGAACACCACCCAATGGCAATATAAAACCAGTAGAGGAGTCAAAAGCAATTCCTTTTTTTGTGCGGCGATTCCAGAATTGTAATTGATAGCCTATCTCAAGATTTCTATTCCCAGTTTCCCCCCCCGTTGGTGACATAATCACTAAATCTCCATTGCTATTTCTCTCAAATCGATAATCACGATTATCCACACACAATCTAAAAAATTGTTCATCGGTTAAATCTACTGAGGATAAATTAATTGTTAAATTACCCATCTTTCTTTACCTCTATAATCACCACTCTTTACTGGGGAAAACCAGAATAAATTATAGTTTAAAGATCTACTACCTCTTACTATTAAAGTATCTGTTTTGTTCTTAATCTCAGACATCAATAAATTTTAACAACCTCAAAGATAAAATTAAAGGCGCACTAATATATTAGTACCATGAGTATCTGTGCCGCAGGTTGTATATAAACTGTGTTTTTCCGCCATTTCTTCAACTAAGGCGGTTTGGGTTTCACTGGGTTGCCAAGGATGAGGATTACCGTAAGCATAATAAGCCTCTACTCCGTCAATACCTAATTCGTAGGCTTCGAGGACTAATTCTTTTGCACTACGATGATAACGTGCCGGATGTGCCAACACCACTAATCCTCCTGCCTGATGAAGGGTTTTGATCACGTTTTTTGCTTCTGCTTTTTTTCCGGTGGGGGCTTCTTCTGTTAAGTATTTCTGTAGTATATATGATTCAGGATCAAATCCATAACCTAAAAGATGAACCTTCGTGCCGTTTAACTCGGAGGTTATTTCAATGCCTGTCCATAAATGGGGCAAAACTAGGTTAGGACTAACACTAGATTTTGCTGTTAAGTAATTTTTGGCACGACGAAAACCTTTGACACTATGATGATCTGTAATGGCAAAACCTTGTAAGTTTATAGAAATTGCTTGTTCTACTAAAGATTCTGGGGTTAATTGCCCATCGGAACAACTCGTGTGCAGGTGGAAGTTATAATCATGGGGGCAACTGAAAAAATTAAGATTCCCCCAGACAGATTTTAATTTGACCTTATCTTGAGTTCCTTCGTTATTGGATAATAGAGGGGCTTTTTTTGTTTTTAATAGCATATTCTTGCTAAACTATTGCGAATTGTTAAGTTTAATGTAACAAAAATTTGCGGACATTGACGACTAAATCTTAAAAAATCATTAACATATTTTTTATCGGTGTAATATTAATTATTTATATAAGTTTAAAGACCTAGTCATAAACACTGTGTTCTTTTTTCTTCATAATACATAAATACATAAAACTTTGTATCGTTAATTTTAGCTTTATCTACTAATCCTAATAATTAATTTAACTCTATAATTTATCATGATCAATCAGCGATCGCCTCGTGAATTTTGGTTATAATAATAATAATAATAATCGTTATTATTTTAGGTATTTTTTTTCGCTTGACTAATATAGATAAAAAAATTTATTGGCATGATGAAGTTTATACTTCTTTAAGGGTAGCCGGTTATAATGGTGAACAAGTGGTGAACACTTTATTTAATGGCAATATTATTACTGTTCAAGATTTATTATATTTTCAAAATTTAGATCCTGAAACTCCGTTATCTCAGACCATTAAAGCACTTAACGAGCATCCAGAACATCCACCACTATATTATTTATTCCTGCGTTTTTGGCAAAATTTATTTGGAAGTTCAATTTTAATCAATCGCAGTTTATCGGTACTATTTAGTTTACTCATTTTTCCAGCCATTTATTTTTTATCACAAAAATTATTTAACCATCACTTAGTTAGTTTAATTAGCATCGCATTGGTTGCAATTTCACCCACTCAAATATTATATGCCCAAGAAGCGAGAGAATATAGTTTATGGGTCGTGACAATTATTTTATCTAGTTTGTTTTTTTTCAAAGCAATTAAATCTAATAAAAATTCTCATTGGATTGGTTATAGTTTAAGTCTATGTGCTACTTTTTATACTTCTATCTTATCCTTATTTCTTCCTTTCGTTAATATTGCATATATTTTTTTAATGAGGAAATCCTTAAATATAAAAACTAAAATAAATTTTATCATTTTTACTGTTATAAGTGTTACATTATTTATCCCTTGGATATTAATAACTTTAACAAATTTGTATATAATTAAAGAGAAAACAAGTTGGATAAATGTGGAACAATCTTTAGGGTTTCTAGCCAATTTATGGGGTTTACATTTTACCAGTTTATTTGCTGATATGGGTTTACCGTTATATCATTGGGCCAGTTATATTTTTATTGCTTTAGTCTTTAGTTTTATTTTTTATAGTTTCTTTTTTGTTATCAAAAATACTAGTAAAAATATTTGGTTATATCTGTTATTATTAACACTTATTCCCACATTAGGCTTAATTTTACCAGATTTAATCTTCGGCGGAATTAGGTCAAGTATGACTAGATATTTTTTCCCTGCTTATGTTGCTGTATATTTAAGCACTGCCTACACTTTAGGGAAGAAAATCGAACAAAAATCAAACAGATGGTTAATAATATTAGGATTAATTTTTATTATTAGTATTGTATCTAATATTATTAGTGGAAATAGTGAAACTTGGTGGAATAAGGTGGTTAGTTATCAGAATCCAGCCATTGCTAACCTGATAAATAAAGCCGAAAATCCCTTAGTTATTGCTGAAAAATTCGACATTAATGAGGGCAACATTATTTCCCTTAGTCATAAGTTAAAGCCGAATGTTAAACTTCAACTATTAGATATTGATACCCCAGTTATAGCTTATGAAAATTTTGCTGATATTTATATATTTAATCCTTCTCCTGAATTAATAACAGAGATAGAAAAAATTTATCAAGCAAAAGTAGTTAAGGTTTATAATTTACTTTATAAAGTAAGCTCCAAGTAGTTTTAAGGGCTTAGTAAATAATGCCCTCACTAATAGCCAAAACGACATTAATTCTCCAGGCGTTTTCTGATAATTCCATCTATTTGGGGGACAAAAAATTATTTTTATAAGTTGGCGATATTGTGATAAAGATACTTGATTAAATATAATTTTACCTGCTTTGTTTTTTTCTTGATTTTTGATAGTCTTAAATTCTAATAACAATCCTTCCTCGACAAATTCTATTTTTCCTTCTGTGGGAATTTCTACTGATGAATTAAGGCAAATTTCTGCACCAATTTCGCAAATTTTATTGGTAAAACTTTCATAAATTTGATTGGGGGTAATTATTCTTACTCTCTTTTTCATAGTTAACCACTGATAACTGTCAAGTTTTGGTACATCCAACATAACCACGAGAGATAAAGCTAACACAATTAAGTTATAAATATTCCAAAATAAAATAATCCAGAGACTTAAGGTATCAGTAACATAGTCAATATTATTATTGTTTAATTCATTTAGTAAATCGAAAAAAGTAATAATATTGATGATAAAAATAAAAATTAATGGTGATGCTAAACGCCAATTAAAATAATAACCATTATTTCGAATACCTTTAGGGGTAACTTTGAAGATAGAGGCAAAAGGATTAACTAAAGTTTGGAAAATTTCTAAGGATAAGGGTACAGCAGTTACGACATTATAAACCTCTGACATTAATGCAGATCGACTCCGAAAATTTAGCCAAGAAAAGGTTAATAGTTGGACAAAATAAAAAGGGAGAAAAAAATAGATTATTGCTTCAAAATCCACTTTTAATGGTGTGATATGTAAAAAATTATAAGCTAAGGGTAATAGTAATAATATCACTCTTAATGGACTTAAAAACCATTGTGAAATACCTTCTAAATGGGCTAACCTTTGCCAAAAATTTAAACCCTTGATAAATAAAGGATTTTCGGGGATAAATAATGTTTGAATTGTGCCTCTTGCCCACCTTTTGCGTTGTCTAATATGACTAAAAGTATTTTCTGGTGATAACCCTGCACTTAAACTTTCTTCTAAATAAATTACTTGATAACCAGCCGCCGCTAATTTAATTCCTGTATGATAATCTTCACTCAATGAATTAGTAACAAAACCACCTATCTTTTCTAAGTAATTTTTTCTTACTATGAATGAACTTCCGTAACATAAAGCTGTATTAAGACTATCCCTAACTAATTGATAATAACGAGAAAAAATTTCTACTTCTGTGGGTATTTTCGTTGCTAATCCTAAATTTCTGGCAATGGGATCATGGGAATAAAAACTTTGATAAGTTTGTAATAAGCCAATCTTGGGATCTTGAAAAAAGCCGATGGTTCGTGTTAAAAAATTAGTAGTAGGAATAAAATCTGCATCAAAAACCACTATTAATTCTCCGCCAGTTTTAGTTAAGGCGTTATTTAAGTTACCAGCTTTGGCATGAAGATTATTTTCACGGGTGAGATAATGACAGTTTAATTCTTGACATAATTGTCTAATTTCTTCTCGATTTCCATCATCTAAAAGATAGATTTTTTTTCTGTTATATTCTATTTCTTGACAACCAACGATTGTTCTTTTTACTACTTCTAATGGTTCATTATAACTGGGAATTAAAATATCTACTGTCGGTTGATAAGTACCTTTTATTACTGCCTCTGACATCCTATGGGCTTGAGATTTTCTACTCTTGATTTTTAAGGTGATAATAGTTTGCCAAAATAGGTTAATAATAAATGCTAATTCGATGGCAAATAAAAGTATGCTAAAAATACTGTTAATGGGATCACTTAAATTGAGGCTGGAATGCGATCGCCAGAAAAAATAACGGATCATAAAAAATAAAGAAGTTAAAACTATTATTATCCTTGACCATTTTTTTTGTTGAGGAGATAATTGCATGGTAATTTGCACAATTAATACCCCTATTATCAAAGGTAAAAATAAAGGGAAATAGGAATTAAATTCATGAAGTCTTAACCATAAAAGAAGATTTTTTTGTTGTAAATAGAGAAAATTGAAAAAATAAGTAATGATTTCTTGCCTAGTAATCCAAGCAAAGAAAATACCTACGAGAATACTGGATAAGACGAAAATAATTATAGTGATGGGGTAAAGTCTAGATTGAATACGCATAATTTATAAATAATTCAATATAAATATATAAAATTCTCTGAGAAAATCTTAAGATTAATCGTAGTAATCATAACACTTTTAAATAAAATTTTAGATAGTAACAATAATTTAGCTAAAATTAATTTTCAGAATTGATAAATCATCTTCAAAATTAGCAGATTTATTAATTGTACAAACATAATTAATAATTTCTTCTAAATTTTTACGACCATCTTTCTGAATATTTAATAATAAATCTGTAAAATTATTTAATCCCCAAATTTCATTATTTTCTAGGGCAATTTCGTAAATGCCATCACTAAATATATATATAATACTATCTCGTTGAATTTTGCATATATTTTGATCAAAATTAAATTCAGACATTAAACCAATGGGAATATTAGGAGTTGATAATGTTTTATACTCATAACCCGAAGGAGAATAAGAGAGTAAAATAGCAGGAGGATGACCAGCAGAAGCATAAATTAATTCATGAGTAACTTTATTGTAAACTCCATACCAAATAGTAAAATAATTACTACCATCATCTATCTGAAAAAGTCGATTTAATTCTGTCAAAATTGTCCAAGGTTGATAAGGATCAGTATTATAAAGAGAGTTATTGCGGACTAAATTTAAGACAGATACAGACAATAAAGCCGAGTGAACACCATGGCCCGCTACATCAAGTAAATAAATAACAATATTTTCTTCATCTAACCAATAATAATCAAAAATATCCCCTCCTAATTTGGCACAAGGAATAAACTTTTGTTCTATTTCTAGTTTTCCTTGTTTATGGGGGGAAGGTAGTAAAGAAAAAACATATTCGGAAGCCAAATTAAGTTCAGAATGCAAAGATAAATTTCTTTCTTTTAGTTCTTGTTCAGCTTGTTTTTTTTTGATAAAAAGCCCAATTTGACTACCCATGATTGCAATATTTTCTAAGAGGGCGAAATCATTTTTTTTATGTTCATAAGAAAAGAAACACATTAGGCCTAAATGTTCTTCTCCATTATTAATAGGAAAAGCAAAAATCGGTTGTAAATTCGTTTTCATTTTTAGATGATCCGAGAGAAATTTACTACTTTCAACCCAATTCTCATAAATGTTAAACTGCCAGTTATACCAAGGTATTGCTTTAATTTTTTCCTGATGGTGAAGATTAATATTTTCAATTTTTTTATCTTTAATAGACCATGAATTTTGAAAATGAACTAACTGTGTACTGCTACTAAAAGTCCAATATTCTCCTGTTTCCCATGCTAAATTTTCTCCAATAACTTGTAAAACTCCTTTGATACCTTCATCAACACTATTAGATTCAGCTAATATTTTGATAATATCACGCTCTATTTTTTGATATATTTCAATTCTTTTTCTGTCAGTAATATCATTTAAACTCCCAGAAATGCCTTGTATTTCCTGATTTTTTTCCACTGGGGAAGCAAAAATTTGCATCCAACCAAGATCCTGATTTTTTTTAAAATATCGTAGTTGCCAATAACATTTACGATTTTTTTTCTCAATTAAAGACTGAAAATTTTGAGAATAAAGCTGTAAATCATCAGGATAAATATATTCAGAAAAATTATGCCCTAGACTTTCTTCGGGAGATAAATCTGTTAATTCTTTCCATGCTGGATTAAGAAAAGTAATTTTTCCGGTTATGTCTGTATAAAAAATGACTTCTTTAAGATTTTCGACTAAAGATCGATATTTTTCTTCACTTTCTTTCAAGGCCTTTTCGGCTTTTTTTGCATCTAATAAATAACGGATACGACGACGTAACACAGCTGGATTAATGGGTTTTGTTAAAAAATCCGTTGCACCAACTTCATAAGCCTTATTAACGGAAATTTGGTCATCCAACACTGTAATCATCAATATAGGGGTATCTTCACTGTTAGGTAATTGTGTTAGTTGATGACAACAGTCAAAACCATCCATCACAGGCATCAAACCGTCTAACAGTACCATATCAGGGTGTAATTCTTGATAGGCTGTTAAACACTTTTCCCCATTTTCTACCCCTACAATCTCATATCCATCTTTATTTAATATCGAAGTAAGTATATTCCGACTGAGGGACTCGTCATCAGCTATAAGAATTAAGGTTTTTCTTTTCTGAGAATTTAACATTTATTTGATGATCTGGTTTTACGGTTAAGAATATAAGTAAGTCTAAACCAAACTCCATAGAAATCTCTAAAAACAAAAAAACGAAATCAATTTTAGGCAATAATTCATCAGTTTGTATCACGATTGCCTATTGGCCATATTTTCCATGGCCTATTTCCTGACCCCTAAAAGAAGTCTAATTACTAGGACACAGACGCCAAAGTTTCCGGGGGAGAATTCTCTTCTTCGGCATTGCCTTGATTAGCTAACCATAAAAATACGGTTAGAGGCAATATTCCCAATAAAATTCCGAGAAAAATAGGTACATAAAAGCCGACACCAATACTCATAATCATGGCAAAACTAAAATTTCCTATATACACTCCCGCTGGGATAGTAAGGGTTATTTTGTCAAAATCAAGGGGTTTGAAACGCCAAAAAACGGTCGCCACGGTCATAAATATAGCACCTGTACCGAACCAACCTGCAAAATTTTGATAAGGCATTCCGAAAAATTCCCCGGGTTGGTCCCATAACCAAAATGGTACGCTTGTTTGACTCATGGCGGGATCTAACACAAAATCCCATGATGTTAATAATAATGCACCAAAAATGATTGCACCTAGATCTTTTAACCAAGAATGGATTGCTAATTTATTTAAACCGACTCTAGCAATAAGATAACTGCTAAAACCGAGATAAAACCAAGATAAAGGAATGGTAAAAGGCACTAAACCGGATATTTTATAGCCTAAGCCAGAAAGATAGTGATAAGCACCAAAGGGGAAGCCAGTACTTGTACCTAATAATTCACTAGTGAGAGAAATTCCTAAGGAGGGAATCATGAAGGTTAACCAATGAAATGTACCTAATTGACGATAAGCATAAATTGCGATTGCCGCCCAACCTAGAATCATATATACCACTCCCCCACCCATCATTGACCAAGTAAAAGCGGATTGTCCGATCCGTGGTAAATTGGCGATGAATTGAGGATGGGGTAACACTAATAATAAACCGGCCAAGCCAAATATCATGGCTACAACATGACTGATTAAAAAATAACCTTCTTTTTCTCGTAATATCTCTTTAAACAAGGTTTTGCCTCCTCTCAAATTGGATTGTTTCATCATAAAAACTAACGGCTTCGGTAAAATTAAATTTATTCTTAATATTCTACAAGCATTTATTAAGTTTTATTAACAAGCTTACCTTATCAGTCCATAAATATATTTGAGAACAGGCAAAAAGCAACAAGTAATGAGTAATTATTTAGTCTTAAACGTCTTCTGGTTTACCAACACCGAGTGAATTAACTAAAGGGTAGCAAAGGCAAAGGTTACATTAAATTCACGACACCAGATACCTACGGATTTAAACTCGTTGATGTTAATATGATCCGGAATTAAATAACGTTGTCCTCCCTGAAAACTTTTTAGCATGGCTACGTTGAAATATTCGTTAGGTTTTGGATTAACCCCAATTTGACTGTTACGATGTAAAATTACTTGCACATCAGGTCCTTTTGCGGTGGTAAAATCAGAGCTAAATTCTAAGTAACGTTTCCCGTTTTCCGTTACGATTTTAACTTGTCCTGTTGTTTGTTTTTCTTGTTCAACGGTGACAAATTTTCCCCTTTCCATAAGATTTTGAACTATTTTTATGGGAATAGAATTATTTGCTTCAACTGGTTTTGATGATAAAAATAAGTTTGTTGTACTTAAAGCAATACCGGTAGTTGCAACTAAGGAGATAGCTGAGAATTTAAAAGTTTTGATTTGAGTGAATTTCATTTTTTATAACTCCAACATTAATGTATTTGTCGATTATTATTATTATGGCTATCTAGTCTGAAAAATATCTTGATAGTTTCTGAGTAAATTATCAGTAGTTAATCATCTAAATTAGGCGAGGATAGAATGTTCCTGAACAATCTCTCAGTTAAGCTAATATGGAAATGAGCGTCAATTATGATATCAATTATTAATTATTAACTATGAATACCTCAACCTTGCCGAAATCCTCTTTAAAAATTCGTTCTATACAGTATCGTGATCTAAATTCTGTTTCTGCTTTATTACAACAAAGTTTGTCTATCGAGTTTAACATTCGTCAAGCGGTTTTGTTGGAGAAGCTACAAAAATATCAAAGTTTTTACGGATTATTGCAGTTATCAAAATTATTCCCCATCCCCTTAAACACGGATTTTTATGTTTATGTAGCGGAAAAAGACGAACAAATACAAGGTTTAATACAAGTTGCTCCTTTTAACCATACCCGTAGCACGTGGAAAGTGGAGCAAGTCTTAATTAATTATAATACTTCTATCAGTCATTTACTCATTGGTAATCGTAGCATCGGTTCACAACTTTTACGACACTGTTTTGAGAAAATTTGGGAAGCCAGAACATGGATACTAGAAGTTAATATCAATGAAAAAAATACCCTTGGTTTATATCGAGAAAATGGATTTCAACCTCTTGCACAAATGACCTATTGGCGTTGCAAACCAGAAATATTAGCAAAACTAGCACAACAAGAGCCAAATTTACCCAATTTATTACCCGTTAGTAATGCCGATGCAAAACTACTTTATCAATTGGACTGTGTTTCTATGCCTCCAATGTTACGACAAATATTTGATCGCCATATAGAAGACTTCAAGGTGGGATTAGGTCGCTTTATTTGCCAAAAAATTCAGGCATGGTTAAACAACATCGAGGAAATTAGTGCTTATGTATTTGAACCCCAGAGAAAAGCCGCCATCGGCTATTTCAAACTATACCTATCAAAAGATGGAAGTAAACCCCACGAGGCCCTATTAACAGTACATCCGGCCTATACATGGCTTTATCCAAAACTCATCAGCCAAATGGCAACGGTAATTAAAACTCTACCCTCTCAATCTCTGTTCGTCTCTTCTTCCGACTATCAACCCGAAAGAGAAGAATATCTCGAAAAATTAGGTGCGGAAAGAATCGATCAAAATTTATTAATGTCACGTTCAGTATGGCATAAACTTAGAGAGGCAAAACATCTAGAATCTCTTAATTTACCCGAAGTATTAAACGGGTTAAAACCGGCACATACTCCCATCCCGACCCCTTGGATTAAATCATGGTTAGAAAGTACTTATAATTCACCTTCTTTAACCAACCACAAGGACACAAATAGTACTCAAGAGTAAAATTATAGGGGTTTTCGTTTGGGTAGAACACTATATTTGTATTGGTAAATATCATTCGCCCAAATCTCAGAACTCAGTTTAGACAAGCAAGAATAGTTTGCTCAACAGATTCTGCTAAGGCTTCTAAATGGTATCCCCCTTCAAGTCCAAAGACAATTTTTTTAGTAAGATTTAGACAATGTTTTGTTAATGTATAGTAGTCTTGGGGAAACAAAGAGACTCCTGCTAAAGGATCTAAATGATTAGCGTCATACCCAGCACTGATGATTAATAAATCTGGTGCAAATTTGCTGACAAAGGGAATTACTTTCTCTTGGAAGTATAACTCATATTCCTTGATGGTGCTGCCCGCTTTCACGGGAATATTTAAGACATTATCATAAAAACCCCGATCACTTTCTTTTCCTGTGCCGGGGTAACATGGATACTGATGTAAAGAACAGTAAATAATGTGAGGATTATGGGCAATAATGTCCTCCGTCCCGTTACCGTGGTGGACATCCCAATCTAAAATTGCCACCTTTTGAACTCCATTTTGACTCAAGGCATAATTAGCGGCGATCGCCGCATTGGAAAATAAACAAAAACCCATTCCCATCTTCGCAGTGGCGTGATGCCCTGGAGGACGGGCTAAAATAAAACAAGGCTCATTACTACTCAAAACTTGATTAACACCGTCTAACCATGCACTCACCGCCAATAAAGCCACATCATAGCTTTTTACGGAAACGGGAGTATCTTCATCTAACTTTCCACCTCCTCGTTTGGCGATGGTTTTAATTTGCTGGATATAATTAACATCATGGATTTTTGACACCCACTCCATCGCCTCACTTTCATTTACGGGGGTCGGTTCTAACCAGTGTAGCCTGTCACTCCCTAAACTAGCGAGTAAATTTGTGCGAATAGCCGTCAATCTTTGGGGCGATTCAGGATGATACCTGCCGGTTTTATGATCTAAAAACTGCTCCGAGAAAATAATTCTTAACATTACCAGTAAAACAGTTAATTATCATCTGAATTCTAACATTTTTTGCCTCTCATTCTAGATTTTTGGCAAAATTCTCTTGACAAAATCAAAAATATGGTATATATTTTACTTGTGTGGGGAGCGAACCAGTTAGAGAGTCGAGACGAAACAAGGTCAGTCGTCGATTCTCTTTCTGAAAGAAAATTCTCCAACATCAATAATCGCCACAACAACAACGCCCTACCTCAAAAAAGGGGGTAAGACGTGGACCGGATGAATGGATAATTAAAATTAGTTAGAAGTTTGGGCTGCAAACATTTCTTTCAATTTACTCAACTCATTCGCCCAACGGGGATCAGGCTGGACAGATTCGGACGCCGACAGGGGCTTATTTCCTTTGGGCTTGGCTTTACTGCGAGCTTTCTTGGTAGTAGCCTTCTTAGGTCCTTCACGACGACTGGGCTTGACAGTGTCAGTCTCCACGGGGGTAACAACTTCATTTACTGTGTCTAATTCTTTTACTGTGCCTAATTCACCGTCACCAGTTTCGGTGGCAGTGGCATTTTCTTCTTTATCCCCTTTAGTGCGAGGTAAGGCTTTTTCAATCAATAGGATAAAATCGGCACCGTTTTCATCCTTAAAAGGTTCGTCATTGTAAATAAAAACCTGATTATTGTATCTACCGATAAATTGATCTGCATCTTCATCGGTAGGTACTGTTACAAATCCAAATCCACGACACTCATTTTTTTTACGTTCTTTAATCAGTTTAGTAGTGAAAGAGGGTTCAAATTCACTAAACATTTTTTCAAAGCCTTCTTTTTCTAATTCTGCTTTGGGTAATTTAACATAAAGACGTACAGACATCGAGGTTTCCTCCTAATTTTTTATGTTGCAATTAATTTTTCTAAGATTTATAAAGTTGCCACAGATCGACTCGAATCTTCACAACAAACCGGCTAGTAAACTCTTTTGAATCACTAACTGCTCATTTTTGATTATTAAATTGTGTCTCATCATCCCACAAAGACGCAAGTGTCATTGATTGCTTTACTATCAACTTAATTATCAGAATTTTATTTAATTTGTTTTTTAATCGAGAATAATCTGGGGTTTTTTAAATGTTTGACCTTTACTATAAGCTATCTTCTGACCTTTAGATCCTAACACACTTATAATTGCCTATTAAGTCGAATTTATTTTTCTAGGGAATTTTTAAATTTACCCCATAGAAAAATTATGGAACTATAATAAGTATTTATACTCATTGTTCAAAATGAGCAGTTCAGCAATTTTTGCTATGATATTCATTAAAGTAGTTATTTTAAACAAGGAAAGTGTTTCTGGACTTACCCTTGATCAAGAATAACAAGTTTTAGTTCTAAAGTAAAGGAGAATCTAAGATTATGTCTAATTCAATGGGATTATCATTAGAGCAACAATTCAATTTACGTTCTTTTCAAACTCAGGTAGAAAACATGAGTAGAGAACAGGCAACGGATTTTTTAATCAAGTTGTACGAAGAGATGTTAGTTAGGGAAAATATTTACAAGGATGTCCTCAAGCATCAATGGGGACTTTAGCAATGAACAATTGGGAATGAGGATTTAATAAAATAGCAAAGTTGACGTTTCAACACTTGGAAAATTTAGTCATCGGAAAAACAAGTTTCTTAAGTCATTTTGTCCCCGTTCCCTAACAATTAACAATTAAAAATTTATCAACTATCAAGGGGGTTTAATATCTTTAACCCCTACAATCAACTGTTAATTATTGTCCTGCCATGGTTTGACGGAAACAATGAGTTGCCATAGGGTATCCAGAAAAAGAAAAGATCTCGAGGCTAGGCAACGCCCACCAGTTAGGAAGACTACAAGATTTAATTATTGACGACTAACTTATAAATTTCCCGGCGAGATAAGTTGGTATATCTTGCTAAGTGTTGGCTGGCTTGGGTTTTACTCATGCCTTGTTTTAATAATTTGTCGATTTCTTGTTTAATTTCCGTCGCTGATAGTTCTATTTGTTCTTTTTCGTTATTTCCTTCCACAATAATGGTATATTCTCCCTTTGGTTCATGATTTTGATAAAATTCCATGGCTTTTTGAAGACTACCTCGCCAAAAATCTTCATGAAGTTTAGTTAATTCTCTTGCCAAACTAATGTTTCTATTTACTCCGAAAAATTGAGCCAAATCTGCTAAGGTTTTCTCTAAACGATGAGGGGCTTCATAAAAAATCAGGGTGCGTTTTTCTCCTTGTAATTTGTTTAATAAATCATCTCTTAATTTCTTTTTCGTGGGCAAAAATCCTTCAAAACAAAATTTTTCTGTGGGTAGTCCTGATGCCACTAATCCGTTGATAGCGGCGATCGCCCCCGGGATTGGTATAATTTTAATGTTAGACTCAATACAAGCCAATACTAAATGATAACCCGGATCAGAAATAGCGGGTGTTCCCGCATCGGTGACTAAGGCAATATTTAAACCTTCTAAGAGTTTTGTTGATAATTCCGTGACTCTAGCTTGATGATTGTGCTGATGATAACTGATAGTCGGAGTTTTGATTTGATAATGTTGTAATAATTTAGCCGTATGTCGAGTATCTTCGGCAGCGATTAAGTCAACGGTTTGTAAGATTTCGATCGCACGAAATGTAATGTCTTTTAAATTGCCGATGGGAGTAGCCACAAGGTAAAGTATTCCTGTCACAGTAATTTTTAGTTATTCGCTAATTCTTGAAGTTGAGGGGATGAAATGGCACTGGGTATCAAGGGCTTTTGATAATAATTTCATATATTCTTTGTTATCAATGATATATGATCCAAATCTTTCGAGATGGGGATTTTGCATTTGGGCATCTAATAAAACAAAATTTTGCGATCGCAAATGTTCAACTAATTTAACCATTGCAACCTTAGAGGCATCAGGAATCTTAAAAAACATTGATTCACCAATAAAGGCACCTCGAATAACAATACCTAAGATACCCCCTGCTAATTGATCATTTTGCCATGTTTCAAAACTATAAGCCCAACCGGCACGATTTAATTCCAGATAAATATCAATTAATTCTCGAGAAATCCAAGTTGTCTTTCGATGGGCACAACCTCGACAAACTCCCAAAAAATCATGATTAATAGCCACAGAAAAGGTATTTTTATTTAATACCCGTTGTAAAGACTTAGGATAACGAAAGCGATTATCCAGGGGAATTAATGTTCTTTGGTGGCTAGAATACCACGCCAACTGTTGATAATCGTCAGCCATTAAAAAATTACCGTGAGCATACCCCTGAATAATAGAGGGAATATCGATCATAACTGCGGAACCAAATATATATAATTTCTAATAAAGGAAACATATATTATTATTTAATCATGTCTCAACCTATTCCTCCTATTGTTTTACCACCCCTAGAAAATGCCGATGTTGAACAAATTTGGCTCAAAACCAATTTACATCAGTGGTTAGATGAACAATTTATCCCTGAAGTTATTAATGAGACTATTGCCTCAAGGGCGGCTCAAATCTTTATCCGTCAACGCTTAGAAGGGGAAAACGATCTCGGTTCGCTGGTTATTGCTATAGTAACTGAAATGCAATCTTTTGACTTTCAAAAAAGTTTTTATAGTGAATTTGCCATCGCTAATGCTGTCAGTGATTTAGTTCTCAAAAGTCTGGGCATTAACTCCTGTTGTGGGGAAGACTAGTGGTAGAATGCAGAATCAAAAACCCTTTTAAGTTGGGAAAATTGAGTTTTATTATGAAAAAGTAAGACGGAGAAAATAGAGGCAACTTAACTATATGCAAAAAATCAACTTTATAAGCAAATATAACAATAAAAAAACTAATAATATCAAGTAAAAATAGCGGTGGACTATTATAACTTTAACCCCTATCAAATAACTGTTAAAAATAATTGTTTTTTCGGCTTACCTACCACCATCGAAGATAGCAAAATAGTCTTTTTAAGTGTACCTTGGGACGCTACTGTTTCTTACGGTGAAGGTACAGCCAAAGGACCTCAAGCCATTCTTGACGCTTCCTACCAATTAGACTGGTATGATTTTGATTTACCCCAAGCATGGGAAAAAGGTTATGCCACCATCCCCATTGATAGGGAAATTCAGGCAAAAAGTGAAGCAACAAGGGCGATCGCAAAAAAAGTGATAGACTATTTAGAATCAGGAAATGATCTTAATGACAAAGCCATCGCTTCAGAATTGGCAACGGTAAATCAAGCAAGTACAGAATTAAATAACTGGGTCTATACTCAATGTAAAACTTTGTTATCTCAAGGCAAACTAATCGCTTTAATCGGTGGCGATCATAGTGTGCCCTTAGGTTACATGAGGGCTCTTACAGAATCTCATCAAGAATATAGCATTTTACATGTAGATGCCCATGCAGACTTACGAAAAGCTTACGAAGGCTTTACTTACTCTCACGCTTCTATTATGTATAATATCTTGCAATTGCCAAATATTAGTAAATTAGTCCAAGTGGGCATTCGGGATTTATGTCAGGAAGAAATGGATAAAATTCAAAATGAAAATCGTATTGTTTTATTTGATGATTGGCAGTTAAAAAATAATATTTATCAAGGAATGTCATGGCAACAACAATGTCAAAATATTATCTATAATTTGTCAGAAAAAGTTTATATTAGTTTTGATATCGATGGATTAAATCAAGCATTTTGCCCGAATACTGGCACCCCCGTTGCTGGTGGTTTAGACTTTAATCAAGCCATCTATTTAATACAAACTTTGGTTAAATCTGGGAAGAAAATTATTGGTTTTGATCTTTGTGAAGTAGCTCCTAGTAAGGTAAATGAAGATCAATGGGATGGTAATATTGGAGCTAGATTACTTTATAAACTCACAAATTTAATGTACCTTTCTCAGAATCATTAATTTTCGCTCTGCATAGGAAATTTAGGAATAGAGGCGATTAGTTTTCGGGTATATTCTCTTTGAGGATTGTCGATTATTTGCGTCGCTGTGGACATTTCTTCAATTTGTCCTTGATTCATTACCATTATACGATCGCTCATAAATTTGACAACACTTAAATCATGGGAGATGAAAATATAAGTTAAGCCAAATTCTGCTTGCAACTCTTTGAGTAGATTTAACACCTGGGCTTGAATGGACACATCTAGTGCCGATACCGACTCATCGCAGATGACTAATTGAGGATTCAAAGCTAATGCTCTAGCAATACAGACCCTCTGGCGTTGCCCTCCTGATAACTCGTGGGGATAACGGTCAAACCAGTGAGGATTCAAGCCGACTCTATCAAGTAAATATCTAACTCTTTCTTGGCGTTTTTTGTTATTCCCACCCATGCCGTGAATTACCATCGGCTCAATGATGGTATTGCCGATACTGATGCGGGGATTGAGAGAATTATAGGGATTTTGGAAAACAATTTGCATTTCTCGGCGTAATTGCCTTAAATGCTTACTTCTGGGGGCTAATGTGGTTAAGTCTTGCCCTAAAAACTCGATTTTGCCGGCCTCGGTGGGAATTAACCTTAAAATAGTGCGAGCTAAGGTGGATTTACCACACCCTGATTCTCCCACTAAGCCTAAAGTTTCCCCTGGAAATACTTGAAAACTAACATTATTCACAGCCCAAAAATATTCTTTGTGCCAAGGTAATGATCCTTGTTTGGGGAATCCAACCCTTAATTTTTCCACCGTCAGCAGGGCTTGATTGAGCTTTATTTCCCTTGGATTTACCGCCAATGAGGGGGAGGGAACGGCGATGGTCGTCTCTTGATTATCAGCCATAAAATCCGCTACAGTGGGCAAATAAGCACGAGTTTCTTCTAAACGAGGGCGACAAGCGAGTAAACCTTTAGTATAGGGTTGTTGAGGATTAAAGAGAATTTCTCTGGTTTTGGCGTATTCAACGATTTTTCCTTGATACATTACCGCTAAACTATCGGCGATATTGGCAACCACCGCTAAGTCATGGGTGATGAAAATTAGGGACATTTGCCGACTACGGCATAATTCTTTTAACAATTCTAAGATGGTAGCTTGCACTGTCACATCTAAAGCCGTAGTAGGTTCATCGGCAATTAAAATACTCGGTTGACAGGAAATAGCGATGGCAATCATGACCCTTTGTAATTGTCCGCCACTCATCTCATGGGGAAAACGTTTTAAAATTGCTCGTTTGCGCTGGTTGAGATATGATTGAATTTCTTTTTCGGAAGGATTTTTAAGGATATTTTGTTGTAAAAATTCTGCCGTTAATTCTTCATCCCTGGGTAAAAGTTTTACTTCCTGTAATAAATTGATAGCCCTTCCCGTCGCTTCCAACTCCGAAATATTTTGATGTAAACGGATAGCTTCGGTGATCTGAAAACCAATATTATAAACGGGGTTTAGTGAACTCATGGGTTCTTGAAATATCATCGCGATCTTGCCACCACGATAATGTCTTTTTGCCTCCTCAGACAAAGAAACGATATCAACGGGGGGATTAGCTTGATTATCGTGGAAGTAAATTTCACCGCCGCTAATTTTTCCTGATGATGGCAATAACCCCATAATACCAAGAGATGTCACAGATTTTCCCGAACCAGATTCTCCCACAATGCCTAAAGTTTCGCCTTTTGCTAGAGATACACTGATTTTATCCACGGCAATGGTAGCTTGACCCTCATCATTAGTAAAAATTACTTGTAAGTTACAAATATCAAGAATAGTCATAAGTAATAAATAATAAGTGGCAATAGGGAATAACTATAATATGATAATGGTTAATTGTTGATCATTAATCAATGGCATTTCTTAAACCACAAGCTCCAGCATAGGCAATGGCGATGGCATCTACACTGTCATTAATGGGTAATTGTGGTAAATCAAAAATCTGTCGCAACATTTCTGCCACTTCATCCTTAGTGGCTCGACCACTACCCAGATGTGCTTTCCAACTGGCTTGGTGTAAGAAAATAGGGGTTATTTGGGCCTCACGATAACACACTAAATTAATCACCCCTAAGCCCTGTAAAACCTTGCCTGCAGACTTTATTTGCCGACTAAAAAAGGGCATTTCGATGGCAACACGATCTGGTTTAAACTCTTGGATTATACTTACAAAATCTGCTTCTAATTCCGCTAGACGCTCTCCTGTGGGCATACTTTGATAAGTTTCAATAATCCCGTATTCAATGATTTCGGGGGTTTTTGTTTCATCCCCTTCCAAAATAGCCCAACCGATGATCGCCAATCCGGGATCAATTCCTAACCAAATCATATAGCAATTAATATTATTAAAGAAGTCTAATGATCATGGCATCCACTCAAAACCAACACTAACCTGGGAGTCGTTTTGTTTGATAGAATTTTGCCAAGCGATTTCTGTGGATAAACGCAAATTTTTAGTTACGGCATAACCAACATTTATTTGTGTAATACCTACCTCATCATTACTGGAAGGAGAAATAAAACTTTGAGAAAAAAATATATCTGCCGCACCTTGGGGTGAAAGGGCAAAAGCCACTCTCAACCCCACATTTACCCCCCCAGTATTATAACCGCTAGTTTCTATGTATTTATATCCCACCATCGGTGCAATATTGACATAATTTCCTAAGGGTAAAAGATAATATTGTACGTTCGCCCCCACAGATAAACGATGACTTTTCGGATGAGAACTATTACTCAAATCACTGCTATAGTTAGCACTAAAAGTTAAAGGGGTATTGCCGATAAAAATATCTTCCGCCCCAACGAAAATCCCCCCAGAGTCATTATTAGAAGGAAATTGACTGTAACCAAAACGATATCGAGTACGGAAACTCGGTTGATGAAGAATTTTGGAGGAAATATCAGGAATTTCTTGTATCCATTGTTGAATAACGGGACTATTCTCGATAATTGAGGGATCTAAATCAAATTCTTGACTTTTTTCAGGAACATTAACAGTTTCAGCCACAACCGCAGTTATCGTCATCGTGTTAATTACTGACAGTAAAATAAATAAAAATGTAGGAATAAAATTCACAAAATTGAGTTGTTGGCAAAATTAAAACATGGATTGTAATTCATTAAAAACATGATCAAATTTTCGAGTGGATTGCTCTAAGGCTTCTAAATGAGGGCGAATGTGGTTCAGCTGTTCTTGAATTGGATGTAATATCTGTTCTAAAAGACTAATCTCCGTTTGAGTTTTAATAACATCTTGATAAGATTGTAGCCAATGCTCCTGTTCTTGTTCAAGTTGAACCTGTTGTTGCTCACATTTTTGTTTTTCATGGGCAATAGTCTGTTTAACTTCAGTATGATCATGACGCAAAGCATTAATTTCTTCATGAAGTTTATCTCGTTGTTGTGCCAAGAGACTTAGTGTCGTTTCAATTTCACCTAAAACAGGACGAAGATTAATAGTATCGGCAAAATCAAGATCGATAATCCCCTTACGACGACTAAAAATTCTTAGATGTTGATTGAGCATTTTTTGCTGTCTTTTGAGATTAACTCTTTGTCCTACCAATGTTTTGTTTAACATTTTCATCGCTTCTTGAGCATCGGCTAATTCCGTTTCTAAACTAAATTTCTCAACTTCACTAGCTTGATTGATTTTTTCCTGAAGTTGTTTAACTTCATCGCTTTGTAAAGTTAATTCTTCTTCTTGTAAATTCACAAAATCAACCAGTTTAGAAGTTTCTTGCTGAAGATCATTAACATTTTTCTCTAAATCTCCTAAAGACATAATCTCTAGGGCCTGAAAATCAATTTCGATATCATCGCTGTCATCCGCTAAAGAGGAAATTTCTTGATCCAGGCGAGTAAAACTTTCTAAATATATATTCAAGTTCCTGAGGGACTCTTCTTTTTGCTGTAATATTATCTCATCACACTGAAAATCTAAGACGAGTTTTTGTAAGTTCTTTTCTAAAGATTGTGATTCTTGACGGCGTTGTTCAAGATCATGTTTTTTCCCTTCTAATTCTTGTTGTTTTTGTTCTAAAATAGTCTTTTGGGATTCTAATAGTCGCCAGTAGTTCTGTAAAACACTTTGCTGAGTATTGACACCAGAAAAAGCCTGATGCAAATTTTCGAGACTAAAAGCATCATCTCTTACCCCGGCTAATAAATTTTGTAATTGACTTTGAATTTCCCCTTGGGTACTCTTATTTTCACTCAGTTTCTGTTGTTGTAATCTTAATTGTTCCCATGCCCCATTGAGTTTATTTTTCTCTTCTTCTAACTCAATTGATTTTTCCTGTTGCTTTTGTAATATTTGCTGCTGTTGATCTAACTCCGCTTGTCTTCGTCCAATTTCTTCTCCTTGTATTCTCAAAGAAGTTTTCCACTCCTCGATCTCCTCCTCTTGAAATTTAGCTTTTTCAAGGATCCGAGAAAAATGACGTAAATAATTGACCACACGAGCTCCAGCTAACTCGGGAACTCCTTGAATTTGTTTATTCTTATCTAAATTGACGATATAAAGAGTGCCCTTCACATTTTGATCTGAGACAGTATCCGTAGTAATAACCTCTTCTCCTGTCACAGTATTCCATGTTTGATCAACTCCTTGAGAAGCTAATAGTTTTAGCTCGGTTTTGTAAGAACCTGTGACAAACGTTCTATTTTGACTTTTTACTTCTGCCAGATATAACACAAATCTTGATTCCTTTATAGTTAATCTTTAAAAACTACCCACTCTGATGATAAATGATAATCCCTTTACTCTAATAAATAAATGATAATCCTTAACAGCATTATCCTGCCACCAAAATAACTATGAGGATTATTTTAACCTTTTTTCCCGAAACGCCATATCCTAATTTATTAAGGATTTTAGCTGAATTTCTGTGGCACAATTAAAAACTACAGAAAAAACTATAATTTTTGAGCCAAAAAACAATCAAAAAATGGAACAAAACAATCAATCTCAATATCATGACTCCATTCTCACGGCAGTTAATTTATCGAAAAGTTTTGGTGGCTTGAAAGCGGTGAATAATGCCAGTATAAATGTTAAACTTAACAGCATTACTGGTTTAATTGGTCCTAATGGAGCGGGAAAAAGTACTTTATTCGACCTGCTATCTAATTTTTTGAAGGCTGATAGTGGAAAGATCTTATTTGAAGGTAAAGCCATTGAGGACTCAGCACCCCATCAAATTGCCAGAAAGGGTTTGATTCGCACTTTTCAAGTAGCCAGAGTCTTATCTCGTTTAACCGTACTAGAAAATATGTTATTAGGTACTCAGAATCAAACGGGAGAATTTTTATTCTCCGTGGTGTGGAATCAGGGTGAAATTCGGCGAGAGGAGAAAGAAAATAGGGACAAGGCCATGAATATCTTGGAATCAGTGGGATTAGCGGAAAAAGCCTATGATTATGCTGGTGCTTTATCCGGTGGACAACGTAAACTATTGGAAATGGCAAGAGCTTTGATGACTAATCCAAAATTAATTTTACTCGATGAACCAGCCGCCGGAGTTAATCCTAGTTTAATCAATAAAATTTGTGAACATATTGTTCACTGGAAGAAACAGGGCATTTCTTTTCTCATCATCGAGCATAATATGGATGTGATTATGTCTCTTTGTAGTCATGTTTGGGTATTAGCAGAAGGTTCAAATTTAGCAGATGGTAGCCCAGATAAAATCCAAAGTAATCATAAAGTTTTGGAGGCATATCTGGGGGGATAAGTATTTGATACCAGAGTTCGGAATTTGGATTCACTGATTTTTTCAGCAACCTCTTAATTAGTAGAAACTTTTTCCTGGCACCATGAATAATTAACAGGTTGTTTGCTGAGGACACGATAACGACGATAAAAATTAAAGGATTCAAATAGTAATCCAGCTATGGCACAAGTGAGTGCAATAGTTAAAATACCAATACTACCCGAACCTTCTCCAAATAATGCCAAAAAATTACATACTTGTTCATAAACCTTTTCTCCCCATATATTAATCAAAGGTAAATGGGAAACAACTGCCATAAAACCGAGAATGAAAATAAATAAAATAACGGGGGTGGCAAAACTAACAAGAGTAGTTAATGATAATGAGAAAAATAAAGGTAACCAGATATTCATTGTTTTTTCTCCCAAATGGGAGTTTTAAGGGGGAAGTTAAAAAATTTTAATAGTCATAGGATTTTTTGTTTTCTGACTACTTATATAGGGTAGAACTAAAATCTTCAATTGTCATCAATCTGTCAAGAATCTTAAAAAAACATTAAAAAACTTGCCAAAATTACCTTAATGATGTAGAAGAAACTTTATTTTTCTTTACAAAATATTATAATCGTCCAATATAAGGGAAAAATGTCATCAAACGTATTAAGGCGCCACTTCGTGATCGCTTGGCACAAAATCTGGCTATTGTTAAGTTCCTCAGCAGTTTATTATGCTGCTGCATATTTGTCCTCATCCAACGCCATCAAGTAGAGGTAGAGGTGACGCTAGAGGTAAGGAGAGCCGGCTAACACCGAGTTGGTGCGGACGGTATAAAAGCTTTTTAATCCAGTTTCCCAGAAAAACCCTCTTGAGCTACAAATTTTAATAAAGGCTAAAAGAAGGACAAGAAACTTTTGTACCTCCTAAACCACAGTAACCGTTGGGATTTTTCGCTAAGTATTGTTGATGATAACCCTCGGCAAAATAAAATTCAGGTGCGGGGATGATTTCTGTGGTAATTTCTCCATAACCAGCTTTCTTTAACTCCGATTGAAATAGAATTTTTGATTTTTCCGCCAAGGTTTGTTGTTCGCCAGAATAAGTATAAATACCTGAACGATATTGAGTACCCTTATCATTACCTTGACGCATACCCTGAGTGGGATCATGATTTTCCCAGAAAACCTTTAATAAAGTCTCATAGGAGATGATATTGGGATCATAAACCACTTTTACCACCTCATTATGACCCGTTCTGCCGCTACAAACCTCCTCATAGGTAGGATTTGGGGTCAAACCTGCTGCATAACCGGCGGCAGTGAGATAAATGCCCTTTTCCAGTTGCCAGAACTTTCTCTCAGCACCCCAAAAACAACCCATGCCAAACATCGCCAATTCCATTGTTTCAGGATAAGGCGGACTCATGGGATTACCGTTAACATAATGTTGATTCGGGATGGGCATAGTTTCACTTCTTCCGGGTAACACTTCCTCTGGGGTAGGAAAGGTTAATTTTTTGTCTCCTAATCCAAATAAAAACATGATTCTTAATAGTAAATAATAGATAATCAATTATAGACCTCCTGCCGCTAATTCTGCCAACACCGGATTTTAGTCATTATTTCTGGATAAATCTTTTTTAATTCTTTTTCTATCTTCGATAAAGTCTATTTGAAAACAGACCACTATGTCCTTTGCGTAAATCCTGTTAAACTTAAAAAAGTTCCACAAATACCAAGAGTTTTTGACCACAACCAAGCAACGGGGGTAAACCAAACCATGCAGGCCATGATTTTAAAAGCTGCCAAGGAGAGACTATGTGCCGAGTCGGTTCCCATTCCTCGACCATCACCTCAACAAGTGTTAGTCAAGGTTCAAGCTTGTGGGTTATGTCGTACTGATTTACATATTGTTGATGGAGAATTAACCCCAGCTAAGTTTCCTCTGATTTTGGGACATCAGATTGTGGGAATAGTTGAGGAGATAGGATCACAAGTCCAGAAATTTTCCCCAGGTGACCTAGTAGGAGTGCCTTGGTTGGGAGCCACCTGTCAACATTGTCATTACTGTCGAACTCGGCGGGAAAATCTTTGTGATCAAGCAAGATTCACTGGGTATCAACTAGATGGAGGTTATGCGGAATACAGCGTAGCCAATGAACAGTTTTGTTTTGCCATTCCCAAAAAATATCCTGCGCTACAGGCCGCTCCACTATTATGTGCGGGTTTAATTGGTTATCGTTCTTACCGCCTAGTTGGCGAAGGCCAAAAACTGGGCTTTTATGGTTTTGGAGCCGCTGCCCATATTCTCATCCAAGTTGCCCTTCATCAAGGTCGGCAGGTTTATGCTTTTACTCGGCCAGGAGATCGTCAGGGACAGGAATTTGCTCGTTCGCTGGGAGCGGTTTGGGCTGGAGGTTCAGATGAAAAACCTCCGGAGATTCTCGATGGAGCGATTATCTTTGCACCAGTCGGGTCATTAGTTCCTAAGGCCTTGAGGGCGATAGCTAAAGGGGGAGTAGTAGTTTGTGCTGGCATCCATATGAGTGACATTCCTTCATTTCCCTACCAGATTTTGTGGGGAGAACGAGTCTTACGCTCTGTCGCTAACCTTACTCGTCAAGATGGGGAAGAATTTTTAGCTTTAGCTCCACAAATTCCCATTCAAACACAAGTATCTTCTTTCCCTCTTACTGAAGCCAATGAAGCACTAGAGTATCTCCGAAGTGGAAAGATAAAAGGAGCTGCCGTCTTGGTTCCATAGTCCATGTGTTGATAATTTATCTTCTCCAAAAATTTCTTTCCTCCTGCCTCCTTTTGACTTTTCCTTCACCGTAATGTTTTCGGCACGCTTCCGAGCAGTATTGCTATCTATTCTATTGTCCAACCTGAAGGATTTGTTCTACCGTTAAACTTAAGTTGGGAAAAGATGGCGATCGCAAAACATCTTGACCTTTAAATAACTCCACAGTATATTCTCCTTCCACTAAATGATAAACAGAAATAGTGGGTTGTTTGGGATCACCAATATAGCGTCTTCCCCCTAATCCTAAATAGTCAATAATCCAATATTCCCCGATGCCTAACTTTTCATACTCTCCTAACTTCATTAAATAATCATCCTGCCAATTAGTGCTTACAACCTCCATCGCCAATTTAACACTTGTACCATGAGTGATAGTCGATCGCTTTTTCCACATGGGTTCATTATGGTTCACAGAATCACTATCTAATACCATGACATCAGGAATATAAGCTGATTTCTCGGAATCCATCGCCTTTATCAGTCCTTGTCGAGGGATAAATAAAGGCAAATTCAGACGATCAATGTAAACTGATAGTTTTGAAGCCAAAAAACCTGCTACTTGTTCGTGAGTGCCAGTAGGTTGCATTTTGATAATAACTCCATCATGTAATTCGAATCGCCCATAATAACCATCGGGATACCAGTCAAGAAACTCTTCCAAAGTAATTAATTGAGGCTCTTGTGTCGGATCAGTATTAGTTTTTTCTCGAACAAACATATTTGCTACTCCTACCCATTGGTGTCAAGTTAAAGAACGAATATTAATTCTAAGGGTAACTCAGAACTGTGAACTTAGATCTCACTTTTCACGGCATTTTTTTCGTTAAAACAAGAGGGGGGAGAGGGAAGAAAAATCCAATACTTCCCACACTTCCCACACCGACCACACTCATGACCGCCAGAAAGATCCCGTGAAAAGTAAGCGCAGTATTGGGCTGGGATATAATTTAATTTCATAGCCTTTTTAATCACTGGAGTTTAGTCATGAAACCCCCCCTAATCCCACCTTTAGAAAATGGCGATCGCCTTAATCGTTTCGAGTTTGAAAAACGCTCTGGGATGATGCCTGAACAAAAAAAAATAGAATTAATTAATGGAGTAGTATATATGGCGGCGGCGGCGTTAAGATATAAAGGTCATGGTTTACCCCATAGTTTGATCATGACTTGGTTAGGTTTTTATGTAGCAAATACCCCCGGAGTTGAACTAGCGGATAATGCCACCATCAGATTAGACTTAGACAATCAACCGCAACCCGATGCCCTTGTGAGAATAAAATCAGAATTGGGGGGACAATCGAGAATTAGTAACGATGATTATATCGAAGGTGCACCGGAATTGATTGTCGAAATAGCAGGTTCTAGTGCTTCCTATGATTTATACGACAAGCTACAGGTCTATCGCCGTCATGGAGTTAAAGAATATATCGTTTGGCAAGTCTATGATCAAAAAATCGATTGGTTTTATCTGGATCAAGGCAAATATCTTCAATTGGAACCAGATTCTTCCGGATTGATTGAAAGTCAAATATTTCCGGGATTAGTTCTGTCGATGACTTCTCTTCTTGACTATAATTTGGCAGAAGTTTTATCGGAATTAGGAAAACATTTGAACACAGAAAAACATCTAACTTTTATTAAGCAGTTACAGCAGAAAAATTAATCTAGCAAAATTATCAACTTGTTGAGATTTATGGTTATGAGCCGGGGATAGAAAGCCTCTGATTAGAAGCGCTATCGCCAGATTCCTTTCCAGGAAAGGGTTTCGAAAATTTTCTCAAATCTTCATGAATAATGCAGGTTCAGGAAATATAATTGTTGGAGGGGGTAAGGCAAAAGGGAAGAAATTCGGGCAAATAAAAATTAGTAAAAAATAATCAAAAAAAAAAGGTTTTCTATATTTATTATTTATTATTTATTATTTATTATAGTATTGTTGGGGAAATAAACAGCACAAACGCAACTTCTCAATTAACTTCTTAGAAATGCTTAAAAATCTATTCAGCAAAGTAATCTAGAAAAAATTATGCTAATCTCTTTTGACAGAAAAATTCTCTTTATTCATATTCCCGAACTTCCCCCGTACAAAAGTATTGAATAACAACTAAAACCCTTATCAGTTAATTGCGGAAAAGAATAAACAGCAAAGAGAGGCATTATTATTGGACTTTATTAGAAGATTTAGGGACAATTTGTCTTGTGGAAGTAGAATGTAATTTGGCTCAGGGAAAGTCTAGTTTCCAGACCATTACTCGACCAACACGATTACAACAAAAGGCATTAGATTTGGTGGAGATTTCCTTAATTTGTCCCCAGTAAATAGGGGGAGATAAGTGGTTCAAAACTTTACACAGCAAAGGTTTTCGTTTTTGTCAAAGGGGGAAGTTCGGGAATACACCAAAAACAGCCTCTAAATTTGCAAAAACTCTAGCTGCCTGACTCACTGGTGTTATCTCTCCATAACCAACAGTTGTAAGGGTTGTAAAACTAAAGTACAGTAGGTCAAAAATATGGAAGGAATTTAGTGGACTTGAAAAAGAGTCAGGATTTACGGCTAGAATAATTTCATAGAGAATAGTCCATAAATAAGGGCTCAACAGGTAAATACAAATTCTTCCAATTAAGGTGTCGGCAGTAACAGCTTCTTCCATAAAAACTTGATGAATCATCAGAACCATGGACAAGACAATAAAAGCTGCAGACATTGCATTAGGAAAAATTGATAATACCGGAAAATCCCCCGCATTGAAAACTGTCAGATAGGCAATGTTTGTTACGCCAGTAATTGCAGTTAAGATCAGATATAGATAGTAAACCTTCTTGTGAGAGAAAAAACTGTGAATTGCTAATGCAATGGCTGTAATGAGTAGCACTGTTAGGATTTATTGGGATACGCTCGGAGAGATCTAACTTAAACGTCCCATAGGGATTGACATGACTGAAAATCAAAGGAGTGATTGCCCGTAAATCACTCTGGTTAAGTCTTTTTTTTCCCAGTGGGGTTGAGCCAAAACTTTTTGAATCATTAAGGTATTTACATAGACCAAACAGATCTGCAATAGATGCAAAGATAATGCCGATAATTCCTGACTTTCTAAACGATTAGAAGCAAACTCTCCTCCTTTGCCATAGAAGATAAAATCATTAACTCCATTCCATCTCTCTACCACATTTAAGCCTTCATTTACTTCCCGTCGGACTGCTTCTGAATGGAGATATTGACAAAGAAAGATCGTTTTAATGGCCCGACCTAATTCCATAGGTAATAAAAGCGGGGTCGCTGTTCGTCGCATTTCCCCAGCCGTACCGGTCTCCTTTGACGGCTTCACAAATGGCGACACTTCGAGCGAGTCGCACAACTTGAAAGCTACCGTGTGGTGAAGTTTCTAAGATCATGATTAATACCTCATTTATTTTTGGCGATTTGGCGAGGCGGGTGAAAGTAACAACCTCGCCTGAGAATGGTTATGCGGCTAATCTCTCAGTATTCAGTTCGAGATTAAAAATTTCTCGTTGTAAGAAGCTTGAATGTTGGTAATTCCATTCAATTTCTGACAATTCGTAGCACAGCCAATCAGAAAGGATCTTGGCGATCTCTTCAGATGAACTAATCAGATCTTTTTCTTCCTTCAGAAGTTTGGCAGCTTCCAAAATTTCGTCAGTGAGATTAAATTGATTTATCATGTTAATTACCTCTTTCGTAGCCGGACGGTGGGATAACCAAACGAGATTAATAACCTTCTCAACCTTGATTATTAATTGGGACGCTCTGAGATTACATGCCATATAAATCGAATACTATTCCTCGCCAGGTATCAGAAATAGATATTGGATCTGCACCATTACTTCCAGAAATTATCTCGCTCAGATCTCCGAGTTCTTTCCCACCCTGACTTGAAAGTCACCACTTTCATCTCTGATGGTGAAATTTTTTCATCCGGACTGCCTTGAGTCGGAGTCGGAATACTCCATAGTAATAACCTTGACTTTATGCCAAAATGGCATATAATCTAAATATGAAATGGATAGTTTTGTACCACGATGAGTTCGACACTTGGTTTAACGAGCAACAGGAAGACTTGCAAGATGCGGTCTTGTTCTCGCTTGAGCTTCTTCAAGCTGAAGGGCCAATGCTCGGACGGCCTTATGTTGATACCGTTAAAGGGAGTAGGTATCCGAATATGAAAGAGCTTCGGGTTCAACACAAGGGAGAGCCTTGGAGGGTTTTCTTTGCCTTCGACCCAAAACGAAGAGCTATCATTTTGGTTGGAGGCAATAAGACGGGAAAGGGGTCTGATTGGTACAAGGAAAATATCCGTATCGCCGACCAGAGATTTAAACAACACCTAAACACGATCAAGGAGGAGGGACAATGATTAGTCACGAAGAGAAAATGGCTTCCCTGTCCCCAGAAAGGAGGGCACGCATACAAGCACGAGCTACAGAAGCTCTCAAAGAGATACGAACCATTCGAGAACTTCGTTCCCATCTTGGTCTCACCCAAGAGGAATTTGCTGAAAAAGTAGGAGTATCTCAGTCTCGAATCTCCCGATTAGAGAATGGCTCCCGGGGTCTTACCTTTGAAGACTTTTCAAGCTTCGTGCTTTCTCTTGGGGGGGAGTGGGAGCTAACCGTAAAACTACCCGATCTCGGCTCCATTCAGGTTATGGGAAGTGCTGACTTCTCTCCTGAATCAAGGGAGCACTCGCAATGAGTTTCTCTTTTTAGCCCAAATTAAGGCTCTTTCTCACTTTTGGTGATGAATGGCTAAAGTGATCGGGGTGGTTTTAATCAGTTTGAGAGGGGTGTGGTCAAATGTCGTTGGTCATATTAAACGGCGATCGCCAAACTAAAATTTAAACCACAGCCCACCTTGCCAAAACCGTACAGTAAGCGTATGATGCGATAAGAGAAAGAGAATAGTTTTTCGCAATTGAATAGGGATCATTTTAAGCGATTAAAGGTTTTGCTGAGGAAGTATATGTTTGCCAGAAATCATCCCACCAATCATTGGCAGGAATCACTCTGAGAGCTAACATAACCTGAGTTCGATATAGGAAAATAGCCTTAAAGCCCTAATAGATATTGGTTTTTACTTTTCGCTATTTTTGATTACTTTACAATTCTTAACACATTGCAAGAGCATGACCCCCAAAATCAGTTAATTTTTGTCAAGAAATCTTAAGTTTTATTTCTAATTACTCTGGCTCTTCTACAGTGAGTATGACAAATTAAGTGCAAAAACAAAGTCACAAAATGGTAAAATTTTACACAAATGAAGCGATCAGTTCTGATAAATAGCTGCTACCCCGCTTTTAACTATTAGGAAAATTAATCAAATTTTTAAATAAAACCACAATTTTTATCTTATGCCTTCTAATTCCTCTCTTCATCCTATCACTAAACTTATTAATTTTGAGGGGGTCAAAGCGACTGATTACCATTTTATTACTGACAACGAAATTTTAATTACATTATCGAATCAAACATCAGAGTCAGCTTTCCCGCACCTTTTTTACGCCGTTGTCTGCGAGTGAGAATGCCCGAACCCAATGATGTTAAGTTTTTAACCGAAGTGGTTAATGCCCATTTTCTCGAAGAATTAGGAGCAGAAAATTGGCAACATAGTCAAACAATTATTACCAAATTGATTGAAGATTTTGTGGCAGAGGAGAAAGGAGAACAAGTTGCCACCGATCAATTACTCAATACCATATATCTTTTTTCCCGCCAAATCAAGCCCGACTCCACCCACGACTAGGGAATCTCTGGAAAAACTACTGCTTAAACGTTTAGATAGTGCCTAGATAGTGCCGCTGACCAATGAAACCCAACATCTAGTGGTGGAATGTAGAATAGAGAATTCAGAATTAATAGTATTTTAAGATCATAAATAAGAATTAAAAGGAAAGCCAAAACTATGATAGTCTCTCTCTCTAAAGAAAATTTAACTCTAGAAGACTTTATTGCTAATCCTCCCGTAGGAAAAGAATGGTTTGACGGCAATTTATTAGAAAAAACAGGTATGACCATTAGACATAGTAAAATCCAAGCGAATTTAGCCTATTACTGGAAAAGTTATCTCTTAGAATCAGGACAAGGAGGAGAAGTCTATGTCGAATTTCCTTGCATTACTACTAATCAAGGTCGTCGTCCTGATATTTGTTATTTAACTCCAGAATTAGTGGAACAGTTTGGCGATAATGCCACCTTACCTCAAAGTCCTCCTCTGATTGCCGAAATTGCCTCTCCTACTGATTATGCTGAAGATTTATTTACCAAAGCCACAGAATATTTAGAATCAGGTTGTTTAGAGGTTTGGTTAGTTTTTCCTGAAAGTAATCGGCTTTTAATTATTACCCAGACTCAAACTCTAGCTTTTCATAGCCCTGATGAAGTTAGCACTGAAAAAGTATTATTGGGCTTTTGTATTTCATTAAGTAAGCTATTTAAGTGAATTTAGAATTAGTAAAACAAACATTTTATTTCTGAAATAGAAGCATTATTAACTTTAATTTTCACCTTTTGCCTTCTCATACAAAACAATTTAGCCAAACTTGTGCTCCAACTTTTACCCCCATCTCGCTCTTTACCTACTCCCATCTCCCCTTTCCTGTTTCGCCAAAACCCCCACAGCCTCATCAAGTCGGTATTTACACCCGTTCTCCCAGTCAAACTCCAACCTCAGCCCCAGAAGGATATAGTCCGTTGCCAGTCCCTGATGCCCGTGCTTTAAACCATCCCCTCGACTTACTCAAAGCCCTCAAACCCCTATTGGGATCAGTTACTACATGCACCGGGGAAAATTTTATCGAAAACCAATACTCCCTATAGGATTTATACTCCCTTTTGGCGTAATTGGTCACAACAAGTAAAACTCAAACCTGTCAATTCTTCTTCTCGTTTATCTCCTTTAACCGCCGAGGAATATGACATCGCCATGAATATCGGCTTGGTACCGTTACCGAGTCTTGAGGATTTGGGTTTTACATGGGATAACGAATTATTACTGACGCCAGGGGAGACTGCTGCACAGGAAAGACTAGAATATTTTTGTCGTTATCAATTATCTGATTATAATGAGAATCGAAACTATCCTTGTATTGATAGTACATCACAATTAAGTGCGGCTATCAAATTTGGTGCCATTGGTCCTCGAACTTTATGGCAATATACACAAATAGAGTTAGAGAACTGCCGAAGTGAGGAAGCCAGAGGGAATATTATTGCATGGCAAAAGGAATTAGCATGGCGAGAATTTTATCAACATTGTTTGTATTTTTTCCCTGAGTTAGAAAAAGGTGCTTATCGACAACAATTTAAACATTTTCCTTGGGAAAATAACGAGAAATTTTTTCAAGCATGGTGTGAAGGAAAAACAGGTTATCCGATCGTTGATGCGGCCATGCGTCAGTTAAATGAAACAGGATGGATGCACAACCGTTGTCGTTGGCAGACCACTAGTGCTTGAACAATTTTGAAATTAGGGGTTGTGGTAGCAGGGGAGAAGGGCGGTGGGAGTTGGGAGAGAAGATTTGTGGGCTTTCATTTAGACGAAAATAATCGTTAGGTAATTTTAGCAAAACTAATTCCTTTGAGGTTATCAGAAATAAAAACTGAAAATCTCATGAAGAGGGGAATTCAGAAAGAAATTTTATCCCAAATTTATTCCCTTCTGCCTTACCATCTTCGATGATTATATCCTCCAACCGTCAACCAAACTTCAATTTTCTAAAATCCATCAAGAGCCATTCAAATGAATTAGCCTGACACAGTAGGACTGTCGTAGATAGGTAAAATAGGATCGATGATGTGGGAAAATTGAGATTGAGTTTCGAGTGGGTTATTGGCTGCTAAGACCGGCTGTGCTGCGGCGACTAATTGCAATGGCCGCATCATTTCGTGATCTTCGTGGGAGAGGATGTGGCAGTGCCAAACATAGTTTCCAGCACCAGCACCGAAGGGATCTTCTGTAAGCAAAGCCTGATCGTATTTGGCAACCATTAGAAGCCGCTCGCCTGGATTGACGATCGCCGTATCTTTGAAGCCCATCTCATAAGCTGCCGCAGGGTTTGCCTTCCCCAGCAGGGTAATATCGTTGGTATTGACTAACCCATCGCCATTGGTATCCGCAAATTTAGAGGTCAGATACGCACCCCCACTCATCAGGGCATCTGTGCCAGTGGGATCGGGCGTAAGGGTGAATGCAATTTTCTGCCGTTCCAGAACTTGAAACTCCGTGCCATGCAGGTGAATGGGGTGGGAATCAGGTGTGGTGTTGTAAACTTCAAACAACGTGTATTCTCCTGCCACAACAGTTTCTGCAGGGGCTGCTTTAGAGAAGCCTACTCCAGGATTGTCAGGTTGATCGCCCTCAACTAATAGACCGGTGTCTGGATCTTCTGACCAAAGAAGAGAGCCTTCGTTGACCGTTCCCAAATGAGGGAAGAGACGTCCATAATTGTCTAACCCTTCAAAAACTGCCAGGGCGTGTGCTCCTGGAGCAGTTGTCGCACCAAGATCTCCTATTGTTACCGCTCCGGTGTCTGGATTTACTATTGGACCGGTACCTTGCCAAGTACCACCAGCATTCTTAGTCCAGACCGGAATTGTGTCAGCGATGTCGGGCCGCAAATCGACCTGCCATTGGGGTATTCCTGTATCGGGATTAACCTCGTTAGCAACGGTGAGCGGCTGATCAACGATAAACTGCATGATTTGCCCGGTGGTTTGGGGATTATTGAAAATCGGGCGGGCCCCCGTTCCTCCCTGCTCGTTACTGAGCGTCAGGGTTTTACCGGCTTGTTTGGAAAAGTCAATAATGACGTCATAGCGTTCCCCAGGTCCCATAGTTAGATCTCGAGTGGGGACGGCAGGACCATCTAGTAGGCCATTATCGGAACCGATGACTTGAAAATCCAAACCTCTGGGTAGCTTCAAAGTATAGAAACGTGAGTCTGACCCGTTAAGGAATCGGAAGCGATAAGCGCGCGGTTCAACATTGAGTTTTGGCCATGCTTGCCCGTTCACAACGATCACGTCGCCCCCATATTCAGCCACTACCGTGGGGGCATGGGGTCGGCAGGGTCGCCGGGGAATGGATTTACAGTGCCGAAGGCATCCACGCCGGGAACGGCTGGTACTACTGGATTACCAGGTCCCGCTAAGGGATCGCCAGGAATCGCTGGATAGTAAAGATTCCCAGTCGTATCGAAGGTTTTATCCTGAATGACGATGGGAAATTCATAACCAACTTCGGTGCCTGTACCAAAATAGTTGACAGGTAGATCGAGAGGATTTTCATCAACACCTGGAGTCAAGGGGTCATCTGGAGTACCTGTATCTTGGTCATCGCGGATGATGTAGAAGCCTGCAAGTCCGGCATAGACATTTAGGCGCGTAATCCCTAGGGCATGATCGTGATACCAGATGTTCGCAGGATCTTGAGCGTTGCGATAGGTATAGATTTGTGAATCCAGGAAAGCATTGTTGGCAAAGGGATTTCCATCAGAAGAGGCGACTGTCAGACCCCCATGGACGTGAGGTTGCACGTGAACACCCCCTTCAAGACTTGGCGTAGCACCATGGGGGGTAGTATCGGCATCTAGAAGGTGAGTCTCTGGAAGCCCATTAATCCACTTGACGGAAATCGGGACATCCTTCTTCGCCACGATTGTGGGGCCTAAGTAGTTGAGACCTAGCTGATCCCAGAGCGGTGCATCGGTGCTGTGATAACCCCAGGCGGTTGTTGTGGTAAAAGCAAGCAAGCCAAAGTTATGAGTACCATCTCTCATGGTGATCTCGTAGGGGTTTACCCTCATAGAATCAGTGGCATCAATGAAAAGTCCTGGCGTGAGAAGGTTTGGTAGAGTATTTTGGAATTTAACAACTGTTTTTGGGTCTAGTTTTGTAACCATTTTGAATTCTCCTTAACATTGATTAAATTTAAACAGGTAAATAGACACCGGGCCCAAAAAGGAAGATGCTTCTGAGTACCTTTTTTCTTTTGAGCAAATACTATTTTTGGCATTGCTGAATCAAGATCTGAAATTTCAAGATTGACAGACTACTAGTCACAATCGATGCCCACCCCGCGGAATGGGCGATCCCAATTCCTGATTTCACTCCATTTCCATTTTTTAGTGTTATACTTGGATGCACAGTAAAATGGAGATTTTTCAATTTACTTGTATTTTGTCGTTTGTAGTAAATGCGTAAGCATAATTCTATGATTACGTATTTTCCTTTAAGTTTATTCCATATATTGAATTTGCTTTATATTTTAGCTCATTTAGCTCAAGATTTATAACAATTCCTTATGATCAACTCTATTCTTAAAAAAAATAAGTATTTCTAAATAATTCTTTACACAATCTTTATCTAAATTTCACTAAATAGTTAAGTATTTTTACTAGGGAATTATTGTTACTGGGCAGGATAGTATTTACTGTTGGGTAAATATTTAATTGTAAGTTTTAACAATACAATAATACCAAATAATTATTAGTCGTCCATTTGCCAAGGTTGGGCTAAATTATCTTCATCGAGGATTTTTTTCGGTCTTAAAATCAATAATAATTGACCTAAAATTTTACAATTGGGAGTGGATTCAAACCAGTTAAATTTTAATTTTTCGTCTTCTTCCACTAACCAATAATGATTAACACTCCATTCTTTAACCCCCAAGTCAACGACTGTTAATAATTCCTCAGATTTAGTGCTAGTTTCCTTGGGTAAGTCTTCAGTGCGACAAAAAATTACGGTGGGATGTTGTGCTTTTAAAATTACCTGCCACCGAGGAATACAAACGACCTCAGTATCTTCCTTAATCTTAATTAAGCCATAGGGTTCGATCAATTCAAAAATTGGTATATTTTCCAAATCTGGAGATGTTAGGGGAAATCTGCCAGCGATGGGCAACAGACAAGGTAATTCTTCTTCCGTTTCCAAACGGTATATAGGAAATAAAGGGGCGTTTTGTTTTGGGGTAGATGTAGCCGCTTCTGTTAATAATTGCTCAATTTGTTGTCTAGCCGTGGTGGAATGGGCAAATTTTAATCCTTCTGCTATCAAACGAGCTTTATCGGCTAAAGTTTTTTTCTGACGGGCATTTTTCCAATGTTGATAAGCTACAGCATCCCCTGGGTGAAGAGTAAAACCTGTTGGCGGTTGAGAAAGATGGGAAAAGTATTTCACGGCCTTAGCGATTTCTTTGGCACCATCTACGTCTAAGTGTTTTTCTTTGGCTAAAATAGCAGCGGAAAGTCTTTCTTGATGATTTAAAATCCTTAACTCATATAATACATCGCTGCGAGGACCACGATAATAAGTTAATAAATCTTCTTGTGCATCACCCTTAATTAAACTATCGTAAACTTGAGCAGCAACGATGACTAAATTTTGTTGGCTAGTTTGTAATCCTGTGCCTTCAAATATTTCCTGACTATTAACTCCTCCCTGTTGCAGTTTTTGACAGGCTTTTCCCCAATCTACCCAAGACCCTTCTTTATGTAATAATGATGTCATAATATTTTCTTTTTCTTCTGGGGTGAGGGGATTATTATTAGTCTTATTTTCTGTCATCGCTTGATCATGATTGGGATTTATATTGATTAATCTAAGGTCATTATAGATGACAACGGTTAATGTAGGGGGTATTAGCGAAATTTATCTTACACTCTCAATGAACGGTAATTTATTAGTTTTAGGGATGGGGTGTATGAATTATCGAAACCCCCGAAGAAAATGTTACATCGTTAATTGTTGATGTTGACTCCATCTCTGACGATAAATTACTTCTAAATCACTTCCAGCTTTCCTAAAAATACGCACTTGATTAAACCAAAAAGCCTGAAATAATCTATAAAAAATCACGCTAATAATAGCGATAATTAAGCCCACTGCGGTGGAAATTAAAGATTCCCCTATACCTTGAGTAACTCCTGAAGTAGAGGCCGTGCCTAAATCGCTGAGAGAAATTGAACCGAGGGATCTAATTAACCCCAATACGGTACCTAATAATCCTAAAAGGGGAGATAAGGCAATAACACCCTCCAAAATTTTATCACCTTTCCGCATTAAGGCTAACTCGTCATCAGCTCCTGTTTCTAAGGCTAAATGGAATACTTCTGGATCGGGATTGTCTAATTGTAAGGGGGTATTTAAGAATTTACCTAGTGGGTGGTTACGGTATCTTGAGGTAATTTCTCCTGCTTTTGCCCAATTAGTTGTCGCCGCATCCATTATACTGTTCAAAATTTGTTCTTCTTTGATGAGTACTTTTGACCAAAAGAAAATACGTTCTATAGTAGTACCCAAGGCAAGGATTGATAAGAATAAGAGAGGCCAAATCGCTACACCACCTTTCTCAATTAATTCTGCTAAAGTCATTGATTTTTATTCCTCTATCTTAATATTAATTTTCATTAACCAATTATCTTGTAAGAATTGACAATTGACAATTGACAGTTAATTTTCCCTTGCTTATTATCCAATAGACTTCTCCAGACAAGATTATTTTGGCACGGTGGAATGATTCTTTCAGTCCTATTTTTTCAATTATGGGAGAGGACTAACGCCTCTATTGCTTTGATTGAGCAAAGTTTATTGATTTTCTTGCCAGTAATAATAGAGTAAGTAGTATAATTTTACAACTTCTTCATCATTCATTTGTCTATTATTAATATTGAATAAAAAAGATTCCATAAAAGATACAATCCACGCTAATTCCTGTTTCGGGACAAAATTCTCTAATTCTAAAAGGGTTTCTTTCGCTTCTTGTATGACGTCATTCTGTTCTTGTTCAATGGGAGTAGAACGTTTAAGAGGATCTCTTTCAACGGCGGCAAAAGCTTGAGAAACTGCTTGAGCAATTTTACGTCTTAAGACACTGTCTTGTTTCAGTTTTCTTCGTTGTCTTTCGATGCCTTCTAAAGACGAGGCGTAAAGGTTAGGGAGACGATTTAGAGCAAAAGTTGCCACCTCCAATAAATTCAAATAGCCTTTGATATTACCTAAAGTTTGATTATTGGTTAATTGATGCTGGATTTCATCATCGACGAAAATTTCCATAACATTTTTATAGGTTTTTTGTTCTTGTGGCATAGTAATATCTATTTTTTCTTATACTACTTAAATGTATTTGAAATGCAGTTTAATTATTAATTAATAATTGTTGCTGTTTATGGCTTCTATTTTTTAATTATGAATTATTCTTAAGTTTATCTGACAAAATTTTCGCTACTTCTTCTATGGCCAGATCTCGAGATTCTTTTGTGGCCCTAGTCACTAATTCTACCTTCCCCTCTTTTAAAGATCTTCCCGTCACAATGCGATAGGGAATCCCGATTAAATCCGCATCTTTAAATTTTACCCCCGCTCGTTCGTCTCTGTCATCTAACAAGGCTTCAATTCCTGCTTGATTCAATTCTTGATAGAGTTTTTCGGCGACTTTTACTTGTGCTTCATCCTTGATGTTGGGTACAACCACGGTAACATGATAGGGTGCGATGGCGTTGGGCCAGATAATACCATCTTTATCGTAGGATTGTTCCACTGCCGCCTGTGCTAAACGGGATACTCCAATACCATAACATCCCATCACAAAGGGCTTTTCTGTGCCGTCTTCCGCAGTATAAGTTGCACCCATAGCCTCAGAATATTTTGTTCCTAATTGGAAAATATGCCCGACTTCAATCCCCCTGGTGATTTGTAATATTTGACTAGGATCATGAATTGCACGATCGCCAACTTGAGCCTTACGAATATCAACGATTAACTTAGGTAACGTGAACTCTTGTCCCCAATTTGCCCCTACCACATGATAACCTGACTCATTGCTCCCCGTCACGAAATTTTCAAGATCGATCACTGTTTGATCTGCCATTCTTAAAAAAGTACTCTCAACTTGCCCTGACTTTGCAATATAATCATCCCTTAAATTGGGAGCGATATAGCCTAAAGGTAAAGGTTTCGCCGCCCATTTTTGTTGAGCATTTTGATCTGGTACTGTTAAACTAAGAATAGTTTGAGCTTTATAATTAGGGGCTAATTTTAGCAACTCATTTTGTAATTTGACTTCGTTAACTTCTTGATCCCCTCTAATATTTACTAGAATTAATACTATTTTCTCTGAATCATAGATAGCCTGATATAAAATATTTTTAACAATATTAGTCGCCGAACATTGCAAAAATCCTGTTACTTTAGCAATAGTTTCAGCATTGGGAGTCGCTTTTTTTTCATAACTATTAAAAGGAGATTGAATGACATCCCCAGGCAGTGAAACCGCTTTTTCGACGTTTGCCGCATATTTGCCATCTTCAGTATAGACAATATCATCTTCTCCAGCATCCGCCAATACCATAAACTCCTGAGATCCAGATCCCCCAATGGCCCCAGAATCGGCTTCTACCGCTCGAAAACTTAAGCCACATCGACTTAAAATGTTACGGTAGGCCTGATCCATATCCTGATATGTTTGTTTTAAGCTGTCAGTGTCTGTGTGGAAAGAATAACCATCTTTCATGATAAATTCCCTACCGCGCATCAAGCCGAAACGAGGACGAATTTCGTCTCGGAATTTGGTTTGAATTTGATATAAATGTAAAGGTAATTGACGGTATGACTTAACCATATCTTTAGCGATGACAGTAATTACTTCCTCATGGGTAGGACCTAAACCTAACTCTCTTTGTTGACGATCTACTAAAGAAAACATGATACCTTCAGCTTTAGTATAAGTCTCCCAACGCCCCGATTCTTGCCATAACTCCGCCGGTTGAATTTGGGGTAATAAACACTCTTGTGCCCCCGTTGCATTCATTTCTTCTCGTACAATTTGTGACACTTTTTGTAAAACACGCCACATCAGGGGAAGATAAGCATAAATACCACTGCCAATTCTCCGAATATAACCTGCTCGTAATAATAACTTATGACTCTTAATTTCTGCCTCTGCGGGATCTTCACGCAAAGTTACTGATAACATTTGGGATAAACGCATAATCTAATTTCAGATAAGCTGACAACCTCACATTATATCGAGAAAGGGTGAGGGTATTCCGTCAAAGGTAGAGTTTAAATTATCTTATTTTATTTTATTTTATTTTTTATGTTCAAATCAAGAATTTAACTAGTCTTATCTATCAACCTTAATTGAATTTAGTTTTAATGACTTTTTGTTATAAATTTGCTAAAATAAATTTGCAACAAAACTTATTTAATAAATAAATTAAACTTCCTTAATCTTCAAGTAAACCTTTAAACTCTTGATAAAGATAATCATTAAAAACTAAATATGTTAAGAAAAATACGCCATTTTATAGATTTATTTTTTACCAAATCAAGAAACATTAATAATGAGCCGATTAATAAAGTAAGTTTAACGGTTATTATTGTCATTGATCTGTTTATTCTTTTTAATGTTTTTGCAGGATTAGATGATATTAGTCGATGGCATTTAAGTCCCTCTCAAGCCTACCCTTGTTATGATCAATGGCAAAGTTATCAAGAAGAGACAATAGGCGATCGGGATTTTTCCATAGTAAGTGATGCCTTAAATAAAGAAAAAATTTCTACACAAATCTACCAACTATCTGAAAAGGCCCATTTAGGAAAAGTATCTCCTATCTGTATTAATTTTGTCAGTCTTCAAGATAAGATAAATCAACCAAATAATAAACTAATTTTTACTACCATAGGGGATAAACAAAAACAAATTGCATCCTTAGAAGAAAAAAACCGAACTATTCGTCGTCAATATGACTCTAGTTTATTGGAAAAAATTGCTGGACAACCAAGTAATTTATCCATTAATGAAGTTGAAGCCCAAAAAGCAAAACAGGAATTAGATAAAAATAACCTTAATATAACCAATCTTAGAAGAGAAATTGAGGAATTAAAACAACAATTATTAGACACTCCTGAAAGCATTGAGTTTCTTTCCTTATTCAATTCCCAGGTAAAATTTGAGGAAGTAAAACAAGGTTATCAAAACGCAGTATTTTGGTATCCGACTATTCAAATTATTTTTCAACTTATCTTTTTATTACCCCTAATATTTATTAGTTTATTTGTTCATAAATTTGCAATAGAAGGGGGCCATGGGCTAATTTCTTTGATGAGTTGGCATTTATTAGTAATCTTTTTTATTCCGTTGCTGATAAAAGTATTTGAGTTTTTACAAGTAGGAGTAATTTTTGAATTTCTCTTCGATATTATTACCGTTATTTTTGGCGGATTACTATTTTTAATCAATTATTTATATATTTTTATTATTCCCGTCATTGGTTTTGGAATCATTAAATTTTTTCAGAAAGTTGTTTTTAATACAAAAACCCAAGCTGGTAAAAGAGTTGAAAAATCTCGTTGTTTAAATTGTGGGAAAAAAATCCACGGCGGCCATCTTCATTGCCCCCATTGCGGTTATAGTCAATATATAGAATGCCATAATTGTCATAATTTGACTTATAAATTTATGCCATATTGTCGTGACTGTGGTACACCACAAAGTGTTATTGAAAATTAACCATCGCCACCGAATCCAAAATTATATGGATTTTGTCAACATATGTTTATCTGTGCTAAATCAGAAATAACTACATCGGCGGTTTCTAAATGGGGTGCTTCAGGATATTTCCAACAAATACCGATAACCCCTGCTGCTTGGGCATTTTTTGCCATGACAATGTCTCCCTGAGAATCTCCTATCATCAAGGTATGTTGTGGTTTTACTGCCATTTTGGAACAAATCTGTAGGTATAAACGAGGATCAGGTTTAGATAAACTACTATCAACCCCCATAATTAAGTCAATATAAGCCGTTAATTGGTGATTTTCGACAAATTCTCTGACTCCTTCGGTGGTATCTGCAGATAAAATCGCTACTTTTAATCCTTCTTGCTTCAGGGTTTGTAAAACTTCAAGACTTCCTGTAAATAACGGGGATGTGTTGCCTCGACTGGGAAAGAATTTTTCGGCATTACGAAAACATCAATCGGCAATTGCCAAGGATTCAAACCAACTCCTTCCCGTTTCAGCGATGTAACCTGCAGATACAATTTGATTTTCCCGGTTACTGCCAACTGCCATCAAACCAGTGGGATTAAGATAGTCATTTTCGATGCCAAAAGCCATTATTAAAGGCTCATAAATACCAGGTATTTGTGCATCAATTAATCTTGCCCTTTTAAAGGCTAATTCTCGCAAAAAATTTTCTGAGTCAGCGAGTGTACCATCTTTGTCAAATATAATAGCTTCGATATTTTCAAAGGATTTTTTTTTACAGATAATAGTTTTCATAATAGTTATGTCACAAGGGTTTCTAATCTAGCTAACACTTCCTCAATCAAAGATTCTGAGGCTTTTTCCTTAATAAATAAACTGTTAACTCGAACTAATGTTAAATACTTAGCCACTGTGCAAGGGTTGGCGGTAAGGGTAATAAGATCGCAATTAATAATGTTAACGCTAATAGCCCTAAAAAGTCTCTTCCATTATCTAATTCGGTGACATCATTTAAGGCTGGTTGATCTGTCACTGGCATAAATATTAAAATTATTGCCCATAATAAAAACTCCCCTCGTCCTAGGGCTAAAATAATGACTAGAAGACGGGTTATTTGTCCGATGACGATTGCTTTTCCTTGACCAAACATAGCATGAACTATATGTCCTCCGTCTAATTGTCCCACAGGCATTAAGTTTAAGGCGGTGATAATTAACCCAATATAACCAGCAACGGCGACAGGATGTAATGCGATCGCTTGATCTGCTACTAATTTACTACCTAAGACAATTTTACTGACAACGGAGAATAAGAGGGAAAAACGAGGATCTAATGCTTCAAAGTTTAACATATTTACTCGATCAGGCATTGGCACTACGTTAGAATAGGCTAAACCCCATATTAATACTGGTATAGTTACTAAAAAACCCCCTAAAGGGCCAGCGATCGCCACATCAAAAACTGCTTTGCGATCAGGCATAGGAGATTTAATGGAGATAAAAGCACCAAAAGTTCCTAAAAAGAAGGGAATGGGGATGAAATAGGGTAAAGTTGTGCGAATGTGATAATAAACGGCAAAAAGATAATGACTTAATTCATGAACCCCTAAAATGGCTATCAAGCATAAGCTATAAGGTAATCCCTGCAAAATTAATTCAGGATGAGTTTCCAACTCCGATACTTGCATACCGCTAATCTCCGCACCGATGATGGTAGTAGTCAAAATGGTTAATAATAATAAAGCTAAAGCTATTCCGGGACGAGTTAATTTTTCTTGCGGTTGCTTTAGTTTAGCCTTCTCAGAATAAGGATTGGGTACTAATGCAAAAAAAGGTTGTCCCTGTAAGGTTTCTTGAAAGATGATTAAAAAGCGATCCTGAAAAACTTTTTCTAAATTATTTTTAATGGTTACATAGGCTTTTTCCGGGGCACTCATCAATTTTCCCGAACAAAGAATGGCCTGGGGTAAATAGTCTATTTTCTGTAGATAATACACTCCCCAAGGGAAACAATCTCGTAAGGCTTTTTCTTCTTCTGCATTGATAGGGTGAGGCACTTTATTTTTACCATTATCTGTTGATTCTGATTCATCAACGAGTTTTTCTAACTTTTCAATGGGTGTAGGGGATTGATTATCGGATTCTTTTTGCGGTATTCTCCCGATTTCAATTAACCAGATATACAATATGGGAGAAAGAAGTAACGGAATAATTATTAAAATCGGTGGCATGGAATTTTGACTAGGATTAATTAGATACCATCCTGCCCAAATTAAAGGGGGACTCATTAAGGCTAACCAGAGTAACCAAATGGGCGTTTTCGTGATTTTTCCTATATTTCGTTTAATTACTATGTAACTAATAGTACTGAGCAAGAGAAAAAGAATAATTAATTCCATGTTTATTTATAATGGTAAGGCTGTTCGCTATTTTTTGAGGATTATCTTGAAAAAAAGAAGATAGTAAATAACCAATAATTAAAAAATGAACCCTAACCTTAATTCTACAGAAAAAAATAACCAAGAGACGAACCACATCAACCCTCGTTATAAATCTCCTAAGCTTGTTTTAGAAAATATTTTTGCTTTTTCTCCTAATCGGGACACCTTGGGGGGCACTTCTTACTTATTGATTCATGGTCAGGGAAACGTTTTAATTGATTGTCCATCATGGCACGAATTTAACCGAAAATTTTGTCTTGACAAGGGGGGAGTGAAACATTTATTTTTAACCAATCGTGATGGTATCAGTAAACATATTGATCAAATTAAAAAAGATCTTAATTGTGATGTAATTATTCAAGAACAAGAGGCTTATTTATTACCCCATCAGGACCCCATTACTTTCATTCAAGATTATACCCTTTATGATGATTGCGAGTTAATATGGACACCGGGTTATTCTCCCGGATCTGCTTGCTTATATTATGCTGATCATGGTGGAGTTTTATTTTCAGGAAGGCATTTGTTACCCACTGGCAACAATCAAGTTACTGCTTTAAAATTGAAAAAAACTTTTCATCATCCAAGACAATTAAGCAGTGTTAAGTTATTATGCGATCGCTTTTCAGAAGATAACTTAAAATATATTTGTCCGGGTGCTAATACGGGATATTTACGGGGCAAAAGTTTTGTTGAAGATGCTTACAATCAGATTTAAAGAGGCAGTACCCGCGTCGGCGAAAGACGCACTTGGCAGCGCACCAAGAGAGAGGTCAGAAGAGAATAAATTCGTGAAAATTCTAGTTCTGAATTTTGAATTTTGAATTCTGAATTTCCCTGACCATGACGTTTTTGCCACTAACCGAACAGTATTGCTATTGCCTATCCACCTGTCCACCTTGTCTTTCTGACCACGAACTCCGAACTCAATTTATTTCTGGTTAATTTCGCCATCGAAAAGACTAACCCAAAATCGCTCTTTTCCCCTAACACCTGTACAAAACAATAATTCCTCCAACAAAGATAATGCCAATTTATTTAATTCCTCCGGGGCGGATAAATAAACAGATACTTTTGCACGACGAGGATTCATCCGACTGGTAAAATGGGATTGAAACCTCCTAAAATATTCTGACAGACGGAAATTATTTTCTAATGGCATATCTTTGTCTCTCATCTGTTGAACAGACACTAACAGTTGTCGAATAGGAATTATACATTTTTTGGCACTTTCGGCAGTAATTAGCACTAAAGCCTTAGCTTGAGATAAAGTTAGTAAATCTCTGGTATAACATTTGCGCCAAGGATTGCTACAGCGTAACCGCCATAAACTAAGACGATTCTTGACAATCTCATTTAAACCCAATTCTTTGGCCGTTGCTAACATATATTCTGATCCGCCTAACTGTAAAGCTTCTAAGGCTAATAACAATAAATCGAGATGTTGTTGGAGTTTGATCATACCGCTAGTGGAGGGCAAAGAAAAATCCGTTAGTTGATGGAGGATTGCGGCTGGTGATTGATCTTCGGTAATTCGTTCAGGGTTGAAATCAGACATTAAAGAAGCAGATTGAGTCATCAGAGAGTAATTAATAAATTAATAATTGATCATTGACAATTGATAATTGATAAATAACTTTTATTGGTTGTCTTTTGCCTTACTCAATTGGTCATTATATTATACAATTCATTGTCTAAAGAAAAAAATTAGATTGCTCTATGGTCAAAATTTATGTTTAAATAGCAATTATTATGGATTTAAAAGCTCTTATTCGTGATATACCTGATTTTCCTCAATCTGGCATTATTTTTCGAGATATAACAACTTTACTCAAAAATCCCCAAGGTTTAAAGTATGTCATTGATAGTTTAGCGGTAGAGACGGAAAAACTAGATATCTTACCTGATTATATTGTCGGGATTGAGTCAAGGGGCTTTATTTTTGCTCCTGCTTTAGCCTATCATCTGGATGCTGGTTTTGTGCCAGTGCGTAAAAAAGGTAAATTACCAGCGGAGGTTTTTGCCATTGAATATGATTTAGAATATGGAACAGATATTCTCGAAATTCACCAAGATTCTTTTACGACAGGTGCGAAAGTAATGATTGTGGATGATGTAATCGCCACGGGAGGCACGGCTAAAGCCACGGCAGATTTACTAACTCAAATCGGTTGTGATATTGTGGCTTGTGGTTTCATTGTGGAATTAGAAGGTTTACAGGGGAGACAGAAATTGCCTGATGTACCCATGGTTACACTAGTTAAGTATAGTTAGATTTAACAAGGGAGACCAGATATTAACCCCATACCTATTTTATCCCTACTAACTGCCATCGCATTGATACTAAATGGGTTCTATACGGTTCGTATCATCAAGATTAATGTATCGTATTGTTACGTTATCGGGTAGTTTTTTTTGAAATTTGTCTATTATGGGGTTGAACAGGCGGGCCGCGAGGTCCCATAAAAATTAAAACAATGATAAGCTTATGCTGAGCAAAATCTGTGGTGTGATAGACCAAGGGGATCTTCCACAAGCACCTTATAAAAACTTAGTGTCTGATTCTAAAAGTAGAGAAACAATTAAATTACCTTCAGATCTAATTTCTGAAAATTCTATTTTTGAATTAGAGGAACCAATAGATAAGCCTCTAAAAGGAATAGATAATTCTCCAAAAAACCGTCAAACAGTACGTATAAATGAGTTAGACGATTTATTACATGGAGGCTTGTTGAGTGATACTTACGGAGTGGATCAAAATCACAGACCTGGTCATAAACCCCCTGGTGGTAATGCTTCATCACGCAGTAGTTATCCAATAGATTTTTTTACTGTTGCTCTTCACGAGATCGGCCATTCATTGGGTTTGTCACATGGGGATCCCAAGGATGGTAGAAAAGCTATTATGGATCCATTTTATAGTGGGCCAGAAACTGGTCTATATAAAAATGATAAACAAAGAATTAAGGCTTTATATAAAAATCTAAATGGTACAGGTAATCGCTGGAATGAAAAGAATGATCGAAATCCTGGCAATGGTGTTCTCGAGGTGACCTACAGTTTTATGCCTAATGGAACAAGATTAGATCAAGGAAGAAACAATTGGTATAAAAAGTTTAATGCTTTATTCCCAAGGAAAGAATGGTTAAATATTGTACAACGTGTATTTCAAGAATGGGAAGCCGCCATTGAGGAAGGCGGAATCAAAATAGATTTTATAAAGGTTTCGGATAATGGAGTACAATTTAACGCTCGAGGGAAAGGAAGTCAAGGAGACATTCGCATTGGCTCTCATCCTTTTGACGGACCATTAGGAGTATTAGCTCATGGTTACTATCCACCACCAAATGGGAATACAGCGGCCGGTGACGTTCATTTTGATTCATCGGAACACTGGGTTTAATCATCAAAATGATCGATGGCGTTTATGGGAAAATGATTTAAATCGCTATAGCTACTGACTTTGTTTATATTGATTTTATCAGGAGAGCTTTACTTATGTCTCGAACTCCTCTTCCCTATCCTTGTCACAACACATAATTATTCAAATCCCTCGCAGTATTGAGTGGCATATTAAGTGGCAAACAGTGCATCATCTATGATCAGGAACAACAGCGGCCATGAGGGCGAGACTAACTAATGAGAGATGGAATTGGAACAACTTGGCACTCTATCCCACACTTCTTTGATACACGACCAGAAAAGCTAGTCTAACTTTTCACGGCATCTTTTTCGGTTGACAGGTGTTAGGTGTTAGGGGTTGGGTGTTAGGATTAGGGATTGAGGATAAGCTTTAATAGTTGAACAGTCAAAAAAAACACTTAGAAACTGATGGGAATACAATCCTATAGAGACTTAAAGGTTTGGCAAACAGGCATGGATTTAGCAGAAGAATGCTACTTAGTTACTCGCAATTTCCCCAAAGAAGAACTTTACGGGTTAATTTCTCAGATTCGTCGAGCATCAGCCTCTATTCCCGCCAATGTCGCTGAGGGGCATAGTCGAAAAACCCGAAAAGAATATATACAGTTTTTATACATAGCACAAGGCTCTCTTAAAGAATTAGAAACTCATCTTTTATTGTCGAAAAGGGTAAAGTTAGGAGAGGGGAAAGTCATTGATTCTCTTTTAAATAGATGTGAATCCCTCGGAAGATTATTATCAGCATTGATTCGTGCCCTCGAAAACAAAAACTGAATTTTCCCTATCACCCAACCCCTAACACCCAAACCCTTTCTCAGGGAAAAGATACCGTGAAAAGTCAGAAAAGCTAGTGGGGCTCAATTATGGATTTAATCATCATTACCCGTTTATTTATAGCCTTAGTCTTAGGTTTAATTATTGGTTTAGAAAGAGGTTGGACTAGTCGAAAAACTCCCCCAGAATCAGGTAGTGGTGGTTTGAGAAATTTTGGCTTGGTGGGATTATTCGGTGGTGTAGCAGCTTTATTAGCAGAGCATTGGGGCAATGGTGTTCTGGCGGCTATTTTTTTAGGACTATCAATTTTGGTAAGTACATCTTATGTTTTGAGTGCACAAAAATCTCAGGATTATGGTAGTACTACAGAGCTAGCTTTACTGATTACTTTTATTTTAGGTGCTTTAGTTATCAATGGCTATGGTTTGGAGGCAATTGCCGTTGCAGTTATTGTTACTTGGTTATTAAAGTTAAAACCAGAAATTCATCAGATGCTCATTTGGCTCACCAAGCAAGAGTTAGTGGCAACCCTGCAACTATTATTATTATCCTTAGTTACTTTGCCTTTGCTTCCCAATCAAGATCTAGGACCTTGGCAAGCTCTTAATCCTAGAGCGATAGGTCTTTTAGTTTTACTAATCATTAGTATTTCCTATGTAGGTTATTTCATCATTCGTCTTTGGCAAAATAAAGCAGGTATCTTGTTAGTAGGACTCTTAGGAGGATTAGCTTCTTCTACCGCTACAACTATTGCTTTAGCTCGCATTGCCAAACAAAAACAAGCCCCCATTAAACTTCTGGCTACGGCCATCGCTTTAGCGACGGGAACAATGGCTCCTCGTTTACTCTTAGTAATAGCAGTAATTAATTCTCAATTAGCAAATAAATTAGCTATTCCCTTAATAATCTTAGGATTTATTCCCGTAATTATCGCTTTAATCTTAATTGGAAAAGGAATTGATCAAAAAACGACTAACATACCATTTCAACTCTTTAATCCTTTTGAAATTAGTATTGCACTTCAATACTCTTTGATTCTGGTGATTCTCTCACTTCTAATAAAAGTTGGAGAACAATGGTTAGGAAATACCGGAATATATCTAGTTTCTGCCTTTTCCGGATTAGCAGATGTTGATGCGATCAGTATTTCCTTAGCTCGTATGACTAATCAAACCATCGCTTTTTCTGTGGCACAAATAAGTATTTTTCTGGCTGTAACCATGAATATCATAGTTAAAATCTTTTTAACTAGATTTATCGGTGGCAAGGAATTATCTCGTTGGTGCGGAATTATTTTACTGGGCTCTCTTGTTCTCAGTGGTTTAACTATTTGGGGATTAAATATAATTTAACCTACATTCAGCAGATTTCTCAACAAAGGAAATTCTTAATGCAGAGGGCAGAAGGTAATAAATTCGTGTCACTTATTACTTATTACTTATTACTTTTCCCTCACAGTAACCTTTTCGGCACGCTTTCGAGATTGTAAGTTCGGCGGCACCAATGGACAATTAACCTTGATTAGGTTTCTAAGAAGACTCCTAAGTTACGGAATTTTTGGTACCTGAGTTCTTTTCTTTCTTCGGAGGTAAGGTTCCATAAGTATTCTAAATTTTCTAAAATACCTTGTTTGAGAATAGCAGCAGTGGCAAGGGGATCGGAATGTGCACATCCGGGGGGTTCCGGTAATATTTGATCGATGATGCCTAATTCTTTTAAGTCTTTAGCTGTAATTTTCAGGGCGATGGCAGCTTGATCTGATTTTTTGGCATCCTTCCATAATATGGCGGCACAGGCTTCCGGACTAGCTACGGTATAAACAGAGTGTTCAAACATCATCAATTTTTCGGCAACACCAATTCCTAATGCACCTCCAGAACCTCCTTCCCCAATTACTGTAGTAATGATGGGCACATCTAAACTAAACATTTCCCTTAGATTATAAGCGATCGCTTCCCCTTGTCCTAATTTTTCGGCTTCTACTCCAGCATAAGCTCCCGGAGTGTCTATAAAGGTGATAATAGGCATAGAAAAGCGGTTAGCGTGTTCCATTAAACGCATGGCTTTACGATAACCTCCGGGGGATGCCATGCCAAAATTACGAGCTACGTTGTCTTTTGTATCCCTTCCTTTTTGATGTCCAATAATTATAACTGCACGACCGTCTAATTTAGCAATACCGCCAATTAAGGCAGGATCGTCATAACCTCGACGATCGCCATGTAACTCGAACCATTCATCGGTCATAGCTTGGATATAATCAAGGGTAGACGGGCGACGGGGATGACGGGCGACTTGTAGTTTTTGCGATGGAGTTAAGGTGCTAAAAATTTCTTTGCGTAGTTGTTCAGCTCTACCCTCTAATTCTTGGAGTTGTTCGGAAACATCCACCTGATTTTCCTCTGCCAATTCACGAATTTGACTAATTCTAGCCTGTAATTCTACTAGGGGTTTTTCAAATTCTAATAAAAAGGTACGTTTTTGTTCTGTTTTTGCCATAAAAATTTTTTATATAAGTAAATAATTAAGAATTGCGTCGGTGGAATTAGTAACAGCTTAAAAAAACTATTAGAGCTTTGTATTGGGTTTCCATTTGCTCAATTCAACCCACGAGAAGTCTGTTAGGAAGCTTAAATTAAACCGAGACATAACAATAAACCACTGAAAAAGTGTAGGTTAACGGCGATAAATTTACTATTTTTCACTTTCTCTGGTCGATTATGATATTTATTAACATGGTTAGTTAATTGATAAGCGATGGGCACACTTAGCATTACGATTAAAGCACTATCGGGTAATATTTTTACTACTGTCAACAGGACACATAAGCCGTAAAATAGAATTACAGATATTGTTAAGACTTTTGAACCTAAATCCGTTCCTAGTCTAACAATAGGAGATTTTTTACCGGCGGCTATATCATCTTTGACCTGATGAAAATGGGAACAAAAAAGGATAATTGAGGTTGATATGCCAATAATACTCGATGCCCAGAGAGAAGACAAGGAAAATAATTGGGTTTGACTATAATAAGCTGATGCGATGGCCATGGGACCGAAGGCCACAAAACAGATTAATTCTCCTAAACCTAAGTAACCAAAGCGGAAAGGAGGTCCTTGATAACTATAACCTAAGGCACAGGAAGTCATAATTAACCATAACACCGTCCAGTCTTTGAGCCAATAATTAATTAAGAGAATCCCTCCGAAACCTAATAGTATACACATCATACTAATCCAGAAAACAAGGGTTTTATTTCCTGTCAGATTCACCACCGAATGTGCTTTATTCACGTCAATTCCCGTATCAGAGTCAAAAACATCATTACTGAGATTTAGCCATGCGATAATAAAAATTGCCGATAATAAAAAAGTGATAAAAATATCGCGGTGAAATATCCCTGTTTCTGCGTAGGCTAAAGCAGTACCAAAACTAATAGGAATAATGGCCACAGTGTACATGGGCGGTTTTATCGCCGCAAACCAAAGTTGACGTTTACTCGGTGATTGATTGACAATTAAGGATGTTGTTTCATCGGTTATGGTCATGATCTTTAATTAGATATGATAGTTAGGAATATCAATTCATTATTTTCTATTGTTAATTGTCTATTGTCCACCGTTAATTGTCCATCTAAATATTTGTAGTATTCGCTTTATGCCTGTAATGCCTAACAACTTTCATCTTTTAGATTATCCTAATGCTTTCAAAGAGTTAATTTTTCTGGCAAAATCTCAAGAAAACCAAGATAAAAATAATCATAATATCATCTCTATTTCTCATGTTATTGAGCCCATTGATCCTTTAATTTTTCTCTCGGTTATGAAAGAAAATAATCAGGTCTCTTTTTATTGGGATAATCAAAGAAAACAAGAGGCAGTGGTAGCGATCGGGGCAATTAAAAGTTTAAAGGTTAATGGAGACAAAACATTAGAAAATATAGCCAATGTAAATAGGTTTTATCAGTGTCAAAATTTTGTTAAAAATACTTTAAAAAATATCGATTATACTAGTAGCTTTTCAAATAATTTATATCCTCATTTTTTTTCTTATTTTACTTTCTTAAATAAACAAAATAATTATAGGTCATCTTTTTCCTTAGCAACTATTTTTCTCCCCTACATACAATTATTTAAAAAACAAGACAATTATACATTAACTATTAATACATACAATAATAATATCAAAAAAATTAACCAATGTATTGAAGATAATTTTAGCGAAAAAATAACATTAAATTATCAAGTAAAAAATGAACAAGAAAGCCCTCTATATTATAGTCTAGAGGAATCACAATATCAACCTTTTATCAATAAAGTTTATCAAGGATTAGAAGCTATTAATACTCAAAAATTAACGAAAATAGTAGTAGCCCACGCTTTACAGGTAAAAACAAACCAAAATTTTAATATTGTTAAATCCCTCGATAATTTAAGAAAAAATCATCCTGATTGTTATATTTTTGCCATCGGTAATGAAGAAGGAGAAAATTTTATCGGTGCAAGTCCTGAAAGATTACTTTCCATTCAGGATCATCAACTGGTAACTGATGCTTTAGCTGGATCCGCCCCCAGAGGGAAAAATGAAGGAGAAGATCTTATAATGGGGAAAAATTTACTCAATAGTGAGAAGGAAAAAAGAGAACATCAAGTAGTTAGTGACTTTATTTTTGAGCGGTTATCAAACATGGGTTTAAATCCCAAAAAGGCATCATTACAACTTTTAAAATTATCAAATATTCAACATTTATGGACACCGATTTATGCGCAAATAACTTCTAATATTACACCTCTTGAAATTGTCAATAAGTTACACCCAACCCCAGCCGTGGCAGGTGAACCAATTAATATTGCCTGTGGGGAAATTGAGGCCTCAGAAGATTTTGATCGTTCTTTATATGCCGCCCCCATTGGTTGGTTAGATATGCAAGGTAATTGCGAATTTATTGTGGGAATTAGATCTGCTTTAATTAAAGGAAATTCTGCCCTTTTATATGCTGGTGCTGGGATCGTAGCAGGATCTAAACCTGAGCAAGAATTAACGGAAATCAAGCTGAAATTTCAAGCACTTTTACAAGGGTTAATCTAACAATTAACCATTAATTATTAAATGTTAATCCCCATAGGACTATATTGAATTTCTGGCTAAGGAAAAAGAATGAAGAAGATTCATCTTTAATTTAAGATATAGATTAACTATTGAATAAGTTTACAAAAATTTATGTTTAAATTCGTCAGTAAAGATTTTTGGCAAAAATTAACTTCCATTCTCTTAGCAATGGGAGTTACTAATCCCTCTTTAGCCGCTGTACCAAGAAATCCTGATAAAATAGAAGAGTGCGAGATTTTAGTGGTAGGTGCGGGGTTAGCAGGAACGGCTACTGCCTATGAAGCGTTATTAATGGGTAAAACTGTTTGTTTAACGGATATTACTGACTGGGTTGGTGGACAGATTTCTTCTCAGGGGACATCAGCATTAGATGAACGTAGGACTCAAAGACAAGAGCTATTTTTCCCTCGTGGTTATTTGGAGTTGAGAAGCAATATTGAGAAATTCTACGGAAAATTAAATCCGGGGCAGTGTTGGGTAAGTGATTCTTGTTTTTTGCCTAAAGATGCCAATAAAATTCTCGAAAATCAGTTAAAAGACGCGGCTAAGCGGGGCAGGGGGAAATTAAAATGGTTTCCCAATACCATCATCAAGGATTTAAAAATTGAAACTGTCACTAATGATGGCACAGGTAAGCAAATTGTCGAGGCGATCGCCATTCAACATGAACCGCAACCGAATACACCTCCTTTAAATACTGAAACCCTATCCCAGGTAATCGAAGATGCCTATAGTTATAAGGACTCCGCTAGATTTAAAAAACGAATTATCAAATTTACGTCACCGAAAAATCCCAAAACACAGGGTAAAGCAAATTGGTTTGTAGTGGAGGCCACCGAAACAGGGGAATTAATCGGTTTAACAGATATACCCTATCTTTTGGGCATTGATCCTCGTTCTGAATTAGAACCATCATCATCAAGTGAAAAACAAGATCCCTATTGTCCTCAAGGTTTCACTTATACTTTTGCTATGGAACAAACTGCCGAACCTCAACCGCAATCTGAGCCGAGTTTTTATAAACAATATGAGCCATATTATAGCTATGAGTTGGAAAGATTGGCCAATTTTGACCTAGTTTATACCTATCGCCGAATTTGGAAAGCCCAAAATAGCGAAACTGAGACTTTTAATGGTGTCAGCTTCACTAAACCCACAACCGGAGATATTTCCATGCAAAACTGGACATGGGGTAATGATTACCGTCCAGGTACATCAAAAGACAACTTAATCTACACTAGGGAACAACTACAGAAAACCGGACAATTAACCCCCGGCGGTTGGATGGGAGGCTTACGAACTGAAACCTTATATAAAGCAGAACAAAACGCTCTCGGCTTCTATTATTGGTTAGTAGCAGGAACAACAGACTCCCAATTAGGTGACGGAGTTAAAGAACCGAACCCCAACCAAAAATTTTTAACTGGGTTGGACTCTCCTATGGGTACTGTACACGGATTATCTAAGTATCCTTATATGAGAGAAGGACGCAGAATCATTGGGCGTCCTAATTATTCCCAACCGGATGGTTTTATGGTCAATGAAATTGATATATCTCGCCGAAACTATCGAGATGAGTATTACCGTCAAACTCTCTCACCAGATCAATATCGCCGTTTACAAGCTTTATTAGCCGGTTTGGAAGGATTTTCCGTATTAAGTGGTGAAGTTGCCCCCGATGATGTCAAAAATCGCAGTAGATCGACTATTTACCCCGATTCTGTGGGCATAGGACATTATGCCATCGATTTTCACCCCTGTATGACAGAAAGTCCCCATGAAAAACCCGGAAATACCGAGAGAAAAGGGGAAAGACGGGGACAAGGTCAGGCTTACCCCTTCCAAATCCCGTTATCTGCCATGATTCCCCAAAAAATCGACAATATGCTGGTGGCAGGAAAAAGTATTGCTACCAGTCATATTGCGGCGGCGGCTTATCGAGTGCATTCTTTTGAATGGTCGTCGGGTGCGGCGGCGGGTACTACAGCGTCTTTAGCTTTACAAAAAGGGATTTTACCCTATGAATTTACGGAAGGTTTTGCCTTTAAAAATAAAAATTTACAGGAATTAAAGGCGACCTTAGAGAAAAATAACAACCCCACTAAATTCCCTAATACATCTATCTTTAACGATAATTGGGACGATTGGCAATAACAATTAAGAATTAACAATTCACTATTGACAATGAAAAAAGGGAATAAATAGTTGACAGTTGATAGTTAATTAATTTTCTTCTAGTCTCCTAGACTTCCCTCTCTCCTAGTCAACCTGTCTCTGTCTTATGCCTTTGTGTTACTTGGATTCACCAGTGAGTTTTAATAAGAGAAAACCCCATGCTAAACCAACTAAAACAACTGTAAAACAAAGAATTGCACCGTTAAATAACATACTTTCAGCAGTCATCATCTTATTTCCTTAACTATTTATATTTTCTTATTAGTTTATCAGAATATCAACGATCGTCATCAAATGATTGAATTACCAGAGGAGAAGAGGAGGGCTAGTTGATTATTTTGATAATTGTTAGAGTTTTATGCTACATAAATAGTACAAATAGATCAGATCTTCTCAAAAATCCGAAGTTATTTTTGGCAAGTCCTTATTCGACCTCCTATTTAATTGCACAGGTCGGAAATTTCTGGATTTAAATATTGGATTTGACTTCTACCTTTTATTTGAGACCTAAACATTAACGGTACATTGTTATAATTTGGCATAATTTTTTCTCAACACTTTAAGATTCTTGTTCAATAACTGTCTTGATTTGGTTGTGCATCAAATAACTGTGGGATAGCTGATTAAGTCATTCCAACTCCATCTCTCTTCAGTCAATCCCGCCCTCTGCGCTGCTGTCGTTCCTAACCGACTATTTTCCCAAATCCAATTGAAATAGCTGACCACTAACCTTGCCGTTACTTTCGTTTGCTCCCAGACCTTGGCAAATTTATTTTGTTGCCGATGCCATCTTCCTGTCTGTTGCCGGAGAATTCCATTAGTCCTCTCCAGCCTTTGGTTTCCTTTTTTACTGATCTGGTGCTCTATCTCCTCTGTTAATACCCTTTGATAACCCCTTAAGCCATCAGTATTCCAGTTTTGGCATTGGGTTTTTCCTTCTGTGGTCACGAGCATCTCCTCCAGAAGTTGATCCTTTCGTTTTCCTACACGAGCTGCCAGAATCAAGCCACTATCTTGAGCTAAACTAATTCCTATCCAGCAATCCCCGGCTATTATTTCGTCTGGTTCGCATTGGCACTGTTTTGTCTTGGTGCGCGTTCCCTTGCGTCTTACGCCGACGCGGGGTCGCACCGCTTTTCGACAAATGACCACATTTCATCAGCGCTTACTTGTTCTGTTTCCACTTGTTGAACCTCAGCATTATGTATCATTTGAGCTTTTTGGCTAGCATCCCTAATCAAAGAAACTACGGTGCCGTAAGCCCTGCCACTGATTCGACTCACTCCTCTCAGGCTACTGCCTTCAGCATGAGATTGAAGAATGGTATGAACTTCGGCCGGATTGAGATGGCGGTTATAGTAAAGAGTCTCAAAATGTTCAGGAAAAGTTTTACCACAATGAGGACATTTATAACCCTGGTGTCCTTTCTCAGTTTTGCCATGTTTGTAAGCTTTATGGTGACCGCAGAGAAGACATTTCATAGAAATAAATAGAATACTACTTTTCTATCATACTCTCATCCCACAGATTTTTGTTTCACGACCTTTATTTTGCCTCAGGGCAAACGCACACAAAACTTAACAAATTAGTAAAATAGCCCCAGCACCATCTACCTTAAAATAGGGTTGAGGTTTCGATACTTTAACTCCCTTGTCATGTTGTTAAAGCTATGCTTCCAGACGATCTAGAATTATCCCTCTGTTCTGATTTGAGAACTTTGCAGCTGATTACAAAAAGTCTATTTGAGTTATATTTAAACAACTGCTACCAAGGCCGAGATCAATTATTGGCCTCAAAGGCTAAAAGAAGTTTATTCTATCTGCGCAAAACTGGCTCTCAAGAGTTTAGGGATGCCCTTTGTCAACAGTGGCAATGGTTTGGCGAAAAATCATATCAAACTGAATCTCGCTTTTTATTACATTACCTGTTTGGACAAAGAGATGAGATCACTCGTTTAGTACCTTGTTCTCAAAAAATAATAGCTTATGTTAAGACAGGTAATTTTGGGAATACGAAGGTAAGAGCCAAGGAATTTTTGTTAAATTTTCAGCAGTTAGTTCCCGGATTTAAATTTAGCGGCTATACCCATCACTCGAAAATCTGGAATCATTGTCGACTAGGTTGGGGCATAACCTCTAGTGCTGAATTTGAACAACTCTATTTTCAGGAATTAAACAGATGTCCTAGTCAAATTTCCCGTCGAGTTTATCTAGTTACGGGGAAAAAATATTATGATGCACCGTCCCAAAAACAACCCCATCAACAAGAAGAACGGCAACAACAATTAACTATCATTGAGAAACTAGGAAGGCAACGAGAGGATTATCTGAGAAATTCAGCCCAGGAAAAAATTTTGGCTTATCTCCATGACCAACCGAATTCCCTGACCCTAATGCTGAAAAAACATGGCTCGGAACTTTGGGACTTTAGCTTGACTTTGCCAATGGAAAAACGCGAAAGTGTTCAGAGAACATTAACTTGGCTACTGGAAAATCCAGATATCCCGGTTCACTATGGAGCGGGAGAAAATACCTTAAGGCTAACTCCTCTAGGTATTTCCGTGGTTCAATTACCTCGCCAAATGCGCAAACATCTGATGCAAGGAAATTTGGAAGGAGATCTATCGGCTTGTCAGTTAGCATTGATGGCGGTAATTTGGGATATCCCCCCATTGAAATGGCGATTAGAATCAGAGGAAAATATTTGGCATTATTTAACCGAAGAAATCGGCCTAAAAAAATCACTGTTAAAGTTATTAATCTACGGTTTTAGTTATGGTGCCGCTTATTACTTAAAACGGACACCTTATCATGACGGAGATGGACTCTTAGGCATCGTCGAAAGTTGGTTAGCAGAGCATCAACTTCCCATCGTAACGGAAGAAGTGACCAGGATTCTAAAAACTTTCCGCAGTTCTCCTGTGATCAAAGAACTAGTCAAAGCTAGGCGCAAGCATATGGTCCAATTGAAACAGAATCAAGGTTTTATTGACCCTTACGGGACTCATTGGCCGATGACCATCAATAGTAACGGCAAATCCAACGCTTATAAGTTATTAAGTATTGAAATGCAAGCCTGGGAATTTTGGTTGATGGAATCGGTCTATGATGTTTTAATTAGGTGGTCACAAGAAAGGCCGTCACAGGTAATCACCATTATTCATCAACATGATGGCTTAACTCTAAAATTAGCACAAAAAAGAATCAAACAGGATTTAATTAGAGAGATTGAAGCATCATTAACCAATCGGACCATGGCTTGTACTCAATTAGGACTCAAAAGCCCAATCCCTGCTAAATTTGAAGTGGAATGGTTAAAGCCACAAATATAATAGAAATTCAGAATTCAGAATTCAGAATTCAGAATGCAGAAAAAAATTGATGATGGTCTAAGAGAAATAAATGTCCCAGAACAACTCCAATTATCAACGCTCGGAAACCCTTACCGGAGTAGTGGAAAGAATCACCTTTTCAGCTCAAGATACAGGTTATACCATCGCCCGGTTACAAGTAGTGGGGGAAAAAGAATTACTCACCATCGTTGGCAACTTTGCCAATCTACAACCAGGGCAAACTCTCAAACTTTACGGCTACTGGAAAAATCACCCTAAATATGGTTTACAGTTTTCGGTCTTAAATTACGAAGAAACCAAACCTGCTAATATTACAGGGATAGAAAAATACCTGGGTAGTGGCTTAATTAAAGGAGTAGGTCCAGTTACCGCTAAACGCATCGTTAAACATTTTGGCTTAGCAACCCTGAATATTATTGAAGAAAATAGCGAACGGCTGATTGAAGTCGAAGGTATCGGCAAAAAAAGAGTCACCATGATTAAGCGGGCCTGGGCCACCCAAAAGGTGATTAAAGAAGTGATGATTTTCCTCCAAGGCCATGGAGTTTCCACCACCTACGCCGTTAAAATTTATAAACAATATGGACCACAAGGGATCTCCATCGTCACCGATAATCCTTACCAACTAGCTGATGATATTTATGGCATTGGTTTCTTAACCGCTGACAAAATTGCGGTAAATGTGGGGATATCACCTTGGTCAAAATTCCGTTATCGGGCCGGTATCTTATATGCCTTGGCGGAGGCGGGAGATCAGGGGCATTGTTTTCTTCCCTTCCCCGAATTGGTCGAAGCTGCCCGAAAAATCCTCACCAATGACCAGCATCAAGCGGAAACTCAGGCCATCGAAGCAGTCATCACCCAGATGCAAAAGGAAGCAGATTTAGTCCTCGATCATCAGGATACATCAATACCGTTATGTTATAAACCGGCTTTTTATTACAGTGAAGAACATTTAGCCAAGTTACTCCACCAGAAAATCAGCTCTCCCGCCCCGATTCCCCAACAATGGTTAGCTAACTGGTTAAATCAATTTACCGCCCAACATCAGATTCAGTTATCACCGCAACAATACCAAGCCGTATTGATGGCCGGGAGTAATCGGGTCATGATCTTAACCGGTGGCCCAGGATGCGGTAAAACTTTTGCGACCCGTACCATCGTGGCCTTATGGCAGGCCCTGGGGTTAAAGATCGCCTTAGCTGCACCCACTGGGAGGGCAGCGAAACGGTTAGCGGAAATGACTGGGGTGGAGGCGAAAACCATTCATCGTCTTTTAGAATTCAATCGTACTACTTTAGAGTTTAATCGCAATCAAGATGATCCCCTTCCCTATCAAGCCATCTGCATTGATGAGGCTTCGATGTTGGATTTATTCTTAGCCTATTCCTTGGTGAAAGCCATCCCCCCGGATTGTTATCTCTTACTGGTGGGGGATGTAGAGCAATTACCCAGTGTGGGCCCCGGAAATGTGCTCCAAGATTTAATCGATTGCCAACAAATCCCGGTGGTGCGTTTAACCCAAATATTTCGACAGGCGGCAGCCAGTGGGATTATTCGCTCGGCCCATGCCATCAATCAAGGGCAATATCCCCCCTTGGAAAAGATCTCAGCTCAACCCCAAAGCGATTGTTTATGGCACAATGGCGGGACTGAACCAGAACATGGTTTACAATTAATCTCGGAGTTGATTACTGATTTTCTACCCCATCTGGGTGTTGACGTGCAGACTGATTTACAGGTGTTATCGCCGATGACGAGGGGATTAGTGGGGACGAGAAATCTTAATCAAGTAATACAAGGTATTATTAATCCCCCGCAAAACGGCAAGGTTGAGTGGAAAAGGGGCGGTGGTATTTTGCGCGAAGGGGACCGGGTTATTCAACAGAAAAACGATTATGATAAGGAGGTGTTTAATGGTGATTTAGGGGTAATTAGGCGGATCAATACCGTGGAACAAGAGGTGCTGATTGAGTTTGATGGTCGGAAAATTGTCTATGATTATGGGGATTTGAATGAGATTAGTTTGGCTTATGCGGTGACAATTCATAAGTCTCAAGGTTCGGAATATCCTGTGGTGATTTTACCTTTATATATGCAGCATTATTTAATGCTATCGCGGAATTTGTTTTATACAGGATTAACTAGGGCGAAAAAACTAGCTATTATTATTGGCCAGGAAAAACCCATTAGTGTTGCGGTCAAACAGGTAAAAGATCGCTTGAGATATACTAAATTGAAAGAAAGATTGGTTAGTTTTGTCAAACAAGAGAAATATTCTCCTTTTTCTTCTGTTAATAAAATTGGCCAAAAAGTTGCTGAGAATAAGGCAAATTGGGACGAGAATATTAAATAACAGCCCTTAAATATTATATCCTCCTTTTTTGAAATCTCTGAACATTTCTTCTATTCCCATTCTCTTAGAATAAGCTGATATTGATGAGGATAGGGAAGAGGGGGAAGAAAAATCTAATACTTCCCACACTCCCCACACTCCTCATCTCATAAAGTTTGACCGCCTAACCGAGCAGTATTGTGTATCACCTCCACCAGAATGCTATTGTAAAAAACCTACCCCTGTGAGGGTGTCCAGTGCCAGAGCAGTGGGCGGATTGAACCAGCTAAAGAGCATTAGGACAGCGACCCACAGGCTCGGCATTAACCAGCGCAAAATCGGGTAGATCATCTTAGACATCCGCTTTAAACTTGCCATTCGTTTGATAGAAGGTGTGCTGTCCTTTTGTAGGGCAGCTTTTTGATCTTGGTCGGCTCGACTTTGAGCTTAGGTGGCTACTGGTCTGCCAATTTTGAAATGAGGGATAAAACAATCCTCCAAAATCCAAAATCCAAAATCCAAAATTATCCGTTCCCAGTCCCTCAAAACTATCTTGACAGACCACTACATTGAGACCGGACAATCCGCTTGATCTGCATTGTCAGCGAAACAGACTATTCCCTGCTCCCAATCACCAAGAACCAGATTGAAGTAACGACCACCATCATAAATGTTAGCATCGTGTAGGGTCAGATCTAGCGAAGCTGTCACCAGGGGCAATCTAGCTCAAAAATATTGATATGTAAGGGTTGCAGATCTATTTTGCGATCGCTCTTTATCTAAAATATTGCAGGTTGTGACTACTTCCTACAATATTAGGAATTTATCAAAAAGTCAATTAGCTGAAAATGATATAGGACATAGATTATAGCGATTATCAACTAGAATCTATTTTTACCGTCTCAAACACTGAAAACCGCAAAATTTTCTACATTGCCCCTCATGTCACTCTCGCCAGTTTTACCCCTTGTTGCAAGAAGATCGCAGATTATTAACTATAATTTGAAAATTATGCTTTTACTTTACGTACTTTTAGGATTAGTGGCTGGGTTTTTGAGCGGATTAATTGGTATTGGTGGAGGAGTAATTATTGTTCCTTCTTTAATCTTTTTGTTTGGGTTTTCCCAACACGAAGCTCAAGGTACAACTTTAGGTTTATTAGTTCCACCTATTGGTATCCTTGCTGCTTGGACGTATTATCAACAAGGATATATGGATGTAAAAGTCGCTGTTTTTATCTGTTTAGGTTTTTTGTTAGGAGGTTTACTAGGGGCAAAACTAGCAACTAGTTTATCTAATGTTTTTTTAGAAAAGGTATTTGGAATCTCTTTACTGCTGATTGCTTTAAAAATGATTTTTTCTCAACCAACAACGGGAGGATGAATCTTCATGGATCGAACTCTTTGGTATTATGTTTATGTATAAATAATTTACACAGAAAGGCGATCGCTACGGTCGAGGGCATCGCTTAATAAACCTCATCATGAGAACTTAAATTAAGCGGCAAAATAGTCTCTTAATTTTTTGTTCAATCTCCTTCTGATAAATTAAAGAAAATTGTGCCCCGCCGGACTCCGTTTTCCACTCCTTCACTGATGATTGTTAAGGATTGTAAATTATCAAATAAAGGTTTAGTCCCTAACTCAACAATTTTAATCACGGGAAATTTTTTGGCAAGATAAGGTTCTAAGGGTTGCCATTTCAGATATAAATAACCATCGTTGTTACTGGGTAAAGCCCGAATTATTGATTGAAAATCCTTTGATTGTAATAAGTTTTGTTCAGGGTTGCTTAACGTATTATTTAAAACATTCACCGAGTTAGTTAAAATTTCATAGGAATCTTTCTGGGTATGTACTCCTTTTACCTGTGCTTCAAGACGTGAAAAATTATTTTCAGAAGTCGCAATTAATTTTGTCCATGCGGTAATCATATTCTTTTCTAAGGGTAATTTACCAACGCTTAAACCTCTATCTTTGGCAAGATTATCTAATTTGTCGGTTAATAATTCCTCTTGTTTTTCAGTGACAAATAACCAGTCCAATTCTTTGGTTACCTCATCAATTGATAAAGATAACCCATATTCACCTCTAACTTGGGAAAAAATATCTTCCGCAAAATCTAGTTTTAAAGATTCTTCTAAGGGATGAATACCTTGATAAATTAATTGGGGTAAGGGATTATTATTGCCTAATCCTGTCTTGATTTGTTGCCAAAATGCCCCTAAATTTACCCCGCCTATGGAGACAATACTGTTCTCCGGAATATAGGCTAAAGTTTGCGGAGGTATTGCTAAACTGGGGGGTTCATTTTCTTTCTTACTGACTCCAAATAAAGCGGTATGGGTGACTAATCCTCGGGGGTTAAGGCTCAAAGATAGGGTTAGGCTTTCATTGATGAGGGGGGTTGCCACTTCTCCTTGATTCGTAATCCATGCGGAGGTTGCCGGCAAATTTAGATAAGCAATACTGACTTTTTTTGCCGTCAAAGAGGCGATCGCTTTTTGGTAAGCCAGATCATGTGCCAAATTAAGATCCACAGCTTGAGCATTATTAATGGCTTCTTTCAATACCTGTAAATCATTGGCAAATAAAACAAAATTCGTCACCACCGCCGCCGCCACTTGCTTAATTTCTGTATCCGCTACCGTCGGGCGTTGATAAATTAAATTAACTCCCTTATACTGTTCAAAAATTAATTCAGCAGTATTAGAAAGCACTTGTTTTTGATAATAAGTTTGTAAAAATTCTCTTGCTAACTGAGGTGATTTATTTTTAGCTACCAACAAATATCCGGGTTTAACACCGTTATCAATATTGTGATCATAATCCAAGGATGTCACCGCCAAGGTAATTTCATCCCCCAACCAATTCCGTAAATCTTCTACCGAATTTACCTGAGCTTGAGATAGTAAATTTGTCCTTAATTGTTGAATAGCCTTTAAAACTCGTTTTTGTTCACGATTGGAAGGCAATAAGTTTGCCATAGTACCTAATTTATCAGGATTAATCAATAAAGACACCATTAAGGGCGACTGTTTTGGGATAAAAACGACTCCTTGAGGATTATTTTTGACTCCCCCTTTTGTGATGTAATTAGAGTACGTGCCTGAAAATAACCATAAACTAAATAAGGCGACCAAAATCACCCCTACGACGACAATCACAATTTTAGGTACAGCGAAACGAGATTTCATCGGCAAGATCAAGACGAATGACTCTACATAATATATCACAGACTAGTGGTAGAGTTATTCAATCACTATTTTTAGTTTACCAAAAGGAGGAGATAATGAATTTTATAAATTAAGGATGTTAGACTTTAATGTTAACAACTAACTATCAATTATCAATTATTCAAAGTGAATGAGACAAAAAATCTCGATTGGTTTCTCTTTACCTTAGTTATTGGCATCAGTAGCTTTGGTAGTTTAATTATTTATAGCACCCAGATTTACAAAAACGGGACTGATTGGCAAAGTCAATTAATTATGGTTGTAATTGGTTCATTTATATTAATTAGTTTATCTCAATATCGCTATGAATTGTTATTAAAATACCATTGGATCACTTATGCTATTACTAATACTCTACTACTAGCGGTGATTTTTGTGGGGAAAACCATTAATGGTGCTCAAAGTTGGATTAATATAGCAGGTTTTCAGTTTCAGCCTTCAGAATTTGCCAAAGTTGGCTTAATTATCTCTCTTTCAGCTTTATTACATTATCGAGATGCCTCAAAACTACTTCATTTTCTCCCCGTTATGGCTACGGTTGGATTACCTTGGGTGTTGATTATGATTCAACCGGATTTAGGGACGGGATTAGTCTTTGGGGCAATTACTTTAACGATGTTATATTGGGCAAATGCAAATCTGGGTTGGATTTTATTAATTTTATCCCCCCTTGTGTCTGCTTTTTTGTTCAATATTTTTTTACCGAGTTGGCTTATTTTCATCCCTGCCATGATTTTAATTGCATGGTTTACCTTACCCCCCAGATTTAAACATATTTGGGCTTTAGCCACTCTCACGGTCAATTACACCGCAGGAAAATTAGGAGATGTTCTCTGGCATTTATTACAACCCTATCAAAAAGATCGTTTAACTTTATTTCTTCAACCTGAAAAAGATCCCCTCGGCGGAGGTTATCATTTAATACAGTCCAGAATTGCCATCGGTTCGGGTAAAATTTTCGGTAATGGTTTTCTTGACGCTACCCAAACTCATCTTAATTTTGTTCCTGAGCAACATACTGACTTCATCTATAGTGCGATCGCCGATCAATTTGGCTTTATTGGTGCTATGGCGGTGATAATAATTTATTGGTTAATTTGTTGGCGTTTGGTGATGATTGCCATGGAATCGAGAGATAATTTTGGGTCATTATTAGCTGTGGGGGTTTTAGGGATGATTGCCTTTCAAACCATTATTAATATAGGTATGACTATGGGATTAGCACCCATTACGGGAATACCTTTACCCTTCCTCAGTTACGGTAGATCATCGTTATTGACAAATTTTATTGCCTTTGGCTTAGTGGAAGCAGTGGCAAACGCAAGAATTATGAAGTTACCTAAATCAAGACAAAAATATAGCAGCACAAAAAGAAGTTAAGACAGATCAACGATTAAATTAAGATTTCAACTTTCAATCAATATTAACCCGTTGGGTAATCATTCTCATGCCGTCAGTGCCTATTAAAATGATTGAGTACCAATGATCTTCTTTTGTTAGAGGTAATTTAACACGCTTAAAAATGCCCCCAGCCGATAAAGCTTCTAATTCTAGACTAGAAGGTTTGAGATATAGCGACGAATCGATTTTTTCCTCTAAAACTCCTCCCAAAATAATATCTGAACCGATGGGATCTTGTAAAATAACATCAAAATCAAATTCTTCACCTGGACGGGCTTTTTCTGGTAAATTAATAGTTACCGCCGGCGGCTTTTCTCCCGTTATAACTTCATTCTTTTCCGCTAAAATTTTTTGTTTTATTAATTGGTTATTAACAAAATATTGTTCCGCTTTTATATCTGAACTGAGGGTAAATTTTTTTCCATTAATCTCATAATTACCTTGAATATTTGTGATAGTTTTAGCAACTAATTCGTCTTGATTTTGAGTCCATGATTCGATTGTCGTGGTGTATTTTAAATCTTTATATTTTGACCATAATTTTTCTAAAGATGAGACAAAAGTTTCATAATTTAAGCCATCTTCAGTGGTAAATTTAGGGGAGATATTTTGCTCTATTAACTTTAAATCATGGTTATTAGCGGCTAAGTCTATCTTTGTTACCACCTCTAAAAGTTCTTTGGGAATATTATTAGATTGTGCGGAAACTTGATTAAATTTAGTAAAGGTAAAGGTAAAACTTAAGATGAGTAAGAGAAAAAATTTAAGGCTTTTTTTCATGGTTTGATTATAGAAGACCATAGTTTAATATTTATATATTGTAAATAAAAATAAGTCGGCAAAATAAGAATTATAAATTATTTCACAAAGCTATCCTCAAGAAGTAATTTTTCAGCATCATCACCCACACGGATAGTAATATCAGAATCAATATCCCCCGTGGAAGAAGATTCTAATTCGCCAAAATTGATGGTGCGTTGAATGACTTGGGCTGAGTTATAATCTCCTTGTTGAACAATAATTTTCGTTATGGGGGTGGGATAAGGGGAATTGTGGGAGATATAAACATTGTTAAAACCATTTTCTGCTAAAAATGAGGCTAATTTTTCGGCTAATTTAGGATTAGGGGTAGCATTTTGAATCCCAATTTTAACACGATCAAAAGACTGATTATTTTTCGATGATGACGATTCGTTGCTAAGATATTGTTGCATAATTTGTTGTGTATTTTTCGGAGAAGTTAGCCAATAACTGAGGGGATATTCTCTGGCACGACTTGCCTTTCCAGGTAACATTACCATGCGAATGTCCTGTCTATCTAAACTTAAACTATAGATGGCAAGGCTTAATATTTCTGATTGGGTTAAATCTGTATCAATTTCTTGTTTTAACAATTTAAGTGCTTGAGGTATTTTGAAGATTGCTTGGGGAGATTGTGATTTTTCCCGTAACGCTGTAAGTAATATTTGTTGTCTTTGAACTCTGCCAATATCTCCTAAATTATCATTACGATAACGGGCAAATTGTTCCGCTTGATCACCATTTAAGGTTTGTTTTCCTTCTTTTAAATCAATGTGCAACCCTTGCGTATCGTCATTATACTTCATGTCCATCGGTACGTAAACCTCGACACCGCCGATTAAATCCACTAAATCTTTAAAGGCGTTAGTAGTAATTCTAATATGTTTATCAATAGTTACACCTTTTAAATTTCTTTGGATAACTTCTTTGGTGAAAGGTGTTCCACCTGTAGCATTAGCACTATTAATTTTATCGTAACTTCCGTTGGGCAATTGGACACGGGTGTCTCTGGGAATGGATAGTATTCTTAGGGAGTGATCATCAGGTTGAAACCGCACTAACAACATCGTGTCGCTACGTCCTGAAAATTGGTTGTCAGGATTTTTCTCACTATATGGTACTCTATCAATACCCATCACTAAAATGTTAACAGGCTCTTGTAATTGCTGACTAAAAATCGAGGTAAAACCAAATTGTTTAAAGGCTTCTATTTTTTCTAAGATAGGGCTAATATCCTTAGAAATTGGGCTTTTTAAGGCGACAGTCATGCCGATAAAACTAGAGACTGCGGCGGTAACGGTAAAACAACCACCCCAAATAAACCCTTGTGGCAAAGGGGAAGATAATTTTTTGAGGAGGGTGGATTTTTTGTGGCCGTTAGACTTGCATGATTGACGTGCCGATTTATTCTTCAATTTCACCATTAATTTTTGCAGTTTTTATCTCTAATATTGATAGCATAATCTTTAATCAATTGCGTACTATTATCTCTTTATTTTGGTAAAAAAATATGAAAAAAACATTTGTACCAGTTATTTTAGCTGGAGGAAAAGGTGAAAGATTTTGGCCTTTGAGTCGATCACAACGTCCTAAACAATTTCTTTGTCTCGATAGTAGTGGGAAAAGTTTGTTGGCAAATACTGCTGATCGTTTATTATCTTTAGCACAAGGGTGGGAAAATATTATCGTGATCACCTCCGAGTTATTAGCCGAAGGTGTCAAGGAACAGTTACCTCTATTACCCGATGATAATATTTTACTCGAACCCATGGGAAAAGATACGGCCCCGGCGGTGACATGGGCCAGTCTATATATTAAAAGTCATTATGGAGAAAGTGCGATCGCAGGTTTTTTCCCCGCTGATCATTATATTGGTAATCAAGAAGAATTTGAAAGAATCATTAAAACTGGTGTTAACTTTGCCATGGAAAACGAAGCCATTGTAACCTTAGGCATAAAACCTGATTATCCCAGCACCGGTTATGGTTATATTGAACAAGGAAAAATTAAAACAGAAAAAGAGAATACCCCTATATATAAAGTAATCCGTTTCACCGAAAAACCTAATGAAGAAACTGCAAAAGAATTTATCGCGACGGATAGATATAGTTGGAATAGTGGAATGTTCATTTTTCAGGTTGGGGTTGTTTTAAGGGAATTAAGCAATTATGCACCGCAAATTTTACGACCATTACAAGAGAAGGGAAAATCAGCCTATCAACAGTTAGAAAGAATTAGTATTGACTATGCTTTAATGGAAAAAACTGCACTTACTTATATTATTCCCGCAGATTTTGCTTGGGATGACTTAGGAGATTGGAATGCTTTAGAAAGATTATTAACCCCTGAAAATAATAATGTGGTAGTGGGTAATCATATCAGTCAAGACACGAAAAACTCCATTATTTATAGTAGTCAAGAAAACGAGATAATTGTGACTATTGGTTTAGATGATGTGGTAATTATTAGAGATGGAAATGCAACATTAGTTGTCAATAAAAATCAAACTCAAGACATTAAAAAAGCCCTAAAAATTTTACAAGAAAGAAAAGATAGTCAAAATTTTCTCTAATAATTTAATCCATAATTAAAATAATGATGTATAGTAAAAAACTATCAATTGTCATTATCAATTACCGACAATTTAGTATTCGGTACCAACTACCAACTGTAAACTATTAAACATGGATTTTTTAAGCAACATCTCTCCTATTTTCATTACCATTACAGTTTTAATTGTCACCTTAATCGCATTTATCGCTGAATGGTTGCCGGTAGATTTAACTTCTTTATCGGTAGCTGTGGTATTAATGCTTTTAGGGTTAGTTTCCCCAGATGAGGGAATTTCAGGCTTTGGTAACTCAGCCACTATCACCGTTATGGCAATGTTTATTCTCAGCGGGGGTGTGACTAAAAGTGGTGTTTTAAATATTGTCAGAGATTGGTTGATTAAATTCGGAGGAAAAAATCCGAGTCAACAAATTTTCGTAATGGGAACTATTGTCGGGTCCATTAGTGCGTTTATTAATAATACTGCAGTGGTAGCGATTTTTTTGCCCATAGTTGAGCAGTGGAGTAAACAAACTAAAGTTTCTGTTTCTAAGTTGTTAATCCCCCTTTCCTATTCCACAGTTTTAGGGGGTATGATTACGGTTTTAGGTACATCTACTAACATTCTAGCTAGCGGTGTAGCAGTAAAATTAGGATATGAAGAATTTAATATTTTTCAATTTACCGCCTTAGGATTACCTACTTTTATCATTGGTTTAGTATATCTTTCTTTGGCCGCCCCGAAAATGTTGGCTGCTAGAAAACCGCCAGGAGGAGAATCTTTAAGTGAAGATTATGAGTTAAAAGAATATGTTAGTGAGATGATTATTCCTCCTAAATCCAGCTTAATTGGGCAAACTTTGCGCAGTAGTGAAATTCAAAGAAAATTTGATTTAGATATTTTAGAAATTATCCGTAATGATGAACATTTTCCGCCGCCTTTGGCTGATAAGGTTTTAGCTGTAGGGGATATTTTATTAGTTAGAGGTAGTCGAAATAATTTACTAAATATAAAAGATGAAAGAGGCGTTGAAATTCTGGCAGATTTTAAGTTTAACTCTGATAATTTGGAGAAGGAAAATAATGAAGAAGAAGAGAAAATCGCTGAGGTTTTAATCTTATCAAATTCTCGTTTAATTGGTTCAACTTTAAAAGATTTGCGTTTTCGTCAACGTTATAATAGTACAGTTTTAGCTATCAGAAGAGGACAAGAATTAATTAGGGAAAGATTAGGTAAAACCACTTTAAAATTTGGCGATTTATTATTAATTCAAGCACCAAAAGAGAGTTTCATTGGTTTACAAACCACGAGAGAATTATTAGTTTTAGAAGAAAAAAATCGAGAGGGTTTAAGACAAGAAAAAGCCTTAATTGCTTTAGCTATTATTGTTGGTGTTGTTTTAATATCCGCCATGGATATTGTGCCGATTTTAACCGCCAGTTTAGCGGGAGTTTTATTAATGGTGATTACAGGATGTTTAAAACCAGGGGAAATTTATGGGACAGTTAGATGGGATATTATTTTCTTATTGGCAGGGTTAATTCCTCTTGGTTTAGCAATGGATAATTCTGGCACTAATCAATGGTTGGCCGATAATTTGTTAGGGGTAGCTGGTAACTTATCAGGATATTGGATTCTCGTGTTATTCTACTTTGCGACCTCGATGTTAACAGAGGTTTTATCTAACAATGCCGCAGTGGTTTTAATGATTCCTATCGCGGTGAAAATAGCTGAAAGTATGGGTTTAGAGCCTTTATCGTTCATGTATGTAGTAACGTTTGCAGCTTCTAATAGTTATTTAGCTCCCATCGGCTATCAAACTAATACAATGGTATATGCCCCTGGAGGTTATAAATTCCTAGATTATACTCGTGTTGGCCTTCCTCTCACCATTACGTTAACTCTAGTAACTCCTCTTTTAATCATGAAAATCTATGGCATTTAAAACAATATCGATTAGCTTCCAAAATTTTATTGTGATAAACTGAAACCCTAATCCTAACAGGATTAGGAGCTGTACAGTGCCAAATTAAATGACCTCTAGTTTCCGCTAAATGAGAGCAAGAAGTTAACAAAAGTGCGATTACTAGATTCGGGGTAGGATTCTAGTTCATAATATGTAGATAGCTAAACAAATTGCCAGAGATGAGTGTATGCTAATTGCCATCGAACAAACTCTACAAGCTTTACAAATTATTGTGCAAAGTGTACCAGTGGGGACGAATCTGGCTCTGATACACCTGATGTGGAGCATACTCAATGGCTCATTTCTGAGTAGTCGAGGCGCAATTTTTCCCGCTCTGCAAGAAAGTGGCTTCTGCCCCGAGGAGATCAGGCGCAGTTGGCAAGCAATGCGTTATGGTGCCTGGTGCATCGATGATTTGTTGCAATCATGGGGTGACTATGTACAGGAACGAGGGGAATGGCAAATCCATGAGTATGAAGGTTATAGACCGCTGGCAGTGGATTTAACAGCCTTTTGGCGTTTGCGTCTGAAAGGATGGATGGGCAAATATTTCAACGGCATAGCCAATCGTATGCTCAAAGGTATTGGTTTTGCCTTGGTGGTGGAAGTCGGACAGTTGGCAGGTGAGCGCCTACCCATCTCATCAGACTTTTTCTATCTGGGTCTTTTTTGACCCCCTCTACACCGTCAGTTCGTTTTTGCTCCAGAAAGTTGCCAGCGTCTGCCGGAACTGGCGATGTTAGTTGGCAATATTCTCAGTTATCTGGCGCTGGTGTTGCCTCCTATTCCCACAGGCTTCTGGGACCGCCGCCCACAAAAGACAACCGGGGGTTTACGTCGGGTCTTAGCCCGAACTGAGTTTCCCAAAGTTGACCTAAACAATGGGCAAATGCGAAAAAAGAATTCAGTGACAGCTCATTTGCCCAAAGGCATCGCTGCTCATCGATGACAAAAAGCACCCGAACTGGATCTCCCGCTCACCAAAGGTGCGCCTACGGCGATCGCTTCTTGAGTCAACTAAATACTAAATAACAGGTGTTTTTGCTTCAGACCAGAGTCTGGATTGATTTTCTCATTCCGGATTTAGCGGAAAGTAAAGATTTCTATTTTTGTCTAAATAAAATTTAGATGCGTTTGCCCTGTTTGAGCTGCCGTTCGTTGTCCTTAATGGAATATTCTCCCAAATCCAATTAAAATATCTTACTACTAATCTCGCCGTCACTTTAGTCTGTTCCCAAACTTTGGCAAATTTATTTTGTTCCCGATGCCATCTACCCCCCTCGAACATTTCTCACATAAATCATGCCGGGAGGCGGAATTGAACCGCCGACACGAGGATTTTCAGTCCTCTGCTCTACCGACTGAGCTATCCTGGCTAACTTATGCCACTTATATAATATAACGAACTTTTTTGGGATTGGCAAGAGTTTATCTGAAATTTTAAAAAATAACTTTGTACCTTTTTCCCGCCCCGATGAATAACCTCGGACTTTGGGTGAAGGTGAAGAAGTGCCAAAAGTACGAATTATTCTTTTATAGTCTCTTTGCACTATACTAGGTGTGATTTTATCAGGCATTTTTTTCAGGTCATATTTTTGCCACTGTGGCACTACTTGTTTTGCTAAATTTCTGGTTGCCCACAAATTTACATAACTCAAAAATACTAATTCTACTCTCCTCTCTCCCATGACAATTAACCTGTTCTTGAGCAATTTCACTATCAGTTGAACAACTACTAATTCGTTCAGTTGATAAAGGAATTGACCAATTATGTTGGGTTTTTTCATCATGAGTTAAATAAGTTAAAACTGAATATTTATGTCCCAAAGTAATCGGTTTTTGACCAAAAATCGGTGAGGGTTTATGAACAAACTCTCGGTCAATTAAAGTTGGAGACTGGAAAAATGTTAATTGGCTACGCTCGTGTTTCCACCGATGACCAAAATTTAGATCTGCAACGGGATGCTTTGCAGAAAGCTGGCTGTACGGAAATTTATGAAGACCGTCTCAGTGGACGATCAGCAGCAAGACCAGGGTTACAAAAAGCCTTAGAAGTACTGTTAATCATTACCTCAAAACCTGGGATTATGACCTTGATTCACTCAGGCAACCAAGTCCGGCTGTTCGTTTTTAAGCCACCCATAGTAACGAATGTTGGCAATTTGACCTGAGTCCCTGACTGCCTGTTATATTAGATTTAATTGTAAGTAGTGATGGCGATATTCCCTTATTTTTAAGAGTAGCAGACGGCAATGAAAATGATAAAGTAATGTTCGGAAAAATAGCAAAAGAATATAAATCAATGATAAATTTTGAAACGATGATGGTAGGAGATAGTGCTTTATATACAGAAAATAACCTCAAATTAATGAACGGAATGGAATGGTTATCGAGAGTTCCACTATCAATAAAAGAGGCTAAAAATTTGGTTTCAGAACTCTCATCATCTGACTTTACTCGTAGCAGTAATAATGGATCCCACATTCCGCACGTCAAACTGTATAAATTCAGATTACGAGGTTAGAGGTTGAACAGTGATTGACTACGACAAGAAATACTCAGTGATTAGTTCTCTAGCTTATAAAGAGAACTCAGATAAATTAGTAGAAAAATGAGCAACGTTTAAGGGATAATTAAATTCAGTTTTTAATTTAATTTTGGAAATGATATTTTCAGAAGATATACAAGTTCAAACCATTAATCATTTAGGATTAATTGCTGGAGTTATAGATGAAATTGGGATTGAAGAAATTATTAACGATGCCCTCGGTATTGACGAGAGGGAAATCGTGACAGCAGGTCAAATAGTCAAAGCAATTATTCTGAACGGATTAGGATTTATTTCTCGACCTCTTTATCTATTTCCACAGTTTTTTAAAGACAAAGCCACAGAACATTTAATCGGAAAGTGAATTAAATAATCAAAAGAAAAAAACAAAAAAGAAAGAAGAAAAACTCGGAAAATTTTATCAAATTAGTGCTGTTTTAAAATCAGATTTAACCAAAATAACGGAATTTAAAAAAAGAGCAGGAAGATTTGTGTTAGCTACAAATAGATTGGATAAAAGTAAATTTAATTCTGATGAAATTTTAATTAAGTATAAAGAGCAACAAGCCGCAGAAAGAGGTTTTAGTTTTCTGAAAGAGCCATTATTTTTTGCCGATAGTGTGTTTTTAAAAACCCCAAAAAGAATCGAAACAATGTCAATGTTGATGGGGTTATGTCTGTTAGTATATTCTTTAGGGCAAAGAGAAATACGTCGCTTATTAAAAGAGAAAAAAATCGAAATAAAAAATCAATTAGGAAAACTAACGGAACGTCCGACGTTAAGATGGATATTTCAAAGTTTTCAAGGAATTCATTTAGTAATAAATAGAGGAAAAGAACAGATAGTAAATCTAACAAATGAACGAAAACTAATTTTAAGTTTTTTCCCAATTTCTTGTCATAATTATTATATTTTATCTGGATAACTTGATAACTTATTGGATTTAAGAGTCTAAATATTCTCAATTATAATACCATAAATAAAGAAGATATTGAGTATTATTACTTATATTTTGTCCAAAATAAGTTGCTTGGTTTTAATACTTTTATCATCTTACAAAGTGACCTGCGGAATGTGGGTTAATCCAAAAACTGGACAATTTTGGATAATAGATTAGACCTCTTGCAAAATTGAATATCAGTTAAAATTAAGTGTCAAAATTTGTTAATGTAAGCGATCGCTTACTAGAAAAGTATAAGATTTGCTTATGAAATTAAAAAAAATAGAAAAATTACCACCAAAAAAGTTTAAGAGAAGGTTTGGAGTAACTAAAAAAACCTATGATTTATTAGTAGAAATAGTCAAAAAAGAAAAAACTAACGGCTGAAGAAAAAGCCAAGAATAGAGAAATAAATAAACAGAGAATTGTAATAGAACACGTAAATAGAAAGCTAAAAATATTTAAAATCTTGTCAGAACGTTATCGAAATAGAAGAAAAAGGTTCGGTTTAAGATTTAATTTAATTGCTGGCATTTATAATTATGAACTCCAAACAAAATCTATTTAACTATCTGAAAGTTTCCGATAATTATTATGGTTAATTTCTGATTTTTTTTCTATTAATAATTATTTTTTCTTGATTTTTGAGAATAACATAAGTATTTTTTATGCCTTAAGTCCTGATTCAACTAATTTTGACGATTTTTGTTTTTGGCGATCGCCCATTACAATTAGAATAATCATATTCATTTTATTTTTGCAAGAGTTCTAATCTTGTCAATGTCGAAAAGCAAGAATTCAAAGAAACCATATTAATTGTGCAATTTTTGTGTGGTTAAGACTTAAACAAATAGCTTATTCAACGGGACAAACTGTTTATCAAATTAAACATGAATTACTTTCTAATTATTTAAAAAAAGAATTAAAATCTCCTTCTATTAAAATGTCTTTTGCGTAAGTCCTGCTACAGCTAAATTAATTGTTATAGTTGATAGTGAAGTTGTAATTAAAATTCACTAATTGTCTATTCTCGAATCTCAGCCTATTTGGATTGTAGGCGATAGCTGTTGTGGTAAAACAACCCGTTTAGCCTCTCTGATGGTGAAATGGTTAGAAACATCATCTTTTCCTCAAAAGCCTTTAATTTTATGTGCCAATGGTGAAGGGAAAAAAATCCTGATAAATATACTCTTAAATTTGAATAGTAATAGTTATCAGACGAAAATAAGAACTCCTTTGGCATTGATGATGGAGGATGTGGTGCTTTTTTATCCCTTACTTTGTCAAGAACTAAATTTACCTTCACAATTACCCCTCCGTTTGCGTTCAGAAACTGAACAGGAATTGGCGACTCAGCTATGGCAAACATCGTTGACCTCTGAATTGGTGGAGATATTTGGCGATGAATATAATTGTGTGCGGCGTATTTTAGATTTTTTGCAGTTAGCAACATCGGGAGGAATTTCTCCTGATAAAATTGGCCATCGCTTATTTCAATCTCACGTTATTAACACCAATAATAAAGAAAATATCACTAAATTAATTCAGCAATTAATTTTACAATGGCGTGAATGGTGTTTAGAAAGAGGTTTATTAAGCTATGGGTTGATTTATGAACTTTATGGACTTTATCTATTACCAAATCATCATTATCAATCTTATTTAAGGGATAATTATGAGGCTATTTTTGCTGATGATGTGGATGATTATCCCGCCATTATGAAAGATCTGGGACAGAGGTTCTTAGAAGAGAAAAAATACGCTGCTTTTACTTATAATCAAAATGGCAAAATTTCTCTAGGTTTAAGTGCAGATCCTGAATATTTACAAAAATTAGCTATTTTTTGTCATCAAGAATCATTATTAATTAATCAGATAAATAGTTTAAGAGTTAAAGTAGAAATTCCTATTTTAGATATTATTAATCAGGGTTATTCCCAAGAAAAAATGTCCGATTATATTCAACATATTATTACTACTTCTAGGGGAGATTTATTAAATAAAACCGCCGAATTTATTGTTAAATCCATTAAATCAGGGGAAATTCAAGCCGATGAAATAGCGATTATTGCACCTGGATTAGACGAAATTGCAAGACATACAATTATTAATTATCTTGGAGATAACGATATTGAAGTTAAGCCGATAAATGAACAACGCCCATTAATTACATCTCCTTTGGTGCGTAGTATTCTCACCCTTTTAATTTTACTATATGAGGGAAATGGTAGATTATTAGAAAAAGAAATGATCTCGGAAATGTTAGTCATTCTATCATGGGAAAATATTGATTTAGTGCGTGGTGGTTTATTAGCGGATTATTGTTATTTTCCTGATTTGCGATCGCCTAGTTTATTAGCAGTGGAATCTTTTTCTCGGTGGGATAGATTAACCCATCAAAGTTTAGAATCCTATAACCTAATTCGACAGTGGATTGATAACCATAAACAGAAAATCAACAACGGTCAAAATCATCTTTTGGCGGTAATTGATGACATTTTAGAGCATTTTTTTCTTAACATCGAGAATTTAAACTACAGTCAACTAAGCACTATTAGAGAATTTAGAGAAACTGCCCAACATTTTTGGGAAATACAAAAACGATTAAAAAATCAAGATATTAACGATATACTAACTCAATTAATCGGTTTATTACGGAAAGGCACAATTACGGCTAACCCTTTACCGATGGCGATTATACCCCCTTTAGCCACCATCGAACCCAAAGCGGTGGCGATGTCATCTATCTACCAATATCGTTCCTGTCGTATTCATCACCGTTGGCAATTTTGGTTAGATGTAGGCAGTAATTATTGGAGTCAAAGTGGAGAATTATTAGCTTCACCCATCTTCTTAAAATCATGGCAACCTAGTCCTAACGCCCTCTCCGAGGATATAGAATCAGAAAATGAAAGAGTAACCAGAATAATACAAGATTTATTGGCGAGAGTAACAGAAAAAATCTTTCTCTGTTATAGTGAATTAGATGTCAAAGGTAGTGAACAAATAGGCAAATTATCCTCTTTGATTGATATATGATTCTGTCTTCTCTGTGAACTTTTTTCTGCCTCCGAAAACAAATAGCCAAACCACGACGACAAACCAATGAATTAAAACGATCACAAAAAGAGAACCAGTAAAATAATAAGCGATGGCACAAATAATACCTAACAAACCTGCCAAAGTAAGAAATACGGGTTGAAAGAAGGTGGGATTACCTGCTTTGTAAAAGGTAAGAGCACTTAAAGGATGATAAAGGATAAAAATAAAGACACTAATGACCGCCCAAATTAACCAACTAGAGGGCAAAGCCCTTTCTGTGGGATGGGGTAGCAAAAAAACCCTCATTAATATCTCTTCCCCTAAAGCGGGAAAAAAGAAGATCCTAATGCTACCCAGAATTCCTTGCTTAGTTAAGAATAAATTGGGAGTAAATAAAAGAAAATTAGTTTTAAAACCCAGAGGGATTGCGAAAGCACTATAGATTAGCAATAATATTCCGGTAATTAACCAAGATTTCCCTGTTAAAGGGGCTAATAAAGAATTCACCAAACGAGCAAATAAGATGTTAACAACAGGATATTGACCAAATATAACTGTGGGAGCGACTGGTTCAATATTAGGGTCCTCTCCTCCTACTTGGTTAGTTCTTATAAACCAGAGGGATGCACCGTGATCGAGAAAAATGCGACTGATATCATCGTGACCTTGTCGAGGTAACATGGTATTCCAGCTATCGATGGTATTCTTAAATGAGACTTGGTTGAATAAATTTCCATCTTTAATTCCAGCCAGATATTCCGCATTGTCTTGCCAATCAGGACGAACAACTCCTCTGGGTGTTAAACTGTCTCGCAAGTCCATACCTAATTTAATAAATTCACTAAATTGTTTACTTTCATCATCTTCAGGATTATTTGCGAACCATGCTTTTATTTCAGGATTCGCCAAAATTTGCAGTTTAAGCTGTTCAATAGCAATATAGAGGGCCTGATTTGAATCCTGAACACAGGAGGTTGCCGGAGTTATGGTTGACATCCCCGTTCCGTCACCAGTACGATACCTAGCTGTTATAACTTGAGCTTGTTTGAGTAATTCTCTGAGAAAATAAAAAGAATTCCCTTTAAATTCAATGGGTTCAGTAAAAGTGTCAAGTTTAATCATGACATCGGAAATAGGACGACTCCCTAACCATCCCCGTTGCAAATTGCCATTATATGCAGACCAATCCAGAGGACCTGAAATAATGGCATTAGGATTGTGTACATAAATTTGTTCATAAATAATTTCAAATTGTAACTCATGGGTAAAAGGATCGCGAATAACTTCTCCTAATCCATAGGCAAAATGTCCGGGAACAGTGCCAGCAAATACCGGATCTGGTATTTCTCCCCCAGTGCCTCCAAACAAGTGAATTACAAGGGTTTTATCTCCCTCTTGCCATTGATTAATCGCATTTTCCGAAGATGATGCCATTGGATTGAGCAAAACCGATTGAAAAGTTCCTTTGCGTTGAGGAGTATTTGCCCAGTTTTCATTTTTGATGTAATCAATGGCTTTTCCTTGGTCCAAAATTACTCCCTCAGGTTTTAGTTGCAATAAAGCTCTTGGTTTAAGGGATTGAACTGTAAAAATTCCTTGTTTATCTTTTGCTCCATAAATATACCATCCAGCTTTTCCGGCGGGAGAATTTGCCAAATTGCGGGAACTGGACATAAAACGCCCTTTATAATCCAAGGGTTGTTGAGGAATTCTGACCACTTCTTCTACTCCATCAAATTTACCTGTGCCTTGATTGTAGTGACGTACTTGAAAATAATCACTAGGACAAGGTTTTTCCCCTGGACAGACTGGCGATTTTTGGTCAGGAAAAATTTCCCCTCCAGGGGCGACAATTTTAACCAATCCATAAAATATTCCTGTCACTTGAATTGGCTCAAAATTCGTTAGCAGAATGGGGTTTTGCTGGTCATCTTTAGATAAAACAACGGATTCTAACCTTACAATCATATCATTTTCAGGACGAGCACCCGCTAAAGATTGTAATGGACCAACCCGAGAACGCCCATCCAAACGGTTAGGAATCACATTTCCTTTACTTTCGTACTCCTTCGCTTCTGGAGTGATATGGACATCCGTCGTAACGGCTTTTACATAAGATTCAGTGTAAGGAGTCTTATTCCAACCTAGTCGCACTTTTTCTCCAATTAAGGCTTCTGCTTCTGGGGGGGCATAGTATATTTCTATCCACACTGCATCTTGATTGTTGTCAAATAAAGGCTTTTTTGGCAAAATTAACCGTCCTACCCAAGTTCCCGTTGGTTGATACAAAGACTTATCTACGGTTTGGCTTGCGGGATAATGAGTCAATTGATTAAATGAGACTTTTTGACTTAATTCATAACTAGAAATAGTGTCCGCTTTAATGAACTGGGTCACTAAAAAGAAGATTAAAATAACCAAGAAAACAAGGGTAATTAAATTATTTTTGTAGTTAATCATTGGCAAAAAATAGCTTTATTAAGTTTAAGAGACGAACAGACAACTACCTCACCAATACTGCCAGGGATTTACCCGAAAACGACTCTCTGGAGGGTAATTTAGAATTTACAATGTAGAATTTAAAATGTAGAATTAAACTGTTTCTTAATTCTTAATTTGCCTCACAACGTAAATTCTAGCCCTAACGGAGCAGTATTGACTAGCTCACCATTTAACCACATTAATTTTTTGTGAAAAAAATAACTTGAACTTGCTAGGATCTACCCTCTTTTCCGCACATGAATTCACTTAAAATTTTAGATAATTAATTATTTTTGTATCTTTATACACAGTTATCTCCTAGGGGGTTTGTTATGTTATATCCAACAAAAAAAGCAATAAAGAAGGTTTCTAGGGTTCCGATGTAAATACATGACTGGTCCGAGAGAAACGAGCTACTTACAATATTTTTTTTAGATAAGGATAAAGATAGCTACACGGAGGGAGAAAAGCCCGGGAGGAAGTGATGGTAATACTATCACTCTTCTGGGTTTTTTTGTTGATCTATAAAACCAATTCAAGGAGAATATCAGATGAGTAATCAACCAGAAAGCGAAGCTCAAAAAGCCCTGCAAAAGGAAAATCGACTATCCTTTACGGGGTGGCAACAGGAAGTACAAGACGGTTTAAACTATGGACTAGAAGCCGCTGACAGTATTAAAGATCGGACTATTTCTACTTTCTCTCGTGGAGAATTACCCCATTATGCAGGTATCAACACTTTTCTAAAAGCACCCTATTTAGAGGATGTCAAAAAAGTGGGAGAATATGATGTGGCCATCGTCGGTGTTCCCCATGATTCTGGCACCACATACCGTCCTGGTACTCGTTTTGGGCCCCAAGGCATTCGTAAAATCAGTGCTTTATATACCCCCTATAACTTTGAGTTGGGGGTAGATTTAAGGGAACAAATCAAACTCTGTGATGTGGGTGATATATTTACCATCCCGGCAAATAATGAAAAATCTTTTGACCAAATTTCCAAAGGCATTGCCCATATTTTCAAATCTGGGGCATTCCCCATCGTTTTAGGAGGAGATCATTCCATCGGCTTTCCTACTGTAAGAGGGGTTTGTCGTCATTTAGGAGATAAGAAAATCGGGATCATTCATTTCGATCGCCATGTAGATACCCAAGAAACAGATTTAGACGAGAGAATGCATACTTGTCCTTGGTTTCACGCCACCAATATGAAAAACGCCCCTGCCAAAAATCTTGTGCAGTTAGGCATTGGCGGTTGGCAAGTGCCTCGTCAGGGAGTCAAGGTCTGCCGTGAAAGGGCGACGAATATTCTCACCGTTACCGATATTACGGAAATGGGCTTAGATCCCACATTCCGCACGTCACTTTGTAAGATGATAAAAGTATTAAAACCAAGCAACTTATTTTGGACAAAATATAAGTAATAATACTCAATATCTTCTTTATTTATGGTATTATAATTGAGAATGTTTAGACTCTTAAATCCCATAAGTTATCCAGATAAAATATAATAATTATGACAAGAAATCGGGAAAAAACTTAAAATTAGTTTTCGTTCATTTGTTAGATTTACTATCTGTTTTATTCCTTGATTTATTACTAAATGAATCCCCTGAAAACATTGAAATATCAATCTTAACGTTGGACGTTCCGTTAGTTTTCCTAGCTGATTTTTTATCCCCGTTTTTCTCTCCTCTAATAAGCGACGCACTTCTCTTTGCCCCAAAGAATATACTAACAGACATAACCCCAAAAACACATTGATATTGTTTCGATTCTTTTTGGGGTTTTTAAAAACACACTATCGGCAAAAAATAATGGCTCTTTCAGAAAACTAAAACCTCTTTCTGCGGCTTGTTGCTCTTTATACTTAATTAAAATCTCATCGGAACTAAATTTACTTTTATCTAATCTATTTGTCGCTAACACAAATCTTCCTACTCTTTTTTTGATTCGTTTATTTTAGTTAAATCTGATTTCAAAATAGCCGTAACTTGATAAGTTTTTCCCGATTTTTCTTCCTTCTTTTTCGATTTTTTCTTGTGATTATTTAACTCACTTTCTGTAATTTTTATATCTGTTATGTGATGATATTTTAAAGTCTTATTCAGTCTCAAAATCTATCATTGATTTGTATTCTTTCGCTATTTTGCCGAAAACTGCTTTATCATTTTCATTGCCATCTGCTACTCTTAAAAATAAAGGAATATCACCATCACTACTCACAATTAAATCCAAAATAAATTGTTTTAAATCTGGTCTATGGTCACGGGAATAACCTTTAATTATCTTAATTGGAATTTGATTAATTAACTCTAATTCTGCATTTTCTTTCACCAAGTTTTTGGTGATTTTTTCTTGACTATATTTCCCCTCTACTGCAAAAGATGTTGAATCCAAATGGGAAAAATTGATGTTGATGTCATATTTTTTTACTGTGGCTAAAGCAATGATTAAAAATAATGGAGATAATCCTTTCTCATAAAGTTGATCCATTATTCTTCCAATTCTGTCATCATTCAAATGCGCTGGAAGTATTCCTTTCCCAATTAAATGAATTCCCGATGAATTCCCAGTGATGTCCAGAAACATTTAACTTGGAGCTCAAACCTCAGTATCATTTCAGCACTCCACCACTAGTGGTCTGTCAAGATAGTTTTGAGGGAATGTTTAGGATAATTTTGGATTTTAGATTTTGGAGAATCCTGCTATCCCTCATTTCAAAATTGATAGACCACTAGTTTAAACTCCTTGTTAAGGAATATTGCCCATGGCTAGACAATTTATTTTTTAACGGCGACGACCGCCGAAACTTCTTCTGCCGAAACTTCTTCTGACAGGGGCAGTACGACGATAGCCACTATTTCTATTACTACCGAAACTTTTACTACTAGGTTGTCGGGCTTTATTTGATGTACTATTAGTTTTAAGATTACTAGATCCTACTCCTGATCCTGTTCCTTTGGTACTATTGGCGTTAACCCTATTAATGCTATTACCTGAACTGTTTTTGATCGTACCTGTTGTGCGGATAGATTGACGATTTTTCTCCACTGAGGGTACAGCATTGTTATTAGTACGATAGTTCTGGACTGCTTGATCATAACTATTGCCAACACCGCCAAAACCTGTTAAATTACCGCCTGAACGATACACCGGTGGAACATAATATTGCGGTCTAAATAACATACTACCCAATGCTTGTCCTGCTAATGCACCGGCAAAGGGACTCCAGAAGTTTGATTGTTGTCTAACAACTACGGTTTCTTGTCGCCCTGTTTGAGCATTCGTAACGGTTTCGGTTTCATTGTGTATATACTCAATGCGGAAGTCTTCCGTAAGGTGCATAACTGCTTCGTTACCGTTAATTTCTACAAAAGTTTGTTGTCCATTTTTAATTTCTTCATCGGTTAACCTTGCCATTTGTAGGTTAGTTGTCCGAAAAACAGGGCTATTTCCTGGGGGAGTATTTAATAACATGAGGGTATATTCGCCGTCAACATCGTTAAAGGTAGCCTGTTGTACGGGATATTGTCCACTAGCTATATTATTTTTAGGAATGCTAGCATTATTAGTTAAAGTGGCGGGATTATTTGTATTTACACTATTAGAAGAACCACAAGCAACAGTACCAAAACTGAGGATTATGGTTAAAAAAATAGCTACAATTGGTTTCAACATTATTCGCTTTATTTTCAAATTTGTTAATTTTACAACGGAATTAATTCGGGAAAATTGATTAGTATTTGATCTGATGTTAACTGTTCACCTAATCTAGCAGGGGAAAAATGAAGGGCGATCGCTCTATATTTATTCTTATAATTAAGACTAATAAGGGCTTTCAGTCCCTCAGTTAAGGCTTCTATATTGGCTAAATCAGTTTCAATTTCCGGAATTTCGCCTTCAAAGGCTACTGTGATCATAACAATTATATTGTCCGTTACAGGGAGGGATAAGGGTGTGTTTTCCTCTACTTGCTCTAAATCAGGTTGACTGAGATACCGTTGGGAGGAATCGGTAAATAACTCGGTGACAAAGTCCCCCGCATCGGCTTCATTCCAAAATACACCCCCCTCATTAGAGGCACTTTGCCAATAGGTTCGATACTGCAAGATCCCTTCGCAAGTATTCACTAAACATTCTCCCATCACTTCCATATCACCATCGGCATCCACGGCCATCCTTGCATTTTGGTTTAACACTCCTAATAATGGCGCTACTTCATTACCTTGTAAATGGATAAAAATTCTGGAAACTACATATCTAGTTTTACCTACAAACTGATTAAAGCGATCGGTTATACTCATAATAATTGATAGTTGATAGAGACAATGGTCAATAAATAGGCAATGGATAACCCCGAACTCGTAGTTAGTTATTTACGAACTAATAACACAGGACAATTTGCATTTACTCGAATATAGTCAGATAAAGAAGTACCTAATAAACGGTCCAAATCAACTAAATTTTTGGCAATAGAAGGACGGCGATCAGGTGATCCTAATAATAATAAATCAATGTTTTTTTCTTCCGCTAATTGACAAATTTGTTTCCCTGGTCTGCCTCCAGTTACGATACATTTAGTATTAATACTCATGCGTTTGGCTTTCATGAAAGCCGGTGCTAAAATGGGGTTCTGTTCCATTTCGACCCTGGATAACTCTAAATCCGCACTCATATCGGGATTAACTCTAACTAAGTATAACTCTGCCTCTCCATAGTCTCTGAGTATCTGCAAAGTTAATTCTAGGGCATAATTTGCCGCCTCGGATTTGTCTAAGGCTAACATAACCCGTTTAATTTTGCGTACATAGATGTCATCTTTCACCAATAACATGGGGCGATCGCTAAGTTGAAATACATATTGACTGACAGAGTTTTCTAAAAAAGATTCTAAACGAGTTAAACCCCTAGAACCCATTAGAATAAGATCAGCATTAACCTCTTGAGCTGTATTGCACACTGTATCTTTAGGATCACCTTGTTTTAAAATAGTAGAAACTTTTACAGGATCAATATTGACATTTTTGACGATATCTGATAGAACTTTGCCGCCTTCTTCCCATTTTGCCGCTAAAGCATCGGCGGAGACCTGAGGGGGTATGACATGAAGAATAGTAATTTCACTATGCTGGAAAGCAGGAATATCTAACAACATCTTCAACATTTCCTGAGTGTGGCCATTGCCGGAATCCGCATATAAAATTTTATCTAACATATTTTTCAACGGTAATTTTAATTAAAGATCTTTATCTCTAAAATACAGCGATTAGTCACCGCGGAATTTAACATTTTGTAACGAGTAATCCTGAAAAAGACCCTGGTATTGTTGACTATCCCCTATTCCTCATTCCCCCAGTTCTGCAAAGAAATAGATCACAACCTCGAGGCCAAAAAAAAATAGTTGCTTAAAAAACAGTAACTTATTATCATGGTTAGTGAAAAGCTACCACGTTGGTGACTGCCAATCAAGTTTTTTGATCTATACTTGAGTTATAAGGAAACTAACAGAGTTCTTGTAGTAGTAAACCGAGCATTTGTACTCGGAAACAGAAACAGAAACGTTGGTGTCCACCTGGTCATCCAGGTCATAAACTGAGGTAAAACGGCGTGGTGGTTTAACTCAATGCACAACTGACGACAATTTACAATTAATTTTGACGATAAATGTGCAAGTTAAATGTCATAATTATCTGTTGTTCATTGCATAATGAGTTTAGAAGCAATAAAGATTAAGAATCTCACAGAGAAAGAATTAGATCAAGTATTGGAATTAGATGATCTTTGCTTTGGTGGTTTATGGAGTTTTGACGGTTATAAACAAGAAATTGAAAGTCCAAATAGTTGTTTATTAATTCTTACGACAAATATTGGAAAAATCGAAAAAGTCATCGGTTTAGGTTGCTTTTGGTCAATTCTTGACGAGGCACATCTGACTATCTTAGCCATTCATCCTAATTTTCAAGGGCAAGGTTTGGGCAAGTTATTGTTAGGTAAATTATTAAAAGAAGCAGAGAATAAAAGTTTACAAAGGGCAACGTTAGAAGTAGGAGAAAATAATAAAGAAGCCTTAAATTTATATCAACAATTTGGCTTTAAAGAGGCAGGAAGGAGAAAAAAATATTATAAAAAAACGGGAGAAGATGCCTTGATTTTATGGAAGAAATTTTCATCTACTTAAATTTATCAATATTTATATTATTGATTTTTTATACAAAAAATAGAGTGTTAGCTGATCGCCGGGAGATTATTGAAGACAAAACTGATATGATAATAAAACCATTAAATTTAGAATATATTTTTGTGAAATCAACCTGACATCAATTACAGTCTCAGTGAAATTGTTAATGACAAAGACGAACGAATAGATGAAAATCAAAAACATTAAGAATCTCATCCCTATATCTACTCTCCTTATTATCATCATTGGAATTGTCGGTGCAACATTTTTAACCCCAAAGTTAATAAAAATGTTGGATGACATCGTAATTTCTACCTTTCAAGAAAAGCCAGAGTATAGACTAGATGGACCCTCTGAGGTTTTGCCCTTGGCGGATATTCCCCCCAAGGAACGTCAAACGGCTTTGGAGGCCATCGCCAATCAAGAAAAACCCTCACTAGATAGAAGTAGGGCCAAATTTTTATTGGCATCGGATATACTAAGAGGCGATTTTGATGGTGCAAAAGCCTTAAGTTATCTCAAAAATTTAGAGAAAGAATACCCAATCTTAGCCCCTTATATTTTATTACGACAAGGAAGGAGCTATGAGTTAACAAACGATACCAAAAAAGCTCAAGAAATTTGGTTAAAATTAGTCAATGAATATCCGCAAGAATTAGTTAGTGCCGAAGCCTATTATAAACTTGGTAATTATGAACCTCAATATTGGCAAGAAGCTATTAAGAAGTTTCCTCAATATCCTCGTACCCATGAAATTGCTCGCAAATTATTAGAAAAAGATCCCCAACAAAAAGACTTATTGTTATTGTTAGCAACCTATGATTTATCCCCTCAAACAACCCCAATTTTAGATCGATTAGTTAAAGAATTTAGCAAAGAATTACAGTCTCCTGAATGGGATACTATCGCCAACAATTACTGGCAAAACGGCAACTATTTAAAAGCGGCCCAAGGGTACCAAAAAGGTACATCTACCCCCGAAAATTTATACCGCATTGCTAGAGGTTATCAAGTATCAAACAAACAAACTGAAGCAAAAAGTTTTTATCTAAAATTAGTCAGTGAATTTCCCGACGCATCGGATACGGGGTTAGCATTAAGAAGATTGGCGAATCTTACTCAAGGGGATGAGGCTTTATCCTACCTCAATAAAGTCGATAAACGATTCCCCGAACAAGTGCCTAAAGCTTTAAGTCAGAAAGCTAGTATTTTAAGCCTTTTAGGTCGATTTTCAGAGGCAACCCAAGCTAGAAATCAGTTATTACAACAATATCCCCACTCTGATGAAGCCGCAAATTATCGTTGGCAAGTGGCACAAGAATTTGCAAGGGATAATAATCTAGTAGCGGCATGGCAATGGGCACAACAAATCACCGTTGATAATCCTGATAGTGATGTTGCACCAAAAGCCGCTTTTTGGGTGGGTAAATGGGCTCAAAAATTAGGACAGAAAGGGGAGGCTGAAAAGGCTTTTCATTTTGTATTGCAAAGATATCCTCAATCATATTATTCTTGGCGATCAGCTGTGGGACTGGGTAAAAACGTGGGGGATTTTACCACTATTCGCAGTTTACCATTAAAAGTAGAAATGCCCAATACTCGACCAATTCTCCCCGCTGGTTCTAATATGTTTAAAGAATTATTTTTATTAGGGGAAAATCAAGAAGCCATTGATTTATTTGCAGGAGAAACAGGTGATACATCAGAGTTAACCGTATCACAACAATTTATTCAAGGATTATTAAAACAAATTCAAGGAAAAAATTTACAAGGAATTAATACTATTTGGAGTTTAAAAAATCGGGATAAACCCGAAGATTACCGAGAATGGCAAATGTTGCGCCATAGTCCTGAATATTGGCATGGTTTATTCCCCTTTCACTATGAAGATTTAATCGTCAAATGGTCCCAAGAAAGAAAACTTAATCCCTTTTTAGTGGCTTCTCTTATCCGTCAAGAATCAAGATTTGAGAAAGAAATTAAATCCCCTGTAGGTGCAACAGGATTAATGCAAATTATGCCCGATACAGGAAAATGGATTGCACCGCAAATCAATCTCAAAGACTACTCCCTCACCGATCCCAATGATAATATTAGAATGGGTACATGGTACTTAGATCATACCCACGAGACCTATAACGGCAATTCTTTACTCGCTGTCGCTAGTTATAATGCAGGACCAGGCAATGTTGCCAATTGGGTAAAACGCTACAATCTCAAAGACTTTGACGAATTTGTAGAAAATATCCCTTTCCCGGAAACTAAAGGTTATATTGAGTCAGTTTTTGCCAATTACTGGAATTATGTAGAATTATATGATCCTCAAATACGAGAAAAAATAGATTAGTAAGTTGGTTTGCTAGTGTTTATCCTCTTGGGTTATCAGAGGCGATGGCTTTTGTGGATAAATGGGCTAGTAATTTTTAGTTAGAACTCATCAAAAATGTCTAAAATAGTTACCTATAGTCCTGCTTTCACCATTGTGCCGACTTATGAGTGTTTTAATCGTTGTAGCTATTGTAATTTTAGGACTAATCCTCATAACAGTCCTTGGTTAGAATTAAATAAGGCTAGAAATATCTTAGGGAATCTTGAGGGCAAAGGAATTATCGAAATTTTGATTTTAAGCGGTGAAATTCATCCTCAATCTAGCCGAAGACAGCCTTGGATACAAAGAATTTATGATTTAGGAAAATTAGCTTTATCCATGGGATTTTTGCCTCATACCAATGCGGGGGTGTTAAGTTTCCAGGAGATGTCTTTACTGAAAAAGGTTAATGTTTCTATGGGATTGATGTTAGAGCAGTTAACCCCTAATCTATTAAATACTGTCCATCGTCATGCACCCACCAAAATTCCTGAAATAAGGTTACAACAATTAGAATGGGCTGGTATGCTAAAAATTCCTTTCACTACCGGCATTCTTTTAGGTATTGGTGAGACTTTGGACCATCGCATTGAAAGTTTAGAGGCGATCGCAAAAATACAAGAAAAATGGGGGCATATTCAAGAAGTTATTTTACAACCCTATTGCCAAGGCACAGAAGAAGAATTACAAAAAGAATCTCTTAGTCAATCAGAAATTTTGGAAATAATTACCATCGCCCGCGATATTTTACCAGAAACCATAACTTTACAAATACCACCTAATTTAATCGATAGTGAAGAAACATTATTAAAGTGTTTAGATTTAGGAGTGAGAGACTTAGGAGGGATTGTACCCAAAGATGAAGTAAACCCCGATTATAGTCATCAAAACTTAGAAATCTTAGCAAAAATTCTCAGTAAAGCTGGTTGGGAATTAAAACCTCGTTTACCCGTATATCCTCAATATTATTCTTGGCTATCGACTTTAAATCAAATAGGAGTGGTATTCTGCCAATTTTATAAGAAGATATAATATTAAATCGTTACACTGTAAATATTAAATTTATGATTTCTTCGAGACTTATTCGCCTTATTCATCCCGTCAGCGTTGGAATTCTAAGCACTTTAGTGACTTCTCTTCCAGTCAAAGCGGCTGAAAAAATTTATTTAACCTATGGTCCCGTAAAGATGTCAGTAAAAGTAGCCTCCTTAGAAACTTTTGCTAAAGACGGCACAATCAATAAAAATTTAGAATTTTATCTCAAATCCACCAGTCCAGAACAAAGAGAACAATTCCGTGAAGCATTGAACAAAAAAGTTGACATTAATCCTGTAATGTTATCTCGTTTTTTCAACACCGATATTGGAGAGGACATTCTACATCGTTTTGGCAAAGGTATTACGATTCCTGGAGGACGTAATGGTGAATATGCTTTACGAGGTGCTCTTGTCACAGCGGCTTTGGATTCAGATGGACTGACTTTATTAGGTGTATTACAAAATTTCCCTGTGGATATGCAGTTACAAGGAGAAAGGATTCTCGGACTTGTCAAAGAAATAGATAAGGTAGTTAAGGCAACAGTCGCCTATACAGAAGTAATGGGTGAGTTATCAACCACAGAAGCAAAGTCTGATCCTCCAGTGGATTTTAATCAACTCCCTGACATCCGACAACCCGGAGAATTTGGTTTTCAAAAAGGGATCTTAAACCTCACCGATAGTAAACGCAATCGTAGCTTTTATGTTATTCTCTACAAACCCCAACAATGGCGGTCAGGTAAAACCCCTGTGGTCGTTATCTCTCACGGTTTAGCATCCAATCCTGAGAGCCTTGAAGATGTCGCCCAACATTTAGCTTCCTACGGCTACGTTGTTGCCCTGCCCCAGCATCCCGGCAGTGATACAAAACAAGCCAAAGACTTACTGGAGGGCTACTCAAGGGAAGTTTTTGACTTAAACGAATTTATTGATCGCCCTCAAGACATCACCTTTGTTATTGATGAATTAGAACAGCGCAATCAATCTGAATTTGACGGACGTTTGGATTTAGAAAATGTAGGAGTTGGTGGACATTCCTTTGGCGGATATACAGCTTTAGCCGTTGCTGGTGCAGTCATCGATTTTGATTATCTCCAAAAAATTTGCGATCGCGATTATGGAGCATTAAATACATCTTTGTTACTTCAGTGTAGGGCTTTAAGCCTACCCCGTGAAACCTATAAGTTCCGAGATAATCGGGTTAAAGCAGTATTGGCAGCAAATCCAGTTAACAGTGGTATTTTTGGAGAGAAAGGCATAAGCCAGATTCAAATTCCTGTGTTTTTCCTTAGCGGTAATTATGATCCTGCCACTCCTGCTGTCTTCGAGCAACTCCGTTCTTTTATCTGGTTGACCAATCCGAGCAAACATCTTGTTCTTGCTGAAGGACAAGCACACGTGGACTTCTCCGACTTAGATGCAGGAGTTACTCAAGTATTGGATTCGGTGCCAAGTTTGACATTACCTGAACCAAGTCTACTTAAAAGCTATCTCCATCCCATCGTGCTTTCATTTTTCGAGGTTTATATTGCCAATAACCAAAGCTATCAACCCTATTTAACTTCCTCTTATACAAACTTTCTTAGTGAGAATGAGAAATTCAAAGTGTATATGATTGGTATTGCCTCTGAACCGGCTTTAAAACAAGCGATTATGGAATTTAATGCAAAAGAAGGATCCATCGCCCCTTAAGAGTGTGTTCGAAATTTTTTTTGGGCGGGTATCAAAAGTATCAAGGGCGATCGCTAAAATTTTGGTGAGTGTGGTTTTAGCGGTGATTTTAGGAATATTAATACATTGATTAATCCATCAACGAAAAAAGATCGCCTTTCAAATTGGCGATCGCTACATAATATTTAATCACTGGCCCTCCTAGGCCGAAAAGGTCATTTTTTCCTGGCTTTTTGATCTACTGAGATTTAAGCATCTGTGAGATTAAGCCTCAACAGACTGCTTTTTGGAAGATTTACTTTTGAATAAACCACCAAAACCTAAAGCCAATCCAGTACCTAAAATGGTTAAAGGTTCGGGTATAGCGGCAACACTAGAAGTAACAGTACCGAGAGACACAGGAGAATTCGCACCAGATACACCTAGTTGGAATGTACTCGAAGCAGCAGTTATATCTCCTTGATACGCCCAAAAAGCAGAGCTAAAGCAAGTGTCACATAACTCTATTTCCGCAGAAGCACCACCTTTAATACCCTCAAACTGAGTACCGGCTCGGAAAGTCAAGAATAAATCATCACTGCCATCAACATCAAAAGTGAATGTTTCGTCTTCAGTGAGCGTATAAAGCCATGGGTTGGAAAAAGTACCAGTTCCTGACCCCGTATAGGTAAAGTCAAGAGATTCAAGAGGACCGACAAAGGTGTATGGCTGACTATCGCCGGCTGCCAAACCTAAACCGGCGAAACTACCGGTAGCATATAAGGTTGATGCAGGAGTGTTTATTCCTACAGAAAAATCCTGTGCACCAATCGCACTTAAAAAGTTATCCCCTGTAAGGACAAAGCCAATATCTCCACCGGCTAATTCTAAAGATTGAGCTGGAGCAGAAGCCATCATTACGGAGGTAACAGTAGCCGTAGCGGCTAGGGGAATTACGGAGAGAGAAAATAATCTATTCATTTTTTAAGGTTTTCCTACTTTATTTACACTTACGTGTCAACGTATAAATACTATAACAAAAATTTTGATTTTGGCAAGGGACTTCCCAAAACTTTATCTTGATTTGCCTTTTCTGTAAAGTTTATAACCTTTACAGAATCGATATATTAGAACTTTACACAATCTTTAAAAAAGAAATAACACAATCAGAGAAAAGAATTGTATAGTGATAGATGAAGTTCTCTATTTAATTTTTGTTTAAGTAGAATTACTGGTTAACTCTTAAATAGAAATACTGATCAAGAGATTCGTAGTCGATAACAAAGAGGTACAGGCACCATGCTTTTTTCAGATAGCAAATTAGTAAACCAACATTCTTCCTTTGAAGGAGTTACTGACTTTTATTCTGTCGTTCATATTTCTGCCCATAGCAAGATTAAAAGATTTATTGACATTATCGGTTCGTTAGTGGGTTTGTTTATTACCGCACTGATTTTTATCCCCATGGCGATCGCCATAAAATTAGATAGTGAGGGGCCTGTTTTCTATCGTCAAATCCGTTGTGGATTACTAGGGGAAACTTTTTGCATCTGGAAATTCCGTTCTATGTATTCTGATGCGGACCAAAGAAAGCATTTAGTCGAAAATCAAGCCAAAGGTCATATATTTAAAAATGACCAAGATCCGCGTATTACTAGGGTAGGGAGATTTTTACGAAAAACTAGCCTAGATGAATTTCCTCAATTTTGGAATGTGTTAATGGGTGATATGAGTTTAGTAGGAACTCGTCCCCCAACCTATGATGAAGTTAAACATTATGATAAACATCATTGGCTACGCTTAAGAGTTAAACCTGGTATAACTGGAGAATGGCAAGTCAACGGTCGATCTTTGGTAGATGATTTTGAAAAAATTGTATCTTTAGATTTAGACTATCAAAGAAAATGGTCTGTGTGGTATGACTTACGTTTAATCCTCGAAACCATCAAAGTTGTTTTTCACCGTAAAGGTGCACACTAGTGGTCTGTCAAGATAGTTTTGAGGGACTGGGAACGGATAATTTTGGATTTTGGATTTTGGATTTTAGATTTTGGAGAATCCTGCTATCCCTCATTTCAAAATTGCTAGACCACTAGTACTTTGACAACTTTGTTTTGAAGGATAAACAGAAGATTAAAAACTCAAACAAAAAATCTTCTCTCCCAACTCCCACCGCCCTTCTCCTGACAAGGGTAGGTTTTTTACAATAAGTTCTGGTGAGGGAGAGACAAGGAGGACAAGGAAGGAAAGTAGACAAGGAAGAGAGAAATCGAAGATTAAGAAGTATTAACCATAAAAGATGATTGTGGAAATAAACCCTTTAAGGATATACCTTTGCCACAGAGCAAATCGGCAATAATGTTAATTAATCCTTGCAAAAAACAAGAAATATTCCGATTCATTTTCTTTAACTCTGATTTTGGCTGAACTTCATCATGAGCAATTCCTTTATCTTTAAGACTTTCCTGTAGATTTCGCTGTTGATCACTACCCATGGTCACTGTCCATAAAGTAGCTACAGCCATTGCTAACCATAGTCTTTCTGCTCTGGCTGGTTCTCTCAATCTGGTTTTATGCCATTGCCATCCATGTTTGACCAGTCTTTGAGATACTTATTTTGTAACATGAATCAACCAATTAACCAACTTTGGGGAGAATTAATCATTTTTACTAATCCGCTTAAAATTTGATTGTATGTACTATATAACTCTCGTCCTTGTTCCGTAGATATATAGTCACATTTAACTGCAAATTTAAGCCAAACTTGGGTTTCTGCTGCTTCTGCTTCACAATCATTTAATTTGGCTACAAATGATGCTTGATACCTTCTTTTCCTCCAGGCTTCGGCAAAATTCGCACAAACAGAGCGAGACGAACGACGAATTTGGTCTGTAAGAGAATATCTTTCTTCCACAGGAAACTGTTTGGATAATTCAAAAATACTCATAGCTGCATTAAACCCTTTTTGATAGATAACTAAATCTTCATGAGTTTTAATAGTTCTTTTTTCTTTTTCTCCCTTGTCCACTTTTCCCCCTTGTCTGCCTTGTCTCACCTTATTTTATCGTTAATGTAAAAAACCTACACTTGTGAGAGGGGAAAGACTAGGAGATTGAGAGAAGAGAAGTATCTTCTCTGAAGTGGGAATCCCGAGCTCATATTGCTAATTGTTGAGATTCTTTTTTCAACATCTCCAATAAGCAATGATTTTGGGCTTGTTGTGCAAGTTTGATTCTTCTCTCTAAATTCTGTCTCAAATTTTCTAAATGTAATTGTTCTAAAGTGGATTTTGCCACGGGATGAGCAATGCAAGAATGAGGTGAGATCACTTTCAAAGGAGTTTCGCTATTAGTCGTCATTGCGGGGATCATATTAGGACAAGTGCTATAAGCAACGCCACGATAGTTAAGACCAAATTTAGGTCGTAGTTGAGGGACGTGTCTTGGTAATTTATACTTCCTCTCATTTCCTCTATATTTGCCGGTGATGTCACTTTCCTTCATTTCCAGTAAAGAAGTTTCCGATTGATATTGAACACCACGATATTTCAATTTCATATTATTTACCCCTAAAGTAATTTACAAATTTTATTCAGAAAAGATTTTCAAAATAGTTCTTGATTTCTGTATCCATTGTGACATTTTTACCAATTAATGTAAAGAGGATGTAAGGAAAACTTAAAATTTGAGTGCAGAGTTGTCGGAAAGGGCAAAAAAATCTTAAAAGAGAAGTATTGTACTTATTACTCTTCCCTCACAGTAACCTTTTCGGCACGTTTCCGAGCAGTCTTGGGTGGGGAAGTTACATTGATCATCAAAAATATTGGGAAGGTGCCAAAATATCAGCCTTCATGATAATGAGTAAAGGAGCAAATTGGTTGATGTCCACGGCAGAAATCGAGTAGAATGCAGTAGTTCAAGATCTTAAAATCGAGTTCTTATATTTAATTAATATTTCATGGAGACGCAAGAAATTAGCGATATTTTCTCTTTATTTCATAACCTGAATACAGAAACCTTAGAATGGGTTGTTTCTATGGGTGACAGTGACTATTATGAATCAGGAGAAGTGATTATTGCCGAAGACGACTGGGGAAAAGCTATCTATTTAATAGTTTCGGGATGGGTGAAGTTGGAGAATATCTATACGGAAGAAACAGTGACAGTGGAAATTATCGGCAAAGGTGGCTGTGTGGGAGAAGCTGGAATTTTAAGTAGTCTCAATGGTAACAGTCGAGTAGTTGCGATTTCTGCGGTGGAAGTATTAACTATTTCCGCCCAAAGATTTTTACAAATATTATTCCGAGATTCTCAAATACAAAACCGTTTTTTAAAATTAATGGTAAGTCGGGTTACGGAATATCAAAAATATTGTCAATTTCATCGTCAGACAGGGAAAGTAAGATTAGCTACTGTTTTAATTTCCCTTGCCGATAAATATGGTGAGGTAACAGAAAAAGGTATTAAACTTTATGATTTTTTCCTGCAAGATTTAGCTAATTTAGCACAATTAAGTTTAGAAGAGTGTGGTCAAATTATGAGTAAATTGGAAAACAAGGGTTTAATTTGTATAAAATCTGATACTCAGAGTCTTTATATTTCTAATATTAAACAATTACATCATATTATCGGTAAATTAGGCAATGAATAATTAATTAACAGTTGCTTATTATCTTACTTATTACTGGTTATTTTATATTAAAAAATGAATAAATTAAGTCCGAATATCCATTACTTTGTCTCGATGTCATGTCCAGGATCTCATTTATTTGAAGTAACTTTAAATATTGAAAATTGGCAAGAAAAAACCTTAGATTTAAAAATGCCTGTGTGGACACCGGGATCCTATTTAGTAAGGGAATATTCTCGACATTTACAAAATTTTACTGCTCATAATACCAAAAATAAAAATAATTTTAAATGGAAAAAACTAGCAAAAAACTATTGGGTTATTAATACTGAAAATCAAGCAAACATAACTGTAAAATATCAAATTTATGGTAATGATTTAACCGTCAGAACTAATCATTTAGATGCTACCCATGGTTATTTTAACGGGGCAGCATTATTTTTTTATCTACCCAATTATGAAAATTTTCCCTCAAAAATTACCATTAACTTGCCTCAATCTCATTGGCAAATCACAACATCCTTACCAACAATATCTTCATCACAAAACACTTTTTTAGCCAAGAATTTTGATACTTTAGTTGATAGTCCCTTCGAAATTGGCACACAAAAAATTTATGATTTTCAAGTCGATAATAAACCTCATCAATGGGTGATTTGGGGGGATGGTAATATTGAAGCCGAAAAACTGATTAAAGATACACAAAAGATTATCAAAACCGAAGAGAAAATATTTGGTAGTTTACCCTATGATAATTACTTCTTTTTATTGCATTTATCCGCTAGTGGTTTTGGTGGGTTGGAGCATAAAAATTGTTGTGTGTTAAACTACCCCCGTTTTGCCTTTAAAAAACCAGAAAAATATAATCGCTTTATCCAATTAGTAGCCCACGAATATTTCCATCTTTGGAATGTCAAAAGAATCCGCCCTAAAGCTTTAGAAAGTTTTGATTATGACCAAGAAAATTATACAACGTCTTTATGGTTTTCCGAAGGTACAACCAGTTATTATGACATGATTGTTCCCTTAAGGGCTGGTATTTATAATCGTCAAACATTTTTTGAGTTATTAAGTAAAGATATTAGCCAATATTTAACTATTCCGGGTAGGAATATTCAGCCTTTGAATGAATCAAGTTTTGATGCTTGGATTAAATTATATCGTCGTGATTCTTACAGTAATAACTGCCAAATTTCTTATTATTTAAAAGGGCAATTACTAACTCTGCTGTTAGATTTACTCATTAGAAACAATAGTGATAGTCAAAAATCTTTTGATGATGTCATGAAGGAAATGTGGCTAAAATTTGGACAACAAGAAATCGGTTTTACTCCTGAACAATTAAAAGCAGAAATAGAAGCGATCGCCAGTACAGATTTAACAGAATTTTTCCACTTATATTTAGATACAACTACTGCCTTACCCTTCAATCAATATTTTGAACCTTTTGGCCTAAAATTAGAGCCACAAATAGACAACAATATACCACCCTATTTAGGCTTCAATATCCAGAAAAAAAATGGGACGGAAGAAATAACCTTTGTGGATGCTAATTCCCCAGCAGGAAAAGCCGGAATTGATGCTGAGGACCAGTTATTAGCTATCGATGGTTTTCAAGTCACCATAGATAATCTAACAGATAGATTACTAGATTATCAAGCCAATGACACTATCAAATTAACTTATTTTCATCAACAACAATTAAAAACCGTAGACATAAAATTGGCCTCTGCACAACCTTCTAGTTATCAAGTAAAAATAATAGATAGTCCGAACCAAAAACAACAAGAAATGTTAGAGAAATGGCTTTTTAACAATTAGAGATTAGGGTCGGCAATCAATCAATGCCCAATACTGCGAGGGTTTTGGAAAATACCAATGTGGTCGAGGTTAAGGCAGAAGGCAGAAGGTAATAAATTCGTGTCACCTATTACTTACTTATTACTTATTACTTATTACTTTTCCCTCACAGTAACCTTTTTGGCAAGCTTCCGAATCTGACACCACGATGTCATAAATGTCTAAGTCTCCAGTTAAATAAAGCATTTGGGACATTTTCTTTAAGCCCTGTGAATAATACAGATTAAGGACAATTAAGAGTATCAATGGTTTTTCTACCAGTAACAGGGTTACTGCCACTAGCCATTTTACATAATAATTCTTCCACATCAGGACGCAAGATTACATCGGTAAAATCTGCCCCTTCAATATTGGCTTTTTCAAATTTAGTGTTAGTAGCAAAAGCCCCTTCAAGAATAGCATTATGGAGATTCACCCGTGTCATCCTTGCAGAATCTAATACCGCATTAGTTAAATTAGCACTTTCTAAATTTGCAGAATCCATATTAGCACCGAAAAAACTAACCCCTTGTAAATTCGCATTGCTTAAATTGCTACTACGGAGATTAGCCTTATTAAAAGTTGATCCTACCAAATCTTGTCCAGAAAAATTACTCTCAAATAAATCTCTTTTGGTGTAATCTAATGCTTGTACAGGATTAACGATGGTGATAAAACCGATCATTAATGCCAAACTCAAACCAATTAATTTTAATAAAATCATCATGATTATTTTCAAGAATATTTTCTTTTAATAAATAGTAACTACTAGTCTATCAAGATAGAAACGAGGAACAAAAGTTGTAAATTTTTCGATCATCCTCCGATTCCCTGACATTCAGCAGTCTTATTTGTATAAAATGTACTTGACAAAGTCTCCAGACCGATGACAGGGAATTTAAACTTCCATGGTTTCTTTCTCTTTTCCTGTCACTAAGTCGGGATAATGTTCATGATTAAAGGATTCATTCATTAAGTTTTTCTCGCTTATTTCCCCTGTAATTAATCTTGCACCCCTACCTCTAGTTAGATAATTCCACCCCCACTGAAGCATTACCACTAATTTATTATCAAATTCGATTAAGTAGTAAATGTGTGCAAATACCCACACTAACCAAGCCAGAATTCCTGATAATTTAACAAATTCTAAGTTTGCCACCGCATGATTATCACCGATTACAGCTAAACTTCCTTTGTCGATATATTGGAAAGGTGCCATGGCTTTGCCTTTAATTTTTGCTTTAATGTATTTTGCCATATATTGCCCTTGTTCCATCGCCACTGGTGCAATGCCGGGCAGGGGTTTATTATCTTGATGAGAAAAATTAGCCAAATCCCCCACTACAAAGATATGAGGATGATCTTTGATGCTTAAATTTGGTTCAACCATAATTCTACCTGCCCGATCAGTTTGTGCGTTAGTTTTTTTGGCGATAACTCCCCCTAAATCAGAGGCCTTCACCCCTGCTGCCCATAAAATTGTCCTAGCTTTGATGATTTCCTCTTCTTCCCCATAACGGATATTCACCCTACTCTTCTGAATATTGGTCACCATGCGATTAGTTAATACCGTCACCCCCAAATATTCAAGGGATTCCTGGGCCTTTTGGGATAAGTCTTGGGGATAGGGCGGTAAAATCCGATTCAGTCCCTCAATTAACAAAATTTTCGTTTTCGTGGTATCTATTTCCTGAAAATCGTCTTTGATAATCTTATGGGCAATTTCGGCGATGGCACCGGCTAATTCCACTCCTGTAGGGCCACCACCGACAATAACGAAAGTCAACCATTCTTGTTTTTCTTCAAGGGAAGAAACTTTTTCCGCTTCCTCAAAAGCAAGGAAGATTTTACGACGAATATCAAGGGCATTTTCAATACTTTTTAAGCCGGGAGCGTAATTTTCCCAATGTTCATTCCCGAAGTAGTGATGACTTACCCCAGTACCAATGATTAAATAGTCATAGTTTAAGATACCCTCACGCATAATAACCTGTTTTTGTTCGGGGTTTATATCTACTACTTCATCTAAGACAACATGAGTATTCTCATTTCTGCCGACAATTAACCGTAAAGGAGAACAAATTTCCGCCGGGGATAAACTACCCGTAGCTACTTGATATAAAAGAGGTTGGAAAAGGTGAAAATTGCGTTTATCAATCAAGGTTACTTTCACGGGTGTATTGCCTAACTCTTTAGCGGCATATAATCCTGCAAAGCCTCCTCCTACTATCACCACATGAGGTTGATCAGATTCCTTTTGAATATTATACATAATCAATATGAGCTATAGAGTATTACTGATTTAACTAGTTTAAATACTAGATTAGAGGATTAAATTAGACTTTGAAGTAATCAACCATACATTTTAAGACGAGTCAGTCAGGATTCACACACAAAAATTTTTTGAACAATAATGACAAAAATTTGCAATAATGTTAGTATAGTTTAGAATTTAATAATAAAAAAGGTTTAGGATGTACGTCTGTATTTGTAACGCTATAACCGAAAAAGATATTCATAAAGCTGTAGAAGAAGGAATTTCTACCCTAGAAAAACTCTCGGAAGTAACCTCTGTTTCCAAACATTGTGGTTGTTGTGCAGATCATGCTTCTAAAGTTTTACAGGAAGTGATCATTCGTCGTACAGCCATTAGCAATTAGGGACACCAATTTTGGAATGAGGGATAGGAGAATTCTCCAAAATTATCCGTTCCCATGGTCTAGCTGAGAGCTTGGGACATCAAAACCAAGATTAATCCCCATAATGCAACGGGAATGACTATCAATTATTTTCATGTTTGCTCTTATTTCTATATAATTACTTTATTAATACAAAAAGACAATGAAGTGAAAAAGGTTTCACGTCCTTGTCTTTGCTAACTAAAACCTATTCAGTTTTCAAAAATTAATTATTTAGAAGGTATAATTACTTTATCAATAACGTGAATAACACCATTGCTTGCATTGATGTCAGCTTTCACTACTTGGGCGTCATTAACTTTAACCCCCTCACCAAGTTGAATATTTACGTCACTTCCTTCGACGGTAGTTACGTTACCTGCTTTTAGGTCGGTGGACAAAACAGCATCAGCAACAACATGATAAGTCAGAATCTTGATTAATACCTCCTTATTCTCTGGTTTAAGCAACTCCTCTAAAGTTCCTTCTGGCAAAGCAGCAAAGGCTTCATCTGTAGGGGCAAAAACGGTAAAAGGACCGTCTCCTTCAAGTACAGTTACTAAATCAGCTGCTTTTAAAGCTGCGATAAGTGTGTTGAAAGAACCTGCTGAAGTCGCAATCTCCACAATTGTTTGCTGATTTTCAGCTGCCACTGTTTGAGATTGTTCGGCAGCTTCCTTGTCAAGAGAATGATTCATTCCAGCCATTACAGCAGTACTCGAAATGGTGCTTACGAGAGTAAGGCTACTAACTAATAATTTAATCGATTGGGAAGAGTTAAACATGCTAAAAAACTTTTTCGTTATTGTTTAAGAAGTAAAATGCTCGAGGCAATTATTCTTAGTGTAACAAAATAATAAATTTTTATAAAGATTTATTACGGGATTCTTTACAAAATGGGACCTATCCATAATAATCAGGAAATAAGTTATGGAAAATACTCGTCTTCAATCAAGGAATGAGTTGTGCTTCTTGTGCTTCTAAAATTGAACAAGCGATCGCATCTGAAGTGGGTAAGATGCAAAGTGCAAGAAAAAAAACAATCAAACTGCCAACCAGATGAAATAATGGGGGAATGGATTGGAAAATGACTTAATTAGCTATCCCACAGTTATTTGATGCACGACCCCCTGAATCAAGAATTGAGAATCAATATTTGTTAGAATAATAGTATATAAACCCTAAATCTGTTGAGGAGGTCATGTCATGAAATCCTACAAACGACTTTACGAAAAACAGGCTCAAAAACGAGTATTTCCCAAATCTGTTCGTACCACCGAAAAACTTTTTAAACACCGTGACAGGGGCGTTCATCCTGGACGAGTAAAGGCTTCTTGATGCGGAAATATGAGGCAGGGGTACTCCCGAGGGTAGGTTTTTAATATTTCGGTGAAGGTGAGACAAGGAAGCTTAGAAGACAGATGAACAAGGAAGATAGTATGAACGAAAAACAGTCTTTTCAACGATCCTTGTAATACCTATAACCGGACTCCACTTATAAAGAAAGATGGATGGAAAGAAAGGGATCTTTTTCGGCGTCGAATCTCACCGTTCGCTCATTTTACAACTGAGTTGCTTGATAAAGAAGCTGAATTATTGGGGTGTAAATTTTTTTTAGTCTAAACTAGGAACGTCAAGATGGGCAGGAAAAGGTGGCAGTTATCGAACCATTCAAAGATTTTTTCACGGCCTAAAGAATTCGCCCACTCTTCTGGGGCTATTTTTTTGTGCCCATTGCTTTTGTCCAGGAGAAGCTTGTGCTTTGCGGTGAGGATGAATTAGTGACAACTAAATCAGGCTAATGGATAGGATTATAATCATTGAATAGAGTTATAAATGGTCTATGAATAGTGCTAAGCATTTTAGGATTGCTATATTTTTTGATATTTTCTAGCTTGCCATAGTACCCTTTATGTTAAATTAAGATGGTTTTCCCCATTTTTTATTTATTTTAACATTTGTAATGAGTTATGTTTTGGCTTAATTTAACTATTTTTTTGTTATTTTTCCCCACTAGTTTAGGATTGTTATGGCAATCCTTTACTCTAAATAATTTATCAGATCAGTTAATATCTTTTGCCTTCTTTTTATTTTCTTTAGAACAAGCAAGAATGGCTATTATTGACCTAAAACCATGTTTATTTGATAAAAATAAACTTCAAAAATCAGTTTATATAAATTTTTATATAGTAATTTTTACTACTTTAATTATAGAATTATATGGTTTTTATTTAGCTTTATTTTCATTAGGATGGGGGGCAATATTTGTTTTAATTAGTCAACTTTGGTTTAATTGTTTCGCACAAATTAAAGTAACAGAAACGGAAAATGTCATGATTCAAGATTATACTTTTTCTGACAAAATAATCGTTTTATCTGCTGATGTGATCGCTTTAATATTAATGAGTTTGTGGGTGATGAATTTTTATCCTCTAACCATTGCTTTGGGAATGTTGACTATTACCTTAACCTTTGGGACTCTTAAATATGGTGGATTTGTGGTGGGAATGAACCCAAAGACCTCAAAAAATTAATCATGGTAGGATTTTACTCAAAGCTGTTGCAGTCTAATTATTAATTGTTACTTGCTGATTGCCGTATAAAATGACAGTAGCTTGGACTTCACTCCAACGGGTGATTAAATTAGGTTGTAAACCAAAAATAATTATTAAAAAAGCGAGAAGTAACGCTGGTATTCTTTCACTCCATAAAACTTTCGGTAAATTACTTAATTCTGGAGTTAAGCGTCCAAAAAATACTTTGTTTACCATTAATAAGAAGTAAACTGCCGTTAATCCTGTGCCGATTAAGCATAATAAAGTAGGGATGGGGAAAATAGGAAAACTACCTCTAAATACAAGAAATTCCGAGATAAAACCTACCATGCCGGGAATGCCAGAACTAGCCATTACTGCCACAATCATTAAGCTACCCGTGACGGGTAAGCCTTTTTCGGGGTTGAGTAAACCTCTTAAATAATCCACGTCTCGACTGCCGGTTTTTTTATAAACGATCCCAACGAGAATAAATAACATCGCGGAGATTAAACCGTGACTTATCATCTGTAAAATGGAGGCATTTAAACTAAGTCTGGTAGTTGCCGCCGCTGCTAATAATATATAAGCCATGTGGGCAATAGATGAATAGGCCACTACTTTTTTCATGTCTTTCTGGGCGATGGCACAAGTCGCACCATATAAAGCACTAATCGCCGCTAAAATTGCCAAGTAAGGTGCTAGAATTACCCATGCGTCTCGGAAGAAACCGATACCGAACCGTAATAAGCCATAAGTACCAAGTTTAAGTAATACTCCAGCCAACAGGACAGATACAGGAGTACTGGCTTCCACGTGTGCATCGGGTAGCCAAGTATGGAAGGGAAAAATAGGGATTTTAATAAATAAACCGATTAGAAGGGGGATTAATAGTAATAATTGGCTATTTACCGTTAAAGAATGGGATTTTAACGGCTCAAATGCAAAGGTAGATTCGCCACTTAACCATACTAGACCTAAAAAGGAGATGAACACTAAAAATCCTGATAAGACGGTATAGAGTAGGAATTTCATGGCGGCATAACCTCTTTTTGCCCCCCCCCAGACGGCAATGAGGAAATATAAAGGTACAATTTCTATTTCATAAAAAAGGAAAAATAACAGTAAATTTTGTGCTAAAAATGCCCCAGCTACTCCTCCGCTTAATAGTAAAATCATGCCATAATAAAAACGAGGGCGTTGTATATCTTTAGGGGTGATATAAAGAGCAATTAGAGTTAATAAACTATTAAGACATAGAAGAGGAAAAGATAAGCCATCTAGGCCTAAGTTATAGTCCAAACCTAACCAGCTTAACCAGATAAAACTTTCGCTAAATTGTAAGCCTAAAGAGTCGATTTGAAAATTTAATCCTAAAATAATATTAAGAAGACAAATTATTCCTGCTATTATTAAAGCAATATTGCGATAAATTAAGGTATTTTTAAAACTAGGTGAAAAACAGATTACTATAGTGCCAATTATAGGAATCCAAATAAATGAACTAAGCATAGATTAACAAATGAGTAATTAGCAATTAAAGATTTAAAATTATTAAACTTTTAGCAGAAGTCACAAAACTTTCAATGGGAAGATAAATGAAGAAGAACAGTTAATTTAATAAACTGATGACCAGTAGTTGATAATATTTTCCCATTGGCCACTTAAAATTGACCACATTAATAAACTGACGCCGATGATAATAGTTAGAATATAAAATTGTGATTGTCCAGAGGTGTTATATTTAAGGGCACTACCGCTAAAAACCGTTGCTAAACTCACAAGGTTAACTACTCCATCAATAATATAACGATCGCACCAATTAGTAAATTTGGCTAAATTAGAGACAAAAGCCACCACCGTAAACTGGTAGATTTTATCAAGGTAAAAATCGTAGGCTAAAAGATCCTGAATAACACGAATAGACTTTTGTACAGGACGATTCCATGCTCTTCTTAAAGGAATAAAAGCACCAATTAAGCAACCAACCGCCCCAGAAGCCATAATTAACGGTAATCCATAATTAGCGACGGCAGTAGTATTATTAATGATGGGGGTAAGAGAACTTAGCCACAGAGAATAATTTAAGGGTAAAAAAGGAGCACTTAAAGTAATGATAGTCAGTGCCACCATGGGTACAGCCATTTGCCAAGGTACTTCGGGGGCGCGACGACTTTTTTGTTGTGGTTTGCCGAGAAAAACTAAACGAAAAACTCTCATAAAATTCACGGCATTGACGAAATTAACTATTAATAAAATAGTCAATAACCACCAAGTAACCCCTAAGTTACCATTAAACCAACGACTAAAAGTCATTAACATTCCCAAAGGTAATAACGCCACAATTCCTGCACTGCCTGTCATATAGGCGACAGTAGTTGCCGGCATTTTTGACCAAAGTCCCCCCAATTCGGTAATATTTTGAACAGTAGTTGTTAAAATGGTGGAACCAGCACTCATGAATAATAAAGCCTTTGCTACCCCATGAGTGAATAATATCAGGAAGGCAATATCTACATGACCCAAACCCACAGCGATAAAGACTAAGCCTAAATAGGCACTGGTAGAATGGCATAAAGTACGTTTGAGATCAATTTGTGCTAAGGCAATTAATGAACCACCGATGGCGGTAATTGCACCAATGACAATTAAAGTATCTGCCACCACAGGGGATAAGCGAAAAACAGGCTCTAATTTTATTAGTACATAAGCACCAGCAGAAACTACGATTGAATTACGCATAATACTAGCTGGACTAGGTCCTTCCATCCCCTCATCAAGCCAGAGATTTAGAGGGAATTGAGCACATTTGCCGATAGGTCCTGCAATTAAGGCTAAACCGATTAAAGTTGTCGTAAAAATCGTTAAAGGGGCAGTTTCTGCCCAAGTTTGGAGTTGTGAAAAACTCAATCCAGCACCGTCACTAGAAAGTGCCACAATACCCATAAGTAAGAGAATGTCTCCCACTCGTTTTGTTAAAAAAGCATCCCTAGCAGCGGTGACAACTAACGGTTGTGCATACCAGAAACCCACTAATAAATAAGTAGACAGGGTGAGTAATTCTAATAAACCATAACTGAGTAACAGAGAGTCACTTAAAGCAATGCCCCCCAAAGCACCCTCAAAAAAGCCCATTAGGCCAAAAAACCGAGCTAATGCCCAATCTTTTTCCATGTAGCCTAATGCAAATACTTGGGCGAGAAGACTAATGCCTGTTACTAATTGTAATGCTCCGGCACTAACAGGAGAAATTTCGATAGTGAAAGATAAATCTAATTCGGCAATGCTAAACCAGTGAAAAACGAGACTTTGAGTAGGTTTTTGCCAAATATGGCTATAAACGATACTATCATGGATAAAAGATAGTAATGTCATAAAAATATTTATATAAGCGGCTGGTCGTGGCCCTGTTCTACGAATAAAACCTAACGCCCAAGGCAGACTAAAAATAGCCCCTAATAAACCATAGAAGGGTATTAACCAAATATACTGTACTAAAAAATCTATCATTCCTTCTTTTTAAGATATCGATCCTCAAAACATAATGGATCAATCTTATAGCAATCTGTTAACCGATCGTAGGATTCTCTATAAAAGATCCTAATATAGCGATCTAAAGACTAACTAAAAACCGAGGTAAAAATTTCCTTAATTAATATTTTTTACACTAAATGACGGTAAACATTAATAGGAATTCCCGTGCGTTTTTTTACATCTAATAAAGACTGATATTGTCCTTTTCGTTTTCTTTCTAAAACAATTTTTATAGCACTTTTTTCATCAATACTATGACCCATCAATTCTTCCACAGAAAGAGTATTTAATCTACGCCAAGAAACATCAAATTCTTTTCGTAAATCATAGCCAAAAACTATTAGAGGTTCAATACGTCTTAAAACATTTTCGGGAATACCCACCACATCTGATAACTCATCAATATCGGTAAAAATATAGCCCTCACGTCTTAAAGAATCAATATCATTAGCATAAATAATGGATAAACCTAATTGATAAACTATATCATCTTTGGAACAATTATTAATATCAACTTGTCCTCGGTTTTCTGCCATTAATTGTGCTATTTTTGTAGAAGGAATTAAGACTCCTTTTGGTGCTGTTTTTATTAGATAATTTGGTTTAATTTTAAAGGCAATAAAAATTTGACTAATCCAGATTAAATATACTGATGAGGGTATTAATGATGATAAAAGAATAGAACCCAATGTTAATCCCCCGCCGATAAATAACCATGAATTTGTTTTTGCTTTCCATCCGGCATAAACGAGAGAAATTCCTCCAAAAATTGGCAAAAACGACCACCATAGCCATTGTGGATTTTTGTCAAACCAGTTATTATTAGACACAGTTAATTATTTTTTTCATCTATAGTTTATAGTTTATCTAACAATTTTCTTCTTTTTGATTCATATTCTTCTGCGGTTATAATACCTTGATCGTAAAGTTTTTTTAGTTCAGTTAAAGCAGTAATACTGTTTGTTGGAAAAGAAATAACATTATTACTATTATTATATTGTGCATTAAAAGCCTGATCTGACATTAATACTAAACCAAGAAAATCAAAAATTGCTAATAAAGCCGGAATAAAAGTCCAACTAAAGATTAGATACATAAGTCCTGCAAAATTATGACCTAAATAAAATTTATGAATGCCGAAAGCACCAAAAAAGAAAGTTAAAATTATCGCTACTACTTTATTTTTTAATTCCATGTTTTTTATTTATTCAATTATCTCAGAATTAGGGTGATATAAAAATTTTTATTCATATATTTTAAAAATTATTCACTAGTAAATCGACAGTTTTTATTTTTATATTTTCTCAATTTTAAGAAAATGGAGTATGAACCAATTATAGCCGTTTGGATTTCTAATATTATTAGATAATGTCCAATAAAATAATTGACTTCTATCAAGGAATTCAAGGAAAAAACCAACAACCCCAGCACAAGGAAGGGGATTAATTGCCACTGGCGATAAGATGATAATAATGATAGATGGTTTGATGATTTAATGATTTTCATAATCAATTTATGATGTTGATGTTTTTTTGGCGTTGCTGATGTGATGTATGAGATAAAATAATTAAGATAACAAGATTGATTATATCCTTTGCGTCCTTGGCAGATACTTATTCCGACATTGACTTAGCAACCTTATCTATCATTATATTGTAATTAAAATGTTAACAACAACCCACTCAACTTGTAAAGATTTATGAAGTCTTCTCAAAAATTTCTTATGGATAAATTAAGTCTGTTTTCACTTAAGTGTTGTTTTCCGAATATATATATTTTCAAATTTAAGGAGAGAATTATATAATTATCAGTGTGGGTTAAATATATTTTTTCTTTAACTGACAAAATTAACTATTTATTATTCTAATTTATCTTAATTATTAAGCTCAAAATTATGGCAAAAAGTTATTTTATTAGTAGTAGTCAAGACTTAGAAAAAGTTTATAAAGCAACCATCTTATGGTTTAAAGGTAAACAATATGAGGTAGAAGGAACGAAAAAACAAGACGTTTATTTAATTCAAGCTAGAAAAACAGGCACAATTAGAACTTTGTTAGGCACAAATTTGGCCTTTAAAATTCAGATTTATTTTTCTCAAGATAGTCTGATTAATAATAAAGAATTTATTGTCGAAGTTAGCAGAGGAAAATGGATTCAAAATATTGCAGGTGCAGGTTTTGCCGGTTTATTTACTGGTGGATTAACGGTTTTAACCGGCATTGCTGGTGCGGGTTGGGGATTAGTCTTAGAAAATGAGTTAATTTCTTATCTGGAAAATGATCTTAATTTTAAACGAGTGACTACAGATATTCCTAACACTAATACTAATAGGAATAATCAAGATATTTTGTCGATTAATAATAACTCCCCTTCAATGAATGTGGTGAAAAATACAGATCAAAAACGTATTGTAGAAGAACTGGAAGCCGAAATTAATAAGCTAGAAATTGCTTTTACAGATGAAATTTTAACGGAAGCTGAATTTACGAGAAAAAGGGCTATTTTGGAAAAAAAAATTGATGATTATGAGGTTAATTTCGTCATTGAAGAAAAAATTGCTAAATTACAAGATGCTTTTTCTCAAGGGATCTTAGATCAACTTGAATATGAAGAAAAAGTTAATGAGTTAGAAGCTAATATGAGAGAAAAAATTTTACAAGAAAGACATTTACAAAGAAATAAAACAAAAATTATTAAGTTAAAAGAGGCTTTAAATAATGGGGTTATCACCAAAGAAGAATATCAACGAAAAATTTCTAATTTGTAAAAATAAATCTCTTAGGTCTGTAGTCAGGAGTGTGGGAGATGTCTATTTATTTACCATCCCGTAATAGCGGGGGTATCGAGTAAGGTTTGATTGTGATTCTGTGTTGATGAAGTTAGATTATCTTCCGCTTCCCTGACCTCAATACAAAAAGTTGCCGTATTAAAACCGCCAAAACGTTGTACGGTGCTGGTTCTCATGCGAATGTCGTCCGTTACAAACCAAAATCGCTCATGGATAGTCATAGTTTCATACTCGGTGGTTAAGATTAAGGCATCTTCATGGTCTAAATAATACTCTCCCGCTACTGGCACTATTTCCGCATAGCCTCTTTCTCTCAATAATCTTCCTTGTCGAGGATTGTCGGCAGTAGGAATTAAAGCAAAAACTGTCTCACCTTTATGATCTTCATTTTCTTTGTCCCATTGCATTGCACCATCCCATGTGACATAAGAACCCCCAACAGATAATTCTGGCTCAAAGGAGTGCATTTGACAAATTTTCACTATTTTCGGATCATCTTTGCTCAATGTCTTTACTTTAATCTGTGATCCTCCCGTTTCCGCTCTTCTAAAGGGTAAGTGATGGGTTGTACGTTGCGATCTCCATTTTCCGGCACTATTTTGAAAAAAGGTTAAACCATCCATAGAATATATTTAAAAAGTTTTGATATCTGTAAGTTATCTTACCATGATTTATGACGCGAACGCTGGGTAAATTAAATAGTATATTAGTTCTGTATTACTGACCTGCACCCCTGCAAAATATAGGTTATATCCTCCAAAGAAAAAGTTTAGGACTACCAGTATTTTTTTCAGAGCATCAGTGTTATTATTAAGCGGATATATGCTATCGAGTAAATATCTTTACTAATTAATTCTATTGATTTAGCAAAATGTTCAAAAAAATACCTCAAATCTTTCTTGCCGGAGTGACATCTTTGACCTTTATTTCCAGTGCTATAGCACAAACATTTACTGATGTTAAAGGGGATGTTTATGAAACGGAAATAGAAAAAGCGACGGAATTAAAAATAATTGCCGGTTTTCCCGATCAGACTTTTCGTCCTAATCTTCCTGTTACCAGAGAACAGGCCGTTTCCATGATTATTGACGCATTAGAAACATTGACAGACCTCGATTTAAAGGAAAAACCCATAAGGACCGTACGTCCTTATTTAGATGTGGACAAAGATCGTTGGAGCTACGATAAAATTACATGGTTTCAGTGGAACATTCAACCTGAAGGTTCATTTACGGGGAATTTCCGTCCAGATCAATACGTCACGAGATCGGAACTGGTTGACTTCCTAAGAAGATCCTCTGAATTTTTACAGGTTAAGATGGGCAAATCTTCTTTTTTAACCCCCACCACTGAAGAGATAACATTTTCCGATGTTTCAGGTTATGAGTTACAGTTAACCCGTCAAATGTCTGCATATTGTAAGATTGCCTCTCCCCTAAATGAGAAGGGAACTGAATTTGCACCTACTCAAGTTGCCAACAGAAATTATACTGCTGCAGCTATTGTCAGAATGCTGGATTGTCTAAAGAAATAATATATATTTATTCAATTAAGTGGTTATACCAAGTTGCGTACTGATTCTGTAACGTTCAATTTCGCTCAAGTCAAGTTGTTCGGTGAGTAAGGATTTTGGACACAACTTGGTATTACAATCAAATTTGGTATTCATCATGGTGATGGAGGGGAATTTAACTTAACTAAAGACTGTAAAAAAATCAAGCCACTATAGAGCTGAAAAGCATTATCCCAGATATTTTCTTCTCGGTGAAAAAGGTTAATATGAGCCTTAACTTGTTTTAACATTTCAGGAAATTGCGTCACTCCTTCACCAAATAAAGTAAAATCTGACCACAAAGGTTTATTAGGAATTTTATCAGCAAAAAACCTCACTAAAATTTGCCATTTTTCCTTTGACGTTTTTTCTTCTGTTGTGATACTGAAACCTTGCTCAAAGTTATAAAAATTATCACTAAATCTGAGAATTAAATTCTGAGACATTAAATGCAAATCGTAACATTGTGCATAGTCAAGGGTAGATTTTTTTTTCTGAGGTTTCCCTCTGGCATCCAAATGTAACGTTAACTCAAAAATAGGAATTAAACCCTGTACTTTATTATTAATATCGTCCCATTTAAAGATAATTTCTTTTTCTTTTTCTGTGTCATCTTCTGCCATAATGATAACTTCTTCATCATCCTGAATGATATACTTTACTTGATAAACCTGCATTTGATTGACATCTTTAATAGGATGACAAAAACAAGAAATATTTGCTTGAGAAAACTCCGATTGCCAATAATTTAATTCGCCTAAATTACCAGTTTTATATAGCCGCCAACTACGAGTTGGAATTTGTAAAGTAGCAGTATAATTATCGATGTCCAAAATTTTGGCTAACTTCGGGGCTAATATTTTTTTCTCATCTATGGTTACAGGTTCTAAAATTAAGACAGCTAAATCTTCATTATTTTCCATAGTTTTAAACTTTTTAAGTTTTAGCTCTTTGTCTTGCTTTTTTTGTTTATCTTCTTCCTCTTTTTTCTCTTTATTTATTAAAACTATTCTTTCGATGCCATCACGAATTAGTTTAATTAATTTAGGTTCTGGAAATATAGTATCCTGAACTATCTGCCTATAATTTATTTCTGCTTGAGTAAAATTACCCTCTTTTTCAATAATTAATGTTTGATAATATTTGATCCATAAATTGTCGTGATCTTTCATCACTAACTGATTTAAAAGCTCTCGAGCCTGAGCATAATTTTTGTTATCAATGGCTAGGTTTACTTCTTCAAACATTTTGGATAATTAATAGTTAATTAATAGTTAATTAATAGTTATTACTTATTACTTATTTCACCAACGGCAGCAATCAAAGACATAGCCATAATTGGTGCGGTAATAGACCTCAAAATTCTTTTTCCTAAAGACACTTCTTGAAAATTACAGTTGATCGCCTTTTGAATTTCATCGGTAGTCCAACCCCCTTCGCAACCAGTAGCGATCACAATTTGGGAGGGTGAGTTAGATAAATCCCTCCTCAAAAAATCCAGTAAATGAGGTGCAGAAGTACGAGCTACTGCGATATACTTACGAATATTAATGTTCCTCACGGTGGTTAAAGCCTCAAAAATAGATAAAGGTTGGGCAATATAAGGGACTATTTGTCTTTCTGATTGCTCCGCAGATTCTACGGCTATTTTACGCCATCTTTCTAACTTATTTTCACTGGGTTTTAATAAAGTGCGATCGCTGATTACCGGTTGCAACTGATTAACACCCAATTCCGTGGTGCAACGAACAATATCTTCAAAACCCTTACCTTTAGGTAATGCCACCATCAAAGTGACACAAGAAAGCAACTCCCGATTTTCTTCAAGAGAACCAATAATTTTACCACCGTGAGGGGTTAATTTTACCAGCCAACAGTTACCTTTACCATCCATAGCGATGAAATTTTGCTCATTATTCAATCTAACCACCCGACGCAAATAATGTTCTTGCTCTGAAAAAAGGTTAATCAGAGTATCCTGTTTTTGACTGGTATTAATAACTAAACGATATAACAAACTAATTAAAATATGGGCTAATTTGATTGATTTTTTACTGTGAAGGTATTTTACCCAAAGTTTTCCCGAAAAATATCATCTTGACCACGATTGTTAACTTTTACTTGGCAATCTTTACAAAACTTAATATAATAGTCTAAGAATCACTAAGTATAAATTACTATTAGTCTGGTCATGATTAGTTTAGAATTTCCTTGGCTTACAGCAATCATTCTCTTTCCCTTAATAAGTGCCCTTGCTATCCCCCTAATTCCCAATAAATATGGGAAAAACGTGAGAAATTATGCCCTTATCGTTGCTTTAACTAACTTTTCTTTAACTATTTACGCTTTTTGGCAAAATTACACCATCAGCAGTGCCGATTTTCAATTACAAGAATCCTATGGTTGGCTTCCTCAAATTGGCTTAAATTGGGCAGTAGGAGTTGATGGTTTATCCATGCCTCTAATTATCTTATCAGGGTTTATCTCTACCCTGGCTATCCTTGCATCATGGCAAGTGCAACAGAAATCAAAATTGTATTTTTTCCTATTATTAGTTTTATCTAGTGCTCAAATCGGTGTTTTCGTTGCCCAAGATTTATTATTGTTCTTCATCATGTGGGAATTGGAATTGGTTCCCGTTTATTTACTAATATCCATCTGGGGTGGAAAAAAACGCCTCTACGCCGCCACAAAATTTATTCTTTATACTGCGTTAGCCTCGATTTTTATCCTCGTTGCTGGTTTGGCTATGGCATTTTACGGGGATAACTTCACCTTAAACATAGCAGAATTGGGCATCAAAAACTATCCCATCGCCTTGGAAGTTTTCGCCTATGTGGGATTTTTGATCGCCTTCGGTGTCAAATTGCCTATTTTCCCATTGCATACCTGGCTGCCAGATGCCCATAGCGAAGCCTCAGCGCCCGTTTCGATGATTTTAGCGGGGGTTTTGTTGAAAATGGGAGGTTATGGCTTGATCCGCTTTAATATGGAGCTTTTACCCGATGCCCATATAAAGTTCGCACCCTTACTCATAACTCTGGGAGTAATTAATATAGTTTACGGTGCATTTACCGCCTTTGGACAAACTAATCTTAAACGTCGTCTGGCTTCTTCCTCCATTTCTCACATGGGATTTGTGTTAGTGGGTATTGCTTCCTTTACCGACTTAGGCTTAAATGGGGCAATGCTACAGATGTTGTCCCATGGTTTAATTGCCGCCGCTTTATTCTTCTTGTCTGGTGTTACCTACGAAAGAACTCATACCTTGATGATGGATGAAATGGGAGGCATGGCGAAAATCATGCCGAAAACCTTTGCTTTATTCACCGCCGCCTCCATGGCTTCTTTAGCTTTACCTGCCATGAGTGGCTTTGTCAGTGAGTTAACGATTTTCTTAGGGATTGTCCAAAGTGATGCTTATAGTTCAACTTTTAAAGTTGTTATCGAATTATTAGCCGGAGTTGGCTTAATTTTAACGCCCATTTATTTACTCTCCATGTTAAGGGTCGTTTTCTACGGTAAACAAGAAGCCTGTTTAAAATTAGAAGGCTTTAATCTTGATGCCAAACCCCGTGAAATTTTCATTACGGCTTGTTTAATTTTACCTATTATCGCCATCGGTTTATATCCGAAATTGGCCATGGATAGTTATGATCTTAAAACAGTGGAAGTCGCTAGTAAAGTTCGATCATCTTTTGAAATTATCGTATCTAAATCTCAGGATAATTTTCCATCCAACTTAATCATTGCAGATTCTGATTTGAATGATTAATCATCCACGGTAGAGTCCCAATAATGTTCGGTTAAGGAAATATAATTGTCGGTGAAGGCAGAAGGTAATAGACTCGTGAAAATTCTAGGTATGGGTTAATAATATATATTAACCCTCCTCAATTTATTTATTGTTTAATTAAAGTGAAATAATAAAAACTCAGTGTTTTCTTGACATGATTTTAAAGTTAGTTTATTTTCTTCTTTAATTGCCATCCCATCACCAGCTTTTAACATTTTGTCGTTGACATTTAATTCTCCTTTAACTAACTGAATCCAACCGTAATCCTTATCTTTTAATTCATATTTGATTTGTTGCCCATTGTCTAATATTGATCCAAAGAAATCTAAGTTTTGATGAATTTTTAACGAGTTTTCTCTACCATCACGGGAAGCTAATAAGCAAAGTTTACTCTGTTTTTCTTCTTGAGAAAATGATTTTTGTTCATAACTGGGGGTTAAATCTTTTGTGTCTGGGGTAATCCAAATTTGCAATAAATGCACTGGTTCTCTACGGGAATGATTATATTCACTATGTCGGACACCAGTACCGGCAGTCATTCTTTGCACTTCTCCTTGAGGAATCGTCGCTGTATTACCAATACTATCTTGATGTTCTAACTCACCTTCTATGACATAGGTAACAATTTCCATATCTCTATGTCCATGAGTACCAAAACCCTGACCGGGTGCAATAATATCTTCATTAATAACTAATAAATTCCCAAAACCCATATATTTAGGGTCGTAATAATTACCAAAAGAGAAAGTATGTTTTGTGTCTAACCAACCAAAGTTAAAGTTTCCTCTTTCTACGGATGGGCGAATTGTAATCATTTTCTTTTCCTCTCATTTGATGATATTTTTAACTATAACAATCTAATATAAAAGAAGCATTAAAGTTTTATCTACTTTTTCTATTTCTTTTTTCTTTTAATCATCAACTAAAACAATAATTATTGTATTATTAAGACTATGAAAAGACGCACTTTTTTTACTATCACTTTTTCCGCTTTGCCTATTATTTTTAGTATTAATCAAACCAAATCTTCTACAGATAAACCGCAAAAAATCTCTTTATCCGATGCACAATGGAAGAAAAAACTTAGTGCGGAACAATATCAAGTATTGAGAAAAGAAGCCACTGAAAAACCTTTCTCTAGTACTTTAAATGAGGAAAAAAGAAAGGGAATTTATACTTGTGCAGGGTGTGATTTGCCTCTCTTTAATTCTACTACTAAATATAATAGCGGTACTGGTTGGCCTAGTTTTTATGATACTATCGCCAATGCTATTGAAACAAAAAAAGACTTTAAGTTAGTCATTCCACGCACTGAATATCATTGTGCTAGATGTGGTGGCCATCAAGGTCATGTATTTAATGATGGACCAAAACCTACAGGAAAACGCTATTGTAATAATGGTATAGCCTTAAAATTTGTTCCCGAAAATAGTTAACACTTTCAAGAAACAGATTGGGGAAAGGGAGAATGAGAAACAAGAATTAAGGGGACTTTTCCCACAATAACTCGAATTTACTTCTTTTTTCTTAACCTAAAACCTAAAACCTAAAACCTAAAACCTAACAAACTTAGGTCCGAAATAGCTTATGATTATAGGTTGTCCAAAAACATATGAGTATCGATAATGACGAATAAATATTCTATCACCTTATTACCCGGCGATGGTATTGGTCCAGAAATTATGGCTGTCACCGTCAGAGTATTAAACGTAATTGCCCAACAATGTGATTTAGAGTTTAAATTTCAAGAGGCTTTGATTGGTGGGGCGGCCATCGATGCTACAGGCAAGCCTTTACCTCCAGAAACCGTTGAGATGTGTCGTCAAAGCGATTCTGTGTTGTTGGCGGCTATCGGTGGTTATAAGTGGGATAATTTACCCCGTGAACAACGACCAGAAACGGGGTTATTAGGCATTCGTGGTGCTTTGGGATTATTCGCCAATTTACGTCCTGCTACTATCTTACCTCAATTAATTGATGCTTCTAGTCTTAAACGGGAAGTCGTAGAGGGAGTTGATATTATGGTGGTACGAGAATTAACGGGCGGTATTTATTTTGGACAACCGAAGGGTATTTTTAGCTCAGAAACTGGAGAAAAACGGGGCGTAAATACGATGGTTTACAGCGAGTCGGAAATTGATCGCATTGCGAAGGTAGCTTTTGAAACGGCGCAAAAACGTCAAAGGCGACTATGTTCAGTAGATAAAGCGAATGTTTTAGATGTATCTCAATTATGGCGTGATCGTTTAATTAAAATGTCGGCGGAATATCCCGATGTGGAGTTAACCCATCTGTACGTTGATAATGCGGCAATGCAATTAGTACGCAATCCCAAACAATTCGATACCATCGTCACGGGTAACTTATTCGGCGATATTCTTTCCGATGCGGCGGCTATGTTAACTGGTAGTATTGGAATGTTACCCTCCGCCAGTTTAGGTAGCCATCGCCCCGGACTATTTGAGCCTGTACACGGTTCAGCACCTGATATTGCCGGGCAAGACAAAGCCAATCCCCTCGCTCAAGTTTTAAGTACGGCTATGATGTTACGTTATGGCTTAAATGAGCCTGTGGCTGCTGGTAAAATTGAAGAGGCAGTGTTAAAAGTCCTTGATTTAGGCTATCGCACGGGGGATATTATGTCAGAAGGATGTAAACCTGTGGGATGTCAAGAAATGGGTAAAATTTTATTAAGTGTTTTGGGATCTTAATTTGTGTTGAACAATACAGCTAATTCTTATGTACAATAGACTGGGAAGAGCGAGTGAGAGATAATAACTTCCTTTTATGCTTAATCAAGAAATTTTCCCCCAAGCTAACCTTATTTTGCAGGTTCATGATATTCTAATGAAGGCTCATTGACAAGCGTGTTCAGGAAATCATCATCAATGGAACAGATAGCAGGAAAAGAACAAGATTTAGGACAAAATACCTCGACAACCTTCTCTGTCACAGAAATACAAGAATTATTACCTCACCGTTACCCCTTTGCTTTAGTCGATCGCATAATTGATTATACCCCAGGACAAAAAGCCACAGGTCTAAAAAATGTCACCATCAATGAACCTTTTTTTCAAGGACATATCCCAGGTAACCCCATTATGCCCGGTGTTTTACAATTAGAGACAATGGCACAAGTCGGAGGCGTTATTTTAACCTTATTACCCGGTATGAAGGGTAAGTTTTTCGCCTATGCAGGGGTAGATAAAGCACGTTTTCGCCGTCCCGTTATCCCCGGAGATCAGTTAATTATTACGGTAGAATTACTATCTTTTAAACGCAATCGCATTGCTAAAATGCAAGGTCAGGGGTTAGTTGATGGGCAATTAGTGGCAGAAGCAGAAATGCTATTTTCTCTTTTTGATTAATTTTTAGTACCTGAATGAGATAAATTGTATATTTTAAAATCAACTAAAATCAACTAAATTATCTGATATTTTTTTGTTCATTCTCTATTATTAATTTCATCAAATATACAATTAATTTATTTTACGAATCGTGATACACCCTACTGCCATTATTGATCCCAAAGCTGAATTAGATCCTTCGGTGGAAATTGCCCCTAATGTGGTTATCGGTGCTGATGTTAAAATTGGTGCTAATACTGTTATTGGTGCCAATGTGGTAATTTATGGACCTATTGAAATTGGTTGCGGTAATCAAATTTTTCCGGGTGCGGCTTTAGGTTTACCTCCTCAGGATCTTAAGTATAAAGGCGGTAAAAGTTCCGTCAAAATTGGCGATCGCAATACCATTCGAGAATATGTCACCGTTAACCGTGCCACGGGAGAAGAAGAGGAAACCGTCATTGGCAATGATAATCTTTTGATGGCCTATGTTCATGTAGCCCATAATTGTATTTTAGGGGATAGAATCGTCATTGCTAATTCTGTGGCGTTGGCAGGTCACGTAGAGGTGGAATCTAAGGCCGTTATCGGCGGTATGTTAGGCATCCATCAATTCGTTAAAATTGGAAAAATGGCGATGTTAGGTGGAATGAGCAGGATTGATCGAGATGCACCTCCCTATATGTTAGTAGAAGGTAATCCCTCTCGTGTGCGATCCCTTAACCTTGTCGCCTTAAAACGTAATAACTTTGATAGTGATGAAATATTTTTGTTGAAAAAAGCCCATAAAATTCTTTATCGTTCGGGATTAACCATCAGTCAGGCATTAAAAGAATTATCACCTCTATGCCACAACGAACATATAAACCATTTAACTAATTTTATGAACTCGTCGGTTAATGATAAAAATAGACGAGGCTTAATTAGCGGCAGACCCTAGCTACGCAAAGTCACGGCGAATTGTTTAGTTAAAGATTCTCTAATTTTATTATGAATAGGATCAACATCGCTATCTTTAAGAGTACCATCAGGGGATCGATATACTAAACTAAAGGCCAAACTGCGCTTCCCTTCCTCGACATTTTGCCCTTTATACTCATCAAATAATTTAACATCCACCAAAGTTTTACCTCCGGCTTTACGCATCGCCGTGGTCAGATCTCCTACCGTTAAATCCATAGGTGCAAAGAAAGCTAAATCGCGAGCAACGCCGGGATAAGTCGAGTAGGCTTTGAAAGTAGGAGTTTTTAGGTATTTTTGGTCTAAATAGGCGATTAAGGGCTCTAATTTTAACTCAAACACATAAACGCTATTGGGTAAGTCTTTTTCTTGTCGCAATTGAGGATGAATTTGCCCAAAAACGCCGATTTTGGTCTTATTTAACCATAAAGAAGCAGTACGTCCCGGATGTAAACGCTTATCTTCAGAATAGGCTTGATAAGTGATAGGTGCTTTTAAATTATTAAATAGACTCTCCAAAATACCTTTGGCCTCATACCATGTCATCGGTTTAGGCTTACCGCTAGTTGTCCAGATACCATCAGAGTATAAATCACCGCCGATAATACCTCCTAAAGCATCACCCTCACACATTTTACCGTTTTCAAGCCAAAAAACTCGTCCAAGTTCAAAACTCTTTAAATACCCGTTCCCTTGGGCTTGGTTGTATTCAAAAGCATTAATTAAACCGTCAACTAAGTTACTGCGCAGGGCTGAATATTCGCTAAATAAGGGGTTAGCGATTTTAATTTCCCCTTGATTCGGACTTACTAAGGAATATTGCACTAATTCCGTTAAGCCTAAACCCCTTAAATTTGCCCTAATTTGTCTTTGAATCTGTACTGATGAGGGTAAATAACCGACTTGGGATTGAGCGGGTAAAGTATCAGTAAAATGGTCATAACCGTACAGTCTTGCCACTTCTTCAATTAAGTCGATTTCTCTTTCTAAATCACGATAACGGTAAGAAGGCACCGTGACAAGCCATACTAAAGGATTTTCTGTCTTAACTTTCAATTGACAACCTAAGTCCCCTAAAATTCTTTCAACATCTTCAGGTAAAACATTCCCTAAACTCTTTTCTTCCCCTTCTAAGGGATGCTTAGAAAAAGTTTCTACTTTAACTTTACCTAACACTTGATGAAGGCGATGGCATCTTAACTCAATGGTATTGGTGAAATTTTCTGGGCGATTATCAGCGATAACTTGGGTAGTAACTTTTCCTTCTGCTAACTCAGTAATAAGTGTTAGCGCACGATTTAAGGCTTTTTCTAACTCTACCTGATTAACTCCCCTTTCATAACGAGTAGAGGCTTCTGTGCGAATACCCTGAGTTTTGGCACTTCGGCGGATGGGTACAGGCTCAAATAACGCTGCCTCCATTACGATATTTTGGGTGTTATTATCTACTTCACTATCTTCTCCTCCCATAACTCCTGCTAAAGCAACGGGTTTATTATTGACAGTGATCAGTAAATTTTGTGCTTTTAAGTCTCTTTTTTGCCCATCTAAGGTAGTAATCGTTTCCTTTTCACTAGCAAAGCGCACCCCGATAGTTAAATCTTCACTTTTGGCAATGTTGTACAACTTTTCTCTATCAAAAGCATGTAAAGGTTGCCCCCATTCTAAGAGAATATAGTTGGTTACATCGACAACATTATTAATTGGTCGCACTCCTGCAGATTCCAAACGCCATTGTAACCACTGAGGAGAAGATGCAATTTTCACATTTTCAATTATTGTACCAATATAAGCAGTACAAGCGGAAGTTTCTAGAATTTCAACTTTTAGGTTTTGGTTATCGGTGGTGTTAATGTCCCCTGTAATTTCGGGTAAAGTCAAATCTCCTGCTGTCAAAGCCGCTACCTCCCTCGCAACTCCTACCATACTTAAGGCATCGGCACGGTTAGCAGTGGCAGTAATATCTAAAATTACGTCATCTAATCCTAATAAGGGACGCACATCTTGTCCAGGGGTTAAGTCTCCTTCTAAGATTTTTATACCCTCGCTTTCCTTTGCCAAGCCTAACTCTGCCAATGAGCAGATCATGCCTTTACTGTCAACCCCTCTTAATTTGGTGGGTTTTAGTTTTAAGTCAATTTTCGGTAAATAACTACCCAAAGTTGCCACAGGCACAAATATATCTTTTTTAATATTGGGTGCACCACAAACAATCTGAGAGGGGGTTTGAGCGCCAATGTCCACCTGACAAACACTGAGTTTATCGGCATTGGGATGGCGATCGCATTCTAAAACTTTACCCACAACCACACCATCTGCCCATGTGCGTCTATCTTCCATATTTTCCACTTCAAAACCGGCAATAGTAAGAGTTTTTGCCAATTCTTCAGGAGAAACGTTTATTTTAACTAATTCTTGTAACCAATTGATAGAGATACGCATTGCTTAAATATAAAGTTAGTAGTGTGATGATATAATCTCTTATTATTAAAAGATTATAAGCTGAGCTGAACCAGAATCCCCCTTTACCGTTAATTTTTAGTGCAAACTTCGGTGATAATTATCAATTATCAAAATTTATTTGGTTTAGGGAAAGTTATTTCATCATTGGCCACTGTTATGGAATGTTTGACGATGACGCCAATGATAAAGTAAATTTGGCGAAATTTTTTACTCATCCAAAAGGCAGTTGATAGTTACTAATTATTTATTTTTTATTGTTTATTGTCAATGGATTCACTCCCAGATGGGGCAACTTAAATCCCCTGCTTTACGAGAAAAACGTATATTTTCCGCATAATCTACGGGGCAATCGATCACAGCAGGAACATCTTGGTCTAAGGCCGTCTTGAGGGTAGAGATTAAATCGTCAGCAGAGCTGACTCTATAGCCCTTTAAGCCCATGCTTTCGGCAAATTTGACAAAATCAGGGTTACCAAAGTCAACATAACTTTTCGAGCCAAACTGATTCATTTGTTTCCAACCGATTAAGCCGTAACCATTATCATTAAAAATTAAGGTGACAAAGGGGGTTTTTACCCTCAAAGCAGTTTCCAATTCTTGGCAATTCATCATAAATCCACCATCTCCAGTTACCGCCACTACTTTTTTTTCGGGATGTACTAATTTTGCGGCAACGGCCCCCGGAATCGCTATACCCATAGCGGCAAAACCGTTGGAGATAAGACAAGTATTAGGGCATTCACAATGGTAATGTCTTGCCATCCACATTTTATGAGCACCTACATCCGAGATAACAATGTCTTCTGAACCCATTACCTGCCTTAAATCATAGACAATTTTTTGAGGTTTAATGGGGAAACCCTCATCATGGGCATATTGTTCATAATCTTCTCGTATCTCATTACGTAAAGAAGCGGCAAAGGGTAAAGGCTTACCAGTGCGATCGCATCTTTTTAAAATTTCGTCTAAAGAATCAGCAATATCACCAATTACTTCAACGATGGGAATATAACTACTGTCGATCTCTGCGGAATGGTTCCCAATATGGATAATGGGAGTTTGACCATCAGGATTCCAACGTTTCGGAGAATACTCAATTAAATCATAGCCGACCGCAATAATAAGGTCCGCCTGTTCAAAGGCACAAGTGATAAAGTCTCGTTGTTGTAAACCTACAGTCCATAATGATAATGGGTGGACATAAGGAATTGCCCCCTTACCCATAAAAGTATTCGCTACCGGAATGTTTAAACGAGTGGCAAACTCCGTTAAAGCATCCGCCGCATTTGCTCTAATTGCCCCATTTCCTGTTAATATTAAGGGGTTTTTTGCTTTGGCGATGGCGATGGATGCGGCATTTACACTACGATAAGAAGCATAAATTTTTTCTCGATTATAAATGCGTAATGGCAGTCCTTCCACTGGCATTGCCGCAATATTTTCTGGTAAATCTATATGTACTGCACCGGGTTTCTCTTGTTCCGCTACTTTAAACGCCTTACGCACAACTTCAGGAGTAATTCCAGGACGCACAATTTGTTTATTCCACTTCGTGACGGGGGCAAACATCGCCACTAAATCAAGGTATTGATGTGATTCTATATGCATCCTATCCGTGCCAACTTGTCCTGTAATCGCCACTAAAGGTGCACCATCTAAATTAGCATCCGCCACCCCTGTCATTAAATTTGTAGCACCAGGTCCAAGGGTAGAAAGACAAACACCAGCCTTCCCCGTTAAACGCCCATAAACATCTGCCATAAAAGCCGCACCCTGTTCATGACGAGTGGTGATAAACTGAATAGAGGAGTTTTTTAAAGCCTCAAGAACGTGTAAATTTTCTTCTCCGGGTAAACCGAAAATATATTCTACACCTTCATTTTCCAAACAGTTAATTAACAATTCTGCGGTATTCATTTGCCCCATGATTTTGTCCCCAATTTTTTGATTATGTTAAATGTTGTTGCTATATTCTGAAAAAAGGCGGTTCATTAAACCTCCCACGAGAATTTGTATCATATATACCAATATAAACTTTTTCATTAAGAGATCATCAGTGTGAATTCAAGTAATCCTCCAGTTTTTCCACCAAATTTGCCCCCTGATTCTAATTATCCCTTAGATCATCCGGCTATAGGTATTCCTCACCATCCTTTACAATATCGGGCTATTGGCATTATTCAAGCCAAGTATCAACCCCTAGAAGATAAACTTACTAAAGGGATTATTACTTCTGATAATCAAACTTTTGAAACAGTATTATTGGGTAAAACTATTAGTGCTGTTAAAAATCACATTGATTTAAACAAACTGCAAAATTGGGTGGTTTATCCCCATACGATACCCGAAACTGAACAAATACATTTTCAAATTGCCGGTGTTTATATACCTAAAAATCTTAGCCGTGATAACGCTTTACCACCTAATTATTTTTCCATTCGAGGAGAAGTGCTATATTCTTCTAAACGGGAACAAAAAGTCATTGTCAAAATATGTAAAAATAACACTTTATCTAGTAGGAGAGTCAGCTTTTTTAAACTGGAATTGCAAGGAAAAATACCTGATCATACGATTAAACATTTTTACTCTTTTAGTACTGTTCTTGAGGAAAAAAAACTGGTCATCAAAAATTATATCGATTTAGGTCTAATTGCCGCCAATTTCCGATAGACGTCTCCAAAAACTAAATTACTACTAATAGTTGTTCATTGTCAATGGTAAATCCGCTTCTTTTTTGGCTTGTATCGACGCATAAAGACGATTTAAGGCACTAATATAAGCACGGGCAGAGGCGACAATTATATCTGTATTAGCCGCATAACCAGAATAAGTTTTATTTCCATGTTTCAAGCGAATCGTTACTTCTCCCATAGCGTCAATGCCTGCGGTAACAGATTTGACAGAATATTCGATCAATTCATTGGGAATATTGACGACACGATTAATGGCTTTATAGATGGCATCAACGGGACCTGTACCAATGGAAGCATCCCTTAATTCTTTTCCTTCAGGGTTACGAATGCTAACAGTAGCGGTGGGGACAGAATGATCGCCACAAGAAACTTGTACTAACTCAAGACGAAAAAGTTCGGGAGGTTGTTGAATTTCATCGTTGACGATGGCTTCTAAATCCCAATCGGTAATTTCCCTTTTTTTGTCGGCTACTTCTTTGAAATGCAAAAAGGCTTTATTTAACTCGTCTTCTGATAATTCAAATCCCAATTCTTGCAAACGGGTTCGGAACGCATTACGACCTGAAAGTTTGCCGAGTACGATTTGATTGGCAGTTAAACCAATGGATTCTGCGTCCATGATTTCGTAGGTAAGGCGGTTTTTTAACACACCATCTTGGTGGATACCAGATTCGTGCGCAAAGGCATTCGCACCGACAATGGCTTTATTCGGTTGCACCATCATGCCTGTAAGGTTAGATACTAAACGAGAGGTTTTGTAAATTCGCTTGGTGTCTATATTTGTCAGTGGTTCAGTAGAATTAACATCTCTGCCCAAGAAGGGATTAAAATATTGACGACGCACATGAAGTGCCATAACTAATTCTTCCAGGGCGGCATTTCCTGCCCTTTCGCCGATCCCATTAATGGTACATTCCAACTGTCTTGCACCATTTTTCACTGCTTCGAGGAAATTAGCCACTGCTAACCCTAAATCGTTGTGACCATGAACGGAGATAATGGCTTGGTCAATATTAGGCACATTATCTTTAATTCCTTTGATGATTGCACCATATTCACTGGGGGTGGTATAACCGACAGTATCAGGTATATTCACAGTAGTTGCCCCTGCTGCGATCGCTAATTCCAATACCTGATAAAGGAATTCGGGATCACTACGTCCGGCATCTTCAGGGGAAAATTCGACATCATCGGTGAAAGTTTTTGCATAGGCAACCATTTCCGGCACGATTACCAATACGTCAGCACGAGTTTTTTTTAGTTTATATTCTAAGTGAATATCAGAGGTAGCTAAAAATGTATGAATTCGGCGTTTAAACGCTGGCCTTAGGGCTTCTCCAGCACTTTTGATGTCTTTTTGGGTTGCACGGGCTAAACCACAAATTGTGGGACCATTTTCTGTGCCCACGGTTTCAGCAATTCGTTGTACGGCATTAAAATCTCCTTGACTAGCGTGGGGAAAACCCGCCTCGATGACGTCAACACCCAATTTAGCCAAAGCACGGGCAATATTTAGTTTTTCCTCTACGTTTAAACTTGCCCCCGGAGATTGTTCTCCATCACGCAATGTGGTATCAAATATAATAATTCTATCTGGCTGGTTTGTCATATCTTAAAATAAAATTTTGAGTGGATTTACCAACATATAATATTTAAGCCTTTCTGGATCCATCATAGACTAAAAATCAGGGATATAACTTATAAATATGAAATTTTCAAACTAAAGATTTATGATTAAAGGGGATTTTTTTTTGGTGAAAAAATAAGGGGAAGATTGATTTTTATAGGTAAATGTTTTTAAAGAATATCCCCTTAATTCTCTTGGTAACAACATATCCCATTGTACCTCGGAAAATATCCATAAGTTACTCATCATGACTAAACCCGTGACCCCAAATTGCCATCCACTAACAGAAGGTAAAATGAGGATGGTGAGGCCATGAATTATGGCCGCAACAAAAAAAGCTCTCGATCGCATTCCCCAACCTGTGAATAAATAACCGATACTGCTTAAAATTAACCATAATGCGCACAGGTGAGATAGCATAAAACCGCAATGGTAAACGACGGCATAATCCGTAATCAATATACCTACAAGCATCAAAAAAACCCAAGTATAAAGCAACCATGAAATTTTTTCTAACACTGTCCAAGGGTGAGTTAGAGTGGTCATGGCTATAACGCCAACAAGAGTAATAATAGACCAAAAAAGGGCTTGAGTTGTCCAGCTAACAGGGGAAAATTGAGCTGTCATAAAAATTATGGCGGCAATAAATCCCCAAACAGTCATTGCTTGATCTATGCAGGTATAAATTCCTGATAAATTTATGATTTCTAAGGGTTTGATGATTAAACATTTCATCAATGTCAACTGTTGCGGATTGGTGGAGTATTGCTTTTTTTGTAAAATTGGTTGCCCGGGCTTAAAAAAATGCATTATAAAATTAAAGAATGAGATGTATTTTAATATTTGTAACAAAAGTTAATATTCTCTCATTTTAAAACAAGATGGACAATTTGGTTTTTTTTGGTCAGGATTGTTTCGACTGTTAATGTATATAATTTCTTTTTTTTCCTTTAAAGACTATTTTTTCTATAGGTTTATTTTTTCCATGGCTTTTTCGTTAATTTTTAATTTTTAGTCTAAACCCCTGTAATTCAATAATCCTCAAATGTGCTGGGTTCTGGAAATGAAAGATCATAAAAAGATGATAAGATTTTTTCATGATCCCTAGGATTATTTGAGGATAAAACGAGTTTCTGGTACTAAACCACACCTTGTAAAGTGGGAATAAAATCCTCTCCTATAGTGGTGGCGTATTGGTGTGCGAATGCTTCAGGGAAACCCCGATCAATTTCCCTCATGGTTGCCTGTTTAGCTTCGAGTGCAACTTGTAATACTTTCATTGCTTCTTTAGGTTGTCCTTCACCGCAGAAAAATAAATCCGCAGCGAAGTAGCCATATTCGGGCCAAGTGTGAATTGCAATATGAGATTCCGCTAAAGTAACGGTAGCTGTTACCCCATGGGGACTAAATTGGTGTACACACATATCTATTAAAGTTGCTTTTCCAGCCTTAATAGCATCTAACAAGCCTTGACGGATTCTTTCTGGATTGTTTAAAAGATCTGCTGGTGCTTGCCAAGCATCTACCACTAAATGTGTGCCCACTTTGTTCATTCTTGTCAACTCACTCCATACTGTGTTTGCTAATAGGGACAATTGATTTTAACAGATTTTTTTTGTCGGCTCATCCAAAACCCAGTTTATGTTTTTTCGACCGTTGTAGTAAAAGTTGAGTGTGCATAGTAAGGTTAAGATAAGGTAAAGACAAAAATCACCCGGAGACTAATGATATGCAAATTGACATTTATTTGTCAAGTGTTTATCTAAAGTTACTTACTAATTGGTAATTGTCAATTTGTTAATTGTTTCCTATTTGCTAAGATAATAGTTCACGAACAAAAACAGAAATTGGTTTCTGGTAAAGAATAAAGATAAAATGCTCAATCCTGATTTAGAAGCTATAGAACTTAATAAAGATGAGTATGAGCGCTATGCTAGACATATTATTTTGCCCGAAGTGGGTTTAGAAGGGCAAAAACGTATTAAGGCGGCGAGTGTACTCTGTGTCGGTACTGGGGGATTAGGTTCCCCTCTGATTCTCTATTTAGCTGCCTCTGGCATTGGTAGAATAGGCATTGTTGATTTTGATGTTGTCGACAGTTCTAACCTACAAAGGCAAGTTATTCACGGTACATCATGGGTCGGCAAACCGAAAATTGAGTCCGCCAAACATCGTATTTTAGAAATAAACCCCGATTGTCAAGTGGATTTATACGAAACCCGTCTTAGTGCTGATAACGCCTTAGATATAATTGCTCCTTATGATGTAGTCATTGACGGTACAGATAACTTTCCCACCCGTTATCTCACCAATGACGCTTGTGTATTGTTGAATAAGCCTAACGTTTACGGCTCTATCTTCCGTTTTGAGGGACAAGCCACTGTATTCAACTATGAAGGAGGACCAAATTATCGTGACTTATATCCCGAACCACCACCGCCGGGAATGGTGCCTTCATGTGCGGAAGGAGGAGTTTTGGGAGTACTCCCTGGTATAATTGGTATTATACAAGCTACTGAAACTATTAAAATTATTTTAGGAGCAGATAATACCCTCAGTGGGCGTTTATTACTTTACAACGCTTGGGATATGAAGTTTAGGGAGTTGAAACTAAGACCTAATCCTGAACGTCCTGTAATTGAAAAATTAATTGATTACGAACAATTTTGTGGTATTCCTCAAGCCCAAGCAGAAGAAGCCAAAGCCAAAAAAGAACTCCAAGAAATTACTGTTCACGATTTGAAATTCTTATTAGATAGTCACCCTCATGATTATGTTTTAATTGATGTACGCAACCCTAATGAATACGAAATAGCCAAGATTCCGGGATCTGTTTTAATTCCTTTACCAGATATCGAAAATGGTGAGGGTGTTCAAAAAGTGAAAGAATTAGTTGATGTTAGTGGTCATCGTCTTATTGCCCATTGTAAAATGGGTGGACGTTCAGCTAAGGCTTTACAAATTCTCAAAGAAGCAGGAATCGAGGGCATTAACCTTAAAGGAGGTATTTTGGCATGGAGTAAAGAAGTTGATTCTACTGTGCCAGAATACTAATTTTGGTCCCTATCTTCAATTCTGGGGGAATAGAAAAAATCCTCCAGGATCCGTCACCCGATTTGGGGGCTAATATTTGATATATAATTTAGTTTTTAAATTTAAACCGATCATGAAAAGCATTTTTAAATTAACAACTCTGATTCTCGTTACTCCTTCTTTATTTACCTTCATCTTTCCTGACAACGCTCAAGCTAACCAATTTGACGTTTGTCTCAAGCAATTAACCGCCAGCGGGGTTGACGTGGAAGAAGCTCAAACCGGTTGTGCAGATGCCTTAGTGCCTAGGGAATTATCGACTTGTGTGCGTACTATTAGTAATAACACAGAGATAACAGCCATCGATGCTCTTAAAAGTTGCTATCAGGTAAGAAGACCAGTAGATATGGGTAATTGTGTGGTTAGTATTAACAAGAATAGCATTTTAACCCTCGCAACTAAAAGTAATATGGAGAAAAAAGAAACAGAAGCGACAACAACTAATATGGAGAAAAAAGAAACAGAAGCGACAACAGAAACTAGTCAATTTGCTGCCACCGACGAGAATACCTTAATAACTAAAGTATCCCCCGTGATGATGGCATTAAACACCTGCCAAGCGAGTCTTTTACCTGCTAGACATTCTGAATGTGTAATCGCTTTATCTCGTACTCCACAAGTAACCGATCCCACCAAAGCAATGGAAACCTGTTTAAGTGCGGAAGATTTCCCTAGAGATTTATTTCCTTCTTACCAATAGTTAAGGAAGAGGAAATGGGAAACGGGGAATGGTCAAAATAAATAATTGATAGTTTCTGCATAGGACTTATTTATTTTGATTACCGGTTTTAGTATTCCCTCTCTGCTGAAAACGGAGAAAACTTGAACAATTATTCATTAGACCTCTCCAAGAATTACCAAAAACAGGGGTGAAACTATAATGATTTCGTTAATAAATTAGAGTTTCTGGAGATTTCTATTATTCTTCGTCCCACTTTTTAACTACAATTATATCACTTACAGGATCTTGCATCGAAAAGCCGAAAGCTAATAATTCTGATTTGAGAAACTTCCAATCGTCCCCAAATAATAAGGCAATTTTACCGATATTATCATGGGGTTGAATAATTTGTGAATTGACGAGAGAAGATACTTTTTGTTGCAATTTCACCATGGGGTGAAGCACTTGCTGCTTATTCCGCATAAAGTTTTTTACTGTTACTAATACTGTTATAATGATTGTTGGTTAATTATTGGCTTAAGCCTTTACGAGAATAGCCTTTTATTTGCTGATTCTTATAAATCTCGTGATTAATACTTTGTAGCCAACATGGATGATAAGCAAATTTGAGTAGAAAATTATTGCTTATGAATAGTCTATCACATCATAACATATTTTGCTAAGATTTTTTTTTAAAACTCCTAAGCCTTTAACGGTAAACTATCAACTATCAACGATTAAAGATGACTTATTCTCCTAATTCTCAAGATATTCAAACCCTTTTTAATGACATTGTCATTAAGATTATCAAAAGGTAGAATATTTAAGATAAGAACAGCACTTCAAAAAATTTAAACCCATGCCAGAGAATAAACAGCCAGGAAAATACGATGCGGTAATAAAAAGAGTACCTCAAGCTCCTATGTATGGGGCGGTTATAGGAGGAATACAAGGGGTTAAACGAAGGTTTGAGTCGGCAAAGGATGTAAATTTAAAAGCAGAAATCCTGCAAGAAGCCTTACAGTACGAAAATCAAGGAATAGAGTTTATCTTACAGGTAGTTCAAGCTACTAATGAACAAGAAATCTTAGCGGTAGCCTATGATTTACTAAAGGAGAAACAAGAGTCAACAATTCAGAATGTATTATTAACTCTGAAAAGAAAACATCCTTGGTTAGATTTACCTCAGTTTAGTTTCGACACAGTGAAGGTAAACCGTAAAGGAGAAATCATTAAACGAGAACAAAAAACCGCCCGTTACTACCGAGAAGATTTAGGAAAGGGTATTAATCTGGATATGGTTTATATTCAAGGTGGTACATTTATGATGGGAAGTCCAGACGGAGAAGGCAATGACAGTGATGAAAAACCGCAACATCAGGTGACAGTATCATCATTTTTTATGGCTAAATATCCCGTAACTCAAGCCCAGTGGAAAGCCGTAGCATCATTACCTAAAATTGAGAGAGACTTAAAATTAGATCCTTCTCGGTTTAAAGGAGATAATCGCCCTGTAGAAAAAGTTAACCGGTATGATGCCGTAGAATTCTGTCACCGTTTATCAAAACTAACAGGGAGAGAATACACCCTACCCAGTGAAGCTAAGTGGGAATATAGTTGTCGGGCGGGAACAACCACAACCTTTAACTGTGGTGAAACCATTACCACTGATTTAGCCAACTATAACGGTACAGATGAATATTACGGCAGTTATGCTGATGAACCGAAAGGGCAGTATAGGCAAGGAACAACCTCTGTAGGCTCATTTCCTGCTAATGATTGGGGATTATCGGATATGCACGGCAACGTTTGGGAATGGTGTGCAGATGAATGGCATGGTAATTATAACAATGCCCCTACAGATGGTAATGTGTGGACTGGGGGAGAAAGTAATCGTTGTGTAATGCGTGGTGGTTCATGGTTCTACAGCCCGAATAACTGCCGTTGTGCTAACCGTCTCAACGACAACCGTGATTGCGACTACTACTGCAACAACGGCAACGGTTTTCGTGTTATGTCTATTTTCGGGAGGACTTCATAGCCCTTTGTTCTTTGTCCCTCTTGCCCTTTGTCTTGTATTTCTTTCTTTCTTTCTTTCTTTCTTTCTGTATTTTTTGTAGTTAGTCATGAGAATTTTATGAAAGAATTATCCGTAATTCAAAAGACCTATGATTTGATAAAATGGTATGTACCAATAATTGAGAGACTACCAAAAACCCATAAGTTTACTATCGGAGATCGAATCATTAATAATTTGTACGATTTATTAGAAGAATTAATTAAAGCAAAATATGCCCAAGAAAAACTAACTAGGTTGGAATCCTTAAATAATGTTTTAGACATATTACGGTATCAAACAAGATTATTACTGGATTTTGAATTAATCTCTTTAAAACGTTATGAGTATGTTTGTCAACTGTTTCAAGAAATAGGCATAGAAATTGAATAAATAAATGACTAAAATATGGTCACTACAAAATATAATATTGATGAGAGCAAAAGTAAATAGTAATTAAAACTATGGCAGAAAATGGGAAGCAACCGGGAAAATATGATGCCGTTATCACCAATAACCCCCACCAGAAATTAATCGAATCCTTAGATTTAAAATTACGCGCTCGTTATCCCTTACTCTACATCGTTGCCGTAGAAGAAGAACCAGTGGAACAAATTTTAGCCCAAGTAGCCTATCAATCGCAACCCCAACGAGAATTATTAATGTGGGATATTGTCAACGGTTGGAATGATAACAGTAAAGACAAAAACGCTGTTATGGGGGCATTGATGCGTATTAGTCAAACTGACGGCAATAAACCCTGTATATTTGTCCTCAAAGATTTAAACTTTATCCTCAAACAACCTGATAGTGCCAGTAACGCTCCCGTCATCAGGGCTTTAAAGAATTTAGGCAAAGAGCTTAAATATCGCCGTCAAACCTTGATTATAACTGGTCATACTGCGGTTGTACCTACGGACTTATCGGAAGAAATCACCGTCATTGACTTTCCCCTTCCTGAGATGACCGAAATAGATTACTTAATTAGAGAGTTAGTAGTACCAGAAAAACTGAACCTCAGTGGTTTAGGCAAAGAGCAATTAGTGAAAGCCTGTCTAGGATTGAGTCGTACCCGTATCCGTAGGGTTTTAGCTTCCGCCCTCGCCGCTAAACAGGAGGTAAATGAGGGTGATATTGACATTGTTTTAGAAGAGAAAAAACAAGCCATCCGTCAAACGGGTATCCTTGAGTTTTATTCCTCCCATGAATCCTTGAAAAGTGTCGGCGGTTTGGATAGACTCAAACAGTGGTTACAAATCAAAAAGGATAGTTTTACCGAAAAAGCCCGTAAATATGGCATTCCTAACCCGAAAGGCTTATTTTTAGTCGGTATTCAAGGTACAGGAAAATCTTTATCGGCTAAAACCATCGCTAATGAATGGCGTTTACCCATGCTACGGTTAGATACAGGACGATTATTTGGGGGCATTGTCGGCGAAAGTGAAAGTAAAACCCGTCAAATGATTCAATTAGCAGAAGCCATTTCACCCTGCGTATTGTGGATGGATGAGATTGATAAAGCCTTTGGTAACATTTCAGGGGGCGGTGACGGAGATTCAGGCACATCTCGCCGTGTTTTTGGTACTTTAATTACTTGGATGCAGGAAAAAACTAGCCCTGTTTTCATCGTTGCCACCGCGAATAATGTGGAGATTTTACCCGCCGAATTACTGAGAAAAGGACGTTTTGACGAGATATTTTTCATTAACTTACCTAACCATCGAGAGCGCATGGAAATCTTTAAAGTTCATTTACAACGGTTACGCCCTCAACGACTCAGGGATTTTGACTTAAAAGAATTAGCTACTGCCACAGAAGAATTTAGTGGTGCAGAAATTGAGCAAGTTATTATTGATGCCATGAGTTTCGCCTTTGCCGATGAAAGTGCAGAAGCAAGGGATTTTACTAATACAGATATATTAACCGCCTGTGGTGATACCGTACCATTGGCAAGGGTAGCCACCAAACAGATTGAAGAGTTAAAACAATGGGCAGTGAAAACAGGTGCTAAAACTGCTTCTAAGGATATTGAATTAGAAAAGGAATTAGAAACTTATCGCCAACAAAAGGGCATTCGCCAGAGTCAATATCTCGATGTAGATCCTCCCCAAAGTTAAAGTGCTAAAATTGAATTATCGTAGAGATTTCCTTTACATGCAAATAAATATTTTAGTTTATTCTCCCGCTTGTTCAATGGCACAATCTATAAGATTTTGACTTAAATAAATATGAGACTTTTTCATGTTATCGATACAGTTACGGATAGAAATATTATATCCTTTCTGTTTGGCTTTCAGAAGTATGCCGAGGCAACCCGTAAGAGAAAGTCCATTGAGTCTTGCTATTCTTCTGCCTATGGCTTCATCAATGCAAACTGTCGTAATTTTTTTATCTAAGGCGAGTTGAATTACGGAAGCCTCTCCCAAATCTAAGGAATTTAGTAAAAAGGGTGAAATCTGGAGAGGTGATGATTGTTTTTGTAAGTAAGTATCGCTATTAAATGCAGAAATAGCAAAACCAATTTTACCCCCAGCTAATATTTCTTGACAGACTTCATAGGGTACTAAAACTTGTTTGTAAAGATAGCTCAAAATTTTTAAATCCCCCAATGCGGAAACTAAAGCTATTATGGGGGAAGTATTGATAACAATAGTGTTAGGCATTGGCTAAGTCTGATAATAATTCTTCTGGGGTTAAGTCAATCATTGATACACCATAATCAGCTAGTTTGAGTAAAAATGTTACTCTATCAACTCCTAATAATATTCCCGCCATTCCTGATGAAATTCGTTTCATTTCAAATAGTTTTACTACCATTGCCCATTTTGCTTCTTGTTCAAATTCTTGAGGTGTTTGATTTAAAGCGTCGGGAAAAGTTGACGGATATTCGATAGTTATTTGTGCCATCTGTCTTTAAATTTGATGTTTTTCACTCTATTTTACTCCCCTCACATCAATTTTACCTATCGGCGGTAACAGACTTTTATAACGCATTGGGGCAATTTTTAAGTTATCGGTTGGTTTTAAGCCAAATTGAACCAAATAGAGCCTTATATTTAGCTATTCCTTTAGATACATATTTAGAGCTATTTGAATCGGATTTTGGAGAATTGGTGATGAAAGAATATGAATTAAAATTAATTATCTATAATTCTAATAATGGAGATTTAACTCAATGGATAAATTAAGCTTTTATCGAGAAGCTATTAAGAGATTATTAATCGAATATACCGCATCGGAAAAATATGATGATGATTGCGAATCTCAATTAATTTTTGATGAAAAACAAGACCATTATTTATGGTTAGAATTAGGTTGGGATGACTATAAAAGAATTTATTATACTGTAATTCACTTTGATATTAAAGATGGTAAGATATGGTTACAGCAAAATGCCACTGACTTAAACCCTGCGGAGGATTTAATTGAATTAGGAGTCAACCGAGAGGATATTATTTTAGGTTTACAACCCCCTTATAAACGCCCCTATACTAATTATGGAGTGGCTTAACCATTCATTACTAAATTATTTATCGGATCAACTATGTCACATTTTACTACTATCAAAGTTCAAATCAAAAACGGCGAGATTTTACATAAAACCTTACAAGAGTTGGGTTATACCGTCGAAACTAATACCAACGTCAGAGGCTATCAAGGCATAAAAACCGAAGCTGAATATGTCATTCGTCAAAATAATGGTTATGATTTAGGCTTCCGCCGTCAAGGGGATAATTATGAGTTAGTGGCGGACTTTTGGGGTGCTAAAATTGACCAGACTAATTTATTAATGACATCTCTCAGAAATATGCTCATTATACTTTGATGGAAGAGGTGGAAAAGCAAGGTTTTAATATCGAAGAAGAGCAAACTTTGGAAGACGGCACTTTGCGGTTAGTCGTAGGTAGATGGGTTTAACTCAGTTGGAAATAAAGTTATTGATGGAGATAAGTAACAAAAGTAATAAGTAATAAGTAATGGGTAATGAGTCTTTCAACTTGTCCTCGGTGTCTCGTCTTCACCATTTTTCTTCTATCGAACTGAGCTAACCGAGCAGTATTGGGAGATGTCTAATATAATTTATTCTAAATTCGAGAATGTTGTCTTTAGTTATAAGTATCTTTACAATCTTCTTCGCATAAAGCCCATCGCCTTTAGGCATGGGAATGTCAAGCCTAATTGTGATATGATCTTGGTTTAGGACTTAATTAAAAGATAATTTTTGTATGTCGGCAAAAGATAAGTTTCACCAAGCCGTAAAAAATGCTTTAATCAAGGAACAATGGAAAATTACCCATGATCCTTTATTATTGACTTTGACAATGCCCGATTCAAATTGATTTAGGGGCAGAGTCTTTGATAGCGGCGGAGAAATCTTCTCGTAAAATTGCCGTTGAAGTCAAAAGTTTCCTTGGTAATTCAACTGTCTATGAGTTTCATTTAGCCGTAGGGCAATAAAAAACCATAGATTATAATATAATTCTAAATTAAAAATAAATGAAACACTAACGCCCATGCCAGAGAATAAACAGCCAGAGAAATACGATGCGGTGATAAAAAGAGTACCTCAAGCTCCTATGTATGGGGCGGTTATAGGTGGAATACAAGGGGTTAAACGAAGTTTTGAGTCGGCACAGGATGTTAATTTAAAAGCAGAAATCCTCCGAGAAGCGTTACAGTACGAAAATCAAGGAATCGAGTTTATTCTACAAGTATTAGAATCACAGGATTTTGAGTTACAGTGGAAAGCCTATGAGATACTAAAGAATAGACCTGAAACTCAAATCAAGGCAAAATTCGATAATTGTTTGCCTGTCTTCAGTTTCGACACAGTGAAGGTAAACCGTAAAGGAGAAGTAATTAAACGAGAACAAAAAACCGCCCGTTACTACCGAGAAGATTTAGGAAAGGGTATTAATCTGGATATGGTTTATATTCAAGGTGGTACATTTATGATGGGAAGTCCACACGGAGAAGGTTATAGTGATGAAAAACCGCAACATCGGGTGACAGTACCATCATTCTTTATGGCTAAATACCCCGTCACTCAAGCCCAGTGGAAAGCCGTAGCATCTGAGAGAAACTTAGAATTAAATCCTTCTGAGTTTAAAGGAGATAATCGCCCTGTGGAAATGGTTAACTGGTATGATGCGGTAGAATTCTGTCACCGTTTATCAAAACTAACAGGGAGAGAATACACCCTACCCAGTGAAGCCAAGTGGGAATATAGTTGTCGGGCGGGAACAACCACAGCCTTTAACTGTGGTGAAACCATTACCACTGATTTAGCCAACTATGACGGTACAGATGAATATTACGGCAGTTATGCTGATGAACCGAAAGGGGAGTATAGGGAAGGAACAACCCCTGTAGGGTCATTTCCTGCTAATGATTGGGGATTATATGATATGCACGGTAACGTCTGGGAATGGTGTGCAGATGAATGGCATGAAGATTATAACAATGCCCCTACAGATGGTAATGTGTGGACTGGAGGAGAAAGTAATTGTAGTGTAATGCGTGGTGGTTCATGGCACGACGGGCCGAGTGGCTGCCGTTGTGCTAGCCGTCTCAGCTACGACCCCTACAACTACGGTTTTCGTGTTATGTCTATTTTCGGGAGGACTTCATAGCCCTTTGTGCTTTGTCCCTCTTGCCCAATGTCTTGTATTTCTTTCTTTCTATCTTGTATTTTTTGTAGTTAGGGTTTGCCCCCTAAATCCCCCAATTCTGGGGGAAAGAACAATTGAACTCCCTCATATTTGGGGACTGGGGGGCTTATCCGAACAGTATTGGGAAAAATCCCCCTTACCAAGGGGGATTTAGGGGGATCAAAGACTTTGAAAACAGGTTCTTAGGGTTTGAATTAGACAAATAATACTTATTAAATATGGTTTAGTAAATCAATTGTGATACAGTTTAAGTCAATTTTATTTCTTTTACTCTTAATTCTTTACTCTATCTTCATCAGTGAAATCTATGATTGGTGCAAGATTTGAGTATGAGAATTTAACCAGTTAATTAAATCATCGAGACATTGAAAATCAAAAATAGCATCCCCTAAATCTTCAATTTGGCATAAGGATAAATCATTAATTTGCCTTTCCAACTCAGGAGAAAACTCCCCGAAACGTTTTTTAATTTGACGCTTAACGAGATTTTGTTCACCTTGGTGTAACCCACGCTGTAAGCCGATTTCAATGCCTTCTTCCATCCAACTGGTGACAATTTTCATAATTTGTTCTTCCTCTGCTAATCCTATTTGTTTTAATTCGGTTTCAAATTCTTGGGTTTCCGTTAGATTTAATTTTAAATAAGTATCCACAAATCCTGAAATTAACTCTATTCTAGCGGGATCTAAACTTAAAGTAGCTAACATTCTCAGACATTCTAATTTTACCTTAGCTCTTTCCTCTGATTTAAAGTCCATTTTTGCCATTAAAGCGGCGGCGATAGGATTGGGTTGATTTAAAAATTGTCGCCAATTAAGTCGATTTAACTGGATAGTCGTGTAGTTAAATTCGAGGATTTTTTTATCAGGAAATGTAACTAAATATTAATTTGTTTCCTCTCGTTTTGGCTTATCATAGGAAAAGATAACTACAGGATAAATTGGTAAACGATATTTAGCATCTAAACGAGCAAAATAATGAAACATTCGCCGTTCAAATTCGCTCTGATTATAGGCTTGATTTTCAATATGGATGAGGAAAAAACGGTTTTCTTCTTGCCATTTTACTTGGGCGAGTAAGTCGATTTTTCGTTTATCTCCTGCGGTTACATCGATAAAAACTTCTTCAGGTAAAAAAGTTAAACTATCTTTTGATATATATTGTAAAATATCGGGAATAAATAATTCAATAAATTCCCAGAAAAATGTCTGGATTAATTCTTTAAAAAGACGGTCATGATCTATCATATTTGTTCATAACTTATAGGTTGATGATTTTTAGTAATAATAATATCTTTCCCTTTAAAAGAAGTATAATTAAAAATGTATAAAATCAAAAACAAAGTCACCCATGGCTGAATATCAACGAATAGAGTACCAAATCGGCAAAGACGGTAAAATCACAGAAAGGGTAATTGATGCCAGTGGTAATAGTTGTCTGCAACCTACCCAAGCATTAGAAGAAGCATTAGGAGAAATAGAATCAAGGGAATTACTCCCTGAATATTACGAAGGAGAAGAAAACTTAACCACCGATAATATTCAACGATCGAAATCATTGTAAGCTAGTTCACATCTCAATACTGCTTGGTTAGTCGCTCAAGTTATTTTGTCCGCCCCCTAAATCCCTGACAAGGGTAGGTTTTTTACATTTGGGTTGAGACAAGACAAGGAAGGAACGAAGGACAGCAGACAAGGGAGATAGTAGAAACGAAAAATGGTCTTTTTAGCCATTTATGTATTATTTGTAACAAAATGTTTCTTAAACGATTCCCCTCTTCCCAATACTGCTCGGTTAGTGGTAAAAACGTTACGGTGAGGTTAAAGTAATGAGTAATAAGTAATGAGTAATAAGTAATCAGTAATAAGTAATGAGTAATAAGTAATGAGTAATAAGTAAATATTTATTGTTTATAGAGACAGAAGATTTTGCTATCAGAATTATTAAAGCTTATTCCGAACTGAACAAAAGGAACTTTGATGATGCAGCTAAAGTTTTATCAAAACAATTTTTAAGAAGTGGGACATCAATTGGGGCTAATTGTTCAGAAGCAAAATATGCACAGTCGAAGAAGGATTTATTAACAAATATTCTATAGCTTTAAAAGCAGCAAATGAGACCCTTTATTGGATAAAAATAATGATTAAATCAGAGCTAGTATCACAATCTAAATTTCAAAAAATGATAGAAGAGAATGAAAGAATTATTAAAATATTAATGAGTTCAATCAATAAATTAAAAGAAAAACAATCTAGTTAAATTTTTATTCATTACTCATTACTCATTACTCATTACTCATTACTTCATCTTCACAGTAAGATTTTCGGGCAAATCCCTCGCAGTATTGGGACGCAACCACCAAGACACCGCAGAACAAGCCAACGCCGAACCAGCCACACAACGGAAAGAAACCACGGGAACAAACCCCCAACGAAAGAACAGCTTCTTTTCACCCGTTCTCATTTTTCACCGTGAACTTTGATCTGTGCGCAAGGCAAAAATAAATAAATGGAGCGTAGCCGTTACGAAGACTATAACTAAGTACAACTAAACTATGGCGGCGGAGCGACTTCAATTAAGGTGTTGCCTAGTCGCACCACAGAACGGGTATACTAGAAAAGCGGTCGTTCATTATCCCCACAGTTCCAGCCACGCAGTGACCTAGGGTCGGAAACAGTAGCCTTTGAGATAAACCGAAGGCAAAAAGACTATGTTTTTAACTGTATTTCAATCTAAATATTAATATATATTAAGAAAAATTAACTAAAAAAATCTCTGATTAATTAAATCTTATTAAATGATTAGAATATGAGGAAAGTTCAGTATATTTACTGTTGTTAGTAAATATAAAATTGGGAACTATAAGTCTATAGCAAACTAGATTTATACTCTGACTTATTACTCATTACTCATTACTCATTACTCATTACTCATTACTTCATCTTCACAGTAAGATTTTCGGGCAAATCCCTCGCAGTATTTATCTGCACTATTTTTAAGGTATTAAGGCTCAAATATTTTTACAGTTTTTTAACATTAAATAGGATAAACAATGGATTTTAATTATCTATTAACAAGCATATTTTTATGGCTAATAATTAGCCTTTTATTATTGACAGTTTTTGCTTCCTCATCACCTTCTAATCAAGGTAAATTTAAAGATTTTAAAGACAATAAATCTCAGGATTTAGATAACGATTCGGGTAAAGAAGAAATCATCGCCCTTCAACAACAATGCCAAAGATTAAGAGAGGAATTAGAAGCCCAATCTAACCAGTTAAAAGATGATTTTCGTAGTGACACTTTTGAACAATTACAGCCTTTATTAACTAACTATCCCACCGCCCGTGAGATGGCAAAAGCTAAACCAGATTTACCCGCTAAAAATCTAGTATCTTTGTTCACATCCTTAGAAAACTTGTTAGAAAGTTGGGGTTATGAAACCATTGGCACACCGTGGGAAGAAGTTAATTATAATCCTCAAATTCATCAAGGTGACAGTGATGATATTGAAGTAGGGGAATCGGTTTATATCCGTTTTGTAGGCTACCGTGACGGCGATAATATTCTTTATCCTGCGAAAGTAAGTCTCAATCTTCCTCCCAATTTAAAAAGTTAATTTCTAATTCCTAATTCCTAATTCCTAATTATTTATGACTACTGTAGCGATTGATTTTGGCACAAGTAACACCGTTGTTAGTATTATCGAACCCGATACCAAACAAGCAAAATCCCTCCGTTTTGAGAAAATGTCGAGGGTATTTCGGATGAAACTTAATAACGGCTCAGTGTCAGAAATTCCCGTCATCCCTAGCTTAGTGTTTATCAAAGAAGGACATGAATTAATATTAGGAGAACAAGTGCGCACTGGTCGGTTAGGATGTAGTAAGCCTGAACGATTTTTTAAAGCCTTTAAAAGAGATTTAGCCGCCGAATATCGCTCCCCTACGAAGATAATAGAAGGTAAAGAATACCCATCAGAAGCAGTAGCAGAAATATTTTTAAAAGAAATTTGGCAACAACTGAAATTACAACATTTAACTCCCTCTCAAGTAATATTTACCGTGCCAGTAGGAGGCTTTGAAAGTTACTCGAATTGGTGTCGTGACTTAGCCACAGGATTAGGCATTGAAAAAATCCAATTAGTCGATGAATCCACCGCCGCCGCCTTCGGTTATGCCGTTAAAAAGCCCGGTGCTTTAGTTTTAGTAGTGGACTTTGGAGGGGGTACATTAGACTTAAGTTTAGTGCGTACTGTCGGCACTTCCCCAAAATTAAAAGAATTAAAAGGAGAGGTTTTAGCGAAAACTCAAGCCTATGTGGGAGGAGAAGATATTGATATTTGGTTAATGGAAGATTACTTGCAAAAACAGGGTATTTCTAAAAACGATTTAAGTAGTGTTAGTTGGCAGAATTTATTAGAAATAGCCGAGCGTCTTAAGATACAGTTATCCTTTAAAGAAGAAGCAAAGGAAAGTTGGTTAGATGAGGAAACCTTTACTTCCTATGATATTGCTTTAAATCGACCACAACTCAAAGAAATATTAGAAACTCAACAACTATTACCTCAATTACGGGATTGTCTCGATGAAGTTATTCAGATGTCAATGGGTAAGGGCATCAATAAAAAACACATTGAGAAAGTAGTTTTAGTAGGCGGCAGTTGTTTAATTGCATCTGTAAGAGAATTAATTACTTCTTATTTTGGACCAGAAAAAGTCCTGATCAATAAACCCTTTGAAGCGGTGTCTCAAGGGGCTTTAACTGTTGGTTTATTAGAAAACGTAGATGACCATTTATACCATAGCTACGCCCTTCGTACATGGAATCCCTTGACTCAGGAAAATGATTATGATCCTTTATTTCCATCAGGCATACAATATCCCTGTGAATTAGAACATCCTTTAGTTCTTCAATGTGCCAATAATGGACAAGATGCCATTTACCTTGATATTGGGCAAGTGGCAGAAATGGGAAAAGCGGAGTTAAGTTATGATGCTTCGGGTAAAATGACCAGTGGTATGGTTAAATCTAAAACTACTTACAAATCCCTCACCTATGAACTAGACTGGCAAGGAAATGTCGTCAAATCCGCTTGTATCGCTAAATTACATCCTCTTGGCACTGTGGGAAAAGATCGTCTTAAACTGCATTTGGAAGTGGATGAGGGGCGAATGTTATTGACTACTGTTACGGATATTCTCACCCAACAAGTATTAGTCTATAAGAAAGCGATCGCTCGCCTTGATTAAGCCTTTTACGATTAAATATTAATTGTCAACTATCAACTATTAAAAATGAGCTCTTCTCCTAATTCCCAAGATATTCAAACTCTTTTTAATGATATTGCACCAGTTTATGATCAAATGAATGATTGGTTAAGTTTCCGTCTCCACCGTATTTGGAAGTTAATGACCGTAAAATGGAGTAGTCCACAACCTTATGAAACTGCGTTAGATCTCTGTTGTGGTACTGGTGACTTAACTTTTTTAATGGCAAAACAACTCAAAAAAGGGAGAGTTATTGGCGTTGATTTTTCCTCGCAGTTGTTGGCAGAGGCACAAAAAAAACAAAAATTTAAGTCTTTAAATAGTGAAATTCGGTGGTTAGAAGCAAATGTTTTAAGTTTGCCTTTTGACGATAATTCTTTTGATTGTGCCACTATGGGTTATGGGTTGAGAAATGTTACGGATATTTGTGCTTGTTTACAGGAAATTCAACGAGTTTTAAAACCTAATAGTAAAGTAGCTATTTTAGATTTTCATAAACCTACACAGGATTGGGTTGCCAATAGTCAAAAATGGTATTTAGATAACGTGGTAGTGAAAATTGCGGATTTTTTAGGCACTCAATCAGAATATGCTTATATTTATCCTAGTTTAGAGCGTTTTCCTAATGGCGAAACCCAAATTCAACTAGGTTTAAATGCTGGTTTTAGTGCGGGTATCCATTATCCTTTATTTGGTGGTACAATGGGAGTTTTAGTATTAACTAAATAGAGGTAATTCAAACATTATTAAGCTGATAAATTTGCTAAAAAAAGTTAGTTACTGTCGTGGTAATAAATCATTGACAAGAAAAAATTGATAATTCAATTACCTTAAAAAAAATATAAATTTAAGATTAATTAGTTAGGGATAATGCCGTTAGAATTTTATAATTGGTGGCAAATTGCGCTTCCCCCCGTAGCAGGTTCAGTTATTGGATATTTTACTAATGATTTAGCGATAAAAATGCTATTTCGTCCTTATAAACCTTTATATTTTTTCAACAAGCAATTACCTTTTACTCCAGGTTTAATTCCGAGAAATCAAAAGAGGTTGGCGAAAAGAGTTTCTGACACTATTATGAACTCTTTGTTAACCCCAGAAGAATTACAAAAATTGGCGAAAAGATTATTACAGACTGAACGAGTAGAGGGAGCAATTTTATGGTTACTACAGTTAACTTTACAGCAAATAAAAGAGGATAAAGAACAAAAGTCAGCAAAAATATTAGCGGATATTTTAAGAGATTTATTTGGGGATGCTTTACCGAAATTATTAAGAGTTTTAGCAAGAAAAGATGATTTTTTACAAAGTCAAATTGATCAGATCTTTGACCGCATTTTATTAGAGTTTAAGTTAACGGAAATTCAAGCTAGACAATTATCTGATTGGTTATTACAAGTTATTTTTGCACCGGATTTATTACGTCAAGCTTTAGTTAATTTTTTGACGGATCGAAATATTAGTGTGATTGATGAAGGTTTTAAGGAAAAAACAAGCGGTACTTATTGGGTTGTAGCGAATTTATTTGGGGTCAAAAATGCTTTAAGTCGTTTACGGACTTTCTGTTTAGACGAGAAAGAAATGGCTAATACTCGCATTCAAGAGTTACTTTTATCTTTGGAAATTAGAAATAGATTAAAGGAATTTTTTTTGAATTTTTCTTTACAAAATTTACCGGTAGCAACGGTTAAACAATTAAGACAAACCACTAATAAAGCTGTTCGGGATTATATTCAAGAAAAAGGTGCAGATTTTTTACATGAATTTGGTTTATCGATTGATTGGGATAAGGTATCAATTTTAATTGTTAATCGTTTACAAGCCTCTGATGTAGTTAATACTTCTTTAAGTTTAATTAGTGAAGAATTGGCTTTAATTTTAGAGCGTTATTTAGAGGAAGATTTAGAAAAAATTGTCGCCCACGCTATCCCGATTTTATCCATTGATCAGGTTATTATTGAAAGAATAAAAGCCACTACTCCTGAACATTTAGAAGAAGCAACTCAAAGTATTGTTAAAAGTGAGTTACAGGCGATCGTTAATTTAGGAGGAATTTTAGGTTTAATTATTGGTTTAATTCAAAGTATTTTATTATTAATAACCTAAAGATCAAATTGACAGATATCAAATTTTATGAGTAAAGTTAGAGTAGGATTATTATTCGGTGGAAAGTCTGGAGAACACCAAGTTTCTATCAGATCTGCACAGGCCATCGCCAGAGGGTTGTCTACAGAAGTAAATGTTGATAAATATGACGTTATTCCTGTATATATTCAACCTTCGGGGGTTTGGTTAAGCGGTGACATTGCAAAGGATGTATTAACCACTGGTATTCCTTTAAATAAGGACGAAAATTCTACTCCTCAATGGCATTTTCCTGATGAATGTAATGATATTCAAGTATGGTTTCCCATTTTACACGGACCTAACGGTGAAGATGGTACAGTACAAGGATTGTTGACCTTAATGAAAGTACCTTTTGTCGGCTCTGGCGTTCTTGGTTCAGCCATGGGTATGGATAAAATTGCCATGAAAAATGCCTTTGCACAAGTTAACTTATCTCAAGTTAATTATTTAGCGGTGACTCGTGATCAGATTTTTACTGGTGCTTGTGGTTTTCCGAAATTATGCCATCGCATTGATGAAACTCTGGGCTATCCTTGTTTTGTGAAACCGGCAAATCTCGGATCATCGGTGGGAATTACAAAAGCAAGAACGAGAACAGAATTAGAAAAAGCCTTAGATTCTGCGGCTAATCTCGATCGTCGTGTGATTGTGGAAGCGGGGGTTAAAGCTAGAGAAGTAGAATGTGCCGTGTTAGGCAACGATAACCCCAAAGCCTCCGTCATTGGCGAAATAACCTACAATGCCGATTTTTATGATTACGAAACTAAATATACTGATGGGAAGGCAAATTTGATTATTCCTGCTGATATTCCCCCTCATGTTGCCACTAAAATTCAAGAGATGTCCTTAAAAGCCTTCCGCACCATTGATGCCAGGGGTTTAGCAAGAGTGGATTTTTTCTATATTCCTGAAACAGAGGAAATTTTGATTAATGAAATAAACACTTTACCCGGCTTTACGGCGTTAAGTATGTATCCGCAACTGTGGCAAGCATCAGGGGTGAGTTTCTCCGATTTGGTGGACAAATTAGTAACTTTAGCACAAGAATAATGAGTTCAGGGTGAGGATTCTCTAAAATCCAAAAGCGGTCGGACCCCGCGCCGCCGGAAGTCGCAAGGGAACGTCCACCAAGAGAGGGAATGCCGACCAAGAGATCTAAAATTATCCGTTCCCAGTCCCTGAAAACTATCTTGACAGTTAAATCCTCCCTCGTAACATCATCGCCATTTCGTTACGGGTAGGAGATCTCTCCAGGGCAGTTTCTTCGGTGATACGTCCTTCTTGATAAAGCTCAAAGAGGGATTTATTCATGGTGATCATACCGTCAAATTCACCGTCAGCCATCAACATCCCAATTTCTTCATATTTGTTACTGAGAATATAGTCTTTTACCGTCTCGGTGTTGATTAAAATGTCATGATAAGCCGCCCGTTTCCCGTCAGTGGTACGGCACAAACCTTGGGCAATAATCCCCACCAAAGATTCTGCGATGGCCGATCTCATGGCAGGTTGTTCTTCCGCAGTATAAAGAGTGAAAATACGTTCAAGGGTTTTGATGGCACTGTTGGTGTGTAAAGTACCCATAACTAAGTGACCTGTTTGAGCGGCTTTAAGGGCTGTATTTACCGTTTCTTTGTCTCGCATTTCCCCCACGAGGATAATATCAGGATCTTCTCGCAGGGAAGCTTTAAGGGCATTATCAAACTTAAGGGTATGCATCCCAACTTCCCTTTGTTTAACCAGGGATTTTTGACTTTTGTGGACAAATTCTACGGGATCCTCAATGGTGATAATATTTTTTGCGTGTTCACTATTGATGTGATCCACCATCGCCGCTAGAGTTGTCGATTTACCCGAACCGGTAGGTCCAGTGATGAGAATTAACCCTTTATGTGCGTCACAAATATCTCGAAAGATAGGAGGAAGGCGTAATTGTTCCAGAGTTAAAATTTTGAGAGGAATTAAACGTAAGACTAAAGAGGGGCCCCTTAAAGTATCGAAAACATTAATCCGAACCCTTGCAAAATCATATTGAGTGGCACCATCAAATTCCAATTCTTTTTTAAACTTTTGTATTTCATCTTCCTTTAAAATTTCTCGCAACCAACTCATGAAGGTATTTAGATCGATTTCGGGATATTGATCTAAAATCATCATTTCCCCACGATCCCGCATTCGAGGTAATTCCCCAACTCCTAAATGGACATCAGAATAACCACTATCATAGGCTAATTGAACTAAATCATGGAGAGAAGGTTGCCCCGGAGATCTTCCCACCGGGGGACGAGAATAGTGGATTCCCCCTTGAGGTCCTGCCCTTTGAGGAGTGGTGGGGGCAGTAGCGGGTCTGTCTTTCACGGAACCCTTGCGAACATCAGTCTCTCCTGGTCTGGCCATTGTTCCAGGGGGGAGATTTCCACCCATCGGCATGGTATTTCGATTATTAAGAGGCGATGGGCCAGGGGAAGGAAGGGGGGTTGTCAGAGGGGGAACAACTTTATCTCGATTAGTTGATTGAGGCAACATACCGGGGGTATAAAGTTGAGTTTCTTCCTGGGATTCTAAGTCATCATCATCATCATCGAAATCGTGAATATTAAATCCTTCGGAGGGCATGGTATTTTTGTTGCCCAAAGGAGGAAAAGGACTGCTGGAACTAACTCTGGTTTCGTCTTCTGTACCGTTATCGGTAATTCCTTGAGGCCTAGTTTGTGGAATCAAGGGAGGTACTGGTAACGGTTGTTTTTTTTGTCGATCAAAAGATTGTGTCATGATTATTTGCTCTCATTCAGAATATCTCATTCTTATTATAGTAACCAAAACATTTAAAGAAGGCAGGAGTTGAAAGGCAGAAGGGCAGTTAAGAACTTGAGTCTTTAGCTATGTAAGCTATATACAATGCAACTTGGTTTCAAACTAAAGGTTGCCCTTATCAATATGAGTGATTTTACCCACATTGAAGATCGAAGAAAGGGGAATTTAACCCTAACTATTAGCCTCCAATCTCGGAGATAATATAAAGGAGATTGAGAGGGAGGAACACCTTTAAGCTGGAGCGGATGGAAATGGAATATGTTTATTTTTTAAGTAATGCTAGTCTTATACTTAGAGTCATCAGTTATTTTGAGACCATGACTTTTTTGGAATCTGCGTCCCTGACAGTCATTCATCAGATTAATGGTTGGGTGATCAGAATTAAAACCCCCATGGTTTTATTATCTCAAGAAGACGGTAATATCAAAGCATTTTTGTCAGAGTTAGGCAGACAATACAATCCCAGTGTCCGTTTAGATATGCTATTCCGGAGTCTGGATATAGGGGATTCTCCCGTAAAAGTAATGCGCGATTATCGAGTGGCGATCGTTTCTCATGGTAAACCTGACTTAAATAGAATTGAGATTTTTCGTCAAGAGTTTAGTCGTGGTTTAGGATACCAACCAGAAACTTTAGCTTAACGTTGCGGTAAGATTAATATGATTAAGAGTAAGTTAACACCGAACTCATGTTAATTGTTTTGCCATTGTGAAAAATATTAATCTCCATCCTGATACGATCTCCGAAGTTAAAGAAAGAGTTGATTTAGTAGAGGTGGTGTCCGATTATGTAGTAATGCAAAGAAAAGGGCGAGATTTTGTTGGTTTATGTCCATTTCATGACGAAAAAAGCCCTAGTTTCACAGTAAGCCCAAGTAAGCAAGTATATTATTGTTTTGGTTGTGGTGCTGGAGGTGGTGCGATTAAGTTTTTGATGGAAATCGGGAAACAGTCTTTTCGGGATGTTATTTTTGATTTAGCCCAACGTTATCAAATACCTATTAAAACTCTAGCCTCAGAAGATCAAGAAGAAATACAAAAACAAATTTCTTTAAGAGACCAACTTTATGAAATTTTAGCTGTCGCCACTAATTTTTATCAACATAGTTTAAAGCAACAAGAAGGAGAAAAAGCTTTAAAATACCTTGAAAATCAGCGTAATTTATCTAAGGAGAATATTGAAAAATTTAAACTAGGTTATGCACCTAACTCATGGGAAACTTTATATCATTATTTAGTGGAAATTAAGCATTATTCTGTGATGTTAGTTGAACAGACAGGATTAATCAAAAAAAGATCTAAAGGTGAGGGTTATATCGATTATTTTCGAGATCGTTTAATGATTCCTATTCAGGATTATCAAGGACGAATAATTGCCTTTGGGGCGAGAAGTTTAGATGATGGTGAGCCTAAATATTTAAACTCTCCTGATACAGATTTATTTTCTAAAAGTAAAACTCTATTTGCCTTAAATTTTGCTCAAAAAAGTATTGTTAAACAAGATAAAGTGATTGTAGTTGAGGGATATTTTGACGCCATAACCCTTCATACTTATGGGATAAACAATGTGGTGGCGGTTTTAGGCACAGCATTAACAGAACATCACGTAAAATTACTTTCTCGTTATACAGAATCAAAAGAAATCATCGTTAACTTTGATGCGGATAATGCTGGTTTAAAAGCAACTCAAAGAGTAATAAAAGAAGTAGAAAATTTAGTTTATAGCGGACAATTAAAACTAAAAATATTAACTATTCCTAATGGAAAAGATGCCGATGAATTTCTTAAATCTGGTGAAGGAGGAGAAAATGAATATCAAGAATTAATTAGTAAATCGCCTTTATGGTTAGATTGGCAAATTGAGCAAATTATTAACGGTAAAAGCCTACAAAATAGTGCTAATTACGAGGTGGCTTTTCAAACTTTGGTAAAATTATTAAAGAAAATTACGAACAATGCTACCAAAGATTATTATTTATCTTATTGCACAGAAATTTTAAGCAGTAAAAGAAGTCAATATTCAGGTTTAAATACTCAGGACTTTAGGAAAATTCACCAAAGTCTGCAATTTGCTCTCAAACAAAATAGTTATTATCCATATAACAGGAAAAACTCTTACAAAACCGTTGATAAATCTCTCCAAAATAATCAAGTAGAACAGTCGGAGTTTTTGTTATTATTAATTTATCTTCACTGTCCTGATTATCGAGAAATTATTATTAATCAACTAGACGAAAAGGATCTAGTATTTAGTTTAGCTTCCCATCGTTTTTTATGGCAAAAAATCTATCAAGTTTCGTCTGATTTAAGCACTAATAATGATTATAATTCTTTATTAATTAGTGTACAAGAAAATATGGTCAATAATCCAGATATTTACCAACAATTAGCCAACGTATTTAATCTTAGTGAAAATGATCAGCAAATTTTATTCCAACCTGAACATTATGTTCAAGCAGCGATCGCCTGTTTAGAAACAGTTAAACTAGAAAAATATAAACAATATTGTCAACAGAAAATATCAGAATTAACTCAAGAAAAAGACTTAACAAAAATGAGCTATTACTATCAAGAAATTATGGCTACCGAGGTCCAACTAAATCAACAAAAATCTCTAAGAATGGAGTAATAATTGTTAATCAAATCTCATGCTAATATCTAGCCAGGGCGAGCGAGTAACAGTAGCACTTGTTGAAATATAGTCAACTCCTGTAGAGGCAATTTTAGTAATATTAGCTAAAGTTACGTTACCAGAGGCTTCTATTTTGATGAGGGGGTTTTCTTGTCGGATTAATTCCACCATCTGAGTCATTGCCGTTATTGTCATGTTATCTAACATAATAATATCGACTTGATTGGCGATCGCTTCCTTTACCTCATGTAAGTTAGTGGTTTCCACCTCGATACTTAGAGGATAAGGCATCGTTTTTCTAATTAAAGTAATAGCATTGGAAATACTACCGGCACCTTGAATATGGTTATCCTTAATCATGATGGCATCATCTAAACCCATACGATGATTAATAGCACCACCAACCTGAGAAGCATATTTTTCTAAAATTCTTAAACCCGGAGTCGTTTTCCGAGTATCCACTAGCTTTGTTGGGTAGTCTTTGATGGCTTCCACATACTTTCTCGCCATAGTGGCAATACCGCTCAAGTGCATGACGATATTCAAAGCAACCCTTTCTCCCGTGAGTAAAGCCGACATTTTTCCCTCAATTTCCATGATTTTTGTACCTGAAGGCTTTTTTTCTCCTTCTAAGGCTAAATTTTGCCATGTAATCCCTGTATCCAATAACCGAAAAACCCTCTCGGCGATGGGTAGCCCGGCAATAACTCCCTCCTCTTTAATTATCCAATATGCCTTGCCTTTGGTAGATTTCACCGTAAAAATACAGTCCGTAGTGCGATCGCCTCTACCAATATCTTCTAATAACCAATCGCGCAAAAGAGAGTCTAAAATCAAAGGAGAGGGTAAAGTGTAGTTCATATATTCGGTTTTTTACTTGCCAAAAAGTAGTTAATAATTAAGGCTTTTCTAATAGCTATAATAGACCTCTTGCAAAAGTTAAAAAATCTGGCCGTCAGAGGAGTCAGGAGTCAGGAGTCAGGAGTCAATACTGCGAGGGAGTTGAATATCTTTTTAGGGAGTAACAGTGTGGCTTCACCCATGGATAGGCCTCTTGCTGACTGAACAGAATAGTAATTGTGAATAATATTCATGTCTTTGTCTCCTTGCGGAATGTTCCTATAGTGTTTACTTTAAAAAAAAATAAATTATCTTACGCACGCACTTAAACGCACCCTTTTAAGGGTACATGGTTTTTTTGAAAATAACCGGATTTTTTTATCTAATACTAATAAAAACTTTATAATCGGGGTTTGATAATATAATGGGTTAATGTACTAGTGGTAGAATGCACAATTGAGAATGTACAGTGAAAAACCTTTAATTTTCGTTACTTACGAGAATTTTAAACTCCCGTTTCATTTACGCACTTCACCGCTAGTGGTCTAGCAATTTTGATAGAACTTAATTTATGACAGTTGACCCACTAGTAACTAATGGTAAATTTACTCTTGAATGGAGATTTTTGAAAATGCACACTGATAAATTTCGTTTTAGCTTCCTAGGTTTGATTAGTTTGATTGTGAGTATTAGTCTGCCTGCAAGTTTGCTGAGTATCCAAGTACCAACCCAGGCAGAAGAGAATAAACCCCAGCCTTCCTCCGAGAAGAACTGCATCCCTCTTAAGGAGGTTACAACTGACCAAACTCAGATCAGGAAAATAATTTCTAGACCAACCCTGGGAGGGGTCATTAAGACGGGTAATTATAATACCGACTTTGTTGTTCCTACAGGTCAAGGGTTTCAATACTTTGTCGCAGTGATGACCCCTGAAAATGAGGCTAATTACGAGGTCACGATAAATCTCAAATATCCCAATGGAACCTACGATACCCCCTTCACTCGCAATGTGCCCATGACTCGAGACAAGACCTATAGTTTGCCGTTTCAATCAGGTACTGAACGCCAACCTTACCAAGTCAACTTTAGAATTGGTGGGTCAGAAAATAATGCTTATACAATTTCAGTTTTGGGTTGTATGTAAACGGCAGTTCGTCTCCTAGCCTGGATTATTCATGAAGATAATTGATATACATGACAATCATAGCAATCATAGCAATCATGAAAAGTTCAAATCTTAGCCGTTCAGAGTATAAATTAACCATCAATTTCACAAAATATTTAGCCTTAATAGAGAAGGAGTATTTTTTCCTGAAAAAATGCTGATAGTTAGGGGATTATTAGTTAAACTTAAATGAGATAAGGATGGTTTTTTTTTCCCTAAATTGATGCTATAGGCCGGAAAATTAGCACAAGTCAAACTTAATCTAATGCTGGTGTTTTTTTCAATTTTAATGCAGGTTGATTGTGACTTAAATTTGATTGGCTCGTTAACTTTGCGAAGGTTTATTTTAATATATCCTTGACTAAAATTATAAACTTTGCCATCAGGAAAAACTTGAGAAACCAGTGCGGATAAATCAAAACTTTCGGTATCAGCTTGGGCGTAAATTTCTAATTCTAGGTCACCAATTATCTCTAAATCTTGTGTTAAGGGGTCTGAGGTATAAGTGACAATATCGCTCCGATTATCTAATTTTCCTCTATCAAAACTTCCTGCTGATATACTACTATGTCCCCCTAAGCAGGGAGGCGATCGCCAAAAATCATGAATAATTATATCCTCTTGCTTATCAATATTTTTAATATTTTTGTTTGCTAATTTGCCATCATCGTCTCGAATATTGGCTAATCCTGTACTTTTTAAGTAAAATTCTATTTTTTTTTCTTGGGTATAATTATCTAGCTCAATCCATTTATTACTATTAATTTGAAAAAAATGGATATTTTTACCAGATAAATTTCTATTTTTAATATTTTTTAAATACTTATTAAACCATAAAATTTGCAACTCATTAATATTATTATTTGCCTCTTGAGTATAATGGCGATCGCCTAAAGTATTTCCCCAAGGAAGATGACTCCAAGCCCCGATAATTAAACGTTGTTGAAAATTACTTTTTTTGCTCATTTCTTTATACAAATTTAACGTACCTCGTAAATAAGTATCGAACCAACCGCCAATATGAAGCATTGGTAAATCAACATTTTGAAAGTAAGTTTTTGGGGATAATTTACGCCAATAATCGCTATTTTTAGGATGAGTTAACCATTGATAATAAAAATTACCAGGACAATATTTTCTTAAGGCTTCTTCTAGGATAATAGGTATCGCATATAAAGGTAAATTACGACTAGCTAAATAAAGAGTTTTATAAGCAGTTAAATCACCTTTTAATCGTGCCGTTTCTGCTGCTAATTGTATCGCCCATGCTAAATTTAACTCATAACAAAAAGCATCATTTTCATAAGCCCAATCAGTGTATAAATCATAGGCAATCATGGCAGGACAAATGGTTTTTAACGCCGAATGTTGACTAATAGCAGAATATAATTGAGTCATGCCTTGATAGGAAAAGCCATACATTCCGACTTTGCCGTTACTTCCCTTCAGATTGGCTACCCAGTCAAGAGTATCGTAACCGTCATTAATTTCCGTCTCGAATAATTGAAATTCTCCCTCAGAATCCCCTCTACCCCTCACATCCTGAATCACTACCATATAACCTTGACGAGCATACCATTTTGGATGTGCATAAACTACCGTCGAAGCGATGGCCTTTCCGTAGGGTTGACGCATTAATAATACTGGTAATTTCTCATCGGCCATAGGGCGATAAATGTCAGCAGTTAGCTTAACCCCGTCACGAGTTACCATGAAGGCCGTTTCTTTAATTACTTCAAACATGGGGAATTAATTGATAATTGATAATGAAACTAAACTTTCATATTTCGCCATGCTTTAAGTTGATTACCTTGACGAAAAATAATTGATTTAGCAAGAGATAATCTTTCCATTATCGTCATCAAAACCTCAGCATTTTCCTTGATTACTTCTAACAAATAAGGACAAGTTTCAAAATTTAGGCACAATACTGTCGAAGAATCCCAAGTTTCTCTATAAATCTGGCATTCGGGAGGCAAAGTGGCCACCAGAAGACGAAATCTATTTAAAACTTCTTGCTCAAAATCATAACTGGTGGATTTCAGTAAAAACTGCGACTCAGACATATAGTAAGTATCAACTCTTCACGGTTACTAATTATAAGCTAACACTGTTTTCCGTTAAGAAAATTTAATTTTTACGAAAATAGTTAACAATTAAGAGTTAAAAGTTTACAATTTTTCCCCTGATCCTCCTTGTCTTCCCATCACCAAAGTCCAAGGGTAAAAAAAAACTACTCTTATGAGGTTAGGGGGTTAGGGGAAATATCTCTTACTGAGTAAGGGTACGACGTTTGAATACCATTTCGTAGGCTTCAATATTATCGCCTTCTTGCCAGTCACTAAATTTATTGACGGCTATACCGCACTCAAAACCAGAAGCAACTTCTTTCACATCATCCTTGACACGACGCAGAGAATCTAAGTTACCGCTATAAACCACTCGACCATGCCGTAATACCCGGATAAAGCGGTTTCTGACCACTTTCCCTGATGTCACATAACAACCAGCCACAGCACCTTTCCCAACGGAGAATACCGCTCTTACTTCGGCTTTACCTAGACTTTCTTCTACTTCTTCAGGATCGAGTAATCCTTCCATTGCTCCTTCAATTTCATCAAGCAACTTATAAATTACATTGTATTCTCGAATATCAACCCCCTCCTGTTCAGCGGCTTGTCTGGCATTGGGAGCTAAATTTGTATTAAAACCAATTACAACAGCACCACTAGCGGCGGCTAAGTCAACGTCAGTTTCAGTAATTTCCCCAGCGTTGGATAGTAAAACTCGAATTTGAACTTCTTTTTGGGGTAATTGTTTCAAAGATCCCATAATCGCTTCCACAGAGCCCTGTACGTCGGCTTTGAGGATTAAATTGAGCTCTTTTAATTCCCCTTGTTGTGCCTGGGCTGATAAAGTACTCAGAGTTACCCGACGAGAGGACATGGCTTGTTGTAAACGGGTGTCTCTTTGATCCGAAGCACGACTTTCAGCGATCGCTTTCGCTTCTTTCTCATTTTTATAAACATCAAACTCATCACCAGCGGCGGGAACTTCATTTAAGCCTAAAATTTCCACCGCAAAAGAAGGAGTAGCGGCCTCTACTTTATCACCACGATCATCTATCATCGCCCGAATCTTACCAGCCACAGAACCTGCCACAATAATATCCCCAACTCTTAAAGTTCCATTTTGAACTAATAGGGTCGCTACAGGACCTCTGGCACGATCTAAGTGTGCTTCGATAACCGTACCTTTCGCCAGACGATCAGGATTGGCAGAAAGCTGTTCCATTTCCGACACTAAGACAATCATTTCTAAGAGTGTATCTAGGTTTTGACCGTTTAAGGCACTAACAGGCACCATAATCGTATCACCCCCCCAATCTTCAGGCACTAACTGCAAATCCACTAACTCTTGTTTGACACGATCGGGATTCGCCTCGGGTTTATCCACTTTATTAATAGCAACGACAATCGGTACTTTTGCCGCTCTGGCGTGACTAATAGCCTCTTTGGTTTGAGGTCTGACACCATCGTCGGCAGCTACCACTAAAACCGCAATATCGGTAACTTTGGCACCCCGTGCTCGCATTGCTGTGAAGGCTTCGTGACCAGGGGTATCAAGAAAGACAATCTGCTGAGTTTTACCTTCATGCTCGACATCGACATGATAAGCTCCGATATGTTGAGTAATTCCCCCTGCCTCTCCTTGTACGACTTTTGTATTTCTAATAGAGTCTAAAAGGGTAGTTTTACCATGATCTACGTGACCCATGATGGTGACCACAGGAGGACGTTGTTGTAATTTATCAAGATCCGCCTCCATAATCATTTCGGTTTTAGCGGCACTGGCTTTTTCTTCTTCCGTAATTACTTCCACACCTAAATCGGAGGCGACAATTTTGGCAATTTCGAGATCAAGAGTTTCAGTGATATTAACCGCGATGCCTTTAAAGAAAAGTAGTTTGATTATTTCTGTGTCAGGGGTGTTAAGCAATTCTGCTAAATCCCTTAAAGTCGGATTCTGTTTCAGAACGATAAATTCAGGTACTTCTTGTTTATCTGGCTTCGCTTTTTTCTCTACTTTAACTTCAGTTTTGTCAAATTTTGGTTTTTGTCTTCTCGGAGAACGATTTTTTTCGGGAGGCTTCGGCAGTTCACTAACTTGTTTATCAGGACGAGCTAATGCTAGATTGAGTATTTCACTATCAAGATCATCATCGTTAATATAGTGACTTAAATCATCATCCTCGTCATCTATAACCAAAGAGCGACGTTTCTTAACAGTTTTTTTACTTTCTTTAGAATCGTCTTCATCTTCCCAAGTCGCTTCTTGAGCTTTACTCAAGGGTTTTTTTGGTTTTTGTTTCGCTCTTGTGGGTTTTTCTAGTAGGGTAGGTTCAGCTCCAAAATCATCATCGGCAGTGAGGGATTTTTCCTCTAAATCGTCATCAATATCTAAGTCAGGTTCAACAATGTCAACGACTCGTTGGGGTGGCCTGTGCAATTTTGGTTTAGGAGTTGCTTTATTCTCAATTCCTGTAATGTTTTCTTCCTTAGAAATCAAAGGTTTTTTAACAGGTTTGAAAGTTGCTTCCTGATCTGCGATTTCAGCCATTTCTCCAACCTCCTTAGGACGCTGATCATTTTTAAAGCGGCGAGGGGAGTGACTTTTATTTTTATTCTGAATTTTTGGTTTTGGTCTTTTATCCTCATCGGTGGAGAACGGGTTCAACAGTGAAGAATCTTTCTCACAGATGTCTCCAGGGAATTTACTCCCACTACTTTTAGATTTATCGATATGAGTGATAGGAATTGACTTATTAGCTGGTTTATTCCCACCAACTTGGGGACGTGATGGAGGCCCTTTGAGTTCTTGTTCTGAATCAAATGTCCCTTCTGTAACTTCTATAGAACCATTAATTTCAGAAGACGGAGGCATCTGAGGACGAGGAGGAGTTAAAAGACTGGGATTTTCCTTGGATGTCTCCGATTCCGATATCTCGGAAGATGTACTTGCGTATATGGCAAGAATTTCTGGCTTTTTATTTTTGGGTTTCAAGTCTGACGCAGTCGGATTTTTTGATTCTTTGTTGATATTTTTCTTAACTTGTTGATTGGCAGATGTCATATGATAGTTTTTAGCTGCTTCTTTTATATTCTGGGCTTGAGATTCAGTGATGGTACTGCTATGATTTTTGACATCAATCGACAATTCGGAACATATTTCTAATACGTCCTTATTATCTAACGCAAGCTCTTTTGATAAATCGTATATTCTTACTTTTCCGTTTTTCATCCACAAATTGCCCTGGGTGTACTATATTATAACTGTTTTTGGTAAATTTTTATCAGATTTTTAATCTTAAACTTAATATTTTACTATTTAATAATATTTTACTATCTTCTATTCCCCTTTTTCTCCTAACTCCGAACTCCCCTGAGTCTGTGCCATAATTGTTCGTAAATTTCCGAAGGGATATCGGTTTTTAAAGCCCTAGTTAAACGCTTTTTTTTCTTAGCTAAACTTAGACACTGTGGTTGGGGACAAATATAGGCAGATCTTCCCATGCCTTCATCTAAGGTTACTCTTTGCTCCGGATAAGTCCTGATAATACGCCAAAATTGCCTTCGATCATCTACTCGATGACAACTAATACAGCGTCGATAATTTTGTTGTTTACTCGGATTCTTCATCTAAATATTTCGATTTCGATTTAATGTCAATTTTCCAACCTGTTAGACGAGCAGCCAGACGAACGTTTTGTCCTTCTTTACCGATGGCTAAACTGAGATGATTGTCTGGTACAACTACTAAAGATTGTTTTTCCTCAGGATTAGTTAATTTTACCAAATCAATTTGGGCAGGACTTAATGAATTGGCGATATAAGTAGCGGGATCTGGTGACCAGCGAATTACGTCTATTTTTTCTCCTTTTAATTCATTGACTACGGCTTGAATACGGGATCCTCTTGCTCCAATACAAGCACCAACGGGGTCAACATCTCTTTCTAAGGTATCTACCGCGATTTTTGTCCGGGCACTGACGGAACGATTATGAGGATTTGCTTCTCTAGCGATCGCCACAATTCTCACAATACCTTCCTCAAATTCTGGAACTTCGTTATCGAAAAGATAAACCACCAAACCAGCATCAGCACGGGAAACTAATAATTGTGGGCCTCTTTGAGAGCCCTCTCGAACTTTTTTGAGATAAACCTTAAAAGTGGCATTAGCACGATAATTATCACTGGCAATCTGTTCATGGTGGGGTAATTCCGCCTCAACTTCCGGTCTTCCGTGTGCACTTTGAAGAGTCATAATGACGGACTGGCGTTCAAAACGAAGCACTTTGGCCTGTAAAACCGTGCCTTCTAATTCTTTAAATTCTCTCTGAATAAGGGCTCTTTGTTGATCTTTTAATTTCTGTTGTAAGACTTGCTTGGTCTGCATTGCCGCCATGCGCCCAAATTCCTTTTGTTCAGGAGTTACATCCACTAAAACCTCATTCCCAATTTGCACTTCATCATTAAACTCTTGTACTTCAGTTAAGGAGATTTGATGATCGGGATCTTCTACAGATTCCACTACCATTTTCAGGGCCAAAACCCTAAATCCTTCTTCTTCTATATCAAGTTCTAGTCTAAAGTTATCGAAATATTCATCAGGAAAAGGTTGATGAGTGCTGGTTTGTTTCGATCGCCGAAAACGCTCATAACCTTTAAATAAAGCTTCCCGTAAGGCTTCCCTGACGGAATTTTCTGGTAAGTTATGACTTTTACTGATTTCTTCAATCAGCATTTTTAAACCTGGTAATTGAACGATACTCATAATAGTTAATAGTTAATAGTGGGAAATTGACAATTGATTGATAGTTGACAATTAATAAAGGCAGAAAGTAGAGGGCAAAAGATTAATTTTCTTCTAGTTTCCTAGTTTTCTCATTCTCTCTTTTTACTCTTTATTCTCTAGTCGGACTCGTGTGACGATGTCTCTGGGAATACTCACCATTTTGCCTTTACAGTTGATGTATATTGCTTTTTCGTCTCTCCCCTGAAGATTTCCTTGCCATCGAGTGTGTTTTTTATATTCCGTGTTAGTTTCCACCATGACGGGAAAACCTTTAAAACTAATAAATTCTCGATCTGTGATTAAATTATCACCAATACCAGGACTAGAAATTTCTAACATATAAGCCGAGGGGATAATGTCCCTAGCATCGAGGGTTTCTTCTAATAAACGACTCATTTTTTCACAGTTATCAAGACTGGTATCCCCTGATTGGTTACGAATATCCACCCTTAAAACAGGAGGGTTTTTGTTGGTTTGAAATGCCAAGGTTACTATTTCTAGGTTTAATTCTTGGGCAATAGATTGGGCTATTTCTGTGATATTTGGTATCAGCGGATGAGTCATAAATTAGATGAAAAATCGATGGAATAACAATAAAAAGCGACAAAAAAAGCGGGTTATACCCACTCCGTCGATGACATTTCTTAACCGAACTCTCTTTCCGACATTATTTCCAGACCGCCATTTCTAGGGAGTTTCTACGCCTTTAGAGTGGTCTGAATTTTTAACTTAATGGCAAGATGGCGAAAAAGCCGAGTTTTAGATGCTCCATATCACATCATAGCATAAAACTCAGATTTTAGGTGTTGCTGAATCGAACTGTGAACCATAGATAGGATAGAGAATAGTTACATCCCAGAGGTCAAGCCAAAAGGTGTAGAGAAACTTCTAATTATTAAAATTTAGGTAATTTTCGGTATATACTGTCAATAAACTATTATTGACAGTATAGTTACTCCAAAATTCAGGATTGCCCATTAAAATCAGTTGTGGAGAATCTTCTTTACCATAAGCTTTGATAGATTGAATTTCTAGGGCAAATCCTCCCACTTCAAAACTAGGATTATAACCGCCGTCATATTCGAATTTACTCAGCATTAATTGTAGGGAATAGACTTTACTAAAATCAAATTTATCCGCATCTTTAAGAGTTTTCGCCCGAAAAACAGGGATTAAATCATCAAAAAGAATATCCATAGTTAGCCATTCATCCACCACCGTGTCAAAAGAATAACAGTAACTAACACCATCCCATTTCCCCTCACATCGAGTAATAAATTTATACCTTTTGCCGTCGCCTTTTACCTTTAATCTTATACCTTGATAACTAGATAAATCCCAAGGTTGAGTGAAATTTTTACTCCTAACAGAAGCAAAACCACCGTTATTATCTGTGGAAACAATACCTGTGAAAATAGCACAATTATCGCTCAAAATTAAGTTACTGCTGCTAACGCCTCCCATTACCACATCATCTACCGCACCCCAAATATTCCGCAGATTTTGATTCGGGGTTTGAAAATCAAATAAGATCATTTCCCCTTGTTGTAAATTTTGATTAACTAATTCTAGTAATCTGTTAATACCATTTTGTGGGAAAAAAATAATTTTATTAACTCTTTCTAAAAGCAATGAAGAAGGATTATCTATCTCTAAATTCAAGGGAATAATTTCTGTTATGGGGGAAGAAAAGGCCGTTGTCGGTGATGGACTAATAATTCTTAAGGGTAATTTTTTTTTCTGTAAATAATTAATCGTTTCTTGGGCTAAATTACTGCGATCATCGGTAATTAAAGTTAAATTTATCATGGAATCAATAGTAGTTTTATCGACATTTTCTGAGTTAAACAATTTTTGAAAACAAGAGGCAAAAGGGATCACATCAAAATAGGTTAAAGTTTTCCAAAGACGTTTTAATTCCATTATATTAATTTTCCCTTGCTTCTAGTTTCGCTAAACGGCTTTGTAAGTCCTGATTTTCTTCCTTAAGTTTATCAATCGCCTGTTGTAAATCTTTGGAGGTTTTATCACGGCCCAATTTATCCCTTACTTGATTTATGGCTTCTTCCGCCCTGCGTTTAACTCTACCATCAGGGGTGGTATCCGCTAAATTGGTTAACAGAGCGATGGCTTTTGAGTCTTCTATCTGAGATAAACCCCCTATTAATGACATTTGAGTTAAAAAGAAGGTGTCTGTCACCATAGACTCGAATTTTTCGAAAATTAGCGTTAATTTATCAGGTTTTTGACCTTTGGCGATGGCACCTAAGCAACGAATAGCCGTCAAACGTAGAGCTTGAGGAGTGCCTAATGAGGTATATTTAGCGATTATATCGGCGGCTTTTTCGCTAGTTTTCAGTTTGCTTAAGCCTTTAATGGCAGAGGATCTGATTGTTTCATTCCAACCGCTTTTTTCTGCTAAAATTCCCTCTAAAAGTCCGATAACTTCTTCTTGTTTAGCCTCTAAAGTGCCTGTTACTAATTTGCCTAACCCCTCAATGGCAGAGGATTCAACATAATAGCTGTCGTCACCGTTAATTGCTATATTTTTCAAGGCCTGATAACTAGCTGTGGTTTTATGGTGGGTTAAGGCTTCCACTATGGCACGTCTTACCCTGGCATCATGATTGTTAATATGAGCAATTAAAGCTTGTGTAGCTTGATTTAGTTTAATTTTACCCAATTCTTTGGCTATTTCGACTTTTAAACCCCAAAACATCTCATTTTCGAGGGCCTCTTTTAAAGCTTTTACTGCTTCTAAGTTACCTTTTTTACCCATGGCGATGGCCGCATATATTCGGGAAATAACATCAGGATCATGGGTTAACTGAGCCTTTAATTCACTAAATCCATATTCTAAGTCAACGGTTTTGAGATGATAATTACCAATATCAAAACTAATGAAATCCGGTTTTTCCCTTAAGAAGAAATAAAATACTTGTTCAGTTTGATTAACTTTAAGATAGAAAGTTTTAAATGCAGGTTTTTCATTATCTTTTATATAACCAAAACCAAGAGGTACTTTTAAGTTAAATAAATCCTTTAATTTACCATTTTCTTCCTTCGCTTGGGTTTGTTTAACAGTCACACTAGCTAAGTTTGATTCACTATCCCAACTATAATTAATTTTAAAATCAGGATGACCTCCTTTAAAGACGTACTGATCAAAAAGGGGACTTAAATTATGACCTGTGGATTTTTCGATCGCCCTTAATAAATCAACAGTTTCCACCGTTTTATGGGCATTATCATTAACAAAAGTGTGGATAGCTTGATCAAACAATTCCTCCCCCAAAATGCCCCTAATCATGTGATAAACACAGGCACCTTTTTCGTATAAATGACGATCGTATAATTCAATAGCTTCTCTGTAAACGTTGGTAACTATCGGACGACGATAACGAGAAGAATCCTCCTGTAGGTAGTTACGAGCTTCTTTCAATAAGTAGTAAGCTCCATCATCACGGCTATATTCATGTTCAGTCCACAATACTTCAGCATAGGAAGCCGCACCTTCTTTAATCCAAGCGTGACTCCAATGTTTTATTACCACTAAATCCCCGAACCATTGATGTGCTAATTCGTGGGCGACTAAACTCTCGGTATTTTGATTGTCAATAGCGGCTTTTTCGTCTAATAAACAGCGATCGGTTAATAAAGTCGTAGATGTGTTTTCCATGCCACCAAAGATAAAGTCATCGACACAAACCTGGGCATATTTGGAATAAGGATAAGGATAACCATATTTTTGACTGAAAAATTCGATCATTTTGGGGGTTTTACCCATGCTAATTTTAGCCTCATTTTCCTTTCCTTTTTCGACATAATAATTAACGGGAATATCTTGGTATTTATCCTCAATTTCTACAAATTTACCCACAGCTAAAGTCATTAAATAGGTAGGGTGAACTTGGGGCTGTAGCCAATGATAAACTTTATTTTCTCCTAATTCTTCTATTTCAATGAGTTCACCATTAGAAACAGCAATATAATCTTTAGGCAGTTTTATTTTTATTTCTGAAGTTGCCAATTGTCCAGGATAATCGAAACAAGGAAACCAATATCTTGAGTCTTCATCTTCTCCTTGTGTCCAAACCTGGCTTGGTTTATTAGGGTAATATTCATCGGGTGCAATGAAATATAAGCCTCGTTGGGGTTTCTCTTTACTGTAGGCGATGGCAATTTTGAGGTCTTCTTCGGTGGTAGGGTGTAAAACATTAATGGTAATAACTTCGCCGTCATACTCGAAAGGTTGACTAACACTGTCAATCAACACCGATTCAATGGTTAAATCAACGGCATCAAGACTTAATTGAGTAATATTGTTTCTCACAGGAGTTAAAGTAATGGTACAAATGCCCGTAAAACTTTGGTTGGGAATATCTAACTCTAAATTAAGGAAAATATGTTGAACTTGTCCGTAACGATCAGGATTATAATGAGGTTTTGCACCGGGTAACTCAAAACTTTTTTTTTCTTCACCATCAAAATAATATTGCAAATGACTCATAATCTCAATCAATAAACGGGGATTAACTATATTGAAGAATATGTTAACAAATTATTTTATGCTAAGCTTTCCCCTTGCGGAGGCCATGGGTAGTTCGCAAGCTAAAATCAATAATATTTTAGTCTTATAAAAGATGATCTAAATCCATTTAAGTAAATTGGGGTGGTATTTTAAATGTTACGATCAAGATTAGTACGAGAAGGGGCTGTCGGCTTATTTTTGTTATTAGGATTAATGGTATTTGGGGGAATGATATTTTTCCTGAGAGGACAGAAGTTTCAAAATACTAGTTATCAATTAAAACTACTATTTGAAAATGCTGGAGGATTGAGAGAAGGAGGTAGAGTTTTTTTTCGTGGTGTCGGCGTCGGTAGAATTGTCAAGATTAGTCCAGGCAGTAATGGGGTAGAAATTCTCGCTGAAATTGACGGACAATTGCGCATTCCTTCCGGGGTTAAAGTTTCGACTTTACGCTCCGGATTATTAGGAGATGTTAGTGTTGATATTGCCCCTAAAAATGACCTTACCGATGAGGGGAAACAAATTAATCCTTTAAGTAAAGATTGTCCCCAACAAAATTTAATTTTATGTAATCAGGAAAGTATTAAGGCACAGGCTAGTCCTGATTTCGTCGAAACTTTGGGTCGTTTAGCCGATCGTTTTAACGATGATAAACTATTTAACAATGTTAATTCTGCCGTTGTCAGTATGAGCAGTGCCGGTCAAAAAGTATCGAAATTAACAGATAATCTCTCTGAGTTGACCACACAGGTAAAACAAGATCTTGGTAAAGTTTCCACGGCAGCGGAAAAAATAGGTAATTCCTCTGATGCTGTCAGTACTACGGCGAAGTCCTTTGCCCGTACTGCTGATGTTACTACCAAACGAGTTGAAAGTTTGGCCGATGATTATAGTGCTATTCCCACTCAAATCACTTCTCTGACAGAGAATATGAATATGTTAATCAATGAAAATAAATCGAACCTCAGCACGGGGATCTCCAGTTTAAGCCAAGCCGCCCAGGAAATTAGTCAACTAGCAAAAAATACTGATCAATTAGTCACCAAAGTTAATCCCACAGATGTAGCCAAAATCTCGAAAAACTTTGAAACCAGCAGTCAAAATCTGACACAAATTAGTAAAAACTTGTTAGCTATTTCCGAAGAATTAAATAATCCGACGAACCTCGTCACCCTACAACAAACCTTAGATTCCGCTAGAGTTACCTTTGCCAATACTGCCAAGATTACTTCCGAAATTGAGGAATTTACGGGCGATCCCGAATTTAGACGTAATTTAAAAAGATTGGTGAACGGATTAAGTAATTTAGTTGCTTATACTGACTTATTAGAAAAACAAGTGGAATTAGCCACATTATTAGAAGAAGTCGATAAAGTTACTGCCGAAAATTCCCCCACTGTATCCCCGCCAAAAACCGTAAAGTTAGATATTACAAAAAAACAATTTCCCGCCGCAATCTATATTGATCCTGATCAAGATTAAGATATAAATATAAATATTTTGGTGAGGGTGAGACAAAGAAGTTTAGAGGACAGGGATTTGAGGGACTTTTTTAAAAATTTAGTTTTAGAAAGTGACAGATTAAGTTAATCTTTTTTAGGGAATGAAAAATTAACATTTATAAATGGAAAAATTATGGAACGTACTTTCTTAATGGTTAAACCTGATGGTGTGCAACGTAACCTAGTAGGTGAAGTGATCAAACGTCTAGAAAACAAAGGTTTTACCCTCGTTGGTTTAAAATTAATGTCCGTTTCTCGTGAATTAGCCGAGCAACATTATGACGTACATAGGGAAAGACCATTTTTCGCAGGCTTAGTGGATTTTATCATTTCTTCTCCCGTAGTAGCTATGGTTTGGGAAGGAGAAGGGGTTGTCACTTCTGCCCGTAAAATCATCGGTGCAACGGATCCTTTAGCGGCAGAACCCGGTACTATTAGAGGAGATTTTGGTGTTAGTATTGGACGTAATCTTATTCATGGTTCCGATGCTATTGAAACTGCTCAAAGAGAGATTGCTTTATGGTTTAAAGAAGATGACCTTGTTTCTTGGGAAAATATCATCAAGCCTTGGTTATTGGAATAATTAGCCATTGGAAATTAAGAAAAATATAGGGGTGGGTTTTTCTCGCCCTGGCCTGGTTCTAACGGATTTTGTGGTCATTAGAAATCAAGGGCGATCGCCGACACTGCAATACTTTCACGGCACGAAAGAATCAGCTCGACTCTATGTACCCTCGATGGCACTGGTGTGGAATTTTCATCCCTATTCTTCAAGAACTTGCTCATCAGACTCTGAGCGGATTTCACCCTTTAAAGACCTCAATGGATTTCAATACCATCACAACTGGCTGCACAATTTGCTAATTGCCAGTTCGATGAATGGTCGAAGACCCCTAAAAACTGGTTGACCACAAAATCCGTTAGAACCAGAATCGAAAACTAATAGTACCACGAAGGAAGTTCTGGAAGTCTTACGAGGATGCTGGAAGCATACATCTGTATCCGTAGAATCAGTGTAGGTAGTTCACCATGTTGACTGTAATGGAGATATAATTTATTTATGTTCATTTGTCTCCCAAATATGTTTCTTAAGGGTATTACCCATTGTTAATAAATCCTTGTCAATGTATGATAATACCATGGTCGCAGTTTTTGAGTTTTATTCTACATGTAAAGAGGATATCCAATATTCTCAACACCATTCATGATACATAGGCACATTAGTCCAGATAGCGCACTCGGTTTAGTTTCTACACTCAGTTTTCCTGCCATTGTTGGTACTGCTGACATGATGCTCAAGTCAGCGGAAGTGTTGCTAGTGGGTTACGAGAAAATTGGTGCTGGTCATTGTACTGCAATTGTGAGAGGAAAGATCGCTGATGTGCGCTTGGCGGTGGAAGAAGGTGCAAAAATGGCGGAACAAATAGGACAATTGCACACTAAATTAGTGATTGCACGTCCCATGCCTAACTTAGAGGCAATATTTCCCATTGGTAGCCGTTTAGTAGAAATAGCCCAACAGAAAAGAGGCTATAGTAAATTAAGTAATAGATCCATAGGTTTAATAGAAACTAGAGGATTTCCGGCCATGGTCGGTGCGGCGGATGCGATGTTAAAATCTGCAGATGTACAATTGGCCTCCTATGAAACCATCGGTGCGGGTTTATGTACCGCTATAATTCGAGGTTCAGTTGCCAATGTAGCGGTGGCAATTGAGGCAGGAATGGCAGAAGCAGAAAGAATTGGGCAATTAAATGCAGTGATGATTATTCCTCGTTTGCTGGAAGATTTAGAACACACTTTGCCTGTGGCTAGTTACTGGTTAGATGAACAATCGAAACAACCGTTACCGATATTTACAACTCAACAACGCCGTAAATTAATTGCCTTACCGGAATTAGAAAAAGTACCTTTAACTTTTGAGACGAGAGAAAAAGTACAACAAAAGGCAGAATTAGAATCGACATTAGAATTACCGGAACAAATCGAAATAGACGAAAGTGAGTAGTCATGAAAAATTGGCAAGAGACATTCCCAAAAACTTAAAACTTATTTATAATAAGCATTTTAGCTATTTCTGTTCAAGGAAAGACAATTATTAATTATTTATTCTTCATCATTTATTATTCATCATGTTTTTAAAATCCATCGCCAATAAATGGCAACCTATAATCAAAGAATTAGAAGCAATTTTAGGTAAAAATGCTGTAGTTAAACGTAAAGACGAACTTTTGACCTACGAATGCGATGGTTTAACTCAATATCGTCAACGTCCTCTATTAGTAACCTTGCCGAAAACTACCGAAGAAGTGGCAGAAATTGTGAGAATCTGTAATAAACACGAAATTAAATGGGTTGCTAGAGGGGCGGGTACAGGTTTATCAGGGGGTGCGTTACCTGTGGAAGACTGTCTTTTAATAGTTACTGCCAGAATGCGTCAAATTTTGGATATTGACTATGAAAATCAGAGAATAGTAGTGCAACCCGGCATTATTAACAATTGGGTGACACAAGCCGTTAGTGGTGCCGGGTTTTATTATGCACCTGATCCCTCTAGTCAGATAATATGCTCTATTGGCGGTAACGTGGCGGAAAATTCTGGAGGTGTACACTGTCTTAAATATGGGACAACGACTAATCACGTTTTAGGCTTAACTATCGTCACCGCTGAGGGGGATATATTAAAAATAGGCGGTAAAGTGCCAGAAATGCCTGGATTTGACCTTACAGGTTTATTTGTAGGCTCTGAGGGGACTTTAGGCATCGCTACAGAGATAACCTTAAAAATCCTCAAAACCCCCGATTCTATCTGTGTTGTCTTAGCAGATTTTAACAGTATTGAGGAGGCAGGCAGTGCTGTTGCCGAGATTATTCGGGCGGGTATTATTCCTGCGGGGATGGAAATAATGGACAATTTGAGTATCAACGCCGTGGAAGATGTGGTGGCTACCCATTGTTATCCTCGAGATGCCCAAGGCATTTTATTAGTAGAATTGGACGGTTTACAGGTAGAAGTGAAAACCAACAAGAAAAAAGTTGATGCCATTTGTCGGGATTGTGGTGCTAGAAGCGTTACCTCTGCCAATGATGCACCTACTCGCTTAAAACTGTGGAAGGGTAGAAAGGCGGCCTTTGCGGCCATGGGAAGGATTAGCCCTGATTATTTTGTCCAAGATGGGGTTGTGCCTCGCTCAAAATTATCCCAGGTTTTAGCAGAAATCAATGCTTTAGGGGAACAATATGGCTATCATATCGCCAACGTTTTTCATGCTGGGGATGGTAACTTACACCCTCTGATTTTATATGATAATGCCATCGAGGGTTCATTTGAGAAGGTGGAAGAATTAGGAGGCGAAATCTTGAAACTATGCGTGAAAGTAGGCGGTAGTATCTCCGGTGAACATGGTATCGGTAGCGATAAAAAATGCTACATGGCGGATATGTTTACGGAAACAGATTTAGAAACTATGCAATATGTAAGGAGTAGTTTCAATCCCAAGGGTTTGGCAAATCCCGACAAAATTTTTCCAACTCCGCGTACCTGTGGAGAGGCAGCAAATGCAAAACAAATTGAATATAAAGGTGCACAGGCATTTTAAACCAGATCAAGAGGACAGATTTTTTCTCAAAACTTATTTTTCTTGCCATCTAAGGTCTCAAATAGAGTAAAAAACAACAAATAAACTACTCTCCAACTTTAATTGACCGAGAGTTTGTTCATAAACCCTCACCGATTTTTGGTCAAAAACCGATTACTTTGGGACATAAATATTCAGTTTTAACTTATTTAACTCCTGACTTTTCACGGTATCTTTTCCCTGAGAAAGGGTTTGGGTGTTAGGGGTTGGGTGATAGGGAAAATTCAGTTTTTGTTTTCGAGGGCACGAATCAATGCTGATAATAATCTTCCGAGGGATTCACATCTATTTAAAAGAGAATCAATGACTTTCCCCTCTCCTAACTTTACCCTTTTCGACAATAAAAGATGAGTTTCTAATTCTTTAAGAGAGCCTTGTGCTATGTATAAAAACTGTATATATTCTTTTCGGGTTTTTCGACCATGCCCCTCAGCGACATTGGCGGGAATAGAGGCTGATGCTCGACGAATCTGAGAAATTAACCCGTAAAGTTCTTCTTTGGGGAAATTGCGAGTAACTAAGTAGCATTCTTCTGCTAAATCCATGCCTGTTTGCCAAACCTTTAAGTCTCTATAGGATTGTATTCCCATCAGTTTCTAAGTGTTTTTTTTGACTGTTCAACTATTAAAGCTTATCCTCAATCCCTAATCCTAACACCCAACCCCTAACACCTAACACCTGTCAACCGAAAAAGATGCCGTGAAAAGTTAGATTTAACTCATGATGAAAAAATTCAACATAATTGGTCAATTGGCACTTCTTCACCTTCACCCAAAGTCCAGGCAATTAGATAAGCTTCTTTTTCACCATCGATAATTTTGCTTCGACGATTCTTTTGCTCTCTTCTAGTTAAAGCTGATTCAATCCCTGATTCGACAAATCTTTGCCGCACTCTCTCAATTGTTGCTTGACTAACATTTAAGGCTTCACTGATTTTTAGATCTGTCCAACCGCCTTCTGGTTGATTGACATCTGCTAACAATAGTATTCTGGCATGCTTCATTTTGGAAGCTGCTATTTTTCCTTTCTTAGTTAACTGTTCAAGTTCAGCTCTTTTGTGTGATTGATAATTACTAATGGCTTATTCTATATTATTGTTATGTTAAGTTTATTGAAAATCATTACTGATGGGACAGTTAGACGTTAAACCGAATATACGCACCTGCGGCATAAACCTTAATCACTGGTATGTGGTAGCTAGTAGCGATGAACTGAAAAATAAGCCTCTTGGATTTACTTTATGGCATAGAACTATTGTAGTTTTCCGTAATGACAACGGAGAAATTCGGGCTTTAGAAGATCGCTGTCCCCATCGTCAGGTAAAATTAAGTGATGGTCAAGTGAGGGGTAATGATTTAGAATGCGCTTATCATGGTTGGCGTTTTGATGGCAATGGTAAATGCTCTTTTGTCCCTTACTTAACTCAGAAGCAAAAGTTACCTAATTGTCAGTTGAGGCGTTACCCGGTTAAAGAATTTGATGGTTTTATATGGCTATTTCCAGGAGATGGTGATAGCGAAAAGACTAAACCGATGGGGTTGCCAGAATGGAAACATTTAAACTATATTGGTAGCATGACGACCATTGATTGTCCGGGGCATTTTTCTTTCCTCATCGAAAATTTAATGGATATGTATCATGGGCATTTACACGATAATTATCAAGCATGGGCCGAGGCTTCTCTACAGAAAATTACAATAAACGATCATCGAGTAGACGTTTTGTATGAAGCTCAAAGTTACTACAACATCGACAAAATTTGGTCAATTTCTCAGTTATTTTTTCCTGCATTACGCCGTTTACATCCCGAACCTTTAACAGTAAGTTATGTTTACCCTCACTGGAGTTCCACTTTAGGTAAGGATTTTAAAATTTACTGTCTTTTTTGCCCCATCAATGAAACCACAACCAAGGCTTATTTGGTACACTTTACATCTTTAGAGGCTTTTTGGCGTTTACATAAGTTACCTGTTACTTTTCGTCGTTTCGTGAAAAATAGTCTTTTTGGCACTGCTAAAGGATTATTAGATGGTTTAGTGCGCCAAGATGTGGCTATGATAAAACAAGAACAAGAGGCTTTTTCAGCTAATCCTTTTCATCGTACTTATGAACTAAATCCGGCGATCGCCAAAGTGCAAGAATTAATTTTCCATGAAGCCACCATAAATAGTTAATTGATCCAAAAATTATGACTCTTCCAGAATTAGCTAGGAAGTAGAAAAAATACTGAGGCAACTGAGTACAGTTTCCAAATAGCGATTATCCCAACCTGCCTTAAGCCGTTTGTTCTCTATGCCAACCTTCGTTTTCTTTTCTTGGGACAGAAGATTCACTACCATATGGCGAATGACAGCCATATTTTCTGCACTATATCCCTGACATCCTCTTCGAGCATCTTGCTATCGGGTCTTTAATTTGGCTGAAGTGGTACTCAATTAATGCTGTTGGTGATGAAGGAGTGGCTGTTTAGTCCCCACTCATGACCGCCAAAAAGATCCCGTGAAAACTAAGGCTAAGGTTGGGGTCAGAAAAACTTAATGAATCGAGGTGCCCTTTAATTATATTGTTACTTATACTCCAAAAAACAGATTAATTTTAATTCAGAATTGACCGAAATAAATTAGCAAGTCAAAAAGTATGAATAGTGATAATTTTAAAATAATAGATGTCATCATCAGAATTACTGTAATAACTTTTATCAGTATTTGGTGCTTTACTCTTCTTCGTCCATTCATTAGCATTATACTTTGGGGCACAATTATAGCAGTTGGCTTTTATCCTCTTTTTCAATGGCTTAAAAATCGTCTTGGTGGACGAGCAAACCTAGCGGCAACATTGATTGCGATCGTCTCCCTCGCTATTATTCTTGGTCCTGTTGGACTTATGGCCAAAAGTCTAGCTGAAAATATTTATAATTTAGCTGAGAATATTACTAACGGCAGATTAGTTATACCGCCACCACCCGAAAATTTGGCACATTGGCCTTTAATTGGTGAATTTTTAAAAGGAATCTGGCAATTAGCCTCGGTCAATCTGGGGGAAGCATTCAAGATCTTAGAACCACAATTGAAAAAATTAGCCCCTACTTTATTAGGCATAACTGCTAATTTAAGCCTAGCAATTCTCCAATTTATCATTTCCATTATCATTGCCGTTGCCCTGATGCTCAATACTAAGACCCTAAGTCCCAATTTAGTTCGTTTTGTCAGCAGATTAATACCAAATAAAGGTCAGACTTTGGTAAAACTTGCCTCCTCGACTTTACGTAATGTGATTCGTGGTGTCATCGGCATTTCAGCTATTCAAACTTTAGCAATTGGGATTGGCATGATTATGGCAGGAATTCCTTGGGCGGGTATATTGACATTATTATGCTTACTCTTGACAATTATCCAAATTGGACCTGGATTAGTCGTACTTCTGACCTTGATTTATGCTTGGGTAAAAATGAATACTATCGTGGCATTGCTTTATACAATCTGGATGTTACCGGCAAGTTTAATCGATAACGTGTTAAAACCGATCCTGATGTCACGTGGATTACCTGTCCCCATGATCGTTATTTTTATGGGCGTATTTGGGGGAACACTTGCACATGGAATCATCGGTTTATTTATTGGCCCAGTTGTACTAGCGTTGGGTTATGAACTTCTTAAAGCATGGATTAACGATGATTTTAGCGGCCTATCAGAGACAAGCTTACGCCACACCCCCGAGTAAATTAATCATAATACTACTATGCAATCAAGTTCTGGTTCTAACGGATTTTGTGATCAACCAGTTTTTAGGGGTCTTCGACCATTCATCGAACTGGCAATTAGCAAATTGTGCAGCCAGTTGTGATGGTATTGAAATCCATTGAGGTCTTTAAAGGGCGAAATCCGCTCAGAGTCTGATGAGCAAGTTCTTGAAGAATAGGGATGAAAATTCCACACCAGTGCCATCGAGGGTACATAGAGTCGAGCTGATTCTTTCGTGCCGTGAAAGTATTGCAGTGTCGGCGATCGCCCTTGATTTCTAATGACCACAAAATCCGTTAGAACCAGCAACGTGGGGCTTCTGCCCGAAGAAGCTAAAGACTAATCATCTTCCACAAATCCTCATATTGTTTAATGGATACTGGGGGTAAAGTCTCAATAAACTCACTTTTAGCCAAAACCTCCGAAGACATTTGCGGAATTTTGGGATTACTTTTTAACGGCGATCCCATAATAGGTGAGACTCCATTGGTAAATAAATTGATTTGTTTTGCGGATTTTTCTTGCCAACAAAAATCAATCAAGTCATAAATTTTCTCTAATTGTTGAGGATTATTGTTTTTTTGCCGGGGTCTCACCCATATATCCGCCCATAAAGATGTGCCAGAATCGGGTATTACTGCTGATATATTACTATATCCTTCGACAATTTGTAATATATCCGTTGACCATCCTACCGCTAACCAAGTATCTCCTAGAATCAGGGGCTGTAAATAATTAGTATTATCATAAAATTTGACTTGTTTTTGCAATGCTATCCACTGTGATTTAAGTTCGGAAATGGAATTTAAATCCTTTGTATTATAAGAATAACCAAGTTTTTTTAAAATAAGACCTAAAATTTCTCTAGGTTGATTTAATAGGGAAAATTTACGGGTAATATCTTTTCGCCACAAATCACTCCAATCTTGGGGTTGCCACCCTAATTCCGCAAATTTATCATGACGATAAGCTATCATCGCACATCCCCAACGATAAGGTGCACCCCAAACTCGCCCGTTATCAGCCAATTTACTTTCATTATCTCTAATGGCTAAATTCTGAAATCGGGGAGGTAGATTTTGCCAATTTTTGAGTTTATTTAATTCTAAAGGCTCAATTAATTTTTCGGCGATGGCCAAATTTAACCAATAAGCACCTAAAGTTACTAAGTCGTCAGGTGTGGACAAAGACTGATCAGGAAAAAATTGAGGCAGGCTAAAAGTGGAGTTATTTTTTTCGGGAACCGGTGCTTTACCTTGCCATGTCAATAATAAATTATATATATCTTCAAGAGTCGATTGTGGTTGAAATTTAATTGTCCCTAACTTTCGTGATTCTTTTTGTAACGCCACTAGTAATTGTATAGGAATTGAGCCTTGCAACAGTGCTATTTTGAGATCATAATTTTCTTCACAAGCGGACAACAAGAAAGCAATAGTTAAACTACTTATACCCCACAAAAAAGAGCGACGATTCACCATATCAATTAGTCATTAGCAATTAGCAATGCACAATTATATCAGGTTAAGTTCCACAGTTATTTAGTGAACTACCATCAATGGTGACCATGTGGATAAAACTGCGGTTATTTCCTGCCTCCCGTGCTCCTCGCAAAGTTTTTCCGTCCAGATGATCGAGTTCTCCATCGCTCAGCCGATGAACAGCTTGCATCCATTGAATAAAACACGATTGTAATTGTTTTGGATTCAAACGAGCGAATAACCGAGAAAAGGTGTCATGGGATGGAATACCACTGGGCAAAGCGAGAAACTTTTTCAACCATTGCTCTTTGGTGCGACCGTATTCAGCTATTTTATAGTTTTGTTGCGTATTGTTAAGAACTGTGTGCGATTCTCCTGCTCATTTCTTTCTAAAAGTATCCTGGTCAAACGTGATATGCTAAGATATTTCCGTCATTATCAAGTGTGAGGAGGCAAAAAAAATTGAATTACTGGGTACAAAAAAGACTACAATGTTTACAAGAAGCACTTAACCACAAATACTGTCTTAATATAGATCAAGTTACAGATATTGTAGCTTCTAGTTTTCAGGCAGGTCATACTTTATTAATTTGTGGCAATGGTGGTTCTGCAGCTGATGCACAACATATTGCGGCCGAGTTTGTAGGGCGTTTTCAACTTGATCGTCCGGGTTTACCTGCCATCGCACTGGGGACAAATCCAGCTACTTTAACAGCATGGAGTAATGATCATGAATTTGAGACAATTTTTGCCCGGCAGGTAGAGTCTTTTGGTAAACCAGGAGATGTGTTATGGGTATTATCAACTTCGGGAAGATCTCGTAATATTATTCACGCCTTAAAAGCTGCTAAAGAAAGGGGTTTAATTACCGTCGGCATGGCAGGGAACAACGGTGGTATGATGAGTGGTTTAATTGACTATCCTCTTTTTGTCAGCGAAAAAAATACCCCTTACGTTCAAGAAATACACTTAATCACCTATCATCGTATTTGTGAACAAGTAGAGGCTCAATTATTTGCCCATAATATCGTAGAAAAACCTTTAGCAGTATAATCAACCAGAGTTCGGAGTTCCAAGCTAAAGCAGAGATAATTCTCCTGCTACTTCTAGGCGTTTATAGTCGTCAATACGCAAAAACTTATCCCCTAAATTTTCTGCAACGGTGGGGGTAATCCATCCCATTTGTTTTAAAATGTGAATGGCAGTAGCATATTTTGCCCGTTTACTACCGTCAAGGATTTTTATGGCTAAACCCATATTTTGACCGATATTACCAATACACTGAATACCTTCAGCACCGGATTTACTCACCAACATTCCGTCGGTTAAATTCATTAACTCCGTGTCGAAAGCACCTTCTCCGGCTACCATTGTCGGATGATTTGTCATAGCGCGGACAATTCTTTCTAAGTCGATACTATTACCAGAGGCCAATTTTGCGTATAAAGTCGCCATTTGTCCTAATTCTAGAGCATAAGTGGGCACACCACAATCGTCTCTAGCAGTCATAATTTCTGCCCCCGGAATGGACAATAATTCGGCTATCTTCTGTAAGATTAATTGCTGTACGGGATTAGAGCGATGAAAATAGGTATCCAAATTCCAGTTTCGCTGTTGACAGACTGCCAACATTCCTGCGTGTTTCCCTGAACAGTTATACTGTAAAGCACTGTTTTTTCCTTTGGGAATGGGACATTTTAAGTAACTTGCTTCAATATCTGCCCGCCACAAAATATTAAATACTTGTCTAGCTTGTTCTATACTACCTTGATGGGAACTGCAAATGATTGCTAAATCTTTATCATTTAAGTCAAATCTTTCCATTACCCCTGTACTTGTAACCGCTAAGGCTTGAAATGGTTTCATTGCTGATCGCATAAAAGAAACAGTTTCAGCGTCTCCTGCTACGGCTAAGATTCTACCCCTATCATCAGCAACGACAACCTCTCCCTGATGGATGGATTCGACTATGCCTTCTCTGAGGAGATGTATTTCTAAACGGTGATAGGGAGGACGTTTTAATCTTGTCATTTTTTATCTAAGTAATAAGTAATAAGTAATAAGTAATAAGTACATAAATTATTTATTGCCTATTGCTTAATTATCCACTGTTAATTGTCTATTGTCCATTGTTGATTGTCAATGAGTAGTCACCCATAGTGCCAGTACACCACTAAATATTAAACTAAGTAATAAGATAAAACTTTTTTGTAATCTCGCTAGAATTGGTTGGACTTGATACTGAAAAATGAGTTGATCTCGGCGATAAAATTCTAGAGGTTTTTTCCATACTTGCCCGTCATACCAACTCGATTCCTCATAGACTATTTTTGTTTTTTTTAGGCGATCGCCAATATATGACCAACCCAAGTATAAGCGTATTAAGGCAAAAGTTACAAAAAGAGACGCACCTAAACCACTAGAAAGTAAAAAAGGTAAACTGGCTTCTTGAGGAAAAAAACTAGCGGCGGAAATGGGGGCAGAAATTAATAAACTAAATGCCCAGACCCCCATAAGTTTAAGGGCAAATTGCCATTTAGATAATGTCACCCACCGAAAAAACCATGATTGTGCTAATTCTTGATATTCATTTACAGGTTGTTGCTCTGATGGTACAGGACAAAAAATATTAGAGGGTTCATTCATAATCAATTGATAATTGATAAAAAAGGCAACTGGGAACAGTCAAAAATATATAATAATTCTCAATTAATTTATGGCTTTGTCGGTGAAAAGATAGTTTTTTCAGCACTGCCCCAAAAAGCCTCTAAATCATAGAATTGACGAGCTTCAGGGAGGAAAATATGAGCAATAACATCACCATAGTCATGGAGTATCCAATTCCCTTCGTTTTTGCCTTCTATCCTTGTGGGAAGACGATTTAATTTTTCATAAATTTGATCTTCGATAGATAGAGAAATTGCCTGTAATTGTGGCTGAGAAAAACCTGTCATAATCACAAAATAGTCCGCTAAATAAGATAATTTTTCTACATTTAACAAAACAATATTATCCGCTTTGCGATCATCGGCGGCATCTGCGATAATCAAGGCAAATTCCCTACTGGTGATGGACGGAGTCGGTTGATTAATTTTTTCTTCGTTGGAATAGTTTTCTATGGGTAAATGTGATTTAGTCATTCAAATTCTTGATCTCTTTATCTATAATTATAAATAGATGCTAGGGTTTTTGGTTAATTTGCCACATCTAACTTCAAAATCTAACTGCAAAAGTACTTATAGGAGATTGATTATGTTAATCTCTAAGTTTGGAATCCACACATATGTTCTTGAATTATTTACATGAAATATTTAACAAAATTTATTTTCAATGTATTTCGTTTTATCTCCTTATTAATAACCTTAGTTATTTTAAGTATTTTCGCTTTTTTTATTTATATTTATCAGATAGAACCGCAATGGATTGAATTTAAAAATATTGACCTAAATTTACCGAACTTAAGTCAAGAATTTGAAGGATGGAAAATAGTCCAAGTTAGCGATATTCATATTAGTGAATGGATGACAGAAGAAAGACTAGAAAATATCGTCAATTTAATTAATGAACAAACACCCGATATAGTAGTTTTAACAGGAGATTTTTTCTCTCAAAGTGCAACTTATTCTGGTAGAATTGATGACATTTCTCTTTCTTATGTTAATGAACATCCTTCTGTTGTTAAACGAATTGTCGAAAAAACAGGTCTTTCTCAATCAAAATCTCAGGAAAGATCTTGGGATGATGATAGAAAAATTTTGAGTAAGACTCTTAGTAAATTAAAACCTCGTTATAAAAGTTTTTCTGTGTTGGGAAATCATGATTATGGGACAAATGTTAAGTTAGTAAGACGGGGCTTAAAAGATGCTAACATTATCAATTTAAGAAATAGGATTCATACAATCAACAAGAATAATGGCATTCTTAATATTGTCGGTATTGATGATGTTATATACAACAACGATAACCTAAATTTAGTATTAGAAAAATTGCCAGAAACGGGAGTTAACATTCTTCTCGTTCATGAGCCAGATTTTGCACCCCAAAGTGCGGCGACTAACCGTTTTGACGTACAATTATCAGGTCATTCTCACGGTGGACAAGTTAATATTCCTTTCCTGGAACAACTTTATTTGCCCCGTTACGGAAAGATATATATTCAGGGTTTATATAAGGTCAAAAATATGATCCAGTATACTAATCGTGGGGTAGGAATGGCCTATCCCTATATTCGTTTTAACTGTAGGCCCGAAATTACTATTTTTACGCTACATAGCAGTGGATAATTGATAATGGACAATAGATTAGGCAATACTATTGCCCATTATTTCAAACCATAATTATTAGCTTACAATACCCCAAAGTTAGATAAGCCTAAAATGACTCCGGCACCTAATATATGTCCAAAACTGGTAACAGCTAATACAGCAGGCAGTCCGAAGCCTCCGAAGAATGGAGTTCCAGGTAATTGTGGATCTGAGTTAGGCTGCTGGATACTGATTTTACCAATGACGATCGCAACAATATTACAAATAATCATAGTGATGGCCACATTGAGATTCCAGGGAATGGTAGTGGGGACAGTGGCGGCTAATAAAGAGGTTAGATATAGCACTAATTTTTCTCCAAAAATAATTGATCATGTTTTCAAAGTCTTAATTTTAAGTGTTGAAGGAAAAAAAACAACTATTTTGTTGCAATACTTTGCAATTTCGTAAACTATTGTAAAGTTGTTAATTTTTTGTTGAGAGAATTAAATAATAAGAGGGATTAATTTGAGAATTTGGGGATGAAAACAGGTTTAATCGTTATTTGTGGGGCAACGGCCAGTGGTAAGTCTTCTTTGGGGTTAACATTAGGTCAGAGGTTGAATACTGCTATTATTAGTGCAGATTCTCGGCAAGTTTATCAAGAGTTCGACATTGGCACAGCTAAAGCCACTTTACACGAACAAAATTTAGTAACCCATTATTTGATTGATATTTGTCGCCCCACAGAAACTTTAACTTTAGCTGACTATCAAAACAAGGCACAAACTATTATCAATTCTTCCCCTTCTATTCCTTTACTCATAGGCGGTACGGGATTATATCTGGATTCTGTTACGAAAGGGTTCAAAATTCCGAGGGTTTTTCCTCAACCTCAACTGCGATCGCAGTTAGAATATTATAGTCAAAAAGAAAGATATAGTTTTTTACAACAAATTGATGCTAAATCCTGCGAAAAAATTCACTTTAACGATAAAATTAGGACGATCAGAGCCTTAGAAGTTTATTATGTCACGGGGAAGCCGATTTCCGAGCAACAGGGAGAAAATCCGCCACTATACCCTATTTTATATATTGGCTTGCATTGCGATGGAGATGCCATAAATCAACGTATTGAAAAACGTACAAAGATAATGATAGAAGCGGGATTAGTAAGGGAGACGGAGAATTTAATTGATAAATATGGTATAGATTTACCATTATTAAATACTTTAGGATATGCCGAAATTAAACAGTATTTAAAAGGGGACATTCCCTTAAATAAAGCCGAAGAATTAATCATTGTTCATACTCGCCAATATGCCAAAAGACAACGAACTTGGTTTAATGCCAATCCGAATATCATATGGTTTAATGCTGATTCTCCTAATTTAATCGAAGACGTGTGGAACTTAGTTAGTAGTTGGGGAAATTCATAATTTTTAATTGTGGTTAATTGTTAATTCCTTTTCCTTCCAAAAAATTTCTAAAGCAAAATTTAGGTTATTAATTAGAGAATTACTGCAATTTTAAACACAATACAAAATTGATGTGTTATGATCACGACCATAGCATTTTTAAGTCAAAGCTGATAAAAATTTTGTCAGTAATGGATTAGCGAAGGAGTAATGCTGATAAATATTAATGATCATTATATATCCTCAATCATTCAAAGATTATGAACAAATTAATTCAAAAAATCATCATTATTACCGTGTTAATAATTGTCGCTTATCCCACCTATGATTTTATCAGAGATTTTGCCGATCAAAGAATAGCTAGAGTGCAAGATACTAACTATAATTTTTCTCGTTATTTACGCTCTTAATTTGTGACTGGACTTTGGACAAAAAGGAATCAGTTAGCGTAATTCCTACAATAACTAAAAGGAAAAACAAGAGGGATTGTCATCAGCCGTCCAATAGCTGAAAATACTGTTAAATTAACCTTACTTAACAATTGAGCAAAACAAAGAAATTGGTTGATGAGAGAAAATAAATAGTCAATGTAATTATTTTGACTAATTTATGAGTAACTCACCAATAGCATCTTTGTCAAAACATTTTGAAAATTTAACGGATCCTCGTGCCGAACATAGTATTGATCATCTTCTTATTGATAAGCGTAATAATCACCATTTGTGCCGTGATTTGTGGTGCCAATAACTGGGTCGAAAGGGTTACAAAGTATTGGGATGGTAGAATCCGAACGTCGAGTTAAGGAGAAAATAACGGTAGAGCAGCGATACTATTTAATGAGTATTGAAAGTGATGCTCAACGTTTTGCTCAATCAGTTCGTAGCCACTGGGGCATTGAAAATCAACTTCATTGGGTTCTGGACGTGGGTTTTCAAGAAGACAGCCTGAAAGGATGCCTTGGTTATTCATTAAACGATCTACCCCACATTCCGCACGTCAATTTGCACTATGTCATGTAATACCTTAACGCCTTGTTTACAAAATATTCTCCAAGTAATAAAACAACGAAATTGAGATTAAACAAATATAAATACTGTAAAAATCTGTATATGGCGATGCCAAAGGCACAGCGAAGCTGCCCGCAAAAAACAATAAATATATGTATTACCTATAGTAAAGTTGCGTAAAAGTCATTAAAATATGATTGTTTTCTAAAAGAACATGCGAAATGTGGGTTAAATGTTTCGATTACTACTCTAAATACAATACAGCAGTACCTTAATAACCATGAGGAGGAAGCATTGAGAGCTTTGCTCTGACGCTCTTGCGATCGCGCAGCGGCGCACTGCGTGCGATCGCGCAGCTTATGGAAGCAGCGAATCAATTTGTAGCTTATAAAAAGAATTTAGGCTTTATTTAGGCATAATTCTTCTTTAAGTCCAGTTAATTATTCTTCTGTTTTTTAATGAGAAACTTTTTTTATATATTTTTGGGATTTTTAGCAGGACTAATAGGTATATTATTTAGTCAAGTTTTATTATTAATTCCCTTAATCGATTATTTGCCTAGTTTTTTTAGTAAAGCTGCTTTATTTTTGTTTCCCATTACAAGCACTGCTTTAGCTGTTTCAAGGGTTTGGGGGGAAATATTCTTAAACAATCCTACTCGTTTTAAAGATAATTTAAAAGTAGTAAAAGAACCAACATATCAAGCGATTAAGTTAGGAATTATTAGTGGATTAGTAGCAGGTATTTTATCTATTTTTGTGGGTTATATTCCTGTTAGTGGTTCATTAATTAAGTTAATTGGTTGGGTTTTAATAGGTGGAGCGGCGGGATTAGCTCATGGTATTACTTGGAAGAATTGTACTATTGAAGGAAGTCAAAAAGAAAGAGCGATTAAGTATATGGGCATGAGTACAGGGGCTGGTTTTGAATTAGATAATTATGACAGAAATTTTTCTTTTATTAACAGTTCTAAGTTAAGATTTAATTTCAAATCACCTCACCTTCAACAAGGTAAAGAAAACAGAATTGAGGAAGGAATTTCTATTGAATTACCTTTTAATGCAAAAATTACTATAGGCTCAAATCAAGATTCTCATATTTGTATTCCTGTCTTACCTTATAATTGTGCAGAAATTGAAATTAATAAAAGAGAGGTATCTATAACCGCTAACGGAAAAGGTTATGTTGTTGTTGATAATAAAGTATTGGGAAATGCTCAAAGTGAAAAATTGAAACATAATCAAATTTTGACTTTTATTGTTCCCAAAAAACCTAATGAAAACCAGAGAATAAATTTTGTGAGGTTTGTTTTTTATGATCGTTTCTTGGATAGGCAGGCTTAGTACTATTGCATTATCGTTATTATTAGTTAGTCCGTGTTGGGCTAAACCTGAAGTAACAGTAAATTCTGATAATACTAAAAGAGATACTATAAAGTTAAGACTAAGTGCAACGGATGATGGAGAACCACTTCCTAACTTGACGGCGGAAGACTTTGAGGTAATTTCTGATGGAGTATTAGTTCCCATAAAAAGTGTGATTCCACCACAAAAAAATCGTCCTGCACCAGCTCGTCCTGTTATATTACTGGATATGAGTAATAGTATGCTCAGTTTGGATAGTTCGTGGCAAACTCGACAACAAGGTGCAATTCAAGCAATTCAAACAATTTTGACTCAGTTTAAGAATGCCCCTTTACAAGTTAATATTATTCCTTTTGGAGAAGGAGGTGGAACTTGTACTTCTGAGAGTTTTGTTCCTAGTTCAGTTTCAGCCTATTTTAAAGAGGATAAGTTTTTTCCTCCCAATTCAGATTTTCTTCAACAACAACTTAATCAGTTAGCTCAGGCTAAACTTTGTGCTTCAACGAATCTTTATGATCCTTTGGAGAAAACAATTAATTAATTATTTAAAACAGGAGGAGGCAAGAATAAACCAAAAAACCCAAGAGGAGAAAACTGTGCCAACTCGTTTTGGTATTATTTTATTATCTGACGGTTTTCAAAGTACTCCCCATAGAAAATGTAATCAAGATTATGAGCCAAAAAGATTTGAGCAGTTAGCAAAAACTATTAATGAAGCTGTACCTAAAATTACAATTCACACTCTGGGTTATGGTTTAACGTTAGAAGAATTAGGGGAAAAATGGGGTTTATCTCGCCCTGCTACTATTGAAGATGTAATTTGTCCTTACGGAAATGAAAGTCGAGCGAAAGATTTTGTTGACCAAAAAAGATTAGCAGAAATCGCTAAATTAGGAAGGGGAATTAGTGGTTTTTCAGCTAATGGGGCAGAAATCGCACAACAGTTAGAAGAATCTGTTAGGGCAATTTTAGGGGAGTATAAGCTAGTATTTGTACAGCCCGATGGAGAACCGGGAAAACTTTATAATGTAAAAGTTAGGCTTAATTTTAAGTCCGATTCTGTGGAAAGTTCAGTAGAAAGTTTTGAAAAAGAAATTAGTGTTTTTGATGAGAAGAAATAGAAGATTTACCATACAATGATTTCTTATTAGAAAACAAAAAAGTTGCAATATTAGTATAGATTTAAGACTAATAAAAATGAAGGTAAGGGCGCATCTAAAACCACTATTAGCAGTAAGGTTAAAAATTTAAAGTAAGAGGATTTTAACATGAGTACCGTAACAGACAATGATTTAGACTTGATAGTATTAAAGAAAAAAATCAAACGTATAAAATCTGAAATTGAAGATGAATATCAAATAGAAGAATTAGGATTATTTGGCTCTTATGTAAGAGGTGAGCAAACAGGAGACAGTGATATAGATTTATTAGTGACGTTTAAACCAGAGGCTAGATTTGGGCTGGTTACATACTGTGAATTAGAAAATTTACTTAGCGAAAAATTAGGAAAGAAAGTCGATTTAGTTATGAAAAAAGATTTAAAACCTCATATAGGTAAATATATTTTAAATGAGGTAGTTTATCTATGACTAAAAGAGAATTAAAAGATTATTTAGAAGATATTTTAGAAACATTATTAATTATTGAAACATTTACAGAAGATTTACCTTTCGATTCTTTTGTTAATGATAAAAAAACCTTATTTGCTATAAATCACGCTATAGAAAGAATAGGAGAAGCTACTAAAAATATCCCTGAAAATATCAGAGTAAAATATCCTCATATAAAATGGAAAGGATTAACTGGTATGAGGGATAAAATCATTCATTATTATTTTGGTATTAACTATCAAATTGTCTGGGATATAAAATCGTTAAATTTTTCTTTTAATTTTTTATTTTCTTGATTTAATTCAGTGTATTTGAACCATAAAAATCCATTAAAACCTAATAGAATTATAGTTAACTAATAGACATCTCCAAAATATAATAATATCAGAAAATTAGTATAATAACTTTAACTTCTGAGGTAAAAAATATCAAAAACAATGAATAATTATACTTGGAACTATATTCAGAGCCATCCCCAAGAAACTAAAAGACTATTAGGTATTAATTATGATCAGTTGCAAGATTTAGGGAAATATCTAAAATTGCTAGAAGAACAAGAGAATCAAAAACAAGAACAAAAGAAGATAAGAATTAATAAAGTAGGAGGTGGAAGGGATGAAAAAATAAGTAAAGAAGAACAAATAATTATGACTTTGGTTTATCTCAGACACCATCTTAATTTTCAGTTATTAGCATTAATGTTTAAAGTGAGTGAAAGTACTGCTAATAATGTGTTTCATAAATGGCAAAAATTATTAGAATTAGCCTTACCTTCTTCCTTACGAGAACAAGTAAAAAAGTTCGAGGATAGTCTAGAAGAAATCAAAAAAATCTTAACTAATTATGAGCTCATAGTAGATACAGAAGAACAAGAAATAGAAAGAAGTCTAGACTATGAAGAACAAAAAAAGCATTATTCAGGAAAGAAAAAAATGCAGACTTTTAAAAATCAAGTAATTTGTTTGCCAAAAGGGGAAGATATAGTAGATGTAGTAGGAGGAGAACTAGGACCAAAAGCTGACATAACTATTTGGAGGGAAAATGCAGATATATTTGTAGAGCATCTAATTAGAATAATCAAAATATTTAAGGTTATGGGAGAAAGATTTAGACTAAAAAAAGAGGAGTATGAATCAGTTTTTTTGAGCGTTTGTGGTTTGGTAAGATTAAGAATGGGAACTTTAATAATTGAACATCGGAAAACGAGTGAAACGGGAGAAATAATTGATGTTCTGTTAACCCATATTTTTTCATCAAAATTGGATTTTTCTTGATTTTTGACGAAATAACAGGATTAAGAGCCGGCGATCGCGCAGCGCCGTTTCACGATCACGAAGTGGCGCCCTAGGAGTAAAAAGGTTTCAAATGCTTATAATGAAAGAATCATAAATTTTTGGAGATGTCTATTACCAGCATACGATTTCTTTGTCCCCGTTGGCTCTCGATCATCCTGGCGATCGTGCTTTCCTCATCTTCAATCTCAATCTCCACCGTCGCAAAGCGATGACAAACAAGATACTGAAACGCTTGCAGGCAAAAGCTTTTAGCCTTAAAGTCATTTCTTGTACACTTGTTGATACTGCTTACACTATTATAGCATACAGTAAAAAACTCTTGTATTTAAAAATGAAAAATACTAAACTTATGGCAGAAGTTAGATAATAAGCTACGAATAATCGTTTTTCTGCTCTTTTTTCCTCTATTTATGCGAGATATTCAACAACATCGACAACAATTTTCTGGTTTAAAGGATAAATTCTATTTTAATTTTGGTGGGCAGGGAATTTTACCCAAATCAGCTTTACAAAAAATTATTGACACCTATCACCATATTGATCAAGTTGGTCCTTTTGGTCTCAAAATTAATACTTGGGTACAGGAAAATCTTAGTGCAACTAAACAAGCCATCGCCTCGGAAATTGGGGCGACACCAGAAACTATCACCCTAACAGAGAATGTTAGTGCTAGTTGTAATATTCCTTTATGGGGAATTCAATGGCAAGAAGGGGAAGAAATTCTACTAACTGATGCCGAACATCCAGGAATAGTTGCTATCGCCAAGGAAATTAGCCGTCGTTTTGGGGTTAAAATTGTCACCTGTCCGATTCTTGAGACTCTCAATGAAGGTAATCCCGTAGAAGTTATCCAAAATCATCTTAGTCCTCATACTCGCTTAGTAATTATCAGTCATATTCTTTGGAATACCGGGCAAATTTTACCTTTAAAAGAGATTGTCTCCGCCTGTCATAATTATGACCACAGTAAACAACAAATTCAAGTTTTAGTAGACGGTGCACAATCCGCTGGAAGTTTGCCCTTAAATTTAATAGAGTCAGAGATTGATTTTTATGGTTGTACGGGTCATAAATGGTTATGTGGTCCTTCTGGGGTTGGTTTTCTCTATGTCAGACGAGATTTAATTTCTTCCCTCTCCCCCACCTTTATCGGTTGGCGTGGCCTAAATTACTCCAAAAGTGACTTACCTTTTACCGATGATGGTCGTCGTTATGAAGTGGCAACTTCCGCTTATCCCTTATATGCTGCCTTACAAGAAGCGATCGCAGTTCATCAACGGTGGGGGACAATAAAGCAACGTTACGATCTTATTTGTCAATTAAGTAGTTATTTATGGGAAGAATTAACCAAGGTGGAAGGCATTAAGTGTTTGAAAAAGACTGCACCAGAATCGGGGTTAGTGTCTTTTTATCTAAGAAATGGAAAGGATGCCAATAAAATGGTTAAAATTTTGGAAGAAAAAGGGTTTTATTTACGCACTTTAGCTAATCCTTATTGTATTCGAGCCTGCGTTCATTATCTAACTTTGGAAACGGAAATTGAGGCATTAATAAAAGGTATTAAAGATGAAAATTAGTGTCAAAGTAAAACCTAAATCTAAACAACGAAAGATTGAGCAAAATCTTGAAGGCATTTGGATTATAAACCTAAAATCACCACCAACTGACGGTAAAGCTAACCAAGAATTAATAAATTTTATCGCTCAAGAATTTAAAGTAAAAAAATCTCACGTAACCGTAAAATCAGGATTATCCAACCAAAATAAAATTATCGAAATTGATGATTAATTTTCTATTTTTTTATTAATAAAATTAGGAATTTCTTAGCCTTCCTTCTAACTCTGATTTATCATTGATAATCTCAAAAACATGGCCCATGTTAGTAAGATCAAATAACATTTTAACTTGATCATTTAAGGACATTAAAAACAATCTGCCGCCACTGCCGCGAATCATTTTTAAAATCATTACTAATGTACCCAAGCCAGAACTATCCATAAAAGTTATTTTTTTGAAATCAATGAGAATAATATTAATCCCTTCACTGATTAACTCACTGATTTGTTCACGAAATTGGGTTGATTTAGCATTGTCGAGAACGCCTTCGGGACGAAGAACTTTTACTTTGGGTAACATTGATAATGGATTTCGGTGATAAATGATTATATAGTTATCCTAGCGGAAATTGGGCTAAATAAACTGTTAAATTATCATTAACCTTTTATTTCATTCCTTTTATGTTATTGATTAACTCGGTTTTTTTTGGTAATATTTGATCCACGTAGAAATAAAAATCCACCCCATCAAGATGAATAAGAGCACAAAGCCAAATTGAGCAATTAAACTAATTAATTGGGTTAAAGGGATAATCATACCGACGAAATAAGCCAACGTGACCACGATTGTGCCCCACACTGCCGCCCCCATGAAATTATAAAATAGAAATTTAGCATAAGGCATTTCGACAATTCCGGCGATCGGACCGGCAAATATCCGTAATAATGTGACAAAACGTCCAAAAAAGACGGCTTTAGCGGCATTTTCCAGAAATTTACTTTTCGCCTTTTCCACCTTTTCATCAGGAAGACTGAAAAAGCGGGATAATTTGAGTAAAAATGGCCAACCGCCAATTCTGCCAAGCCAATAACCAAAATTATCCCCTGTTATGGCACCGGCAATGGCAGTCAGTAAAACTAACCAGTAGTTTAATTCTCCACTACCTGCTAAAAACCCGCCAATGATAGTGATGGTTTCCCCCGGAATCGGTATTCCCGTATTTTCGATGGCAATGCCCGCAAAAACGGCCCAATAACCGTAATTATGTGCTAATTCTTTGAGTTGTTCTAGTGAAAAAAATTCCATTATATAATGAGTTCGGAGTTAAGATACTATAAAATATCCTTAAGAGTTAGAAGAAAATTAATTGTTAACTGTTAATTGTTAACGGTTAACTATATCTATCTAGTAAGGCCTGTAAACCGCCTTCAAACCCCGAGCCTACAGCATTAACACGCCATTCACCATCTTTGTTGTATAATTCCGCCATGATGACAGCGGTTTCTACGGAAAAGTCTTCGGTTAAGTCATAGCGTAAAATTTCTTCTTTAGTTTGCACATCCACAAGGCGAATATAGGCATTCGTAACTTGTCCAAAATTTTGGTGTCTTTTATCGGCATCGAAAATGGTAACAGTAACTATTATTTTAGCGATGTCAGAAGGTACTTTACGCAAATCCACGATCAGTCCCTCGTCATCTCCTTCTCCTTCTCCTGTGCGATTATCCCCTAAAAGTTTGATACATTGATCTGGATCAGGACTAATTAGGTTATTGTAGAAAATAAAATGTTTATCAGAAACTAATTTTTCGTTAGCACCCACAAGAAACACGGATACATCTAAATCATATTCGCCTCCGGTGTCTGTAGAGTTTACATCCCAACCTAAACCAATAAATCCTGCCACTAGGCTTGGTGCAACTTTAGCTAATGAAATTCTTTGTCCTTTTTGTAGTGAAATAGTCATAATATATTGATATGAAATTTAGTGATCTTATTAGTCAGTTATCACCTCAAGCCCACAGTCTTAACACACATCCTGAGTTCAATCCTGAGCTGAATGGTATTATGCCCATTGATCAAGCAACGGTTAATACATTAAGCCATATTGATGGTGATAAGTTTGCAAGGATGATAGCCGTTACTAACGCTTCTGCTCTTATTTTACCACTAGATTCCTCGTTGCAAGAAGAAGCTACAAAAAGAGGTATTGCTTGGCTATCTTCTGGTTCTCCTCGTGTTACTTTTGCTCAAGCCATTAGTTTGTTTTATCAACCCTTTCAACCCGGACCACAAATTCACCCTACCGCTATCATTGCCGATGATGTCAAATTAGGTAAAAATGTCGCTATTGCCGCTCATGTCGTTATCGAAAAGGGTGTTACCATCGGTGATCACGCCTGTATTTTTCCCAATGTCGTAATTTATCCCCAGGTTACCATTGGCGATCGCACTATTATTCACGCTAATGCTACCATTGAAGAAAGAAGTCAAATCGGGGCAGATTGTGTTCTTCATAGTGGTGTGGTAATTGGGGGGGAAGGCTTCGGTTTTGTTCCCACTCCCGAAGGTTGGTATAAAATGCCACAATCTGGCTATGTAGTGTTAGAAGATGGAGTGGATATTGGCTGCAACAGTACAGTCGATCGCCCAGCTGTGGGTATTACTCGCATTGGGAAAAACACCAAGTTAGATAATTTAGTTCATGTGGGGCATAATGGCGATATTGGTGAAAACTGCGCCTTAGCCGCCCAGGTTGGTTTAGCCGGAGGGGTAAAATTAGGTAATAGAGTCATTCTTGCGGGACAAGTAGGAGTTGCCAATAAAGTACAAATCGGAGATAATGCCATCGCCTCTGCACAAACAGGCATACACCACGACGTGAAAACAGGAGAAACGGTATCAGGCTCTCCAGCAGTAAGTAATAAGCTATATTTAAAAGTATCGGCTATTTATAAGAAATTGCCAGAAATTTACAAAATAGTTAAGGAATTGCAGAAAAAAATTGATCAATAAACTTGTTTCACTCGATGTTCAAGTTTTCGAGAATAAGCAGAATCCTGAGCGTGTTAAGATGTGGTTCTGTCAGCTATCTCAATGAAAATTATTGCTTTGGTAAAATGAAGATTATTACTTTTGTAAGACGATCTTTTGGTGGCTATACGGCTTTAGCCTTAGCTGGGGCAACGATCGATTTTGAGAATTTAAGCAAAACATGCGAGCGCAAAATATGGGGACCAAATCTTTATTCCCGTATTTTTAGGTGCTGGAAGTAATGATCCCGCAGCCCCAGCAGCCCCTGATACTGTTGGTCAACTTAACATTAAAGCTAAAAAATTTTGGGTCTCAGGAGTCAGGAATCAGGAGTAATAAGAATTTATTTAGGTAAAAAGAAAGATAAAATTATTATCATCATGTTTTTTCCCCAATAAAAAGCTTATTTATCGGTTTGCTCGGAATTATTTTTAAATTAAACCTTCACCGATTCACCGTTTCTGTCTCCTGTCTTCTAGCCTCGACCTATTTATTAAGTTCGCCAACAGAGTCACATTCTGGGCAGACCCCAGAATTACGCCCTCAAAATTTACTTCAGCACTTTAAATGCCCTGTTCCTATTTGTTCCTATTCCCTACCCTCACAATTTCCCTAATTCAAAGCATCGATTCTTAACACGACTTGACAATTCATCATGACTGGCAATTTTGAATAATTTTGAGAAAGTTCTTAAGGAAATATGGTTGTTTGAGTGTATTCAAGCGATCGCTACAGACATTATTCTTTCGTTTTTTTGCCAAGTCGTGTCTTAATCAGATCGTAATTGTTCTGGTGCAGATTTTCAATCAATTGCTCTATGTTATCTTCTGGTACACCTAAGTCTTTCAATATATCTTTGGCTCTGAAAAGAGTGCTCTCCACAAAAATCGTTGCGGCTTTAATTCCTTGGGATTCAAGATAGGTTTTCTCCGCCAGATTTGATACTCTCGCATAGATCATCAAGTGAGGATAAAGACTTTTTAAGGTAATCGCTATTGCCTTAATCCGCTCGAAATCTTTACTGGAAATGAATACCCCTTTGGCTTTGTTCAGACTGACAACCTCTTGTCCCACATTAGAAAGAATATCACCAAAATTAGCTTTAAAACCTGCTCTTATAGCATTTTCTGCTAGTTCTATTGATCTATCTATACCAATGTAGGGAATGTCAGCTTTTTCTACAATCAAAGCAGTGATCTGTCCCACGTTGTCTAGACCGACGAGCACTAAATGATTACTCATTTCTTCCTGGCTAGCTCTGGTTAACGTGCTAGGGGTAGAAAAAAAAGCACAAAGGTAAACTCTCCCACCTGAGAGAGAGCAAAAGCAGTACGAATCCTAGTAGCTAAATCGATTTTAAAGAAACGACAAAACCACATCAACACTAAGACCTTGATGATCATGACTATGGCTACATAGGTAAGAACCAGTGGCCATTGGGAAAAGAAGACGTTTACATTAATAGACATTCCCACTGAAATGAAGAAGAGTCCCATCAGTGTACTCTTAAAAGGAGCGACCAAGGCGGCAACCTGATAACGGTATACCGATCCTGAGAGTATTACTCCCAAGCAAAAAGCACCGAGATCCATCGAGATCCCTACTAGCTCCATTATCCATGCCGCAGAGAGAATGCCCAGTAAGATGACCAAGCCAAAGGATTCCATATCCCGTTTTTTGGTGACAAAGGACAAAACTGTGGGAAGAATGTATCGTCCTCCGATAAAAAGAATGAGAAAAGCCCCTATAGTTATGAGCAGTTGTAGGGCGAAGGGTTGTTGAGATTCCGTGGCTACCTGAGAAGAGAGTAGAGGAATCAAAGCCATCACTGGCACGATACAAATATCCTGCGCCATCAGAATCGCAAAAATGTTCTGTCCAGACTTAGTCGAGAGTTCACCCCGATCGGCTAAAATGGTCATCACAACTGCGGTAGATGACATAGCTAAACCCAGACCTAAGAGTGTGGCACTTTGCCAATGTGCAATTTTCGAATGTTCAACACATAAAAACTGGTTGATAATGTATCATATCTCTAAGTGCTTCATGCAAACTTTATATTTAAAACCGAAAAAATCAGTGTGTCCATATTATGGTGTAGGAGGGAAAATGGTTATTAAGATTCACAATAATAAGCCTATTAATAATAGGTTATCTGTGTTTCTTGTTGGATTATTGAGCTCTGGCTTAACCGTGACATCTCCAGTTGTCGCAATGGAGACTGATCAGCAGTACGATAATTCAATGTCTCAGATTAACAGCGTCTCTCAACTGCGGGATGTCTCCCCCACAGACTGGGCTTACGAAGCACTAAGAAGCTTGGTAGAGCGTTATGGCTGTATAGTTGGTTACCCTGACCTAACCTTCAGAGGAAATCGTGCCTTAAGTCGTTACGAATTTGCCGCTGGTTTAAACGCTTGTATGCAACAAATGGAGCGCTTGCTTGCCGCTAGTGAAGCAGTGATCCGAGAAGATATTGAAAAACTGCAACGCTTAGCCAAAGAATTTGAAGCTGAATTAGCCTATCTAGGTACCAGAATTGATAACTTGGAAGGTCGCGTCGCCTTTTTAGAAGATCATCAGTTCTCTACTACAGCTAAACTGTCAGGTGACGTCATTATTAATTTGGGCAATGCCTTTGGTGGCGATCGAGCTGTACCTAGTGGTTCCCCACAAACTGACGAGAATATCGATCGACAAACTTTTTTAAGTAATCGTGTTCGGCTCAAATTTAACACCAGTTTTACGGGCAAAGACAATTTACATATTCTCCTGCGAGCGAATAATACTCCCGTTTTGGGGACATCGAGCACAGGAACGAACATGACCCGATTGGGTTTTGATGGAGGAAGCGACAATGATGTCACCCTTGATGAACTTTGGTATGAAAATCAAATCACCGAAAAATTTTGGTTCCTCATCGGAACTAGTGATGTGGATCTAGACGACGGAATTTTCTATTCTGGTCCTTCATTTCTAGAACCCAGTGCCACTGGGGCTGTTTCACGATTTCACCGTCGTAACCCTTTAACGAACAGACAACTAGGTAGTGCGGGAGCGGCTGTTAAATACAAGGTTAGCGATTTGCTTACCCTCAACTCTTTCTATCTCTCGGGGAATGGTCCGAGTCCCTTAGCGGGAAAAGGCTTATTTAACGGCTCTTTTGATACAGGGCTTCAACTAGATTTTACCCCTACCGATCGACTTGATATTGCCGTGAGCTATCTCTATAGCTATTACAATAGCGATCAAGTCAACTTAACCAATAGCACTGGTAGTAGCATCGCTAGTCAACCCTTTGGGGAGGTTGCCACTGCTAGTCACAATCTAGGAGCCACAGTCAACTGGCGTGCGAATGATTTAATCAACCTAACTGCCTGGGGAGCCTGGGGTAATGCTACGGCTTTAGGAGGCGATCGTCGTAATGATAATGCCACCCTTTGGACTTGGCAAGCAACTCTAGGATTTATCGATGTCGGCAAAGAAGGAGCAGTGGCTATCTTAGGAGTCGGTAGTCCTCCCTATGCCCCAACGGTAGATGGGGGTCAGGCTGACTTGGATACGCCGGTTTCCATTCTGGCTCAGTACAATTACCCCTTAAACGATAACATCCAGCTTTCTCCAGCTGTATACGTGACCGTTAATCCTGAGTCGAATTCAGCCAATGATCCGATTACTGTTGGTGTAATTCGTACTACTTTTAAATTTTAGCACTGAAAAAATTAGGGCTTTTTCTATGATTGAATGGATTGTTTCAACCTTAAAAGATAACCCAGTACTTGGCGTTTATTTAGCCATCGCCATCGGTTACTGGATTGGCAGCTTCAAGCTGGGCAGTTTTAGCCTGGGTTCAGTCACTGGCGTCTTGCTGGCTGGCTTACTTGTCGGGCAATTAGGCTTTTCCGTCGGGGGAGACGTCAAGACAATTTTCTTCTTGATGTTCCTCTTTGCCGTAGGTTATGGCGTCGGACCTCAATTTGTAAGAGGTTTAGCCTCCGACGGTGTGCCTCAGGCTATTTTTGCCGTTGTCATTTCCTTGCTCTGCTTGGGATCGGTATTTGGCTGTGCTCTACTAGCTGGTTTTACTGGAGATCAGCTTGGTTTTGGAGCTGGGTTGCTTTCTGGCTCCCAGACTATTTCTGCGTCCATCGGCTTGGCCACCGATGCCATTAACGGCCTCGGTCTTTCTGCTGATAAGGCCAAAGCCCTATTGGATCAAATTCCCGTAGCCTATGCTGTTTGCTACATTTGGGGAACCTTGGGTACAGGAATGATTGTCGCTTACCTAGGACCGATTCTTATCGGAGCAAATATCCAAGATGCCTGCAAAGATTACGCAGCGAAGATGGGGGCAAAACCCGACGAAGACTTCCAATCTGCCTGGCACAAATTGGAACTCCGTGCCTACCAAATAGAAGCAACAGGGCAGGTGGCAGGAAAAACCGTTGCCGAGGCAGAAATGCTCCATGCTAGCGGTGAACGCCTGTTTATCGAGCGCATTCAACGTGACGATCAGTTTATCGATGCCGAACCGACGACTGTCTTAGAAGCAGGTGATATTGTGGCGGTTTCCGGTGCTACCCAAATCCTCGTCGAGGCTATCGAACCTCATGCGACGGAAGTTGCAGCAAGGGATTTACTCAACGTTCCTGTAGAGTCTGTTGATATTGTGGTCACCCGCAAACGTTATAACGGCAAAACTCTGGAAGAACTTGCCCAGATGGACTTTGCCCGTGGAGTTTATCTCAACAATATTGCTCGTGGTTCGGCGGGGGTAAGTATCCCGATTTTCCCCAAAACGGCGATCCATCGCGGCGATCTCTTGAAAATTGCCGGTACCCGTCGCCATACTGATCGCTTGGTCAAAGAAATGGGCTACGCCGATCGCCCTTCCCAAACTGCCGATATGGTGTTTGTAGGGTTAGGTATTTTTGTCGGTGCCTTATTCGGTGCCATTACAGTGCCTATTTCGGGAGTACCAATTACCCTTTCCACCTCTGGAGGAGCATTAATTGCTGGTCTGATTATTGGCTGGTTACGTTCTGTTCACCCTACCTTTGGACGTATTCCTGGACCAACTCTCTGGTTCATGAACAATGTGGGACTAAATATGTTTATTGCCGTGGTAGGGATTAATTCGGGTAAAGGATTTGTCTCTGGCTTACAGACAGCAGGTGTGAAGATATTTATCATGGGTATTATCGCAACTTCCATCCCGATGTTGCTCGCTCCCCTCATCGGTAAGTATATCTTCAAATTTCACCCAGCCATTAATTTAGGCTGTTGCGGTGGAGCCCGCACCAGTACCGCCTCAGTGGGGATGGTTGCCGAAGCTGCCAACAGCCAAATTCCCATGTTGGGCTATACTGTTCCCTATGCCGTCAGCAATACTCTGCTGACTCTCTGGGGATTGGCGATCGTCCTCATGTTACCCAAATAAGATCCTCGGAGATTTTATGTTTGAGAAAATCAGCAACTAACTAGTGCATTCTACATTTTTAATTCTGCACTCCACTAGTTTTCCTTTGTCTCGTAATTAATTTTTCACTTGTCACTTTACTATCAAGGAGTATTTAACCCATGCCGCTTTCAGATAAAGATTCTATCCGCGAATACATCGATGATGATGTTTATGCATCTACTGATTTATCGATCTCGATGCCTAAATACAAGTTTCCAGAAAAAGAGCATTCTCCTCGCAACGCTTACCAAGTAGTTCACGATGAATTAATGCTCGATGGCAATGCCCGTCAGAACCTGGCGACATTTTGCCAAACATGGGTCGAGCCAGAAGTCCACAAACTGATGGACGAATGCGTCGATAAAAATATGATCGACAAAGACGAGTATCCCCAATCCGCAGAACTAGAAGCACGCTGTGTTCATATGCTCGCCGATTTATGGAATTCACCGGATGCCGCCAATACCATGGGTTGCTCCACTACAGGCTCCAGTGAAGCGGCGATGCTTGGTGGGATGGCCATGAAATGGCGTTGGCGAGAAAAAATGCGTGCCGCTGGTAAGCCCACGGACAAACCCAATATGATCTGTGGCCCGGTGCAAATTTGCTGGCATAAGTTCGCCCGCTACTGGGATATCGAACTACGGGAAATTCCTATGGATAAGGATCGTCTACTGATGACCCCTGAGGAAGTAATCAAGCGTTGCGATGAAAATACCATTGGAGTGGTACCCACCCTGGGTGTTACTTTTACCTGTGGTTATGAGCCAGTTAAAGCCGTAAGCGATGCCTTAGATAAATTACAGGAAGAGAAAGGCTGGGATATTCCGATCCATGTGGATGGAGCTAGCGGTGGTTTCTTGGCTCCTTTCTGTGTTCCAGAATTGGAATGGGACTTCCGCCTGCCCCGGGTTAAATCCATCAACACCTCTGGTCATAAGTTTGGTCTAGCACCTCTGGGTGTGGGCTGGGTGGTATGGCGTGATCAAGAAGATCTACCCGAGGATCTGATTTTTAACGTTAACTATCTAGGTGGTGAAATGGCAGTCTTTGCCCTCAATTTTTCTCGACCAGGTGGTCAGATTGTCAGCCAATATTATAATTTCCTTCGCCTAGGCAAAGAAGGCTACCGTAAGATCCAGACTGCCTGTTACGAGACTGCACAGTATCTTGCCGATGAAATCAGCAAAATGGGACCCTTTGAGATTCTTTATGGTGGCGATATGAAGACTGGAATTCCGGCCTTGAGTTGGAAAATTAAGGATGGTTACGAAACCCACGGTTACACCCTCTACGACTTGGCCGATCGCTTGCGTAGTCGTGGCTGGCAGGTACCTGCTTATTCTTTACCCGCCAACTGTCAGGATATCGTGATCCAGCGTATTTTGGTTCGTCACGGGGTCAGCCGAGATCTGGCATCGTTATTAATTGAGGATACAAAACGCTGTCTCGATTACTTCAAAGAACATCCCATCACCAATCCACTGACGGCTGAAGAAGGTACTGGCTATCATCACTAAGTCTGAGTTTTTACCGCTCTCCCTTAAATTGTGGGGGAGCGATTTATTTAATGATTATTGTTGACCATTTTTAGAATTCGTGCGGTTCGTTTATCCAAGCTAACGACTATTCTAGTTGGGTGAGGATAACTAAATCAACTGATTTAGTAACTGTACTTTTGATGTAGGTGAGAGTCCTATCGTGTAAGAGATACACTGACACTCTATCTGGGCAGGGCGAGTTAGCTCGGAATCTAACAGACCCGATAGTTAGAGGATGGAAAAACTACCATAGATATTGCAAAATGGATAAATACAGTCTCTTTCTCACAGAGAAAAGAACTTGGAATGTATTTAACAAAGAAGCTAATAACAATCGGTACACAGTCAACCAATTGATAAAAAAGGCTTTTCCATCTGTTTCTTACAGCACAAATAAGCACATCAATGTCAAAGGGAATAAAAGTCCCTACGATAACGGTCATGCGTAGTTTGGAGGGGGGTTGTTGGAAAAGTGCCAATACTGGACTGGTAACTCGCTGGCTGCCTACCCTACTTCATGTCCAGATCTAACAGAGAGGTGCGGTAGATAATACTACCCATCGACTCTACCAAAATTCAAATTTCAAAATTTTTGATTTTAACTTAATTGAGAATTTTTTAATTGAGGATACGAACCGTTCTTTCTAAGGAGAAAAACAGAAAAATAATTTTTCTTGTTTTAAGTGTCAGACAGAAAGACTGAAATAGTTTTGAATTTTTAATTAATAATTTTGAATTGTTTTGACCAGTTATTGAAAGATCCCGTCCGAGGAGTTTGAAACATGTGTGAATTATTGGGAATTTCCAGTTCGGTACCTGTTGCCGTCAAGTATTCGTTGCACGAATTTGCCAAACATGGTGGACAAATCCACCAGAACAAATCTGGTTGGGGCATTGCCTATCATGAGGGGAAAGAAGCCGTTCTGCTCAAGGAACCCGCCCCTGCCAGTGATAGTCCTTTGGTACGTTTTATCGAGTCCCATCCCCTTAGCACTAATTGTGCAATTGCCCATGTACGCTATGCTACGGCTGGTTCTCCTAGTTTTGCCAATACCCATCCTTTTACACGAGAATTGGGCGGCCAGCGTCATATGTTTGCCCATAATGGTAGCTTAAAGGAGATTTGGCAGGAAATGACCTTGTCAGGGGACAGCTTCCAACCCATTGGGGAAACTGATTCGGAATATGTCTTCTGTCTTTTGCTCGAGCGGTTGCAACCGCTGTGGCAACAGGAGAAAAAACCGCCCTCATTAGAGGATAGGCTGGAGATAATCTCCCAATTTGCCCAAGAAGTACGAGCGTACGGTCAAGCCAATTTTCTTTATTCCGATGGAGAAATCCTGTTCGTTCATGCCCATCGTCGGCGTTGGGAGGAAAACGGCGGTGTTAGCGAACCTAGACCGCCTGGATTGAGTATCAGAAATCTTGATGTTGGGGAACTATCGACGATGGGGTTACAGATTCAAGGTCTGGAAAAAGATACCGTAATTACCCTTGTCGCCAGCGTCCCTCTGACTGTCGAAGGATGGACACCACTGCCAGAAGGTTCGGTTATCGCTCTGTGTCAAGGAAAAGAAATCGCTCGTGTCGAACCTTAGGAGTAAAAGACTCCTGAACAAAAATCATATAAACCATTAGAAACGAACAACTGCCCAAAAGTGGGCAAAAACCACAATCAAATAAGTAATAGGAGATAGACTCATGCTCAGAGATCAAGAACGTGCTTATGAAGCCCTCAGTCCCTTTGAAATTAAAAATAAGCTGATCGAGATTGCCCAGGAACAAGTGACTGACCACCACGAAAGCCGAAGTACTCACATGATGCTCAATGCAGGGCGTGGTAACCCTAACTGGATTGCGACCACCCCTCGGGAAGCATTTTTCACCTTGGGGCAATTTGGTATTGCTGAAGCCAAACGAGTTTATGATGCTCCCAATCTCGGTGGTATGCCCCAAAAAGAAGGAATAGCCGATCGCTTTGATGCTTGGGCGGCTAGTCATACTGATGCCCCTGGTATTGATTTCCTCAAGGCTTCCATTGACTATGGGGTAAAAACTCTGGGTTTCGATCGCGAAGCATTCATCCACGAACTCACTGACAGTGTCATTGGTGATAACTATCCCGTTCCTGATCGCATGTTGATCCATACCGAGCAAGTCGTCCATGCTTACTTAGTACAGGAAATGTGTGGCAAACGCCCTCCTGAGGGTAAATACGATCTTTTTGCCGTGGAAGGAGGAACAGCAGCGATGTGCTACATTTTCAATACTCTGATGGAAAACAAGCTCATACACAAGGGAGATACTGTCGCCTTGGGTGCACCGATTTTTACCCCCTACATCGAAATTCCCCATAATCAAGATTACCAATTTAAAACCATCGATCTGATCCCCGATGAGGAAGATGAGTGGCAGTACCCAGCCTCAGAGTTAGAGAAGCTCAGAGATCCAGCCGTTAAAGCCTTTTTCTTGGTTAACCCTGGTAATCCTGCCTCCTATGCCATCCGCCCCGAGGCTCTGGAGCGTTTTGCCCAATTCGTGAAAACTGAGCGTCCTGACCTGATTATTATTACCGACGACGTTTACGGCACTTTCGTCAATGGGTTTCGCTCCCTGATGGCGGTACTGCCCCAGAACACCATCGGTGTCTATTCCTACTCCAAATATTTCGGTTGCACGGGCTGGCGTTTAGGAGTAGTGGCTGTGCATGAAGACAATATCTTTGACCAAAAAATTGCCCAACTGCCCGAAAGCGATCGTCAAGCACTAATTAAGCGTTACAGCCGTATTGACCTCGACCCTGAGAACTTGAAATTTATCGATCGCATGGTTGCCGACAGTCGCCAAGTGGCCCTAAATCATACCGCTGGACTGTCTCTGCCCCAACAGATTCAGATGGTTTTATTCTCCATGCTATCTTTATTGGATACAGGGGACACCTATCGCCAACAGACCATGGCGATCCTGAAAAAGCGGATTGAAGCTTTATATAAGGGGATGGGAATTGAGCTTAAGCCCAGTGAGCTTGCTGCCTACTACTACCGTACCCTTGACTTTGAACTGTGGATGTGCAAGCATTATGGGGAGGACTTGGTCAACTTTGTCAAAACTAATTACGAGCCAGTAGATATCGTTTTTCGCCTAGCCGAACAGTTTTCTACGGTATTACTTAACGGTAGTGGTTTCGATGCGACAGATTGGTCGGCTCGGGTTTCCCTCGCCAATCTCAGCGACGATGCCTACGAACAAATAGGTAAGGATCTACATGCGATCGCTGCACAATATGTTGAGGAGTGGGAAGCAGCGAAAAATAAATAAAGGTTTACCTCTTCTGGCAGCATAGCTCCCTGCCTTCCAGAAACCATGTGCTTACGTCGGGAGCAGGAGATGCCCTTGTCAGTAAATCATTATAGTTCCTAAAATTCCCGCTCTGGATGATACGGGAGCCGATGAACAATTGTAGGTTCCTACAATCGTTTTCTAAGCTGATAAATACAACATTTTCTCTTTAAAAATTTGGAAATATTCTCTATGTACAATTTACTAAAATGTTTCTTCCGCCGATCGCCATTGAAAAAACTCTCTCTTGCCAGTTTGAGTACCCTAATGTTATTGACAATCTCTGAAGCAGCCCAAGCCAATACAGTACTGGAGAATGTTGCCCGCACGGGAAAACTGGTCATTGGTACATCTAGTGATCTCGTCCCTTACGCTTATTACAACGAAAAGGATGAATTTGTCGGTTACTCGATTGATATTGTTAATCTGATTAAAGCTGAGTTAGAACAAGAACTAAATCGTGAAGTAGAGCTTGTTTTTGTTGAAACCAATAGTATTGCTGAAGCGATTCCCAAAATGGAGAGTAATGAGATTGATATGGCTTGTAATGCTTCTTTCACCTGGGCTCGAGACCAGTTTGTTGACTTTACGGCTCGTTATAGTGTAGTCAATATCCGTTTGCTTGTGCCTAAAGACAGTACGATCGCTTCAGGTCAATCCCTAGCTGGCAAACGAATTGCTGTTCCTCCGGTTGATTTCGCACGTGCTTTACTAGAACTATCAGAACCTGAGGCTATTTTGGTCGATGTTGATTCCTTGATGGCGGGGATTGATGCCCTCAAGAGTGGGACAGTAGACGGTTTGATTGGTGATACCATAATCTTGGATGGACTACGCCAACAAATAGATCCTGATCAGTTTACTGTTATACCACCTCTTAACCAGCCTGCTTATCGTCGGTATGGATTAGCCTGCATGGTGCCACACAACAACTCCGGATTCCTGTTTATAGCGAACAAGGCGATTATTCGACTTATGGATGGTTACCTCACCGATAAACCAGAGGCACTTGCTACCGTCAATCGTTGGTTTGGTCCAGATGGTGTGGTACAGGGAATCACCACTCAAGATATTGAAAACTACTTTAAAAATAATCTTCTGAACTACGAACAGATTCCCCCCAATGCTCCGTAGCTTTTGGAAATCAATCATTATGAGTCATGGAGCTATCTATATATCTTTACCTATTGTCAAAATCACAAACATCTCTGAAGACCTATAAAAGTTATGAACCATAATCAAAAAACCTGGATTAGCTTTATTGCTATGTTATCGACCTTAACTGTCCCCCAAGTAGCCACTGCTGCTACTCCAGAGAAAAACCCCACTACAGTTTCTAACCTGGAGCAGCGTTTAAGTCGCATTCAAACCACCTTGAGAACCCGTGAAGATGAGTTATCAGAGGATATGAGCACCTTGGGAGAACTGGAGGCCGAAGAAATTGCCAGAGGATGGTTAAAGGGGAGACGCAGAAGTTTCCTTAATGGTCGTCGCGGTCGTGGCTTTCTCAATAACCGTCGTCGTTGGCGAGATCGTCGTCGTGGCTTCCTGAATTGGTAATACTATACCGGCAAAAATATCTGAAAGAAGTAAACTAGTACCATGAATATCATTCCATCTCACTCTCAAGTGCCACAAATGCAGGAGGAAACTGTACCTATTAATCTGAATGACTTTGGTCCGATTTCACTTGTTGTTCTGCAACCGACCTCTTTTTGTAATTTAGACTGTGATTACTGTTATTTACCTGAGCGTCATCTGCAAAAGCGTTTATCTCTGGACTTAATCGAGCCCATTTTCCAAGCTATCTTTACCAGTCCATTTCTCGGTGACGATTTTGATATTTGCTGGCACGCTGGCGAACCCTTAACTATGCCCATTAGCTTCTATGAAGCTGCTTTTGCCAAAATCATGGCGACTAATGCACGACATAATCAGAGTGAATTTACCTTTAGTCACTCATTTCAAACCAATGGTACTCTCCTGACACAAGCCTGGTGTGATTTCTTCAAACAGCATCCTGTTCATGTGGGCGTTAGTTTAGATGGACCTGCCTTTCTTCACGATGCCCATCGCCAAAATCGTCAAGGGAAGGGATTGCATCATCTCACCATGCGGGGAATTGATTATTTGCAAGCCAATGAAATATCCTACAGCGTTATTGCCGTGATCACCGAAGACTCTCTGGATTATCCCGATGAGATTTTTAACTTTTTTGTAGAACATGGCATCTCAGACGTAGCATTTAATTTTGAAGAAACAGAGGGAGTCAATCTTGTATCTTCTCTTGGTTCAGATCCACAGATTGAACAACGCTATCGGCAATTTATTCAGCGGATTTGGGATTTAACCAAGCAGAGTACAACAACATTTAGTTTGCGGGAATTTGAGGTGTTAGGCAGTTTAATCTATACAGGCGATCGCCTTCAGAACACTGAAATGAATAAGCCCTTTGCCATCGTCAATTTCGATACAGAGGGGAATTTTTCCACCTTTGACCCAGAGTTGCTGGGGATAACAGTGAAGCCTTATGGTTCTTTCATTTTAGGCAATGTATTGTGCGATAGTTTAGCCTCAGTATGTCAAAGTGAGAAATTTTTGCAGATTTATGAAGATCTACAAGTTGGTGTGAATCAATGCCGAGAAACTTGCAGCTATTTTGGGGTTTGTGGCGGAGGTTCTGGTAGTAACAAATATTGGGAAAATGGTACTTTTCGTTCGGCTCAGACTCAGGCTTGTTACTATAGCATTCAAGTTTTAACTGATGTAATTGTTGATGATTTAGAGAAGTATTTAGGACTGGCTACATCTTAGAAATGAGAATTAAATAAAAAAGATTTGCATGCGATCGCCATCAAATTAAAAATCTAGTTCAACGACCCCTCCACGTTGGAAAGTTAGATCAGAATAAGTAATACCATACTGTTTTAAATACATCTGTTCTCTTTGTTCAAATTGCTTAATTTGTCTTTTCTTTAAGGCTTCATATTGAGCAATACGAGACTCATTTATACCTTCAGATAACAGAAACTCACGATATTCTTGTTTCATCGTTCCATCTTCATGGTAATTTCGTTTATCGATCAGACGGAGTCTGGCGCTGCGCGATCGGACTCCAAAAATCTGATGCTTTAGCCATTTTTACCTCCTTAATTTTTACAGCATTTGAACTTCTTTAGATCCTTTAGCTCTCCTATTATTCCTAATGCTAACTTGCGCTGATGCGAAACGAGCAGATGATTTAGCCCATGCATGCTCTTAATCCAGCTATTTTCTCTTTTTCCCGAATCGCTAAAGGTACAGTTGATTTGATTGCTCGTTCAATATCTTCATACTGAATATTAGGATAGCGATCGTCATCAAAACAAGCGATTGCAACATCGTCAACTATACCAGCTAATTCCGCACCACTAAAATTATCAGCCAATTGAGCTAATGCTTCTAACTCTTGGTCAGTTAGAATAACATCGTGACGGGTTAGATGCAATGCCAATATCTCACTACGTTCTGCTTGATGGGGCAAATCGACGAAAAAGATTTCATCAAATCTACTTTTGCGAGATAATTCTGGAGGTAAAGAAGATATATCATTAGCCGTTGCCACAACGAATACCGGTGCTTTATGCTCACTCATCCACGTAAGGAATTGACCGAATACTCTTTGAGAGACACCATTATCATTTGCACCGCTACTACCAGCCAGACCTTTTTCAATCTCATCCATCCACAAAACACAAGGGGCAACGGCTTCCGCTGTTTTCAGGAGCTGACGCATATTTTTCTCTGATTCACCTACCAGTGAATTGTAGATATTACCCATATCGAGCTTGAGAATGGGAATACTCCACATTTGCCCGATCGTCTTGGCAACTAAACTTTTGCCAGTACCAGGTACACCCACAAGCATGATTCCTTTAGGTGATGGTAATTTGGAGTTACTTAATTGTTCAGAAAACAATTTAGAGCGTTGATTAATCCATTGTTTGAGATTATCTAATCCACCTACTGCCATATCAGGTGGTTCACTAAATTCTACCTGTAGTTTACGTAATTTATTTATTTTTAACTGGCTGACTCTCTGGTAACAATTTTCAGTGATACCTTGATCTGCAACTGCCGATAATCTGATGGCATCTCTAATTTCTTCGATCGTCAACCCCTGAGATGATCTGATTAACTTCTCTCCCTCTGGAGTATTTAGGTCTAGGGAATCTCGAAAAATATAAAATACTTTAAAAAGGTTACAAGTCCGAGATATTTTTGAGGAGTCTAAAATTGACAGAAGGAGTCGTCCGCTTATAAACTGAGGCCAGGAAAATTGAGAGTTAGAACCAATGAATCAATTTAAGGGGGAACCTTTTCAAGCCAGACTAGAAAAACTCAATCAACAGAAAGACTTTCTCCATCGACTCAATCAGATAATTCCCTGGGAAGAATTTAGACCCTTCTCGGACATTGTGTGGAGAGAGGACAAAAAATATCGCTTAATATTAAAATAAGTAGCTGTATTTCAAGCTACCTTTGAGAGTGAAGTTAATTACGGATTAGGGAAAAATACAACTTTACCGATAATTCCGAGTAATCCTGTCACCAAAACTCCGACAATACCAAAAAATCCTATAGTCATAGTATTTAAGCGATTCTCGACATTATCAAGTCTTTTAACTATTTGCTCATTTTGGGTTTTAATCTTCTCTACATCAATGTTGACAACTGTTAAATCGTTTTGAACACGATCAATTTTCTTATCAAGTAATTCAAACTTGGAATCTATTTTTTGATTTAGGTGGTCAAATTTTGAGTTTATTTTCTCGTCTAATTTATCGATTTTTGCGTCAATCTTATTGAGTACATCGATTAAATTAACTTCTATTGTTTGAGTCATGTTAAAATTCCCATTAAGATGTTTACAAATATTTAGTTAGGAGTAGGTTAGCCTCTACTTCTAACTAAAATTTTACTCTACTATTAACTATTAGACATCTCCAAAAATTTATGATTCTTTCATTATAAGCATTTGAAACCTTTTTACTCCTAGGGCGATCGCCGGCTCTTAATCCTGTTATTTCGTCAAAAATCAAGAAAAATACAATTTTGATGAAAAAATATGGGTTAACAGAACATCAATTATTTCTCCCGTTTCACTCGTTTTCCGATGTTCAATTATTAAAGTTCCCATTCTTAATCTTACCAAACCACAAACGCTCAAAAAAACTGATTCATATTCCTCTTTTTTTAGTCTAAATCTTTCTCCCATAACCTTAAATATTTTGATTATTCTAATTAGATGCTCTACAAATATATCTGCATTTTCCCTCCAAATAGTTATGTCAGCTTTTGGTCCTAGTTCTCCTCCTACTACATCTACTATATCTTCCCCTTTTGGCAAACAAATTACTTGATTTTTAAAAGTCTGCATTTTTTTCTTTCCTGAATAATGCTTTTTTTGTTCTTCATAGTCTAGACTTCTTTCTATTTCTTGTTCTTCTGTATCTACTATGAGCTCATAATTAGTTAAGATTTTTTTGATTTCTTCTAGACTATCCTCGAACTTTTTTACTTGTTCTCGTAAGGAAGAAGGTAAGGCTAATTCTAATAATTTTTGCCATTTATGAAACACATTATTAGCAGTACTTTCACTCACTTTAAACATTAATGCTAATAACTGAAAATTAAGATGGTGTCTCAGATAAACCAAAGTCATAATTATTTGTTCTTCTTTACTTATTTTTTCATCCCTTCCACCTCCTACTTTATTAATTCTTATCTTCTTTTGTTCTTGTTTTTGATTCTCTTGTTCTTCTATAGCAGTCCTAAATAGCTTGTGGCATAATTCCATATTCATAAAGTTTAGGGAAATCAAATATTTGACCGTCCATAAAAAACTTAAATAGCCATTTTACTACTTTAAAAGATTTGCATAAATGATGGAATTCTCTGAGAAAACTTTTTCCTTGTAACCAAACGTCTTCTACCGGGTTTTGTTCTGGAGCATTAGGGGCAAATTTTGTACAGATTATTTGCCATTCTTCCTCTGATAAATCTTGATTAATATCATTTAAGTATTCTCTAAATTCCTTCGAATCATGATAAGTTGCCCCGTCCCAAAATATTGCTAATTTTTTCCCTGGTCTTTGCTTTTGTAAATACTTGATAAAATTGATAGTATTTTCTGTATTTCCAGTTTCATATTCTTTCACAATAAATTCTTTTGTTTGATAATCCAATGCTCCATAATATGTTTGTCTACTTTTTTCATTTTTTATCGGAATTTCTATTCTAATATCTGTTCTTCCCCAAACATATCCTAAAATGTCTCCCCAGAGAAGATGGCATTCATCAATCATAAACATAGCTAGCTTTCCTGCTTCTATTTCTGGTTTCCATTTTTCTAACATTTCCTGAATTTCTTTTTTTTTGGCTTCCACTAATTCATCATTCCTTGCTGGATTCTTTTTTTGAGTTTTTTTCCAACTTATTCGTGCTTCTTTTAATAAACTATAATAACCTTGATCGGATTCAAAAATAATATTATACTCCTGGTGTAAGTAAAGTTTTAAATCTGATAGTCTCAGGTATTCTTTTTCTCTTAACCAATGTATAACTTCTTGTTTTTCTTCAGCTTTTAAGTAATTTTTACGTCCTTTATATTTAACTCTTAAGTTTTCCACTCCTTCAAATATTGCACAATTTGTCCACTTACTTATAAACTGATGTGATACACCCAATAAATTTTTTATTTTAGAAAAATGGTTTCCTTGCAACTTCATTTTTACCGCTAAAGCTCTTTTAATTTCTCGAGCATCTTTTGTTTGATTGATAAAATGCTCTAACTCATCTAAAGTACTCATTGTTATTCTTTCTATTTTGGTTTTAGGCTAATATTATATCTGCCACAACTCAAATAGGATTGCTATAGCAATTTTAGATATTTCCCTAAATCTTGCAACTGATCATAATTAATACCTAATAGTCTTTTAGTTTCTTGGGGATGGCTCTGAATATAGTTCCAAGTATAATTATTCATTGTTTTTGATATTTTTTACCTCAGAAGTTAAAGTTATTATACTAATTTTCTGATATTATTATATTTTGGAGATGTCTAATAAAGTTAATTATTTAATTGATAGATAAGTTAATTTTTCTCCTAGTTCTGCATACTTCAAGGCTTCGGAGTCACCATTAATTACTGCTTCTTTAAGTGCCTTTTTATCTACTTCTATTGTTACCTTCTGGTATTGTTGAGGATAGCTTTTAGCATCTTCTCTGATTGAGATACACTTCTGTGACTTCTTATAACCCACATTCCGCACGTCAAACTGTATAAATTCAGATTACGAGGTTAGAGGTTGAACAGTGATTGACTACGACAAGAAATACTCAGTGATTAGTTCTCTAGCTTATAAAGAGAACTCAGATAAATTAGTAGAAAAATGAGCAACGTTCCATTAATCATTTAGGATTAATTGCTTTTTTATCTAGTAATGTAAAATATATAGGAATAGCTCGTTGATTATAAACTAAACTTACCATCAATATATTAATATTTTGCCACTGTGTTCTATCAATTACGAAATAGATGACTTTTTTCGATTCCCAATTATTAATAATCCCTGATTTTAAAATGGGAAACCAGATAGTTTCAATTTTCCAATTTTCCAGACTTAGAAATCGTTGTAACTTTTTAATTCTACTTCTTAATTTAATCGGATAAGGAAAAAGTTTTGCCATTTCTTCTAACCTGACAGTTTTAAGATTTTGAAGTAAGTTAACTAAAAGACAAAGAGTTAAATATTGAGGTAAATTAAACTGCTTTTTTAAATTATCCTGATAATATTGAGGAAGTTGAAACATTTTTTTCTATGGCAATTAATATAAAAACTGAAAATATCTTATCTTTATCCAGATTAGCATGTTCAATCCCTTATAGAATCGTCTGTTTAGCTTCATTGTCGCCCCCTCAGTGGAGTTATAGATGAAATTGGGATTGAAGAAATTATTAACGATGCCCTCGGTATTGACGAGAGGGAAATCGTGACAGCAGGTCAAATAGTCAAAGCAATTATTCTGAACGGATTAGGATTTATTTCTCGACCTCTTTATCTATTTCCACAGTTTTTTAAAGACAAAGCCACAGAACATTTAATCGGAAAGTGAATTAAATAATCACCAGAAAAAATCGAAAAAGAAAGGAGAAAAATCAGGAAAAATTCACAAAATTATGGCGGTGATAGAATCAGATTTAATCAAAATAAATGAATTAGAAAAAAGAGCAGGAAGATTTGTGTTGGCAACAAACAGATTGGATAAAAGTAAATTTAGTTCAAATGAAATTCTAATAAAATATAAAGAGCAACAAGCAGCAGAGAGAAGTTTTGGCTTTCTCAAAGATCCATTATTTTTTGCAGATAGTGTGTTTTTAAAAAGTCCAAAAAGAATAGAAACAATGGCAATGTGTTTTTGGGATTATGCCTGTTAGTATATTCTTTAGGGCAAAGAGAAATACGTCGCTTATTAAAAGAGAAAAAAATCGGAATAAAAAATCAATTAGGAAAACTAACGGAACGTCCGACGTTAAGATGGATATTTCAAAGTTTTCAAGGAATTCATTTAGTAATAAATAGAGGAAAAGAACAGATAGTAAATCTAACAAATGAACGAAAACTAATTTTAAGTTTTTTCCCAATTTCTTGTCATAATTATTATATTTTATCTGGATAACTTGATAACTTATTGGATTTAAGAGTCTAAATATTCTCAATTATAATACCATAAATAAAGAAGATATTGAGTATTATTACTTATATTTTGTCCAAAATAAGTTGCTTGGTTTTAATACTTTTATCATCTTACAAAGTGACGTGCGGAATGTGGGATGACAATACCAAATCTCCTCTGGTAGAACCACAACCATTGGTCCGCTGCCGCACTTCCCAAAGCACCCAGTGCTCTGAACCACAACATCCGATGGAGCCTGAGACTGGAAGGCTTTTAACACTGCGGTTGCTCCTTGCCGAGGACAAGTTTCATGCTGACAAACCAAAATCGTTCTAGACATTAGACTTCTCCAGAAATTATAGTTAGATGAACATAAAACAGTAAAAAACTATAAAAATTGAGGTTTTATAAACTGCACAGATGATAGGTTGTATGGGGTTCAATGAGGAAAACTCGTCCCCAAATTTTAACGAAAGCGATCAACATATTCTTTTGAGAACTTTAAACCAGCTCCTGTTAAATCCATTACTTTCTTCATAGCACCAACAACATCTCCACTCTTTACTATGGTGGCAATTTCCAATTCTAATTCAGGAGGAAGTTCTACTTTTCCTGTCTTCTTATCATATGGATACTTTGTCATTTTATAAGTCTCTTAATATAAAGAAAAAGAATACTTGCTACATCACTTACTATTGTATCGAAGGCACAGTATAACTTCCAACAATAGAAAATCAAAAAGTGATCACTCTTGATAGTGGTCTTTAGTTGTGACCGTCGAGTGGTCAATTTCATGATAATGAATAATTACTATTCTCATCAAAAAACCATCCTTTACCTTCTGGGTCTTTTGATTTCGTCCATTCTATATATTCTTCTTTCGTTATCTTATTATCTCTAAATTTCTTTTTATATTGATTTATTGCACCTCTGGAGACATTAAATCTTTTAGCTAATTCTGTTGTATTTAATTCTATTCGCTCAAGGTTATCTGATAAGCGATCGCTTTCTAATTCTATATTTTCAGATGATTTTTTCTGTTTCTTTTCAGGTATGCTACTTGATAGTTTACTAAGTGTATTAACTAATTCTTTTAATTCTTGTACTTCTTTTTTAAGCTGTTCAAATTCAACTAAAGTAACACCACCAATCCAAGTTTTTTTAATAAGTAAAGTTTCTTCAAGCCCAAAATATTCAGCAATAATCACGTTTAATGCTCTTGAGCAATTAAGATTATTTTCCTTACAAAATTGGTCAAATCTTTCGTAAAGTTCGGGAATTATATATCCTGCTACCCTTTCATTTTCAGTAGTCATTATATATTGAGTAAATTAATAGCGTATTAATATTATCATGAAGAATATGTTACTAAGTATTTTTATGGTATGCTACTTTTTCACAACAAGTCTAATGAAAAAGTTTTTGTCATAAAGAGCACACCAAAGTTGCACCTACAGCAGTCAGGCTACGCCAGCCCTGTGCGATCGCATCGAGGTACATTTGTGAGTTAGACTAAATCTTTGATTACTAAACAATGCCCACTACCTGTTTGGAGAAAGTTGTTCGTTTTCTTTGGACAATTAAGGGAACACCACCAGCAGGGGCAATAGCTAAACCTCGACGCTGTGGTTCTACCAATTTATTGCTCGCCAAAGTTAGTTCGTATTGAGAGATTATAGATGCCAAAACTAGCTTCATTTCTAATTCAGCTAAAGCATATCCCAAACAGCGACGATTTCCTCCACCAAAAGGAAAGTATTCATAACCAGAAAATTGTCTTTCTAAAAAACGTTCTGGCTTAAATTTTTCTGGCTCTGGATATAAATCTTCTCGATAATGAACCAGATAAATACTAGGAGTTAGCCAAGTTTCTGGCTCAAATTGATATCCCATAATTTTCATGGCTGTTTTCGTAATCCGAGGGAAAATAATTGGAATTACTGGATACATACGTAAAACTTCTTGACAAACAGCATTGAGATAGGGAAGTTTGGCTATTTCTAAAGGTTCCAGATTTTTTCCTTGTTGCTCAAATTCCTCAGACAATTTTTGCAGAACAGAAGGATGTCCGAGAAGCTCATAAAAAGCCCAAGCCATCATAGTAGCAGTCGTTTCGTGACCAGCAAACAATAAAGTTAATAACTCGTCTTTTAATTCAGCATTGGTTAATGTCTTTCCTGTTTCATCTTTGGCTGCCATCATTAAACTGAGAACATCATTCCCAATTTGGTTGCCTCCCGAATGTCTTTCATCAATTTCCTCTTGTAATAGCTCATAAATTTGTCTTTGACGATTCTTTTATTCGTCCCCAAGGACTCCAAGTTCCCCAATCTTGTTGCAAAAATTTCAGAAACAGAAAGCTAGAACGTAATGGGGAATCTGTTGCATCCAACATTTCAGCTAGTAACGGTTTAATTTTTTGATATCGTTTTCCCTCCGAAATCCCAAAGACTACTTGTAAAATAACTTCTAAACTTATATCTTGCATTGCCTTACGTGCAATGATACGTTGATTTTCTTGCCACTGACTAGCTACTTGGGTAGCAATATCGCAGATTGATTGTGCGTATAATTGCAAACTTTGCCCATGAAAAGGAGGCATTAATAATTTTCGTTCTCGTTGATGACGCTCACCATCGTATAAAAACAGAGAATTTTCTCCCACAAGAGGCTCAACTAGGTAATTAGAACGCCCAACGTCGAAATTTTTAGGATTTTGATTGAAAATTTCTTTTATTCCTACTGGGTTTCCGATGAACACAAAGGGAGAAAAACCATTCATCTTCAAAGTAAAAATATCTCCATAACGCTGGGCACATTCTTTCTGATACATTAAAGGATCTTGTATCCAGCGTATTAACTGCCACCAAGAAGGACTATTCGGACCGTTAGGTAATTTATTGATCATTTACTTGATTTACTTTTTACAATACTTAGTGTATTACTTTTTTATTATTAGTTTGAAAGTAAAGCCACCCGAATATTGTACCTATAATTAAAGGTAGTTTATTAAGATTTCATCACCCATAATTTATCATTCAGATAACGTTAGGCAATTATACTGACTATCTATAGATTTATCTTGCTTGAGTTGTTCAATTTATTTTGTGTTGTCAGGTTCAATAGCCACAAAACCGTCTTTTATCTCATACCATTTTTTTATATATTGCTTAACCCCAAACAGTATCGTTACTATTCACTGTTAATAAGCTATAATTGTAGGACTATGCTCAATTCTAAAAATAATGCTTCCTATCGTTGCCATAATCGGTCGTCCTAATGTTGGTAAGTCCGCCCTTGTAAATCGTTTATCCGGAGAACAAGATGCGATCGTATATGATGAACCTGGTATAACACGCGATCGCACTTATCGACCAGCATTTTGGCAGGATAGAGAATTTCAGATAGTCGATACGGGGGGGTTAGTTTTTGATGATGATACCGAATTTTTGCCCTTGATTCGTGAACAAGCCCAGGCGGCACTAGCAGAGGCAGTAGCGGCTATTTTTGTAGTAGATGGGCAACAGGGATTAACGGCAGGAGATGAAGAAATTGCGGCATGGTTGCGTACTCAAAACCTACCGACTGTATTAGCCGTGAATAAATGCGAGTCAGAAACAGAAGGGTTAACCCAGGCGGCGGAGTTTTGGAATTTAGGCTTAGGTGAACCTTACCCTCTTTCGGCTATTCATGGTAATGGTACAGCAGAACTATTAGATGATTTAATTCAGTATTTACCCACTATGGATGAATTAGAGGAGGTAGAGGAGATAAAAGTAGCGATAATTGGCAGGCCAAATGTGGGTAAATCTAGCCTTTTAAACGCTTTAACAGGGGAAAATAGAGCTATTGTTAGTCCCGTTTCTGGCACAACTCGTGACGCTATTGATATGGTGGTAGAAAGAAATGGAAAAACCTATCGCTTAATTGATACAGCAGGGATTAGACGGAAAAAAAATGTCGATTATGGGGCGGAATTTTTTGGGATAAATAGGGCATTTAAGGCCATAAAACGGGCAGATGTTGTCTTATTCGTCATCGATGTCTTGGACGGCGTTACCGAGCAAGATTTGAAATTAGCAGGTAGAATCATCGAAGAAGGAAGGGCGGCAGTCATTATCGCCAATAAGTGGGATGCCGTAGAAAAGGACTCTCATACTATCTATGAATACCAGAAAATGCTTGAGGATCGCTTATTTTTCATGGAATGGGCAGAAAGAATTTTCGTCTCAGCCATGTCGGGTAAAAGGGTAGAAAATATATTGGACTTAGTGGATAACGCCGCCGAAGGTCACAAAAAACGAGTTAGTACCTCGGTAATTAATGAAGTACTAGAAGAAGCGGTTAGATGGCATTCACCTCCCACCAGCAGACAAGGAAAACAGGGGCGCATTTACTATGGCACTCAAGTAACCAGTAAACCCCCCACCATCGCTTTATTTGTCAACGATCCCAAACGGTTGGATAATAATTATCGTCGTTATATTGAAAAACAATTCCGTCAACAATTAGGTTTCAAAGGAACACCCTTAAAATTACTTTGGCGTGGCAAACGTCTGCGAGAGGGCGAAAATATGGGTGCAAATCGGGCCACTAAAGTGTAGTCAACAATGAACAATAATTTTAACTTATATTATCATGTTTCCCTCTTGGTTAGTAATTGCTGCGATCGCATTTTTGGTGGCTATTTTGATTAATCGTATTCCTTCTGATGATTTAAGGTGGTTTTTTCGTTTACGTCGCCCAAATTGGCTAACTTTTGAATTTGCCATTCCCTTTATCTGGATTTTCATTCTTGTGTGCCTGGTTTTGTCCGCAAGCATCATTTGGGAGACAGATATTAATCCGATGAGAAAGGCTATTTTAATGACTTTTTATCTAGCCTTAGAAATGGTTATTTTCGCTTATACAAGAGTGATGTGTGCAGTTCGTAGCTTGAGTGTGGGAGTTTTAATTGGCGGTAGTGGATTTTTAGTAGGTTTGGTCTTAGCAGTTCTGGTCTTTTTTGCCAATAAATCAGCATTATATTTATTAATACCTTACCTTTTATGGAGTCCCGTTGGTACTTATGTTACTTGGGCAATGATCCCCTTAAATCGAGATTCTATTAGTTAGTAAAACGAGCCTATAAATTATGGGAAATGTCCAATTATTATAAGTATTTTTGCACGATACCCCAACCGCTTAGACCGACAAATAGTAAGGAGAAAAATAAGCCCATATTCACACTAACATGAAGTTTTCTTGCCCAAAGTCTGGTAGGATGTATTTGTGTTGAACTCCAAGCAGATAATAACACTAGACTAACAACGATTAATCCTGCAGGTAAATGCCATGAATGCCCTAAACTGCCATAATACCCTAGTGTCCCGATTAAGCCGATGGATAGCAATAATAGGACGAGGATAACCATTATGGCACCTATTACCCGATGAAATGGGCGTAACCATTGGGGGCGCGGTTTTTTTTCCTGGCGATATTTAAACATTAATATTCCCGATACACCCAGTGTAAGATAAAGGGCGATGGTAAATCCCATTGACCATGCGGCGATTTTCCATAACCAGAGAAAAGAAGGTAAATTCATTTAAGTTAGTTGACTGTTGACCGTTGATAGTTGATGGTTAATTTTAAAATATTGGTGATGACTATGGGAAAAAAACTGAGGTCAAAAAATGAGATAATAACTCTAACAATTAATTAACGCAACCGACAGAATTTATACAGATTTTTTCGTATTTTCCCAGGGCGATTAAGGGGAAATAATGACAGTATAGGTGATTTTTAAGATAAAAATGTCCGGGAAATCCTGTGCCAGTGAATTGTTTTTCTTCCCATGTGCCGTTATTATTTTGGTTAGTTAATAGATAGTTTATTCCTTTTTTTATAGTATCTTCTGGGAATTTTTCCATGGCATTTCCCCCGTCTAATAAACCAATTAACGCCCATGCAGTCTGAGAGGCGGTAGAATCCCCTTTCCCCTTTAATGCGGGATTTTTATAACTCTCGCAGGTTTCTCCCCAACCACCATCAGCATTTTGACAACTTATTAACCAATTTATGCCTTTTTCGATCTCATTTTGGTGAGTTTTAGGTGCAATCACCGCCAAAGCCGATAAAACCCCTGAGGTACCGTATATATAGTTTACCCCCCAACGTCCAAACCAGCTACCATCGGCTTCCTGTTGTTTGATTAAATAGGCGATCGCATCCTGGAATCTAGTGGCTTTCATGGGCAAATCACAACTACCCACCATTTCCAATACTCTAGCGGTAACATCCGCCGTCGCTGGATCCGTCATGGCTTTTAAGTCACCATAGGGGAGATAATTTAACCAATTAGCATCATTATCAATATCAAACGCTGCCCAACCATGATTATGACACTGCATTGTCTCAATCCACCGAAGACATCGGAAAATTGCTTCCCGTTTTAAATTTTCACGGGGTAATTCTAACTGGTTTAGGGTCATAATTACTACGGAAGAATAATCTATATCAGGATAAAAACGATTTTCATATTCAAAGGACCAACCGCCAGGTTTTCCTTGAGGATTTTTTATGACCCAATCCCCGTAAGTAAAAATTTGTTTATCCAATAACCACTCACCACCTTTAACTAAATTAGGGTGATTTGGGGCAACACCAGATTCTACTAAAGCACGTAAACACCAGGTCGTATCCCATACAGGAGAAATACAGGGTTGTACTAAATAATCATCATGGGTTTCGATGGCAAAATTTTCTATGGCCTCTAATCCTCGTACTACCATAGGATCATTAACATGATATTCAAGAATTTTAAAAGCTAAGAGGGAGTTGACGATGGGAGGAAGAATACCTCCCCAATCTCCCTTTATTTCTTCCCTTTCAATAATCCATTTTTCGGCGGCTTGAATACTTTGCTCTTTGAAGGGTACGATATTCCAATCTTCCGCCAGTTTAAATAAATTATCTAACTCAGCGAATATATCTGTCCAATCACCACTGCGGGGTACTTCATATTTTATGTTACCAATACCTTCGCTGTATAACTCGTCTAATTTTATTCTCGGTTCAACGGCGAAAACGGGCTTTCGATCGAAGACAATTAATAACGGTACGGTGCTACTTCTTGCCCAACTCGACATTTCATAGATAGTAAACAAGGGATTTTGGGGTAGTAGCATTATCCAAGGAGGAAGAGAAGGCACACCACGCCAATCATAGCAACCGATTAAGGCAAGGTGAAATTTAGTAAATATGCGACTTTGACTAATCCCTCCCTTACTCAAAATAAATTTTTTCGCCCTAATCATGGTACTATCATCGGCACTAACCCCTAGTAATCTTAGTGCCATATACGCTTCTATGGATGTACTTAAGTCTCCTCCATCCCCATAATAGATCTCCCATCCGCCATGACTACGTTGTTGCGATCGCAAATAATGTTCTATCTTATATAAGGGTTTTTGATTATCGATACCCAAAATTTTATAGAGTAAGAGAGCTTCAGCGGTAAGAGTAACATTGGACTCCAAATAGGCACACCAATGACCATCATTTTTTTGTAAGGAGAAAAGGTACTCTTGGGCTTTTTTGATGGTGCTGTTGATTTTCTCCCTTTCAGTCACCTTAACCTTACTATTATTAATTTGGGCAGTCATGAATATCTATCAGTTTAAGATTTATTTTACTATATTTTCACCATAACACAACGACCATCATATTATCTAGGTTAGGCTTAAAAGTCTTATGGTGAAGGAAATTTAGAATTTAGAATTTAGAATTTAGAATTTAGAAAAAATAATTACTTGGTGTGCGTTATATTTATGAAAAGATTTATCTAGAGATTCTAGGTTGTAAGGAGTAAAGTAATGAAAATCTGGAGGCAAGTTCGTAAATGTGAACCAATGAGTCCATTAATTTTGGTTTCTACCCTGTTAATGGGAGGGGGGGCGATGGCTGATGAATCGCCAGGGCCAACTGATACCAATCTCTTAGAGCAAATCGAGGAATACAACCAACAAAAGTCTTCTCTTGAGCAAATTACTAACGTCTCTGAATTAAAAGACGTGGTTCCCACCGACTGGGCTTATGAAGCATTGCGGAATCTAGTAGAACGCTACAGCTGTATTGTCGGCTATCCCGATAGCACGTTCCGAGGCAATCGAGCCTTGAGCCGTTGGGAGTTTGCCACCGGACTGAACGCCTGCCTCAATACCCTAGAGCGTTTACTCCAGGAAAATATCAGCGTCCTCAAAGAGGATATTGAAAAACTGAAGCGGCTGACGGAGGAATTCCGACAAGAGCTAACAGTTCTGGGAACCCGGATCGATAATTTAGAATCCCGAGTAGCCTTCTTGGAAGACCATCAGTTTTCCCCCACCACCAAGTTAACTGGTGAAGTGGTTTTTGCGGTAGCTGCCGCATCCGATAATCAGGCGGTCTTCCAAAACCGAGTACGTCTGTATCTGGAAACCAGCTTTACCGGTAAGGACCTACTATCCACTGGGTTGGCAGCAGGTGCTTCTCCTCGTTTCCAGTTTTCCGCTAATCCAGAAGCCATTCCTGGCGGTGAAACCTCCGTCGGCGTTCTCACCTTTCAGGACTATGCGGACAATGATGTCATTCTCGATTATCTATCGTACTTCTTTCCCCTTGGGGAGGGGGCTGACTTCTTTGTGACAGCTTATGCTGGAGCGACTTCAGATTATTTGCCCACGGCTGGCAACGATCCCATTGATGACTTTGGGGATGGTGGTTCAGGTGCCCTGTCTTTATTTGGTGCTCATAATGCTCTTTACTACATTGGCGGTGGAACTGGGGCAGGATTTAACTTCAGGTTAAGCGACTTTATCCAACTTAGTGCCAGTTACCTAGCAGGTCCTTCTAGTGCAGCTAATCCTGAGGCAGGTTCTGGGTTTTTCAACGGAGATTATGCGGCTCTGGGTCAGATAACCTTCACGCCTAATGACAATCTGACTTTAGCCCTAACCTACGTTAACAGTTATCATCAAACGGGGACGGCACTCTTTAACTATGGGTTCGCTACCATTGATAGCCAACTCTTTGGTGTTGTCGGGACGAGCTTGGCGAATTTTCCCGGCGGAACTGGTGCCAGAGTTTCTGGTAATTCCTTTGGTATCGAGGCTTCTTATCGCCTCAGCCCTAAATTCACTGTCAGTGCCTGGGGAGGATACACCAATGCTAATATTACCAATTTCAAGCTTGATAATGGCGAAATTTGGACTTATGCCCTGACTTTAGCGTTTCCCGACTTGTTTAAACAAGGTAGTCTAGGGGGCGTGATTGTAGGTGTTGAGCCTTATTTAGGCAATCCTCAGCAACTAGGTTTCGTGGGCGCGGCTAACAAAATTCCTCTGCACCTAGAAGTCTTTTATCGCTATCGAATCAATGATTATATCTCGATCACACCTGGGTTAATTTACCTGAACTCTCCCGATCAGCAAGTTGGTGACGATGCTTTTTTGGGAGTGGTGAGAACCACTTTTAAATTCTAATCCGATAAATTTAAATTGCTGTCCTAGAATATTTAGAATCTAATTTAATTGAATGACAAAAGGAGTGTTTTGTATATGTCGGTTAAAGTTGTCCCAGCTCCCAATGGTAACAATGGTAAAGGAAAATGTTTAGTCTCGCTTAATTTTATCAAAGCAGGAAAGGCATTTCATAAGATTTCAGGATATGAAATTATCGATTCTCCAACTCGTACAAGTATCCAGATAAATAAGCATGAACACATCGAAGAATTTTCACGCATCGCCTATCTGAATCATAGTTGCGATCCAAATGTACTTATGGATTTCAGTCAGATGGAGTTACGTGCAGTACGGGATATTAGGCCAGGTGAAGAACTGACTTTTTTCTATCCCAGTACCGAATGGTATATGTGCACATCCTTCCAATGCCTATGCGGTTCTTCCCAGTGTTTAAAAAAGATTACAGGTGCGCGGTATTTACCTCTAAATGTGTTAGGTCGTTATTTTATTAACCAACATATCCGGAGCGAATTGCAAACATATTGCACTACTTCTTTTAGTGATGATTTGTGCAGGTTATCTTAAATACCAAAAATGATGGTTAAAAATGATGGTCTTAAAACATAAAAATGAAAATTATCTACAAAAAGTTCCATTAAGCCTGGTACTCATCGTACCGTTCGTGCTGCAAATTTTCTCAGCAGTCGGGCTAGTTGGGTATTTGTCCTTCAAAAATGGTCAGAAGGCGGTCAATAGCCTCGCTATAAATCTTAGCAATGAAATTGGCGGACGGGTCGATCAGCATCTCACTTCCTATTTGGCACTCCCACCTCAACTAGCCAGTAATGCGTTATATCTCTTAGAATCTGGAATGCTGGAACTCAGGGATTTTAAAAGTGCGGAGCAATACCTCTGGAAACGAGCTCAGAACTATCCAAATATTGCCTTCATTGGATATTACTTACAAAATGGCGAAGGTCTCGCGGCTCAGCGATGGCCTCCTGGGCAGGGAGTCAACATTGTTAAACACTCACTAGCAGATGGCAAAGACTACAACTATGCTACTGACGCACAAGGTCGGCCCACAAAATTATTAGACGCCACGGAATATTATGCACCAACAGACCAGTGGTATGTCGATGCGGTTAAAGCTGGCAAGCCCATTTGGAGCCGCATCTATACTGCAGAAGGGTTCCCTGGCTATGTGGCCGCCTCAGCAGCCTATCCCATTTATAGTCCTTATCGCAAACTTCTCGGGGTTTTTGCTGTAGATTTACTTCTGACTGACATTAGTCGTTTCCTGCGCACGTTAAAGATCAGCCCCAATGGCAGAATCTTTATCATGGAACGAGATGGGCTGCTGATTGGTAATTCCGGTTCTCGGGAGACTTATCGGGTCATTAAGGATCAGACCCAAAGGATCAGTGCTCTTCATAGCCCTGATTCTACGATCCAATCTACAGCTCAATACTTGAAAGAGCAATTCGGCAATTTTAAAGGGATTCAACAATCACAGCACTTGGAGTTTACCAAAGAGAATCAAAAATTCTTTGTTCAGGTCTTACCTTGGAAGGATGACTATGGGTTGGATTGGCTAGTTGTAGTGACAATTCCTCAATCCGATTTTATGACAACCATCAATGCCAACACCCGGACAACCGTTGTTTTATGTATTCTTGCTCTGGCGATCGCCACTATTTTGGGAATTTATACCTCTCGCTGGATTTCTCGTCCAATCTCCCAGTTGAGTCTTGCTAGCCAAGCCATTGCCCAGGGAGATTTTGGCCAAAGTGCCCTAGTCAGTAGGACTCGGGAGTTGAGTCTGCTTTCTCAATCATTCAAACTCATGGCAGAGCAACTCAAAAGTTCTTTTGAGCTGTTAGAAACTCGCGTGGCAGAGCGCACTGCTCAATTGGCAGAAGCTAAACAGATTGCTGAGGAGGCAAAAGAATCAGCGGAATCAGCCAACCGTGCTAAAAGCGAATTTCTCGCTAGTATGAGTCACGAACTTCGGACCCCCCTAAACTCCATCCTCGGTTTTAGCCAACTGCTCAACCGCGAAAAATCTCTCACCAAGACCCAACAAGAGAATCTCGGTATTATCAATCGTAGTGGCGAACACTTATTATCTTTAATTAATGACGTACTGGATTTAGCAAAAATCGAGTCGGGAAAAATGATTCTCGACCCTAAAGACTTCGATTTATTCAATCTATTAGACCTAGTCCAAGAAATGTTGTCATTCAGAGCAGAATCTAAGGGTTTAGAGCTTATTGTTGAACGGGCCAACAATCTGCCCCGATATATCCACAGCGATGACAAAAAACTCCGTCAAGTTTTGATTAATTTATTGGGCAATGCCATCAAGTTTACTCAGGAAGGTAGTATCACTTTACGAGTAGGATTGGCAGATAAACCAACCAATATTCAATTTGAGGTAGAAGACACCGGTGCAGGGATTGCCCCCGAAGAAATAGAGAGTATATTTGATGCTTTTATTCAAACGGAAACAGGCAAACAATCTCAGCAGGGAACGGGTTTAGGCTTGCCAATCACTAAAAAGTTTATCGAACTGATGGGCGGCAAAATCACAGTTAGTTCTCAAGTTGGGAAAGGAACTATCTTTCGCTTTAATATCAAAGCAAAATTAGGCGAAGCAAGTAAAATTCAAGGAAAGAAACCAACTCAAAGAGTCGTTGGATTAGAACCAAATCAACCAGAATATCGGATTTTGGTAGTGGACGATGGCACTGGAAATCGTCAACTATTATTACAATTGCTACAGCCCATTGGTTTTAATGTCCAAGAAGCCAGGAATGGACAAGAAGCAGTAGAAATTTGGCAACAATGGCAGCCCCATCTGATCTGGATGGATATGAGAATGCCGGTGATGAACGGTTATGAAGCCACACAACAAATTAAATCTCATCTTCAAGGACAAGCTACGGTAATTATAGCTTTAACTGCTAGCACCTTGGAAGAAGAAAAAGCACTTGTCCTCGCAGCTGGTTGCGATGATTTTGTCCGCAAACCCTTTGCCGAAGAAATTATTTTCGAGAAGATGGCACAATATTTGGCACTGCGTTATCTTTACGAAGAAATTCACTCAGATGATGGCCCCGAAGATGAAAATATTCGATTGACAGTCGCAGCTTTAAGGGTTATGCCCGAGGCATGGTTAAGGGATCTTGCCGAAGCTGCTGCTCTAATTAATAATCAACTAATTGCTCAGTTGTTATCTCAAATACCGCAAGAACATCGAGCTTTAGCCAAAGCCATCGAGAAAGAAGTCGATAATTTCGATTTCGATCGTCTTATGAACCTCGCCCAAGAAAGTGTCAAACCCTAGGATTCTGTTCCTTTCATTAAAAATGCTACAATATCTGACATGGGCTTTTGTGGAAACTGATACTTGATTTTTAATCTAGTTTCGGATACTGTTGGCGAATTCGAAATGCCCCTATCAAGTGATCACTAAGACTAACAAAAAGGAATTCAAAAATTTATAGAATAAATAGGGCTTGCTGATAAAAACCGAAACCTCTATCAAACAAAAGATTTAATTATTATAATAGCCAATAAAGTGCAATCTCAACATCAGCTATAATGACTGAAACTATTACAAAATGGTACATAGTGCCTCGATTCAAGAGAGAAAAGGATTTAAGTTTCTCTCATTCAAGATTCGCCATCTCTTTCCGAACTTGAAACTAATTAATGATAAAAGTAATGATAAAAGACTGTAATCAAAAATTGAAATTTTTTGTTTCTGCATTATGGTAATATCAATTTGTCAATAATATCGCAACAAAACTTTATAACCGCCGTAATCCTTGTGAATTAAAGATTTTAAAACTTTAATTTCTTTCCTGGAAATCACTTTAAACTAAATTCATACTACACGTTCATTAAATCTGACACCAATGAGGCTGTAGCTGGTGCTAATAATATCCCGTTACGGTAGTGTCCTGTGGCTAGGATAATATTCTCATAGTCTTCTAATTTCTCGACAATGGGGGCAGATTTTCCTTCTGGGCGGGGTCGTTTCCCTGTCCATGATAACATTATGGGAGCATCCGCTAAACTGGGGCAAAATTTGATGGCTTGTTGTTGTAAATTTTGTAATAAATCCTTGTCAGGCAAAAGTTCATCTCCATCATGGGGAAATTCTACCGTTGCGCCTAACCAAAATTCATCATTACCCATAGGTGCAATACGAAAATCATTGGCTATAATTACTGGGTCAAAATTGTCTTTATTGTGCCAATTAGTATGTTTGAGTAATAATGCTTGGCCTAAAACTGGTTTTATCGCTATTTGTGAACCTAAAGGCCGTATTAGGGATGAGGTACCCAATCCTGTGGCTAAAATTACCCAATCGGCAGGTAATGATTGATTTTCCTCTATCTCTATTTGTTGACAACGCCGAGTCTTGCCGTCAACTATCTTCAAGTTTTGCACTTTTTTTCCGAAGATACATTTAACTCCTTTTAATGAGGCGGCTTTTACTAAGGCTTTAGTCAAAAAAGTGGGGTTAATTTGGCGATCGCCGGGGGAATAAACCCCACCTAATAAAGAGGATACTTCAACTTCGGGGCAGTAATGTTTTAAAAGAGACTTATCCCAAATCTGAAGATCATAACCTTGTTGAGCTCGAATTTCTGCTAACTTTTCCCATTTACTCAAATCATCACCAGGCAGAAGTAATTTAACAATCCCATCAGTGTTACGAGGAATCTGTAAACCTGTCAAGGTTTCTAACTCTGGGATTAAAGTATTATATCTTTCTAAACTAGATTCTCGTAATTTCCATGCCCTACCTTTTGTCTTATGACTAATTACTGCCATTAAAAATCCTAATGCCGAACCAGTTGAACCTGTGCCGGGATTTTTTTCGTCAATTAGAGTAATATCTAAATTAGAGTTATCACTCAATTCATAGGCAATGGTACTGCCGACAATGCCGCTACCGATAATTACAACTTTGCTCATTTTTTTTGATAATTGATAATGGACAATGGATTAAAAGACAAATTAGGTTAGTTGCTATTTAATAAATGTTACCTAATTTGATTCAAAAGTTCTTGTAATGTACCAGTATCTAGTCTTGCACCAAAATTAGTAACTAATTCCGCCGAGGCTAAAGAGGCTAATTTCCCTGCAGAAGTCCAATTTAAACCATTGGTGATACCGTACAATAAACACCCGGCATACATATCCCCTGCACCCACAGTATCTACTGCCGTAACGGGAAAAGCAGGAATTTCCAGCAAGTTTTCACCATCAAAAATAAGGGATCCCTTTTTGCCACGGGTAACCACGAAAGTATGTGCTATATTTTTAAAATAATCGATGGCTGTATCTAAATCACCAGTATTGGCTATTTTTAAAGCTTCAGTTTCGTTAGCAAATAATAAATCAACACCGTCGCCGATAATCTCAAAAATACCATCTCGGAAAAATTCTACCATGTTAGGATCCGATAAAGATAAAGAAGTTTTAACTCCAGCTTTTGCGGCGATATTTTTAGCTAGGATGGCGGTTTGTTTTGCTGTGGGAGAAGAGACTAAATAACCTTCGATATATAGATAATCAGAATCCTTTAAGGCTGTCTCGTTTAATTCTTTGGTGGTTAAATTTCCCGTAATACCTAAAAAAGTATTCATAGTGCGATCGGCATCGGGAGTAACTAAAACTAAACACCTGCCTGTAATACCAGTGGGGCGATTTTCGACAGTTAAGTTGGTATGTAATCCGCAATTAAGTAAATCTTCAAGATAAAATGCACCTGCATCATCATCGGCTACTTTACAAGAATAAAAACCTTTCCCCCCTAGTTGACCTATCGCTACTAATGTATTAGCGGCAGAACCTCCAGAACATTTTTTGCAAGGGTTCGGTAAATGTTTGACAACTTCCGTTTGTTGGGTTTCATCCATTAAAGTCATTACCCCTTTGTCAATGGCTAATTGAGTGAGTAATTCGGGGGTTACTTTAAATTCCATATCGACTAGGGCGTTACCTATGCCATAAACGTGATATTTTTTGTTCATCTTTTGATTTTATTAATATTGAATGGTTATTCCGATTCTAAATTATCTACTGATTTTCGTTGATTTTAACCTCATCCTCAAAAGGGTGATCTAATTCATCCATTGGATTTTGATTATCTTCCTCAGAGGATAATTCTTCTAAAGCGGCATTTTCAGTTTCTACTGGTAAATCCGTTAGGGTTTCGATAATATCTTGTGCAGGAATATCTTGAGGATAGATTTCCTGAGATAAATCTGTATCGGTATTTTCTGGTAACAATTCGATTTCTCCCTCTTGGGTGTCGTCAGATTCTAAATCCGTTAACAAGGAGGTGTCTTCTTCTTTGACGTCCGATTCTAAGGGAGTATCAGCTATAATTTCTGTTTCTGGGGTGGAAATTTCCACAGATGTTTCTATAATCTTGTCTGTCTCTGGTGAGGTTTTGGGGGTTTTTGTGCTATCTTCAGGGATATTATTATTAGATTCTGGTAAATCGGTATTTACCATCGCATCTTCCACGTCCGTCTCCGTAGTTTGAGGCTTAATTTCTACAGTATTTTCTTCTAAACTAGAATCTTCAAGGGGTTGTTGTTGAGAAACCGGTTCCTGCGGTTGAGGGGTTTTCGGAGGAGATGGTTTACGGAAAATCCCCAAAAACTTGCTAAGAATAGTGGCTTTAGGAGGGGAGGATGGTTTCTTTTCTGAAGATGATTCCGTTAATCCTAAAGAATCAATGTCAAAATCATCTTCAAGGATATTTTCTTCTTTGTTCGTCTGTTGATTAACAATTTCTTCAATGATGTTGTCTTCCTGTGGAGAATCATCCTTGGGGGTATCACTAACAATTTCTTCGATAATATTTTCTACTTTTTGAGAAGTAGCAATGTCAGTAATAATGTCTTCAGCAACTGTGGCAGATTCAGTTTTTACCTCAGAGGAAACATTTTTTTCTGAATCCGTTACTTTTGTTTCTTCGACAACATCGATTTTTTCCTCAGTCTCAACTGGTTTATCGGTTTTTGTTTTACTGGTAACAGACGGTTTTGGTTTTTTAAGGGTTAATTGAGAGAGTTTATCCAAGGAACCCGCAATCAAGCTTAATAAGGAAACTCCTTGTAAAACCGCCCTCGATTGCGAATCGGCAATAATAGTTTTTCTTAGTTGACGATTTTCCCAAATAAATGCGATGGCCACTGAGATGATAGCTAATTGTCCTAATAAAACTGCTCCCGTTATTCTACCAGCACATACCCAAAGAGTCAGGGCATAAAATAATCCTAACCCACTCCATAAGAAATCATCCTGCCGATGAATTTTCGGACTAATAAAAGCATTCAAATATAGTATTAGACTAATAATAGCCATAAGAGTGGCGAGAAAGTAAGCTAACATTGCTTGTTCTCCTTAGATATATTTATTTCTTCTGATTATTATACTTGAAGGAGTTAATTAACAATTAGTAATTAGCAATTACCCGTCAATTATTAACACTCAAAGAAAAAAAACATCTACAATGAGACACGGTGACTAAATAAGCTAATCTTTAAAAAAAAGCCGATTTCCCGTAAGCCATGACACAAGAAACCAATCAAAAATCAACAATTCCTAATTATTTCGTTTCTCCTGGTGGTAAAATCCACGCTCAAACTTGTCGTCATTGTCAGCATGAGAAGGAGGGGTGGCAAAGATTAGGTTCTTTTACCAGTGGTATTGAAAAAGGTTATCAAGCCTGCCGTCTTTGTTGTCCTTCAAATGCTGAAACACAAAGTTTACCGCCAGATCCTATCATTAGTGTATCAGATATATTAGTTTCTGAGGAAAAAATCTCTACTGCAACTCCTTCAGAAAAAGATAAATCTGCTAACAAAAACCAGACTAATTCCGACAAAACTGACAAAATTAAAGATAAATCTACCCAGACAAAATCTCAGCAAAAAACTCCCCAAAAATCAGCGGAAAAAGTCGAGAAAAAACGTTATAAGATTTTAGCAGGCAATGGGTGTCATCAGGCGATCGCCGAAGTACAAGGTATATTGGTACCTCCCAGCGAACCCGAACAACATTTCATCTTAATTTTGCCTGATGGATTTCAAATAGAAGTAACTTTTAAAACCCCCAGATTGTATTGGATTGCCCATAATCAAGACAAAATCTTAGGATCTCACTGGTTTAGAGGTTATCCAAAAATGAAGGATGATAAGTTAGTTAGTTTGCAAATTATTGCATGGGATAAAAATATGCCGACTAATCCTAGGGGTTTTGAAACTTGGGAATTTACGGGGGTATGGACTGCTCAAAAAAATATCACGGTACAACGCTCAATGATGATGGAAGATGTCCGCAAAATTGCCAAAGAAACAGGGTTTATCAAGAAGTTTAAATATACTTTTACTAATAGTTTTGAGTGGGTAAAAAATAAAAAATTATGGATGGGATATGTTTATAAAGTTTTGTGTCAAAGGAAGGGTGATACTTTAGAAATAAAAAAAGTAATTCCCTATGCTTGTCCTAGATTTAAACCTGATCCTAAAGGTTTTAATAAAAGAGATGATGGTAAAAATAATTATCATAAAGCAGAGAAAAAAGATTTTAGACCAGCATATAAAAAACCTAAAGATTAAAGAAGGCAGGAGTTGAAAGGCAGGAGGCAGGAGGACGGTTAGCGGGGGATTTAAACCCAATTGGGCGAGACAAAAAGGGTTTTTTCGTGGTCTAAAAATTTTCCCTCCTGCCTCCTGCCTTGCCCGAAGGGCAGTTAATTTGCTGATAAAGAATAAAATACCCTATTCCTTATATCGTTAATTATTCATTGTTTATGGCTTCTTTTAAAGATCTAATTAAGTATTATGATGACTATAAATTAACAGTGTTTTTAAGCATAGGTGCGACAGGTTTATTTGAATTAATTGATCTTATTGTGCCTTATTTAATTGGGCAAATACTCAATGTAATATCGGGACAAAAAATAGACAATTTTTTACAAATTACTGTTACTAATATCGGTAATATTGTTAATGTTAATAGTAATCAAACATTATCTTTAACGGTTTTAGTAACGATAATTTTTATTATTACCGTAGTTAGAGCACCAATTCAGCCCTGGATTGGTTCATGGTTTCACTGGGAAATTACGCTCAAAACTCGCAAAGATTATTCTCAAAAAGTGATCGAAAAAATCCTGAGTTTACCTCTGAGTTTTTATGACGAAAATAATCCCGGTAGAATTGCGGGGAGAGTGGCTAGGGGTATCGCAAATCATACATGGACTTATCCTGAAATTGCGGGGCAATTATTACCTAAATTAATCAGAGTTTTAGGAATTTTTTTCGTTATTCTTTTATTAGAAAAAACTATTGCCATTGGCTTTATTCTCTCCTTTGTTTCAATTTTAATTTTTACTTTGATACACCTCAAAAAATTAATTAAACAGGAGGAATTGTTAGATAAACACCAAGAAAATACTGAAAGTAGAACATCAGAAATTATTACTAATATTAAAACTGTCAAGGCTTTTGCCACCGAATCTCAAGAATTAACTAGACAAAAAAAAAGATTAAATCGAGAATATAAAGTAGTAATTAATCGCATCCATTTGGGCTATATAAAACTGGCTACATGGTCAAGAACTATTGTGCAATTATCCTTATTTTTGGTCTTTTTATCTATCTTAATTCCTACAGTAAAACAGGAAGTTTCCATAGGTCATTTCATCACCATTTATACGGTGGCAAGTATGGCTTATGCTGAAATTGAACCCATTAGCACATTATCAGAAGTTTTTGCTCGTCGCTATGCTTCTATGATTCGATTCCACGAATTTATGAACTTACCCTCAGGAAAAGATGCCTCCAGTTTAAAGCCTCAACATTTAACTGAGAATTCTCCCTATCAATTTAAAGGCAAAATAGAGTTCAAAAATATCTCTTTTGGCTACCATGATAATCGTTTAGTTATTGATAATATTAACCTATTAATTCAACCCTATGAAACTGTGGCTTTGGTAGGTAGATCTGGCTCTGGAAAATCTACTTTAGTTAAACTTTTATATCGTTATTTTGAACCTTTGAACGGAGAAATTCTACTGGATGACATTAATATTAACAACCTTGATATTTCTGCTTATCGTCGTCGTTTAGCCATTGTACATCAAGAAGTTGATATGTTTAATGGTACTATTTTTGATAACTTAATTTATGGCAATCCTCATGTTAGTTTAGATGATGTAAAACAGGCTTGTTCCATCGCCAGAGTAGATGAATTTATCCAAAATTTACCAGACAAATATTATGCGATTGTAGGGGAAAGAGGGGTAAGATTATCAGGAGGACAAAAACAGAGATTAGGCATCGCAAGGGCGTTAATCATGAATCCCGATATCTTGATTTTTGATGAAGCAACATCTAGCCTTGATTATGAATCCGAGAGAGAGATTCAATTGGCAATGCGATGGATTTTTGGGACTCGCACTACGATAATTATCGCCCATCGTTTAAGTACTGTAAGAGAAGCAGATAAGATTGTAGTATTAGATCAGGGAAAAATTGCAGAAGTTGGTAACCATGAGGAGTTGTTGGCGACTAAAGGAATATATCAAAAGTTACACTCTTTACAAGAAAGCGGGGATTTATATTAAAAAAAAGGGTTATCAACAGTACTTCTAAACTATTACTCATCCTAGCTCAAAACTAGAAAATATCGACAGTTAATAAAACAAAAGATAACTTGATCTGCCTGTGTTAAGCAAAACCCCCCCCTTTTTGAATAACGCCAAGACTCCTATGTTAAAATCAGAGTCTCAAGGGATCGCTAAATCGCTGTTCAAAAATAACTTTATCAGTAGAAGTGTTGTCTCAAACCGCCGACTACTCTTGATTTTTCAAAAGTGTGAAGTTATTTCTAAACGCCCCCTAACTGACAGAAAATCGAAGGGAGACGTAAACCTTTGAATTGGCGAAGAGAAAATGGAGAAAAAATCAATGGATAACAGACTTTCTAACAAGGATAATCGTTTCGATCTGCTTCTAGATGATATCGAAATATCTCCGCAAATCCAGAAAGTAATCCTTTGCGCATTTAACACTTTTACGGAAGGGAAGGCACTTTCAGACCGGATAATTGACAATCCCCATCTTGGTAAGACAGAAGAACAGATGGCATATGGCCTGAGACCCTCAGTAGCTAAGCGGGTCATCGAGTTCCGGGGAACCCTTCCTGAAAAACAATTCCAAAGCCTATCAGAGATTTTGGCAGTAAAAGGAATCGGCAAGGATACTTTCGCCGATATTGTTTATTCCTTCCGAATTATGCCAGCAGTAACCAAGGCTTTGTTTGTGCTTAATGCAGAACGAGATGCCAAAACATTGGCCAAGCTGGTGTTAGATCGTAAGAATCTAAACAGCGAAACTGCTGGGCTGATCCAGGAGCTTGCCTCCAACATCATTGAATTACGAGATACCCTTCCCGGGAAGGTTTTTACAGACTTGAATCAGTTAATGGCAGCTCCAGGAATCACGAAGGAAACGGTACAGGATATATTCTTTACCTTTAGCCAGGAGGTCTTGAAGGGGGACCAGCCCTTTGTGAATGACGAGACCTTCGTTCGAGCTAACCTCGCGGTTGCTCTGGCACCGTTCCTGTCCATGGCACCGGAGAACGAAGCTACTCGCATCCTGGGAAGCGATCCCATCATCGATGCCATAGAATTCCTCAGCGGGGGACTCGACCCCGAATACATAGAATTTCTCAATTCTAAGCTTACCCTCGCGATCGCACTGGATATTGTCACCCTGGAAACCCGTGTGGGCGAGCTTGTCTATTTACCTCAAAAGACTGAAGTCACTACCGCTATCCCTGACAGTGTGAGAGATCCGGCCTCCATCCCTGGGGCACCAGTGGAATATAGCTGGTTCACCATGGAAGGACCTACCCTGCTGCAATCGCCCGGTCCGCTGAACATCCGCCTATTGATAGAGGGTAAATGGTCGCCCTTCTTTACTTATGACGATCCCATCTCGGTTGAGCCAGTTACTGGCGGGGTGAGGATTCGAAAATTCTTTGGCGGCCCTCTGGGAGTCCTCGGTAATGCGAGCAACCTGACTGAGGAGGATACCGAGTTTCTGATTCCACCGTACGGTGCAGGTAAAAGGACTCAAAAAAGGCAATGCAAAACTGACCTTGTTTTACCAGAATGAGGGTTGCCAATCCCAGGCAGAATTGCCCATTAAAGTAGTGATCCGGCGCTTCACCCCAGAGGGAAAAACGAAGGAAGAAAAAAAGGCTCTTCCACTCCTGCAGCATGCCCCAGCTGTGCGAATTAGGAAAAGCACAACCCAGAAGATTGATCCCGACAAGCAAAAGGTCGATATTGACCGGAGAAAGGTAATTCTGAAGATGGATCTCGAAGGTACCCTCCGTGATGCAGTAGAAGAGATCGAAAGTGTAGAGGTTCTCTCTGGGACTACTTTTAAGAAAGCTTTACCCCAAGATCGCGGCGATCGCTTTGACAATTCCAGCTTCAGAGCCGTAGATATTGAATTCTTAGCCCCAGGGAAGAGTTATATCCGAGTCAAATCGGTTAATAAGCTTCAGCGAGAGGGGACAGATACCTTGGAGATCAACGTAAAGCTGACAGATTTCTGGAAAAAGATCATCCAAGAGCGAGAACAAGCTCTCGCAGATGTCCTAGCTTCCGGAGCCAGTGAAGGAAGGATCAAGGAGGAAAAACGACTGCTGGTCAAAGCCCTTCGTTTCGGCGTCGAGGCGGCTGAGATCGCGACCAAGAACCTGGTCCATAGCTCCAACGGAGACAGGACACCCAAGAAAAAAGATAAGTTTTCTATTGTCATCGAGGACAATGAGAGAATTGGGGAGCATCCCATTTTTGCAATTTTATTTGTGTTGCTTTCAGAAGCATAAAATATTGTCTTATTTTAAAAACTTGATACTTTCTTCAGACCGAGAGTAATAATTGAATTATCCACATTTATTTTAAACCTACTTACTAACTATGATTTCTACAATTAACATGACTCCTGAAGATCGGTTAGAGTTGGATAACTCTTTGAGAAAAGCTAGTGAGATTCTTTACCGTTATAGTAACGCTGACGATTGTGAGTCTTTTGCCCATTTGGAAAATCATGTACGTCATCAAATTTTAGAGTTTGTTAGTCCTCAACTCACCCTTTTTTTATCGAGAAGAAAACAAATTTACCACTATCAGGAAGGGTCAGAACTCTTAAAAGTTGTTTAGGAACTATTTCTATTAGTCAAAAACAAGCACAATATTTGGGAATAGAACCATCAACTCGTTTGAGTCCGTTGCTAGAAAAATGTTGTCTTTTACTAAGTGCCAATGAGTCTTATCAAAATGCACAACAAGATTTGTCCATATTGACAGGAATTAAAGTCGGTCATTCGACTTTCCATAGAAAAGTAAATCAGGTGGAGTTGCCAGATGCAGAAATGAAACAAGGATTATCAGAAATAGCAGTAGATGGGGGAAAAGTACGATTGAGAAGTGAAGTCAAAGGAGAACCAAGCTATTGGCAAGACTACAAGACAGCAAGGTTACAAGGACTTTATTGTGGAGCTTTTTTCCAATCAAATCTTTGTTTAAGTGATTGGATCAACAGTCAACCTTTGACATCACCAATATATTGTTTAGGAGATGGACATGATGGAGTTTGGAATATATTTGAAGAGATTGGAGAGGAAGAAAATCGAGTGGAAATTTTGGATTGGTATCATCTGAGAGAAAATCTGTACAAAATGGAGGCACAAAAGTCCATCTTGGAAAAATTAGAAGGACAGTTATGGGCAGGACAGGTATCAGAGGCAATTTCATTATTAGAAAGATTAGAACCAACAGGAGGAAAAAAAATGGTTAAATATCTTCAAAAGCATCGGTACCGAGTCATCAATTACGAATATTGTCAAAGAGAAAAAATTTGTTCCATCGGTAGTGGAGCAGTAGAATCAGGAGTAAAACAAATCAGTCAAAGAATAAAACTAACAGGGGCACAGTGGAAAAAAGAGGATGTGAATAAAATATTGCAGTTGCGTTGTGCTTATCTGAATGGTAAATTTGCAGGACTTGCTTAACTGACTACAGATTATCTATCCGGAGCATCGTAGGTGATAGCTCTATTTTGGCAAAAAAAATGGGATGCTCCCAACCTTTATCTATGACCAATTCGGGAGGGTCAAAGAAGAATTAGCCATCAACGGAGTCAAAACGACGTTTAGCTACGACTTGGGATTTGGGGAAGATCTCACTGGTCTACCTTTGCGTATAAAAACTGGAGATCATTCCGAAACTTATGAATACGATGTCATGGGCCGTAGTACCGAGATGACCAACCATTTTGGCTACCCGACGGTGTTCACCTATGACAAGATTGGTCGTCAGGTCACCTTCACCGAAGGCGAAGGTGGCAAAAAACATGTCACAACCAATGTCTATGACGAACAACATAGGCTTGTCAAATCATTCGACAAAGTAGCGGGAGAAGAACGAGCCTCTATCACGAAATACGACCAATATGGCGAAACGGTCTCTAGTACAAATCCCCTGGGACACTCCCGCCAAATTCTGAAACGGGATAACCGCGGCCATGTCCTTGAGGTTAGGGAGCCCGATGGTGCCCTATACCGGGTCGAATCCTTCGATCCCTTGGGCCGACCTAATGGCATGATCTACCCGACGGTGGAAAGGCTGGGAACACAGGGTCGTTTCCAGACCGAGGAAATGCACGACCTAGTCAAGACCTACAATGATGTTCCTCGAACTCACCGTAACACTGGTCAGAAGGTTACATCGGTCAAGTACCAATGGGGGCCGAACAGGGTTGTCACCGAGTTCTGGTCATTGCGTGGGGAATTAGTGGCTAAGGAAACGTTGGAAGACGGTCGTCTGCAAAAAATCGTCAACCATTACAGTCAACGCTCAGAATTGCTCCAAGTCGATCGCTATGAAGGCAATGCCAATATCGCCACTATCCACAAATACCGCTACGATAACCTGGGTCAAAGGGTGGAAGAGACTACGGGAACGCTCACGACGCAAATATATACGGATCGAGATCCGGATCTCGGTATCTATGCTATCAGTATTCAACCGAAACAGGCCTCACAGCAGACTAACCCCTATACTGTTCAACAATACGACGACAATGGCAGACTGATCGCCGGCTATGATGCTGAGGGTACCAAGGTTCTGGAGTATAAATACAACGACCAAGACCGAACGATTAACGTCTTCCAGATCGATCCCGACGACAGTATTTTCAAAGACAAACTGGTGGCCATGCGCTTTATTGAACACGATGAAAGCGGCGACGTAGTTAAAGAGCTCGATTACCGAACCAACAGCACAGTTACCTATGAACGGGATGAGATCGGCAGAATTAAAATGTCCTTCTCCCCAAACGGGACTATTGAATATAAATACGACAAGCTCGATCGGATTATCAAGGCCATCTCGGAAGTCGATGTTGTTATAGGTAAGATTACCAAAGACAGAGCTACTCGCAACTTTCAGGCTCCAGGTACAGCGATCGCAAAACTAGAAGTCACCACCAAATATGATGAGATGGGCCGTATGTCCTCCCAAGGTACTGACATCGCCAAAGAGCTGATCCAGTACGATGGATTAGGAAGGCCGATTCGGATCAGCCGCACCGGAATTGGCAAGGGTCTGGTAGAAGAGGAACATTTCTATGATGCCAAAGGAGACCTAGTGGGGCGTTCTTTTGGTAAAGACCATTTCTGGAAAGTAGATCGTAATTTTAAAAAACGGCAGGATATCCAGCTGTACTTCAACAAGACTAAAGGCTACGAAAGGATATTCAATTACAACCGTCTGGATCAGCTAACCGAGATTTTGGACAGCGACAGCTTCTTCAATTACAAAATGCAGTATGACATTAATGGCCGCATGATCTCTCACCAGGTTCTACGCAATGTTACCCAAACCCTTTCGCAAGTGACATGGGAGTATAACGGAGGAGTCCAAGCTGACAAAATGTTCATTAAAGCCAAGGATATCGATCGCGAAATCCAGTATGGATTCAACCAGAATATGCAGATCACCAGCCTGTCGGATTTTAAACTCAACCCAGAAGGGGAATACAAGTTTGAGTTCAACAAAGCAGGCTATCTCAAGAAGATCCAACGACCATCTGATCCCAAGGCGAACACTACCTTCCGATATCACAACACGGGGAAATTATCCCAAATGAATCACGCCCTCGGGGAGGGGTGGACGAATTTCTTCAACACCACCATCTTCAAATCAGATTACGACGAATTGGGCAATCCCAAAAAGATCCAGCATATTCATACCCTGAACTATTTCGATAAGCTGACAGGAGAACAGCATAACAACCAGAATTTCACCCTTAACGAAAATCACACCTACGATAAACGCAACCGCCTCACTCGTAGCAAATATGAAGGAGAGGTTCAAAAGTTCCTCGGATACTTCGAGGACATAGGTCCACGTTCGTTATCGAGTATCATCCAGTCCGACCAAGATCGGCAATTCTTCTTCGACGAATTCAATCGCAAGGTACTTGAGATCAAACGCGATCGACCAGATAAAAAGAATAAGCCTGACCGTTCCTATTTTGAAGTGGTCAAGAATTTTTATGGCAATGGCAATGCTATTGAGGAGTCCATTAAAGAATTTTATCTAGAAGGGAGCGATAAGTTTAACCTGGTCGGGCAAAAGATCATTTACGACGAACTAGGCCGCAAATCCAAGGTAATCGAAACCCTTGTCTTTAATGGCGATAACTCCCGCAAATGGTCAACCATGACCACGTTCGAGTACGGCATTGACGACAAGCCTGTCAATATTAAGGTCGTTGAAAAGCATGGCCGCTCTATATTTTTGGTGATGGAGACTCAAAACGTCTATGATCCCCAGGGGCGGCCTGTCCGCACAAGGATGATCCCTCATGGAGAGAGCAAAATTGGCAAGGCTGACGGTGTCGCTACCCTTGCGGGTGACAATGCGGATGAATCCGATTATGCCGGCAATTATATCCGCTTTGAGATCGGTGGCCGCAAGACCAACCATTACATCTACATCGGACAGAACCTCACGGCCCTCCTTAACGGAGCTGGTGAACTGGTGGAAGACTACCTCAATATGCCTGGTCGTAACGCCCCGGTGGCGATCCGTAAGATCGTCGGCAAGAACCGTTGCAGCTACGACTATCTGCTCAATTGGCGGGGCTCATCCCTGGCCCTCACGGACAAAACTGGCCAGATCTACCAGGAATTTAAACAGGTGGGTACCTACGGGGAGCGTGATCCTCGTGCAGAAATCGCTGTACACGCCGGCATGGAATCTACCCCTGCTACCAATACCCGGCCAACTGGGGGAATCGCCGGAGTCGGCTACAATAGCCCGATCCGCAGGTATGATGCGAGCAGCAGTACCTTTGATAATCCTGACCGGGCAGGCATGGCAGGCGGGGTTAATCCTTACCAATATGCCAATAATAACCCGATCTCCTATGGCGACGATGGGAATGCTCCACTTCCTCTCCTGGTACTGGCTTATATTGGGACAGCAGGCTTGATAGCCAGTGTGGAAACCTTGGTAGAGCGCGGTTTCCACTCAATCTGGGGCGAATGCGATTTCGATTGGGGTAGCACCTGGTCTCGTAATCTGGCCATTGGCCTTGGAACTAACTGGATTCCAGGTGCGGTTTTTGTGAGGATTGGCGGTAAAGCCTTAGGTCGAATTGCAATTCGCTCTGGGGCAAAGATGGGTGCTACTAAGCTAGCAATCAAGGCGGGGAGGGCGGCAGGCTATACAACTTATCTAGGTACCTCTGCGGCCATCGAATACGGTGTTGACAAGAGCATCTTCAATTCAGGAGCCAGTTTGGGTCAGATCTTTGTAGGGAATATTGGAGGCGATCTAATTGGGGCTGGACTGAAGCGTGGCGTAAGAGGATTGGTGGCGCGGGTAAGACGTAAAGGGGCGATCCATGGGACAGCAGCTAATTCTCGGTTAAGGTGGCAAGATGATCCTCCTAATTTAGATCCAATCGATGATTTTACTAGCGATGCCCTTAATCCAGAACAACTTGTTATTTTAAGGAATCGTGCCCTTGATTTTTTAAATAATGAAGCAGGTTATCGAGTTCCTGAGTGGATTCAATTCCACATATTGGAAGATGTTGATTTTGCGGCTCGTTTCAAATCATTACCAAACGGCACTTATGCCACTTATCTATCTGCTTCAAGACCTGCTGAAAGATACTTTTGGTCTCACCAAATGAGCCCACGCCGAGGACAAAGAGGTGAAAATACAGGAATTTTAACAGGGTTAAATATGTACACAGGAGAGAATACAATTAATGTTTATGTGAAAAGATCTGTATTGGGAAATAGAGAATCGATTCTTGGTGTATTTATACACGAAGCTCATGAACTTCAAGGATTGCTGGAGAAATTTCAGGAGAAGGGCTTGCAACAAGGACTCACTGCAGAAGAATTAAATGAACTGATCGACTTTACAAGTGATGATAACCTTCATGGTAAAGCTTGGCTTTGGGCAGATTTTCAAGTAGAACAATATAGAAAGAAGCGACAATAATGGATAATGATTGAGACTCGCTGAAGTGCGTTAGGGCTCGCTTAGGATCGGTCCATAAATAACTGTCGCATTCTGAGGGATGGCTCGATAATTCCATTTCGGCAACAAATCATCAAACATCAAGCATCTGCTAGGGGTAGGGAAAAGATAAAAAGCTCTTAAAAAGAGTTAATTTGCTGGTTAAAGACATCATTGGAAATCCCTTTGACGGAATTGGTAAACCTGAACCTCTCAAAGTCATCAGGTTAGGTTAAGATATGAAAATTATTTTAGAAGTGATCTTTCATTTATGAGTAATTTAACAGGTAGAGATTTATTAAGTATCGCAGACTTGAACACAGAAGAAATCAAAATAGTATTAGACTTAGCCGCTGATCTCAAAGGTAGCAAACAAAAATTTAACTCGAATAAAACCTTAGGATTATTATTTTATAAAGCCTCCACCCGCACTCGTGTATCCTTCAGCGTCGCAATGTATCAATTGGGTGGTAACGTCATCGACTTAAATCCAAGTCGGACACAAGTGGGCAGAGGAGAACCTTTAGAAGATACCGCAAGAGTGTTAGGTCGTTATTTAGATATATTAACAATTCGTACCTTTGCCCAAGAAGATCTACAAAATTTTGCTGATCATAGTAATATTCCTATTATCAACGCTTTAACGGATTTAGAGCATCCCTGCCAAATTTTAGCGGATTTACAAACCATTCGAGAATCCTTCGGCACTTTAGAAGGTATCACCATGACTTATCTAGGAGATGGTAATAATGTGGCACATTCTCTTTTATTAGGGGGTGTTTTAATGGGGATGAATGTGCGCATCGCCAGCCCTGAAGGTTATTTGCCGAATCCTGAGATTGTCCAACAAGCTCAAGCCTTGGCCACCAAGCCCGAACAAGTTATAATTACCCATGACCCTAAAGCCGCCGCCGAAAATGCTCAAGTTTTATATACAGATGTATGGGCGAGTATGGGGCATGAAGAAGAAACTGCGGAAAGAATACCCATTTTTCAACCCTATCAAATCAACCAAGAATTGGTTAACCTTGCTGATGATTCGGCGATAATTCTCCATTGTCTTCCTGCCTATCGAGAAAAGGAAATTACGACAGAGGTAATGGAAGGAAAACAATCTCGTATATGGGATCAGGCAGAGAATAGAATGCACGCACAAAAGGCACTTATAGCTTGTCTTTTGGGTTTAGCATAACAGGATAATTGATAATTGATGATTAATTTATTCACTGTCAAGGATGGTTAACCCGAAAGAACATTGATGTCAAGCAATTGCAACAAAAATTTACATAAGTTAATATAAAAGGGTAGTCAAGAAAAAAGAACTCGAAAATTATGGCAATCTTAATTTCATTATTTATTATTGGTTGGTTAGTCGCTTCTATTATTGGTACTCAAGCGTACTTTTTGGGTGAACAAACAAAGCCGATTCATGAACGCAACTGGAACTCAGAATCTTTTGATCAATTGGCGAAATCTTTCACAGGTAAACAAACCGATTATTTAGAAAGAGTCCCCGCATACACTGTGGATGCTTACAACGCAATTACCAATTAGGTTCGGAGTTCGGAGTTATTAAAAATAAATATTTTATATATTCCCTATTTCCTTTCTTCACAACTAAATTTACCTAGTAGCATGCCCTCAAAGGTTTGAAATATCAAGCCTTTTTTTTTGGGAACAAATTTGAACTCATGGCGTCAGAATAGTTAATTAATTAACTATTTGGGAACAAAAAAATTATGTTTAAATCTACTCCTGTGAACGGTAAAACTAGCAAGAAAATCGTTGCTTTAACTCTTTCTATGACTACGATATTGAGTCTTGTGCCTATCACTCCTTCCTTGGCCAAACCTGATCAACAATCTCGTTATAATTCTCCTCAATCTCCCTTTACACTGATTTCCAACAACTCTAAACATAACAATAGAAGACTTAGACCCAATAATTATCATAATCTTAATTCCAACGGGAAGAATAATCCTAATGTTCTGTCTCAATTATTGAACTCCGGAAGTTTAAACGTTGGTACAATTATTTACACGACTCTCCCATCAGCCAATAAAATTTTAGTCACCCCAGAAGAAACTATGGCTGTCACTTTAGTGGTTAGAGAAGATGTCACAGACAGTTATAATCAAGTCGTTATCCCCTCTGGGAGTGAAATTGCCGGGGAAATTCTTCCCTCCGGGCAAGGTTCAAGATTTGCCGCTAATACTTTAATTTTAGGAAATGGCAATGAGTACCCCATCAGTGCCACTTCTCCCGTTGTTACTACTACTGAAACTGTTTCTACGGGAAAAAATAACAATGCTATCTGGCAAGGGGCGTTAGTTGGTGCGGCGGCTGGTACTATTATTTCTGCTATTACGGGAGACAAGGCGATCGCGACGGAAGAAGTTTTAGGAGGTGCTGGTTTAGGTGCTTTAGCTGGTTTATTATTACGAGGTGATTACACTCAAGAATTTATTTCTATTAATCCTGAACAAGATCTAAATTTAACTTTAACCTCTAATTTGACGATTGATTAGGTTCAGCAGATGAGACATAAAATCTTAATAAAAGCTATCAGCTAAACCACATAGAATTCAATTCTACACTCCCAACTCCGAACCCCTAACGCCGAACTGAGTGCTATGATTTTCTGTGTGGGCAAAATCATAATAATCCTTGATTAATTGAGATACTAATTGATGTTTAATCCGCATTAATACACCCCTCAATAAACTATTCCCCGTGCTTTGTAACAGAGATTTTGGGGTTAACCATAAAGGCGGTGGTAAATCGACTTTTACTGTTAAATTCGCCTTTCCCTGTAAATAAATTTGATTATCTATTTCTGCGGGGGTTAATTTGCCTTTAAGATCAAGGGAAAATCGCCGATTAATATATTCAATGCCTTTAATTTCGCAGGACTCTGATTTTAAATAGACATTACCGGACGCACCAGCCCAAACTTTCAAGATAACAGTGGGCTGAAAATAGTATATATTGGAAAAATTAAGGGGGTGCATTTGTAATTGATAACAATCATTGCCTAACACTTTCATTAACCTTTCATCGGCGATGGCCTTAACTAATCGAAAAGGTTGTCTGAGATAATGTTGAATGGGGATAGTTTGCTGTTTTACTTCTAGGTTAACGATCTCTTCAGCCTGAAAATGAATTTCGCTATTGTTAAACAATGATTTACACTCTCTTAAAATAGGTTAATTGTTAATTGTTAATTGTTAATTGATTATTGATTATTGATGCATAGCTTTGGCTAATTCTGCCGCTACTTTCGGGCGAGAAAATTGTGGAGGTGGTAATTCGCCACGACGCAACATTTCTCTTACTTTTGTACCAGATAAGTGAATCCGTTGTTCTTTTGTCGCAGGGCTAGTTTTAGATGTAGCCATTTGTTCCGTTAAAGTACAATAGAAAGCGTGTTCAAACATCATGGGAGTAATACCTAATTCTTCAGGCTTGAACTCATCAAAAATTAATTGGGCATCATAAGTACCATAATAATCGCCAACTCCCGCGTGATCTCTGCCGACAATAAAGTGAGTACAACCATAGTTTTTGCGGATTAAAGCATGAAAAATAGCTTCTCTTGGTCCAGCGTAACGCATAGCGGAGGGATTAATGGCTAAAACAACCCTATTTTGGGGGAAATAGTTATCTACCATAATCTCATAACAGTTCATGCGCACATCCGCAGGAATATCATCGCTTTTTGTCGCACCAACGAGAGGATGTAAAAATAAACCGTCAACGATTTCCAAGGCACATTTAATGATATATTCATGGGCACGGTGAATGGGGTTACGAGTTTGGAAACCGACAACAGTCTTCCAGCCTCGATCTGCGAACATTTTACGGGATTCGGCAGGATCAAGTTGATAGCTAGGAAATAAAGGATGGGGATCTCTTTGTAGTAACCAAATAGGTCCAGCTAAATTGATTTCTCCTTGTTCATATATGACTTTAACCCCTGGATGAGCTTCTTCATCAGTACGATAAACATTGATCGCTTCGTGAGCCTTATTATAGCGATATTTTTGGGTAAGTTCTAAAACACCGACAAACCGACCATGAGGATCGTCTAAACGTATCCAACTACCTTCTTTTAGTGGTTCTGCTACTTTTTCAGTTACCGACAAGGTTACAGGCACGGACCAAGGAAGTCCATTCATTAAACGCATTTCTGTTACTACTCTTTCGTAGTCCTCTTGTCCCATAAAGCCATTAAGGGGACTAAAACCGCCAATGGCAATCATAACAAGATCAGAGGTTGCCCTTTCGTCTAATTGCACTCTGGGTAATTTATCTGCCTGTGCTATAAATTCGTCTCTTTCGGCAAGGGTTGCGATCCTATTTACTAAATGTCCTCCGTGAGGTGCTATCGTTTCTATGGTCTTACTCATATATATTAATTAAGATTCTGTCAGAATTTATCGTATCAAGCAATGAGACAATGGACAATTAGCAATTAAGAATTTATCGGGTAAACCATTTGTCGCAGGTCAATACATTCATCAAATTCTGCTTCGGTGAGATAACCTAATTCTAAAGTGGCTTGTTTGAGAGTAAGATCTTTTTCATGGGCAACATGGGCTATCTTTGAGGCTTTATCATAACCAATTTTGGGACTAAGGGCAGTTACCAACATCAAGGATTGATTAACTAATTTTTCAATACGTTTAACATTAGGTTTCATCTCCTTAATCATAAAATCAGTAAAGTTACTACAGCTATCCGCTAAAATTTTGATGGACTGGAGAACATTATAAACCATCATCGGCTTGTAAACATTCATCTCTAAATAACCACTAGCTCCGGCAAAACTGACGGCTGTATCATAACCCATTACTTGAACTGCTACCATAGCTAGGGCTTCGCATTGAGTAGGATTGACTTTCCCCGGCATTATAGATGATCCCGGCTCATTTGCTGGTAATTCTAACTCATTAAATCCAGCTCTGGGCCCACAAGCTAATAGACGAATATCGTTGGCGATCTTGTACAATGAACAAGCGAGAGTTTTGAGTACTCCGCTTAACATTACCATTGCATCGTGGGAACCCATGACGGTGAATTTATTGGCTGCGGTAATAAAGGGTAAACCCGTCAACTCGGCGATATGATGGGCCGATTTCTCGGCAAACCCGATGGGTGCATTTATACCTGTGCCCAAGGCAGTGCCTCCTAATGCTAATGGATAAATACCGGGTAAGGCTTGGTTAATTCTGGTTAGGTTATCATTTAACATCCCTACATAGCCTGAAAATTCTTGTCCTAAACTTAAGGGAACTGCGTCTTGTAAATGAGTTCTGCCAATTTTGATAATTTCTTTCCATGCCTCAGCTTTTTCCTGTAAAGCATCTCTTAATTTAATGACTTGCGGGATTAAACGTTCATGAATAGCGATCGCAACGGCAATATTCATGGCTGTGGGAAAGGCATCATTAGAAGATTGAGACATATTCACATCATCGTTGGGATGGATGGGATTTTTACTACCTAATTCCCCCCCCACCATTTCAATGGCACGATTGGCGATAACTTCGTTAACATTCATATTCGATTGTGTACCGCTTCCTGTCATCCAAACATATAACGGAAAATGATCATCTAAGTTACCCGCCAAAATTTCATCGACAACTTCGGCTATTAATTGGGCTTTTTCCGCAGATAATACCCCTAATTCTTGATTTGTGATAGCAGAGGCTTTTTTGACCATGGCAAGGGCTTTTATTACTTCCACGGGCATTTTATCTTCGCCAATGGAGAAATAATGTAATGAGCGTTGAGTTTGTGCCCCCCAATAGCGATCGCATTGTACCTCAATTTCTCCCATGCTATCTTTTTCAATGCGGGTATTTTTGTTGGGATCAGTCATAAAATTTCTTATAAGAATAACAATCAATTAAATATTATCGTTAAATATTTGTTTAAGTCAGACAGTAATAATAAAAACTATCATGAAGACGCTGCGATGTGCAAAGTTGATTTTTGGTTAATCGATACTCAAGTTAGCGAATTTTTACTCTTTAAACTATAATAAACATTGCTCTCTACATCAGTATTTAATTCTTTTAAATTGTTACCCAATTTAATAGTATTTCTTTTCGTTGAAGTAAGTTTAAAATATTCATTTTCTTTAATATTTTGAACAATCATCGTTTCTTTAATTTTATCTTTTAAATATTGAATTTCAGAATCTAATAATAACCATTGTTCCTCAATTTCTTTGTATCTTTTACTTAATAAATATAAACTTTTATTCAGAGGATTATTCTCTATTGTTAATGTTAATTTTACTAATTTATGATAAATTTGAGCTAAATAAATACAGTCCATTTTTGCATATTCCAACTGTTTTTTGTACAATGGTCTGATACCCCAATTGCTGATCTGTTCTTCTTTACTCAAATTTTTAAAATCTGTTAAATATTCCGTTAATGTCTTTAAAGAATAGCTTTTTACTGGGAGAAAATGATAAGGAAATTCTTTAGCTAATTTTAAAGTACAAACAACATTTTTAGCTTTGGTTTTGCCTAACAATCTTAGATCATAATCGGCATTATGAAAAACTTTTTTAATTGATTCATTTACCATAATATTATCAATAAAAAAATTAATCAAATCTGGCTTATCTAATACATCCAACATATAAGTACGATTACCGTTAAGATTATCTCCATAAGCTAATACTTGAATTAAAGATAAACGAGGATTTCTAGTTTTATAATCGGCCACCTCCGTATCTAACCAGAGAATATCTGTTTGTGTTAAATCGAGAATAATATTTTTTATCTCATCTATATCTGTTAAATAAATCATGTTGTTCAATGGTTTTATGAACATTATAAATAAATTATTGTTATTTGGAGGTATCTATGACTTTGACAAAAGGTTTTTCTGCCTCCGTAAAAAGTTCTAATTTAGCCTGTTGTTGTTCTAGTAATTCACAAGTCGCATCAGAAATATCTCCTCTCCTTTGACGAATGCGATCATAAAGAATATTCAAAGGTGCAGTGCAATAAAGAATTTGTAAATTAATGTTTTCAGTGGTGGCAAATTCAATAATGGGTTGACGTAAAGAAATGCGATCATATTTAGCATCTAAAATAACCGTAAATCCTTGTTGTGTTAACAATTTTCCTAAGTTAAATAAACGCTGATAAGTTTTCTGAGTCATTTCTGAAGAATAGAGATAATTTTGCCCTTTTTCCTCCAAGGATATTCCAGCTAAATGTTTTCTGACGGCATCTGAACGAATGTGTATTCCATTTAGTTGCTTTGCCATTTGATTCCCAATAGTGCTTTTTCCTGACCCTGATAAACCAGATATTAAAATTATTTTTCCTTGAGATCTTTGAGTATATTTCCAAGCTAAATAATAATATTCTTCTGCTACTTTTTGAGCCTGTTTTTTTTCTATTTTGGGAATAGCAGGATCATCCAATAAAAAAGATGAAACCTTTGCTCTGACATAGGCTTGACGACAGAGGTATAAGGGTAAAACTTGTAATCCTTCCCAGTCTCCTGTTTGTTCTAAATAAGTGTTAAGAAAAACATTTGCTAACTCTTTTTCCCCTTTAGAATCAAGATCCATAACTGTAAAAGCCACATCATATATTACATCAACAAAGCGAAACGATTCATTAAATTCGATACGGTCAAACAGTTGAATTTTATTGTTCCAGATGCAGATATTTTTAAGATGGAGATCTCCATGACATTCTTTTATTTTATGATTGATTTGTCGTTCCCTGAAAATATGCTGATGAGAAGTTAAAAAATTATCGGTAAAGTCTTTGGTTTGTTGATATTTTTCCGCGGTTTGAGCTATCCCAATATATTTCTCTGTCTGTTGGTAATTTTCACTAATAGATTGTCCAATTTTTTCCACTGTACCAAAACTACAAATATAATCATTGGTGTGAGTATTTTTATGAAACTCTGCCACTAATTTTCCTAATTCTTTCATATGTTTTTCTCTTAATTTACCAGCTTTAAAAATGTTAATTAAGAGATTTTCTTGGGAAAACTGCCTCATTTTTAAAACATAATCAATGATTTTACGACTATCATTTAAAATAAATTTTTGATCTATATAACTGATAGGAATTACTCCGATATAAAGGTCGGGAGTGATAGCCTGATTTATTCTTAATTCTTCTTCCAGAAAATATTTTCGTTTATCAATAGTGGAATAATCCAAAAAGCCAAAATCAACAATTTTTTTAAGCTTATAAACATAATCTCCTGTTAAAAAAACCGTTGAGCAGTGAGTTTGTATGACCTGAATGGGAAGTTGAACACAATGGGGATAAAAATTCTCTTGTTGCATTGTTTCGATTAATGGAGCTTGAGACATGTTTAAGTTTATAAAGTCAATAAAATAATAGATTTATCTATCCAATCAAGTTTAAACATTTATGCAAGGTGAAGAGAATTTTTTTCATGACGACTGACTCCTCTGACGGCCAGATTTTTTGACTTTTGCAAGAGGTCTATTAACTCTTTTTTTCTGTTTTTAACTTGCCATATCTTGTATATAACTTGGGGACGAAAAATTGCTCATTTAATGGTGGGCGTACGTAGTCCTCAGGAGCTTTTTTCCGTGGTGGCAGTTCCATTGGTTCAGGAGTCATGTCAACGTAGGGAATTTTGCTGAGGACATGACTAATACAATTAAGACGAGCACGCTTTTTATCATCAGCATCCACCGTAAACCAGGGTGCTTCGGGAATATTGGTATAAGAAAACATAGTATCCTTTGCTTGGGAATATTCAGCCCAGCGATCGCGAGATTCCAGGTCCATGGGGCTTAACTTCCAACGACGGGCTGGGTCTGTTGTCCGAGACTGGAAACGCCGCTCTTGTTCATCATCACTCACGGAGAACCAATACTTTAACAAAATAATACCAGATCTGACTAACATACGCTCAAATTCTGGGCAGTCTTGCATAAAATCTCGATACTGCTCATCGTTACAAAAACCCATTACATGCTCAACTCCAGCACGGTTATACCAACTACGGTCAAAACAGACTATTTCACCTGCCGCAGGCAAATGAACTATATAGCGTTGGAAGTACCATTGTGTCTTTTCTATATCACTCGGTGTACCTAATGCTACAACTCGACAACCTCGGGGATTGAGGGGTTCGGTAATACGTTTGATAGTACCACCTTTGCCTGCGGCATCACGTCCTTCAAACACGATAACAATACGGGCACCAGCATGTTTAACCCAATATTGCATTTTTACCAGTTCTAGTTGCAGACGAGCAAGCTCTTTTTCATAAAACTTTTTGGGTAGTTTTGAGCTACCTTCCCCTTCAGAAATGTATCGGATAGTTACTCTTTCGCGAATTTTAGGTTGGGATTTCTTCTGGTTCTTAGATTTTTTGTTTTTTTTCTTTTTGTTATCTACTTTGTTGTCGACTTTGGGAAGATTATTTTCAGGGATTACAGCTTTACAATTATTACCTTTCATAGATTTAGCATTCATAAACACCTACTTGTTATCTCTGGATTTACTTTTTTTCATCATAGCCATAATCAAGCTAGCTGACATGTATTGAAGATCACTAAAGAGACAAAGGACATAAAACTTTACAGATCAATATTTTCTTCTTCATCGGGTTTATTTTGTATAATAACTTGGTAACTAGCACCAATAACAAAGCCTAAAACTGCTCCTCCAATTACTGCAACTTTTCTGCGGGAAGGTCTTTCGCTAATATAATTAATTGCCAAACCAAGCATAGCAAAAATAAGGGCATTCATGATTCCCGAAAAAATAATCATTTTAATATTCACGCTTTCACCTTCCAAATAATGACAAAATTTAGGATATTTCCATTATTAAATATATAGCATTTATCCTATTTATTTTGAGTTTTGCTATATTCACCTTATTTGATAACAAATGGCACATTTAAGCTGACAAATTCTTCACAAAAGTTGATTCCAAATATTTTGTTCGCTTTAGATTTTTTTATATTTTGGCACGGCGTAAGTTATTAATAGCATTAACGGTGAATTCGGCGACTTTTTTTATCTCCGCGATAGTATTGAATCTGCCAATGCCAAAACGTAAAGAGGCCTTTGCTAAGTTGTCAGGGTGTCCTAATGCTTTTAATACATGAGAGGGTTTTGTGGAAGTGGAAGAACAAGCCGAACCCGATGAAACAGCGATGGCCGATTGTAAAGCTAATAATAATGCTGAACCGTCAACGCCATCAATGCTGATATTCAAGTTTCCTGCTAATCGTTGATTTAAGTCGCCATTTAGATATATTCCCTCCGATTGGCTTAGTTTTTCCCATAAATAATTTCTTAACTCCTGTTGTCGTTGATTTTCGGTACCTAACTCTTGTAAAGCGATTTTTACGGCCTCAGCAAAACCGACTATTTGCGGTGTACAGAGTGTCCCCGATCGAAAACCCCTTTCTTGTCCTCCCCCGTGAATTTGTGGAGCTAATTTTACTCGTGGATTTTTTCGCCGTACATATAACGCTCCAATGCCCTTTATACCGTGAATTTTATGAGCTGTTAATGACATTAAATCAATATTCATTTTTTGCACATCTAAAGAAATTTTACCGATAGCTTGAGCAGAATCTGTATGAAAAATAATCTCATTTTCGTGACAAATGGCCCCAATTTTAGCAATATCTTGAATAACACCGATTTCATTATTTGCCGTCATTACCGACACTAAAATAGTATCAGGGCGAATAGTTTTAGTTAGTAAATTTAAGTGTAATAAACCATTTTTTTCCACTGGTAAAAAAGTTACCTCAAAACCCAAAGTTTGTAAATACTCGCAAGGCTCAATAACTGCTTTATGTTCTGTTTGTACTGTTATAATATGTCTGCCTTTACTAAAATAAGCCTCTGCAACCCCTTTGATAGCTAGATTATTGGCTTCCGTTGCTCCACTGGTAAAAATAATCTCCGTTTCTTCGGCGTTAATAGCTTGCGCAATAATACTTCTAGCCTGTTTTACTGCCGCTTCTGCCTCCCAGCCATAAACGTGGGCGTTGCTGGAAGGATTCCCAAAATAATCGGTAAAATAAGGCATCATAGCTGTTAAAACCCTCGGATCTACTTGGGTGGTGGCATGGTTATCAAGATAAATAGGATGATTGATCATAAGTAATCAGTAGTAATCGGTTTAAAATTTTATACTGAGCCAATAATATCAAAATCAACCCAGCCGTAGTCCAAGCACTCAAAATGTTCTGTCAAATCATCCCTGTAAAAGATTCCGGATTCACAACTGCGGTGCAGTTAGTGGTGAGCTGTTTCAACTGGATTAGGATTGGATTATAGCCGAAAGAAAACTACTGCTGCTATGAGAGAGAGATAGGGGATCCGTGAAGCGTTGAGTCTCTTGTAGTTGGCATGAATTAATAATCTATCCCACACGTCTTTGATGGACTACCAAAATCTTTTTTATTGAGGCCGTTTTAATAATTCTTAATAAAAAATTCATGTTTATCTCATATTTGTGATCATCCATCGATGATATTTTCTTACTTATGTTAATCTTAAAACTAAAATCATTTTTAAATTTAATTCTTAAACTATATAAAAGATCTATGAACAGTTCTCAATCTTCTCCCATTCCTAAACCTTCTTTAACTAATATGGATTGGTATGCCATCGCCTGTAAAATAAGGAAACAAAATCAGGAATTAAAAGAAAAAACCGTCCAGTTGGAAAAAATAATAGAAGAACAAAAAAACCAAATGAAAGTCCCAGTTATTAAAAATCAAGAATATCAAAAACAAAAATCTGTCATTGAAAGTTTAAATAGTGAATTAAAAAAAAATCAACAATTAGCGGCGGGTTTAGAAAGAGAATGCTCCTTACTTCAGGATAAATATAACGAAATTCAACATCAATTAAAACAAACAGAAAAGGAAAATAAAGAGTTACAGATTAGACTGCAAAGACAACAACGATATAATATTCAATATAAAGCTGCACTAGATCAATATTTAACAGTTTCTTCCCCAACTTCTCCCGATGTTGAAAGCCTGAGAATTGAATCTTGGTCGGAAGATCGGCCCCATAGTCCAATACAAAATCCCTCGATCAATTTGTCGTCGGAAGATAAAAATATAAATCAAGAAAATCCTGAACTTGTTTTTAATAATTTAAGTCAAAAAACTGACGAAGATATAGTATATGACCTACCAAAAAACCTAGATAATTCTCAATCATTAAATGAAGGCATAAAGCCGAGTATATCTTCTATTTTATCGATAAAAAACCTAAGTCTTCCTCCTTTAAATAAATCAGAAAAAACCGATAATAATTTAGAGGTAAAAAACTCAGATCATTCTGATAATAGTAAACAAAAAAGTCGTCAATCGTTTTTGAAATTACCTAAATTTGGCAAATAAACCCCATTGGCAGTTCGCAGTTACTTCTGACAACCAATTTATCTATTTTTTTAGCAAACCCTCATTATTATTACCCTGTTTCAATTCTAAACAGTATCCAGCACCATATACTGTTTTAATATAACGAGGACGACGGGGATCAGGTTCTAATTTTGTGCGCAAATGTCTAACATGAACTCTAATGGTTTCAATGTCATCATCCGGATCGTACCCCCATACTTCCTTGAGAATATCACTGGGAGAAACCGTTTGTCCATGACGTTGTAATAAACAATGTAATAAATCAAATTCTAAATGAGTTAGTTTGATAGTTTTCTCGAACCAAATTGCCTCAAATCTTTCCGGTACAAGGGTTAAAGATCCATAGTTAAGAATTTCGCTATATTTTGTTACTTGTGACGTGCGTTCACTTCTTCTTAATAAGGCTTTTACCCTTGCCAACATTTCCTCAACTTCAAAGGGTTTTGTTAAATAATCATCTGCACCTGCATTAAAACCATCGACTTTATCTTTAGTTTGTGCTAGAGCAGTTAACATTAATACAGGTATATTGGAAGTTCTCTCATCTCGTCTCAATCTTTGACAGACAGTAAAGCCATCAACTTTCGGTAACATGAGGTCTAACATAATTAAATCTGGTTGGATTTGTAATGCTAAAGCCTGACCTTTAATGCCGTCCTCTGCCTGGCAAATATCATATCCTGCCATTTCTAAGTTAATGGATACTAGTTCGGCGATCGCTGGGTCGTCATCAATGACTAATATTCGAGACATTATCAGTTCTACCTATAATAATTGGTGAATAAAAATTGTATTTGTTTAAAAAAACAAAAACTTATCTTACGGTAAAGATTATAAGCAATATTGTTAAAGATGAATAAGTTTTATTAACTTTTTATAACTTATAACTTTGGTTCCTCATTTCTGTCTTGATGGACTAGTGGTCTAGCAATTTTGAAATGAGGGATAGCAGGATTCTCCAAAATCTAAAATCCAAAATTATCCGTTCCCAGTCCCTCAAAACTATCTTGACAGACCACTAGTACGCTTATCTATCACTGGGCAATTTTACACCAATTTTACTCACATCAACAGCGTAACCTCCCACGGTTAAATATACGGTGTTGGCGATGCCCCCTACTAAACGGATGACTTTGCCCAAACGTTCACGAAATAAACGCCCTAAAGGGTAAGCAGGAATAACTCCCCAACCTGTTTCTTCTGCTACTAAGATAATTTCATTAGAGGTATTTTCCAAACTCGACACTAATTTTTCCACTTGAGTTTGCCAATTAGATTCATCTTTCTCTAAACTGTTGGCAACCCATGTGCCGAGGGAGTCGATTAAGACACAATTATCTTCAGAAGTTTGCCCAATGGCTGAAGATAAATCCAGGAGAATTTCCCATGTTTGCCAATTTTTTGGTCTTCTTTCCCGATGTTGCTCTATTTTAAGTGCCCATTCTTTATCATTGTCAACTTTTTGAGCTGTTGCAATATAAATTACCGGTTTATGACTATTATTTGCTAAATATTCTGCCCATTCACTTTTACCTGAATTTGCCGCTCCTGTGACTAAAATTATATTAGAATCGTTCATATTGTCACCTAAATATCATTCGAAAACTCAAAAAAAAGATTAGTATTTTTAAACTACTATTTTCGGCTGATTGTGGCAAAATAGTAGATAGTTAATGATGATAACCTTATAGTTGAGTAAGAACTAAAAATCATGAATAGTTGTGTTTTAATGGCAAAAATCGTCCGCAATCCCCAATTAAGATACACCCAAGATAATCAATTGGCGGTTACAGAGATGATGGTAGAGTTTGAAAATCTTTCCCCCAATAGCCCTCCTTCCATGCTCAAAGTCATAGCATGGGGTAATTTAGCCACCGATGTTGAACAAAAATACACAGAGGGTAATCAAGTTGTTTTGACTGGACGTTTAAAGATGGATGTGGTGGAAAGACAAGGATATAAGGAAAAAATTGCTGAGTTGACGATTTCTCATATTTATCCCCTGGATGGAAATGGTAACAGTAATTCTCCTAGTAATAATGTTGTCAATCTAAATAATTATCAACCCGATGATAATGGCGATGATGATGCCATTTTACATGATGACACTGTTGACCCTAATAAATTAGATAATATTCCTTTTTAATCATTGACCATTGACGGTTAACAAGGTAAAAAGTCAGAAGGCTGGAGTAAAAATATTTGACCATTAAACTAAATAAATTAATTGTTTGATTTTTTTATTTTTTATTTAGTGTTTCCCTGAGGCAATATTTTAGAATTCATAATTGACAAATTATAGTTATTTTTTTACTAAAAGCTTGATTTTATTAACTATTTTAATGATAATTTCCTCCAGCCATAGGATAAATTGATCTAGTTTTTCTAGTATGATTTGCAAGAGGTGTTTTTCATATTTTATTTCGACAACTTTAGCCTCTATTTCTTCTAAAACTACTGTTTCTTTCTCCAATTTAACCGGGTTTTCTTCCTGAATAGTGATACTTTTAGAGCCACTTTTTCTTTCTACTATTTTATCATTTTTGTTATGGGCGATCACTGATTTTGGAGTTATTTTGATTGTCTTTTCGACAGTTCCGGTTATAATTTCCCTATCATCGGTAAAACTAAGACAATTATTATTAATAGAAGAATCGGATAAAGCAGCATAACCATATAAATCTTCCCATGACAACCAAGGATCTGCGACCTCTTCATTAATTACGATAATTTCTGTTTCCGAAAAACTAGGTAAAAAACTGTTTTTATTATGATTAGAGGATAAATCATTGGCTTTATTTTTCTTATTAAAAAAGTAATTAATTGCCGCCCAAATTAAAATTTTTACTTGAAAAGGATCATCAGGATTATTGAGTTTATTATTGAGATTGTTTTTAGCAATATTAAGTTGATTTAAACCGTAACTAATTAACTTTTTGTTAGTATCTTGCACAAGGAAAATAATTTTTTCCATGCTATCTTGCCATCGAGTAACTATGTTTTGAATATTGTTATTAGTCGATGAATTTGCTAGAGGGAAATAAGAACTATTTTCATCGAAAGAAGGCAATTTATAATTATTATTATCACTATTTTCTGTTAAATTATGATGATTACTACCCCGTTTTAAAAAATAGTCAATAGCGGCTTTAATTAAAAGAAAGATAGATAACTTTTCTTTATTTTCTGGGTTTAATGCTTGGGAACAATTAGCGATATTATTATCTTGATTCTTACTGTTAGCAATTGGACTATCCGCATTTGATATATTAAGATTACCTGAAAATATTAGGCTTTCTAAACTGGCAAAAAAATTATCAATTAAGGAGACAATATTATTCTGCTTTGATAGGAATAAGCTAGAATGTGATTGATTATTTAGTACCAAATCTGATGGATTAAGATTATTAATATCTTGAGAAATCTTAACATCCATTTTTGACTTGTCGAAAATATTAAACCAAGCTAAAAATTTAGAAAGAAAGTTAGATTGTGAATCGCAAGGTAAAAGTTGGGCATTAGTCAACTCATCGGCAATATGATCAATAAGCTTCTTAACCTCTCCTTGTTTATTGACAGGAATAAGATCAGTAGATTTATTATTTTCTAAAATGCAAATGATATGTTTATCTTTTAAGCGACTGGCAAAACCTTGAAAATTTTTGACAGGAAAAGAGATTAATTGAGGGTTAAGATTAATGGCCTCATTAACACTCTTAATTAAGTCATCTCCAGAGGCTAGAGTTTTGGATTGAGGAGAATCCCTTAAAGGAGACGAGACAGAGGAAGAAACAGGAGAAAAAGTTTTACTAATTTTTTTCGTGGTTTCCCATAGCCAAAATAAAGGAAAAACTAGAGTTTGTAAACCAGTTTTTGCTACATATCCAAATTCACGGAATTTAACATTAATTTGACTATTAAATTTGATATAATTTCGGTTGATAAAATTAAATAATCGACTTTTGTAAGGTTTATTTGATGGTGACGGTGAAGACATATAAGTGAATGGGCTTTATTGCATCAAATCAGAATAAAAGTATTGCCAAGAAAAAATCAACTAAAATAGGGAACAGCTACACAAGACTTACTGTTTCTAAAACGACTACTGAGAGGAATCAAAACCGATCACAAAAAATTGATTTAAAATACCAATGGTTTCAAAATTATAAATATAGAGATTAGTTTCATAAATGCTAAATAGCAGATAATTACGCTTTTGAGTGGTTTTCTCGATTAAATTTGGTACTTGACTTTTACCCGTATCTATCATCAAGTTACACACCTGACTTTTAATCGCCTCCTCGATGTTTTCGGATTTAGCGATACAAACATTTTCTTTAGCATATTTTATCAACTGCTCGGCGGCAAACTCCTCGTATTTTTTCTGTGAGGGATTAGTAAAAAACAATAACACACCGAATATTAAAAATAAACTGCCTCCAATGGTCATAGTAACAGATAGAGGACTTCCTTGTTCAGAGGCTAGTGGATTCATAGGGCCAAATTTTTAATAATTACTGGATCATTTTGCTAAAATATGTTATTATAGTGTGGTGTGACGGCGAGCGTCGCCAAGTGGTTAAGGCAGTGGTTTGTGGTACCGCCATCCGTGGGTTCGAATCCCATCGTTCGCCCTTTTTATAAAACTGGGAGACTACCAGAGTAAACTGTTAGTGTCCGTGGGAGAAATGCAAAAAACAACAACTGCATTGAATATTTAAGATCTTTATTATTAATATAATCTATTCCTTGCCCTCCCCAAAACATTTTTTAGCAATTCTTTAAAAACTTTGCCACTTCGGGATAATGGTTATACTCAGCTAAACTGGCGGCAGTGTAACCTTCTCGATTTCGGTGGTGAATGTCAATATCTTTTCCCTTCAGTAATAATTTTACCCCTTCCAAATGTCCTCGATGTGCCGCCCACATTAATGCTGTGCCTCCCCCTTTATCTTCCAAGTTGAGATCAGCTCCAGCTTTTAATAGGTGTGACATCAATTCCAAATTGTTTTGATCACACACTTTCATTAATACTGTCTTTCCATCTCCTAGTCGTGTATTCGGATCTGCTCCGGCTTGTATTAAATATATCGCTATTTTTTGCCAACCATTGACGATGGCTAAACCGAGGGGAGTGTCTTGTTGATTATTAAAGTTGGGATTTGCTCCATAGGTCAACAATTCTCCTACTATTTCTGTATGACCTTGTAAAGTGGCAATCAGTAAAGGGGAATCTCGATCTTGGTTGATGATATTAACTTCTACCCCTGCTTTCAATAGTCGTTCCACGATGTCTAAATGACCTTCTAATACCGCTAAATGTAGAGGGCTATCCCCTGTAATGTCTTGATGATTAACCTCTGCTCCTGCTTGTAATAACCTCTCTACAATAGCCGAATTGCCGTGAGCCGAAGCCGTCATTAAAGGAGTTACTCCGTCGCGATTACCTTGATTCACATTAACTTTTTTTTCGAGTAATAAATTGACCATCGTTAAATTATCGGTGTCAATGGCGATACTTAAGGCACCATCATCAATATATAAATCTGCCCCATAATCAGTTAAAAGGCTAACAACTTGCCTATGATTGGATTTAATAGCTAAATAAAGGGCGTTATCTCCATCTAAATCTTGATGGTTAATATCAGCATTATTTTTTAATAGCATCTCCACAATGGCGGTAAATCCTTTATAACTAGCAATCATCAATGACGAAGTTTCATCATCGTTGGTAAGGTTAACGTCTGCACCATGAGCAATTAATGTTTGACAAATTAAGAGATGGTTTCCTGCACAGGCAAACATTAAAGGTGTCATGAGATGGGGAGGAATTCGAAAGTTAACCTCTGCCTTAGCATTGATTAATATTTCGACAATTTCCGTGTATCCCTGTTGGATGGCATAAATGAGAGATTGATTTTTTTCTTCTTGGCTAATGAGATCAAAGTCAGATTTCGATTCTAATATTTTTTTTAGTTCGTTGATATTATTGCTGATGACTGCTGGATGTACACGGAATTGATGATTCATAATTTTATTCTTGGCTGGCATAACCGAAGACATCGAGACTTGAATTTACTTAGTCACTCGAATAACAAAAAAATAGACTGAGCAATTGCGGTCAAATTTGAGTATCATAGGATAGGTTAATTAAATCTTAACTCAAGAAGTCGAATTGCAATTAATTAAATTAATATGGTTAAATTACGTTTGAAGCGATTAGGAAAAAAAAGAGAAGTTAGTTATCGTATTGTCGCGATGAATAGTCGTGATCGTCGAGATGGAAGAGCTTTAGAGGAATTAGGCTTTTATAACCCCAGAAGTGATGAAACTAGATTAAATGTACCGGCTATTCTCACCAGACTAAAACAAGGCGCTCAACCCACCGAGACTGTACGCCGTATTTTAGACAAAGCAAAGGTATTTGAACAAGTAAATGCTTAATAGTGAACTAAACATCAATATAAATGATAGTGAATCCAAACCTGATTATGACGGGTTAGTGCGTTTTTTGATTGAGCCTTTACTCGAATCCCCAGAATTGTTGAGCTTTGATTGTGAGCAAATTTCTAGCACGAGAAGGATTTGGATTCGTCTAGCTTTTGAGGAAAACGAGAAGGGCAAAGTATATGGTAGAGGCGGTCGTAACATTCAGGCCGTGAGAACTGTATTACAAACAGCCGCACAAGTTGCTGGAGATACTCTTTATTTGGAAATATATGAGGATCAAGAACGCACCAGATTGAGACGACAAAAACCTCCTTTGCGTTCCTCTGTACCCCCTAGATCACCCGGTGATGACATTTCTCGCCCTCCTATTAGAAGACGTAGTCCTGTCATTAAACCTCAGTTTTAGTGATTAAAACAATCTCGATTATTAGATAAAAATACGCTACAATTTTTCAGATCAAACTGATTTTGTGGCGTTTTTTTGTAAATTAGGAGTTGTTGGGGATGGTGAAAATTTTGGTGAGTGATTTTGATGGTGTTATTTGTGACGGTTTAAAGGAATATTTTTATAGTAGTAAGCTCGCTTATCAAGAAATTTGGCAAGATTCTATTACAGCAGATTTAGATAGTTTGCAAACCACCTTTAATTTATTACGTCCTGTGGTCGAAATGGGGTGGGAGATGCCTTTATTATTGAGGGTTTTAACTTGGGGTGAAACCCCCGATAATATTTTAAAAAATTGGCATATTATTAAGGAAAAAGCCATTAAAATTCTTGATTTAGAAGGAATTAAAATTGTCAATATATCTAAAAAATTAGATTTAGTTAGGCAAAGGCAAATTAGTCATAATTTAGAACATTGGTTAGATTTACACTGTTTTTATGATGGTGTTATTAGTAAACTTAAACAGTTAATTAAACAGGATACTAAATTATATATTATCACAACAAAAGAAGGTAAATTTACTAGAAAAATTTTAGAGAAAGCAGGATTTTTTTTACCAAAAAATGTTATAATTGGCAAAGAAGTTACACGTCCTAAATATGAAAGTCTGCGGTTAATTATTAAGGCTGAAAAAGCTCACCCTTCAGACATCAGTTTCATCGAAGATAGATTGGAAGCCTTAGAATTGGTTAATCAACAAGAAGATTTACAAGGGGTTAAATTATTTTTGGCGTTATGGGGTTATAACCATGAATTGACAAAGGCTAAGGCGGAAAGTAATCCTCACATTAACGCTTTATCTTTAGCTGATTTTATCGGTAATGATGTATTCTAAAGTTTAATGATGTTTACTAGCTATTTTTTCGGAAATGACTTATACCACAGACGAGTTAATTAAATTTTTAGAGTTGGAATTAAGGGCGACTTGGGGGGGGATGAGATTAATTTTCAATGCAGAGGAAAAATTAGATAATCCCGCAGTGGCGAAGGCGATTAATATGCAGAAAACTAGCCGGGTTTTCGTGTTTCGTGATTTTCGGCAACAAATCCATGAGTATCAGCAAAAACATCAAGTTTCCGGGATTATTTGGCGCCATATTACTTTTAAGGATAAATCTTTTAGTTGTCCAGAGGTTTATAATCAATTAATTCCCATCGACGGGGATAAAGAAATTTTAATGGGGGCGAAGGTTTCGGTTCTCGATTTTTGGGGAGAAGTTACTGAAGATATGAACTATTATTTAAACAACAATATTGACAATAATATTCTCATAACTAAAGATAAATTAGAATTGTTATATCAAGAAGGAGAATGGGCAGAATTAGACGCTGGAAAAGAAGAAATTTATTTAGGTTTATGTTGGGGAAATCCTCAAGAATATATTTATAAATGGGCGAATCCTGAATCTGGTTGTCATCGCATTATTGCTGCTTATAATGAGCCCAGTGGCATTAGTATTTAAACTCGACTCTCTACTTTTTTGTTTAAGTATCCATTCTTTCATTTTCCATCGATGCTGTATTCGAGACATTCAAGAAAACAACGGAATCAATCGCTGGTTTTGTGCAATGGGTAGCAAAACCGATTCGGGATAAAGATTGGGGTTCCCTGATTTGCCTTATTCTTGCTGCCATTATTCTCGGTTGGCTGTCGAGAGCGGCGATCGCCCTAGGAGTAAAAAGGTTTCAAATGCTTATAATGAAAGAATCATAAATTTTTGGAGATGTCTATTGAAAGGGCTGGTCGATTGTGGCTCTAATTCGCCTTCGATTGGACTAGCCTCACTTTACACCCACTCTCTCAATGAATTTCCCACTTAGTCTAAGCTCGCTTCTAGCCTTATATCTGCTGACCTTAACTAGTCCAGGTTGGTCGGCATTACCTTTTTCCTCAAAACAAAAAGCTGACATCATTGAGCGCATTAATATTTGTCAGCAACCTATATTTGAGGACGGTTATGAAACTGGCGATTTTAAAATTTCCATCTTTAAAGAGCAAAATGGTAGTTTTATTTACTGTGGCTATAGTAAAAAAACTCAAGCTAAAATCATCCTTACTGCTATTAGAGGAAACAAGTTTAACCCCGAAGTTATTTGGCAAGCAAGGAATGGCACGGTACTTTACACGATCAAGGTGTCAGGGGAGTCTAGCTATATATTTAGCATAACCGAAAGAGGTTCGAGAATCTATCAGGCTGAAGCTTGGTCTGTTTATCCCCCTTAATCGTTACAAAAATTAACTTTTGGCGTGTAACCCATACCTGGGAGACCTACTAAAATTAAGCTGTAAACTTTTTTGACTATTGTCTATAAAGACTTACAAAATCGAAATGTAACTAGGGGGTTTATTATGGCTGATGCTCCTATTCTATTTGACAAACCTTTTCCTGAAACTCAAGTAAGTGCGCCTTACCAGAAATACACCAATAAGATCATGGGAACTGTCTTAGTGACAGGCGGTTTTATGGAACCTCGTGGTCATGGGTATAAAAGCTTTGTCAGTCAAGCGATTCGCCGAGATGGTTCGATGTTTAGTATTGGTCCTGGCAACTATAATATCGGCTTTGACTATTCTAAGGGCTTCGGTACTTCAGTTATCTGTATGTATTCCGGGATAGTGACTAAGGCGGGTCGAGAGGGGGGTTACGGCTATCGAATTCATGTCAAATTAGATATCCCCTTTATCTACCAAGGCAAAACCTATACTTGTTACCAAGCTTATGCCCACTGTTCTAAACTGTTGAAGACAGTGGGACAGAGAGTAGCTCAAGGAGAAGCAGTTGGGATTGAAGCCGGACACGGTTCTAACGGACCTCATGACTATGGCTCTCACGTAGATCTCGATACCTATTGCACGATTAAGGGTCAAAAGATTCACCTCAACTTTGAATTCCTGGCAGAGGGAGTAGACGAAGACGATTTTGTGGAAACTATTGAGGTAATGAAGGTTGGCTCTCGCGGCTTAGACGTTCGTTGGCTTCAGCAAACATTGAAGATTAATGCTGATGGAAAATTCGGTAATGCTACTAAAGCAGCAGTTGAGAACTATCAACGTAGCCAGCCAGATTTAGTTGTAGACGGAATTGCCGGTGAAAATACCTGTAAACAATTGGGGTTGTACAATTTTGCCATTTATGCCAAACAAGAAACGATTATCAAACATCAACCCGTCCAGTCGTCGGAAATCACCGACCCCCAAGACAAATTTGACTTCGTCCCTGAAACTGAGATGGAACCAATACTGGCCAATTGGGTTGAGGACGAAGGAGAGCACTGGAAATTTGAACTCAAAACTCCTCAAAATGGCAAATTTAATTGGTATGCCTTTAAACCTCACGTTGCTATCGTCCAAGGTTATGAGGACGATCGGGAAGATCTTGGTGATATAGATGAAGCCACTCTAGAAACAAGTGGAGAGGCCAACCGTTGGGAGAAAGCTTTAAAAAATTGCCCAACAGAAGGTTGTAAACCAGCAACCGCTAACCCGGAAGGGCTTAATTATGCAGGAGTTCCCGCGAGTCATGAAATTGCACGCAAAGACATGGCTAACCTCAATCAGGAAAGACTGACTTCAATCGACAAAGCTGCTCGAAAGCTTAACGTTCCCGCCGCGATTATTACTGCTCTAGCTAGTCGTGAAAGCCATCTCGGTTCAATTCTCGGCGAGTTTGGTAACCAACCGGGTTGGGGAGATAATAATCATGCTTGGGGAATCTTGCAGGTCGATCGCCGCTATCATTCTCCTCTCGCCGGATTAGACGACCCCTATTCACAAGCCCACATCGAGCAAGCCATTGGCATTTTCAGCAATTACCGGGATCAGGTAGAGAAAAAACATCCCACTTGGCCGGACGAACAAGTTCTCAAGGGCGCTTGTGTTGCTTATAACTCTGGGGTGAGTAATGTTATTACCATTGGCGGAATGAATGAGGGGACAACACATGATGACTATGGGGATGATGTGATCGCCCGAGCTCAGTTCTATCTGGAAAACTTGAGCTAATCTTCCCAGTATAAGGAGTTAAAGTAACCTGAAACCTGAGTATTGGATAAGGGAATCAGCTCTAATAGACATCTCCAACAATTCCTAAAAAGAGGGCTAAAACCCCTATTCTATCGTTTTAAAATCATAGTTTCTGGAGATGTCTAGTGGCTACCACGGTAATTCCGGAAGAGCCAGATATTGTTAATTGTTAATGCTTTTTGGATCAAGAGCGTCTCTTAGACCGTCCCCCAATAAATTAAAAGATAATACTGTCAAAATAATTAAAATTGCCGGGGGAAAAATTAACCAAGGTTGTAAAACTAATACAGAGGCGTTAGTGGCTAATGATAGTAAATTACCCCAACTCGGATCTGGTTGCTGAATGCCTAAGCCGATTAAACTCAATACGGATTCAGCCACGATAAAACCAGGAATTGATAACGTTGCTGAAATGATGATATAAGTAGCCGTTTGCGGTAGGATGTGTTTGACAATAATCTGAAATGAATTTGCCCCGATGGCCTTAGCTGATTGTACAAATTCTTGCTCTTTTATGGTTAAAACCTGTCCTCTGATGACTCTAGCTAATCCTGACCAACCTATTAAAGAAGTAATTAAAACGATTAATAAAAATCTTTGGGCACTGCTTAAGCTAGGAGGTAAAACGGCGGCTAATGCAACCAACAAATAAATACCCGGAATCGTCATTAAAACTTCCACAAGTCGCATTAAAATATTATCTAGAATACCTCCAAAATAACCAGCAACACCTCCAATTATCATGCCCAATGGAAAAGAAATTAAAATCCCAATTACGCCGATAAAAAGGCTAATTCTACCACCATAGAGTAATCTACTTAGTTGATCTCTGCCTTGTTCATCTGTGCCCAAAAGGTTTATTTTTCCTTCTCCGATAGTGCCAAATAAACGTCTATTTAATTTAAACCCAGAAAATATTTCCACCTCTTCAAATTTTGGTGGTAAAGGTAATTTTATCTGCAAAAATTGAAAAGGTTCATCTTCTACAAATAAACGTATGGGTGATGGTTTTGTATAGTCTATTTCTAATAAGCGGTCGCCTGTTTCTAAATCCGTTCTCCCTTGAGTGGTAGGATAAACATGAGGACCAATAAACTGCTTTTGTGAAGTAGTATGCCAATGAATCGTAGTTGGTGGCAATAAAGAGCCATTTTCCTGGGCTGAATAAGGATTATAAGGTGCAATAAAATCCGCTCCCATGACTATAATATAAAAGAATATTAAAGTAATAGCTCCTAATTTTGCTAAAGGATTTTTATTTAGTTTATGCCACCAATTCATAAATTTAATGATGATTATTGAAGTTTATATTTCCCATCCTACTCGTCTTGAGGTTGGTTTTTCGGGAAACCCTATAGTCACAGTACGAAAACTAGCTCTAAAAGTCAAGATTTTAAGTTATTATCTATAAACAAACTAAGAGCAAATTAATTAAACTGTCTAAATTAAATTAAGTTCCCCTTATAAATAAATTATTATGACAAATGCAGATAATCGTTTACGCAATGAGTTTTTGAATACTCAGGTGATAACGAGAAGTACGGGTAAGCGACTCGGAGTAGTAAGAGAAGTATTAGTAGATATTGATCGTAGAGAAGTGGTAGCTTTGGGATTAAGAGATAATCGTCTAGCGATGTCAGGTATCCCTAAATATATGTATCTTAACAGTGTGACTCAAACAGGAGATGTCATTTTAGTAGAAGACGAAGAAGTAATTGAAGATGTAGATATAGACCTTTACAGTCCTTTGATTAATTGTGAAGTGGTGACGGAAACAGGTGAACCTCTAGGTAAGGTCAGAGATTTTCAATTTAACTTAGTAGATGGCCAAGTCTATTCTTTAACTCTGGCTGTTATCGGTTATCCTCAGATTCCAGAGCAGTTAATCAGTACTTATGAATTATCAGTTGATGAAATCGTCAGTAGTGGACCCAGTAGAATTATCGTGTTTGAAGGTGCGGAGGAACGGTTAACTCAGCTTACCGTCGGCCTTTTAGAACGATTGGGCATTGGCAGACCCATTTGGGAAAAAGAGGATGAGGAAATGTACTATGCACCCACAACTCCTCCTGAAAATCAGTTACCAACGGGAACTCCTATGAAGCCTGTAGTACAAACCGTCAAAAATCGTCCAAAGGTAGTCCAAGAAAATTGGAATGAGGATGAATGGGAAGAAGCAAGACCGATGAATACCCCTCCCATGGGTCGAAAATCACAATCTATGGCTTATGATGAATATGAAGATGACCTAGAAGAAGATAATTGGGGTGAGAGTATGGTGAAAAGAGAACCCGCACCTCGTTATCAATCAGATAATTATGATTCCTCAAATAAACGGGATTATGATGATGATTCTTTGGAAGAAGATATGTGGGATGACGATGTAGAATCTGATTATCGTCCTCAAAAAGTGAACATTCCTCAAAAACAAAAAATTCCTGAATACGAGGAATAAATCCATATCCCCAACAGTACCTCAAAACCATCTTGACAGACCGCTACTGCTTTCTGGTTAATGGCACTTCCCGAATGTTCACAGTGTTAAAGCAAGTTCTGTAAATATTGATAAACCATGACATTTAACCATAAGTAAAGATTATGTCATTCATTAACGTCAGGAATCCTTGACATAATGATCCCCTTAACCTATATTTCTCGTTAAGAGAGGGTAAATAAAAGCTTATACCCCTTGACGAATCAGGGTTAGATTTTGTTACATAAAGTTAAGTGATTGATCCCCGTGGAGAAGTTCAAAGTAATTTAGGCCTCAATATGGTGTATTAAGCACTGAATCAGTTTAGCGATAAAGTACTATTGTGATTCTAATCTATTTCATAGATAAAAGTAACAAAGATTTAATCTTATGTCTAAACAACTACCACCTATAGAGGAAATGACCCTAAGGCAACTGCGAAAAATCGCTAGTTTGCTGAATATTCCTCTTTATAGCCGAATGCGCAAAGCACAACTGTTAAGTGCTATTCAAGAAAAAGAGAGCTTAACTATTTTCACAGATACCATAAGTTCTAATAATAAGACCAATTTATCAAATCAATTTAATATTCAAGGGGAGCAAAAAATGGAAGCATCTAAATTCGAAGTGGGACAAGTGGAAGCATCTAAATTTGAAGTGGGACAAGAGGATTTAACAGGAGGTCCCCTCGCTGATGTGGATCAAGGTTTCGGGGAATTACCCGGCGGATACGGTGACAGTCGTATTGTGTTAATGCCTCGTGATCCCCAATGGGCTTATACTTACTGGGATGTTCCCCATGAAAGAAAAGAAGATTTACGTCGTCAGGGTGGACAACAGTTGGCTTTAAGATTATATGATGTTACGGATATTGATTTAAACTATCAAAGTCCTCATAATATTCAAGAATATCTTTGCGATGAATTAGCCCGTGAATGGTACTTACCTATTCCTGTAAGCGATCGTGATTATGTAATTGATATTGGTTATCGTTGTTTTGATGGACGTTGGTTAGTTTTAGCCAGATCTGTGCCCGTAAGAGTTCCCCCTGTATATCCTAGCGATTGGGTAGAAGATATCTTTGTAACCGTACCTTGGGAAGAAGATTTAAGAACCAAAACCGTTTATAAATTAACTCCCCCCGCGAAAAAAGCAGCTATGGCGGCACAACAACAAGCCACTTATCACAATCAAATTCATGATGAGATCTTTGGTTTAGCCCACGGAGTAGAAGCTCAAAGAGTAGCAGGATCCTTATACGGCAGTATGCAACACGTACCTAGCTCAATGATCCCCGAAAATGCTCTTAGTTCCTATATCTTCCCTTCTGGAGTGGGGATGTGGGCGACGACGACAGGTTTAGCCTCTGGTTCAGGTTTAGGGTTAATGTCTGGCTCAGGTTTAGGGTTAATGTCTGGTTCAGGTGCTGGATTCTCCTCTGAGATGATTCCCCATAAACCTCGTAAATTCTGGTTAATTGCCGATGCAGAGTTAATCGTTTATGGTGCTACTGAGCCTGACGCAAAAGTGACGATTGGCGGCAGGGAAATAAAGTTAAATCCTGATGGTACTTTCCGTTTCCAAATGTCCTTCCAAGACGGTAATATTGATTACCCCATCGTGGCCGTAGCATCTGATGGTGAACAAACCCGTTCAGTACATATGACCTTTAACCGTGAAACTCCTTCTCGTAATACTAATACCAAAGAAGAAGCGGTTTTAGAGTGGTTTCCTCCCGTTAAATAGCAGGAGAGGAGAGGACAGGTGGCTAGTGCAAGAATGCAGAATTAAAAAGGTAGAGTTTACAATGAAAAATCCTTAATTTTCAGGGCTTACAGGAATTTAACACTCTCGTTTTATTTCCGCACTCTCTCACCAGGAGATTAATTTTTCCGAACCCTGAAACTTGGAAAAGTTATTTCGCCGATTGAATTAATAACCATGTACCTGTACCCAATCCTAGAAAATTAGGTAACCATGCCGCCATAAAGGGGGTGAGAATCCCCCAAACTCCCATGGATTCACTGACAAAAGAAAGCAGATAATAAGAGAAGATTAAACCGACACAAATACCGAAACTCGTTGCTTTACTGGTATTTTGAGGACGTACCCCCAAGGCCGCCCCAATTAATCCAAACACTACACACACAAAGGGCAATGATATTTTTCCTTGAATGCGAACTAATATTTTCCGGATTTCTTTTTCGTTGGCTTCTAGTTTAACTATTTTTAAATATTCCCGTGCTTGGGCGATGCTCATTTCGTCATAACTGGGAGGGCGTTGTGCCAAATCAAGAGGGGCTTTGGATAAGGCTAATTGTTGATGTTCAAAACGAACAATATTGCGGTATGCACCATCGGGAGAAATTAGGTAAATTGTGCCGTTGAAAAAATCCCAAACATTTTCCCCCATATTCCATGTGGCGGTTTGAGAGGTGAGAATCTGGTTGACCCCTTCCCTCGACAAGTCTAAGATGGTTAGGTCTTTCATTTCCTTACCATTAAATTCTTCGGCGTAAAATAATCGTACTAATACTGAGTGACGACTGCCATCTTCCTGAGTTATGGTCTTATATTCGGGATAAAGAATGTTACGATCTTTAAAGGTTGGTCTAACTCGATCCAGGGCTTTTTGTAATGTTAAAGTGGCTTGCCGATTGGCGGAAGGGGTGACAACATCGTTAATAAAAAAAGTCATCCCCGCAACCACTAAGCTCAAAATAATAGCAGGTACAATCAAACGATAAACATTAATGCCAATACTGCGTAAAGCAATGATTTCACTATCACTAGATAATCGACTATAGGCCATTAAAGTTGCCAATAATACTGACATGGGAAAGGCTAAAGCAATAAACTCTGGCATTCTCAACAATAAAATTTTTAAAGCAACGTTTAATAATAATCCTGATTCTGTTACCCTACGAATTAACTCAAATAATGTGCCGATGGATAAACCCAAAGAGGTAAATAAACCAATACCAAACAGGAATGGTAGCAATAATTCAGTCATAATGTATCGATCCATGACCGATATTTGCGGTAACGATAGTTGGAATTTTGGTTCTTTTTCCATGAGGTTTAGGCTTGAAAATTATCTCCTAAATAGTATTGTCTAACTAAGGGGTTGTTATAAAGTTCTTCTGCTGTACCAGAAGCTAATATTTGTCCCTCCCTCATAATATAAGATCTGCTAGTAATAGCCAAAGTTTCTCTGACATTATGATCTGTAATTAAGATTCCCATGTCCTTATTTTTGAGATCGGCAATGATTTTTTGTATTTCTGATACAGCGATGGGGTCTACTCCAGCGAAAGGTTCGTCTAAGAGGAGAAATTTAGGACCTTGTTTCCCCACTGCCAACGCCCTTGCTAATTCAGTTCTGCGTCTTTCCCCCCCCGAAACTTGAGATCCTTTCGTATCTACTACTTTTTCCAGACGAAATTCGGCGATCAACTGATCCAAACGCATCTTACGGAAACGGGGGGAAAAGTTTGTTTGTTCTAATACTAATTGTATATTCTCTTTAACGGTCAAATTACGAAAAATACTGGCCTGTTGGGTTAAATAACCAATGCCTAACTTCGCCCGTTGATTCAATTGTAAGCTGGTAATATTTTGGTCATCGAGATAAACATTACCCTCATTAGGCTTAACTAAACCAGTAGTAATATAAAATGTAGTCGTTTTTCCCGCACCATTGGGTCCTAATAAACCAACAATTTCCCCCTGAAAGACTTTAATATTAACTCGATTAACAATACATCTTTGACCGTAAAATTTGTGGACATTTTCTAGCAGTAATTTCATAAATAGTTAATAATCAATAATTAATAATTAGGAATTAACAACAGAGTTTCCTCAGAAGTCAGGCAAAAATCAAAAATCATCTGAACTCTGAACTCCGAACCCATTATTACTTATTTTCTGTTTCATCCACTAAATAAACAGATTCTACCTGTTGTTTTGTCTCAGGAGTAGCAATAAATCTACCTTCATCAATTAAATATGTCATAGTTTCTGCTCTCATAGTATTACCTTCTTGAAGAACGTAAACATTACCACTTAAAACTAAACGTCTTTCTCGGCTAAAATATTGAGCCTGAGTAGAAGTAGCTTGAAGATCTCTTGCAGGGTAGTTAATATAAACATTCCCCCTAGCAGTAATTACCCCCGTTTCTGAGTTAGCCTCTTGTATGTCAGATCTTACCGTTAAAGGTTGTTTTGGGATCGCTGATTGTGCTTTTACTTGGTTAAAATTAAAATTACTAGAAATAAGCCAAGGGGTTATTAAAGAGATAGCTAGTAATGATGAATAAAAAGTTTTTTTAGTTTTAAGGAACATTTGTAAGGGATTCATAGCAGTAAATGGGCAAATCAATGATTAATTCTACTTCTTATTTTAACGGATGGCAGTAATTAGTCTGTTTGACTCTATTAGACCTCTTGCAAAAATAGATTTCTCGGTTAGGTAATTTTGGATCTCTTGGTCGGCATTCCCTCTCTTGGTGGACGTTCCCTTGCGACTTCCGTCGTCGCGGGCTTCCACCGCTTGCGCCTTTCGGCGGCGCGGGGTCCGACCGCTTTTGGATTTTGGATTTTGGATTATCCAAGCCTTTCTGACTCCTGACTCCTGACTCCTGACTCCTCTGACGGCCAGATTTTTTAACTTTTGCAAGAGGTCTATTTTCTCGTTAAAGTTGCCTGTTAAGAGTTTGGAGTTTGGGCAAAAAGAAAATTAATTGTTAATTGTTCATCAATTCCTAATTTAATCTCTAGGGGCAAAACGTTCTAAAATAAAAACATTCCCTTCATTACCTCTACCAATACGCAAATTGGCGTCCAAATAGGTAATTTCTAACCATCCTTGTTGATTATCTTTATTAAAAATTCCCAAGTTAAAATCTAAGGGTAGAAAAGACCTTCCGCCTTCAATTTCATTCACAAAGTCTTTAGGAGAAACATAACCTAATAATCTTTGCAAACCAATAATTGACCGCTCAAACTTAACACTAACTCTTTTCGTGGATACTATTTCAAAATTGGCCGCTACACTCACCAATCCTTCTAAAAAAGGTAAGCCTTTTATCTCCGCCAGATTATAAATTTTATTTGTCCCCGTGCGAATACATTGATAAATTTCGCCTAACTGTAGCAAAGGAATATTATCCAAACCCAAAATACTTTTGCTGGTGGTGTAAAGTAGTCGCCAATCACCGTTTACTAATGCTAAGTTATTGAGGGGATTAAGGTTAGGATTATGATCCTCGATTTTTTCTACGGCGGTTAAAATTTTTACCTTATCAATTTCCGTCGCCAATAAACCCCGATTTTTACCCTCGATGATTTGTAGTAGTTCTGTTTTTAAACTCATAATTGATTATTTACAATACTTTGAATAAATGCTATGATGTTTTGTTGCTCAAATTTAACTATTAATTAGTTTATGAAAAATCCTGCCTTGCGTAAAGAGAAACGTTATGAACCTGCTCCTGTGATACCTTTAAAACAGGATGGTTCTCTCTTAGATTGGTTAGACGCAAATAATCGAATCATCTATCGAGAAGAAAAAGAAGAAACAGCGGAAAAAGTGGTCGGTTTAGGAGTACCTGAAGATGAGGAAATTTCAGATCTCATCGAGGGTGAAGAGGAAGAATTTGAAGTTGATTTGGATGAGGTCGATTCTGACGACGATGATCTCCTGTAATACCCCTATGTCCTTATATTAGACATCGACCACATTTAAGAAAAAGGGGGTTAAAATGCTTGTTCTACCGTACCAAAATTATAATTTATGAAGAGGTCTATTGGGGCATTCTCAGTTTAACAGATAATCTAAGGGAGTTTTTTAAGGGGGAAATTTATCAGGTTGTTTTCAGGAAACAAATTTATTAGAAAGTCGATTATATTAAAATGACAATTTTTATGAGTAACGAGAAAATAAGAGTCGGGGTTTTAGGTTTTGGTGGTTTAGGGCAAGCGGCGGCAAGAATACTATGCCCAAAATCAGAAATGCACTTAGTCGCCGTAGCAGATCAAAAAGGTTATGCTTACAACCCAGAAGGCTTAGATGCCGATACCCTAATCCCAGTGTATCATCAACAAGGTTCTAGCGGATATTTACTAGAATACGGGGTTTTGAGCAATAATAGCATTGAGGATTTGATTTCTCATGCTGAGGTTGATGGCTATTTTTTAGCCTTGCCTAACTTACCCAATACCTTTATGGCAGATGTCGCCCGTCAATTTATTTCTGCGGGTTGGCATGGGGTTTTAGTAGATGCTTTAAAACGTACTAGTGCGGTAGAACAACTATTACAGCTACAAGAAGACTTAAGCCAAGCAGGTATTACTTATCTAACAGGTTGTGGTGCAACCCCCGGATTATTAACCGCTGCTGCTTCTATTGCTGCCCAAAGTTTTGCCGAAATTCACCAAGTAAAAATTACTTTCGGAGTAGGCATTGCTAATTGGGATGCTTATCGTGCCACCATTCGGGAGGATATTGCCCATTTACCCGGATTTGATGTAGATAAAGCCAAAGCCATGACTGACGAGGAAGTGGAGACATTTTTGGATAAAACCAATGGTATTCTTACCCTCGAAAATATGGAACACGCAGACGATATTATGTTAGAGTCGGCAGGAATTTGCCATCGCTCACAAGTGTCAGTGGGTGGTATCGTGGATACCCGTAACCCGAAAAAGCCTATTAGTACAAATGTACGAGTAACAGGGCGCACTTTTGAAGGTAAAATTTCCACCCATACCTTTACTTTAGGGGATGAAACTAGTATGGCGGCTAATGTTTGTGGCCCAGCTTTTGGTTATCTCAAAGCAGGAATCAAACTTCATCGACAAAATCTTAACGGCTTATTCACGGCGGCGGAAGTTATGCCTTTATTTGTGAGATAACTCCCGACTATTATGATTAAAGTATTCATTTTTCATTGATTATCTGCTCCATTAAAATTTATCAACTACTATTCATGGCTAATCTTCTTCATAAAAAAATCGGTGTTGCGGTGATTATTAACGAGAAACAAGAGATTTTAATTGATAAACGATTACCGAAAGGTTTAATGGCGAATTTATGGGAATTTCCGGGGGGGAAAATAGAAGCAGGGGAAACCCCCCAAGACTGTATCCAAAGAGAAATTAAAGAAGAATTAGAGGTTGATATTATTGTTGGTGACCATTTAATAGATATTACTCATACTTATAGCGAATTTATGGTGACGTTATCTGTTTATCTCTGTCAGATTATCATGGGGGAACCCCAACCTTTAGAATGTGCCGAAATTCGTTGGGTAACACTATCTCAATTGCATAATTTTGAGTTTCCTTCTGCCAATAAAGCTATAATTTCCGCCCTAGAAAATTATGAGATAACAATAGACAATTTTAAAGTAAGAAAATTCATAACTGCCTAGTGGTCTGTCAAGATAGTTTTGAGGGACTGGGAACGGATAATTTTGGATTTTGGATTTTTTCAAAATAACCTTCCAATTTGAATCAAACTAATTATCAAGAAATACTCACAATATTAATTACTTATTTAAGTTTTTATATCTATAATGTAAATATATAGTTCGAAGTTAAAAAATTCTCTGAAAACGATTGTACTGTAAAACTTATTTTTCCCCGAATACTTAGAGTAGGAGGAGACTATGGATGTCTATATTACTCGTGAAGGAACTAAATTAACCGCAGAATTCCCCCAGGAATTAATGGAAAGGCTCTCTCAAGTTGAACCTGTTTGTGATTTTTTGTTTAAACAGTTCAAAGAAAAATCGAATTCTCAAAAAAAACCTCAGAAGATTAACTGCGAAAGCTTTATCGCGGAACTGATTCAAAACGATTACTTATCGGTAATAGATCCTGTTGACGGTTAATTTCAAAAAAGTTAATAACAATAACTTTAAATATAGCGGTGGGGCGATTAGTAGCAACGGGAGCAACACATCACCATTTTCAGACTGCGATCGCTTCCCATCAGTCAAAATGGAGGTACAAAATGAATAACCAGAAAAATTGGCAACTGTTTGGATTACCAGCAGAAAAAGGAAGATGGTTGTATGTACTGTTAGGATTGCTAGTTCTTTTGTGTCTAGGTACGGTGTATTCCTGGAGTATTTTTCGAAAACCCCTCGAATCTTTATTCGACATCAGTGCCACCCAAAGCCTATTACCCTTTACCATTTTATTGCTAGTGTTTGCGATTTTAATGCCCATCACTGGCTTTTTTATTAATAAATTAGGCTTACGTTTGATTACAGTAATTGGGGGCATAGTTATGGGTATGGGCTATATCCTTTCGAGCTTTGCCTCTAATATCACGACTTTGGTGATAACTTATGGTGTAATTGCTGGAGCTGGAGTCGGTATAGTCTATGGTGTACCCCTGGCAGTGACAGCTAAGTGGTTTCCCGATAAAAAAGGATTAGCAGTGGGTTTAACGGTGATCGGTTTTGGTTTATCCCCTTTTATTACTGCACCTTTAGCCAAAACCTTAATTGGTAGTTATGGTGTTTTATTTACTTTCGCCATTTTGGGGTGCCTTTTCACCGCGATTATACTTGCCGTTGCCACTACCCTAAAACTACCCCCGCAAGAATGGAAACCCGTTACCTATAATCCACCCCTTACCTCAGCAGGAGAGAGAGCGAAAGAAACGGCATTGTTAAAATCCCCTTCTTTCTACTCCCTTTGGGTATGTTATGCCATTGGTACTTTTGTGGGATTGTCGGCGATAGGTATTTCTAGTCCTGTAGCAGAAGAAATTATTAAATTAGATGCCACGACTGCCGCTCTAACTGTTTCTCTATTTGCGATCTTCAATGGTGTTGGCAGACCCTTATTTGGCTGGTTAACGGATAAAATTCAACCCAAAGGAGCAGCGATCGCTTCATATATCTTAATCTTAATCGGCTCCATTATCATGATCTCTGCTAGTGAAGGGCAAATAATATCCTATGTTGTCGCTTTTTCCTTTTTCTGGTTGGCTTTAGGAGGTTGGTTAGCCATCGCACCCACGGCTACTTTAACTTTTTTCCATCCAGATAACTATGGGAAAAATTACGGTATTGTTTTTACCGCTTATGGAGTTGGTGCTTTATTAGGCACTTTAGTGGCTGGGCAATTAAGAGATTTATTTGGTAGTTACATCTTAGCTTTTTATCCCATGGCTGGCTTAGCCATCGCCGGAATTGTTATTGCTGAATTGACTCTGCACTACCATCATCCGCGTCAAATTCAGTTGAAACAAGACTTACGCTGTTGAAGCAGAATCAATCTTCAACCCAAAAACAAATTTTAAATTTTAATAAAAGGAGATAAGACCATGACTCAAACTGTAATTGAATCAACTCTTAAAGAAGAACGTTTATTCCCTCCACCCTCTGAATTTGCTCAAAAAGCTCACATCAAAAGTTTTGCCGATTATCAAAAACTTTATGATTATGCCAAAAACGAACCCGAAAGATTTTGGGCACAGTTAGCAGAAACAGAATTACATTGGTTTCGCAAATGGGATCAGGTACTAGATTGGCAACCACCTTTTGCTAAATGGTTTGTGGGCGGAAAACTCAATGTTTCTTATAATTGCTTAGATCGTCATCTCGAAAGCGAAAAACGAGACAAAACCGCTTTAATTTGGGAAGGTGAACCCGGAGATGTACGCACCTTTACTTATGCTCAATTGCATGAGGAAGTCTGTCGCATGGCGAATGTACTGAAAAAATTAGGGGTTGAAAAGGGCGATCGCGTCGGTATTTATTTACCGATGATTCCTGAAGCGGCCATCGCCATGTTAGCTTGTGCCAGAATTGGGGCTCCTCATACCCTTGTTTTTGCTGGTTTTAGTGCCGAAGCCTTGAAAGGCAGATTGTTAGATGCCCAAGCCAAATTAGTAATTACTGCTGATGGTGGTTGGCGTAAAGATGCCATTGTTCCTCTCAAAGAGCAAGTAGACCAAGCTTTGGAAAATAATCGCGTTCCCAGTGTTAAAAATGTTTTAGTAGTTAAACGCACTGCACAAGGGATCGCCATGAAACCAGAGCGAGATCACTGGTGGCACGAATTAAAAGCAGACGCTTCCACTGATTACCCGGCTGAAGAAATGGATAGTGAAGATGTACTTTTTATCCTCTATACCTCTGGTACAACTGGTAAACCCAAAGGGGTAGTTCACACCACTGGTGGTTATAATCTTTACACCCATATCACCACTAAATGGGTTTTTGATCTCCGTGATGATGATATCTACTGGTGCAGTGCAGATGTAGGTTGGATTACTGGTCATAGCTATATTGTTTATGGTCCTTTGTCCAATGGTGCTACCATCGTCATGTATGAAGGAGTCCCTCGCCAGTCCAATCCAGGTTGTTTTTGGGATGTGATCGAAAAATATGGTGTCACTATCTTCTATACTGCTCCCACTGCCATCAGAATGTTTATGAAAATGGGAGAAGAATTACCCAAAGCCCGTAATTTATCATCCTTGCGTCTGTTGGGTACCGTAGGCGAACCCATAAACCCCGAAGCATGGATGTGGTATCACAAAGTAATTGGTGGGGAACGTTGTCCCATTGTAGATACCTGGTGGCAAACGGAAACAGGTGGCATCATGTTAACCCCTTTACCAGGTGCCACAACCACAAAACCTGGTGCGACAACTTTTCCCTTCCCTGGAATTATTGCTGATGTAGTTGATTTAGAAGGTCATCCCGTTGCTGAAGGTCAAGGCGGTTACTTAATTATTAAACATCCTTGGCCGAGTATGATCCGTAATGTTTATGGGGATCCCGATCGCTTCCGTCGTACCTATTGGGAACATATTCCGCCCAAAGATGGTAATTATGTTTATTTTACTGGTGATGGAGCCAGAAAAGATCAAGATGAATATTTTTGGGTAATGGGCCGTGTGGATGATGTAATTAATATTGCTGGCCATCGACTGGGTACCATGGAAATTGAATCTGCTCTTGTCTCTCATACTTCTGTGGCGGAAGCCGCAGTTGTTGGGCGACCAAGTCAAGTTAAAGGAGAAGAAATCGTTGCTTTCGTTACTATCGAAAACAATTATGTTGCTTGCGAGGGACTCGAACAGGAACTAAAAAAACACGTTGTGGCTAAAATAGGTGCGATCGCCCGTCCAGCACAAATTCGTTTTACTGAGGGCCTGCCCAAAACCCGCTCAGGTAAAATTATGCGTCGTTTACTTCGTTCCCTAGCTTCGGGAGAAGAAGTTAGTGGAGATACCTCCACTTTAGAAGATCGTGGCGTTTTAGAAAAATTACGTGGTTAAGCTCACAAGTACAGGTAGACTCTGTGCTCCCTAGCCTGGATTGTTCACCAAAGGCTAAAACCCTTATTATGAAATAACTTCAAAAAAAAACAGTCTGTTTTTTGAAGCGGTTGCGAGGATGTTTGTGGGACACTGCCTTTGGAGATTTTCTTTGATCTTCATGAATAATCCAGGCTAGCCATTTTAGCAAAGTAAATAAGAACTAATTCGGAGATAATCGGTTTTTTTTTGTCTAAATCCACTAACACTGCGGCGTAATTCTTTCCTCCTTTTAACTGAGTTATTTCATCAATTCCTAATCTTTTTAAATCCTTTGGTTTTTCTTCTAATAAATCCTCTGATTTTTCTTTTAATAAGGTTTCTATTTCTCTGGGATTCATTCCATTTCTTTTGGCAGTTTTTAAAATATCACTTTCTAGCACTTCCTTAACTACTTTCTCTGCCAATCTAGTTGTATAAGTCCTTCTTTTTTTGACAAAATTTAACTCTTCACTAAAAATTTTCTGGCAATGAATACATCGAAATTGACGGCGGTTAATATTTAAAAACACATCATAACCACTCAAAAGTATATCTCTAATTCGATAATAATGATCTTGGTGTATTTTATTAGTAATAGTATGACAATAAGGGCAAGTTGACTCTGATGTTTGATTCGATAATGTAATTAAAATTTCGTTGTCAGTAATAAAATGGTAATCAGTAGCTTTGACTCCCTCAAAATTAATAAGTTTAGTGATAAGATGAAGAGAGGAATTAGAAGGCATAAGATAAAAATTATTGTTTTATTTAAAAATTTGATTAATTTTCCTAATAGTTTAAAAGCGAGGTAGCATGTATTTATCAGAACTGATCGCTTCACTTGTGTAAAATTTTACCATTTTGTGACTTTGTTTTTGTACTTAATTTGTCATACTCACTGTAGAAGAGCCATAAATTTTTTCTTGGGGATTAGGAATTCGAGATTAGGTCAAGGGGAAAATCTCCCATTTAAATCCCGTTTAAGTTGAAAACCGTAGTTTTTACGATCTAGATTAAAGTCTGTTTTTAATTCATATATTGATCGTCTAAAACAGCGATCGGAATATGAACATTTTTGAGAACAAGCATTTGATAGTCATGAAACGGTGAAAAATTTGATGACCAAAGCAAAAACTCGTTCAGGATTAAAAGTATTTTGCCATATAACTGATAAAGTCTATGAAACAGGAAAAAAAGTGGCTCAAGACTTCAAAGAAAATATGAGTATCATTTTTGATCAAGATCTCCCTCAATGGAATTATGTAGCCACACCAAAATCTTCATAAGTTTACTAAATAATTAAATCCTCATTGCTAATTGTTCTTCGGGAATTTTGTCTATTTCTGATTGAATAAGTTGTTTAAGTGTCATGGTTTTAAGCAATAAGTAATCTTAATACAAGCCCTCATCTTCGGGGGCATATCCCTTAAAAAATGTCTTATGAGAGCGTCTGGACTTTGGACAAAAAGGAATCAGTTAGCGTAATTCCTACAATAACTAAAAAGGAAAAACAAGAGGGATTGTCATCAGCCGTCCAATAGCTGAAAATACTGTTAAATTAACCTTTAGCTAGGCCGTTTTTTTCTTACTTGCCGTTTTTTTCACGGTGGGATAACGTAATCTTGAGGGTAACTTTGTACCTTTTTCCCGCCCCGATGAATAACCTCGGACTTTGGGTGAAGGTGAAGAAGTGCCAAAAGTACGAATTATCCTTTTATAGTCTCTTTGCACTATACATGGTCCAAAAAACATAAACATATTGGCTACATCATTACGCTCATATTGATAGTCATACCTTTTATCCGCCAACATTTGAAGTGTCCATTTTGCCTTTCCCATGGGTGTTTCACTACAAGCGATTGAAATCAGAAAAGATCGTAAATTATTGGAGATGTCTATTTTAGTCACTGGTGCTGGTTTTTTTTTGATGATCTATGAGCTACATTGCCACTGGGTAGGTGCGACCTCAATATAATAGGATTGCTATAGATAATCGGTTTTAGATAAATGTGCCAAAATCCGCCATCTCTAAGTGTGTCACAACGTTACTTTGATTATTTCTTGATCATTCATTTGTTTCAGTTGTTTTGCTGGGACTTCTTTTTTTACGAGTTCATTGCTGGCTCTAAATGTACCTCTGACGCCAGAAAGTAAAAATTTTTTATTTGATATACTGTTAAGTTTAGTGTGAGTGTTAATATGAAAGCAAAGACTTTTTTCCGTACCACTTTCTTTCCCTTATTTTTAATCCTGGTGTGTCCCATCACTGTTGTCCTTATGTGGCTCACCTATACCGAATATGGGGGATCTGTGGTGAGTATGCTGTCAGAAATTGACATGGGGAATTTTTTCCAAATCTTACCTAAGCCTACAGTGTTAGCCTGTAAAATATTACTTATCTTTGTTGCCATAGAAGGGGTGTTGATGATCGTGCTTCCGGGGAAAACATATAATGCACCAGTTACTCCATCTGGAAATACAATTAGATACAAAGACAACGGTTTCCTAGCCTGGATAATTACACACCTATTGTTATTTATTTTTGCCTATGAATTAAAGTGGTTTCCCTTAACTGTTGTTTATGATAATTTCGGTTCAATTCTCACTACTTGTAGTGTATTTAGCTTGCTGTTTTGCGTTTTTTTATACATCAAAGGGATCTGGTTTCCCTCTAGTAATGACATTAATAAAAGTGGCAACCTCATCTTTGATTATTATTGGGGAGTTGAACTCCATCCACGCATTTTCGGGTTTGATTTAAAACAGTTTATGATTTGTCGATTGGCGATGATGGGATGGAGTCTTATTATCTTATCTTTTATGGCAAAACAGTATGAGATATATGGCTATGTTAGTAATTCCATGATTTTGGCTGTTGTCCTTCAGAGTATCTACATTCTCAAATTTTTCTGGTGGGAGACTGGATATCTTGCTACTCTTGATGTGATGCACGATCACTTTGGCTTTTATATTTGTTGGGGAGTAATCACTTGGCTACCCTGTGTTTATCCATCACCTATTCTCTATTTAGTTGAACATCCCTATGATTTATCAACTCCTCTTTTTGGAGGAATTTTACTTTTAGGGTTGTTGGCTATCTATATCAATTACAATGCTGACAACCAGCGCCAGAGAGTAAGGGAAACCCAGGGCAACTGTACTATTTGGGGCAAACAACCAAACTTAATTGTTGCCAACTATAAGACAGAAGATGGCAATACCAGAGAAAATTTATTGTTGGTTTCTGGGTGGTGGGGTGTTTCTCGCCATTTTAACTACATTGCTGAGATTACCCTTGCCCTTTGCTGGACGTTACCTTGTTTATTTAGCCATATCCTGCCCTATTTCTATGTTACTTTTCTCACCATTCTGCTTGTGCATCGTTCTTTTCGTGATGATGAACGCTGTCACCAAAAATATGGTATCTTTTGGGAAAAATATTGTGCTATTGTTCCTTATCGACTTGTTCCGGGTTTATACTGAGAGCTTGTGAATCAAACCTAGCTCAAATACTGTGATGACTGAGATGTCAGGGTTTGATGACTAGGTTAAGTTTTATCAGGGAGCGGGATCTTTATCAGGGGGGATGACTATGATTAAGTTATTTAATTTGCCATTCATTGGTGTTTGTTTGGTTGCGCTTTCGCTTTAAGGGTTAAATTATGACACTTTCGACAGATTCTATGGACACTGTTCAACTGATAATTGAGGACGATCGCACTGGATTAAGTGTGGAGACCTTAAAAAGGGCTTTTTTAGACAATCTCTTTTATGTTCAAGGTAAATTTCCTGGGCTGGCCTCGGAAAATGATTACTATCTGGCCTTGGCCTATACCGTTCGCGATCGCATGTTGCAGCGGTGGGTCAGCACGGCGGCGGCCTATACGGATCAGACTTCCCGAACGGTCTGCTATTTGTCCGCAGAATTTTTGATGGGACCTCATCTGGGCAATAATCTCATTAGTTTGGGGGTGTACGACCAATTCAAAGAAGCTATGGAGTCTCTTTGCATCGATCTTGACGAGCTATTAACCATAGAAGAAGAACCCGGTTTAGGTAATGGAGGTTTAGGTCGATTGGCGGCTTGCTATCTCGAATCCATGGCCTCCTTAGAAATTGCCAATATCGGCTACGGCATTCGCTATGAATTTGGCATTTTCGACCAAGAAATCCGCGATGGCTGGCAGGTCGAAATTACCGATAAGTGGCTCCGCAAAGGGAATCCCTGGGAGATTGCTCGTCCTGATTGGGCCGTATTAGTCAAGTTTGGGGGTCATACCGAATCTTTTCTGGACGATCTAGATCATTATCGCGTGCGCTGGGTTCCCGAGCGAGAGGTGAGAGGGGTTCCCTACGATACGCCGATTTTGGGCTACAAAGTTAATACAGCGAATACCCTTAGGCTTTGGAGTGCAGAAGCCCAAGAATCCTTCGATTTTCAGGCGTTTAATCAGGGGAATTATTATGGAGCTGTCGAGGGCAAGTTGGTGTCAGAAACCATTAGCAAGGTGCTGTATCCCAATGATGAAAAATTTGAAGGGAAGCAATTGCGCCTAGAACAGCAATACTTCTTTGTTTCCAGTTCCTTGCAAGATATGCTACGGATTCTTCAAGGCCAGGGACTGCCTGTCGAGCGCTTTCACGAAAAGTTTTCGATTCAACTCAATGACACCCATCCCTCCATCGCGGTGGCCGAACTGATGCGTCTTTTGATCGACGAGCATCGCCTAGATTGGGATACTGCTTGGACGATTACTCGCCAGTCTTTTGCCTATACCAACCATACCCTTTTGCCCGAAGCCCTAGAAAAATGGACGATCGATCTGTTTGGTAAATTGTTGCCGCGCATTTTAGAAATTATTTACGAAATCAATCGTCATTTTCTCGATGAAGTTCGCATCAAATTCAGTGGAGATGAGGGGCGCATTGCACGGATGTCTCTGATTGATGAAAGTGGCGATCGCTATGTAAGAATGGCGAATTTGGCTTGTGTGGGGAGTTTCGCCATTAATGGCGTGGCTGCCTTACATAGCGAACTTCTGAAGGAAACAGTGCTGCGAGATTTCTATGAGTTTTCCCCGGAAAAATTCTCCAATAAAACCAATGGGGTCACACCTCGTCGTTGGATTGCCCTGAGCAACCCTCGCCTGACCCAACTGCTCAGCCAGAAAATTGGTGATGGTTGGATCAAACACCTGGAAAACCTGCGGCAACTCGAAGGCTATGCTCAAGATTCGGGATTTCGCGAAGACTGGCGTCAAACCAAACAAGCGGTTAAGTACGATCTAGCCCGTCATATTGAAGGTACCTTGGGTATTACTATCGATCCCCACTCCTTATTTGATGTCCAGGTGAAGCGCATCCATGAATATAAACGGCAGCATCTCAACGTTTTACACATTATTTCTCTTTACTGGCGGTTAAAGAACGATCCTAATCTGGATATTTCCCCTCGTACCTTTATTTTTGGGGGCAAGGCAGCTCCAGGCTATTACATGGCGAAGTTAATTATTAAACTGATTAACTCCGTTGGGGAAGTCGTCAATCGTGACCCGATTTCTTGCGATCGTCTGCGAGTGGTTTTCATTCCTGATTTTAATGTATCCAATGGTCAGCGGATCTATCCCGCGGCCGATCTTTCTGAGCAAATTTCTACCGCAGGCTACGAAGCTTCGGGAACGGGTAATATGAAATTCATGATGAACGGATCTCTGACCATTGGGACCCTAGACGGCGCCAATGTCGAAATCCGCGAAGAAGCTGGGCCCGAAAACTTTTTCCTCTTTGGTTTGACCGCGGAGGAAGTTGTGAAACTCCGCCAAGCCGGTTATCGCCCTTGGGAGTATTATCAAAACAATAACGAACTTAAACAGGTACTCGATCTCATTTCCTCGGGCTACTTTTCCCATGGAGATGGGGAACTCTTTAAGCCGATTGTCAATAATTTGCTGAGTTACGATCCCTTTTTGTTGCTGGCGGATTTCCAATCTTATATCGATTGTCAAAACACCGTTGGGCAAAAGTATCAAGATAGGGACCAGTGGTCACGAATGTCTATTCTCAATACGTCAAGAGCGGGCAAATTCTCTTCCGATCGGGCGATTAAGGAATACTGTGACGACATTTGGAAAGTCTCTCCTCTTGAGATCGACCTGAATGCAAATCATTTTGATGCGGGGAGTTGTTCGATTGTTTGAGAGGCATTACGACTATCCAGACAGGTAAATTTAATATTGGTGAATGGGGCATGGCAAAAACCAAAATTAGGTGTCGAACCGTACAAAGGTACAGAAATTTTTGCTTTTAACCCTCTCTTTATCTAAATGTGCAAATAAGACCCCCTTCCAATACTACTCGGTTAAGCTGAAAAACTTGATCAAATGAGAAGTGTGGGGAGTGTGGGAAGTATGGGATTTTTCTTTCCCATCTTCCCCATCTTCCCCCTCTTCCAAGTCTCACCTTCCCCCAAATATAAAAAACCTACACCCGAAAGCTTCCCCCTCTTCCCTATCCTTGTCACAACACATAATTATTCTGTTACAGTCGATGGGGCATGAATTTGCACCAACAAAGAAAACCGAGCGACAGCGAGTCCTTCTTTAAAGCTGTTTCTGCCTATGTCCGGACAAAAACCCTTGGTATTTAGGGGACAGGTATTTAACCTACAAGACTATCAAGTGATCCAGGTATAATAGTTTGTATCCCTTTCTAATTAACACTTTGAGGGAAAACCTCACCATTTTTGATGAGAACGAATACGCACTATGAATGTTTATTATATCTTATTCCTAATCTATGAATCACTGGTACCAACTAGAAGTTGCACAAGTACTGCAGCACTTTGAGGTAGATCCTCTGTCTGGTCTAAGCCAGAAGGAAGTGAATCAAAGGCGATGGCAACATGGCACAAATGAGTTGATCGAACATCCTCTCAAAAATCCCTGGCGAATTCTTTGGGAACAGTTGAGCGCAACCCCTGTGATGATGCTCCTCGTGGCGGGAGTCATCTCCGCCATTTTGAGAGATTACAAAGATGCCGTGGCGATTCTGGCGATCGTCATCTTCAACGCTATTTTGGGACTAACCCAAGAGTATCGTGCCGAAAAAGCGATCGCAGCCCTGAAAAAGCTAGCGGTGCCCACGGTCAGAGTTTGTCGTCAAGGCAAGTGGCAGGAACTATCCGCTTGTCAATTAGTGTTGGGAGATATAGTGTATCTGGAGGCTGGAAATTCAGTACCAGCAGATGGTCGAGTGCTGGAGAGTACTAATCTGCGGGTTCGGGAAGCCGCATTTACTGGGGAGTCTTTCCCGGTGGAAAAGGACCCCCGTACCTGCTCTGAGAACAAGCTACCACTAGGGGATCGCTCCAACATGGTTTACATGGGTACCATCGTCGCCTACGGGCGAGGGCAAGTCGTGGTTACCGAAACGGGCATGAGTACGGAACTGGGCAAAATTGCCCATTTAGTCCAGACTGTCCAAAGGGAACCGACACCCCTGCAACGTCGCCTAGATCAATTGGGGCAGAAATTGGCGATGGCATCGTTGCTGCTGGTTGCCATTATCTTTACCCAGGGATTACTGCGGGGTGAGAGCATTAATCTGATGATTTTGACAGCAGTGAGCATGGCCGTGGCGATCATTCCCGAGGGCTTGCCGGCCGTGGTCACCATTGCACTGGCACTGGGATCGCGGCGAATGCTACAACGTCACGCCCTGATCCGCAAATTGCCCGCGGTGGAAACCCTAGGGTCAGTCACCACCATTTGTGCCGATAAAACCGGCACCTTGACCGAAAACCGGATGAGTGTAATCGTCCTAGATGTAGCAAACCAGCGGGTCGATTTAAGAGCCACCCCAGCCATAGCCGCCACCGATGGCACTTCTGAAATTATACAATCATCCTCTGCTCTGTCACTCCTCCTGATGGGTTGTGCCCTCTGCAACAATGTCCTGCCTTCGTCTAACTCCAAGGCATCTGTCACCCTTGAAGCCTTAGGGGACCCCACGGAAGTTGCACTCGCGGCCGCATCTGCCCGTTTCGGATTTCAGAAAGCTGAACTCAATGAGCAGTTCCCCTGTGTTGCAGAAATGCCTTTTGCCTCGGAACGCAAGCGCATGACCACGGTTCACCCCATTCCAAGCCCCCAATTCCAGAACTTGTCCATTCTAGACAGCATTTGGCAATGGGGCCGTCAGGGAAAAGCTTCCCACATCGCCTTTACGAAAGGGGCCGTGGATAGTCTACTGGAAGTCTGTAATTATGTTTGGGTGAAAGATCGGGCTGAGCCACTCCATGCAGAATGGCATGAGCGGATTACCACAAGCAACAGTCAGTCAGCGCAGGGGGGAATGCGGGTTCTGGGAGTTGCCTTCCGACTGTTAGAAGCTTTACCAGCTAATGGGGCGGCGGCCATAGAGCAAGACCTGATTTTCATCGGACTCATCGGCATGATTGATCCCCCTCGCCCGGAAGTCAAGACTGCGGTGCAAACCTGTAGCATCGCTGGAATTCGTCCAGTAATGATTACGGGTGACCATCCGCTCATGGCTCAGTACATTGCCCAAGCGGTCGGCATTACGAATAATCATCACGTCCTGACGGGTTTAGAATTGAGCCAGCTTTCGTTGCCTGAATTAGAAGCCCAAGTGGAATCCGTCTCTATCTATGCACGGGTTTCTCCTCAGCAGAAACTCAACATTGTCAAGGCATTGCAAAACCAGGGGCATATTGTCGCCATGACGGGTGATGGCATCAATGACGCACCAGCCCTCAGGAAAGCAGACATTGGTGTGGCAATGGGCATGGCCGGTACGGACGTCTCAAAAGAAGCCGCTGACATGGTGCTACTGGATGATAACTTTGCCACTATTGTCGCCGCAGTGGAGGAAGGACGAGTGATCTACGACAATATCCGTAAGTTCATTAAATACACCCTCACAGGCAACGCAGGGGGAGTCTGGATTATGGTACTGGCTCCCCTATTGGCGATGCCCTTGCCCCTGTTGCCTTTGCAAATCCTCTGGATCAATCTTATGGCAGATGGGCTAATGGCCTTGGCACTCAGCGTAGAACCCTCTGAAAGCAATGTGATGCAACGCTCACCCCACAGTCCCCAGGAAAATATCTTTGGGCGTGGTGTGGGCAGAGGGATTATCTGGGTCGGGTTTCTGGTCGGACTGACTATTCTGCTGATGGGCTACGAGTACTGGTTGGCGGGGCAACCAAATTGGCAGACGATGGTGTTCACAACCCTTGCTTGTTCACGGGCGAGTCTAGCACTGGCAATGCGGTCTGAACACGATTCCCTGTTTCGGTTAGGATTACTCACAAATAAGCCGATCTTGGGGGCTGCGGCAATGACCCTGATTTTACAGATTGCAGTTATTTACACCCCCTGGTTACAAACTCTGTTTAAGACAAAAGCACTGTCGGTTCCAGAACTAATTATCTGCTTGGGTTTGAGTCTTGTGGGTTTTTTAGGAGTAGAGCTTGAGAAATGGATTGTGCGTCGTCGGATAGCTCTGGCTGCCAGTGAGCACAAATGATGATGAAAACAAAAATGAAAGGTGCGGCAGACAGCTATCTGCATCAGTTTTTGGGTTTTTCCTCTGGGGGAGTTTTTATTAGTCAAATTTCGACCCAAATGTTAAAAACCTACACCTGTGAGAACCCCTGTACTCGGGACTGCGAACTCACTGATTACTTGCTTATTGATGGTTAATGAATGATAATTGATCAGTGTTGGCCAATAGTTAAATCATTTAAAATATGGGTGTTGAACTCCGAAGTTACGTTTACTTAGACCGATTACAATCTCAACACGCCTCCTATATTGGTACCGTTGCCCTGGGTTTTTTACCCTTACCTGGTGATGCTTCCCTGTGGATTGAAATTTCTCCTGGTATTGAGATCAACAGAATAACCGATATAGCACTAAAGTCGGCGGTAGTACGTCCGGGAGTTCAATTTGTGGAACGTCTTTACGGATTATTAGAAATTCATTCTAGTAATCAGGGGGAAACTAAAACTGCAGGTAGAGCTATTTTAGATGCTTTGGGAGTCAGTGAAAAAGATTGCATTAAGCCAGAAGTCGTGTCAAGTCAAATCATTCGTAATATCGATCCCTATCAAGCACAAATTATTAACCGTAACCGTCGAGGACAAATGTTGTTAGCGGGGCAAACTTTGTACGTTTTGGAAGTAAAACCTGCGGCTTATGCAGCATTAGCGGCCAATGAAGCAGAAAAATCCGCTTTAATTAACATTCTCTCAGTTCAAGCAGTGGGTAGTTTTGGCAGACTTTATCTCGGTGGTGCAGAAAGGGATATAAAAGCAGGATCCCAAGCGGCTTTAGAGGCGATCGCCAATGTTGGGGGGAGAATTGGTCTGTCAGAGGTAAAAGAGTAAGGAGAAGAAAAGAAGATGAATAATCAAGAATACTGGGCAAAATTAATTAAAAATGTTCACCAATGGAATCAGTGGCGAGAATTTAATGATGATGTCAAAATCGATCTGTCAGGAATGAATTTTAGTAATTATGATTTAGAGGGAATTAACTTAAGTGATTGTAATTTGAAGGAAACTAACTTTATTGGGTGTAACTTGCGATTAGCTAATTTAACTCAAACAGGTTTAACAAAAACTAATTTAATCGGGGTTAATTTAAGATTAGCTAATTTAAGAAAAGCAATTTTAATTAATACCAAGCTACACCGAGCTAACTTGAGTGAAGTGGATTTAAACCGGTCAATTATCACCGAATCGGACTTAAGTAACAGTATTTTATACGAAACGGAACTGGGAGAAGCCAAAATATATAAAAGTAACTTCAGCTATGCTCAATTAGTCAATACTCATCTTATCAAAGCTGACATAATTTTAAGCAATTTTGAGGGGGCAATTCTTAAAAATGTTGATTTTCGTTGGGCAAATTTAATTAAAACGTCGATTTTAGATCTACAACAATTCTAATTTGCTTCCTATATCTCGGAAAATAAATATTTTTTTGTTATAGTAGGGGTAAGTGAGTATTGAAAATTTTTAAAAGGTAGGCTACGGCAAATTTAAAAATAATACTATTTACCTTTAATTAATCGTTACCTAATTCAGAGCCTATAGTCACGTAACCTTTATTTTATAAATAGTCTTAAATCTAATTTTTTTACATAATTAAACTCGGAGAGGAAAATAACATGGATGCACAAGAACTTCTTCAAAAATATACTGATGGTCAAAGAAATTTTAGTCGTGTTAATTTAGTCAGATTATGTTTGAATAAAGCATATTTACAAGGAGTAGACTTAACTTCGGCTCAACTTTCCCAAGCTAAACTCAATGAGGCAAATCTCGTCCAGGTTAATATGATTGAAGCCTGTGCGATGGATGCTGAAATGACCAGTGCGGATTTAAGTGGTGCTAGTTTAGTTTCTGCTGATTTTAGAGGCTCTAATTTAAGAGGTGCTAAATTAGGAGGAGCAGATTTAAGAAATGCAGATTTAAGTGGTGCGGATTTTTCCCATGCTGACTTAAGAGGTGCAGATTTAAGTGGTGCTAACTTACAAAATACCGATTTAAGTAATGCTAATTTGGAAGGTGCTTATTTAGATGAGACAGACTTAACACAAGCAAATTTGGAAGGTGCTAATTTAAGGGGTGCAGATTTATCGGGGGCAAAAATGCCTATTGTTTAACTAACAATTAATTTCGGGGTGAGGGGCTTAAACAAGGAAATTGTGCGAGATCTCCCAGAGGTAGGGTATGATTGAAAATGTAAAGTTTTATTGAGCATAATAGTTTATGGTTACAACCCCTACAAAATTAAATTACGATATCAAAGATATTAATTTAGCTCCCGTTGGTCGTCAAAGAATCCAATGGGCGGCTAGGGAAATGCCCGTTTTAGCACAAATTACTGAACGTTTTTCCAGAGAAAAGCCCTTTGCTGGTGTTCGTTTAGCGGCTTGTTGTCACGTCACCACCGAAACCGCTAACTTGGCCATCGCCCTTCAAGCTGGTGGTGCAGATGCTGTCTTAATCGCCAGTAACCCTCTTTCCACCCAAGATGACGTTGCCGCCTGTTTAGTGAGTGACTATGGTATCCCTGTATTTGCTATCAAAGGTGAAGATAACGCCACTTATCATCGTCATGTCCAAACTGCCTTAGATCATAAACCTAATATTATTATTGATGATGGTTCAGATGTGGTTGTGACCATGGTGAAAGAAAGACAACACCAGTTAAGTGACTTAATCGGTTCTACAGAAGAAACCACTACTGGCATTGTCCGTTTGGAAGCGATGTTTAAAGCTGGTGTGTTAACCTTCCCAGCAATGAATGTTAATGACGCTGAAACTAAGCACTTTTTTGATAATCGTTATGGTACAGGACAATCGACCCTTGATGGCATCATCAGGGCCACTAATGTTCTTTTAGCCGGAAAAAATCTTGTGGTTGCCGGTTATGGCTGGTGTGGTAAAGGTGTCGCTATGCGTGCTCGTGGTTTAGGTTCAAACGTCATTGTCACCGAAATTAACCCCGTAAAAGCGATCGAAGCCGCAATGGATGGTTTCCGTGTTATGCCTATGGAGGTCGCTGCTCGTATTGGTGATGTTTTTGTTACGGTTACAGGAAATAAGCACATTATCCGTGAAGAACATTTTGCGGTCATGAAAGATGGTGCCATGGTTTGTAACTCTGGTCACTTCGATCTTGAAATTGACTTAGAAACACTGAAAGCGATGTCTTCACAAGTAAAAGAAGTGCGTAACTTTACTCAACAATATTTACTCAAGAGTGGTAAATCCATCATCGTCTTAGGTGAAGGACGTTTAATTAACTTAGCGGCGGCGGAAGGACATCCCAGTGCAGTAATGGACATGAGTTTTGCTAACCAAGCCTTAGCTTGTGAATATTTAGTTAAAAATCAGGGCACTTTACAACCAGGTATTCACTCGATCCCGCCGGAAGTGGATCAAGAAATTGCCCGTTTAAAATTACAAGGAATGGGTATTACCATTGATTCTCTTACCCCTGCTCAAATTGAGTATATGAATTCTTGGACTGTGGGAACGTGATTTTTAAGTAATAAGTAATAAGTAATAAGTAATAAATTGTTGATTAGATTTTAATTCCTAATTCCTAATTATTTTGATTTATGTTTCAAAAATTAACTCGTTTTTTTTTCTTAATTTTAGCTTTAATAATTCTTTTTATTCCCGATTATGCGATCGCCGCTAGTTCGAGTGCGGTAACATCAACTTTTGAAAGTAAAGATTTAAGCGGGGAAAATTTCTCGGGACAAAATTTACAACTAGCAGAGTTTACTAAAGTTAAATTAGAAGGTGCAGATTTAAGTAAAACTGACTTGCGTGGAGGGGTTTTTAATGGTGTTTTCGCAGAAAAAGTTAACCTCTCTGGTGCTAATTTTACCAATGGTTTAGCCTATGTAACTAACTTTGACAATGCCGACTTAAGGGATACTATTTTTAGAGAAGCGATTATGTTACGATCGACTTTTAACAATGCTAAAGTTGAGGGTGCAGATTTCACTCAAGCGGTGTTAGATAATCAACAAATCGCCAAACTTTGTAAATATGCTGATGGGATCAATTCTCAAACAGGTGCGAGTACCCGTCAATCTTTAGGATGCCCATAGCAATGTAAAATTAACGATTAATTATTCACTGATTAATTCTTTGTCAATTAAATCATCTAATCCCACAGAAATTAATAACTCCTTCCACTGTTGGGGTTGAAGTTCCTTCATACTGGCCACCAAAGATAGAGTATCTTGCCAAACACCCTGATGAGCGAAAATTTCTGCCTTTTTAAGGGTGTCTGGATTAGCTGATAGTTCATTTTTAGCCTCTCCATTCAGAGAAACTCTTTCAATGAATCCCTTAGTGTGATTGCTAGTATTGATAAACATGGGACTACATACGAGGGATACTTCCCATATATACTTTTTATCGTTTTCCAAATTAACTTGATCCGATACATTAATATTAATAATACGATCACTGACTGTTATAGGTATTTCTTGAATATCTATATCTTTACCGTTTTCTTCCCTGAGAATAAACTGGGCAAATTTAGCTTGGGTTGGAGGTATATAATCTTTTATCCCAAAAATGGAGGAAATTCTGTCATTGTTTTCAGGGCTTAGACATAGAATCCGGTAGAGTTAGGAATTTTTAACAAGAGTATTACTGACAAAAATTAAGTGGCGAGGAAGTCCTACCACAATATCAGATTTCTCAAATGCTTTTTTCAAACGACGCCGGTACTCACGAGCTACAGCCCATTGCTCTAAGGGTTTAGTTTTAAGTAAAATGCGAATATTTACTCCTGTATGATCTAGGCGTTCTACTCCTAACATTCGAGGAGAACCTAGCAGCCTATCCTGCCAGAGAGGATCTTCATAAATCTGTTCAGCTACTTGTTCCATGACGGACATGGCGACTTCTATATCAGTATCGTAGCTGACATCAATGGCAAACTTAACCTGGGACCAGCGACTAGACATATTACGAACCCTACTAATAGTTCCGTTAGGAATAGTAATCAGTTCACCTTCTAGGTTGCGCAATTGAGTCATTTGTAAACTTAGATTCTCTACCGAACCCTCGAGATCTTCAATAGCAATCCAATCCCCTACTGCATACCAATCTTGCCACAGGATGAGGAAACCATTAATTATGTCCTTGATAAAGTTCTGAGCCCCAAGGGAAATTCCCAAACCAATGACACCAAGAATAACCGTTACCGTATTGGGGAGGGCACCTAACTGACGCAAAATAAAAATTCCTAGAAAAAAATAAGTCAGTAATGTTACCAAGCCTTTAAAAGCGGAGGCTAAGGTAGGACCTCGTAGTTGATAGCGTGTAAGAGAAGGAGATTGAGAGGCTTTCCCTTCTAACCATAGTCTAAATAAAGAGTCAATCAGAATATAACTTCCTTGATTGAATAACCTGAGACCCAGAAAAAGCAATAAAAGCATTAGCGGAACTCCTAAGGTAGCTCTTTGTCCCCAATGAGTTAGCCAATCGAGAGGGGCAAAACCATCCCATCCAGTCACTCCTAAAAGCCAGTTGCTGAAGGGACGACTTTGGAAAAAGAGGCTACAGATATAACCAAGACCAATAACCCACAACAAGATTTGCCCTCCCAGTAAGATGACTCTCAAGAAGCCATTAATACTATATTTTTGTCGATAGGAGAGTTTTTCGAGTCGAGCAGTAATTATATCCAAAGCTAACTCTATCGGTTTGGATTTCATCCCTAGGTCAAATTGATTATCATCAATGACTTGACCGAAATTGTTGGGAGTAGAAATAAGAGCTTGCAGTTCTCTCATTCTGGCATGGAGGTATTTCTGACCCCAGAAGAAGCTTAAACTCAGTATTATCATGGCCAAGAAAATTTTGAGGGCGAGTTGGGCCTGACTCCATAAATAATCACTTTGGCGTTCTTTCCAGGCTCTAAGTAACAGTTCTCGACCATATTTGACTGAAGCGTTAGCAAATTTATCTTCGGACAGTCCGGCTTTTTGAGCATCGGCTTTAGTGACACTAAAAACTGTCTCTGGGGGTGCGTCTCGGGGAAAAGCAATTAAAATAATGAAGGTATCCTGGGACTTGGACGCAGTTATCTCTAATTGTTCGGCAACTATTTTTTCTAGTTCTTCCGGTTGGGATCTGCCCTGATTCAATTGATAATTTTTACTATACTGACTCATCTGTTGGAGAATGCCCTGAAGTTTACGACGAATCAATTCCGCACGAGAAGCCGCATCAGGGATGTTGGGTTCAAGTCCAATTTTTGAGGAGACAAAGCCTACCACTTTGCCGTCAATAAAAACTGGGGCTAAGTGTAAATTGCCTTCCGTAAAGGTAGGTACATTGAGGAGAAAACTGTCATGGTTACGAGATACACTAATGCCAGGCAGAAGCTCTTGGGCTGTTAGATTTGAAGCCCCGATAACAAAGAAAATGAGGGCTAGCAGCCCACTGAAAACACGGGAGACCAAAAAAGTATTGCGATACACTACTAAAATTTGCTAATTGAGCAAAATTCTGCAATAGTCCAAAAAATAGGAGAATAGAAGATCATATTGTAAGAAATTATAACTCCTCCGAACTCCAAACCAATTATTAATTGTTAATTGTTAATTGATTTAATACTCTTTTTTTAATTGTTGGCGTAACTGTTCTAATTCATCATCAACAACACTAGAAGAAGGGCTGGAGGTGGGAATATCAACACTAGGAGGGAGGGAGGTAGTCGCTTGAGGTGTACCTGATAATTGTGCTTTTAACATGGCTAATTCATCGTCAACAGCAGTGCCTCCTTCTAGTTGAGCCCATTTAGAATCTTCTCCCATTCCGGCTAATTCCCCAGCAGACTGTGAAACGGCTTCCATTTGCAAAACTTTGTCTTCCATACGCTCGAAAGCAGACATTGCTGAGCTAGTATTGATATTACTAATAGTATTCTGCAATTGTTGATTGGCTTTGGCGGCACTAAGACGGGCTTTAAGCATATCTTTCTTGGTTTTAGCCTCAGAAATTTTACTTTCCAAAGCGGTGAGATTGCGACGTAAAGAATCGATTTGTCCCACTTGTCCATCTAATTGAGTTTTTAAAGCAGAGGCAGTCTCGGCATTGGTTTTTTTTCGCACTAGGGCCTCTCTGGCTAAACTTTCTTCTCCCTTACTTAAAGCTAATTGAGCCCTTTGTTGCCATGTATTAGCTTCAGAAAGATTTTTTTGATATTGTTGTTCTGTGCGTTTTTGAGCGGCTATGGCCTGTGCTACGGCTTGACGCATTTTTATTAGATCATCACCCATTTCCCGAATACTTTGTTCCAGAACTTTTTCGGGATCTTCGGACTTATCAATTATATCATTAACATTTGCTCGTACTACTCTACTGATGCGATCAAAAATTCCCATAATGATTTCAACCTTTTGTTCTACTTCTATCTTTATATTACTTTATCACTTTTGACTTTATTCTATTTTAAATCATCATTTTATCATCTCAATCATTCGAGCTTTTGCCCATAATTAAAAAACTGTCAATAATCGATGGTCACTTTGTTACAAATCTTGATAATAAATGCACTCTTCTCATTGTATAAATAGATCTGAACTAGGGGAAGCATCCCTACATTTAAAATTAACCTTAAATTAACTCATCAATTATTGCTAAATAATCGGCCAAAATCCCTGTTTAGTAAATGTTTGAAGAGTTTATAAGTACAAATGCTTAAAAGTAAAAGATCAATGATTAAACTGTTCTGACCACCGTTTGTCATTGTGTAGCTTATTAAGTTTTGTTAAGAAAATTAAAACCAAAAAATTAACACACTCATAAAAGGAGACTAATAAATGTCTTTACAACAAAGCGCTAATTTGGGTATTAGCTTTTTTGAAGAAGCCAACATTATTGAAAGAAAACCCCATGATTCCGACGAAACAATTACACAGATTATTAATGCTGTTTATCGTCAAGTGGTGGGCAATTCCTACATTATGGGTAGCGAAAGAGTTGTTAACGCTGAATCTCGCTTCAGAAATGGACAGTTAACCGTTCGTGAACTTGTACGGGAGATCGCCAATTCTGATTTATACCGTCAACGCTTTTTTGAACCTTGTCCCCGTTATCGTTTTACTGAACTCAATTTCAAACACTTTTTAGGTCGTACCCCCGAAAATCAGGAGGAGATGAGATACCATAGCGATATCTTGGACACTCTTGGTTATCAAGCTGATATTAATGCTTATATCGATAGCGAAGAATATACCGAAGCCTACGGAGATAATATTGTACCTTTTTATCGCGGTTATAAAACCAATAATAATCGTACGATGGTAGAATTTACTCATATGTTTGCTATGCTCAGAGGTGCGGCGAGTAGCGATGTCGGCAAACGTTTACAATCTCCTGTAATTCATAAGAGCGTCTTAACTCAAACTCCCCTTGCGGTAATTCCCCCTTCTGGTGGTGCGTCAGGCAATGGCTGGGCATTCCAAGACACTCCTTTGACATCTGCCACCCGTCAAGGTGTAGGGGCTAGTGATGACGGTAAAATTTATAAGGTGGAAGTTACCGGCTATCGTGCGAAGGTGTATAATTCTTTTCCAAAATATCGTCGCCCGAATAAAGTTTACATGGTTCCTTTCAATAAGTTATTTGAGCTTTATGTAACTTTACACAAACAGGGTGCAAGTGTAGCTAGTGTAACCCCCGTTAACTAAAATGAACTGAAGAGAAGCGAACTTCTCTAAAGATAAGTAACTGAATATTGATGAAGTAATGGAAGTGGTTGAGTTGTCGGCAAAAAGATTATTGAGCCTGATCTTAAATAGTCATTAACTTTGACCTAAAATTACTCACTGCTTCTGTTACTCCTCCCTCAATGGTATTCCACCAGTGGGAGTTAGTATTTAAACTCTAAATATGTAATCCTAACGCAAATGACTCGAAGTTGTTACTGATTGTCATGAGTAATCGCACCCTAACGGTAAAAATAACCCCAACTTTAGCCACCAAAAAACTACAAATTTGGATTAAAAGTCGGCATTTAATTTGCTCAGGAAATTTTTTTGTGTTGGAAACGGTAGAATACTCGATGATTGAGCGTTTTGAGGAGTATATTACCATATTAGGTGGCAGTTTAATTTCCGTTGAATCCGTCAAAAAACTATCTATGGGAAATCATCGTCAAGTCATTCTCTACCAAGCTAAAGCTAGTTTACACACTCCTCATCATCAACTCAAAGAGTATTGGCAAAGATACGGTGCTATTTGTAGTAAATTTGACAAAAGATAATCTTCACTTTGGATAAAGTTCATTGATAATCTCAACAAATAAAGTATGGGTAAAAGGGCTTTATTATTGATCAATCGTCATTCTCGCAAGGGAGAAAAATCATTACCTTCCGCCGTAGAATTTTTTTATGCCCACGATATGGAATTAATTATTAAACCCGTTAAACATGCCGACGAATTAGGTGCGGTAGTCAGAGAACACCAAAATCATTTGGATTTAGTAATTGTCGGCGGTGGTGATGGTACTCTCAATGCGGTGGTTGATAGTTTAGTCGAGGCTAATTTACCTTTGGGTATTTTACCATTGGGTACGGCAAACGATCTCGCGCGGACTTTAAATCTTCCTTTAACCATGAAAGGGGCTTGTGATGTCATTGCTAAGGGTAACTTAAAATCCATTGACTTAGGAAGGGTGAATGGCAAATATTTTTTTAATGTCGCTAGTATCGGTTTAAGTGTTGATATTACGGAAAAATTATCCCGTGGCATGAAGCGTCGTTGGGGGATTTTGGCCTATGGTATCACCGCTTTACAAGTTATTAGCTCTACTAGGCGTTTTCGGGCTACCATAAAAGTGGACGATCACGTTTTTCATGTGAAAACCATTCAAATTGCGGTCGGTAACGGTAGATATTACGGAGGAGGGCTGGCGATCGCCGAATCTGCCGCTATTGATGATCAAAAATTAGATTTATATAGCATAGAATTAAAACACTGGTGGCAGATTTTTCCGCTGATTTGGCGTTTACCAAAAGGACATCATCATCAGTTGGATTGGGTTAGAAGTATTGAAGGAAAGGAAATCGAAATTTACACCCACAAATCCTATAACATTAATACTGACGGTGAAATAACAACTATTTCTCCGGCTAAATTTCAAGTTATTCCCCATGGGTTAAAAGTATTTGTGCCATAAATAACTGACAATTCTATCCCTTATGGTTGTCTGTTGGAAGCTTTTCCCATAAAGATTTTAACCATTATTAGAATTGAGACAAATCCCAAATTTTGACTATTTTATCTTCAGCACCACTATAAAGAGTTTTACCATCGGGACTAAAAGCAATAGATTGAACCCATCCTTTATGTCCTTCCAATTTAACTAATTCTTTACCGTTAGCAAGATCTATAATTGTGATTTTTCCATCTCTGTTGGCAGTGGCGACCAAACGGTTAGCAGAAGAAACCGCTACTTGATTCAGTTCTAATTGGGATGCTTTCACACTAAACTTTTCTTTGTTGGTACTTAGATCCCAAACTTTGACAAAATTTCTCACAGCACCTACTAATTCTTTGCCATCAGGTGTAAAAGCAAGACTATTGATAAAACCAGGTTGTTGTGGTGAGGTATTTAGTAATTGAAAGTTTTCTCCATCCCAAAATTTAATGGTGCGATCTGTTCCAATTGCCCCGGTAACAAAGAATTTCCCATCGGGATTAAATGCTACCGTTGTTACAGGCCCAATATCTTCACCAATTTCTTGAATAGGGCTTCCGTTCTCTAAATCCCAAATCTTAATTGTCCAATCTTCACCACTAACACTCACTAGGATGCGATTATCAGGGCTAATCGCTAAATCACTTATATTGCCAGTATGTTTACTTAAAGTTTTAACTCTTTCTCCGGTTTCAGTATTAAAAATAATAACTTGCTGTTTACTCGCAACTGCAAATAGTTTTCCATCAGAACTAAAGGCAATGCCAGAATAAGGATTAGCCCTCAAAGGTTCTGAATATTTTTGTTCTAAAGTTTGTAAATCTATGTTCGTAACTCTACCGTCATTTGAAGCCACTATCAAAGTTTGCCCATCTGGGCTAACTTTCAAACTCACAATCACCCCGTTGAATCCCTTGATATCTTGTACTTTAATCGGTAGGAGTGACTGGGCGATTATACTTCCTCGAGTGTCCTGTGCCAAAGTATTCAATAAATGCAAGGGATCGGTAAATATTCCGATTAAGGCAGTACCAGTTAATATCGTAATGATAGTTTTATTAAACATTTTTCTCTCTTAATATTGGAGTTTATTGTCCAATTTTACAGGCGATCGCTCAATAAGACAACAATGTTTAGAATGTTTAAACTAACTCAGACTTCGTGACATTTCCTTTTTGTCGGATATTATTTCTTTTTGTCCATCGAGAAATCCAATGGATGAACGGTGAGTTAATAGTCGGACAACTAATACCACTGCTGTCTAATCCCACGGTAGTATTGTGACAATCAAATATTTTGCTACCTACTAACCATATTTCTAAACGGGTTAAATACGACTCGCCAATGGATTCGGTCAGGACTGGAGCAAGGGTGTTCAAAGCATTCTGGTGGTTCCTGAGAATCGTTTTTTTCCACTCCTCATAGCTAACCTGCTTAATGGAATTGGAATGCCCAAAAGAGTTGAGCAGAGCGACAATGTTATCGAGAGGCATAGGTTGAGGATTGACTAAGTGAAAAGCCTTGCCGAGGGAGACTGGTTGACGAGAGAGATAGACGATCGCCTTGCTGACGTAATCCACAGGAGTCAGATCGAGCATCACATCTAGATCGGGGGCACTTTTGAGTTCAATCAAACTTCTCAGAAAACGACACATCAAGTCTTCAGGATTAGAGATTCCCGTTTGCGAATGTCCCGTTACCATGCCAGGTCGATAAATACAAATTGGTAGTCCTTTAATACCCGCAGATGTTACCAACTGCTCTGCTACCCATTTACTTTGAGCATAGCCCCCCGTAATCCCACTTCCTTGGACAGGCAAGGCTTTCTCATGAATAATCTCTACTCCAGTAGCTACTAGGGATTCAAAAACATCTAAGGTAGAAATATAATGCAGTGGTTTGAGTTTAGTCCTGCTCGCAAGCTCTAATGCTGATTGTGTTCCCCCAACATTAACAGCTTTTAAACTTTGATAGGGATAGAGCAAATTAGTATTTGCCCCAATGTGATAGATGACATCTATCATAGCTGCGAGTCGATTAAATTTCTCTTCTGAGAGGGCGAATAGAGGATGGGACAAATCCCCAAGAACAGGAAAAATTCGGGACTTGGGTAGTTGAAAACCAGGCAGATATCGCTCAAATGTTCCCTGAAGTTTTTGGTGTGCCAGTTCTGGTGTTTGGGCACGGATTAAACAATATATATTAGCTTGAGTCTGTTGTAAAAGTTCAGCCAAAACAAACGCTCCAATGAATCCTGTTGTTCCCGTTAAAAAAATTGATTCTGGTTGAGTCCAACAACTGACATCAGGAGTGGGAATAGATGCTGGCAGGGTGATCTCTACATTAGCTTCAGACTGTAACTGTTCCAAGGTCATTCCCTCGCCGAAGGCGGACCGAAGGGGTTCGCTGGAACTGGGAGTATCCGAATGCCCTATTTGTTTGACCAAGCCAATGATCGTAGGATTGCTGAAAAAATCGTTAAAGGATAAAATGTTGGGATAAATGTCCTCGATTTGCGAGAGTAACTGCATAAGGCGTAACGAATCACCACCCAATTCAAAAAAGTTATCATTGACACCAATATCATTGATCTCAAGCACTTTAGACCAAATGTCTGCAAGTTCTTGTTCTAAAGGCGTTTTTGGTGCAACAAATGGGACATCTAAAGCGACCCTGGTAAAATAAGGTTTCGGTAAGGCACGACGATCGACCTTGCCATTGGGTGTGACGGGAAAAGCGTCTAAGAAGACAAATGCTGAAGGCAACATATAGCTAGGTAGCTGCTGCTTCAAATAGGTGCGAAGTTCCCCCGATAGATGGCGAGTAACCCTAATCTGTAGGGGATGATTGTAATAGCCAGAAGGGGATTTTGGCTCTATTTTTTGGGGCAATTGTCCTCTAAGCCCGGAAGATTGCCCTCTGGGTATGGCCGATTTGTGCTCAAACAAGACGGTGTAAGCTCCATCCTTTCGGGAACCCATCCAACTCAGGGTCACCCTATAGGGCATGTCTTGAACAAGTTGCCACAGGTCTTCAGGGTTTACACTTTGATGGAGATCGATGTTAGCCAGACATCGCCTTAAAACTCCAGTACTGTGAGGACAATTAGGCCCATTCAGTAATTCCAAGGCTTTGACAGCCCCGAATACTCGTGCATTTGGCACCCCAACAACCCCTAACGCAAGAGGGTTATCATCTTGAAGCCGTTGCCGCACTTTAGCAAGGGTAAGATTCTGTTCCTGCCAGTCTAACCAAGAAATCTGTACGGGGGGAGCAGGAGTAGCTCCTACTTGCAAGATTACGTCATAGCGAAATTGAGTTAGCTCATTCTGGAACTTGCCACGCTTTACTAAAACTTGCACCTGACTAATTTGAGGCAAGGCTTGCGGCAGTGCCCAGAAGAAATCGGGAGCGATGGTCAGTTCTTCTTCCCGATGAACGCGATAATGGATCTGTTTTAAGAGTTCTTCCGTTGCTAGCTCATCCGCTGCCTGACTTAGCTCTACCGCAGTAGCGAATACTTCTAGTAGACTATAATTACGAATATCTCCGATAAAGATAAAACCACCAGGTTCGACGACCTGGATGCACTGTTCCAGCACCCTGAAAAGGTAGTTGATGCTGGGAAAATACTGAATTACTGAATTCAAAATTACAGTGTCCACGGAATGAGGTTGTATCCCCTGAAAATTATCTGCTATACGTCGCTCAAGGGTTACTTGAGGAAGATCTAGGGATGGGTCTTCTAGTTGCTGTTCCAGGTACTGTAATGCGACTTGAGAAAAGTCTGTGCCTAAATAGCTTGAGCAGTGGGGGGCGATGCGAAAGAGTATCAAACCAGTGCCGCACCCAATTTCTAGAACTCGTTGGGGTTGTAGTTCTAAAATTCGTGGGATGGTGTTGTCAACCCATTCTTCCATCTCCACATCGCCGATAAGCTCTTTTGTATAACTGCTAATCCAGCCACTGATATTAAAGGTTTTATCCCAGTTGCTCTTAACAGTGTTTAAGCGGATATCATTATGAATAAGTCGCCATTGATTAATTTGCTCTGCATCGAATTGAGCTTGATTGCTCAGATAAGCCACAATGTACTCTTGCAAATTCGATAGAATATAGGCGACTAAGCATTTATCTCCAAGAACATCTTCTCTAACCAGGGCGATCGCTTCTTTGACTACGGGATGCTGTTCCAGAACTTTCTCAATTTCCTGCAGTTCAACGCGAAACCCCCGAATTTTCTCCTGATGATCAGCTCGACCCAGAAACTCTAAATTCCCATCCCTTCGGTAGCGAACTAAGTCACCGGTTTTATACAGGCGAATCTGATTCGTGTCATTAATGGCAAAATTAATAAATTGCTCCTGGGTGATCTCAGGACGATTTAAATAACCTCGGGCCAGTCCCCCTCCAGCAATGTGTAACTCCCCCTTACTTCCATGCTGGACATGCTTTCCCTCGGAATCGAGTATATATACTTGCAGATGGGGTAGGGGTTTGCCGATGGGCACCGAGGGATCGCCGAGAGGGACGGCGTTAGGTCCCGTCAAGTCACAGCAGGTCGCAATAACAGTTGATTCTGTGGGACCATAGGCATTGATAAGCCTGATCTGTGGATTGACAGACTGTTGCCATACTTTTAACCAATGAGGTATGGCCCGCTCCCCACCAATAAGAACTAAACGTAATAATTCCGGTAGCTTAAGCCTCGGTAGTTCCCCACAAATTTTGTGCCAGAAAGCGGTCGGTAAATCCAAAACGGTTATCCTTAAATCATCACAGCCTTTTAGAAAGACGGCAATAGATTGCAACATTTCCGGGGTACGAAGTACCAAGGTAGCTCCCTGGGTTAGAGTAATAAAGATTTCTTCAACAGCAGCATCAAAACTTATTGAGGAAAACTGGAGGACGCGATCTCCGGCAGAAACACCATATTCATAACTAGCAGACTGTACAAATTGTGAAAGTGCTTGGTGCTCAATCATCACCCCTTTGGGCCGACCTGTAGAACCAGACGTATAGATTACATAGGCCAGATGGTTGGGTTCACAGAGGGGCTCAGGATTCTCTGTTTTCTCTGCCATAATGGTATCCCAATCAGTATCGAAACAAAGCACTTGGGCAGAATGGCTGGGGAGGGTGGCAAGATAGCTTTGCTCTGTGAGTAATACAGAGACTTGAGTATCCTCAAGGATAAGGGCAATCCTTTCCCTAGGATAATAGGGGTCTAGGGGAACATAGGCTCCACCGGCTTTGAGAATCGCTAATAAAGCAATTATCTGATTGATCGATCGATCTAGACACAATCCCACGAGTGTCTCTGGTCCTACCTGCAACCGACGGAGGTAATGAGCGAGTGCATTGGCACGCTGATTAAGTTCCTGATAGCTAAGTTGCTGATGCCCGAATGCAATCGCAGTGGTATTAGGGTTACGAGATACTTGCTCTTCAAACCACTTAGGGATACCATGATAATTTTTCTTTTTTTCCATAAATTGTCAAGCATCCAAATTACTAATCGTAATAATTTCCTTTTTTCAAAATTTATGCCACTAGGAAATTACTGAATATTCGATTTTTTAAAGATGCTTCTCTCAGTGAAAACACTGAAGCTGAAGGGTGACGACTATTCTAAAACCTTTAATCAGTAACAATTTTAGCCTTTGAGTTGACTATTAAAGCAACTAAAATTCTCTTCAGACCGATTATGATAAGTTTAATTATAAAAAGGAGTTAAATTCTGCCACTTATTTGCTTTTAAATCTTTACTGTTTTGAGCTTCAAACAAGGCAATTTTTAGTAAGGTTTCGGTAGTAAAAGCTAATTTATCTGGTGCTTTAATTAACTTTAAATTATTGCCAAATTTATCTTTATATTCGGTAAGTAGATATTGCCATTCTTCTACTTTAAATAATTGATCCGGTATTATATTTAATAACTCAGCCATAGATGATTGAAATTGATAAATGGATCCAAAAACTTCTTTATTATTAGCCTTCATTTCTACTGCCAAAATTGGATGATGTAACTCTTTTTTTCCGTGATACCAAGCTAAAGACTCTAAGGTAGAAATACCAAAAACAGGGATATTTAACTGTTGGGCTAAAGTTTTGGCGGTAACGATCCCTATTCTTGTACTGGTAAAACTTCCGGGTCCTTTTGCTACGGCGATAAATTCTAAATCTTGCCATGATAAAGGAGGTAAAAATCCCCCTAGTTTTTCATGTAAATTATTGGCTAAATTTCGCCCCAAATCCCATGAATTAAAACGGTATATATTTTGCCCATTAATAATAGCAATACCTAATTCCCCGCTAGTGGTGTGTAAGGCTAATCCTTGTTTCATTATTTTTATGGCGATTTGATTTCTGTTTTATTATTCAGTTTGAAGGGGTTTATTTTCAGGAATAAGTTTATTCTGATTATTAAGTTTATTGATCAAATCCTGATTTTGTTGATTTAATTTTTGAATTTCACTTTTAAATATTTGTATTTGTAATTGGATATCTTCATCTATTTCTTCTTGAGTTTTAACTTTTTCTGATAGTTGATCATACAATATTTTTTGTTCATCTTTTAACGCCTTAATTTCATTAACTAATTCTTCCTTAAAACTCAGCAATTTTTTATCATTTTGAGAGAATAAATTAAGGGAAATATTATTTGATAAAAAAAAGCCAATACCTGAACCAACCATGACTAAAACTAAGGCAATAAATCCCCATAATCGATATTTATAATTGTTAATAACACGATCTAATTTTGCCAACAATTTTAATGATTCTTGATCATCTGGTTGAATTTCTAAACACTGTTTTACTCTAAATTTAATTTGTTCTTCATCTTGTTTATTATGTTTTTTTTGCCATCTTCCTAAATAAGCATTAACTAACAAATGCAACATGGGTAAATTGAAAGGATTAAAAGCTAAAGCCTCCTCTAATTCTGCGATGGCATCATCCCAATAACAAAGGGTGACATAACCTTGTGCGCGAATAAAATGGGCTTGAGATTGTTTTTGTGCGGAATGAATTTCTGTATCACTAATACCCAATTCAGAAGCAATGGTTAATAATTCTTCACTGGTGGGAATTTTTTGTCCTAATTGACTCAATTCTGTTACCCTTTGAATATAAGTTTCAATCGCCTGATTGGGAGTAGAAGGGTTTTTATTTTCTGTCATATAAATTTAAAATATCATCAAAAATAACATTAAGTAGTCACATTAAATATAAACTTGCTTAATTAATAATTTTAACGGCTACTGATTTAAACCGGGACATTTTCGGTGAGGGGGGGTTTTAGGTATTAGAGGTATTTGTGTTAGGTTATAAGTTTTTTAGCTATTCTAAAGGTTGATACCAGAATGAATCGTAATTTTTGACTAGTAAATCGAGTTTACTTCTTTTTTCTTGACCTAAAACCCAAAACCTAATACCTAATACCTAACACCTGATACCTTGTCTCAAGCAGTTTGTCCCGCCTTAAGTTGATAGCCGTTACATTCTATTTTTTAAAGGCTAGAGGTTAAAATATAGCAGTAAGTGCTTATAATTATCCCAGAGAATGACTAACATTAACGATAAGACCCTTGATTGGCAGAGAATCGAGCAAGCCTTAACGGTAGAAAAAGAATATGGTTATCAAAATTTACAAGGGAGACAACATCGCTTCAGTGAATTTTTATGGTTAACTTTTGGCAAAATTCCTCCAGTTAATAATTTATTAATTGCTTTTCGTTGGCAAAAAACTGCTAAACAATTCGCCCTTTATCCTCAGTTAACTTTACAAGATAGAATCGATTTAATTAAGGATACCGAGGGATTAATCGCCGAAGTTCGGGAATTACAGACAAATCCAGGCAATTCCTATGATATAGCCGAAATATCTTCTCCTTATCGGATTAAAGGCTCTGACATTGCTAACTTTACTCCTTCCTCGACACCAAAAAAAATCACTTTAGATGAGTCCGTCACAAGTCTGACGACGATTATCTATCGACAAAAAGACTTACTAGCTAAATTAGGTATTAATACTGTTCGAGATTTATTGTTTTATTATCCCAGAGATCACATTGATTATGCCCGTCAAGTTAATATTTGTGACTTGGAACCAGGAGAAACTGTCACTATTATCGGCAAAGTGAAAAAATGTGATTGTTTTAGTAGTCCCAAAAATAAAAAGCTAACAATTCTGAATATTATTATCCGAGATCAAACAGGAGAGTTAAAAATTAGTCGTTTTTTCGCTGGGAATTTTTACAGTAATCGGGGTTGGCAGGAAAAAATGAAGCGAGTGTATCAAACTGGTGCATTAATTGCCGCTTCGGGGTTGGTGAAGGGAAATAAATACGGTATCACCCTTGATAATCCTGAATTTGAGGTTTTAGACGGTCAAGGGGGTAATATTAATTCTCTCAAAATTGGGCGCCTATTGCCAGTTTATCCTCTAACCGAGGGCATCCCCGCCGATGTTATTCGGAAAAGTGTCATGGAAGCTAATCTCGCCATAGAACAAATTGATGATCCTTTACCCGCCATCCTTAAACAACAGTATAGTTTAATTGATTTACAAACTGCGATCGCTCAAATACACTATCCTGAAGATCAAGAAAAACTAGGTCAAGCCAGACGGAGACTGATATTTGACGAATTTTTCTATTTACAATTAGGATTTTTAGACCGTAGGCGGCAGGAAAAAGAAAGTCGTCAAGCCGTAGCATTTACCCCTCAAGGAAGACTAATTGAGGAATTTAACCACATTTTACCTTTTAAGTTAACCAAGGCTCAACAACGGGTTATCAACGAAGTCGAGAAGGATTTACAGTCAGACTCTCCCATGAATCGCTTAGTACAAGGAGATGTAGGTTCAGGAAAAACGATCGTAGCAGTATTTGCCCTATTAACCGCCTTACAATCAGGGTATCAGGGTGCATTGATGGCACCCACGGAAGTATTAGCAGAACAACATTATCGGAAGATAGTAGAGTGGTTTAATCTCCTGCATTTGCCGGTAGAATTGCTGACAGGGTCAACCAAAATGAGTAAACGTAGGAATATATACGCCCAACTCGAAAGTGGTGAATTACCCCTATTAGTCGGTACTCATGCCTTAATTCAAGATCCTGTAAACTTTTGTAACTTAGGACTGGTTGTAATCGATGAACAACATAGATTTGGAGTGCAACAACGGGGAAAATTATTGGCAAAAGGAAAAGCGCCCCATGTGTTAAGTATGACGGCAACCCCTATTCCTCGCACCCTTGCTTTAACCCTTCACGGGGATTTAGATGTCAGTCAAATTGATGAGTTGCCCCCCGGCAGGCAGGCAATTCAAACGACAGCTTTAACAGGCAGACAACGGCAAAATGCCTATGAATTAATTAAACGGGAAGTAGTACAAGGAAGACAGGCTTATGTCATTTTTCCAATGATTGAAGAATCCGAGAAATTAGACGTAAAAGCGGCAGTGGCCGAATATGAGAAATTCCGCGACAAAATTTTCCCTGAGTTTAACATTGGTTTGTTACATGGGCGAATGTCATCGGCGGATAAAGATGCGGCGTTGAATGCTTTTCGAGATAACGAAACCCAGATTATTGTCTCAACCACAGTTATTGAGGTAGGTGTAGATGTACCTAATGCTACAGTAATGTTGATTGAAAATGCCGAACGTTTTGGATTATCTCAATTACATCAGCTTAGGGGTAGGGTCGGGCGAGGTGGTCATAAATCTTATTGTTTGTTACTCAGTAGCAGTAAAACAGGGGATGCGATGCAGAGATTAAGTGTTTTAGAACAATCACAAGATGGTTTCTTTATTTCCGAAATGGACTTAAGGTTAAGAGGACCGGGGGAAGTATTAGGTAGTCGTCAATCGGGTTTACCAGATTTTGCCTTAGCAAGTTTAGTAGAAGATCAAGAGGTTTTAGTCTTGGCCAGGGAAGCTGCGGAAAAAATTTTATTACAACACAAATATTTGAAAGAGACTTCTTCTTTAAAAGATGAATTAGAGAGACGTTATCAAAAGTTAATTGGTAGTCAAATTTTAACCTAAAAAGATGTTTTTAAATTAATCTTTTTTCAATAGTTACAATTTTAAGTTAATCTTTAAAATACCAGAAACTTTAATAATATCAGTGATGGTCATTGAATATAATTTGCCTCATCAGCGTTGGAAATTTTACCCACAAAATCATAATTTAGTTAATGATTTAGTCCATGGTTTGGCATTATCCCCTATTGTGGCTCAGATAATTGTCAATCGTGGTATTATCAACCTGGAAGAAGCTCAAGGTTATGTTGATCCTGAAATTATCAATTTACCTTCCCCTTTAATGGAATTTCCAGATTTATACAAAAGTATTGACATTTTAAAAAATGCCATCGCCTCCAACCAGAAAATAGCAATCTGTGGTGATTATGACGCTGATGGTATGACTAGCACCGCTTTACTCTTGAGAGGTTTAAAACATTTAGGGGCACAGGTGGATTATGCTATCCCTAGTCGCATGACAGATGGTTATGGTATCAATCGTCGTATTGTGGAAGAATTTAAGCTGGAAGGGGTAAGTTTAATTTTAACTGTTGATAATGGTATCTCAGCCTATGATGCCATCGTCAGGGCTAAAGAGTTAGACTTACAAGTAATTATCACCGATCATCATGACTTACCGCCAAAATTACCCCCCGCCGATGCCATTTTAAACCCGAAATTATTGCCAGAAGATTCTCCTTATCGAAGTTTGGCAGGGGTTGGCGTTGCTTATGTTTTAGCTGTTACCCTTGCCCAAAATTTACACAAATTACAAGGTTTGACTAAACCCCTCCTAGAATTATATACCGTTGGGACGATCGCCGATCTAGCACCCTTAACGGGGGTAAATCGTCGTTGGTTAAAAAGAGGTTTAAAATTATTACCCAATTCCGACATTTTAGGCATCAAAGCCTTGAGTAAATTAGCAGAGGTTGATGGACAAAAAAAACTTTTAAATTCTGATGATATAGGCTTTAAAATAGGTCCTAGAATTAACGCCATTGGGCGAATAGATGATCCTCAAATTGTCATTGAACTACTCACGACAGAAGATGAAGAAATTGCCATAACAAGGGCAATGCAATGTAATTTAACTAATCAAACCCGTCAAAATTTATGTAAACAAATTGAACAGGAAGCCATTAAAATAATCGAAGAAACTCCTTTACATTGGCAAGAAGATCGAGTGTTGTTGATTATTAATCATAATTGGCATCATGGAGTAATCGGAATAGTCGCCTCCCGTTTAGTAGAAAGATATGGAGTCCCCGTTTTTATTGGTACTTACGAAGAAGAAAACGAAGATATTATAAGAGGTTCAGCTAGAGGAATCGAAGAATTTAATATTTTTTTAGCCCTACAGTATTGTGATGATTTATTAGGCAAATATGGAGGACATAAAGCGGCTGGAGGATTTAGTTTTCCTCGTGAAAATTTACCTTTAATTCATAAGCGTTTAACAGAATTTGCTCACCGATGTTTAAGACCAGAATATCTCAAGCCTTTGATAAAAATAGATACTAGTATTAATTTTTCAGAAATTACCTTTAAATTATTGAAAGAAATAGATAGTTTATACCCTTGGGGTATCGAAAACAAAGTCCCAACTTTTTGCACATCAAAGGTGAGAATTAGCTACCAAAAATTAACTAAAACAGGCGAACATTTACAATTAACTTTGGCTGATGAAACGCAGAAATTAAGAGGAATAGCATGGGGTTGGTCTCACTATTATCCCTTACCCCCAGTTGTTGATATCGCCTATCGACTCAAGGAAAATCAATGGAATGGAGACAAGTCAATTCAACTAGAAATTATTGGTGCAAGGGAATGTCAAGTCAGTTAATTAAGATAACCAGAAAAAAGTTAAAGGCCATTAATAAATACAAATACACGTTAAAAGCTATTGACATTAATCTATCTATTAATTATCATAGATTAACAAAAATCAATAGAAGAAGGAGGAAAATGTTTGATTCAAGCAACCTTACATCAGTTGAAAGTCTTTGAAACCACCGCACGTTTGGAGAGTTTTACCAAAGCGGCGGAAGAATTAGACATTACCCAACCAACGGTATCAAGTCAGGTTAAACAACTCACTAAAACCATTGGATTACCGTTATTTGAGCAAATTGGAAAGCAACTTTATCTCACAGAGGCAGGGAAAGCATTGTTGACTACTTGCCAGGATGTTTTTACCCAATTAGATAACTTTGAGATGAAAATTGCTGACTTTAAAGGCACAAAAGAAGGTAAATTGCGTTTATCCGTTATCACCACCGCCGCTTATTTTATCCCCCGTATCTTAGGCTCATTTTGTCAACTGTATCCAGACATTGATGTTTCTTTGGAAGTAATTAACCATCACCAAATACAACAGAGAATATTGAGTAATCAAGATGATTTATATATTATGAGTCAACCACCAGAAGAAATTGATCTCAAAAGTCAATCCTTCATTGATAATCCATTAGTAGTCATCGCAAGAAAAGATAATCTTTTAGCTAATGAAAAGAATATACCTTTAGAAGATTTACAAGCCTATCCTTTCATTATGCGCGAATCGGGTTCAGGTACTCGAAAAGCCGTACAGAATTTGTTTCATAATCATAATATTAATGTAAAAGTACGTTTAGAATTAGGGAGTAATGAGGCGATTAAACAGGCTATTTTAGGTGGTTTAGGAATTTCTGTGTTGTCAAAACATACTTTGACTTCTGCTTGTCATGAGGATTTAATTATCCTCGATGTGCAAAATTTCCCGATTCCTAGATACTGGTATATTTCCTATTTAGCCGGGAAACAATTATCGGTAATTGCCAAAACTTTTTTAGATTATTTGATTGATAGAACTCAACTTATGGAGGTTTAACCATGGCAATCTTACGGGGATGATAATCACTATGTCAACAAAATCTCAGAAAAGATAAGTTAATCTGAACTGCACCATTTGATTTTTTTTCTGATCTACTATTGACATTAGTCTATCTATTCACTATGGTAGATGTACAAAAATCAATGATAATAGCTCATCAGATAATACTTTATGACGATGAATATAGCAATTATCCATTATCCATTATCCATTATCCATTGATAATCATGAATTTTTTTAGCGAAACTATCTGGTTTATACCCTGTTATACCTTGATTGGTGGTTTCTTTGCCCTATTATGGTCCCCCGGTGTTATTCGCAAAACAGGATCACGTCCGGCAGGTTATATAAATATTTTGATGACATCTTTTGCTTTTATTCACAGTGTCATTGCTTTATATCAAATTTGGGAAAAACCTGCCCAGGAATTTAGATTTACATGGTTAGAAGCCGCAGGAATAAATATCTCTTTTGATATACAAATTTCTTCTATCAGTGTTGGCGCTTTAGCCTTGATTACTGGGTTAAATGTCTTATGTCAATTATACGCTGTCGGTTACTTAGAGATGGATTGGGGATGGGCGAGATTTTACGCCTTAATGGGATTTTTTGAGGCAGGAATGTGTGGTTTAGTCTTGTGTAATTCTCTTTTCTTCAGTTATGTCTATTTAGAAATTCTTACCCTAGGCACTTATTTATTAGTAGGTTTTTGGTTTGCACAACCTCTCGTTATCTCCGGCGCTAGGGATGCTTTTTGGACAAAACGGGTGGGAGATATTTTATTATTGATGGGAGTAATCGCTATTTACCCCTTTTCTAGGACATGGAATTATAATTATCTGGGTTTTTGGGCAGAAAATTCGCCTATCGATTCGAATATCTCTACTTTACTGTGTTTAGCCTTAATTTTTGGACCTATCGCTAAATGTGCCCAGATCCCTTTACAATTATGGTTGGATGAGGCTATGGAAGGTCCTTTACCTGCTTCTATCCTCCGTAATGGTATTGTTGTGGCTGTTGGGGCTTATGTTCTTATTCAGTTACAACCAGTATTAACAATCTCCCCCATAACTTCAACAGTAGTAATTGCTATTGGTGCTGTAACTGCCGTATTATCATCTTTAATTGCCATCGCCCAAATTGACATTAAACGGGTACTTTCTTATACTGTAAGTGCTTACATGGGTTTAGTCTTTATCGCCGTTGGTAGTAATCACCCCAACACCGCCTTATTGTTAATCGTGATTTATGCCGTTGCCATGGCTTTACTTTACATGAGTATTGGCACTGTTATTATTAGTAACATCACCCAAAATATAACTCAATTAGGTGGTTTATGGTCTCGTCGTCCTATTTCTGGTATATCTTTCTTAGTAGGCACATTCGGTTTAGTGGCTTTTCCTCCCCTCGGCGCTTTTTCGATTCTTCCCCGTCTTGGTAATGAGTTGTTTTCGACTCAATCTTGGTTACTAGGAGTATTACTGTTAGTTAATGCCTTAACTGCTTTTAGTCTCTTACGGGCTTTTTCTTTGATATTTCTCGGTGAGGCAAAACCAATGACAGTTCGATCGCCCGAAGTTTTATGGGCGATGGTGTTACCGATGATGATTTTAACAGGAGTCACGTTACATTTACCCTTAATTTTGGAACAATTTCACCTGATTGATTTCGATGTCAAATTAGGAATTTTTTTCACTTTATCAACACTAATTGGAGGGGGATTAGCGATATTAATTTACGGTAAAAAATCAAAGGATGAAACCATAACAATTGTCCCCGAATTTATCCGCAATTTCTTCACCTATGATCTTTATATTCAAGACATATATAAAGTAACAATTGTAGGCTTAGTAAATCTTGCCGCAAAATTAGCCTATTGGTTCGATCGATATATAGTAGATGGAGTCGTAAATTTAGTCGGTTTAAGTACTATTTTTGGAGGACAAGCCCTTAAATATAGTACTTCTGGGCAATCGCAACTCTATATTTTATCAATACTTTTAGGATTGGTTTTTGTAGCGATAATATTCGGCTTAACTCAATAAAAAATAGTATGTAAAGTATAGAGTAAAAAGCATTGAAACCTCCGAATGATATCAGTACTGACTTAACTCCTGTAATAAATTTAATTATAAATAACCAGTAAAAATGCTTAACTTAACTTTAATATTGCCAATTATTGGAGCAATAATTATAGGTATTTTACCTACCCAAAAAGAAAGTAACCTCAATAAAAATATTGCTTTAATTTTTAGCAGTGCCACCTTTATTATTAGTTGTTTAATTGCTCTTAACTTTGATTATAATAACGGTGATTTTCAATATCAAACATTTCTGTCATGGTTACCATTTTTAGGGTTAAATTATACCGTTGGTGTTGATGGCCTATCTTTACCCTTAATTATCTTAAATGGATTAATCGTTACTCTGGCTATTTATAACGGAGAAACCAAAGAAAATAGTGTAAATAAACCCAAACTTTACTATATTTTAATTCTCCTATTAACTACCTGCGTAAATGGTGTATTAATCGCCCAAAATCTGTTATTATTTTTCCTCTTTTATGAAATCAAATTAGTGCCAATTTACCTCTTAATTTCTATTTGGGGGAAAGATAAACGCAATTATGCCGCTACGAAATATTTACTTTATACAGCCTTTTCTGGCATCTTTGTTTTAACCGCATTTTTAGGCTTAAATTTCCTTAGCGATGGCAACAGTTTTGACTTCGATAAAGTAACAACGGAAGTTTTACCCCAAGCCAAACAAATTATCTTATTACTAACCATATTTATCGGTTTTGCCATCAAAATTCCCATTTTTCCTCTCCATACATGGCTACCTGATGCCTATACCGAAGCCTCTACCCCTGTATCGATGTTATTAGGAGGTATTATCTCGAAACTTGGCACTTATGGCTTAATTCGCTTCGGGTTACAACTATTTCCTGATATTTGGAAAGATATATCGTCATATTTAGCGATCATTGCGGTTATTAGTGCTATTTATGGCTCATTGGTAGCGATTTCACAAACAGATATGAAGAAAATGATCGCTTATGCCTCCTTCGCTCATCTTAATTTTGTCGTGCTAGCTGTGGCCGCAGGTACACCTTTATCAGTATTAGGAGCAATTGTACTCATGTTTGCACATGGTATCATTGTCGCCCTGCTGTTTCATCTTGTGGGGATTATCGAACAGAAAACAGGTACTCGTAATTTATCTGAGTTACATGGCTTGATGAATCCCTATCGAGGTTTACCCTTTATCGGTGGCTTAATGATTACCGCCGTGATGGCAAGTGCTGGTATTCCGGGCATGGTGGGATTTGTGGGTGAGTTTCTTTCCTTTCAAGGTAGCTTTAGTATTTTCCCTATCTATACTCTGATGTGTTTAATTGCCACTAGTTTAACCGCAGTTTACTTTGTTATTCTGCTCAACCGTGTCTTTTTCGGCAGAATGGATAATCAAACAGGTTATTTACCTAAAGTTCAGTCTTTTGAGCGTATTCCCGCAGTTTTACTTGCTATTGTGATTATCTTTTTTGGTTTACAACCATCCCTTTTAACTAATCTTAGCTTAAGTACCAGTAATGCCATCGCCCTCATTAAGTAATAGGTAATAAGTAATAGGTAATAGGCGATGCCCACGAAAATCTAACTACTAACTATTAATAAGAGATGACTACTACACAGACAAAACTTCCCCCATCTAATCATCAATTTGCCGATGTGATTCATCGTTTAGAAGTTGGTGGTTCAATGTTACCAGATACCCCTGAAAATTTAATGCAGATTATCGGTATTTATAAAGCCTATGCTGTGCCGATGGATTTTTATTGGCGAGATTTGTTATATATTGCTGAAAGAGTTTTTATTAATCCTCTCCCTTTCTTTAAATATTTCATCTCCCAAGAATATCTTGATTTACCAAATCATTACGCTGGAGATACTGCTGATTTGAGAATTTGGCGAGGAGAAGCTACTGCCCATCCAGAGTTACTCGCCTTCATGGAAAAAGGGGAAACTACCAAAATGCCCAAATTATTTCACCACCTGTTACACGATCGCATTAATATGGAGTTTGCTGAAGCTTGTATGCGAGCGATGTTGTGGCATGGGAGAGATATGGGTTATGGTAAATTTGACGCTTATCTCGATAGTGATGAGTACAAAGCCAACGCCGATAAAGCGATTAAAGCCTTCTTCAACAAAAATCCCTTGATGTTGGGCTTATACAAACTCTTCCCTGATATGTTTTTAGAACAAGTACGGCAGGCATCTTACTATAGTAATTTGGGCTTATTCTGGGAAGTAATGGCACCCGTCTTTTTTGAAATGTCGGATATTTATGATGAAGGTGGTTTTAAAGGTGTACCCGATGCCATGAATTTCCTTGTCAATGGTATTTTTGCCATCGCAGGCAGACCAATATATCATCATGTTTATGTCGATGGAGAATGCTATGAAATCATTCCCAAATCAAAAGGATTTACCTGGCTATATGAAGCAGCTTTACCCTATGTAGAAGCAGTTTTTTACCGTACTTCTCCTTTCCGAGGTACCAAATCTTATAACGCCCAAGCCCATCAAATACCCCGTGAGCAAAAAGACTTTCACTATGGTATCCTCTATGCTGATGTCTTCCCTGTGGGTAGTGCGGGGATTCCTCCTACTTTGTTGATGGATGATATGTTGCACTTTTTACCTGCCATATTTAGTGAAATACTATCAAAAACATTGTCGAGGAGAAGATGATATGTTAATTCAATTAGGAGTTACATTTCAGCGATCGATGTATAATGTAACATCAGCCGTAATTCAAGCATTGAGAACAGCTTTACTTTATCCCTTAGATGACGGTAATCCCAAGCATTTACTGAAAAACCGTCAATTTTTTGAGATGCAAATGGACAGATTTAAACCTAAGGAAGCCCGTTTATCAGATATTCAAAATCCTGATTATCGTTAAACTCATTTAGTAGGTGGGGTTGACGCTTCAACCCCGCCAACATCATCTATAACTTTAAGTTTTTACATTGATTTAATCATTAATTGAAGGAGATAATTTAAAATGCCCGATATAGTAGATATTGCCGTTAGTAACGACGATTTTAAAACTTTAGTAGCCGCAGTACAAGCCGCTAACTTAGTTGAAGTTTTAAAAAGTCCAGGTCCTTTTACCGTTTTTGCACCTACGGATGTCGCTTTTGCTAAACTTCCACCGGGAACAATTACAACTTTACTGCAAAATATTCCCCAATTAGCAAGAATTTTAAGCTATCATGTTGTACCGGGAAAATTAATGAAAGCTGATCTAGAAAAGGTTGATTCGGTTATTTCTGTGGAAGGTTCAACCATTTCCATTGATTGTTCTGATGGTTTTGAAGTTAAAAATGCAACGGTTTTAGTTGGCGATATTGAAGCCGATAATGGAGTAATTCATGTCATTGATAATGTAATTTTAATGGGATAATTGGGGCTTATTGAATGACGGTAAAACCCTTATTGGTTAAATTTTTTAGCCTCCATTTTTTAGGCAAAAATGCAAGAAAATGGAATATGTAATCCGAAATTCCTCATTTCGCCTACTTATTTCTAGGTGCAATTGTTTGCCCTTCATAAAATCTTTCCTCTATTTTACCCAAATATAAATACATAACTAAATTAATGATACTTACTAAAGAAGAAACCATTACAATCAACGGCGGTAAACTATTGATATATAAACTAATTAAAGGAGTTACTGACCATAAAATTGCGGTAGCAATTAGTAAGGCTAGGCGAATTTTTTTGATATTTTTTAACGCTTCCCGACAACTACCACATATTTCCGTATGGGAATGATATCTTTCCAATAAAATTTCACGAGTAGGAGTTTTAGGAAAAAATTGATTAGGAAATAATTCAGCATTATATTTATTAACCCATTTTCTCAATTCACTAACAAACAAATCTGCTTTGGTTGCTAAATAATAAGCCTGAGCAAACTTTTCACTCCCTCCTAATTTTTCTAAAAACCGCTCTTGGGAATGTAAGAAAATTTGGTCATCTTCAAGAATATTATTTTGATTAAGATGAGAATACCAACGGGGAGTTAATTTAATAAAGAATGCCGGTAATTTAGAAGAAAATTGAAAGGGAAATAAAGCAAATAATCGACATTTACCTTTACTAATAGGTGTTGCATAAACTACCGTCATGGTGCGTCCAAATTGTTTAGAGGTCAGGTCATGCCACATTAAATTTGGGGCAATAAAAGTCGTATATTGAGTACCTAATTTACCTTTTCTTGGCCCTTCTTGCCATACCCCTTGAAAACCTTGTCTATTAGTGCTAACAACTTCTAATTCCACGGGAGAAACATTGGCACGATTACCCACCGAACCATGATGAGTATAGGGAATATGACTAGAATCTAAAACATTTTCGAGCAAAGTTAAGGCGTCATAGGGAATATCCCTAAAAGTGTTTAATATCAACCAATTTTCTTCATTTTCGGCTAAAGGTTCAATAATAGGTAAAGGGGTTAAAAATGCGTTTTCAGGATTTCCTGCATAGGCAAATAATAAACCGTGTTTGATAGCTGTAGGGTAAGATTGAACACAACTACGGGGAGATTTTTCGCCATTATTTCCTATTATTTGTTGAGGAATTAATTCACAATTTCCCTTACCTGAAAATGCCCAACCATGATAGGGACATTCTAATAACCCTTCTTCATTAATTCTACCTTCGCTGAGGGGTGCGAGCCGATGGGGACATTTATCGGCAAATACTCGCCATTCTTCCCCATTTTTATCCCACCAAATAACTAATTTTTGTTCTAATAAGGTAAAAGAATTGGGTCTATTTTTATCTAAATCTTCTATGAAAAAAAGAGGATACCAAACTTGATCATAATTAAAATTATTTTCCTCTTTTCCGCCCACAGGTAACGATTCCAAATTGTCGATCATGCCTTGATTCATGTTAATAATTAATAATTGATAATTAACGGAATAATAACACAGGAATCCTCGTACTGCGTAAAAGTTGAATAGTTGTACTACCAATAATTAAGTGGCGGATACGACTATGACCGTAAGCACCCATAATCAAGAGGTTGATGTTATTTTCGGTAATATAATTAGAGATCACTTTTTCTGATTCACCTTGTAATAAGGAAAATTGGGGATTAAAACCAGCATTTTGCAGTTGAGATACTGCTTGATTTAACTTTTCTTGAGAAGCATTTTCTGGTCCATTTTTAGCCACTGTTAAAATATGCAATTCTAGATCTTTAACTAGAGGAATTTCCGTTAAAAATTGTAAGATTTTTTGTCCTGTAGCACTACCATCATAAGCGATTAAAACTTTATCAATAGGCTTAAATTCACGGGGAATGACGAAACAGGGTTTATGACTACTGCGCACAATTCGCTCTAAATTTGTCCCTAAATGAGTTGAGGCAAAATCGGCATTTTCACCCCTTTTTCCTAAAATAATTAAATCAGCATTACTTTCAAATTCATGAAAACAATCCACCAAAAAACCTATTTTCGAGCTTAATTTAACTTCTTCTACTCCTTGAGCTTTTAACATTTTGGAAGCAGTTTGTAAGATTAATTTTGCTTTTTTATGGTTAAGTTTAGCCTTTTCATGTTCTAAATCTACTAATTTTTGCAAAAGTTCATCAGATGCACCTAAGCCGATACTACCGCTCAAATTTCCTGTAGAAATTGCCCGTTGAGTACGAATATCAGTAACGCATAAAACATTGATTTTCCCATCTAATTTTTTGGCTATCCATGCCGCATATTTATAGATATTTTCGGCGTAAGTTGAGCCATCAGTACAAAGTAAAATATTTTTCATTGGTTTTCAGAATTAATCTTTGATAGGATATTTAATGCTCCTGAGTCTGATTCAAAGCATCAGGATCCTTGTGAATTGATAATTTATCTAGTAAGGTAGCACTAGCTTCATTTACCCCTACTAACTCTACATCAGCACCATTCCGGCGGAATTTGAGAACAACTTTGTCCATGGCGGCTACAGCACCCTGATCCCAAAGATGAGCCTGGGTTAAGTCAATGGTGATCAGATCAACCATTTCCTGAAAATCAAAAGCCTCTAAAAATTCATCTACGGACACAAAGAAAATTTGACCAGCCACGTTATAGGTGCGATGAGTGCCATCACTACTGAGAATTTTATCCACAAATACCAGTTTGGCAATTTGACGGGAAAAAAAGACGGTACTCATCACAATCCCTGTAACTACGCCAATCGCTAAGTTATGAGTCAACACGGTAATAAATACCGTCGTAATCATTACTGCGGTTTCGCTACGGGGAGTACGGGCAATGTTTTTGAGGGAAACCCAGCTAAATGTCCCTATGGATACCATAATCATTACCGCCACTAAGGCCCCCATCGGCATTTGTTTAACCCAATGTCCTAATACTAAAATGAAGAAAAGAAGGAAAACCCCCGATGTTAAGGTTGAAAGTCTTCCTCTTCCTCCAGATTGAATATTAATTACCGATTGTCCAATCATTGCACACCCGGCCATCCCTCCAAAAAATCCAGTTACGATATTAGCAATACCTTGACCTTTTGCTTCTTGGTTTTTATTGCTGGGAGTATCGGTTAGTTCGTCCACTAAAGAAGCTGTAAGTAAAGACTCCAACAAACCGACTATGGCTAAAGTTAGGGCAGGTAGGGAAATAATCTGTAATGTCTCCAAATTCAAGGGAACTTTGGGTAGGCTAAAAATCGGGAAAGTATTTGGTAGTTCGCCCATATCCCCCACGGTGGGGACTTCTAATTTAAAGGCTATCGTTGCTATGGTCATCACGACGATGGCTACTAAGGGAGAAGGTACGGCTTGAGTAAATCGGGGCAATATATAGATAATTGCCAAAGATACTGCGGTGATCAGATATACTGTTGGCTGTACGTTTATCAATTGTGGCAATTGAGCCATGAAAATTAAAATTGCCAAGGCATTGACAAAGCCAATCATCACCGCACGGGGTACATATTTCATTTGGCGTCCTAATTTCAAAACACCAAAGATGATTTGCAACACTCCTGTCAAAATCGTCGCTGCCAATAGATACTGTAAACCATGATCTTTGACCAAATGCACTAACACCAGTGCCATTGCACCTGTAGCCGCTGAAATTAAGCCCGTTCTTCCCCCCACAAATGCCGTTACTACAGCGATAATAAAAGAGGCATATAGTCCAACTTTAGGATCAACTCCGGCAATTATCGAAAAGGCGATAGCCTCGGGAATCAAGGCTAAAGCAACCACTGCACCGGCCAAAATATCTGCTTTCACATTGGAAAACCATTCCCTGTTTAGAGTAGTTGTATTTAACATTTCTCGAAATAAATTAACTAACTGGAAAAACCGACAAAAATATTCTGAATGTATTTACCGGAAAAAGACAAAAATTACATTGACCTTGGCGGGGATAAAACTCTAATCATTGTGATTACCTGCTCGAACTTAATAATAGGCGTAATGCTAGTGGTCTGTCAAAGCGGTTAAAAAAAGCATGATGTGGAAATTATCTTGCGTTCTCGATGGGGGTTTTTCTTTGCCTGAAATCATCAATCTTTGTGAACGTCAAAATGTTAAATATGTGTTTGGATTTAGTAGTAATGAGGTGTTGACACGAAAAATAGATTATCTTTTAGATCAAGCAAGATTACAATCTGTTCGGACTCAAGAAAAAGCTCGTTTATTTGGGGATGTTTATTATCGAGCTAAAAGTTGGGCAAAACCTCGTCGAATTGTGATGAAAGTGGAATGGTTAGAGAAGGGCGAGAATCCCCGATTTTTAGTGACTAATATTGAGATGAAACCTCAAGAACTTTATGATAATTTTTATGTACAAAGAGATGCAACTTCCGAACAAAGAATAAAGAAACTAAAGCTAGGAATGAATGCAGATCGTCTCAGTTGTCATCAATTTATGGTGAATCACTTTCGTTGATTTCTATGTCAAGCAGCCTATATTTTAATGTTAGAAATTCGTCATAGTGCAGAGGAAACAAGGTTAGAAAATGCACAAGTTTCAAGAATAAGAGAAACTCTAATAAAAATCGGGGCAAAAGTGACAGTTTCAGGGAGAAGAATTTTGGTAGAATTAGCAAATTATTGTCCTTTTAAGGAGGAAATAAAAATCATAATACCGGTTTGCTCCGCTCTAAGGACTCCTAAAAAAATCTGCCCCCTAAATGCCTGAATGGTAGGTAGTACAACGACTCCGGAATCTTAGACAACGTCGAACTCGTAAACTAATGTTAAACCGATGATCGTGTTGCTTCATGCTCAGAATGGAACGGAGAAATTGATGCAAGGGCTTCACTCTCTTCTCTCATAACTTGATACAGTTCCCATGTCTGCTGTAGGTTCAACCAAAACTCTGAGCTGTTACCAAAAAACGCAGAGAGTCGAAGTGCAGTGCTCGGCGTCATACCACGCTTTTTATTGATAAGCTCGTTCACACGCTGATAGGGAACATGAATTGCTTCGGCAAGCTGTCGTTGTGAAACACCCAAAGGCTGAAGGAATTCCTTCAGCAAAATCTCTCCAGGATGTGAGGGAGCACGGTTTTTCGGGATAATCATCAAAATGCCCTCTCGTGATAGTCAACAATATCAATATCTTCGGTTTCTTTTTGCAGTTGTCTCATGGGTTAGAAGATTAACTGCCAGATGACGAACCACCGCTAAATTCTCGGCACTATAACCAAGGCATCCTTTCAGGCTGTCTTCTTGAAAACCCACGTCCAGAACCCAATGAAGTTGATTTTCAATGCCCCAGTGGCTACGAACTGATTGAGCAAAACGTTGAGCATCACTTTCAATACTCATTAAATAGTATCGCTGCTCTACCGTTATTTTCCCCTTAACTCGACGTTCGGATTCTACCATCCCAATACTTTGTAACCCTTTCCTAAGGCACTGCGTAAGGTTTTTCCATCAATAGCAATTACTTGTCCTTTCGTTATGTTCGTCACTGATTCAATCCAAGAGAGAAAACATTGCTGTAATTCATTTGGTTTTAAACGGGCAAATAGTCTCATCAATGTATCGTGAGAAGGTATTCCCTGAGGTAACTCTAAAAATGTTTCTAACCATTCTTTTTTGCCATGGCCATAATTTTCAATTTCGACCCAGTTATTGGCACCACAAATCACGGCACAAATGGTGATTATTACTATATCAAATTGACTATTTATTTTCTCTCATCAACCAATTTCTTTGTTTTGCTAAATTGTTAAGTTTTGTGTGCGTTTGCCCTGCAAGAAATGACTTTAAGGCTAAAAGCTTTTGCCTGCAAGGGTTTCAGTATCTTGTTTGTCATCGCTTTGCGACGGTGGAGATTGAGATTGAAGATGAGGAAAGCACGATCGCCAGGATGATCGAGAGCCAACGGGGACAAAGAAATCGTATGCTGGTAATGATCAGTTATTTTATTTACCTAATAATTTGGCATAATAAATTAGTATCGGGTTAAGTTTCCGTGTCTGCCACCATTTTGTTAAACTCATGTCCAAGAACTATTCAATTAAACCAGTTGGCGAAGTTTTGAAACAAGCAGGTTTAGTTTCAGCCGAACAGGTCGAGATAGCACTAAAAACTCAGCAAGAACAGGGAAACAGGCGACTGGGGGAAATTTTGGTCTTGCAGGGATGGCTCAAACAAGAAACAGCCGACTTTTTTGCCGAGGAGTGGTGGAGTTTACTCAATCAGAAGCAGAAAAAACCCTTGGGGTACTATTTCGAAAAAGCCGGACTGCTGGATGCAGCTCAAATCAGAGACATTCTCAACGAACAAAAACAAAAAGCCATCCTATTTGGGGAGTTAGCCATCAAGAAGGGGTGGATTACACCGGTTACTCTCAACTTTTTTTTACAGCATCTTTACTCAGCTCTCAGTTTGGCTGACGAACCTGAGCAACTAAACACTTTACGACCTTTTGACAAGCTCAGACTAAAATTACTAGAATTAGAAGGAAAAGCCACCTACCCTCATTTAGTGCTCAAAGAGGTGTTGTCATGGACAGGTGGTCACCCTTTTTTCACCCAAAAGCTTTGTCAACTTATCTGTGACTCTAACAAGATTATCCCCTCTGGGATGGAGGCAGATGCAGTTGCACAGCTAGTGCAAGCCCGATTGGTTAATAATTGGCAAAGCCAAGAGGGACATGAATTGTTGAAAGAGATTAGCACTCGCCTTCTCGGAAATAAGCAGTGTCATCCCATCTTGTTGCTAAGGCTATATAAGGAAATTTTACAACAAGGAGAAGTGAGGGCTAATCAACGTGAGAAGGAAGATGTGTTACTGAATTTGGGATTGGTAGTCAAGCATCAAAACAAGTTAAGGGTATCTAACCGCATTTACCAATCTGTTTTTGATATGAGGTGGGTGGATCAGCAATTAGCGACTTTTCAAAAGAGAGAAAAAAAGGAGATTGAGATCACGAAGAAAGCTAAACCCTCCCGAATTTCTTCCCCAAACACAAATGAGCCTCTCACTCAGTTGGGTTCTGTCATAACACTGTTGGGGCTTTTAATTGTTCCCCCTCTATTAATAAGGCTCAATTCTGGGTCTGTGCCTCCAAAACAAAGCACCAGTCCAACTCTAGCCTTACAGTCCTCTAGCCCTTCTTCCCTTGCTACTCTCTGCCAAAGTGAAATCCCATCGGATGTGGTAGATCAAGATAATTTGAGAACGAGACTTGAAAATGAAAACCAAAAGCTGAAGGAAAGTTTTCCGCCAACTTGTAAATCTTTATTATATAAACTCTGGGGAATGAGTGCCCCAACATTAGGTAAATATAATCAAGTGATTGAGGCGGTTAGTAATTTGTGTCGAATTCCAGACAAGGCTGATAATTTTAATCAAGCTAAGTTCTGGATAAATTATTGGTATGATTCTCAAGATTGGGGCCAGAAGGTCAAAGCTTACTTATTGCTCACCCCTGATTGTCCAGCCGCAGAGGATCATTTTCCATAATTACAGACCATCCCCTGGTTACAAGGATAGGGAAGAAGGGGAAGCTTTCGGGTGTAGGTTTTTAATATTTGGGCGAAGGTGAGACTTGGAAGAGGGGGAAGAGAGGGAAGAGAGGGAAGAAAAATCCAGTACTTCCCACACTTCCCACACCGACCACACTCCCCACACTTCTCATCTCATAAAGTTTGATTGCCTAACCTAGCAGTATTGAGGAGGATACTCTTAATCTCCCCCTCAGATTGCCAAGTTGTGTGAGTGATTAATAGAAACCGAAAGTCCCATCACTCCCTTTTGCTTCCTCCTTTGATGAGACCCTAAGAGACTCCCTAGCGATCTTTAGGTGTTTCACGATAAATTCTAGAGGAGAAGAAGGAATAATCCTTTCTGATTTATATTTCTCTCTAGGTTTTGGTAAAAAATTATCCTGGTTGTTTGTTTTCAGTTGTTTGAGCCTTTCATTTAAAAGTTCTGTCCCATAGAGGAAAAGCCCAATCAAGAGCCAAAAGACACAACTTAATACCAAGGTGACCAAACCAACAGATAATATGCCAATAACTTGACTCATAATTTGTTCAAACCGGGCTACATCATATTCAATGTAGGGAGGTAATTGGTTAACAAATAAACCAACTGCCAAGGTTCCCCAAATTCCGCAGCCTAAATGAACAGGGACAGCCCCTACGGGATCGTCTATCTGACAAAACTCTAAAAAAGCCTCTCCCAAAATAACGCACAAACCACCGACAGCACCAATGACCATGGCGATTGAGAAGCTAACGTAAGCAGAAGAAGCGGTAATGCTAACTAATCCTCCCAAAATGCCATTAATGACTAGGGGAAGAGACGGTTTATGCCGACGTAATCCCTGAAGGAGTAACACAAAGACTCCACCGGCAGCACCGGCAATCATTGTTGTGATAATGATATGAGGTGCATGAGCTATGGATTTAGCTGAGCCCCCATTAAATCCTATCCAACCCAGCCACAGAACTAGACAACCTAGAGTAGAAAAGGTGAGATTATAGGGAGCCAATCTTTGGGGAGTCCCTGTAAATTTGTTATCGAGAATAGCATCTGGATTGTAGCCCTGCCAACCTCTTCGGGGTCCCAGGAGAAAAGCCCCTACCAACCCTGCCAGACCACCGACTGAGTGAACAACGGTAGACCCCGCAAAATCCAAGAAGTTTACATTACTAGCAAGCCAACCATCGGGACCCCAAATCCAGCGACCAGTTATGGGATAGGAAATTCCGACTAGGCAAAAACTGAACCAGAAAAAAGCCCAAAATTTGACCCGCTCAGCAACAACCCCAGAAACGATAGTTGCTGCTGTTCCAGCAAATACTAGTTGAAAGAAAAACACGCCCGCCAAGGACCGATTGGGATAAATGGCTTCAAGGCTCTTAAAGTCCAAAGAAAAACTCTGATTAAACGGTGAGTTAAGTGCGTGGAAAAAGAAGCCTTCTTGTCCCCAGAATTGATTTCCCTCACCGAACATTAAACCAAATCCCAAAAACCAAAAGGCGAGGGTTGAGGCACAAAAGACGATGAGATTCTTTGCTAAGACATTAGTGGCATTTTTGCTTTGACACAAACCGGCTTCTAACATGGCAAAGCCAGCATTCATGAAAAAAATCAAAGCCCCTGACGTTAACATCCAGACTAGGTTTGTATAGTCAAGTTCAATGTTTGTCTGATCCTGGGCCAGGGCTGGACTAAGGCCCAAAAAGGCAATAATTCCTCCAACAAATAAGCTAACGTACCACAGAGTGCATCTTTTATTCATCGGTGTAATCCTTGGAGACTGTTTATAATGTTTTGGAATGCAAAGTAAATGAATAATTATAATTGGAATTATATTCAAGGTCATCCCAAAGAAACAAAAAGATTATTCCTCACCGCCGAAAAACTGGTAGAACTTTACTTATTGAGATTTCAAATTGAATTCAATTTTCGTGATGCAAAATAATTTTGGGGCTTGGAAGATTTCGACCTGTGCAATTAAAATAGAAAAAGTTAAGTTATTCGTTTTTAGGCCTCCCAGCAGCAACTGTACAAAGTAACGGTGCAATAAAACATATTAAGGCTGAAACTCAGTTAGGACAAGACTTTTAAGCAAGTGGATAACTAGCAATTAGGCGAGGAATATTGAAACCTGAATAAGAGCCGTCAATAAGAAAAGAGAAGATAATATGTTTAAGACAAAAAAGTTTATCAGTATTTTTAGTCTCAGTATAGTTTTATTGACGACAGGATTAGATAATCCTCTTGCGGTATCCCAAGAAATAACTTTGGATAAGCAAATTTTTCAGATGGAAAAAAACTTAGAAAAGGAGTATGAAACTTATTTTGGCAAAGATTTAGCTGAAGTTAACCAAACATCAGAACAGATGGCTAAAACTCTAGCTCGTCTTAGTAGAGAAACTCAAACAAGATCGGCTTTAATATGGGTTATGCCTAAAGATAACTATTTACGCTTGGTTTTGATTAATCCCGATGGTGAACCGATTTTCAGACACATAGAAGGAGTTTCTCTCTCCATTCTTCAAGATACCGTAAAGAAATTACATCAAGAAATAAATAAAGTCAGTTACCCAATAGACTTAACCAATGCACAAAAATTATATCAATGGATTATTAAACCTTTAGAAGAAGAATATTTAAAACCCAATCAAATTGATACTATTTTATTTTGTATGGGTAATGGACTGAGAGGATTACCCATTGCGGCTTTACATGATGGAAATCAATACTTGGTCGAGAAATATGCCTTAAGCATAATTCCTGCTTTTAATTTAATCAATAAACAATACCAGAGAATGGAAAACCCGAGTATTTTAGCGATGGGGGCTTCTGAATTCAAAGAACAAAGAGATCTTCCCGCCGTACCCTTGGAAATTTCTTATATCGTTCAAAAAATTGTTGAAGCAAGTAAAATTCAACAACCTTTAAAAGCAAAACAATTCTTAAATTCCAAATTTACCATTGAGAACCTAGAATTGGAATTAAGTTTCGCCCCCTTTGATATTGTTCATTTAGCAACTCATGCTCGATTTATGCCAGGTATTCCTCGTAACTCATATATTCAATTTTGGGACGGGAAATTAACTCTGGAAAATATGAATAAGTTTAATCAAAATGATCACCCCCCTGAATTATTGGTATTGAGTGCTTGTCAAACAGCAGTAGGAGACTCTTCTGCCGAATTAGGATTTGCTGGTGTAGCTTTAAATTCAGGAGTTAAATCTGCCTTAGCTAGTTTGTGGTACATAAGCGATGCAGGAACTCTAGCTCTAATGGCTGAATTTTATCAACAATTACTATCCACAACAACAAAAGCACAGGCTTTACAACAAGCTCAAATTAATTTAATTAAAGAAAAAGTTTATTTTGAAGGAAATCAGTTATCAATTTCTGATGAAAAAGTAACTTTGCCAAATACAATTCCTCATCAAGGAAAAACTAATCTTTCCCATCCATTTTACTGGGCGGGGTTTACTCTTATTAGTAGCCCTTGGTAAATTTCTTCTTTCTTTCTTTAATTAATTTTGTGCTTTTTCGGACTTTTGCCTAAATAAATGGGAATGATTCGCACAAAAGAACTTTGTCGAGTCCCTCTTCGGGATCGCTGTCTAAAAAAATAGAATACTCTCAAAAAGATTATGCACTTCAAAACATTACAACTTTTCTACTTTAGCATCTTTATTTTTGGCTCAATAAAATTGAGATGCGTTTGCCCTGAATCAGGTAATCGGTGATTGTTCATTTTGCCCTGAATTAATGTAAGATAACATATATTGCCTATTATTCCCCGACTATGAGTTGATCATGTGCCCATCGGAAAATGAATCAGAATTTTCGTCTAATACAGTCGATATTAGCAAAAATGGGAAACTTCAGTTGTTATTATTTGTCGATAACCGTCGTAGTTCGCAAAAAAACATTGAAGAAATTAAAGCCTATCTACATAGTTTAACTCAAGATTATCATTTTCAATTAGAAGTATTAGAAATTAGTAAACATCCCCATTTAGTTGAATATTTCAAATTAGTAGCAACCCCAGCACTGGTTAAAATAAATCCCACACCGCGACAAACCTTGGCAGGTAGCAATTTAACAGCACAATTGCAAAAGTGTTGGTATAAATGGCAAACTTCCTTACAAGAAAATGAGGGTATTTTTAGGCAATATTCTGATGATAATTCTTTACTGCAAACCTGTTTACCTTCATCAGAACTAATTCATTTAAGAGATGATATATTTCAATTAAAACAAGAGGTAGAAAAATTAAAACAACAAATACAATTTAAGGATCAAATGTTAGCAATGTTAGCTCACGATTTAAGAAGTCCCTTAACAGCTGCATCCATTGCAGTAGAAACTTTAGAAATAATCAAAAATAGGCCAAATTATGATGCTAATAGGGAATTATTTAATAAGTTATTTCAACATGCTAAAAGACAATTTTCGACCATGAATAAGATGATTACTGATTTACTTGATTCATCTAGGTATATTAATAGTCAACTAAATATTATACCTACAAAAGTTAATTTGGCAAGAATTTCTGAAGAGATTATTGGTAATTTAAGTTCTAAATTAGCAGAAAAAAATCAATCTATTATTAAAGAAATTCCTCAAGATTTACCCCCCGTTTATGCCGATGAAAAATTAATTAGTCAAGTAATCATTAATTTATTAGAAAATGCCATTAAATATAGCCCTTTTTCGTCTCCGATTATTTTATCTATCATTCACAAAACGACTCAAAAAGTAGAAGTTAGTGTCATCGATATTGGTGCGGGTATCCCTGATAATAAGAAAGAACGCATTTTTGATGGTCATTTTCGGCTAAAAAGAGATGAACAAGAAGATGGTTATGGTATTGGTTTAACTCTTTGTCGTCGAGTAATTACTGCTCATTATGGGCAAATTTGGGTTGACGACAACGGCAATCGAGGCAGTTGTTTTCGGTTTACTATCCCTGTTTACAACTAAATTGGTTTACTATCCCCGTTTACAACTAAATTTATGACTATCTTCGGTGTATCTGTTGTTGAGGATTTGAATAAAATTTATTCTGTGAAAAAAACTCAAAAAATTTTTTATGTAAATTATTCTTAAATAAATCAAAGCCCCAGAAAAAAGTAAGTTAGAATGGAGGCAGAGCGTGAGAGGATGAATTGTTTATGTATAAGTTATTAGCTACGACCATCGCAATTTTTAGCACGTTTTTAGTCGTTGTTCCTGTCAATGCTGAAAATCCTGCTCATCGGCAACAATTATTAGAAACGAATCAATGTATGGGATGCGATCTCAAAGGGGTTGATTTGGAGGGTGAACACTTAATTGGTGCAGATTTACGAAACGCTGATTTACGTTATGCGAATCTTGAAGGTGCAAATTTAGAAGGTGCAGATTTGGACGGTGCAAATTTGCAGGGTGCAGATTTGAGTAAGACTTTTTTAACTAACGCAACGATGAATAATGCCAATCTGAATAGCGTTGATATGAGCTATGCGATTGTTTTCGACGCTCAAGTTTCTGGTGCCTCGATGACTAACATGAATATTGAAAATGCCATGATTATGGAAACTGGTATCGCTGTTGGAGGGGAATATCCTGACGAGTAATTAACGGTGTGCTTTTTCTTGACTATTTTTAAGTATGTTTACAAATCTTTACGCTTTGCTGAATGAAAAAGGCGGTTTCACTGATAAAATCAGATAACAACTAAACCTTATTGGGCAGAATGGCCTAGGCCAGTGATGGTTAAGGACGGTTCGATTAATATATTTTTAAAATCCCTGTGTTAAGGGAAAGTCTTGGCTAATAGACTTTGTTTCCGGAATATAAAAGATTATCCAGTTATGTTCGAGAGAAATTAGCATATATAAAACAATACTTAAAGTTATCTTAATCTTGGAGGTTCAATTTTCATGAAGTTATGGCATCGGGTTGTAACGATATTTAGTTTAATGTTGTTCTGTTGTTCTTTGGCTTTTTCTCAACCAGCCCAAGCATTGGATTTTAAAACTATTTTACAGGGGAATTCTCCTTTAATAGCGGCCGAAAATACCCGTCGTAATGTGGCGGATGATTTGTTGGGTACTGAATTTGGTCAAAAAATTGATGTGAACAATAGCGATATTCGTGATTTTCGCGATTTAAGGGGGTTTTATCCTAAATTAGCGAGTATTATTATTCAAAATGCTCCCTATGAGAAAGTAGAAGATGTTTTACTTATCCCTGGATTAACTGACACCCAAAAAGAAAGATTGCAAGCGAACCTTGATCGTTTTAGCGCTAGACCTACTTCGGAGGTATTTAATGAGGGCGATGAGCGTTATAACGCGGGTGTTTACTAACCCTTTTTAATAGGTTGGATCGAATATCACAAATATATAATTAGAGGGAGAGAAGTTTTATTGCTTGTCTCCTTTTTGATCGACATTTAATTCAGATTAACGAGTATTATACCTCTACGGTAATTGTTAAATTGTTTTTACAGAATTACTTGCTATCATCATCATAGTTTCATGGGTACTTAATTCTTTCTCTCCTTTTTGGCAAATATGACGGATATAACTACCATCAGATTGTAACTCCCATGATTGTTGATTGTCAGAAAGCATAATTCCTAAAATTTCTTGTAGTTGTTTAATTAATTTTGGATCTTCGATGGGAGTGACGGCTTCCACTCGGCGAGATAAATTACGCCCCATCCAATCCGCACTACCGATATAAATTTCTTCTTCACCGTTGTTATGGAAGTAGAAAATGCGGGAATGTTCCAGAAAACGCCCCACAATGCTAATAACTCGAATATTATCACTGACACCTTCAACCCCGGGACGCAAACTACATATCCCTCGCAAAATTAAATCAATTTTTACCCCTGCCTGAGATGCTCGATATAACGCCTGAATAACAGGTACATCCACCAAAGAATTCATTTTGGCAACAATTCTCCCACTGTATCCATTTTGAGCATGTTCTGCTTCTCTTTGAATCATGCTTAACATACGGTCACGCATCGTCACCGGGGCTACTAATAGTTTACGGAAAGCCTTTTGTTTAGAGTAACCTGTCAGGAAATTAAATAAATCCGTTAAATCTGAACCTAAATCTTCCCGACAACTAATTAAACCAATATCCGTATAAAGTTTAGCGGTTTTTGGGTTGTAATTACCCGTGCCGATGTGAACATAACGGCGAATTTTATCCTTATCTTTCCTCACCACTAAAGTAATTTTAGTATGGGTCTTCAAGCCGACAATACCATAAACTACATGAACTCCGGCTTTCTCTAATTTTCTCGCCCAAAGAATGTTATTTTCCTCATCAAAACGTGCTTTCAATTCCACTAAAGCAACAACTTGTTTGCCATTTTCCGCCGCTTCAATCAAAGCTTTAATAATCGGGGAATCCCCAGAAGTGCGATAAAGAGTCATTTTAATCGCCATCACATTGGGATCATGAGCAGCTTGGGTGATAAACTGTTGTACAGTTGCAGTGAAAGAATGGTAAGGATGATGTACCATTAAATCCGACTTGCGAATCATGGCAAAAAATTCTTCACTAACGGTATTCTCCTCTTCATTTTCTTTCGCCATTTCCAATTGCTGAAATCGATCAAAAGGCGGAGGTATAACCCCATTCCAAGGCATATCTTTCAATTCTGGCAAAGGTAAACCAGCTAAAGCAAATAAGTCATTTAAGCCTAATAAACCATCAATTTTATAAACATCCATCTCCTCTAAATTCAACCCCTGCATTAACATTTGTTTCACGTTCTCCGGCATGGAAGCATGAATTTCTAAACGTACCGCAGAACCGGCAAAACGACGTCTTCGTAATTCCTGTTGTATTGCTAATAATAAATCGTCTGCTTCGTCTTCTTGTACTTCTAAATCGGCATTACGGGTTAAACGAAAATTATGACATTCTTGCACATTCATGCCTGGGAATAAGGCGGATAAGTGGTGTGCAATGACCTGTTCAAGGGGTACACCAACCCATAAAGGATTCTCGTTTTGATGACTGACGTGGCGTAATTCAGGCGGAAAAGTAACAAAACGGGGAAGAGTTTTTGGTACTTTAACCCTAGCAAACAACTCCGCCCCTGTATCGGGATTTTTGACTAAGATAGCTAAATTTAGACTTAAATTAGACATATGGGGAAAAGGGTGACTGGGATCAACTGCTAGGGGAGTTAGTACGGGAAATATGTTATTGTCAAAATATTGATGTAAATAATTTCTTTGTTCTTGGTTTAAATCAACGAAATCAAGTAAATGTATTCCATGACTATTTAATTCTTTTTTGAGGTTATATTCGAAGTTTTCCACCTGTTGTTTAATTAAAGGACGTAAACGGGTATTAATTTCTTGTATTTGTTGTATAGGAGTTCTCCCATCGGGAGTTAATTTAGTAACTTCCGCTTCTATTTGTCGTTTTAAAGCGGCTACTCTCACCATAAAAAACTCATCAAGATTAGAACTAAAAATAGCGGTAAATTTTAGTCTTTCTAATAATAATGTTCTCTCGTTTAAGGCTTCTTGTAATACTCTATAGTTAAACTCCAACCAACTTAATTCTCGATTGAAGTAGTATTGAGGATTTTCAAGATTAATATTCTGATCTTTCATATAACTCTTAATGTAAAGTAAATGGAATATTTAAAGTTTGTAGTTAAGGGTTTACCCTTCATTGTGAGACAAATTATTCAATATTTCGAACCTATGAAAAGTCACCCTATCAATTTTTCCGCCATTGTGCAATATTCCATGTTCTCGAATCCCAAGGAGTTAAACTCACACCCTGTAAATTGTTGCTAACGCCGACTACATCGGCACGATGAATTATAGGTATCACCGTTGCTTGGGTGACTAGCATATCATTCAATTGTTTAAAAATTATCGCCCTTTTTTCAGGATTTAATTCGGTAATTACTGTTTGTAAAAGTTGATCATATTCAGGGTTACAGTAACGGGAATAGTTATCTCCCGACCAATTATTGCTTTTTTGGGGTATATTATCGCAAGTATAAACTTTAAAATAAGGCGTTGGATCTGGGTTATTATTACCAGTAGTGAACATTTGAGCATCAGCATAAAAATGCTCTACAGTGTCATTATTGCTAGGATCACTAGAAAAGAAAACACTGGCATCAATACTTTTTAATTCTACTTCCATGCCTAAAGATTGCCAACTTTGTTTAATAATTTCTTGGGTTTTTTGCCGTAGAGGATTAACAGTTGTTTGAAATAGGACTTTCATCTCTACGCCGTCTTTATCTCTAATACCGTTACCGTTGCTGTCTTTCCATCCTGCTTCCTCTAATAATTGCTCTGCTTTTTGGAGGTTAAATTCAGATACTATGTTACTAGAAACAAATTCAGGAGGTGCTAATAAAAAGTTAGAAGTCGCTTTTCCTGTTACACCATATAATTGATTAGCGATGGTCTCTTTATCAATAGCTAAAGCAAGGGCTTGTCTAACTTTCACGTCACGGAGGAAAGGATGGGGAAATTTGAGACTGGATCTTTCACCTTCCCCAGTTTCTCGGTTAGGATCAGTATAGTTCAACAAAATACGTTCTCCTTGAGAACCAAAATTAGTAATTAATTTACCCTTATTTGCCTTCGCTAATTCTTCTAGAATATTCGACTCAACTTGTAGATTGTAAGCAAAATCCGCATCTCCCGTTTGTAAAACTGCCCTAGCGGCGGAAGTAGCATCTCCTCCTCCTTTAATTTCAATGCGCTCAAAATTCTGATTTTCTGGTTGTCGATAATAAGGATTGGGTTGATAAATTACGGAATCTCCGGGTTTAAATTGTGATACCGAATAAGCCCCAGTGCCTACAGGAATGAGGTTAAAAGGTGCTTCCCTGGCATTTTCACCATTATATTGGGCGTATAAATGTTGGGGTAAAATCATCCCCGCACTACCGACAAAAACGGAATACCATGCAGGAGTAATTTCTTTAAAAGTGATTTTAACAGTATATTCGTCTAAGGCTTTCACACTTTTAACAACCGCATAATCAGCACTGTTAACACTGCCAACCTGAGGATTCGTCACAAATTCGTAGGTAAACACCACGTCATCGGCGGTGAATTTTTCTCCATCTGACCATTTGACATCTTGACGTAACTTCCAAGTAACTGAAAGTCCGTCTTTGGCAACTCCGCCGTTTTCCTCCGTGGGGATTTCTTGTGCTAACACGGGAATTAATTTTCCTTCAGGGTTAAAAGTCCCTAAAGGTTCAAGGGTTATTCTACTAGCTTCCGAGTCTTTAAATCCAGTGGAGAGATGAGGATTCAGCATAGTAGGTGCTTGCCAATAAATCATTTTTAACACTTGGTTATGGTTGGCGGTGTCGCTTTGAGTTGGGGATGAAGAATTACAACCAACAACTGTTAAGCCACTGATTACGGCGATGATTAAATTCACCCCAGATTGTCTAAATTTCCTCATTTTTATTTTTTTCGATAATTAATTAGCTTGATATTGAGAACAAATACAGGATACATAATCGAGAAATTAGATTTGAGAATATTTAATTTATACTGAATATTGAATACTTTTTCCATAGCTATTTCATTGTTGATTATTCATTGTTAATACTTTATTCATGAAAAAACTTATCGAAGGTTTGCACCGATTCCAAGCTGGTTATTTTGAAAGTCATCGGGATTTATTTGTAGAATTATCTCACGGACAACATCCCCGTATTTTATTTATTACTTGTTCTGATTCTCGCATTGATCCTAATCTGATTACCCAGGCGAATGTGGGCGATTTATTTGTCATTCGTAACGCTGGTAATATTATACCTCCTTTTGGTGCTACTAATGGCGGTGAAGGTGCGTCCGTTGAATATGCCATCGCAGCTTTAGATATTGAACAGATCATAGTATGCGGACATTCTCATTGTGGTGCCATGAAAGGCTTATTAAAAATGTCAAAATTAGCGGATAAAATGCCCTTAGTTTATGAATGGTTAAAACAGGCCGAAGCAACCCGTCGCTTAATTATAGATAATTATTCCCATGTGCCGGAGGATGATTTATTACAAATTACCGTAGCCGAAAATGTCCTAACCCAGTTAGAAAATTTAAGTACTTATCCCGTTATACGTAGCCGGTTACATCAGGGCAGATTATCTCTTCATGGTTGGATTTATAGCATAGAATCAGGAGACATTCTAACCTATGATCCCGTAGTTCATGATTTTGTCAATTTGGAAAGTCGTACGAGTGATTTTGAATATGTTTATAATTTACATCCTAGTTGTTCAGTGTCGAAATCCATTGGCTGCAAAATTTATGGCATGATGGAAGAAGGAACTGTTACTCCCACGGAAAAAACGACTATACCCAATGTAACCAATACCAACTTACCTCGATCAAATCGTCTATCGAAAGAACAAGCCGAAAGAATTTATCGTGGTAGTGCAAGTTAGTAATTGTAGCAATAAACAATGAACAATTAACAACTATCAACTCATTGTCAATTGTCAATAAGAAAAGACTTCCCTCAATAAATCACTACTAATTTGATCTGTAATCTTCACTGTGCCAATGGTTTCAGGTAAAATAAAACGAACCTTACCAGCCTTAACCTTTTTATCCGTTTGTAAGTTAGAGATAATTTCCTCTAAATCGAGATAGTCAGGTATTTTAGTCGGTAATCCGGCTTTTTCAAGCAATTTTTGCTGCCTTTTGGCCTCCTTTTCCTGCCAAAGATTAATTTTTAAAGCAATTTTACCCGCCGCCACCATACCAATAGCCACCGCTTCCCCATGGACAAAAGTTTCATAATGGGTCAAACTTTCAATAACATGACCGATGGTATGACCATAATTGAGAATAGCTCTTAATCCTGCCTCTTTTTCATCTTGACAGACAACATCAGCTTTGGCTTGACAGGAACGTATTAAGATTTCGTTTAATAGCAACTCTGATAAATTATTCAAGGTATGAAGGTTATTTTCGTTTTCTAGGCGTTCAAAAAGAGTTTTGTCCCAAATTACACCATATTTAATAACTTCCGCCATACCAGCCCTAAACTCTCGGTTCGGCAATGTTTTTAAAACACTAGAGTCAATTAAAACTAATTTTGGTTGATAAAAAGCGCCAATTAAATTCTTACCTTGGGGATGGTTAATTCCCGTTTTTCCGCCAACAGAAGCATCAACCATGGCTAATAAGGAAGTAGGAATTTGGATAAAGTTGATTCCCCGTAACCACGTAGCGGCAGCGAATCCCGTCATGTCACCAACAACTCCCCCTCCCAAGGCTACCATGGTTGAATTGCGTTCAAGACGATACTTAAGGGCACTATCATAAATGTGAGAAATAAACTCAAGGGTTTTATAATTTTCTCCGGCGGGGATGAGATGATAATTGACGGTAAAACCTGCATCTTCTAGGGATTTAATCGTGGTTTTACCATAATAATCGAAAATTTCGGGGTTGGAAACCACCAATATTTTTTTCCCGATGTTCAATTTTTGTGCTTTTTCGCCAATGGTTGATAAGCCATTATCGGTGACATGGATTGAATAAGGGTTATCTGGCAAAAGTACTGATATAATTGATTCCATAGCTAATGACTTGAGAATGAGAAAGACAAGGAAGACAGCTGGACAAGTAGACCTTGTTCACTAACTACGATCGACTTGTGCTAGAATGGCCCCTAGAATTTCCCCTGCACCTTGTTGTTTAAGTTTTTCTGCCAATTGTGCACCAATTTGCTCGGCATTAGTGCGATCGCCGATTACACTATCTTTAAGTAACTGTTTCCCGTCAAGACTTGCCACCATCCCCGTCAAAGTGAGGTTCTTATCGCCACTAATACTACTATTAACACCAATGGGCACTTGACAACCACCTTCTAACACTCGTAAAAAAGAGCGCTCGGCAATGGTACAATCTCTTGTGTTAGAATGCTCAAGGGCCTTGATAATTTGTAATACGGGATTGTCTGCGATACGGCATTCAATGCCCAAAGCGCCCTGTCCGACTGCATGAAGGGAAATATCAGCAGGTATTACTTGATGTATGCGATCGCCCATGCTTAACCTTTCTAAGCCAGCCACAGCCAGGACAATCGCATCATACTCCCCTGCATCTAACTTACCAAGACGAGTATTAACATTACCGCGCACATCTTTAAAGGTTAAATGGGGGTAATGATGACGTAATTGAGCAAGACGACGGAGAGAAGATGTACCAATGACAGCACCTTCAGGAAGAGTATCAAGTTGTTTATCTTTATGTTTTTCGTTAACCACTAAAGCATCGGCGGGGTTAACCCTTTCGCTGACGCAACCTAACATTAAACCTTCGGGAAGATTTGTGGGTAAATCCTTAAGAGAGTGCACCGCAAAATCTACCTCGTTATTAATCATACCGACCTCCAACTCTTTGGTAAATAAACCCTTATCACCAATTTTCGCTAGGGCCACATCGAGAATTTTATCCCCTTGAGTACTCATTTTTTCCACCTCAAATTCCACATCAGGGAAGCGAGTTTCTAATTCTTTTTTCACCCAATAGGTTTGCACTAATGCCAATTGACTTTTACGAGATCCAATTACTATAGTACGTTCATTATCAATAGTTACGGTCATATAAATATTTTTTATAGAAATTAATTTTTAGCCCCGGATCTAGCTTATCAGAAAAATGCTAGTTATATCATTGTCAATTTGATTAACTTTTATAAAATTTACTTGACATAATGACATCTATTTGATGCTGTAAATCAGCTAAATTTTTATTATTATGAATAACAATATCAGCGAGTTTGCTTTTTTCAGCTAAAGGCATTTGACTATTAATTCGGGAGATAGCCTCATCTTCTGTTAAATTATTACGTTTTTTTAGACGGCTTAATTGAGTAGAAAAATCACAACTAACCACCCAAATTTCAGTAACTAAATTAGTCATCTTTGCCTCAAAAAGTAAAGGAATAGATAAAACAATAATGGGATTAGATAATATTTTCATTTGTGACTGTAAAGAATCGGCAACGAAGGGATGTATTTGTTTCTCTAACCAAGCCTTTTCTTTTTGACTGTGAAAAATAATATTGCCTAACTTTTCTCGGTTTAAATTTCCATCATCTAATAAGATATTTTGCCCATAACGGTTAACAATGTTGTGAAAAATAGGAGAGTTAATAGTTACCGCTTCTCTAGCGATTAAATCTGCATCCAATACGGATATTAAATATTTTTTTGCTAAATAGTCAGATACTGTTGATTTTCCTGTAGCAATTCCCCCAGTTAAACCAATAATAATTTGCGCTTTGTTCCTCATCATTATTACCAAAGTGTAGCGAGGGTTCGGCAAAATCAATTAAGATTTATTACCAAAAACAGATTATAAATATCCCGAAAAACAATTAATCAAATCCTCTTGAGTGACCAAATATAATGCTCTTCGAATGCCTTTTTCTCATTTTTCTGAATAAATAGATGATAAATTCATAACTAATTCTTTATCCTCCGGTGTTAAAATATTTCCTTATTTTTGATTTTATTCTAACATGGCTAATAAATTACAGACTCGTTCCATTACATTGTCTCAATGGGATAAATCTGATGGGAAATTATTTAACTGATCAATGACTTTTCTTCCCACGGTCCCTCTCCCAAAATTCTTGATCATAACGTTTTATGAACTACCTTTTTATTTATGAAAGTTTTAATTGCTGAATTTGACTTATTCTCTAAAATTGGCGGAGGGCAAACATTTTATCGCCGTGTTATCGAAACAAACGCTCATATGGAATTTTACTATCTAATAGTTCAGGAAAAAGTTAATAATCCTCGTCCAAAAAATGCCCAAGTTCTACCTTATAAGCAACAATATCTTAAATCAGATTTGAAGGGTTTATCAACTACTTTACCTTTGGAAAAAATTTATCGTCCTTTTTTGATGGCTAGCAACATTAGCTATTCGGTAAAAGATAATAATTTTGACATAATCGATTATCCAGATTATGAACAATATGGGCTTTTTTTTCCCCCCGCTTTAAGTTATCATCAAGTAAAATTTAGCAAAATAGTTATTTCTTTACATGGAATAGTTTCCCAAAGTTTAAGTCATGATTGGGTGATCGACGGGGAGTATATCGATAACTTAAAATTTGCCGAAAATTTACAATACAAAATCGCTGATATTCGTTACGGTATTAGTAAAGACTATCTGGAATGGTGGCAAAAAATTAGTTATCTTCCTAATTATTATTTTCATCCTTTGCATTTTCTCGATTTAACTCCGAAATTAAATTATCAACCATCAAATACAAAACCAAGTTTAAACTTTATTGGTAGAAAAGAAAAAGGAAAAGGAGTCGATATTTTTGTTAATTTAGTCAGTTTTTTGCCGAAAAATCTCTATAGTCAAGCTAATATTATTGGCGGTAACCCCAAAACCTTAGACGGGAAAACGGGGGAATTTTATTTACAACAAATGTTAGCCTTACGTCTTGGTTCAATAAATATATTACCTGTTGTGAGTCGCTACGTATTACAAAAAAACTTTACCCTCAATTCCTTAACAGTGTTACCTTCTCGATTTGACACTTTAAATTTAGTTGCTTTAGAGTCTTTATTGACGGGTTGTCCTACTATTATTGGTAAAAATGCCGGAGTTTGTCGTTTTTTAGAAGATAATTTTCCTGGGATACCTTTCATTAAATTAGATATAGACAACTTTTATTCTTCCTTGCCTGAAATTATCGAAGTTTTAAGCAATTATCATGACTATCGTCTTAATTTGCAGAAAAAAATTACTTCCTTTTCTTCTCAATTTAATCGAGAAGAATTTACCTTAATTGATATTTATAAACAACCTAGTAATTTTGAGGAAGAAATAAGAGACAAATCCTCTCAATGGTATGGAGAATTAATCAATTATTGTCAAGGAAAACAGTATTGGGGTAAACCGCAACTTATCGAAATAATGAAAATAATAGCTAACCCTATAGTTAATCAAACAAAAACTCAAGTAGAGAAGATAGAAGTAAAAATTAGTCAGCAGAAAAATACCATCACAAATCAATTAATTAAGAGTGTCTTTTTTTCCTCTGAATGGAAAAGAGTATTTAGGCTTTCGGAAACTTCAGCCAAAGATATTGATGAGAAAATTAACCAACTCAAAAATTTAAGTCATGCCCTTAAACCATCCCCCATAATAAAAGTTAATAAACTTAAAACTGGTTATTATATAAACCGCCTAAAAATTTGGCAAGAAATCGCGAGATTAGAAACAATTAGAGGTAATTATTTATTATCTGCTAGCTACGATATAAGAATTATTCGTCTTCTTAATAGAGATAAATTTAACCGATTAGAAGCCATAACAAAAACTCTGGTTAATCACAATTTTGAGGAAGAAGCCCATATTTTAAATTTACTTTATCAACTTCGGGAAAATTCTCCTCAATTATGTTATGAATATCTCTTAAAAAATTATCAAAGTCATCTTAACTATCAAGAAAAACCCTACGAATTTATTAAAGATTATCGCCAGAAAAAAAATTATCGAGTTTCAATCATCGTTTCGCTGTATAATGCTCAAAGTAAATTGGGTCGCTTTTTGTCAATTTTAGCCCAACAAACAATCTTCCAAAAACAATTTGCCGAAATAATCTTAATCGATAGTGGTTCACCCCAACAAGAATACCAAGTTTTTCAACAACTGTTACCGACATTAAACTTACCCATGGTTTACGCCAGAAGCCAAGAAAGGGAAACTATCCAAAGTGCCTGGAATCGAGGAATTTTATTATCCCAATCTTCCTATATCACTTTTTTGGGGGTTGACGAAATGATAACCGCTGACGGATTGGAAATTTTAGCGGATAAACTCGACAAAAATAACAGCATAGATTGGGTTGTTGGTCATAGTTTGGTGACGGAAGTTGACCAAAAGGGTAACTGGCAAATGGATGTCATGACATATAACCGTCGAAATTTCAGTCAAGATTTGGTTTACCTCGACACTTGTTACTTAACCTACGTTGGGGGATTATACCGTCGTAACCTTCATTCCCGTTTCGGTTTTTATGATGAGACTTTTCGAGGTGCAGGGGATACGGAATTTAAAAACAGAGTCTTACCCCATATCCACTGCGAATTAATCGATAACGTCTGGGGGATTTTTTGGAATTATCCTGAGGATCGCACTACTCAAAGCCCACTAGCTGAAATTGAAGATATAAAAGCATGGTATTTGTATCGCAGTCTTGGGGGAATAAAATACGCTTTTGACAATAAAAACACTTCTAAAGTCGAAAAATTATTGTTATATTGCCTCAACTATCGTAAAACTTTTTTAAATAGTAATAGTACCGATTTTGATTTAGCCTATCAACTCATTTTGTGGCTAGAGGAAAATTCCCCTCAATCTCCTTTTTTACAATTTGCTGAGGGAGTGAAAAAAATCCGTGAAAGTTATCAAAAATTAGAGTATCTTGGGGATAAATGTTCTGTTTCATGGCAATTATGGCAAACAAAAAAATTGACGCAAACAACCGCCTATCACCACCAAAACATCGCCCAAAATTTAGGTATAAATATCTTTAACCCTAACTACGAAATTTTTAACGATAACCGCTACCAACAACACTCACTTTTATGGTGAAAAACAATAGTTCTTCCAGTTTGAGTATGATAAATTTTTAATAAAAAAGCGTTTTTAATCTCTTAGTTAGTTAACCATTCCCTATTCCCTAACATTTTAATTTATTGTGTCATAATTACTCTCCAAGAGCAAAAACAATTAACATTAACTAACTAACTTAAAATTTCCTCTAATTGATGTTGTTGCCATAAAGATTTATATAAACCTTCTTGATAAAATAATTCTTCATGAGTACCTGATTGAACTATTTGACCAGTCTCCATGACTAAAATACGATCGGCATTTTGTACCGCCGATAATTGGTGAGTAATAAAAATAACTGTTTTACCTTTTTCTTGTTTGAGGTTTTCTAAAATTTGAGTGGCGGTTTTATTATCAACACTAGAAAGGGCATCATCTAAAATTAAAATGGGGGCGTTGGCGAATAAAGCCCTAGCTAATGAACTACGTTGTCTCTGTCCACCAGAAAGAGTTATACCTCGTTCTCCCACCAAAGTATCATATTTTTGCGGAAAAGTGATGATTTCTGGATGAATTTGAGCTTGTTTAGCAGCATATTCTACTTCTCGCATATCCCCAACGGGATCACTATAGGCAATGTTATTTTTAATGGTAGTGGAGAATAAAAAACTGTCCTGAGGTACATAGGCGATCGCCTTACGCAAATCTGTTAGTTTAATCTTGGTAATATCAATACCATCTAAAAATAATTGTCCGGGTTTTATATCTAATAGTCGGGGAATGGCATTGGCAAGGGTCGATTTACCCGAACCAATTAGGCCTACAATAGCTACAGTTTCACCCTGATTAATAGTAAAATTCAGGTTATTTAATACAGGATGATTTCCATTGGGATAACTAAAATTCAGATTAACCGCAGTGATTTGTCCTTTAACTTCTTCTACCGGTAAATTGACCGAGGAAGGATTATCTTGTATCTTAGACTCAACTTGGGTAATAGATTCAATACGATCGATACTAACTTCACCCCGTTGATAAGTGGTAATAGTAAAACCAAGTAAAGCAGTAGGAAAAACTAATCTTTCCACATAAATAATTAAGGCGATAAAATCACCCACGGTAATTAAACCTTTTTCAATATCAGCAGTACCAAACCACAGTAAAACTAATAAACTAATGTTAGCGATACCTTGAATAATGGGAAATAACAAATTTCTTGTTCGTGCTAACTTTAAATTAGCGTTTAATAAACGTTGATTTTTTTTGGCAAAAGCCTTTCTTTCGTTTTCTTCTTGAGCGTAAATTTTGATTAAAGAAATACCGCTCATATCTTCCTGAATTAACTCACTAATATCTGATAATTTTTCTTGTACTTTCAACTGTTCATCTCTTAACTTTCCGCTAAACAACTGAACTGTAAATAACATTAAGGGATAAATAGATAAAGCCATTAAACTTAATCTTACATTGATTAAGAGCATGGCGGGCAAAGTTAAACTATAGGCAAAAATGGTATTTATTATACTCAGAATAGCAAAGCCAACTAAACGGCGAATATTATCCACATCACTGGTGGCACGATTAATTAAATCTCCTGAGGTATTAACATTAAAATAAGCGGGTTCTAATTTTAATAAATGTTCAAAAATACGTTGTTTTAAATCAAATTCTACCTGTCTGCCAATGCCAAAAATTATGACTCTGGAAAACATACGAATGCCCCACATTATACAAGCTAAAATAAACAGAAGAATAACATAACTGATGAGAGTTTCATAAGCAAAATTATCCTGTAAATCATCAAAAATACTGCGGATTAGCCAAGGAATATAAACCCCGATAATATTCACCAACAATAAAGCAGAGGTTCCCCAATATAACTTACCAATATGAGGTTTCAGGTAAGAGATTAATTTATTAAATCGAGAATTAGCCATGGAGTTTCAATTGATAATTGACTAAATTTTTTCTGCCATTGTTGGTTGAAAATTAGTTACTAATTACTAATATGCACCGCTATTTTTCGGGAAAAGAACAACCCCAATAGTTTTGAGTATAATCCAAATATCTAATAACCAGTTATGATGATTGACATAATAAACATCAATGAGGACTCTTTGGGGATAAGGGATGTCATTTCGTCCTGATACCTGCCATAATCCAGTAATGCCGGGTTTTATGGTCAAAACTCGATCCATTTTACTACCATATTTATGTAACTCATCAGGTACAAGAGGACGAGGACCCACTACAGTCATATCACCTTTTAAAACATTGAAGAATTGCGGAAATTCATCCAAACTTGTCCAACGTAAAAATTTACCAATCCAGGTAATGCGTGGATCGTCTTTAAGTTTAAAATTATCTTCAAATTCTTGGCGCTTTTCTGGATATCGTGCCAACATTCCCTCTAAAACTTGATCTGCATTGACTACCATAGTTCTAAATTTAATACATTTAAACCGTTTAAAGTTCCTGCCGACTCTTTCCTGACTGTAAAAAATAGGTCCGGGAGAGGCAAAAGCAACTAAAATGCTCAAAATTAGATACAGTGGCGAAAAAACCACTAAGACAAAAACAGAAAAAATAATATCAAAGCTACGTTTATAAAATTCCTTGGTAATTCTTATTTGTTCTCGATTCGGCTGACGAGATATACTAATTAATCCCCGTCTTGCCAAACCTTGAATTACCTTTACGGAAACAAGTTGGCTATTTGCTGTCATTTTACTCCTTCACTTCACACCATGAATAATTAACAATCAAGTTGTTGTCTAGTATTGTAAAACTTTTTTGATTCTATGGACAAAAAATTCATAGAATAAGTTTGCTTAAAAACTTTTGCCCTAAATTTTTCAGTTTGAAGACAACAACTAAACAACTAAAGGTAGTTTTAATTTTTCTCAAACTGCTTATATTTAAAAGTTACCATCATTCTTCTGGCTATAATTTTCATTATCTTGTTTGGATCCCAATAAATCAAGATTAGTAACTCTAATTATTGGTTTTGAACGTTTATCCCCTGTATTGCGATCGCTCCATGTATCAATTTTTAACGATCCTTGAATACCCACTAAACTACCCTTTTTAACATAATTAGCCGCAATTTCAGCAGTTTTTTCCCAAATTTCCAACTCAAACCAATCTGGCTGATCATCTTTTTTACTGCGACGATTAACGGCAATATTAAACTTACATAAAATTTTCCCATTATCGAAATAGCGCACTTCTGGATTTGAACCGGCACGCCCTACTAAATGTACTATGTTTAAGCTCATGGTTTTGCGTATAAATGTACTAAACGAAATTGAAATTATTCTATCACAATACCGATGAATATGTCAGTTACAATGAGGGAAAAATATATTACTGATGTTGAAGGTAATTCCATTGAAGTTTTTTAGATATAAAATATTATCAAACATTTTCAGATATCGTTGATTTTATGCTAGATTTTCTTAGTTAAAAATTTATATTAGAGTCTTCTTTGTACATCAAACATTAAAATCAGAATTCATATAAAAATTGAGGATATAAAAATGGGTTTATTCGATCGTTTATCGGAATCGCAGGATATGGGCATAGATTTAGGTACCGCTAATACCTTAATTTATATACCGGGAAAAGACATTGTTTTAGATGAACCTTCTGTCATCGCCATTGATGATGATAAAAATGAAGCTATCGCCGTTGGCAAAGAAGCACAAAAAATGTTAGGACGGACTCCCCAAAATGTGAGAACAATTCGCCCCTTAAAGGACGGTGTGATCACTGATGTTAAAGAAACTGAGATGATGCTCAGAGAATTTATAAAAAAAGCTAGAGGAAATAATAATCTAACTCGTTCCCGTATCATTATAGGCGTACCTAGTGGTATTACTTCGGTGGAAAGAAAAGCCGTGGAAGAAGCCATGGAAACATCAGGGGCGATCGATAATATAGAATTTATAGATGAACCCGTAGCCGCCGCTATTGGTGCAGGATTGCCCGTTGATGAGCCTGTGGGTAGTATGATAGTCGATATAGGAGGGGGGACAACAGAAGTGGCCGTATTAAGCCTTCAAGGCATCGTTTTGAGCGACTCCGTGAGGATAGCAGGGGATGAAGTCAGTGAAGCCATTAAACGTTACCTAAAAAGATCCTATAATTTAATAATAGGAGAAAGAACTTCGGAACAAATTAAAATACAAATTGGATCGGTCTATCCCACTGAGAATGATAAAGAGGCAATGGAAATTAGAGGCTTAAATATCGTCTCAGGATTGCCCAAAACCGTTACCATTACTGTAGAGGAAATTAGAGAATGTATCGCCGACACCGTTGAATTAATGATTGATGCCATCAAAAAAATTCTCGAACAAACCCCCCCCGAATTGGCAGGAGATATTATTGATCGGGGTATCATGTTAGCCGGAGGAGGTGCATTACTTAAGGGTTTAGATAGTCTCATCGCCAATGAAACGGGAATCATAACCCATATTGCCCCAAATCCCCTTAAATGCGTTGTCTATGGTACTGGTAAAGTATTAGAAGATTACGAGCGATTAGGAAGGGCAAGTCGTAAAAAGTGAGTAAAGACAAGTGTATAGGGGGATAGCATGGAAGAGGAGAAGAGAAAAAATTCAACTTTTGCCTTTTATCCTTACTAGTACCTGTTCAATTTTAGAAAATAAGAGAAAAAATATGGGTGCAAACGATTACAAAGATTATTATTCAGTATTAGGAGTTAGCAAAACTGCCACTCCAGAGGAGATTAAAAAAGCCTTTCGTAAATTAGCCGTAAAATATCATCCTGACAGAAACCCTGAGAATAAAGCTGCCGAAGAAAAATTCAAAGGGATTAGTGAAGCCTACGAAGTTTTAGGGGATACAGACAAACGCAAAAAATATGATCAATTTGGGCGTTATTGGCAATCAGCATCATCGGGAAGTCGGCAATCCCCTTGGGGAAAAACCACCTCCAGAAATTCTAACGTTAATGTCAATAACTTTGATTTTGGTAATTATGGCAGTTTTGATGACTTTATCAATGATTTATTAGGGCGTCCATTTCCTAACACTAACCCTGGAAGCGATGGCACTAGGACATCTGGATTTTCTTCGGGGAATACAGGTTTTGGCACAGGAACTCAATCCTCCACCGCCAAAGGGAACGACACTGAGAAAAATATTACCCTCACCTATAGCCAAGCCTATCATGGCCTAGAAACTAAGCTTAATTTAGGTACAGGAAATATTAGTGTGAAGATCCCCTCTGGTGCCAAAAACGGTACTAAAATTAGATTAAGAGGGAAAGGACAAGTTAATTCTCTCACGAAACAAAGAGGTGATCTTTATCTGAAAGTAGAGTTAAAACCTCATGATTTTTTTCAGTTTGAAGATGATAAATTAGTATGTGAAGTGCCAATTACTCCCTATGAAGCTGTTTTAGGTGGTGAAATTAATGTGCCTACCCCCACAGGAGAAGTGAAGGTTAAAATTCCTTCAGGTATTCGTCATGGTCAATCTTTAAGACTCAAGGGTAAAGGGTGGAGTAGTGCTAAAGGTGATTATGGTGATTTACTGGTTAAAGTTGCCATCACTACTCCTAATAATGTCACGACCCAAGAAAAAGAATATTATGAAAAAATTAGAGAGATAAGTAAAGATAACCCCCGATCCTATTTAAGGAAAGTTCAATTATAAACAAATGAATAACAGAAAGAGTAATAAGTTCATGACTATAGTTGACAGTTAATCGTTAAGATAGGTAATCAATCAATTTTTTATTATTATTCATTGCCAATTGCTAATTACTCAGATGGAATCTTTAATTGCTGGACGTTATCAAATTATTAATACTTTAGCTCAAGGAGGCTTTGGGGAGACTTTTTTGGCTAGAGATACTCATATGCCTTCTCAACGGTTGATTGTCATCAAACGTCTTAAGCCGATTAATTCTCAACATCGGGTATCAGCAGAAATCATTGAAGATTTATTTCAAAAAGAAGCCCAAGTATTAGAAGATTTAGGACAACATTGCTCAGAAATTCCCACTTTATACGCCTATTTTACGGATAACGATCGATTTTACCTTGTGCAAGAGTATGTTGAGGGTAAAAGTTTAGCGGAGTTGGGTCTTATTAATTGTTCTCAGTGTCACGATATTTTATCATCCCTACTCAAAACCCTTCAATATATCCACAGCAAAAAAATTATTCACCGAGACATTAAACCTGAAAATATTATTATCCGCAGTCAAGACAATAAACCTGTCCTCATCGATTTTGGTGCGGTGAAGGAAACGATGGGAACAGTAGCCCTAGGAACGGGATCCATGGTAAGCTCTATTATCGTTGGTACTAAAGGATTTATGCCTCCTGAGCAAAGTACGGGAAGAACTCTTTATAGTAGCGATTTGTTTGCTTTAGGTTTAACCATGATCTACAGTTTAACGGGTAAATATCCCATCGAATTTCCTAGTAATTCCTTGAATGGTCAATTAGAATGGGCTAATTATGTACCTAATTTAGATCCATTATTGCAAACCGTACTAGAAAAGGCTACGAAAATTGATTTGAGTCAACGTTACACTACCGCCGATCAGATGTATCAAGACTTATATTTAAGTGCTATTAAAACTGTAGCGGCAATCCCCCAACGTAAAAATATCCCCGTTGCCTCTCCTTCCACTGGTATCGAATCCCACACCTTTGCCATTACTAGAGATCAACTTTACCCACAATCTCAATCGTTTTCTCCTCAACCTGCCTCTAAGCCTCGTTATACCCCTCAATCTGTCTTAAAAACTCGTCATACTCCTCAACCTGCCTCTAAACCTCGTTATACCCCTCAATCTACCTCAAATACTAGTTATACCCCCCAACGGGTTTCTCAGTCTGTCCACGAAGATAGCAATATCAGAGAAAATAATGGAAATAATTGGCTACCCTTAATTTTAAGTGCAGTAATAGCAGGAATTGCGGTATCGGCAGGGTTTGTTTTTACCGAGTATATTCAACAAACCCAGGCAGAATTAGCTAATATTGAAAGACTGAAGCAGGAAACTGAAGCTAAACTGGCTGAAGGCCAGAAAAAACTCGAAGAAGAGGCAAAAAAACGCTTAGAAGCCGAGAAATTGCGGCAACAAGCAGAATCTCAAAGAATAAGGGCGGAAGAATTAAGACGACAGGCGGAGGAAAAAGCCCAAGGTCAACCTCAAAATCAAGCCGAAAGTCCACCAGTTATTAATAATACAGAGCAAAATTCTGATAATACCATTAACGATAATGCGATCGCCAATAATGATTCTCAAGGCATTGATAAAAATGAAGCTATCGCGACTATTCAACAATTATATGATTTAGTGTCCCAGAAAAAATATGATCAAGCTAAGAATTTATTTGCTAATCCCAACGATTTAGACCTAACATTTTTTGATCAATTTAATCAAGTAACCGTCGAAAATTTCTTAGAATTAAAGCAAGATGAAAAATCAATCATCATAACTGCTCAAAATACTTATTTTTATCCTGATGGTTCAACTCAAAAAGAAGAGAGAAACTATATTTTAGAAAGAATAGATAACTCTTTAAAAATTGCCAAATCTAGTTTTATTAAAGTAATAGAAGGAAGAAATAACTAAAATGGGTTCTGACTTCTGAGACTAATAATTTATTAATTAATTAATAAATTATTAAAAAGGATTAAAAGTATTTCCTGTTTCCTACCCTGACCAAAACACTTTTTCAGCAAACTCTAATTAATAATGATTTTTGAGTCTATTTCTACACAACTTTATCAACTACAGCAACTAGCCAATCAATTAGTAAATAATCAATTAAATCAACTAAGTGTTTTTAGTGTTGCTATTATTTTACTCACAGGATTAATCACCAGTTTAACCCCTTGTATGTTGTCGATGCTTCCCCTCACCGTTGCTTATATCGGCGGTTATGACAATAAGGGCAAGTTTTCTTCCTTGATACAATCCACCTATTTCGCCATTGGTTTAGCCACTACTTTAGCTATTTTAGGAATTGTTGCGGCATTATTGGGAAAAGTTTACGGGCAAATCGGCACAGGTTTGCCCATTTTTGTGAGTGGCATCGCCATTATCATGGGATTAAATCTATTAGAAATAGTACCTTTAAAATTTCCTAGTTGGGATAATTCAAATTGGATAAAAGATAACTTTCCCGATAGTTTAAAATCCTATGTATTAGGGTTAACATTTGGTTTGATTGCTTCTCCTTGCAGTACCCCAGTTTTGATAACATTACTTGCTTATATCGCTAACAGTCAAAATTTTATTTTAGGTAGTGTTTTTCTTGGTAGTTATGCAATGGGCTATGTTTTCCCCTTAATTTTAGTAGGTACGTTTACAGGAACATTAAAAAGTCTTCTAGATTTAAGAATAATTACCCAATGGATAAATCCCTTAAGTGGGGGAGTTTTATTAGTATTTGGAATCTTTTCTTTAGCCTCCCATTTTAACATCAATTAATAGTTGATCCACAAGGGCAAACTCTCCGTTCGCTTATTTATTTCCACAAGCTACAAAATAATTAACTGTATCAATCAGGGTTATTCGTCCACTCATCGCTAACATTGCACATCAGAATTAACAGGACTAATTCTGATGACATTCTTGCCCAAATTTAGGGCTGAAGGCTCAACTATTTAATTTGGCATTGAGAATTTTATTAGCTAATTTAGGATCAGCTTTTCCACCTGTTTCCTTCATAATTTGCCCTACAAAAAATCCTTGTAATTTAGTTTTTCCTGCTCTAAATTGTTCTAGCTTGTCAGGATTAGCGGCAATAATTTTATCAATAATTTCTGTTAATTCATCAGGATTAGAAATGGCAATTAGACCCTTACTTTCGACAATTTCTTTAGGAGATCCGCCTTTTTCTAATAATTCAAAGAGCAAATCTTTTGCAATTTTACCACTGATTGTGCCGTTTTCAATTAAGGTAATTAACTCCGCTAACATCTCAGGTTTTAAGGCAATATCCTTTATGGTAACTCCAACGTTACTATTTAAATAAGCCGCAATATCCTGTGTCACCCAGTTAGCCGCCGCTTTGACACTCGCACCCCCAGCTACTACGGCCTCAAAATAAAGCGTTACATCTCGATCATCCGTTAAAACTCTGGCATCATAGGCAGATAAGCCAAATTCACCTTCGTAACGGCCACGTTTTTGGGCTGGTAATTCGGGTAAAACCTTTTGTAAGTGTTCTAGTTGTGCCTCTGTGACTTCTAAAGGCGGTAGATCAGGTTCAGGGAAATAACGATAATCGCTTAAACCTTCTTTCACCCTCATACTAATGGTGCGTTGACTACTTTCTTCCCACAAACGAGTTTCTTGGATTATCGGCTCGCCATCACCGATCGCTTCGATTTGTCTTTCAATTTCATACTCAATGGCTTTTTGAATGGCACTAAAGGAATTCATATTTTTAATTTCGACTTTGACACCGAACTCTTTTTGACCCACAGGACGCACGGAAATATTAACATCGCAACGTAATGATCCCTCCTGCATATTACCGTCACTGATGCCTAAATAACGCACTAAACGGCGCAATTCTTGGGCGTATTCGGCGGCTTCTTGACCACTTCTTAAGTCAGGTTCGGACACAATTTCTAATAATGGCACACCTGTTCTATTAAAATCTACCAGAGAATGGGTTGATCCCGCTAATCGATCGCTTCCTGCATGAACTAATTTTCCTGCATCTTCCTCCATGTGTAGGCGAGTGATGCCGATGGTTTTTTTGCTGACTTCTTTGGTTTTCGCATCTACCAATTCTATTTCCAACTTGCCATGTTCGACAATGGGTAAGTCGTATTGAGATATTTGATAATTTTTCGGTAAGTCAGGATAAAAATATTGTTTGCGATCGAATTTACTATAACGGGCAATTTCTCCTTGAATGGCTAAACCCATTTTGATGGCGGAGTTTAACACTTCTTCATTCAACACAGGCAAAACTCCTGGATGTCCTAAACAGACAGGACAAACATTAGTATTAGGAGGACTATCAAAATTAGTGGAACAACTACAGAAAATTTTAGTATTAGTATTAAGTTGACAATGAGTTTCTAAACCAATAATAGCTTGATACTTGGTTTGAATAGCTGTGGTCATATTTTCAGTAAGTATTAATTATATCTCGAACTTATTTTAACTCGAATTGTTTCTATAGCAATTCTAACGTTTCAGCTTTATTGTTACATTAAATTCCCGTAAGTGGTTTTAATATAACAATTTTAGAAATTATTGTAAGTATTTAAGTATTATATTAATTTTAGTAATAAGTACTTCATTCTCAGCGATCGAGACCAAAAAGCAACATCACCAATAATTTTGCTTCTCAACAATACCAATTACAAGTATTTAACTTGAACCAATTTTCTGAGGATTGATCTTATCTCTAAAGAGATAAAAGTTGGTTTATTTCATTAAAAGGTAAAGGTTCACAGAATAAATATCCTTGGGCATATTCGCATCCCAATTCTTGTAAAATAATCCACTGTAAATCATTTTCGATTCCTTCAACAATTACCTCTATATTAAATCCTTTAGCAAAAGTTGTAATAGCGGAAACAATGGCTTTATCCTGAGAGTTATCTTTGATATATTTTATAAAATTTTGAGCTATTTTTAAATAATGAAAAGGAAATTTTTTGATGTTATTAAAATATATATTATGAAGACCAAAATCATCTAAAGTAATTTTGATTCCTAAACTTAATAGTTTTTTGAGACAGTTTTTTCCTTGATTGTCTTCTAACCATAAGTTATTGCTTATTTCAATAATTAAAGTAGGGGCAAGATGAATATTATTTTTGATAAGTTGGATAAAATTATCCCAAGCATTTTGATCTTGAAAAAGTTGATGAGATACATTAATGGCTATAGGTATTTTAGCGAATGAATTGGAGTAATTAGTTAACTTTTTATGAATAATATCTTCTAATATCCACAGGGTCATGTTATTTATTATATTAATATGTTTAGCTATATCTAAAAACTTATCAGGAGAAATTATTCCCTTATATTGATGATTCCATCTTAATAAAGCTTCTAAGGCAATGATCGTATTATCTTTGCTAATGATTGGTTGATAATAAATAATAAATTCTTGGTTGGATAAAGCATGATTAAGCTCGTTACTTAAACGCAATAATTCTTTGTTTTCAAAGTCAATTTTCGGACTGTAAAATGATGCTTGATTTTGTCCTGCATTTTTACTTATACTTAGGGCTTGATCTGCTTTTCTAATTAAATCAGTTTCATTTTCTGCGTCATGGGGATAAACGGAAATACCGATATTAATACTTAATTTTAGCTCTTTATTATCTACAGTAATAGGCTTAATAAGGTTATTCATTACCCTTTGGGATACCGAGCCAATTTGACTAAAATCCTCTATTTCTGATAACAAGACTATAAATTGATGTTCCCGCCAATAGGCAACGGCATCTTCTAATCTAAATATTTTTTTGAGTTTTTCTGAACAGTTTTTAATAAGATTATATTCATTTTTCGGAGTAAGAGTATCTCGTCCTAAATTTATTCTATCTATCTCAATAATCATCACCGCTAATTTAAGGTTAATTCTTTTATAACTAGCAATGGTTTTTTGTAAGGTTTTAATAAAAGATTTATAATTAGGTAATTTTGTTTTCAAATCATATTCCAAAATTTGTTTTAAATTCTCTTTTTGTTTATATATTGTGGTTATATCAAAAACATATAAACGGATTATTTGTAAATCTTTTAAGTAATGTATATATTCTTCAACAAACAAATTATTAACTTGTACTTCTCTCTTAAATAAGTTAGTTTCTAAACGGGAAAGATAAGGTAAAACATGTTTGAGTAAAGGATGATTAATTTTCTCTTCTAAAAGAGTCGCAAAGTTAATTTTAGCAGAGGCATTGGCGAACAAAATATTACCTTGAGTATCTATTTCAATAATGGGATAAGGAGAGAGATTAACAATAGAAGCGAATTTTAACAATTCATCAATTCCATAATCATAATTAGATTTATATGTGGCGATAAAAGTTGGCTCAATATCTTCCTTCTCACCATCAGAAATAGTCTCTATCATGAGGTTTTTTTGTGCAAGAATCTTGACTTTTTGTTCTTGAAATTTGCCTTCATAATCGACAAAATAAGTTAAAGTAACTTCTGATCCAATCTCGATTATATCTCCATGTTTAAGATTACTAGATTGTAAAACTTTTTTCTGATTAATTAATAAACCATTATTACTGGGATTTCCTTCAATATTCCCATCGGTTATGATATAGTATATTTCTTGGGTTTCTTCATTACAACACTCAGTTAAATAACAGTGATATCTAGATGCTTGTAAAGAAGATAAAATAACATCGTTATCATCACTTCTGCCGATAGTGGTTTGTTTGTTTTCTAATAAAATAGTTTTAATTAATTTTTGTATAGAGGTATTTTCTTCTAAAATTAAAAAGTGATTGATAATACTATCTAATTCACTATTTGTCTGTTGATACTCAGAGGTTAGATCAGAATTTATGGTAAAGTTTTGAGTCATAATGCTATTTTCCAGCCTTTTTTAGTTGAACAATGATTTTTTTAATGATATGATTTTTGATCTTAATTTCTGATTATTAATCAGTTTGCACTAAATATTTCATCATGGAACTAGAATCATTATCTCCTAATCTTACTAATAAAATTGAGGCTATTTTATATCTAAAGGCACAACCGACTTCTCTCACAGAACTTGTCGCATTAACTAATCAGTCCATAGATAAGGTGCAAGAGGCTTTAATTCAATTAATGTCTGATTATGGTTATCGTGATAGTGCATTAGAAATATTAGAAACTCCTAAGGGCTATAGTTTACAGTTAAGAAGTTGTTATCAATCTTTACTTGAACATCTTATTCCTGCAGAATTAAATCCGAGTATTCTTAAAACTTTAGCGGCCATCGCCCTCAAAAATCCCATTCTTCAAAGTGATTTAATCGTAATTCGTGGTAGTACTGCTTACCAACACGTAAATGAGTTATTAGAGGCAGGTTTTGTCCGTAAACGTCGCCAAGAAGAAGGAAGATCCTATTGGCTAGAGGTAACAGATAAGTTTCATCAATATTTTGAAATTAATCAACTACCACAGTGAAAAAAAAGATTATCATATTGTTAAGAAGTTATAGAGTTAAAGTAAAGGCATAAATTCCAACAGAGGAAACTAATAATGGTATTTGATTCAAATTTTTTTCAGCGCGAATCAGAAACGACAATTAAGAATACATTAGTAGAATATTTACAGAAACAACATCCTGATACCTTAGAAAGAGTGGCACAATCTGCTACTCCTGAAGTTAGAGAAATTATCACCCATAATGTACAAGGTTTACTGGGGGTGTTGCCTTCCGAAGGTTTTAATGTACAAATAGTTACCGATAGACAGAATTTAGCTAATTTATTAGTATCCGCTATGATGACTGGTTATTTTCTTAGTCTGATGGAAAAAAGAAAGGATTTAGAGGAAAGTATTGCTAACACAGATTCTCTTTAAATAGTTAATAGTTAATTATTTATTGCCTGTTGGGGAATCGGCAGTTAGTTGTCTTTCAACATTGTTAATTGTTAATTGTTAATTGTTATCCTCCTTTGGCAAAAGAAGCCATTACCAAAATGGAGAGTAATAATCCCGGTACTAATAATACAATTAACATTAAAAATTGATCAGTAGTCATAATTTCATTTTGATTGTGGTACATTAACTATCATCTTAGGAGATCCTTTTGATTTAGGATCTTTCTGTGGTGAAAAACTAGTGGAAAAGAAAGCGCCTCAATGAAACAGGGGTTTTAAAGTGGTCTGTCAAGATAATTTTGAAAGACTGGTAACGGACAATTTTGGATTTTGGAGAATCCTGCTATCCCTCATTTCAAAATTGATAGACCACCAGAAGAGTATAATTTCCCATTGTTCAGTGTTTTTGCTCTACGATTATAACTCTCAACCCTGAACTATTGTCAATTGTTAGAGGTCTTCTAAATCAACTTGTTTAAGGTGGATATTTTTTCTGCCTAAGACAACTTCAAATTCATCACCGGGTTTTAAACCCATTTTATCGGTATAGGCTTTACCAATGGAGAGATTACCGTTAGATTGTACATTGATACGATAATTGGCACTTCTGCCTCTTTTTTTAGTGTCAATGCTGGTTTCATTATCAAGACTAATGCCTTCGGCTTCGATTAAAGCATTAAGAAATTTAACCATACTAACTCTTTTTTGATCATTATCTGTAATAGTATAATAACCACACTCGATGGCCTTTTCTTCACGGGAAACGTTACCTAATTTTTTAACTGTTTTAAGTAAATCTTTTCCGATTAAGGGTTGTTGTTTTTTAGTCGTCATTTACTTTTATTTTGCTAAATTTTACACTAACTATTTTGAGTTAATATACAAAATAGTTCTTAAATTTTTGTTCATAAACTATAATAGACTAATATAGCAAAATTTCACTTTTTTTACTAAACTTAATCGCAAGGAAACTAATTTATAATCTCTGGAAAAATAAAACATCTTTTGAATTAAAACTCACGCTGAAAGGCTATAATAATCCCATGAAGTTAACGACTAAAGGCTATTATGCCGTTAAAGCATTATTGGATTTGAGTCTTCAACCTAATTATCAACCTGTCTCGGCTAATACCATTGCTGGTCGTCAAAACTTACCTGCACCTTATTTAGAAAAAATTTTAATTAAAATTCGTAAAGCGGGATTAATAAAATCTATCAGGGGTGCCAATGGTGGTTATCAATTAGCTTCTTCACCAGAGGATATTTCTTTGGGAGATATTCTTGTGGCAGTGGGGGACAAAATTGAGCCTTTACCTAATTATAATATTGATAATGATTCAGCGGAAGATTGGGTAACAATTTGTTTATGGAGACGTTTAAATCACAAGTTAAAAGAGGCGATTTATAATATAACTTTAGCAGATTTATATTATGATGCTCGTAGTCGTCAAGCCTCCTACGGTGAGGAAAATAATTTTATTGTTTGAAACTTAGATATTCCGCCAAGATATCAATCTTTAGTGAATATATAGAATATAATTATTGGTTGTTAATTATTCATTTTTAATTGTCTGGTTTGCCTCTATTTTAGATTATTTTCTCGGTGATCCTTGGGGTTGGATTCATCCTGTACAATTAATGGGATGGGTTATTGATCGTCATGCTAATTTTATCGTCAAGAATACTGATCATAAATTGGGGAGAAAAATTGCTGGAGTTCTTCTCGCCATCGGTTTAATTATTAGTAGTGGTACAGTGACATGGTTATTAATAGATGTTGCCACCAAGATTAATAATTATTTCGGTATCGTTATTCAAGTTATTTTATTAGCCAGTTGTTTCGCCGGAAAAAGTTTGTGTCGTGCGGCGGAAGATGTTTTACAATATCTGGGACAAGATGATTTATCACAGGCTCGTTATCGTCTTAGTTTTTATGTCGGTAGAGACACTGATAATTTATCCACTGATGAGGTTTTTCGAGCTATTTTGGAAACCGTGGCCGAAAATACTACTGATGGAGTCACAGCTCCCTTATTTTATGCTTTATTGGGGGGTTTTGTTCCTGTCATTGGTTGTGTTCCTTTGGCGATGGCTTATAAAGCCTTAAGTACATTAGATTCCATGATCGGGTATAAAAAAGAACCATTGATAGATATAGGCTGGTTTAGTGCTAGATTGGAAGACTATTTAACATGGTTACCTTGTCGTTTAACTGTCTTAACCCTTGCCATCATTTCTGGTGACGTGAAAAATAATATTACTGAATGCAAACAATACGCAATCAAAGATCCTAGTCCAAATTCAGGATGGAGTGAGGGAATTTACGCTGTGATTTTAGGGGTACAATTGGGAGGCGAAAATACTTATAAAGGAGAGAAAAAATTCAAACCTCTATTAGGTAAACCCCTTAATAAAATCGATGAAAATATTATCCAAAAAGCATTATTATTAACTAGATATTGTTTCTTATTGTGGCTTTTTATGGCTACTTTAATATCTATGTTCGTTATCATCTAAAGTTTTTAAAAAAAATATCATATTAAAAATTATCAAAATTTGCTCTACAATAAAAAGTTAACATTTAAATATATTAAATATAGTTTTTTCAACCAAAAATAATTTTTGAAATATGGAAATTTTTTTAATCTTTAATACCATCATAATGTCTCTATTCTCTCCCGTTGGATTTTTCCTTAATAATTCTTTAACCAACGTGGTTCACAATAAATCGGGGGAAGTTGGGAATGTCAAGGTAAGAATTAATAGTATTCCTACCCATCAACTGATTAAAGGGGAAGCGGATTCTATCCAAATTAGCTTAAAACAGTGGCAACCACAGCCAAATATTCGAGTAGAATTGTTAGAGCTAGAGACGGATTCCGTTAAGTTAAATTTGCCGAAAATTAGACAAATAAAGCGAGATAATTGGCAAGAGGCCTTAAAAGCGCCCCTTAACATGGGTTATCGCATTATTTTAACGGAAAATGACCTTAATAACTTGATTAAATCTCCACAGGCAGAATCCATTATTTCTGAATTTGGTGGGAATTCTCAAAAGTCACAGTTTAAAATCATCGCCTTAGCTTTAAATTTATTGCCTAATAATCGTATTGTCATTGACACTAAATTAAAATTACCGATTCGGGGGGAAGAATTATTAAATGTTAACCTAGAATTTAGTTTACAGTTAATGAGAGGTCATATACTGAGAATTACTGATATTCAAGGAACATTAAATAATAGACAACTATCATCTAAACTACTACAAGGGTTTACTGATAGGATAAATACTCAGTTAAATCTGCAAAATTTAGAAAAATTTGGTCTTACCATGAGACTTTTGCAATTAAATATCAATGAAGGTAATTTAGAAATAGTTGGTTTTCTTCATCTTCAACCAAAATCACCCTAAGTAATAAAAGTTCGGAGTTTTGTTGAAGTTAATAGCATTAACTCGTTGGGATTTCGAATTAATTAAGACTAAATATAAAAAATATAAAATAAAAAGTAATAATTATGGCAGAAAATCAAAAACAAAATCCTTTTTTATCCACTAAAGCGATCGCCGCTTTAGCGACAACAGTGATAGCCGTCGGCACGACCACAGCTTGGTATTCTTACAGTAAATTAGCCGTTAAAAACCCTGTTGATAGTCCTCCCACCAACGTACAAACAAATCAAAATCCTACTAAGCAACAGATCGAAATTTATGGCATTAATGATAAATTAGAAATTACCGCTAGTGTTATTGAAATTAAAAAAGGACAAGATGAGCAACAATCTTTAACTGTCGCATTTAATCAATTATTAACAGGTTTAAATAGTAATAATGTCACCACGGCTATTCCCGAAAATACGAAGTTAAGGAATTTAACTGTCAAAGATGACGGCATTCACATCGACTTATCTTCCGAGTTTACCACTGGTGGCGGTAGTGCTTCGATGATTAGTCGTTTAGGACAAGTCATTTATACTGCTAGTAGTGTTAATCCTTCTGCCAATATTTGGATTAGTGTTGAGGGTAAACCTTTAGAAATTTTAGGGGGGGAAGGGTTAATGGTAGAACAACCCATGACCAGAGATCTATTTATAGAGTCTTTTTCTGCCAGTAATGAGTAGGGTTGTTTTCTGCCGCCGTTTCTAGTTGTCTTCTACCTGGAAATAAATTTCAAAGCTAATAGTAAGAATCCACTTTAATGGACTAATTTTTGTCATTTTTAGATAACTTTTGTTATCAAGGAAGAAATTTATTTCTTGGTGTTTATCAGAATCAATAAATCTAACAATACATCTAGAAAAAGGTTAAAGTTCTTTTTGAAAAATATAAGCAAAAGATAATGATTATAAAAAAGTTTAAATTTATTGGTGTTATATTATCTTGTTTATTATTTGTTTTTGGCTTTTATAATTTGGCAATTTTAGCTGACGAGCGAGTTTTTTCAGAATTAAATTTACAGTTTTTAGATGAATATGAGTTAACAGAAACTAACTATCAAAATACGGTAATAGGCGGGTTTTCTGGCATAACTTATAATCCTCAAAAGGATCTTTTTTATGTCATTTCTGATGATCGAGCAAATTTATCCCCTGCCCGTTTTTATACCTTAAAAGTGCATATAGATAATAATAAAATTAACGGTATTAGTATCGAAAATATTACCTTTTTAAAAGATCAACAAGGAGAAAATTATTCCCCCAATGTTACCGATACAGAAGCCATTGCATTTAGTCCGAGGAATACCTTCTTTATTGCTAGTGAGGGGGTTTATAAAACAAATTTTCCTCCTTTTATTAATGAATATAACCTTGATGGTAAATTTATAAATTCTGTCACAATACCAGAAAAATATATACCAGAAGAAGGAGAAAAAAAAGGTGTAGAAAATAATCTCGGTTTTGAATCTTTAACCATCAAAGCTAATGGCATAATGCCCCAAGATCCCTTTAGATTATTTACCGTCACGGAGTCGGCATTATTGCCGGATGTGGATCTCAATAACCCCGAAACTATTTTAAGATCAAGGTTAATGCACTACGTAATTAATCCCTTTGGAGATCCTGTATTAGTAGGCGAATATCTGTACATCATTGATAATCAGGAGTTAGGGGTATTATACAATGGAGTGTCTGATTTATTAGCATTACCCCAAGAAGGTTATTTATTAAGTTTAGAAAGGACTTTTGGCTTAAGGGGATATGGGGCAAAAATTTTTCAATTAGTTATGGCTAATGCAACTGATATTTCTAGTCAAAAAACTTTAGCAGGAAATATTGATAACATTACGCCAATTAGCAAAAAATTGGTTTTAGATTTACAAAAATTAGGCATCACATTGGACAATTTAGAGGGCATGACTTTTGGTCCCCATTTAGCCGATGGTAGTCAAAGTTTAATCATAGTTAGTGATAATAATTTTGCGGAAGAAGGAAAACAAAAAAATCAATTTTTACTATTCAAATTATATAAACATAATAATTCAACTTAGTAACATAAAAGTACAAATAATGTTATGTTTCTTCAAGTTAACATCTTCAATCCCCTGTTATATCTTATCTTTAAGAGTATTGTCGCCCCCACAGGCTAATAGTTTACGGATGATTATGACTCTCTCCAGATTATTAGTTGAATCGAGACGAGGATGAGGGCTATTATTAGTAGAATACTTGTACTAGCGGCGGCATAACCGAAGTTAAATTGCCCGAAGGCTTCTTCGTATATATAGTAGGAGATCAGATTCGTTGAGTTAGAAGGGCCTCCATTGGTTATGATATATACCTGTTCAAAAGAACGAAAGGTAAAAATAGCGGTGGTAATGGTAGCAAATATCAAGGTAGGTTTTAATCCGGGAAGGGTTATATACCAAAGTTTCGCCCAAAAGTTTGCACCGTCCAATTCGGCAGCTTCATAGCGAGATTGAGGAATGGCTTGTAATCCCGCTAAAAATACGACCAAGTTAAATCCTATTTGTCTCCATGTGCTGAAGATGATAATAACAGGCATCGCCCAAATGGTACTATTGAGCCAAGGTATAGCGTTGATATTTAGTTGTAACAATAGTTGGTTTATGGGTCCGTCATTTTGGAATAACCATCGAAATCCTAGGCCCATGGCGACTAAAGATGTGATGCTAGGAAGAAAGTAGGCTGTGCGAAAAAATCCTCTGCCAATTATTTTTTGATTTAATAAGATGCTTAAGCTTAAAGGAATTATAATACTGGGAATGATTGTGGCGATGGCAAAATAGATGGTATTAAAAATTATTTGTTTAAAATCAGGATCTATCAGTAACCTTTTGTAGTTAGCGAATCCAATCCATTCACTGCTGATCAAACTCCCATTGGTGAAACTGAGATAGATAAGGGAAAGAATAGGGACAAATAAAAAGATGGTTAATAGTATTAATGCTGGTGCTAAAAATAACCAGGGAATGATACTTTGTTTATTTAGTTCCTGAATAGGGCTTATTTTTTTCAACGGTAGACTTTGAGACATTTCTCCAAAAAGTTAATTGTTAATTGTTAATTGTTAATTGTTAATTGTTAATTGTTAATTGTTGATTATCTGCCGCCAACGGTTATAGAATCTACCTTGATATGAGGTTGGCCTACTGTTACATAAACACTTCCACTAACTGAGCCACAAAAACCAGCCGCCAATCCCAAATCGTGGGATGACATGGATATTTTCGTCATGATTTCTTTGGCTGTGCCGATGAGGGTTGCACCTTTTAAGGGTCTAGTTATTTCACCGTTTTCTACGAGATAGGCTTCATCAACCCCAAAGTTAAACTCTCCTGTAGGTCCAACGCTTCCACCGCCCATTTTTTTACAGTAGATCCCTTTATCCACGGAGGCGAACACGTCATCTAGGCTATATTTACCCCCTGCAATGTAAGTATTACGCATACGAGAAGCGGCAGCAAAACTATAGCTTTGTCTTCTGCCACTTCCCGTGCGAGGATGCCCTGTACGCATAGATCCGGCCCTATCTGCTAAAAAGTTCTTTAAGATGCCATTCTCGATTAAAAGAGTCCGTTGTGGGGGCATTCCTTCATCATCCATATCAATACTGCCAAAGGCATTTTTTGATAAGCCTTCATCCCATGCCGTCAGATTTTCATGGGCTATTTTTTCGCCTTTTTTATCGATAAATGGAGTACTTTTTCTTTCTATTTGGGTGGTTTCCAGTAAGTGTCCACAGGCTTCATGGAAGATGACACCCCCGAATTGATTAGCCATGATCACAGGATATTGCCCTGATTCTACATAATCGGCATACAACATTTTTCCGGCAGATTCTGCCACTTCTTCGGCCACGGTATCATAATTCCAGTGACGTAAAAAGTCGGGATTGCTGGTGTCACCGTCTCGTTTACCAATAGATGATCTATTTTCTCCATCTGCACATAAAAGGTTATAACCAACGGATTGAGTTAAGCGAATGTCACGGGCAAAAATACCATCACTGGAGGCGACTAAAACTTCTTGCCAGTCGCGAAAATAGCTAGCACGTCGAGATTGTACATGACTGGCTTTTTGATTGAGTTTATGGTTAGCAGACAGTAAGATATCTCCCATTTCCTGCATATTACTACAGTTACTTAACCAACTATCTTTATTTTTGGCGATTCCATAATCTCGGAACATTTCGAGGTTGATTTCGGGGATAAATGAGCTTCCCTGAGGCAAAATTAGGCCTAAGATTGATAATGCTTTCTCTAGGGCTTGTTTTAATCCTGAAAACGTTAGATTATTGGTACTAACGTAACAATCTGTCTTCCCTCGAAAAACTCTTACTCCTGCACCGGTAGAAAGTCTGGGGGTGATACTCGTGATAATTTCATCTTCGGCCGAACAACTGATATAGTTGGCCTTTTCAAGAAAAAATTCAACAAAGTCCGCACCTGCCGCCCTTCCCATGCCTAATAAGGTGGATAGAGGTTTTTCCCATGTTAGGTCAAAGCGATCATTACTAGGATGATAGGATAAATTTGGTATTTCACGAGAAATTAATAAAGTTGGTGACATAAATTATATTCTTTTTCTACGGCTAGTTATATATTCTACTATGGTAGTCTGATTCGGTTGATAGTTGCTGAGGGTTATAATTCATTCGTCTTCACTATGCACAATATCTAAGTCAAAATCATCATTTTAAACTGGATTTTATTACAGGTGCTTCCGTAATCAGTTAAAAATGGCGGTGGAGGAATTTAATTTAAAACTAAAAAGTAGGTAAAAAATTGACAATTGACAATGGATAATTGTTGTTTCTGTCATTATTAGCGAGAAAATTATCTTCTTTACTAAAAATACTCCATAGTTTTTTATTTCTAGCATTGAATGTATTTTATATACTGTGATTATTAGTTTCTTATTATTTCTTGTTAATTATTTATATGGTTTATATTAAGTGCATTGAATTGTCTCGTTTTAAGTCTTTTGGCGGTAATAATTCTATCCCCTTTTTACCAGGATTTACAGTTGTTTCTGGTCCTAATGGTTCAGGAAAATCAAATATTTTGGATGCTTTATTATTTTGTCTTGGTTTGGCTAGTTCTAAAGGAATGAGAGCAGAAAGATTACCAGATTTGATTAATAATAATCAAAAAAGCAATACTAAGGCTTTAGAGACTATTGTTTCTGTTACTTTTGATTTAGGAAATTTAGGTAGCTTAAATAATAATTTATTAGAGGAAAACAATAATAGTAATAATAAAGAAAATAAGTCAGAAAATAAATTTAGTTTAGAGTCATTGTCAGAGTTGAAAATTACTCGGCGTTTACGGGTCACAAAAGGGGGAAGTTATGCCTCAACTTTTTATCTCAATGACAATCCTTGTACAGCCAGTGACTTACACGAGCAATTGAACCGTTTACGTATTTATCCCGAAGGTTACAATGTGGTTTTACAAGGTGATGTTACCCGTATTATCACCATGAATACCAAAGAAAGACGAGAAATTATTGATGAATTAGCTGGTGTTGCAGAATTTGATCGCAAAATTGAGCAAACGAAGACGACTTTGGAGGCTGTTAAAGAAAGGGAAGAAAAATGTCACATTATTCAAGATGAGTTAATTGAAAATAGTGCTAAGTTAAAACAAGATTCAGAAAAAGCAGCTAAATATCAAAAATTAAAGGCACAAATTAACGAACAAAAACAGTGGGAAATAGTTATTAATTGGCAATTTTTACAGGAACAAAAAAAAGAGATAAAAAAAGAGTTAATAGAGTTAGAAAATCAACAGAATAACAAGAGAAAAAATTTAGCAAAAATCGAGATAAAAATTATCACAGCTCAAGAAAGTTTAGTTAAATTCAATGAAGAAGTAAAAGCCTTAGGAGAAGAAGAACAAATTAAAGTTGCTTCAAGGTTAGCTAGTGATAAAGCAAAAAGGGAACAACTTTTAAAACGAGAACAAGAACTGAGTAACTTAGATAAAGATTTACTATCCAAACAGGAAGAAATTGAGCAAAAAATGGCTAGTTATCAAAGACAGTTGGCCACTTTATCGACAGAAATTTATCAAATCGAACATAACTTTATTCCCCAATTGGAAAAGGAAAAAACTGTCACTAAAAATGAGTTAGATGGTTATAAAAAAGAGGCTCAACAAATCGCATCTAAATCTCAGGCATGGGTAGAAAAACAGACAGCATTAAACAAAAAAATTACTGCTATTCAACAAGAATTGAATCCACAATTAACTCAACAGGCTTTATGGAAGGAAAGATACAGTAAGTTACAGTCAACTATTAAAAACGAAAATGGACAATTACAAAAGTTTGAACAAGATATTAAGACAAAAACTGGCGAATTACCGACTTTGAAACAAGAAATAGCCGAATCAGACACCAAAATTCAAGATTTAGCCGAAAAATTGGCAGAAATTGAGGCAGATATTTCCTTAAATCAAGATACCGTTAATCGGTTACAGTTAGAACAGCGACATAAACAAAGACAGTTAGATAAGTTAGATGCTACAAGACAGGCACAACAAGAATTACAGGGAACTTATGCCAGTAAAATTATCTTGAATTCTGACTTGCCTGGGGTGTGCGGATTGGTGGCACAGTTGGGAGAGGTGGATTCTGTTTATCAATTAGCATTAGAAATTTCAGCGGGGAGTCGTTTAGGATTTATCGTGGTGGAAGATGACACCATTGGGGCGATGGGTATTAAAATTCTCAAACAACAAAAGGCGGGAAGGGCAACTTTTTTACCGTTAAATAAGATACAATCCCCCCGTTTATATATTCCCAGAGAGATTTCTCAAGCAAGAGGTTTTATTGATTTAGCGGTGAATTTAGTTAAGTTTGAGCCTCAATATCAATCAGTTTTTGCTTATGTTTTCGGCAATACCGCCATTTTTGAAGACTTGGACTCCGCACGACGTTTGATGGGACAAGGACGTATTGTTACTTTAGAGGGGGAATTGTTAGAAGCTAGTGGAGCTATGACTGGAGGTAGTATTTCTCAACGATCGAGCTTAAAATTTGGCACAGTATCATCGACGGAAAATAAGGAGTTTCTGGAGTTAAGTGGTCGCATTCGGGAAATTGAAGATATAATTATCCACCTTAGCCTGAAAATATCAGAAAAGAGGGACTTAGTCAAGGACTGGTCAGAAGCATTAAATCAAGAAAGACAAAAAAGACAGAAAAAACAATTACTTTTAGAACAATGTCAACAGGAAATGAGTCGTTTAGAACAAGATAAGGAAAAAATTATTGTTACTAATGCTAATAACTATCGAGAGTTAGTTAAAGGAAAACAAGAGTTAAATAATCTTGAACAAAATTTACCTCTATTACAGAATTTACTTACTGCAAAACAAGCAGAATTAAAAGAGTTAGAATCTAGTTATGATAATCAGGAATGGCAAAATTTACAACAGATTGTTAGTCAATGGGAGTTGTTATTAGAAGATAAACAATTAGCATTGAATAAACGTCAACAAGAGTTGCAAAGATTCGTGAGTAATTATCAGGATTTAGAGGAAAAAATTAGGGAAGGACAAGAAAATATAGTATCTTTATCTGGTCAACAAAATCAACTTACTCAAGAAAAAATTACTGGGCAAGAAGAGTTAATTTTAATGGAAGCAGAAATTAAAAACTATGAAAATCTTTTCCAAGAATTAGCTAAAAAACTAGAGGAGATTAAACAAAGAAGAAATCAACAAGAAAGTCTCGTTAAACAATTAGAAAATGAACGGCAACAATTCAAGTGGTCATTAGAAAAACTAGTTTTACAACATCAAGAATCCCAAACAAAACTCGATGAATTAACCTTACATATAGAAGAAGTTAGCCAGGAATTACCCAATCCTTTACCTGAGGTTCCTTGGTTAGTTAATAATAGTGAAACAGGAGAAATTAATCATAAAATTACCTTTGATAGTTTGCGGGAACGACTGGAACAAATTAAGCAAGAAATTCGTAAAGGAGAAAAAAAAATGGAAGCTTTAGAACCTGTTAATATGTTAGCTTTAGAACAATATGAAAAAAATCAGGAAAGATTAGAGGAATTATCACAAAAGCTGACAACTTTAGAAGGTGAAAGGACAGAATTATTATTAAGGGTTGAAAATTTTACTACCTTGAGACTAAGGTCTTTTAAAGAGGCTTTTAATGCCGTAAATGAGAACTTTAAAACTATTTTTGCAACTCTTTCTGAGGGTGATGGTTACTTAAAATTAGAAGACGAAAATAACCCCTTTAATGGTGGCTTAACTCTTGTTGCTCATCCCAAAGGAAAACCAGTGCAAAGATTGAGTTCTATGTCAGGAGGAGAAAAATCTTTAACAGCTTTAAGTTTTATTTTTGCTTTACAAAGATACCGTCCTTCACCTTTTTATGCCTTCGATGAAGTTGATATGTTTTTAGATGGGGCAAATGTGGAAAAACTGTCAAAAATGATTCGTCAACAAGCTCAATCTGCTCAATTTATTGTGGTAAGTTTGAGAAGACCAATGATTGAGGCTTCACAGCGTACAATTGGGGTAACTCAAGCCAAAGGTGCTTATACTCAAGTATTGGGTATTAAATTGAGTTAACAATTGACAATTAAGAATAAACCCCTGACAATGATTCAAATAAGATATTTTAACATTGGCTTAATAAGAATTAATCTCTTCTCTATGTTTATTCGCTATTCTCTTTCCTCACAAATAAAATTAGATGCATAACAGCTTATTTATGACTTAAAATTTATGGAGAAACTTAACTTAATTTTGAAGATGAAAAGATATACTAATTACTTATTTTTTATAGGAATTTTTTTCATATCTTTAGCTTTAGTGTTACGACAGATTAATGATAATATACCCATTTTTAGTCTGGTAATTGCTGGCGTTGGCATCGCTTTAATTATTAGTAGCATAACAATTTTTCTCTACACTAATAAGGGTTTTTTCGGTAAAAGAAGGGTGGAAGTCGTTACCAATTCAATTATCTCTACTTTTGCTTTATTATTAATTTTAGGTTTAGTTAATTTTCTAGCAATAAAATATTCTGTAAAAGTCGATTTAACAGAGAATAATCTTTACACTCTTTCTCCTCAATCTCAGCAATTAGTTACTAATTTAAGTCAGCCTTTAAGGGTATATATTTTTGATTCTCCACCTAATGATTTCGATCGCAAATTACTTCAAGATTATGCTAGAAAAAGTGACCAATTTCAATATCAATTTGTCAATCCTCAAGTTGATATTAATTTAGCTCAAAAATTTCGAGTTACTCGTCTCGGGGATGTTTATTTAGAGTATGAAGATAAACAACAATTAGTGCAAACTTTATCTCCTGATAATCGCCTTTCGGAAATAAAATTAACAAACGCGATCGCCAAAATTCAACAAACAGCACAACCAATCATCTATATTTTACAGGGTCATGGCGAATCCGCGATGGAAAAAGGACAAATTAGTTTATCCCAAGCAGTAACAAGATTAAGGGATAAAGGTTATATTGTCTATCCTCTAACCCTTGCCACTTCTCCGTTAATTCCTCCCGATGCCAATGTGTTAATAATCAGTAACCCCGAAAAAGAATTATTGGAAGGAGAGATAAACATTATTCAAAAATATGTAGATAATGGCGGTAGTTTATTGGTAATGTACAACGCAGGAAGCACTGTAAATCTTGATCAAATAATGAGAGAATGGGGGATAAAATTTGATGATAGATTAGTGGTTGATGCCTCGGGTACGGGGGAAGTTTTCGGTCTAGGTCCTTCTATTACTATAATTGTTGATTATGGTGTCCATCCTATCACCCAAAATTTTGGTAATGGTATGAGTTTATTCCCTTGGGCAAGACCAATTATAACCGAAACAGTAGAGGATGTCACGGCAACAGCTTTATTCATTACCAATAGTCAGTCATGGGGGGAAAAAAATCCCGAAGGCGAAAATGTAGAATTAGATCCTACAGTTGATTTACCCGGTCCTTTAAATATAGGGGTTGCATTGGCTAAGAAAAATCCATTGAAAGAGACTTCTAACAATCAAGAAGATAGTTTAAATAATAAAAATGAGCAAAATGTTAAAAATGAGCAAAAAACAGTATCAAAAGAAGAATCGAGTAAAAAATTAGATAGTGATTTACCTTTACCACCCACTATAAAAATCCCTTCGGAGGAAAAAACCGATAGTCAAACAATATCAAAATCTCTACCTTCGGAAACAAGAATGGTAGTGATCGGTAATACTAACTTTGCCACTGATGGCTGGTTTCAACAACAGCTAAACGGCGATTTATTCCTAAATACCGTGGGATGGTTAGCCCATGAAGAAGATTCCACTTTATCTATTAGCCCAAAAGAGACAACTAATCGTAGAATTAACCTTAATACTTTTCAAGCTGGTTTAATTGGTTGGTTAGCTTTATTTATTATTCCGGGATTAGCGTTTACTGCTTCTATAGTTACATGGTGGCAAAGAAGCCGATAATAACTAACAATTAACAACAACTTTTTTTACGATCTTTTCCCTTGGGTTTGCCGAAGATTGCCGATGGCACCCAAAATAATTCCGACTAAAATCAGACTCCCTCCCCAGTATTGAGCTACTGTCGGTACCTCTTGCAGAATTAGATAAGCAAAGGCGAAGGCGATCGCTACACTTATTATAATTACGCTACTGCTAAGAGTAAATCAGCTGATGAAATTTAAGTTTTTTCTCGAAAGCTTTCGCTGGCAATTGGCCATCGGCTTCACAGGCAAACTCTTGTGCCCCCAGTTCATCCAGCGCCTTCTGTTGCTTTTGCCTCTGTTGCTCGAGCTTTTTGTCCAGCTTTTTGAGGTCTGCTACCCGACGAGGTTGACTTTCAACTATAATCCACCGTTGAGGTACACCTCCATAAGTGGTGCAGACCCCACTGAAGCGATAGTCCTCAAGGGCATTGGTTGGAAAGGGGTCAAATTGTTGATTCGGTTGAGTTTGCATCAACCTAATCGCCTCACCTATGCTTGCTGGCACTCGGCTGATCCAAGGCAAATCTCCTAGAATCCCTAGGTGGTCGATATCTCTTACTTCTATGTTGTCCAAGTTCTTTGTTTGAGCCATTGTTCAATTACCAATATTTCTCTCAAAATAACTCTTTCCGAACACAACCTGCCGAATGTAGGATCGAGAGCGGCAAAAATCAATCCGGGGGCGATCGCACCAGATAAAATAGCGATGATTATCAAACTAATCCAATCCTTAGGATAATTCATAAGCTAGTTTTACTAACTATTTGAACTGCTTTTCTGGAGTTTATTAATTGCTAATTGCTTGAAGAAGTTCCTAATTCAGAGATTTTTTCAAGGGTTTTACGTTTTTCTCTCTCTAAAGGTTTTTGTACTCCTTCTTCTGGTAGTTGATCGACCTTAGCTAAGGCTATATCAAAATTTTTCACGGCTTCTTGTAACAATAGAAGATTATTTTCTTGTTGTCCTTTTTGTCTTAATATTTGTCCTTTTAAATAGTATAATTCAGGGTTTAAGGGTGTACTTTCGATGGCTTTATCAACAAAAGTTAAAGCTAAATCATAGTCTTTTAAGTCCCGATAAGCAAGGGCAATTCCGCGATTAACGAGGTATTGGGGAGATGCATAAGTTTGTAAACTATCGATGGCTTGTTGAGGACTAGAAAAAGGTAAATTTACCGCTAACATTAAGTTTAAATAACCCTTAATTAAGTTTAATTCTGGATCATTTTCATCAATTTTTGTAGCTTTATCAAAGTAATCAAACACTAATTGTAATTTACCTAAAGCTGCGATCGCACCTTTTTTCCGGTACTCATTAGCACCATCTAAAAAATTGCCAACACCTAAATATAAATTACTACGAAGAGGATCTTGTTTAGCGATCTCCCCCGCAATTTTGAGAGTTTCGGTAGTATAGGTTTCCATGGCATCCCAATCTTGCTCAGTATAAGCCAAAGAAGCTCTTAAAGCCGGTAACATGGGATCATTCTGGGGAAAATTTTGGGCTTTGTTTAAAAATTCTTTAGCTTGAGGATAGTTGCCATCTTCAAATAAGGCTTTGAAAGCAGATTCTGTTTCAGGAGTGATATTACGAGAGTTAGTAATACGAAAAGGATCACCTGCGAAACTAGCGGTAGAAAAGAAAATAGCAGAGAGGATTGATAATAAAGCAGTAGAAGACAATTTTACCCAAGAAAAGGAGATTTTAGGGTTAAAATTAAGCTGACGTTGATCACCATTACCTTTAAGGATGCAAGAATAAAAATTCATACTTATCAAAATTTTGAGCCACAATCAAATTACTTCGTTTTCGATTTTAACTTAAACTTTTTATGCTTTACTTAAAAAACGTTACTTATCATCCGGCGGCAACTACCCACCCCATTATTGAAAATATTAATTTAGTCTTAGCACCCCAAAAACTAGGTTTAATTGTCGGGACAAGTGGTTCAGGAAAAACTACATTATTGGAAATTTTAGCCGGATTAGCCGAAAAAACCAGTGGCAAAATTTTGTGGGGTACAGAAGAACTAACATCACAGGAATTACAACAATTAAGCGGTATAGTATTTCAATTTCCTGAGCGTCATTTTTGTGGTAACAATATCTTAGAAGAATTACGGTTAGGGCATCCGGAGTTAAGTGGGATTCGTGTCAAAGAGGCTTTAGCAGAGGTAGGCTTAGATCATCTTAGTTATGAAGCTGCACCCCGTGCCCTTAGTGGAGGACAACAACGACGACTATCTTTAGCAGTACAATTAATTCGTCAGCCCAATCTTTTACTGTTAGATGAGCCAACGGCGGGGTTAGACTGGTTAATGAAAGAGCAATTAGTCAATTTATTGTCAAGATTAAAACAACATTGGACATTATTAGTTGTTACCCATGATGCCAGTGATTTGGTGGATATTGCTGATAATTGTTGGCGCATTGAAGGGGGGAAACTAGAGGCTGTTAACCCCGATGTTTTTAACGTGAAACAGAAACAAAAACTATGCCTTGATAAGTGGTAAACTCAGATGTTGCCTCAGTGCAAAAAACTAAATGGACAAAGTTTTTATTTTTAAAAACCAATTTTAATAATAAAAAAGACCCTCTATTTATAATGCGACTTCAAACGCAATACCTTCTTCGACAAATTGGGGAAAATTTGCAATAATACTTTGACGTTCTTCTTCCCCTACAAAAATATAAGTTCCTGGTTGTTGAGTATTTTGGAAGCGATAGAAATCAATTCCTAAACCGGCATTGGCATCATAAGCATAAAAAGCAATTCCTTCCTCATTGAAATTAGGAAAATTTTGGCGAATATTGATGCTTTCTTCTTCTCCAGCATAAAGATAAGTACCCGGCACATTCTGATTTTGAAAACGATTAAAACGAATTAAATCATCTTTTGGTTCTGATGACACAGAAAAAGCACGTCCCTCTTCCTGAAATTGTGTAAAATTTTGAAGAATACTTTGACGTTCTTCCTCTCCTACAAAAAGATAAGTGCCTGGACGATCACTATTCTGAAAACGGTAAAAAGGACGATCTAACTCCGACTCACCCAAAGCGGCAAATACCGCCGTTTCACCAAAACCAACAATATCAGCAAAACCATCACCGTTAACATCACCCAACTGACGAGGATATTTATCAAAACTATCCCAGCCTCCATCATCGATGGTATAATTGCCATCTAAGGCTGTGTAAACAGGACTAAAAGTACCATTAGCATTACCCAAAGCGGCAAATACTTGAGTCTGACCAAAGCCGACAATATCCTCAAAACCATCACCATTAATATCGGCCAACTTACGGGGATATTTATTAAAACTAGTCCAACCACCATCACTAGGGGTAAAGTGTGCATCATCATTAAAAGCAGTGTAAGGTGTGCCAAAAGTACCGTCGGCTTTGCCCAAAGCGGCTGTTACCAGTGTTTCACCAAAACCAACAATATCAGCAAAACCGTCGCCATTAATATCTCCTAGCTGACGAGGATATTTGTCAAAACTATCCCAGCCTCCATCATCAACAGTATAACTACCATCAAGAGCCGTGTAAACAGGGCTAAAAGTACCATTAGCATTACCCAAGGCGGCAAATACTTTAGTCTGACCAAAGCCGACAATATCCTCAAAACCATCACCGTTAATATCGGCTAACTGACGAGGATATTTATTAAAACTAGTCCAACCACCATCACTAGGGGTAAAGTGTGCATCATCATTAAAAGCAGTGTAAGGTGTGCCAAAAGTACCGTCGGCTTTGCCCAAAGCGGCTGTTACCAGTGTTTCACCAAAACCAACAATATCAGCAAAACCGTCGCCATTAATATCTCCTAGCTGACGAGGATATTTGTCAAAACTATCCCAGCCTCCATCATCAACAGTATAACTACCATCAAGAGCCGTGTAAACAGGGCTAAAAGTACCATTAGCATTACCCAAGGCGGCAAATACTTTAGTCTGACCAAAGCCGACAATATCCTCAAAACCATCACCGTTAATATCGGCTAACTGACGGGGATATTTATTAAAACTAGTCCAACCACCATCACTAGGGGTAAAGTGCGCATCGTCATTAAAAGCAGTATAAGGTGTTCCGAACGTAACTTTAACATTTTGCATAGTTGATTTAGGTTTATTAAATAAATTGATATTTCGGATTTATCTATTGACGATATTTTTAAATATTTGTTCATCGTACCAAATGTCAACTTCTACTAATTGGTTAGCAGATAATTATAGTGATCACTTAAAAGTAGTCAGGACTTCAATACTTTAAGGATTGAAGATTTAGGGACAAACTACACAATCACAAAGTTAACTAATTTGCCCGGTACAACGATAACTTTTTTAACTTCTTTATCAGCGATATATTTTTGGGCAATATCTGATTCTCTGGCAAACTTTTCCAACTCCTCTTTACCAGCGGAAGCGGGTACGGAAATAGTACCTCTAGTTTTACCCATAATCTGAATAACGAGGGTAATTTCATCGACAATTAAAGCCTCATTATCAAAGGTTAACCATGATTGTAAATGCACCGATGCACTATTACCCAATTTTTGCCATAATTCTTCACTAATGTGAGGGGCAAAAGGTGCCAAAAGTAAAATGAAGGTTTCGATTCCTTCTCGAAAAACAGGAGAATTTTTAATCTTATTATCCCGTAAAGCGTTACTTAATTTCATCAATTCCGACACTGCGGTATTAAATTGATAATCGCCGTTTAAGTCTTCAGAAATCTCTTTAATAGCGGTATGAATTGCCCTTCTTAAATCTTTTTCTTCCTTGCTTAATTTACTTTGATCAAAGGTTTTATTCTTAGCTGAATGGGGATTTTCTACGAACTCATTTATTAATAACCAAACTCTGTTTAAAAAACGAAATTGCCCTTCAACATCTGCATCTTGCCATTCCAAATCCTTCTCAGGAGGCGCTTTAAATAAAATGAACATTCTGGCGGTATCAGCACCATATTTCGATAAAACAATTTGTGGATCAACCCCATTATATTTAGACTTGGACATCTTTTCAAAAAAGAAAGATAGTTTTTCTAATGTTGTGGCATCTCTCCAGGCGTCATATTTATAAATGACTTGTTCGGAAGGTACATATTTCCCTGTTTCAGGATTTTTATAGGTTAAACTCTGTACCATCCCTTGAGTTAATAACCGCTTAAAAGGCTCATCCACATTAACCAAACCTCGATCGCGCAATACCTTAGTGAAAAAGCGAGAATAAAGCAAGTGTAAGATAGCATGTTCAATACCTCCTACATATTGATCCACAGCCATCCAATCATTGACCCTATTGACGTTAAAAGGCTCATCTTGGTTTGTTGCATCAGTATAACGGAAAAAATACCATGAGGAGTCGATAAAGGTGTCCATGGTGTCCGTTTCTCGTTTTGCCAGAGTGCCACAACTAGGGCAAGCAGCATTTACCCAATCATCCATCTTCGCTAAGGGTGAGGGTCCACGACCGGAAAATTCCACTTGTTCAGGCAATTTTACAGGTAAATCCTCCGTAGGTACCGGCACAGCACCACACTCGGGACAGTGAATCACAGGAATAGGACAACCCCAATAACGTTGACGGGATATTAACCAATCTCGGAGACGATATTGAATCCGTCTTCTACCATAACCTTGGTTTTCCGCTAGTCGAATAACAGCCTCTTTACCCCTAACGGAATCCATGCCATTAAAAGCATGAGAACTGACCATCGTGCCAGATTCAGTGTAGGCTTCTAAAAAACAAATATCGGAATTATCGGCATCATCAGGTAAAATTACGACTTTTATCGGTAAATCATTTTCTTTAGCAAATTTAAAGTCTCTCACGTCGTGTGCAGGTACCCCCATTACCGCCCCCGTACCATATTCGTATAATACATAGTTAGCGATCAAGATGGGAATTTCTTCACCGTTAAAGGGATTAATGGCCTTACCCCCCGTTAATGTACCTTTTTTGGGTTTATCTTCAGCTGTGCGATCGATTTCACTCTCATGACTGACCTCTGTAATAAAGGCTTGTACAGCTTCTTTTCTGTCTTCAGTGGTAACAACCGGGGTTAAAGGATGTTCAGGAGCTAAAACTACATAAGTAACACCATAAACTGTATCAGGGCGAGTGGTAAAGACGGCGATTTTTTCTTCACTGCCGACAACGGGAAACTCTAAATATGCACCCACTGACTTACCAATCCAATTTTCCTGCATAGTTTTAACTCTTTCCGGCCACCCGTCCAACTGTTGCAAATCCCTCAATAATTGTTCGGCATAGTCGGTAATTTTCAGAAACCATTGTCTTAATAATTTACGCTCTACTTTTGCTCCACTACGCCACGAATAACCGTCAGCATCCACTTGTTCGTTAGCTAACACCGTTTGATCTATAGGGTCCCAGTTTACCGCCGCTTCCCGTTGATATGCCAATCCTGCTGTTAAAAATTGTAAAAATAACCACTGTGTCCATTTATAATAATCAGGGGAACAGGTGGCGACTTCCCTACTCCAATCGATGGATAAACCTAATTCTTGTAATTGCGATCGCATTTGGGCTATATTTTCATAAGTCCACTTAGCGGGAGGGATTCCCCTGTCAATAGCGGCATTTTCCGCAGGTAAACCAAAGGCATCCCAACCCATGGGATGTAACACTCTATAGCCTTGCATTCTCTTATAACGAGCGATAACATCAGTAATCACATAGTTGCGTACATGACCCATGTGTAATTTGCCTGAAGGATAGGGAAACATAGATAAGGCGTAAAATTTAGGTTTTTCTTGATTTTCGTCTGTGTCATAAAGTCCAGTTTCTGACCACTGTTTTTGCCATTTAGATTCTATATCACTGGGTTGATAGGGAGATTGCATAAAATATTTTTGGAGTATCTATAATTATTTAATTTGGTAGATCTTCCATTTTAGTCGAAAAAAATAAGTAATAAATTGGTAGTATAAAGAGTGGACAAATAAGCTCAAAAATCTTATTCTGATACTCTTATCTCCTCTTATAGAGTCCGGCATTCTAAGGTTTAAACCTCTAATTGTCAAACACCCTAGTCCAAACCCTAAATTTGACCAAATTAACCGGCTTAAATGAAGTAGTCAAGGCTGTATCTACCGCATCGCGGCCTCGGCTGATTAAGATCCGTCCTACCCGGGGGACGTTATGACGAGCATCAAAAGTGTACCATTGATGGTCCAAGTAGGCTTCAAACCAAGAGCTAAAATCCATGGGCAAGGTTGTTGGTGGGACGCCGATGTCGCCCAAGTAGCCAGCTGCGTATCGAGCCGGGATGTTCAAGCAACGACAGAAAGTAACTGCCAAGTGGGCAAAATCGCGGCAGACCCCCCGGCGCTCAGTGTATACTTCATAGGCAGTTTTGGTTGGACGGGCATACTCGTAGCCAAAGACCACGTGGTTATGAACCCAATCACAAACAGCTTGTACTCGAGCCCAGCCAGTCGGTGTTTGCTCAAAGAGCTTCCAGGCAATTTCTGAGAGGAGATCTACTTCACAATAGCGGCTACCGAGTAAATAGGGTAGCACCTCCAGAGGCAACGACTCTACTGGGTGCTGTTGGGCTGAGGAGTTGACTAAATCTGGCCGAGAGTTGACCCAGAGCACGGCCTCATTCACCAAGCTGACGCGACCTGCTGGCAAGACCAGGCGACTTACTCGATTACCGAAGCCATCGACAAATTCTTCTACCGCCGTCTCTGGCTCAATTCTCAGTCGCTCAGGCTGTTTTACCTCAGCCAGCCGGGACGGATGCAGGTAGACCTTCAAGAGCATAGGTGCCGGCGACGGCACTTCAAATAAAAATTGATAACCAACACGAATTAAGATCATTTGGAATAGCGTGGAATATTGGAGTGGATAAACGGTCCTTTTCTTAGTTATTTTGGGCTTGAATGGCGGTAATTACCACTGTATTAATTATATCTTCGACGGTGCAACCACGACTGAGATCATTCACAGGCTTATTTAAACCCTGTAAAATTGGACCAATGGCCATCGCCTTGGTTTCTCTTTGCACGGCTTTATAAGTATTATTGCCAGTATTCAAATCCGGAAAAATAAATACTGTCGCTTTGCCTGCTACTTGAGAATTAGGCATTTTTTGGGCAGCGACGGTGGAATCCACAGCGGCATCGTACTGCACTGGGCCTTCTAATTTTAACTCAGGTTGTCGCTGTTGAGCAATTTTAACTGCTTGACGTACTTTTTCCACTTCGGCCCCTTGACCAGAAGTCCCCGAAGAATAAGATAATAGAGCAACTCTAGGCTCGATGCCAAAAACTGCCGCAGTTTCCGCCGAAGATAAAGCAATTTCGGCCAACTGCTCGGGATTAGGATTAGGATTAACGGCACAATCGCCATAGACTAAGATGTGAGTCTCCAGACACATGAAAAATACCGAAGAAACTAGAGAAAATCCGGGTTTGGTTTTGATAATTTCCAAAGCAGGTCTAATGGTATTTTGAGTTGTGTGAATTGCACCAGATACCATCCCATCGGCATCACCAGCATAAACCATCATTGTTGCCAAATAAGATAGGTCTTGGAGGCAGTCTCTGGCACCATCAATAGTGATACCTTTGTGTTTTCTTAATTGATAAAAAGTCTGAGCATATTCCTCAAACTGAGAAAATTGACTTGGTTCAACAATCTCCAGCTCATCAAGATTGAGGTTAATACCATGATGGTTAATGGATTCTTCAATGTCACGCCTCTGACCTAAAAAAACTAAATCGGCCATATTTTGAGCCAGTAACACAGAAGCAGCCCGCAGAATTCTCGGTTCTGCTCCTTCGGGTAAGACAATCTTCTGGGGATTGGATTTAGCTAAAGATTGAAGATGGTAAAGAAACATTTTCGGAGTCATCCCTACAGTCTGGATTTGCGCTAATCTGGCCTCTAAAAGAGGAAGATTAATATATTCTGCAAAAACTTGCCGACTAAAACGAATTTTTTCGGGATTGGCTACGGTGGTATGAGAATAGACCTTTTCCGCTTGAATGGCAGTGGTGTAAGTATCTGTCTCTACCGCTAAAATTGGTAGAGGATTAACTAATCCTTCAATTAAGTTACAAACTGAAGGTTCCGGCTTAATTCCGCCAGTGAGCAAAATCCCTGCTAGATTAGGATAATTGCTCGACAGATTGCTTTGTAACATAGCTAAGATCAAATCACTACGATCCCCCGGTGTAATAATTAACTGACCCTCTTTTAACCATTGCAAGGCATTTCCCACCTGCATCGCCGTGACGAGATAACCCAGAATCAGATTGTCCACTCTCTCTTCGCCATAAAGAATAGAGGCCTGAAGTTGTTCGGCTAAGTCCCCCACTTGCGGGGCATTTAAGCGGGGAATGTAAGGGATGATGGAAAGCAAATAGTTAGAGTAAGAGTATTCCGAGACTAAAATTTCCTGTAGGGGTTGTACTTGCTCTGGTGCCACTTTATTGACGACAATGCCAATAATTTCACATTGTTTCCGTTCATATTCTTTGATTGTTACGGTAATATTGCTAGTAATTTCCTCAATAGTTCGATTTTCCCCACTCACTAATAAAATGAGGGGACAGCCAAAATTTTGCGCAATAACAAAATTAAAATCTAATTCAAAATTAAGGTTTTTGCCGATATAATCGGAGCTTTCACAAAGAATAAAATCACATTTGGTTTCTAAATTTTTGTATTTAGTAATAATTCGGTGTAAAGCTTGCTCAAATTGATGATTATTGATCAGGTTAATCGCTTCGCTTTCTAATAAACCAAAGGATTCTTCATATTCTTGTGGCAGATTAAATTGATTAATAATTAGTTCAATGTCTTCGTTTCTTTGGTTTGGTTTTCTTTCTTGAATAAAGGGGCGAAAAAATCCGATTTTAGTGGTTTTTCGCAGAGCTAGTTCCATGATTCCCAGAGCTAGTAAAGCTTTCCCACTTTCTGGCTCTAGGGTACTAAGATAAACAGAAGTGGCCATAATTTTAATTAATAGGTAATAAGTAATAAGTAATAAGTAATAAGTAATAAGTAATAAGTTTTTACTTGAAATTTTAGAGGATTTTAAAATTCTCAAGTATTTAGTTATATTATAAAAATAAAAACTTAAATAAATAAATAATTTTGTTAGTGTTTCTTGACAATGTTAAGTTAATAAAAAACATAATATAACAGACTTTTTAAGATGAAATCTCTTCTGATTTTTTTTGCTATTTTTCTGGGTTTAATCTTTTCAGAGTCGAACTCTTATTCCTTTTTAATCAAATATATAATTATGGTTATGCTGTTTTTTTCTTTCTTGGAGGAAGATTTTCTCGCCCATAAATATCTTTATCTGGAAGCTCTAAAAGTTTTTTTGTTAATGGTAATAGTTGCCTTGTTTTTTTATGCAATTATTAATTTATATTGGGATCAAGAATTAGCTTTGATTGCCTTTTTAGTGGCGATTACACCTACGGCAACCGGGGCTCCTGTGGTGATGAGTTTGACGAGAAAAAATGTAAGCTATGTGACGACTTCAATTATTCTAACTACTTTTCTGGCTTCGCTCCTTTTATCCTTTCTCTTACCTTTAATTACTCAGAGCTCAGCAAAGATCTCCACGGGCGGGATTCTCTTTTCCACCCTGATCATTGTCGTTATTCCCCTTGGGTTGTGCCAACTTCTCAAAAAATTTTCTGCCGGGACTGTGGATTTTTTGCGGCAATGGAGATGGCTCTCCTTTTATTTCTGGCTCTTGGTTCTCTATTTAGCGACGTCAAAGACGGTCTTTTATCTCCGCAATCAGGCGTCATCTCCAATTGGGAGAATCGTCCAAATAGCTCTAATCTCCCTGACTATTTGTATTGTTAACTTTACTTTAGGTCGGATACTGGGTGGAGCTCGTTATTCTTGGGAAACTAGCCAAAGTCTAGGGCAAAAAAATACCATGTTTATGGTTTGGATTGGTCTGCAATTTCTGAGTCCCATAACTGCTTTGGGACCTATGTTTTACGTGCTGTATCAAAACCTATATAATTCCTACTTAATTTCTTCTTATCAAAAAAACAGTAGTCGTTCCAGAGGTCTTTAATATTCTTATTCCTTAATCTCTTATATTAATTATTGCCGCATTTATGCTGAAAAACTTGATCAAAGGAGAAGTGTGGGGAGTGTGGGAAGCACCGTTCGTTTTGGCATTTTTCTCCCCCCTCTTCCCTATCCTTGTCACAACACATAATTATTCAAATCCCTCGCAGTATTGAGGTGTGGGTAGTTAATCGAGTAACCAATCATCTGGATGGGTAATCATCTTTACTAACCCACTCAGAACTTGATTATAAGTTCCGTAAAGTTCTCTTCCTTGTTCGACCGTGAGATACTGACATGAGACGGCAAACTTTAACCAAACTTGAGTTTCTGCCGCTTCTGCCTCACAATCATTCAGTTTAGCCACAAAAGTTGCTTTATATCGGCGTTTTCTCCAAGCTTCTGCTAGATTGGCCCAGACTGAGCGACAGGAGCGACGAATTTGGTCGGTTAATGAATATTTTTCTTCCACAGGAAACTTTTTAGACAGCTCAAAAATTTGCATTGCTGTCTTAAATGCCAATTGATAAATGCCTTTGACTGAGCAGCCAATCGCGAAACCCGTGTCTGTTTCAAGAAAAGACGACTAAGCGACTAAGGTTGGCATCGAGAACAAGAGGCTTAAGGCAGGTTGGGATAATCGTTATTTGGAAACTGTACTCAGTTGCCTCAGTCTTTCTAGTTCCTAAATGTTAAGAAACGCGTGCGATTCTCCTGATTTCTAAACTCGTCCAGCCACAATCTTGAGAAAAAATGTTAGAACAATTAACAGTGGACAGTGAATGCCTAGATCATAAATTGAGATCAAAAATCATTAAGTTATTATAAGCAAATATCATGCAACAGTTAGAAAAACCGTGGCAATCATACTCATTATCAGACTGGCGACAAGGTTATGAATCCCAACCCCAAGAATTTGAGTATATTATCGACGATATAGAAGGGGAGATACCCGTCGATTTATCCGGTACATTGTACCGCAACGGTCCCGGACTGTTAGAAATTCAAGGCACGCCCTTACAACATCCCTTTGATGGTGATGGCATGATTTGTGCTTTTACCTTTAAAAACGGGCATTGTTTTTTCCGTAATCGTTTTGTCAAAACTAAAGAATATTTAGCGGAACAAAAAGCGGGTAAAATGCTTTATCGCGGTATATTCGGTAGTCAAAAACCCGGCGGTTGGTTAGCTAACTTATTCGACATTCGAGTGAAAAATATTGCCAATACTAATGTTATCCATTGGGGTAATAAACTCTTAGCTTTATGGGAAGCCGCACAACCTTATGGCCTCAATCCCGAAAATTTAGAGACAATAGGTTTAGATGACTTAGACGGTATTTTACAAAAAGGAGATGTTTTTAGTGCACATCCAAGAATTGACCCCCATTCCCCATTTAATAATGGTAGGCCCTCTTTAGTTAATTTTGGCATTAAACAGGGAGTTTCTAGCACTATTACGGTGTACGAATTTGACGAATTAGGGAAAATTTTACAAAAATATAGTCATGAAACCCCCGGATTCTGTTTTATCCATGATTTTGTCATTACCCCTAACTATTGCATCTTTTTTCAAAATCCCACTACTTATAACCCTTTACCCTTTATTTTTGGTTTCAAAGGTGCAGGGGAATGTCTCGATTTTCAAAGTAGCCAACCCACCAAAATTATTTTAATTCCCCGTAACGCACCTCATGATAGAGTTATCATCTCAGAAACGGAAGCGGGATTTATTTTTCATCATAGTAATGCCTTTGAGGCAAATAATCAGGAAATTGTCATAGACTCTATTTGTTATGCTGAATTAAGCCAAATCGATCCTGATAATAGTTATAAAGAAGTAGATTTTGATAAACTTCCACCGGGGCAACTATGGCGCTTTAAACTTAATTTAGCTACTAAAAAAGTCACAAAAGAATTAATTAACTCTCGTTGCGTGGAATTTCCCTCTATCAACCCCGAAAATGTCGGGCGAGATTACCGCTATGTTTTTATTGGTGCGACGGATCACCCCACAAAAAATGCCCCTTTGCAAGCCTTACTAAAACTGGATTTAGGGACAAAAAAAGAACAAATATACTCTTTTGCTCCGAAAGGCTTTGCCGGTGAACCAGTATTTATACCTAAAAACAACCCGGAATCGGAAGACGATGGTTGGGTATTGGATTTAATTTATGATTCTAGTCACCATCGTTCAGATTTAGTTATATTTGACGGCAAAGATATTAGTCAACCAGTGGCAACATTACACTTAAAACAACATATCCCCTATGGATTGCATGGCAGTTGGAAAACAAACAATTAACAATTAGCGTGGGGGATAATAACATTATACCCTTGCTAGTTAATGACAAAGTGGTTTCTTTCCTCATATATATCTGTGAATAAGTGCTGAAAAAAACATTAAGAATATTGAATTTTCCTCTCAGTTTCAATAGTTATGAGTTTTTTGAGCTAACCTATAAAGTAGGAAATTGTCAATTTTATACTTTATCATAGAGAGTTTTTATGTCTGACTTGAATCGTGGCATCATGAAATTTGACGGTGCAGACAAGCCGATTATTGTTGGTATATCTGCCGTGATTATTTTAGGAAGTATTGCAGCCTTAATTATTTGGTCACTAAAAGTTGCCTATGTGGTAGCTTAATTTTTTTACTTTTAAATACCCTAAAGTAACTCATTTTTTGCCCCTATCTTATTCTTTTAAATAAAAATGTAGGGGTTTTGTCACACAAAATAAATTATTGTGGGGATAGAAAATTTTAAAACCTATCATATATTAAAGGATTATTAATTAAACTAAAAAAATGTCAAAATTTATTAATAGTCAAATAGTTTGTTTAGACGGTCAAAATAAATCTTTATATTGTCAAGTAATTGACGTTATTGATGATCGTAAAATATCTTGGGTTAGACCTGTTATTTTGGTAGATTTAAAAACTAAATATAATAACTATTTTTGTCATAAAAATGATGTTTATGACTTGCGCTTTACCTCTGATTTATTATGGAAAATTGATGATTTTAGAATAGTTTTAGATACAGAATATATACAATTTTTAGCAAACTTACAAGAATTCGAATTTGACGAGGATAAGCTAATCATTGCTAAACAAAAGTTAAGACTTTTTATTCAAGAAATCTTGGCAACTAACTAATAATTAATAATTAATAATTAATAATAATAATAACAATAACAATAACAATAACAATAACAATCGATTCTGTATTATTTCTATGATTACAAAAAGAGAATACCAAGAATGGGAAAGACGCAGAAATAAAGCTCAACAACATCGTAAAAAAAAGAGCAATTTTCTTGCTACTTTATGGGTGACGATCGTTTTTTTATCCATCGGTTTGACTATCAAAAATAATCCTCAATTTTTTGGACTAGTTTCTGAAGAATTGACGTGGAAAAACGTTTTTAATTCTTTATCTTTTTCTCCTAATTCTCTTAAATTCTTAACAGAAGAATTTGTTACAAAAATTGACGAGCCTATTGTTATCAACAATCCGGATAATCTTCAGGAAAAAAGATTTACCACCATTGATAATAAAGCTCTGGCTGTCCAATATACAGGCAATTCCGTTAAAGATTTGGCTAATATTTTATCTCAAAATGCCGCTACCGAGGAAGAAAAAGCAAGAATTATTTATACATGGATTACCCATAATATTAGTTATGATGTGGAGGCTTTATCTGATTTATTTGAAAAAAATATTTATCCTGACGTTAAAGCAGAAACAGTTTTAAATACTCGATCGACTATTTGTTCAGGTTATGCTAATTTATATCAACAATTAGCTCAATATATGGGGCTAAAATCTTTGATTATAACTGGCTATGCTAAAGGAATCAATTATATTGTTGGGAAAGACAACCAAGTAAATCATGCTTGGAATGGAGTTAAAATTGATGGTAATTGGTATCTAATTGATACAACTTGGGGTGCAGGTACTGTCAATAATAATGTTTTTTCCGCTCTATTTAATCCTTATTATTTCGCTCCAAAGCCACAAGAATTTATTTATAGTCATTTTCCAGAAAATTCCCAATGGCAATTATTAAATACTCCTATTTCTCGTTCCCAATTTGATACTTTTGCTGATGTTTCTTCTACTTTATTTGAGTACAATATAAAATTAATTAGCCATAAAAATTTACGAATTGATACAGATAACCGTCTCAATATTACCTTAAAAGCACCTAAAAATGTGGTGGCAATCGCCAAATTAAAATCAGCAGAACAAGAATTATCAGATAACTATACCTTTGTGCAAAAACAGGGAGAAAATATCATTGTTAACACGAATTTTCCTGAAAAAGGTAATTATGAATTAGAAATATTTGCTAAACCAAAAGATGAGGATAATAATTATCCTTTAATAGTGACTTATCAAATTTCTGCCAATAGTGGTAGTAATGGTAATAAATTCCCTGTCACTTTTCAACATTTTGCTGACCATAATGGTTACTTAGAGTCACCGTTAACCGCCAATTTACCCACTAACCAAAGTACTTATTTTAAATTGAAAATTGATTCAGCGACAGATGTGAAAGTATTGAATAAATCTACCAATAAATGGCAGGATTTAACTCGTTATGGTAACGTCTTTACAGGGAATATCGATATAGATTCAGGAAAAATAATAGTATTCGCTAAGTTTCCCCAGGACTCCCGTTATTGGGCTTTATTAGAATACAATTAATCAGCCTCAGTCATACTAATTTTGTGAGGTTTTTTTCATGTTTACTTGTTGTATTTATTTTCCTCGGTAAATTGAGGTTAGGATTTTATTCTAGGCGATCGCCAGGACAAATTTTCGGAGTATAATCAATACATTGTGGTTTTAAAGTCTTAACTAAATCAATAAATTCTTTCGCGTTTTTACCAGTAATATTTAAAGCAGAAATAGTTTCTTTTTTCGGATTATCCACATAATGAATTGTAATTTCTTCAGTACCCGAAGAGCCAAATTTCTTTAAAGTATCAAGGGCAAATTGACAAGTCCAAGAATATTCACCCATATAAACCTTGCCTTGATCTGCCTCATAATTCCAAGTAAATTTGTAATTAGGCTCTCTATCCTTGCAAAAATTCACTGAAACTTCTAACATTTTCGCCAAATGGACTTCATAAAGCCTTAAACCATCTGTTACAGGAGTTGTAGTAGTTGCCTCAGAAGCACGAAATGTTCCTGAACGACCAGAAAAGTCTCCCCCAGCACCAGCAAAATTAATATAAGCATTAGAAACAGGAATAGCTGTAACCGAAGCCGCAAAGGAGAAAATACTTGTACAACTTAAAGAAGTAATACCTAATAGTAATCGAGTTAAAGGTAATTTCTTAATCATAATGTTTGATTGAATCCTCAAAATTGTTGCGATGAATTCGGATTGAAGAAGGGGTTTTTTCTCTCCGAATTATGTCATAAATATTAATTGTTGCTATGAAAGGGCTGAAAAATTATCCCCCATAAACAGCCGCATCAGGAATGATAATAAATAATCTATCATTTCCTTCTGTAATTCCTATATACCACTCATCTCCATCTTTTCCCCAATCCAATTTTCCGCCGAAAGTGGTGGTAACATTCCCTTTATTGAAATCATACTGAACTTCGTAGTTATTGGGAAATTGAACTACAACACTAGCGACTCCATTCCCCTTGCGTACAATACCTCCAGGGCATTGTTCATCATGATTAGGTTCCCCCACCGAGCATTTAAAATAAGCGGTGGCATTGTAATAATCACCTACTTTATAAGGATGTGGAGGAAGTTCAGCAAGAAGATTATTTTCAGCGAACTGATTTGCAGGAAAATTCGAGACAGAAACAGCATCCCCACTATTAAAAGAATGAGGGATAATAGCTAATCCTAATGTGGCAACGGCTAAAGAAAATGAACCTAAGACCGATTTTTTGTCCATAATTATGTCTTTGTGGTTATTTTTGATTCAAGAAAATTAATTTCATTCTGAATTTTAAATTAAAGGATGTTTTAATATTGCAAATGTTCCCAAGCCTTGTTCATTTTGAACTTGGTAATTAATTGTATCATTAGATTTGACTAAATTTTAATTACCATATAGCCATCGGTAAAGCCAACTTTTTTTGTTTCGATGACGAATTTTTTTTACCTTTTCAGAAAGATAATATTTTTGTTTTTCAGAAAGTCCACCCTGCAAAATATAAATACTTTGCCACACTAAAACGGAAGTAGTAAAACCAATGCAAAAACTTAACCCCAATGTCGCCCAAGGATTAAATTCCAAGCCTAAACGTAGGGCTGACCATGTAAAATAATCTTGACACAAAGAAATCGTTTCTCGCAATTGCCACAATGCCCAAGGTAGAATCAAAATCCACGACGTAGCCACTAATACCCATCTACCATAAACGGTTAATTGATGTAGTCTATTGATTTCTCGATCTGAAATGGAGTTATTTTCAATGTGGCTATTCATAACAGAATTTAAAGAGTAAATTTTAAACTTTTCATTACCTTTTCTTAACTTCTACAGGATAATCTTATGGTTGAGTCAATGTTATCCTCTCAATGACACTAATTTTTATGTTACTTACCTCTCCTTTCAACATTAATAATAACTTAAGTCCCCAGATTCAATCAAGTGAAAGAAAGTTACATTTTTATGAGCGGGGAGAAGATATTCCTTTTCTTAGTCAAGGTATTTGGCAGGTTAATCGTGGGATAGTACAGTTATTTAGGTTTAATAACCACGGGGAAGAAACTTTGTTAGGGTGGGTACAGTCAGATAATTTTTTTGGTGTTTGTTTAACTTCTCTGAATACTCTTCAAGCTAGGGCTTTATCAGACGTATATTTATCGTGGTATTCTTCCCTCGAAATTGAAAAAGATGAGGATTTGGCACGGAAAATACTCCCCCAAGTTATGAAACGTCTTCAACAAAGTGAACAATTATTGGCGATCGCAGGCATCAAAAGAGTAGAAGATAGACTTTTACAACTATTGAAATTGTTAGAGAAAGAAATGGGAGAAACAAGGGGGTCTGGCGTAAGAATAAAGGTAAGATTTACCCATCAAAACTTAGCCAATGCTATTGGTTCAACTAGGGTGACCGTGACGAGATTATTAGGAGATTTACAAAAACAAGGATTAATTTCCCTCGACAGTAGTCGTCATATCTGTATACATAAATAAAACTCGATCGCCATTGTCATAGAGTATCTATGTACAATTCTCCTTCCCTAACAATCACATTTACGACCTAGGCACAAGATCAAAGTAAAACTCAGGGTTAAAAAATGATAAGATGATTTTTGCTATAGCTAGTAATATTAGAGAAAATAAATGGCAGAAACATTGATGTTTAATGCTTTGCGTCAAGCTATTGATGAAGAAATGGCAAGAGATGACAAAGTGTTTGTGTTGGGAGAAGATGTAGGACAGTACGGTGGTTCATATAAGGTAACTAAAGGTTTATACGAGAAATATGGTGAATTTAGAGTGTTAGATACCCCTATTGCCGAAAATAGCTTTACAGGGATGGCAGTAGGTGCAGCAATGTCAGGATTGCGCCCTATTATCGAAGGGATGAACATGGGTTTTCTATTACTTGCCTTTAACCAAATCGCGAATAATGCGGGGATGATGCGTTATACTTCCGGCGGTAATTTTAAAATTCCGACGGTAATTAGGGGACCTGGGGGAGTTGGCAGACAACTTGGTGCAGAACACTCCCAGCGATTAGAGGCTTATTTTCAGGCTGTACCGGGGTTAAAAATTGTCGCTTGTTCAACGGCTTATAATGCTAAGGGTTTATTAAAATCCGCCATTAGAGACGATAATCCTGTATTATTTTTTGAACACGTTTTATTATATAACCATAAAGAAAACTTGCCTGATTATGAATATACTGTCCCTTTAGATAAAGCAGAAATCGTGCGTAAAGGGAAAGATGTTACAATTTTAACTTATTCGCGGATGAGGCATCATTGTCTGCAAGCCTTAAAACAGTTAGAAAAAGACGGTTATGATCCTGAAATTATCGACTTAATTTCTTTGAAACCCCTAGATATGAATACTATTGGGGAATCAATACGCAAAACCCATAAAGTAATCATCGTGGAAGAATGTATGAAAACAGGAGGTATTGGTGCAGAATTAACCGCATCCATTAATGATCAATTATTTGATGAATTAGATGGTCCTGTTGTTCGTCTTTCCTCCCAAGACATTCCCACACCTTATAATGGAACATTAGAGAGGTTAACGATCGTACAACCAGAACAAATCGTGGAGGCCGTGCGTAAAATCATGAGCAATCAAATTTAAAGTAGAGAATAATTAACACTAACAATTAAATTATATATTTTAGATTTTATTGACCATTTATTGAAAATTAGTTATTAATGGAAAGACAAAGAGTATTTATTCTTTTAATTATTGTCTTAGTTATCACGGCCATTGTGACTCTAATAAATTTGCCCTTGCAATTGGGTTTAGATTTAAGAGGCGGTTCACAACTGACAATTCAGCTACAGACAACTCCTGAAGTCCCAGAAATTACCACAGACAAACTGGAAGGGGTAAGAACCGTTATTGATAATCGAGTCAACGGTTTAGGAGTATCGGAGGCCGTTGTGCAAAGTGTAGGAAACGATCGCATTTTAGTGCAATTACCCGGCGTTAACGATCCTCAAGAAGCAGAAAGGGTTTTGGGTGGTACAGCTCAATTGGATTTCCGTACCGAAACCGATAACCCTGAAATTCAAGCTAGATATCAAATTAAACAGCAAGAATTAGGGGAATTAATCTTTCAATTACAGTTATTACAAGGAGAAGAAAAAACGGCACAAGAGGCAAAAATTAAAGTTCTACAGGAAGAATTAGTCAGTATATCCCAACAGTTATTTGAAAAAAGCGAATTAAATGGCGAAAAACTCAAAGGTGCAAGTTATCAACCGACTCAACAGGGTAAAGATTGGGAAGTGGTCTTAGAATTTAATGATGAAGGTGGAAAATTATTCGCTGAATTAACCAAAAAAATTGCTGGTACTGGTCGTACTTTAGGCATTTTCCTTGACAATAAACTAGTTAGCTCTCCCGGTGTCAGTGCCGAATATGCGACCACAGGTATTATGGGCGGAAGGGCGACTATTTCCGGTGGTGCTGGTTTTACTCTCGAACAAGCCAGAGAATTATCTTTACAGTTAGAAGGAGGTGCGTTACCTTTACCCGTCAAAATCGTCGAAAATCGTACCGTTGGAGCCACTTTAGGACAGGATAGCATTCGCCGTAGTATTATTGCTGGAATTTCAGGTTTAGGGCTGGTATTAGTTTTTATGGCTATTTATTACCGTCTTCCGGGTATGATTGCCGATTTAGCCCTAATTATCTACGCTTTACTAACTTTAGCTTGTTTTTCCTTAGCAGGAGTAACTTTAACTTTACCCGGTATCGCTGGTTTTCTTCTGAGTATCGGTATGGCAGTTGATGCAAATGTATTAATTTTTGAACGTACTAGAGAAGAATTAAGAGAAGGAAAAACCCTATATCGATCAGTAGAATCGGGATTTTATCGAGCATTTTCCAGTATTTTGGATGGTAACGTCACCACTTTAATTGCCTGTATCGCTTTATTTTGGTTAGGTTCCGGTTTGGTCAAAGGTTTCGCCTTAACTTTAGGCATCGGGGTGATAGTGAGTATGTTTACTGCATTAACCTGTAGTCGTACTTTCCTGCTAATTACGGTGTTAGGTTTTCCTGCTATCCGTCAGCGTCCAGAATTATTTTGCCCGAATATTAAACCAATCAATAATTAAAGATCTCCCCGCCTTCGGCTTCCTCTTTTATAAGGGGATTAGGAGGAATCAATCTATTAATTATTAACTATCAATTATCAACTATCAAATATGTACTTATGATCAAATTTAGCGTTGTTAAGTGGGAAAAAATGTGGTGGGGTGTCTCCGCCAGTCTTTGTATTGGAAGTGTTTTGGCTATGGTTATTTCTTATACTTCCATCGGTAGTGTTTTACGACCTAGTCTCGATTTTGTTGGCGGCACACGGTTACAATTAGAATTAGATTGCACTGTACCTAATAATTGCGATCGCCCTATTACCGCCAATGATGTAAGGGAAGTTTTAGATGTAGAAAATTTAGCCAATAATAGCAGTATTCAAATTGTCGGCGAGGACAAACAGGGAATTTCTATCCGCACAAAAACCCTGGATGTGGATGAAAGAAGTAAGTTACAACAGGTCTTAACGAAAAAAATCGGAGTTTTCGACGACAAAACCATCCAAATCGACACCGTAGGTCCTACTATCGGCAAAGAACTATTTATATCTGGTCTTTTAGCTTTAATAATCTCTTTTGCGGGAATTATCGCTTATCTGAGTTTCAGATTCAAGACGGACTATGCAATTTTTGCCATTGTCGCCTTATTCCATGATGTTTTAGTGACCATAGGTGTTTTTGCGGTGTTAGGTTTAGTCGCTGGTGTGGAAGTTGATAGTTTGTTTTTAGTCGCCTTATTGACTATTACGGGTTTTTCTGTCAATGATACCGTGGTAATTTATGATCGCATTCGAGAAATAAGTAAAGAAACTGATACAGATAACATGAATGAAATAGTTGATGCGGCTGTATTACAAACTCTTACTCGTTCCATAAATACCAGTTTAACTACTCTTTTACCAGTGGTAGCAATTTTCTTATTTGGCGGCAACACCCTTAAATTTTTCGCCTTAGCGTTAATCGTAGGTTTTATTTGCGGTGCATATTCAAGCATCTTTGTTGCTAGTACTTTACTCGGTTGGTGGCGAAAAGTCATCAATAAAAGACAATTAATAATGAACAATTAACGAATTTTGTTGGCTAATTAATTAGTAAAAATGAACTATTTATTGAATGGAGTAAAATTTCTAATTACGAAAATAAAAAAAAATCTTGATCTCAATATAAGCAAAAATCAGTTAGATAAAGAAAAACAAATTAACAACACTTTTCCTGAAAACGATGACAAGAGTAATCAAAATGGGCTAAATTCAAATGTGGACGCTGCCAAGTATTCTGATTTAGGTCACTTATTTTTGCGGAAAAATGATTATGCACAGGCAACTGATAATTTTCGTCTGGCCATAGAAATTAATGGTACTAAAGCTTCTTTCTATAGAGATCTTGGGTCTGCTTTAATTCACAAAAATACTTATCTTTACAATTTTCAACTTAAAGAAAAATTAATTGCCCAAGGAAATATTGATGAGGCAATAACTTGTTTTCAACGTGCCATTGAACTAGGATTTCACGATTATTACTATTGGACTCATATTTTCTTAGGAGATGCTTTAACTATCAGAAATAGAATCAAAGAAGCACAACCAGTTTATCAACAAGCCACTCGATTAAGAATTGAAGAATCTAAACCAAATTTTGAACAACAATATTGGGATTCTAGTCAAATTTCCGGCCCTCAATTTCTCATTGTCGGAGTTGCCAAATGTGGCACTTCATCTCTTTATGAATATATGATTCGACATCCACAAATTTTGAGTGCCGCCAAAAAAGAGATTGATTTTGTTAATCATGTTAATAATGGCATTGATTGGTATTTGAGCCATTTTCCACCGACACCAAATAATTTTGTTACCGGGGAAGCAAGCACAAGCTATTTCGCTCAACATAAAAAGGCGATCCCACTTTTTAGGGATTTATTTCCTCAGTGTAAGTTAATTGTTATGTTCAGAAATCCAGTTGATCGAGTGATATCTCATTACCATAACGATGTTAGATACAGCGGAGAGAAACGTTCTTTAGCTGAAGTTATCAGTGAAGAATTAGAAATACTTCAAGGATTACCAAATTTTTGGGAACTTGAGAAAACTGATTATTCGCAAAAACAAAAAGGTTATTTAGTAATTAGTATGTATGTTTATTTTCTGGAACGATGGATGTCAGTGTTTCCCAAAGAACAGTTATTGGTTTTAAACAGTGAGGAATTTTTTACCAATCCCCCGACTAACCTGACAACAGTATTTAAGTTTTTAGGATTAGCCGATTATCAACTTTCCCAATACCTAGAACATAACCAAGGAAGTTATCAAAAAAAAGACTATAGTACAGAAGAGCAAGAACTAAGAACTAAATTATCTAAATTTTTTCAGCCTCATAATCGAAAATTAGAAGACTATTTAGGTATAAAATTTAACTGGAATTAATTGGAATCGAGACGAAAAAAAGTAATTGTAATGTCAGCCATATACCAAAAATCAGACTGGGAAGTAGTAGATTATCAACTATCTTTATTAGATCCAGAAATAGTTGATAGTTATAGCGGTAAAGAATTAATTGTTAGAGGTCCTAAACCTAAGTCTTTAAAAAAAAATAGTTATTTTACCTGTGTTGGTGCGGCTCAAACCTTTGGTCGTTTTTGTCAGCAACCATATCCCAATTTATTATCGGAACAATTAGGATTACCAGTTCTTAATTTAGGATTTGGGGGGGTTAGTGCTGATTTTTTCTGGCAAGATAACCCTAAATTGCTGGATTATCTTAATAATGCTAAATTTGTGATCATCCAAGTTATGTCAGGACGTTCTCAGGATAATTCCATCTTTAAAAACTGTCGAGGATATTATGTAACTAAAGTTGCCGACGAAACTAAAATAAATTGGGTCGATGCTTACCAAGAATTAATTGACCATCAAGACGGGCAATTTGTCGAGAAAATTATTGCCGAAACTAGGCAAAATTGGGTCAATTCATATCTTCAATTTTTGCAAAAAATCCAAGTACCAAAAATCCTCTTTTGGTTTTCCAGAAGAGAAGCGAGATATGAAGATGATTACCATAACGTTCATCAATTATTCAATCAATTTCCTCAACTGGTTAACTCAGAGATGATCTCTCAATTAGAGGATTATATTGATGATTATGTTGAATGTGTATCCACAAGAGGAATCCCCCAACAAATAACCAGCAGATTTACTGGTAAACCAGCTATGGCCAAAGATGATTGGGATGGTCAGGAATGGAGTACGAATAGTTACTATCCTTCCCCAGAGGTGCATATGGATGCTTATAATGCTTTAGAAAGTTCTTGTCAAAAATACACGGAGGCAATTAAAACAGTTACAGCTTACCAGACTATAAACCATCAGGAACAGATACAACAATTAGAAAACGAGTTACAGATTGCCAAAGAGAGGATTGCCGCAATGGAATCCAGTAAATTCTGGAAAATACGTCAAATTTGGTTTAAATTCACAAAAATTTTCGGCTTACCCATGGATGAGATCTAAAGAACGTTATCCAGTCATGGCCATTTACCTTTGTTCTTCATTGACTCTGCTTACATCCCAGAAATAAATATTACCAGCTAACTTGTTTTACTGCCTAAATAAGCTAAATAAAAGGAGATTAAAGCATTAAGTAATAAGAAAATTTGAGAGATTAAACCATAACCAAAACCCCATACTAAAGGATTCGTAAAGGCAGTAATAGTTAAGGAAGAAGCAACTCCTAAGCTGCAACCAATGGCTACCCATTTTAGTTGTGGGTGACTTAAAAATAAGACAATTAAAAGAAGGGGAATTAGGGCACTAGCAAAGAAAGGATTTAAACTATTTGTACCCATTACCACATTTCCCAATTCTGGCACAGAACTACCCATTAAACGAAAAGGCCATTGAGGTAAATCGAAGATATATAATCCCTGTAGGAAAAATAAACCACAGCTACCCGTTACTAAACCTGTGGCTAAACTAAGATTAAAGGTGAGATAGTTGCGCAAAAACCACGCTAATAAATATGAGCCTAAAACCATGGCTAATTTTGGTAGGAGGGTAATTGTGCCACCGTCAATCCAAAATCCGGGGTTTAAGTAACCACTGTTTTTCAACCAACGTAAAAAATCTCGTGGGGTAATTTGCCCTTTCAGTGCTAGTTTAACGGATTGTGCCGCATCCAATTGTCCTGCACCATAATGATTTAAAGGGTCTTTTTCTATTTGACGTGCAGATTTGACTAAAATTTCTCGCACTTCATCGGGATTTTTGACACCGGCAGATTTAATTAAAGCCGCTACTCCTGCCACATGGGGTGCGGCCATACTTGTGCCTTGAAAACCGACAAAAGCAGGTTGTTTATTTTCTCCTGTGATAGTTTCTTGAATAATTTTTCCCGTTTCGCTACCTCCGGGGGCAGAAATATCTACCCCGGCACCAAAATTAGAGTAAGGTGCTTTATTGCCGATGGAATCTGTTGCCGAAACGCTGATTACTTGAGGATAACGGGCGGGAAATGACGCTGAATTACGATTTTCGTTTCCGGCCGCTGCAATAATCACTACTCCTTTATCCTGGGCGTATTTGATAGCGTCCCGCATTAATTGACTATCTCCTCCTCCCCCTAAACTCATGTTGATGACATCGGTATTGTTATCAGCAGCAAATCTGATGGCTTCTGCTATATCCGCTACAGTACCTCCATTGACCCCTAACACTTTTAAGGGCATAATCTTAGCTTGGTAAGCTATCCCTGCTACCCCGTAGTTATTGTTGGTGGATTGGGCAATGGTACCCGCAACGTGTGTTCCGTGTCCTATCTCATCTTGAGCATCGACTTTATCATTGACAAAATCATATCCTTCTACGAACTGAGTTTGATCTAAATCTGGTACTTTTGTCACCCCCGTGTCAATAACAGCGACGGTTACGCCTTCTCCCTTGGTTTCATCCCATGCTTGTTCAATATTGATACTACGCAAATTCCACTGTTGTGTATATTGAGGATCATTTGGTGCTTCTAAGGTTTGATAAACATAATTGGGCTCTATATATTCTACTTCTTTTTTCAGGGGCGATCGACGTAATTTCTTGAGGGTTTTTTGATCACCTTCTATGACATAAACCCTTTCCGATTCGGAAAAGATACTATTTAAAACGGGTATTTCTTGGATTTTTGAAGCGATAAATTGCAAATTTTCTTCTAAGGCAGTGGTCGGTATATCTTGACGGAAATTAATGATAATAGATTCATATTCCCCTTGAGTGGCCAATCCTTTAAAGTTAAACAGGGCAAACCCTAAACCGATTAAAAATACACAGAGGAGTAATAGTTTTTTCATGGTGATTACGGAGTAGCGATAACCTCACCATTATAACAATGGACAATTAACAATGAACTATTGACCTTTACTATAATTAACGAACATTCACTGCTACTCTTGTCTGCGACTATTTTTGTTGAGAATGAACTTAACTTAAAGTGCTATTACTGCGATCGTAACTACGAGCAAAACTAGATAAAGGAGAAGATTTTAAATTATCATAGTATTCAGTATTATTAACATCCATACCGATTTCCTCGGCGACTCTCCCTAACATGGACTGTTGACGATTTCTGATCATTCTATCATGACGGATCATTAAGGCACGGGCTTTCTGAGTGGTATTCATAATTTCATCCTCTTTTTTCTTTATGGTTGTCTGTTACTAATATAATAAAATTCTGTATAAATTGCTACCAAATACTAAAAAGGTTAATAAACCTTAATAAACAGCAAAGAGATTGTTAATGATTAGGTTTTAGTTGATAATGGGATAATCATAATAGATAAATAAATAATAGAAATAGAGAAGTTGTGTTACAACGCATAAAGCAAGATTTAAAAAATGATTTAATTGCCGGATTGTTAGTGGTTATTCCCTTGGCGACAACAATTTGGTTGAGTTACGTCATTGCTAATTGGGCGATTAAATTTCTCACAGAAATACCAAAACAAATTAATCCCTTTGATAGCCTTAACCCCACTGTTACCAATTTACTCAACTTTTCCGTAGGATTAACCGTACCCTTTGCCTTAATATTGCTAATTGGTTTAATGGCGAGGAATATTGTCGGTAGATGGTTACTGGATGTAGGGGAAAAAATTTTACAGGGTATTCCCCTCGCCGGTTTAATTTATAAAACTCTCAAGCAAATTCTAGAGACATTATTCCGAGATTCCAACACAAAATTCAGAAGAGTTGTCATGGTGGAATATCCTCGACAGGGTGTCTGGAGTATAGGATTTGTTACAGGAAAAGTTAGCCAGATGATTCAGACAAATTTCGATAGATCCATGTTGAGCGTTTTTATCCCTACCACCCCTAATCCTACCTCTGGTTGGTATGCTATCGTACCCGAAGAAGAAGTCATTACTCTTTCTATCTCCATTGAAGATGCCTTTAAAGTTTTAATTTCTGGGGGAATTGTTAGCCCAAACACCCAAGAAATTGTCCATATTAGCAATAAAAAACAAGTACCAGTGAACCCTTTGACTAATGAACATTCGCCGAAAACGACCTCCGAAATGAGCTAGTGGTCTGTCAAGATAGTTTTGAGGGACTGGGAACGGATAATTTTGGATTTTGGATTTTGGATTTTGGAGGATTGTTTTATCCCTCATTTCAAAATTGGCAGACCACATAGTACACCGAACTGGAAATAAATCCGATTACTTAAATTAGTAATGGTTTACCAATATAAGTCCATCGAAAGGGCTTAGCTAGAGTTTCATTAAAGAACTCAATAAATTTAAGAATTCGGTTTTTAAGTTCTTCCGTAGAACTGAAGTTGCCCTTTTTAAGCAGACGACGGCTTAAAATTCCGAACCAGCTTTCGATTTGATTGAGCCATGAACAATGCTTGGGAGTATACACAAACCGGATACGATGACTTTTATTCTCTAAAAAAGTGGCACGACTCTTCATATTGTAGAGAATACCAGAAGACCCTTTTTTTCCTAACTCCTCTTTCAGACCACATAACTCTGCTACAAGCCGAACTAATCCTTCTGATTTGTGAGCATTCAATTGGTCACAAATAAAGATCCATTCTTCAGACGGATAAGTGGTTACCGTCCCACGGATATGTGCTACAAAATCTTCTTCAGTTCGGGTATCTCCTACGGTCGGACAGATAACTTTCCCTGTGGCTACCTCAAAATTAGCAATTAACCCTTGAGTTCCATGACGTTCATATTCAAATTCTATTGCCTCGGGTTTGTTAGGTTCCATGGGAAGAGTCGGATTAATTCTTTCTAATGCCTGAATACCTGTTTTTTCATCTGTACTCACCAGATGGACTCCTTGGGAGTGTAGTTCTTGGGCTTGATGATACAACTTACACACTGTTCTGACTTCTTGTCTAAATTCTTGTTCATCCTCTACTTTATGGTTTAACCAATATTTACTTCGATGTGGTTGAAGATCTGCCTGATTTTAAAAAACGACCCACCGTTGTGGCGGAAATCTTCTCAACTATCCCTCTATTGATTATTTCTCTAACTAATTCTTTTCTAGTCCAATGACTCAGATATTCTGGTGGCGTTTCACAAGCTAATGCTATCACTTGGCAAACCTGTCTCGACTTCTCCCTATCCCTTGCAATAGTTCTGTTTGTTCCGAGGTTAGATTAACCGCTTTCTTTGGTCGAGCCATTTTCCTCCTTGATATCGTTTGATTTTAAATCATTATCCGATATATTTGCAGTTTGCGGTACTAGTTTCGTCCACAGGAAAATAATTGCCAAAAAATTTTACAAATTATGTACTTACTGTTACAATCATTGTAAAGAAATCTTACGGAGAAACATTGGCACTCCCTGCAAAGATTTTCTCAAGATTAAACGACAACAAATATTTTACCGACACAAACAATGTCGGTTTTTTTTTTGGAAAACAAATAAGAGGGTCAATACCTGATTGACTAACAAAAGGAGAAAAATGCCAAAACGAACGGTGCTTCCCACACTCCCCACACTTCTCCTTTGATCAAGTTTTTCAGCGTGGACTCCACGATGATGAACGTCGCAGTACCGACGATCGTCAAAGACCTGAAAACAGATGTTAGCGCTGTACAAAGTGTGATTGCACTTTACTCCCTGAAGGGGTGAATGACACTCTCTGACGTTAAATGTAAATTTGACGAGGTGGAAGTTGACTGTTTAAATTAACTCAAATGTAATTTCTTATGGAGAATATAGCTGGCTCGATTATTGGCATTCGCACCGCCTTCAGTATCGGGCTGTTATTTTATGGGATTGGTACGCTGCTCGCTGCCATTAGTTGGAATATTTTCTCGCTCGCGTCTGGCTGGGCGCTCTTTGAAGGGATTGGTGCCGCATTCTTAGTTCCAGCCGCCTTCACTGTGGTCACCGCAAACTATGCGGGCAAACAGCGTATCCAGGCATTTGGAATTTTGGCCGGTGTGCAAGCGACTGCAGCGGCGATCGGTTCGATACTCGGAGGGATACTAACCTGACAAGGGTAGTAAGCCCTATGCACCCAAAATGATGTTGGCCTTGTTGTTTTATTGCTATGCCAAAGGCATCTTTAGTAGTCGCAAGATCGAGCAGGCAACCTATGATTGGGGGAGCGAGAAGCTAAAGAAAAGGCTCGGGGTCGGAAATTGGGCGGTAAGCCAGCGAAAGCCCCGGAACCTGGCCCACAAGCCAAAGACCAAATGAATTTTACCGACTCCGAGTCGCGGATTATGCCGGTTTCCGGAGGAGGTTTTGAGCAGGCCTATAACGCTAGTCCGACAGACTCCTAGGAGATCACTCATAGCCCGCAGTAAATCAGCGGCCTTCTGATCAATCACCGGTTCCTGATTCTGCGTCAATTCCGCTGCCACCGTCGGTGGTGCAGAATTGGTGCCAGCTAGCACCCTTGTTGCCAGCGGCCCTGACTGTATGACCAAAGCCGTTGCCAAGGTACAGAAGATGGCACTTTTGCTTAAATCCAAATGTAATTTCATAATGCTCGAAGACGTGACGTGAACAATGGGTAAAGATGAGTTTGTTAACTCGATTCATTAGCCGTTAGCTGCTCCGATCGCCTCCGGTTCCGGGTTAATGTGTTTTTTCATTCATTTAGAGTACACGATGTCCGTTACGGTACTAATGATTAGAAAAGCAATGATGGTCGCTACTAAATCAACCATCCCATCATACAGGGTTTTAATAGTAAGTAGTGTACAGGAAATTACTCTAAAGGCTCAGGAGAATCCCACACGTTTCTGAAACTGTTTTTCTGAAACCTTTTTCTGGCAAGCTTTTTCGCTCTTTTGCTGAATTGTGAAGTTTTGTGTGCGATTCTCCTGGTTTAGAAATATGCCAACTTAAAACTTGGTACACAATCCCAGTATAATAAAGCAGAAAAACCATCGAAAATAGAAGCCCATAATGACAGGTTTAGCCTTATTAAGTGTATCCGATAAAACAGGCATTGTAGAATTTGCTAGGACATTAGTAGAAGAATTTAATTTTCAAATCATCAGTAGCGGTGGTACAGCGAAAACTTTACAATCTGCAGGTATTCCCGTTACTAAAGTTAGTGATTATACAGGTTCAGCGGAAATTTTAGGCGGGAGAGTTAAAACCTTACACCCTCGTATTCACGGCGGCATTTTGGCAAGGTGGGAATTAGAATCTCATCAACGAGACTTACAAAATCAGGACATTCGCCCCTTTGATTTAGTGGCAGTTAATTTATACCCTTTTGAAAAAACCATCGCCCAAGAAAATTGTACCGTTGAAGATGCGATGGAACAAATAGATATAGGTGGTCCCGCTATGGTGAGAGCTAGTGCGAAAAACTACGCTCACGTCACTATTTTAAGCAATCCTGCCCATTATGATCATTATTTGACGGAATTAAGAGAAAATAAGGGAAAAACCACCCTAGAATTTCGTCGAGCAAGGGCAGCAGAAGCCTTTGCCATGATGGCTAGTTATGATCAAGCTATTTGTCGCTATTTTGCCCAAACTAATGCCGAATCTACAGATTATTATGGCATTGGGGGGAAAAAAATTGCTACCCTTCGTTATGGTGAAAATCCCCATCAAAAAGCTAGTTGGTATCAAATTGGTAGTGAGGCTAAAGGTTGGGTTGGGGCGACTCAATTGCAGGGTAAAGAGTTAAGCTATAACAACTTAGTTGACTTGGAGGCCGCCAGAAGAATTGTCTGCGAATTTCCTAATAATGAACCTGCGGTAGTGATAATTAAACATACTAATCCTTGCGGTGTGGCAGTGGGGGAAACCCTATTTGAGGCGTATCAAAAGGCTTATAATGCGGATTCTGTGTCAGCTTTTGGGGGTATTGTGGCCTTAAATCAGGCTATTGATGCATCTACAGCCCAAGCCATGAGTAAAATATTTTTAGAGTGTATTGTTGCCCCTGATATTATGGAGGAGGCCAAAGTCATTTTAGGGAAAAAATCTAATCTTCGAGTGTTATTGTTATCAGACTTAAACTCTGGTAGTCAAGATAATATTAAAGCCATCGCCGGAGGATTTTTAATTCAAGAAAATGACATTGCCATCGAACTTCCTCAAACATGGCAAATTGTCACGGAAAAGCAACCCAGGGAAGAAGAATTGAAAGAGTTACTTTTTGCCTGGAAAATCGTTAAACACGTTAAATCTAATGGGATCGCCATTACCAAGAACTATACTACATTAGGGATTGGTGCAGGGCAAATGAATCGAGTAGGATCCGTAAAAATAGCTCTGGAACAAGCTGGAAATGAGGCCCAGGGAGCATTTTTAGCTAGTGATGCTTTCTTCCCCTTTGACGACTCTGTACGTACCTGTGCCGAGGCTGGCATAAGTGCCATTATTCAACCCGGGGGTTCAATCCGAGACGAGGATTCCATCAAAGCCGCCAATGAATTAGGGTTAGTGATGGTATTTACTGGAGTACGTCACTTTTTACATTAATTCATCACTGAAAGCTTTACCCCATAAAGGTCTTATTCAGCAGACCTTAGTTATCACAAAATACTCGCAGTTTTAATGTCCTTGCAGGAAATAAATTATAAAATGCACACTGATAAAATTATTGTTCCTCTCGATGTTCCCGATTTAAAATCGGCGATCGCACTCATGAAACTATTGCCAGAAGTTAGTTTTTGGAAAGTCGGCTTAGAATTGTTTGTGGCTACTGGGACAGATATACTCAAGTTTTTAAAGGACGAAAATAAGCGTATTTTTCTCGATCTCAAATTTCATGACATCCCCAACACCGTCAAAAGTGCCACCCAGTCAGCTTTAAAACATCAAGTTGATTTATTAACTATTCACGCGATCGCCGGTAGAGAGGCCTTAACCGCCGCCAAAGAAGTAGTAAAAAATAGCGAGGAAGACCGCCCTAAATTGTTAGCCATTAGTGTTTTAACCAGCATTAACAGCCGACAATTAGCTTTGGACCTCAAAATTCCCCTAGAGTTGTCCGAATATGTCTTAAATAATGCTCTGATGGCTAAAGAGTGCGGTCTTGACGGGGCTGTATGTTCTCCCCACGAGGCACAAAAATTAAAGGAAGTATGTGGAAAAGACTTTCTCTTAGTATGTCCAGGAGTGCGTCCATCATGGGCTTCAGCCGGAGATCAACAACGGATTATGACCCCAAAACAAGCATTACAACAAGGCGCAGATTATCTTGTAATTGGTAGACCTATCACTCAAGCAGAAAATCCCCAAATAGCATGGGCTAAAATTGTGGAGGAAGTCGAATCCCAATACCGCTGGGTTAGTGGCAAAAAAGTTACTGTGAAGGATAAGTAATAAGTAATAAGTAATAAGTAATAAGTAGTAAAGATAACCATGAAAATAGGCAATTATTGTACTAAATATTTATTATCAACATTCACTGTATTTAGCAGCTTACTTTGGTATAACTATCCAAAAATTGCCTTAGCGGACACAGTAATTGATAATAATAAATGTCCAAGTAATTTAGAAGATTTGGCGAATTTGTTAGTTGAAGATCTTCCTGATTATGCAAACAGAGTTATTCAAAGAAATCGCATTTATTCTCATGCTTTAGATTTTTTTCCCTTTTATGTCATCGCCGCCGGAAAAGCTGAATTAGAATCATTACCATTAAAGCAAACTCAATATCAAAGTTTGGTTAAATCCACGTCAGATGCTGATACACAACAAATTTTTCTTACCACTTTAGAAAGACAATATCCTAGCAATAATAGTATTATTGAAACTCAGAATTTTCACTGGTTAATATTAACTAGAACTCCAAAAGATTGGCAAATAGTTATGGTATTAACTATCTTAGGTTATCCCGATAATTCCGAGTTTCAAAACTTTATTTCTTCACCCCCTCTTGATACCACTGATGGAATAATAGGACAAGCCGTCAAACTCTGGTTAAAAGACTGTTCTTGATTAAATGTGAAATGGTTAATGTTGTCAACTTAGTGTCTTAGAAAATTTTGCCGATTTTTAAGGTCAAAATCCGCCCATTGTTCGTTAAACCACTATTCTATGTCGGTACTTAAACTTTGCACCATAGCCGCTACTATCGCATCGCCCCAAACATTTACAGTAGTACGACAACGATCGAGAAACCAGTCAATGATCAGAATTAGGGAAATACCTTCTACGGGGATATTAACAGCTTTTAAAACTATCACCATGGTGACCAATCCAGCTTCAGGAATACCTGCAGCACCAATGGCGGCGAGGGTAGCAGTTAGAAAGATGACGATTAGTTGTCCGAGGGATAATTCGATACCATAGATTTGAGCGATAAAAACGGCGGCGACTGCTTCATAAAGGGCTGTTCCATCCATATTTACCGTTGCCCCCAATGGTATGACAAAATCAGCAATTTTGGGGTTAACTTTATTGTTTTTGATGACGCATTCAAGGGTGACGGGGATTGTGGCAGAACTAGAGGCGGTGGAAAAAGCTGTTGTTAAGGCAGGTAACATTCTCCTGAAATAAATAAAAGGGGGTCGTTTTGTGATAAAGTAAAGGGTCATAGGTAAGATAATAAGTCCGTGGAAAAATAGACCGAAAATAACTGTACCTGAATACTTCCAAAGGGAAAGGAACTCTGTGGCAAAGCCACTGAAACCTCCCGCTTCTCCTAAACGTCCAGCAATTAACCCTCCAATGCCTACAGGAGCAAAAAGAATAATTAAATCCACTATTTTTAGGATAGCAATGTTGAGAGAATCAAAAAAATTGATGAGAATAACACCTTTCTCAAAAGTGGTTAAAATAGCCCCAAAAATCAAGGAAAAAATAATCAAAGGTAAAACGTCATTATTTACCATTGCCTGAAAAAGATTACGAGGAAGTAAACTCATAATCACTTTTTCTAATGTCTCACCAATAGAACTTTTTTCCTTCCCTGAGAGTTTTTGGGCTATGGTTAAATCAATTTTCACACCCTTTCCTTGGGATTGTGGAGTGGTGACTTCTCCTGCCTGATTTTGCCATTCTTTAATCATCATATTTTTTTGATTAAATACTTTAGTTTCTTCAATTACTCCTGTGATATTTTGATCTAATAAAAGGAGGAAATAGCAATCATCAAATTGTTTTCTAAAATTCTCATTAGAGAGAGTTAATTGATTTTTTTCAATAGAATAATCTACATTTTCTAATAATTGTCCCCCTCTTAATAAAACTCTTTCATTGTCACTGTCGGCAATGCCGGGTTGAACGATACTAACTAAAATTAATCCTAAAATTACAGCGATTCCCGTAGTTACCATATATAAAATAATGGTTTTTAAACCCATTCCTTTTAATAGTCTTAAGTCACCCAAGCCAGTGATACTACTAATCATAGAAATCATAACTAAAGGAGTTACTAACATCAATAAACCATTAATAAATAATTCCCCCAAAAAATAAATTTGTTTCCCCCATATTGGCGAAAACCCACCGATTAAAATACCGCACAAAATACCAATAAGAATAGGAATTAATAAAGATTGTTGCGATTTTTCAGAAGATATATTTTCATTCATAATTATTAGTAATTGATAATTAATAAGTTGTTAAATATTTAACTTACTGGCGAAAACACGGAAAGATGTAATGATTTAATTTTCCGATGATATAAGTTTAGTTTAAAATAGTTTAATAGCTAAAAAATCTTTGGAGTTCATCTGTTAATCGGATATGGGGTATGAAAGGTAAAATTCAACCAAGAAAATTTAATTCTCAACAAATAACGCAAGCTTCTAGTATCAACTTAGAGGATTATTATAGTGACCGTTTACCTGTATTTGGACTCACTATTGATGATGCTACTACCGTTGATCGAGATGATGGCGTTTGGTTGATAGAATTAAATAATGGGAGTTTTGAGCTGCAAGTAAGTATTACGGATGTATCTACGATTATCCCCAAAAATTCTCCCATTGACGAAGAAGCCTTATTGAGAGTGGCGACTTTATATCACACTACTCCGCCGACTCCCATGTTACCTTGTCATATTAGCACTAATTTAGGTTCATTAGAAGAGGAAAAAAGAAGATTAGCATTGACAATGTTTTTTCAAATAGACAATAGTGGAAGTGTTAATTCTTTTCGCATTAAAGAAACTATTTTTACCAGTAAAAAGGCTTTTAGTTATACACAAGTAGAAAAAATATTAAGCAATCCTCAAGATATTCCTGAACACCAGTTATTACTAAAAATGCAAAAAGTTGCCCAATTAATTGGTAAAAAAAGAGGCGGAAAATCAGGAATTTTGACCATCGATGGTTATGTAGATGAAGATGGTAATTTAATCGAAGAAAATGTTAATACTTATCAATTAATTGCCGAATTAATGATTTTAACGAACACCACCATTGGCAAATTTCTAGGTGAGAATAATATTCCAGCACTATATCGTACTCAAGACGTGGGCACAACAGATTTTGAGTTAGTTAAAAAAACTATGGGACATCTTTTAGTACCAGCAACTTATGCTTCTCATGTCAAGCCCCATGTGGGTTTAGGTTTAATGGCTTATACTCATTTTACCAGCCCTTTGCGCCGTTTTGTCGATTTAGTTAATCATCGTATTGTCAAGGCAATTATCAACAAACATTCATCTCCTTACACTGTAGAAGAATTAGATAATTTGTGTTTACAGATTAATGAATATCATAAAAAATTTAAAGAAGATAAATCTAACTTCATGAGGAGAAAAAGACAAGCGGAAGTTGAGAAAAAATTTAATAATCTTGACACCTTAGAAGTCGATAAATTATCCCTTGAGACGTTTTCCGATTTAATTGAATATGGTGTTTTAAATAATGAAATAAAAAAAATTATTCCCCATATAGAAGCTCGTATTGATAATTTACAACCTAAAGATTTTTATTATTTATGGTTTGCCGCTAAAGTTAACCAATTCTTTGACTATGAAAACATTGATGCCGTTTCTGTTTTACTGGTAAAGTCTCAAATAGATAATTCTGTCATCGAGTATAAATCAGAACATTGTGAACTAAGAAAACTTTATTTTGTTTATTGTTATCTCGATGGAATGACAACCCTAAATCCCGCAGAAGATACGAAGAAAAGTAAAGCGAAACAAAAAGCTGCCTTAGCAACAATTCAAAGTTATTTGAATCAGGAATTAACCTCTAATCCTAATCCTATTCCCGAAGCAAATATAACCAATTCGCTATTTAATAATGAAATGGAAAATTTCCCCGATGCTGATTTTAATACACTAAGTGATAGAGATTTTTCTAAGATTTTAGACTACTGTATTAAGACTCATTTTGATGAAACAACTATCCAGGAAATAGAAGCGAGAATTAATAATTTATTACCTAAAGATTTATATAAAATTTGGTTTCAAGCCAGAATAAATAACTATTTTGATCATCCTAACTTTGACACAATTTCGGTACTTTTAATTCATTCACAATTAACAAATTGTACTTTAGAATATAAAATCGATTATCATCCTAAGACTCAAAAATATATTGCCTATTGTTATGTAGATAATTTAACCCATCCTCAACCGCAATTTGCCGCAAAAAAAACGAAGGCAAAACAAAAATCCTCCTTAGCTTATATTCAATCTTACCTTAATGATTGCTTAACAAATCAACCAGATTTATTTGAAGTGGAAGAAGAAGCCGTTGCCGAAGAAAATTTAACAGATATTATTAATCCCATTAATGGGGTTAACCCAGAGGAAAAAGAGGGAAATAATAAAGAAAAAACTCTCATGGATGAATCAGATTGGGTCTCAATTCTACATCATTTCTGTCAGGTGAATCAATTAAATTATCCTAGGTATAACTTTGATAATATTGATGGGTTTTTTACTTGTCAAATTAGCTTAATTTATGATAATAAAACTATTGTTTCTAGAGGTTATGGTAAAAACAAGAAAGATGCTAAACAAAGTGCTTCTAATATTTTAATTGTTCAACACCAGTTAATAGTTAGTGATTAATTAGATTACCAGAAAAAATGAAGATAATTATTATTAATTGTTAACTGGCTACTACTCTTCTAAGATATTATTATTAGAAACTTCTACCGCCTTAACTTCAATCGTGCCGACAGGTGTTTCTCTGATAAATTTGCCATGTTCTACTTTTAAAGCTTCTCCACAATTTGGGCAACGGCAGTCAGCATTATTAAACCCCGTAAAGGTATAGTTACAGACCGGACACTCATCTTCTACTAAATTTCTTTTTAGCCACCAACGAAACCCCCAAATCCCAATAATGGGGGTAACAATTAGTAAGGCAATGAAGATTAAAAATCCATTAACCACCCACTGTAATCCTATCGAACCCAATAATAAACCAATAATTACTAATGTTAATAAACAACCTAAGCCTGAGTCACTAATATTAATGATTTTACTTTGAAAATTTGGTTTCACCCTTCTTAACTTTCCCAAATAATTTTTATGTTCACTTTAACATTTTGAATCTTCAAATGTCACAAATTCGAGATAACATTAACATTCTTTCTTTTTCCCTAACCAGTAGAACTTAGCAGTTATTTTTTCCAAAATGGAAATTTCTGTCCTCTCACCGTTACATTGATGACAATTAGATCAAAAATAATTGTTATGATGTTGTTTGAGTATAAAATATAAATTTATCGATTACTTTTTTCGAAATACTAAGTCAATTTTATAAAATTATGGAAGCTGGTGAACCGTCTAGGAAAAAGAAAACTACTGGACAAATAACAGTAGAAATTTTTGGTACCGCTATCGCCTTAACAACTCTTGCCCTGCCAATCTTCTTAATTACTAATTTTTCTGATCAGAATGGTTCTAACTCTACACCTCCTAATCGCATTTTGATTCTGCGTCGGTAAGTGATTGGCCATAAGGAATATTTCTTATCTTGAACTACAATAAATAAGTATAAAACAAGGGCGTTATAGGCAAATTGCCTCATTTAAAACTGTTAATTGTTCATTGTTAATTATTCACTATTCACTATTCACTATCCACTATAAACTTAAGATAATTTGATGTTTTTATGAATAAAAAGGAGTCCAATGGAAATAGGTAAAATTATTGATCAAGCCCTAGAAACTGGTTATCTCACTCCGATTATGGAAGCGGAAGTAGGAAAATTGTGTGAAACCTCCACTGAACTTTCTATGGAGGAATACATGGCCTTAGATAAACTTATGGGTGCGTTATTAACTGGGGAAGTGGTAGCTATGCCCCGAAAACAATTTATTAACGTGATGGAAGAATTAGTGGTTAGTGAAGTGATTTCCAGAGTAGCTGAAATTGAAAGCACCAGTAATCGATCATTAGATGTGGGGGATATTTCTGCTTATGCCTTAAACCGCTTACCCCCTCTTTATGCTACTACGGAAGAAGGTGCTAATTTTCAGAGGGAGAAAGCCAAAAAGGAATTACAAGCCCTAATTAATGAACAGGTAGAACGATCGATCACATTATATCTCCATCGCCCAGAATTTTATCCCGAAAGACAAGCTATTACTAAAACCTCAGAATCTCATAATGTATTTCATCAAGTAACTCAATTATTGCAGTCTCACGCTTCCAATTATGAATCAAAATAGTGGCTGTTGCCCGGCTGAGTGAAAAAACGGTTGGTAAAATCATGTAATGTGCATAATAAGTAATAAGTAATAAGTTTTTTCTTTTCTTTAAGGCTAAAAGCTCTATAGTTATTGATTTCTAACCTTTATTTGCGGAGAAAATCTGATTTTTTTGAATTTTGAATTCTCCGTATCTAAGCTCATTACTCAGCAACCTAACTATATTATATTCCCCACTAAAATTTCGTTCACCCCTGTTGTCCTTGTTAATTGTTTGTTAATTGTATTTATTGTATGGTTTCTTTAAGTTCAACTCCCATTTCTAAAGCCGAAAACGCCCCTGTCGATACGATAACCTTAGATATAAGTGGCATGAAGTGTGCTGGTTGTGTCAAATCTGTAGAAAAACAAATTAGCCAACATCAAGGGATTATTTCCGCTAACGTGAATCTAATTACTTCTGTAGCCTCAGTTAAATATCAATTAGGCATAGTGCAACCGGAAACCTTAGCCCAAAAACTAACTAATTCGGGGTTTCCCACCCAGGTAAGGTTAACCGATGACAGCGAGCAAAATCAACAGTTAATTATCCAACAAAAAAGATTATCTGAGCAAAAAACTCAACAATATCAGTTAATTAGTGCCGCTTTTTTACTGCTTTTTTCGACCATCGGCCATTTACATCATCTCGGTTTACATCCTTGGCCTTGGTTGACTAATATTTGGTTTCATTGGGGTTTAGCTACTGCTAGTTTATTGATTCCGGGTCGAGAAATTTTACTTAACGGTTGGCAAGGTTTATGGCAAAAAAGGCCGAATATGAATAGTTTAGTGGGTATGGGTGCTACAGGTGCTTACCTTACTAGCTGTATCGCCCTGATTTTTCCCAAATTGGGATGGGAGTGTTTTTTTGATGAACCAGTAATGTTGCTTGGATTTATCTTTTTAGGCAAGGTGTTAGAGTCGAGGGTGAGAAATAAAGCTGGGGATTCCCTAGAAACTTTACTCAATTTACGCCCCCAATTTGCTCGTTTGGTCGGTAAAAATAGCCCTTTTCAAGATCAAGGTTTACAAATTCCGGCAGTGCAAGTTAAGCCTGAAGAATGGATGAGAGTCTTGGCTGGGGAGCAATTTCCCGTCGATGGTGTCATTGTGGAAGGAGAAACTACCGTTGATGAGTCTTTACTTACGGGGGAGTCTTTACCAGTATTTAAAACCAAAGGAGAAAAAGTTTGTGCGGGAACAATTAATCATTCTGGTATGGTGATTGTTGAGGCCTTTAATACCGGTAAAAATACGATTCTTAATCAAATCATTGCTACCGTCGAAGAAGCTCAAACTCGGAAAGCACCTGTGCAAAAGTTGGCGGATACGGTTTCAGGTTACTTCACTTATACTATCATGGCGATCGCCTTATTTACCTTTAGTTTTTGGTATTTTTGGGGTACAGAAATTTGGTCACAGATTTTAGTGGAATTAGAGACAACGAAAATCCTCCTCAGCGTCAAATTGGCCATTGATGTACTAGTTATAGCTTGTCCTTGTGCTTTAGGGTTAGCTACTCCCACCGCCATTTTAGTAGGTACAACCATCGGTGCCGAAAATGGGTTATTAATTAAAGGGGGTGATGTGTTAGAACAAGTTAAAAACCTGAAAATCATTATCTTTGATAAAACGGGAACTCTAACTCAAGGATACCCAGAAATCACCGATATAATTAGTTACGATGGTGATAACTTCACCAGAAATCAGATTTTGGAAATCGCCGCTAGTTTAGAAATAGTTGCCAATCATCCTCTCGCCCAAAGTATTCTCAAAAAAGCTCGGCAGTTACAGTTAAACACTATGGAAACGAAAAAATTGAGCAGTTTTGTTGGCAAAGGAGTTCAAGGTATTGTTACCATAGCCAAATCTGAAGATTGGTTTTATTTGGGGAATCAAACATGGTTAACGGAACATAATATTATGGTTAACGAGATGATCGCCCATCAAGTAGCACAATTACAAAAAGAAGGTAAAACTGTCATTTATTTAGCTCATAATCATAATATTATCGGTGCCATTGCTTTAACCGATAGCCTCAGAAAAGAAGCCAAAGAAACCATCGATAAATTACAAAAAATGGGCTTACAAGTGATCATGATCAGCGGAGATCAACCGGAAATAGCCAAAAATATTGCTCACCGACTAGGCATCAAAACTTATTACGGAGGAGTCGCACCCATGGAAAAAAGTGTCTTAATCCAACAAATCCAAGAACAAAACCCCGATCAAATAGTAGCGATGGTAGGTGACGGTGTTAACGATGCCCCAGCCATGACCACCGCTCAATTTTCCATTGCCATGCCTCAAGGAGCGGAAGTAGCAATTAAAACTGCAGGAATAATACTCACCAGAGGAAAATTAACCGATGTAATCACCGCCATTAATTTAAGTCAAATTACCCTCACAAAAATTAAACAAAACCTATTTTGGGCTTTAAGTTATAATCTTATCGCAATACCCATCGCCGCAGGATGTTTATTAGCAAATTACCATATTCTCTTGAATCCCGGCACCGCAGGGGCTTTAATGGCATTAAGTTCGATTTTCGTTGTTAGTAACTCTTTATTATTAAAATCCCAATTTAAAAAATTTCAACAATTTTCCTAAAGTTGAGAAATTTAATGATCCTCAAAATAAAACATGGATAAAAAAACCCTCATGATGGATAATAGAAGTGTTCAATACCTAAGTATTTAGACTAAAATAAAAGAAGATCTTCTGAACTTTATAAAGACTTTATATCGATCACTATATTTACTTAGAACTCTTTAATGCTACAAAATCCAGCACAACCTCACAAATCGCATATTTTAATCGTCGAAGATGATAAAGGCAGACGAGAAATTCTCCTGAGAAAAAGTAAATATTCCATCGGCAGGGCCCAACAATCAGATATTAGAATCCATTCTCTCTTTGTCTCCCGTCATCATGCCACCATGATCAGACAATTTGACGATCAGGGCTATGCTTATTATGAGATTGTAGATGGAGATGGTTATCAAAAAGGCAGTGCCAACGGTATTCTAGTTAACGGTAGAAAAGTTAGTAACCAACAACTAAAACATGGGGATAAAGTAGTTTTTGGTCCACAGGTTTTCATTATCTATCAACATACTCAACGGGATATTTTCCCTTCTTTACCGGATGATCCTTTTGACATTACACTAATTGACCCTGCTATGATGGCAAATGAATCGGAAGAGTAGTCATCAACAATTAATCATAACTATTGGTTATAATTTCAAGATGTTAAATAAATTATCCCCGACGAAGTTCTATGGTCGTATCGTCAGATATAATCGCCAGTATAGCCAATGATTTAAGTAATTTACAGGAAACAAAAAGAGCTAAAAAATTAATCTTTTATGTAAGTCAAAGATATTGGGAGTCTGATTTTGCCATAGTGAACAGTTATTCTTTTGAATTTTTACTACAAAGTCTTTATGAAAGTAATCCTACTATTGACGACATAAAGGCCCTACTATATCATGCGGTCAATACCCTCAATCGCAAAGAAGTTTACAATAAAATTGCTAACTATATATTTAAAAGAATGTCAGAGTTGTATAACAACACTGATATGAGTCTTGTTGATCAAAGCGTGAGTCAAGGGGATGAAGATGAATTAATCGATTACATTGTCGAAAATATTCAATATCATGAAGAATTCCCCAGAATCAAAAAATTAATTTTCGCTACCTGTAAACAATATTGGGAAAATGATGTCAATGTGATCGAGATGTACGATCTCAGGAAATTGTTATTGGAACTACACCAACATTATCCCAGTTCCCGAAGATTAAGAAAAGCCCTTGATGATATCGTTGCCACCATTAACCGTCAAAATTTTTATTCTTTTATCGCTGATACCATTATGGGGGAATTAACCCCTTTATATCAACACGAAACCAATGAAGTAATATCAGGGGTGGATACTGGGGAACAAGTAGTAGAAACTGGATTAATTAAGGCTAAAAGTCACAATACCTCAGATCAACATTCCCAAGCTAATACTGCGGCAAAAGATTCCACCAATATTCAACCCCCCTCTGAATTAGAAAAATGTGATTCCTCTGACCCAGTGGCTGATATTGTTCCTAGTAGTGTTCCCGAAGGGCAAGTTATTCCTTGGCTTAAAATCGATAATCTTTTTGATCTCAAACAGGAGATCATGCAATATACGAATCCTCTGCGGGCTAAGATCATTTTATTCTATGCAGTTTATCAGATTGAACCCTCGGAACAACATTGGTCCATCGTCCGCACCTGTAGTATAAATGATTTACTAATTAAAATACTTCAGCAGTACGACAAAAATATTAAAACCATTGAGACTCAATTATCACACGTAGCTAACTCCAGTATAGAAGGCTTAGAGCCGGAAGATAATGCTCAAGCCGTTAGTGCCATCGTCGAATCTATTAAGCACTTTTATAAAAAGTCATAGACATCGACAAAATCGAAATAAGAGACAATTAAATTATCAATTATCAATTATTGACCTATGGAAGTTAATGAATTTATCGAACGTTATACCTCTGGAGAAAATCGCTTTACGGGGGCAATGTTAGCCGGAATCGATCTTGTTGGTGCAGATTTAATTGGTATTATCCTTAATGAGGCTAATTTACAGAAGGCTAATCTAACTTTTTGTTATTTAAGCCGTTCTAACTTTAGTCGAGCTAATTTAGTGGAAACTAACTTTAGTGGTGCGAATCTCAATCAGGCTAATTTAGTAGGTGCGGATCTTCATCGTTGCGAATTGCACGGGGCAATTTTACAAAAAGCCGACATGAGAAATGCACAATTAACTTTAGCCAACTTGTTAGATGCTAATTTAATTGAGGTGGATTTACGTTTTTCTGACTTAAGTAGTGCCAACCTTAAGGGTTGTTGTTTAAGGGGTGCAAATATGCGTCAAGAAAAGCGCTCTAAACCCACAAACTTAAAAGGTGCTAATTTAGATGGGGCTGACTTAAAAAGTGCTGATCTTCGGGGTGCAGATTTAACAAATGCGAGTTTAGTGGGTGCGAATCTGCGGGAAGTGAATTTACGAGGTTGTTTATTAATGGGTGCAGATTTAACCCAAGCTAATTTAAAAGGTGCTTTCTTAACCGATGCAGATTTGACTGGTGCAAAATTAATTGGTGCAAATCTTTCTAATGTTAAGCTCGAAAGGGCTAATTTCACCGATGCGGATCTGAGCATGATTAACTTAGAAAGTGCAACAATGCCTGATTGTAAATTAATTCGTGCTAATCTTATTCAAGCAAATATGAGTTTTGCCCGCCTTAACCGTGCGGATTTGAGTCGTGCTAATTTGTATGGTGCTGTTATGCGTAATGCTTCTTTAATGGAGGTGTTTTTTGCCCGTACTAATCTAACCTCCGCTGATTTAACTAACGCTAATTTAATTGGTGCTGATTTAACCAGTGCCAATATTACTGAGGTTAGTTTTGAAGGGGCGATTATGCCTGATGGTCAAGTTTATCATTAGACTTGTTGTGGAATTCAGGTAAGTAAAATATTAAGTTTAATGTGTAAATCTAAAATTAATCTTCAATTTAATGACTATTAAAAGTAAATCAGAAATTATCTCTCGTTTTCTCACTCCAGCGATTAAATTTTGGTTGCGATCGCAATTATCTACCGTTGAAGATTTAAAGATGGAAATTCATGCCGGAGATAAACAAATTTTGAGGGGAAAAATCAATGAAGTTTCAGTGCAAACAACTAAGGCCGTTTATCAAGATATTCATATCAGTCAAGCCTCCGTTTCCACAGAAAATATTGCGGTGAATTTAGGGGGAATATTAAGAGGAAAACCGTTCAAATTATTACAACCAATCTTTGTTAACGGCGAGTTAATTTTAACCATAGACGACCTACAAACTTCTCTTAATTCATCACTTTTAAGTCAAGGCTTAGTGGATTTAGTTGAACTTTTATTAGCACATCAAGCCATAGAAGATTACAATAGAATCTTAGCAGAATATGAATTTAATTGGCACAATATCGTCCTGCATAACGATAAATTTGTGTTAAAAGCTATTCTAACGAATAAACTCGGGGAAGTATTTAATTTAAGATTAGTCTCTAGTTTGACTTTAAACAATGGGAATACCTTATTATTTAACCCCATTAAAATTGACGGTATTCCTTATTTAGACACGATAATTATCAATAATTTTGAAGTCGATTTAGGCACTGATGTAGAATTAGAGCAACTAATTTTAAATAGTGATCAATTATCTTGTTTAGGAAGAATAAAAGTAGTTAGTTAACAATTAACAATTTTATTCTTGGGAATGTAAATAATTAGCAATTAAACTAGACTTAAAAAATATGGTTAACCTTCAACTATCAATTATGAACATTTACTGTTAAGTTATAATAAAGTTTAAAGATTTCTTAAGTAAAATAAAAAATTATGTCTGTACTGGCGACCATCGCAGTTTTAGCTATTTTAATTGTCATTCACGAATTAGGGCATTTTGGGGCGGCAAGATTACAAGGTATCCGCGTCAGTAAATTCTCCATTGGTTTTGGTCCCGTGTTGGCCAAGCATGATGGAAAGGAAACCGAATACGCATTGAGGGCATTTCCCTTGGGAGGTTATGTTGGTTTTCCTGATGAGGATCCAGAGAGTAATATACCCTTGGATGATCCCAATTTACTGCGTAACCGTCCAATATTTGATCGAGCGATCGTCATCAGTGCTGGAGTGATAGCTAACCTAATTTTTGCATACTTCTTATTAGTTGGTCAAGCGGTGACAGTAGGGGTTCAAGATATAAATTATCAACAGGGTGTATTGATACCGCAAGTTCTCACGGAAGTAAAATCTCCTGCCGCTAACGCAGGTTTACAAAACGGTGATGTTATTTTAGCTATCAATAATCAAGTATTTTCCAGCGGTGAAACGGCGATGGAATCCTTGAGAAAAACCATACAAGACTCCCCAAATCAGAGTTTAAACTTCACCATCAAAAGAAGCACTAAAACTTTTACTGTGGCTATTACCCCAGAATTGGGAGACAACGGCAAAGGTAAAATCGGTGTCATGTTAGCACCTAACGGAGAATTAATCAAACGTCGTCCCCATGGTCTTATTGAGGCCTTTACTGTGGGTGCGGAACAATTTGAACGTTATACAAACCTGACTCTACAAGGTTTTGGGCAATTAATCACCAATTTTCAAGAAAGTGCAAAACAAGTAGCTGGACCAGTTGCCATCGTAGCTGTAGGTGCAGAATTAGCGAAAAATGACTTCGGAAACTTATTTCAATTTGGAGCATTAATCAGTATCAACCTTGCCATTATTAATATTTTACCCTTACCTGCCCTTGACGGCGGACAATTAGCTTTTTTAGCGGTAGAAGGAATTTTCGGTAAACCCTTACCAAACAAATTACAGGAAGGCATTATGCAAACAGGCTTAGTCTTATTACTAGGTTTAGGTATCTTTTTAATCCTACGTGACACCGCCAATTTAGCTTTTTTTCAACAACTCTTCCCTGAGTAAAAAATAATTGTCTCAATTTTATGTTAATGATTTAGGTGAACAATTCAGGTTGATAGGAGCATCTTTATCTCTAAATCATCATGAACTTCAGCAAATTTTATTGGGAAAATGACGGTCTTACGTTAGCGGTGGGTTTAAATCCCCCGCTAACCCTCTTCCTGCCTCCTGCCTTTCAACTCCTGCCTTCTTTAAACGATCAGGGATGCCTTGACACCCCCCCGGAATAGTAGAACGGGTATATTCTCCACCCCAACAACAACAATAATAACGATTTTCTTCACTGAGGTTTTTTACCCCGCTTAAGTTAGCTTTTTCAATAACAACACCCGTACCTTCACCAGTGAGATAACTAGGGGCATGAATACGACTACGAGGAGTCGCGGTATTATAGTTCCCATAAAATAATTTGACACCTTTGAAATCTGCCCTCTCTAAATTAGCCTCACATAAAATAGTACGAGATAAATTAGTTTTAACCAGATCACATTTACTCAAATCCGTTCGCACCAGATTTGCTTCACTTAAATCAATCCACCGTAAATCTTGCCCTCTAAAATTACATCCTGCCAAAACAACCCCTAGATGAATTACTCTTGTACCAAATTGACGATCTTCTTCATAACCCCCAGATCCATCTAAAATTGGTCGCCCTAAATGACTATCTCTTCTCAATGGAGTTATTAAACGAGAACGAGATAAAAACCTTAATATTTTTGCTTTCCCTGATGCATCGACACTACTTAAAATTGCTGCTGTCCTACCCTCTGCGATCGCCCGTTCTTGAGGCCAATCTTCCAATAAACCATCAGGACCCAAAACTAGATCAGAAATACCCTGAAAATAAGCATCAATAGTTTGTTGTTGAGTAATACGATTTTGTTGAATAGTTAAATCCTTAGAAATAACATACTGTTGCCATGCTACATACACCGCTAACACCGCAATCAAAATTTGCCCCAATGCCCCAACCCATTCAGCCCAAGAACCAAATTCATCATATTTAAAGGTATTTAGCCAGAAACCAACACGGCGATATATCCCGAAATAATTTCCCAAAATAGCAACAGCAATTACTAAGCCGACAAAACCCACTAAAGTTTGCCTTTCTTGAGCAGTAAGAAAAAACTTGATCCATTCTTGAACATTGGGTACAACTTGGATCAAGGCAAAACTAAAAGCTAAAAGAGACCCAGTTAATCCTAACCAATGAATGCCAGAAAAAATACCGACAAGGGCAACCAATAAGGAGATAATAATCTTACCAGAATAAGATGTTTTTTCTTTCTTGATATAAGTTAGCTGTTTTGGCGGAATATCCCCCGAATTTAATTCTCCTTGAGGAGAAATAGAAGAATTAACCGGAATAACATTACCTTGGTCATTAGTTTTGTTTGATTTAATTAGATTATTAGACAGATTAGATTTTTCTATTTTTTCACTCATGTTTGTGGATGTCGTTCGAGGATCGGTATTTTAAGGTTTTTACTTTATTGTGAGTGGAAGGAAAAACAACTATTAACTATTAATTATTAACTATCAATTATCTATTATGTTAGTATCAGAACAGATAAGTCTCTTTTAGTTAAAATTGGCATTAGTTCATTTATTTAATTGAATGAAGTTACATTTTAACTTCGGGATTTCCATTCCTTTATAAGTTTTCAGTATAGATTATTAGAATATGAGCATCACTAAACGTGGACTTGTTCTCGGTGCGACTGCATTGGCCGTATCCAGTGTAGCGGTTACAGGCTTTGGACTTCGTTTTTCCCAAAGTCAGGCTTTTTTTCAAGATAGCCCGAAAGAACTAGTAGATGAAGTATGGCAGGTAATTAATCGTAAATATGTAGATGCAACTTTTAACGGGGAAGATTGGCGCAAGGTTAGAACCGAATATTTAGATAAAAAATATTCCGATAAAGAACAAGCCTACGAAGCCATTCGGGAAATGCTCAAAAAGCTCAACGATCCCTATACTCGCTTCATGAGTCCTGAAGAATTTAAAACCATGCAAATTGATACTTCAGGAGAATTAACCGGGGTTGGTATTCAAATTACGAAAGAAGAAGACACGCAAAATATTGTTGTTATTTCTCCCATCGAAGACACTCCAGCTTTTAAGGCTGGGATTGTTTCTAAAGATATTATCCGGGAAATTGATGGTAAAAGTACCAAGGGAATGGAACTTAATGATGCTGTTTCCATGATTCGAGGTAAACCCGGTACTTCTGTTAAGATTGTCATTGAAAGAGATGGAAAAAATATCGACTTTACTATCACTAGAGCTAGTATTGAAATTCATCCCGTTAGGGCTAGAATTGACACTAATCAGGGGTTAGGAAAAGTTGAATATGTTCGCTTGGTTCAATTTAGTGGTAACGCTGCCCAGGAGATGAAACAAGCCATCCTCGATGGAGAAAAAGATAACGTGACTGGTTATATTCTTGATTTACGATCGAATCCGGGAGGATTACTATACTCCAGTGTTGAAATTGCCAGAATGTTTATCAACGAGGGTAAAATCGTCTCTACCGTTGACAGAGTTGGTGAAGTGGAAGCTCACAGTGCTGATGCTACAGCCTTAACCAGTAAACCCGTAGTTGTTTTGGTCGATGGCGGTTCCGCCAGTGCCAGTGAAATTCTTTCGGGAGCATTACAAGATCATAAGCGAGCTACAGTCGTCGGTACACAAACCTTTGGCAAAGGCTTAGTACAATCCGTCAGAGGATTAGGGGATGGTTCTGGTTTAGCGGTGACGATCGCCAAATATCTCACCCCTGATGGCAGAGATATTAATAAATATGGTATCACTCCTGATATAGTTTATGAGATGACTGAACAAGAAAAAGAAGTCTTAATCAAAGATCGAACAAAAGTTGGCACCATCGAGGATGCACAATTTAAAAAGGCCATGGAAATTTTGTCTCAAGAAATAGCCAAAAAATAATTAACAATTAACAATTAACATTTCTCCACCATATCCCTCAATTAGAAAGAAAATCCCTTCTATAGATTGTTAAGAACTGTTAAGAATAATGACTGCAGTGTTTAATTAATCAAAATTTTCTGCAATTTAGACATTTATCATCACAAATAACCCTATGGCTAGAGATTTGCGTGGATTTATTAAACTATTAGAAGAAAAAGGACAACTAAAACGTATTAAAATAGAGGTTGACTCGGATTTAGAAATTGCGGAGATCGCTAATAGGATGTTGCAGGCAGGGGGACCAGGGTTGCTGTTTGAAAATGTTAAAAATTCTCCTTTCCCCATCGCTGTGAATCTATTAGGCACTTTACAACGGGTTTGTTGGGCGATGAAAATGGAAAATCCCCAAGAATTAGAAGAATTAGGTAAAAAATTGGGGATGTTGCAACAACCAAAACCACCGAAAAAAATTAGTCAGGCGATCGATTTTGGTAAAGTGTTGTTTGATGTGGTGAAAGCCAAACCAAGTAGAGACTTTTTCCCCCCTTGTCAGCAGATGGTTATGGAAGAGAAAGATTTAGACTTAAACTTATTACCCCTAATTCGCCCTTATCCCAAAGATGCAGGGAAAATTATTACTTTAGGGCTAGTTATCACCAAAGATTGCGAAACTGGTACGCCGAACGTTGGAGTTTATCGTTTACAGTTACAATCTGACACAACCATGACGATACATTGGTTGTCTGTGAGAGGTGGTGCAAGACATCTACGAAAAGCGGCTTTAATGGGCAAAAAGTTGGAAGTTGCCATCGCCCTTGGAGTTGATCCTTTAATTATTTTAGCGGCGGCTACTCCCATTCCTGTGGACTTATCAGAGTGGTTATTTGCCGGATTATATGGTGGATCTGGGGTAAAATTAGCTAAATGCAAAACCCTTGATTTAGAAGTACCTGCGGATTCTGAATTTATCTTAGAAGGTACAATTACACCAGGAGAAATGTTACCCGATGGTCCTTTTGGCGATCACATGGGTTATTATGGTGGGGTGGAAGATTCTCCTCTAGTGCGTTTTCACTGCATGACACACCGTAAAGATCCTGTTTATCTTACTACCTTTAGTGGAAGACCACCCAAAGAAGAAGCGATGATGGCGATCGCTCTCAATCGTATCTATACCCCCATTTTACGACAACAGGTATCGGAGATCACAGACTTTTTCTTACCGATGGAAGCATTAAGCTATAAAGCGGCGGTGATTTCCATTGATAAAGCCTACCCAGGACAAGCAAAACGTGCGGCTATGGCTTTTTGGAGTGCTTTACCCCAATTTACCTACACAAAATTCGTGATAATTGTCGATAAGGAAATCAATATCAGAGATCCTCGTCAAGTAGTGTGGGCGATTACTTCCAAAGTTGACCCCGTGCGAGATGTCTTTATCTTACCAGAAACTCCTTTTGACACCCTTGATTTTGCCAGTGAAAAAATCGGCTTGGGGGGGAGAATGGCGATAGATGCTACTACTAAGATATATCCCGAAACGGATCATCAATGGGGGGAAGTCTTAGAATCTGATGAAGCCATCTCTGAAAAAGTAACTCAAAGATGGGCAGAATATGGCTTAGGAGAGTTAAACTTGGGGGAAATCAATCCTAATCTATTCGGCTACGAAATCAAAGTCTAAATGATGGGTGTTTTTGAATGATTTTTAATTCTGGCGGCGATGTTCAAAAAGGGGGAATTTTAGGTAACACAAGCAGGTCAAATTGAGCCAAGTGAAAACTTAGCTTGAAGGACGGCAGTATTGTTTTCGAAGTCAAACGGTCAGGCTCGTTGAAATCTTTCAAAGCCAAGCATTTGTTCTGTTCCGCCGACTGATTTTTGGCGCTTTGTGTAACCCTGTTTTGAACATCGCCTAAAACGGTTATTTTATCTCCTCAAGAAATTGATGAAAATGAAAATCAAAATCAAAATCAAAATCAAAATCGAGGTAAATTAATCTTAGATGCCAGTTGTCCCCCAAGACAAAGAAGACCAAGAAAAGAAACCAGTAGAATTTGGGGGTAAAATAAGTGCCAGTATTTATAAAAATTAAGAAACTTGGTGGCTTCGACTAGAGTATTGTGATCTTGTTTCCCAGAAGCTCCAAGTTCGTCGCTGACTTCTTTAATTCTGACCTTGACCACTTCTGGTTTCTCTTCGGGTACAATCAAGGAACGGACGCGATCGCCCATTTTTTGGACCAAATGTTTGACCTGCTGGGATTTTTCGCTTAAAAAGCCTTTAAGTCCTTCAGATTCGCTTTTTAAATGGTCTTTTGCCCCATTTTTGATTACTACCACTCCCCCATCGATCGCTTCTACATCCTCAGGGAAGAGTACCGCCTGCCCACCAAAAGGTTCGGCAATATCCCCACCTAAGATATAGGCCATAATTTCTCCTGTTTCCCAATCAAAGAGAAAATCCTCAATCCAACCAAAGGAATCTGACAGCGGAGAATTTACCCTCAAACCGTTGAGGCGGCGGAGATTGCCAGGGGGCTCGAAAAGACTACTGCTGTAAGTTAAGACCGCATCAGGACCAACTACAGATACTTGTTCTAAAGGAGTATAGCCTTGACTACCCCCCAGGTAAACTACTTGTCCTTTTTCGTCTAGCCAAACTTCCTCGACGCGATCGTATTCGGTGGCGGTAGAACCGTCCATTGTCATCAAACCAATAATTTGACTGCGACGAATTACATTACAAGGAGGACAAGGAAGGAAAGTAGACAAGGGAGTGAAAAGCCTATTCTTTGGTTGAGGAATCTTCCCCATCTTCCCCCTCTTCCAAGTCCCACTTTCTGCTTGGGGATTTCGCCAAGTCTCACCTCGCAGACAATTTTATCTCCCTCAAATAAGGTTAGGACATGAGGGTTGAGATTGATCGAGTTGCTTAAGAAGATTTACTTACCTTCATTGAAGTCAAAATTATTCGGGTTTCTGTTCACTAGTTAAACGGATCAATGTCAGAAACCCGATTTTTAAGGTTCAGCTTGCCATCTTTCTATCTGATTCGATTCTCTGGACGATTTGATTCTCTGGTCAACCGAAAGGGAGAAGAGAGAATTAGGCAACATTTACCTTAACGACTTTATTTTTTTCCTCTTCAGCTTTGGGCAGAGTTAAGCTTAAGATACCTTCTTTGTACTCTGCTTTCACGTTTTTATTTTGGACATGGGCCGGCAAAGGAATGACACGGCGGAAACTACCATAGCGGAATTCACTCCGACTTATGCCTTTTTCTTCCGTTTTGCTTTCTTCTTTGCGTTCGCCGCTAATGGAAACACTGTCAGGAGAAACTTCAACATCGATGTCTTTAGCATCCATTCCTGGAACTTCCAGTTTCAGATGGATTTCTTCTGGGGTTTCGTCCATTTCAGCAGCGGGCACAAAAGCCGAGCCCCACTGACCAGTCGTCTCCCGTGCTAGACCGTCAAATAAGCTGTTCATTTCCTTTTGTAAGCCAGCAATTTCCGAAAAAGGTTCCCAACGCATTAATGTCATGGTTTTTACCTCCTTCATTAATTATTATGTTTTCTACCTTTATCTTAACACAAAACTGCTTCACCTCAGTTCGATATAACAATAATGCTGAAAGCCTGCTATAATAAGTATTTTCACCTTTTTCCTAATTAGGGCTTGCTGAATAAATTACTAATAATTTCATCTGTAATGAGAAAGAAAAAAACTAAGTTTATCGGAAGAAATTTTGTTAACTTTATACTATTTACATCGAGATCCCCTGAAAAGTCAGATCGCCAAAGAAAGGTGCCACTCCGAGGTCGCGTAGTGGTATTTCACGATAACTTTTAAGTTATGGTATGCTGAAATATGGACTATTAAATTAATGAAATGAGTGTATCTAATTCCACTAAAAATATACCTGTTAATTATTCCATAAATTGGTTTTTTCGCAAGGTAATTACGACTATTGCTGATTTACGTTTAGCTATTATTTTATTATTAATAATTGCTTTTTTTAGCATTAGTGGCACAGTTATTGAACAAAATCAGCCCGTTAATTATTATCAGGAAAATTATCCAGAAAGTCCTGCTTTGTTCGGATTTTTAACATGGCAAGTATTATTGACCATGGGCTTAAATCATGTCTATACTACTTGGTGGTATTTAAGTATTTTAGTTTTATTTGGTAGCAGTTTGATTGCCTGTACTTTTAGACGGCAATTGCCAGCTTTAAAAGCGGCAAAAATATGGAATTTTTATGAGCAATCAAGACAGTTTAATAAATTGGCTTTAAGTGCAGAAATTACGACGGAATCCTTAGATAAAATTAACTCTGTCATAACTCAAAGAGGTTATAAAGTTTATCAAAATGATAATTCCTTATATGCTCAAAAGGGTATAACTGGAAGAATCGGACCTATAATTGTTCATATGGGGATAATTCTTGTTTTATTAGGAGCAATTTATGGTGCTTTTACAGGATTTTTTGCTCAAGAAATGATCCCTAGTGGGGAAACTTTTACTATTCAAAATTTTTTAGAGGCTGGTAAATTTACTAACTTACACTATCCTCAATCTTTTGATATTAAAGTTAATAATTTTTGGATTAAATACACTTCTAATGGTTCAGTAGATCAATTTTATTCTGATTTATCGGTCGTGAATAAAACCGGTAAAGAATTAGAGCGAAAAACTATTTTTGTGAACCAACCTTTAAGATATAAAGGCATCACTTTTTATCAAACAAATTGGGGTATTTCCGCCGTTAAAATTCAACTCAACAATAGTCCTATTTTTCAATTACCTATGGCAGAATTAACCAACGAAAGAAAAGGACGTATTTGGGGTACATGGATTCCTATTAAACCAGATCTAAGTGAAGGAATTTCTTTAGTTGCTAAGGATTTACAAGGCACAATGTTTCTCTATGATATGCAGGGGAAATTAATTAGTGCCGTACGTCCCAATATGCCTGTAGAGGTTAATGGGGTTACTGTCAAAATACTAGATTTAATCGGTTCTACCGGGTTACAAATTAAGGCAGATCCCGGTGTACCCTTTGTTTATCTGGGTTTTGCTCTTTTGATGATCGGTGTGGTCATGAGTTATGTCTCTTTTTCTCAAATTTGGGCATTACAAGAAGGCGATCGCTATTTTATCGGCGGTAAAACTAATCGTGCACAGGTCACTTTTGAAAAGGAAATATATCAAATTTTAGAACAACTTTAACAATTAACAATTAACGATTATTTACTATTACTATTTTCTATAAAATTATGAGTATTAACAGTATAAATGTGGAAGAATTAGCGGTTATTTTAACGGAAGAAAATAAGGAAATACAATTCATTGATGTCAGGGAAGAAAACGAAGCAGAAATTGCATTTTTACCTTCTTTTAAACTATTACCTTTGAGTCAATACAAACAATGGGAAAGTAAAATTAAAACCATATTTAGTGCAGATTTAGAAACTATCGTTATGTGTCATCATGGTATTCGATCGGCTAATATGTGTCAATGGTTGATAAGTCAAGGATTTTCTAAGGTGAAGAATGTTTCGGGAGGAATCGATGCCTATGCAGTATATATTGATTCTTCTATCCCTCGTTATTAATCAAGGAATTTACTGGAAACATGGTAGGTTATAAATATACTAATCCTGAGGGTAAATTAACGTCGTCACAGGGTTGGCTTCATTTCCCTCTACTATAATATTTTTATCCTGCAATTTACCTTTGGCTTTAACTCCCCGCAAATTAAAGTCAGGATTTATCTGTTTATAATAAACATTTCCATCGGCATTTATTTCTTTATTATCTAAATTCCACACCAAATTATCGGCATAAATTTCTACTTCATTTTTCACAGCTTGTCCATAAATTCCTTCATGTAAATAAACTTGATTTTCCTCTAAATCAAATTTCACGGTATTCGCCGTTAAGGTCATATTGTCTTCTGGTTGAAACAATCTAGTTGCTTGATTAGATTCTACTTTGCGATCGCCATAATACCATATAACTCTGGTGGTAGCGGCTTGTAAAGGAGGTTTTAAAGATTGATATTCAACGTTACCGTTAATAATGGCAATATTATTATTCAAATCTATTTCTGCTTGATCAGTTTTTATTTTATCTGTAACTAATTTATTTTCATCAAAACGCACCATTTCTAAAAAGCTATTTCCAATTAATTTATTTTCGGTAATTTTCCAATATAAATGCTGAGTTTTTAGTTGTAAAGAAGGATTTCTCGTATTAGCAATAATATTTTCAGATAACTCTAATATTTGATTTTTTGTGTTATATTTTGCCTCTTTCGCACTTGCTAATAACTTAGTATGATTGGCTTTTATGCCTTTGTTTCCCGTCATCATCATAAAATTCTCTTCTGGTTTCCATATAACTTCTTGCCCTTTAAACTCTGCTTTATTACGAGTATCAAAAGCGATAATTTCCCCAGATAAATAAATTTCTTTACCGTCATTTTTGATCTCTCCTGTTTTCGCACTAACTTGTAAAATAATTTTTCCCTTTTCAAATAAATTACCCGTTAAATCTTCTAAAATAGCACTTTTCTTATCTTGAGTATAAGTGGCTTTTTTCGTACTTAAACGCCATAAAATTTGACCTCGAGAATTTGATTGTTCTAGGGTAGCATTGTACAAAACTAAACCTTGTTCTATTTCCCTTTTAAAGTTGGAATTATCTGTTTCTTCTGACTGATTATTTCCTTGGCAACTAACTAACAAAAAACACAAAAAAATGGCAGAAATTTTTTTTTTAAATAACATCATTTAATAACTCATATTTAACATAATAGATGACAATGTATAGTTGATAGTTGATAATATACCGTAATTGTTTGTTGTCTTTTCCAGGGAGAATCAAAATTAATTGTTAATTACCAATTGATCTCGCACATGATCCACAAAAAGAATGCCATTAAGATGATCTAATTCATGTTGAATAATTCGAGCGATAAAATTACTATATTCTTCCTGTCGAAAATTACCATCACGAGCAATATACTCTACCATAATATCTTGATAGCGGGGAACATTGCCCCGTTTTTTTTGAACACTGAGACAACCTTCTGTTCCCATGACAACTTCTTCTGAATAGCTGATGATACGGGGGTTGATCATTGCCAAAGGAGGCATAAAAGGTGCATCAGGATAACGAATATTCGGGTGCGAGGATACAATAATAATTCGACAAGATTCACCAATTTGAGGTGCGGCGATCCCAACGCCGTGAGCTTGTTTTGTAATCAAAATTAGCTCACCAATGAGGGCTTGTATTTTTGGGTGATCAACTTCTGTGACTTCGGCCGCTATTTGTCGTAAAATGGGATTACCAATTTGCAATATTTCTGTCTCTATATTGGTGTTCATGAGTTTCTACTTATTAAGTATTACTTATTGATTGGACACTTCCAAAAAATCTAATTTTTGACGATCCTGGGGGATGTCCCTTTTTTTTGACAAAGTTAATATTGTGTTATTTGGTTAACTTAAAAGGTTTAAAAAACGAAAATAGCCCCAGTTGTTTGTAAATTAAAAGTACGATTCCCTTGACTAACACTATCTATTTGTGTAACTCTCAATTCAATAGTATTATCTGGAGTCACTTCTACTAAATACTTAAGATTGATTCTTGAACTATTGGGATTTTTTGTGTCTGGATATATAACTATATAGGATGGCGGTTGAAGACTTTCAATGGTTTCTGTCGCCCCCACCTCTATTTCTGAGGGTTCTGATATAGTGTCTGTCAATGCATAGTCTAAAGCGGTGCCACTGTCGTTGATAATTTTTAAAGTTATCGGTTTGCTTAAATCTACCCTAGCTATTGGCTGCCAAAATCCGGGTTGAAAAGTTTCGGCCGGAGGGTTTTGATCCTGTGCGATCGCTGGTACATGGCTGGCGATGGCTAAAACTAGAGAAGAAATCACAAGAGATTTAAACATGGTTTAACTAATTTTTGACAATAATAAAGTTGTTATTCTAACTCAAAATTAAATTTATAGTTAATTGGTTTTCAGTAAATTTTCGGCGTTGACTTTTTCCTCGTTTTGACGACGTTTTTTCGCATATAGCTGAATAGTTACCGCCATTAAAATTACTAAGCCAATAATTAACCAAGTGGTAATATCTAAAGGTAAATTATTTTTAAACACGGCTAACAGCACTATCACTAATAATAAAATAGTGGGGGCTTCGTTTAAAGCTCGAAATTTTTGCCCACTCCATGAATTTTCACCCTTTGCGAGTTGTTTGATGATTCTGCCACACCAAAAATGATAAATCAACAACAAACCCACAAATAAAAATTTGATATGTAACCATCCAGATTTTAACACCTCTGGTTCAGTACTTATTAATCCCATCGCCATTGCCACGGTGACAATCATCCCTGGGGTGGTAATGATGTTATAGAGACGTTTTTCCATCAACTCATATTGTTGCTTTAAAATGCTTTGGGCTGGTTCGGGTTTTTCATATGCTTCAGCGTGATATACAAATAAACGTACAAGATAGAATAATCCTGCAAACCAAACCACGATACCGATAAGGTGAAATGCTTTATACCAAGAATAAGCCATAATTTTTTATGCAGATTTTTATAAAATAATTATTAATGAATCAACACTTATTAATCATTAATGATAAAAAAATAAATGCGTCTTGATTAATTAATGTTTACATTTATTATCAACTATCAATTATCAATTATTGCTTTTAACCATGACTCAAAATTATTTCCCCATGCTGTTAATGAGTAAATTTCTTCCGCACATTGGCGACAATCATAACGATTAATTTCGGAGAGACGAAGAATAGCTGAAACTAATCCTTCGATACTGTCAGGAGTCACTAAAAAGCCTGTTTTACCCTCAGTGACGATTTCTCCGGGACCTCCTCTAGCGTAACTGATAACGGGAACTCCACAGGCTAAGGCTTCGATGGCCACGTTCCCAAAGGCTTCCATCCAACGAGGAGTCATTAATAAGGCTTGACAATTACCTAACTCTCTTTGTAAATCGATGGTGGATAAGAAACCTTTATAGTCTATGGGTGCATGGGGATGTTCTGTAAGGATATTTTGCCAGTAGTCTTCATCTTGGATTTTGCCGAAAATTAATAAGGGTATTTGAGTTATTTCTGAGGCTTTGACGGCATCTTCTAAGGCTTTTTCCGGTGCAATTCTGCCTAACCATGCTAATTTTTCCTCGGCTTTTTCCCTAAATTCGTATAAAGACAAGTCAATACCACTGCCTAAATGTTGACAAACTTCAGGAAAGGGAAAAGTTTCCGCTTGAGATTTGGTATAAACACCAAAATTTTGAGGATATTTACGAGCAGTTGCCGCCATGATTTGATCTAAACTATTAGATAATGAACCCATACTGATAAAGTGGGCGATCGCCGTCTCAAAAAAAGGTGTAAGATAAAAAGGTAACCAGTCAAAAGCAAAGTTTATCAAGACATCATAATCAGATTGTACACCTCTTGCATATTGCCACATGTTCGCTAACACGGAGTTTTCGGGTATAATGGCGGGAATATCACGGGTTTGGGTTTGTGCGGGAATATGTAAATTGCCCTCTATCTGGACTATATCCGCATTGGCAAAAAAAGATCCTTCTGGTGCAACTATTTTGACAATATGGTTACGCCGTTGCATTTCTTGAATAAGATTATATATGGTTAATTCTACACCGCCTCCCATACCTGAGCTTAAGGCACCCACAGGAGTAGATAAAATTAAGATTTTCATTGAAACAATAGACCTCTTGCAAAAATAGATTTCTTCGTTAGGTAATTTTGGATTTTGGATTATAGACTTGTTTGTTCCCTCAGTAAAACAATAGGCGATCGCTCTGTTATATTAATAAGAGATAAAAGCCATTAAATAACAAAAATATGAGTATTAGTAAAGAAGAAGTCAAAAAAGTTGCCAATTTAGCTCGTTTGGAAATTACTTCGGCACAAGAAGAAGAATTTGGCACTCAATTAAATGCTATTCTCGATTATTTTGAACAATTGAGCGAATTAGACACAGACAATGTACAACCGACTACACGAGCCATCGATGTTAGTAATATTACCAGAAAAGATGAACAAGTAACTTATATAGATAGAGAAAGTTTATTAAACTCGGCACCAGAAAGAGAAGAAGACTTTTTCCAAGTGCCGAAAATTTTGGCTTAGTTGATTTAGCCTCGACACTTCTCGGTTAAGGAAAATATAATTGCCCCCTGCCTCCTGCCTCCTGCAGTTTTTTATTTATTAATTTCTTATTTATTAAGTTGACCAACAGTGTCAGTTAATTGTAATAAGTCTTATACCAATCAACAAATTTTTGAATACCTACCTCTATGGGTGTACTTGGTTTAAAACCTACATCCTCGACTAAATCGTCCACATCAGCATAGGTAATGGGAACATCTCCGGGTTGTATTGGTAACAGATTTTTTTCCGCTTTCATCCCTAGACAATGTTCGATGGTCTCGATAAACTTAACTAACTCAACGGGTTGATTATTGCCAATATTATAAACCTTATAAGGAGCATTGCTAGTGCTAGGATCTCGATTCGTCCCTGACCAGTTAGGATTAGGTTGAGGAATATAATCCATAACCCTTACCACCCCTTCCACAATATCGTCAATATAAGTAAAATCCCGTTGCATTTTGCCATAATTGAATACTTTAATGGGTTTTCCTGCCAAAATCGCCTTAGTGAATAAGAAATAAGCCATATCCGGTCTTCCCCAAGGACCATATACCGTAAAAAACCGTAAACCCGTACAGGGCAAACCATATAAATGACTGTAAGTATGAGCCATTAATTCATTAGCTTTTTTCGTAGCGGCATAGAGGCTGACCGGATGATCCACATTATCATGGGTGGAAAAAGGAATCTTTGTGTTAGATCCGTAAACAGAACTTGAGGAAGCAAAAACTAAATGTTTGACATCATGATAGCGACAGCATTCCAAAATATTCATAAATCCCACAAGGTTACTATCAACATAAGCATGGGGATTTTTTAGGGAATATCTAACCCCAGCTTGGGCGGCAAGATTTACCACCACCTCAAATTTATTTTCCGCAAAAAGTTGTTGAATATTATCTTTATCTGTTAAATCTAATTTATGAAATGTAAAACATTTTTTCCCCCTAATCTTGTCTAGTCTAGCAGTTTTTAAAGAGACATCATAATAGTCATTAATATTATCTAAACCCACGACCTCATTACCGAGAGATAAGAGTTTTTTGCTTAAATAAAACCCTATAAATCCTGCGGCACCAGTTACTAATATTTTCATTTTTTTATGTTATTGATAATTCACTTTTAAGTTCAAATAAAATTCGCTTAAAATAATTAAAATAATCGTCAATAATAAGCTATATAAAGCACCATAAAGGGTGAAATAGAAAATTAAACATCCTATAATCAATGTTAGTAATATATAACTCCATGCTACTGCCTTATGAGTCCATCCCGATTGTTGTAGTCGTTGAAAAATGTGTGTGCGGTGAGCTTCAAAGATATTTTCTCCCTTCCGTAATCTGGTAATTAGGGTATAAATGGTATCCCCTGCAATAGGTAAAACAATGGCTAAACTTGACCAAGCAACGGTAACATCAGAAGATTGAATGAGTGCTATGGGAATAACTGCCCCTAAAAAAGTACTACCTACATCCCCCATAAAGATCTTAGCAGGAGACCAATTCCAGTACAAAAATCCTAACAAAGCCGAAACTAAGATGAACCATTCATATTGATGTAAATAGATAGCTAAAAAGGATAATTGCACCACAGAAACCCCTGCCACAAGACCATCCAAACCATCCATAAAATTATAGAAGTTAATCAAGGCGGTAAAGCGTCTACTTGTGTAATACTTGAAGAACTCGCTTGAGCGGAGGGAACGTTGGCTGTATTGACTGCCATACTACGAAACTTCAATAGTTCAAACAATTGACCGTCTTTGCCCACGCGCTGCTGGCGAAAAAAGGGGGAACCACCATCCTCTAGATATATTGCCCAACCGATGAGGGTTAAGATTGTTGCAAAAATGATACCAATGTACGAATAAACCAAAATTAGTTAACCTCAAGATATCTAGTAGTCAAAGCGTGAAAGGCTGTTTGAAAAGCTTCTGCGTATTTCATCCCTGCTTGTCCACCTCGGTATGCAGCCAAACCTTTTAAGATTTCTTCACTACGAGGGTGAGGAAAGTCTCTCATCACACCCCGGTAGGAACCAAGGCTTCTAGCTTTCGTTTCAGAAAGGTTTCGCATCAAAGGTTGGGGAAAAATTCCGTAACGGATAATCGCAAAAATAGCGACACCTAATTGTACTCCATAACGAACAATAGAAGGCAAATTATAGCGATCGTCTAGAAAACCGATGATTGCTAAGGGCAAAAGAATTAAGGGTAATAGAGGATCGGATTTTACCGGTGAGATGGGAAGTAAGGTAACAACAAGAATGCCGATAATAAAAGTGATAACAAATCCTAAACCTCCCCCCCTCGGAGTTGGTCGAACATGAGAACTACGTTCGTTGGGAATATCTAAAAGTTGTTTACTAAAGTTTTGGATGATGAGAAAGACTAATAGTAAACTGAGTAAAAAACTAGCAATTAAAAGAAACACAACAGAGGTCATATTTATGAGTTTATCTTTTTTCTACGAATATCTAACAGTTTACACCTGTTTCTAAGTTGACACTAGTTAAGTAAGACATTCTTGAGAAGTACTACCCTTATTAACTTTGAGATAAAACTTACTTCACTTCCAACATATATAAGCTAATATTTCATGAATAAAGTTGATATCCTCTGGCGACATTTAAGATAGGCTTGTTGGGAAATAGGATAAAATTAAGCAAATTGATTAGAGAGGCGATCGCCCTCGAAAAACCTGATTACTTCGCTCTACGAGCATAGATATCAGATAACTTGAAGAGATATATCAGCTGTTATCTTTGACTTAGTCAGCTCACCATCTTCTGTTAAAGATTGAACTGGCGTAATCTTACCAGTAACAGCGGCCGCATAACTAGGGAAACAACTAGCGGCTAAAGCTACGTGGCGATCGCTGACTGCTAATCCGTGAGTAGGATCGTAACCTCGCCAGCCACCACCAGGTAAATAAACCTCAGCCCAAGCGTGTAAGTCTCGGTTGTCTTGTTCTAGGTCTCCTTCTTGATAACCACTGACAAACCTGGCCGCTAAACCCATAGCACGACAAACTTCTATAAACAATACAGCTAAATCCCGACAAGAACCTTGCTTGCGTCTCCAGGTTACTCCTGCTGGCCAGGGTTCTCCATTTTCACGAGTAATATAATTACAACTTTCATAGAGACGCTGATTTGAATTGGAAACAAAAGCAATGGTATTACCGTTGACTTCTAAATCAATTTCTTGTGCAAGTTCTAATACTACCGGATCCAATAGGAAACTGTGGGGTTGTAAATAAGGTTGAAGTTGAGTGAATAAGGAACTAGGATAATCAATGGGTAGCTTAACTGCCCAAGGCTCAAGGAGATAGTCAAAAGGATTTGTTTTGTAGGTTTCTACTTGGGTAATGATTTTGAGTTCCAATTGCTCTGTTGCTTTAGTAAACCAGACCTTGGTCAGATTATTCCCATCCAAATCGACAATGTGGGAAACGGTTTCTGGGGTAGGTTCTATGAGCAGAGAAAAGGAATGGAGTTTTTGCCAACTATCGCTACGAGGTCGTAGTCTGATCAGATGGGGCTGTAACCACACGGGTTTATTATAAGTGTAACTTGTCCTGTGAATAATGTTGTATAGCACTTTAAGAATTATCTATGGCAAAAAAAGTAGAATAAATTCGCATGGCCACTTCATTAATAGAGCTTTGCATCCGATCCAAAAATTCGTGTAAACCAGATTCAGTAATATCCTCTATGGTTAAATAACCTAGTTGAGAACATAATTGACCAAGGGATCGCTCCGCACTATTGCACCAAGTACCAACAGGGGTGTTGGTAATTTCATGTAAACATTGTTCAGCTTGCCATAGACAAAAATGAACGGAACGAGGAAACTGTCGGTTTAAAATTAGAAATTCAGCGACATCGTTGGGAGTGATGCGATGTTGATATTTGCGGTACATTTCGTAAGCACTAGCTGATTTTAACAAAGCGATCCATTGAATTTGATCTAAAGGTGTTCCCACCCATTCTGCTGAAGGCAATAATACAAAATATTTTACGTCAAGAATGCGAGCCGTTTTATCCGCTCTTTCTAAGAATCTCCCAACTTGCCCAAAATGCCAACCTTCATTATGACTCATGGTGGCATCCATCACTCCGGTAAAGCGGTGACTAGACATTTTTACCTGAGCAAAAAAATCAGGTAGTTCATCTAAGGGTTTGCCTGATGAAGTTTCCTTCAGCATCAAGTAAAAAGCATTCACCTCCTCCCACATCTCTGAGGAAATAATTTCCCGAATCGAGCGAGCATTTTCTCTCGCTTTTTGCACACAGGAGATAATGGAATTGGGATAATCCCCATCGAAAGTGAGAAACTGAATCACATTTTCCCCATTGATTTCCCCGTAATGATTTTGAAACAGTTCTAAATCTCCTGTTGTATAAATTAAAGGTTGCCACTGCTGGTTTATATCCGTGGGCAAATCAAGCATTAAATGGAGATTGACATCAATAAAACGGGCGACATTTTCCGCTCGCTCGATGTAGCGGTTTAGCCAGTAAATAGAATCAGCAACTCGACTTAGCATAAGTTGTTGGTTAGGAATTATTCGTTATTTGTTGGTTTACTTGATATTGTTGGCAATGATTGCCTTCCCCGGTTAGAACCCAAGTATCTTTACTTCCTCCACCTTGGGAAGAATTGACGACTAGAGAACCTTTTTTCAGAGCTACTCTAGTAAGTCCCCCGGGATGAACATAAATTTCCTCACCTCGATGGATGATATAAGGGCGCAAATCTACGTGCCTTCCCTCAACAGCATCACCGATTAAAGTAGGAACTCGTGATAAGCTGAGGATTGGTTGAGCAATATAATTACGGGGATTAGCCATAATACGCTGAGCAAATTCTTGGCACTGCACTTCAGTCGCTGATGAACCGACCAACATTCCGTAGCCTCCGGCTTCGTTAGCAGATTTGACTACTAAACTCTTTAAATTCTTGAGAACATAATTTCGCTCTTTTTCTTGCCAACATAGGTAAGTGGGAACATTAGCTAAGATTGGCTCTTCTCCTAGATAATAGCGAATCATCTCAGGTAAATAGGCATAAACCACCTTATCATCTGCTACCCCTGTTCCGGGGGCATTGGCTAGTGCGACGCGACCTTGTTGATAAACTTCCATTAATCCGGGCACTCCTAATAAGGAGTCAGAACGAAATACCAGGGGATCTAAAAAGTCGTCATCGACTCGACGATAAATCACATCTACTCGCTGAAGTCCTTTAGTAGTTCGCATTTGCAAATAACCGTCTACCACCACCAGATCGCGACCTTCTACTAACTCCACACCCATTTGCTGTGCCAAAAATGAGTGTTCATAATAAGCGGAATTGTAAATTCCGGGGGTGAGGACAACCACTGTGGGATTGGGTAAGTAGGGAGGTGCTAGATTTAACAAACTTTCCAGCAAATGACTAGGATAATCATCCACTGGCTTAACTGCCATAGTCTGAAAAATATCAGGAAAAGTAGTTTTCATGACTCGGCGGTTATCTAGTACATAAGAGATACCTGAAGGTACTCTTAAATTATCTTCTAGCACATACCATTGTCCATCGCGATCGCGTACTAAATCCGTACCGGTAATGTGGCACCAAATTCCTGAAACAGGTTTAATGCTAAGACAAGGTTTTAAAAACCCTTTGGCTGAATTAATAATTTCAGCAGGTATTTTGCCATCCTTAAGAATCTTTTGTTCACCGTAAATGTCTCCTAAAAAGAGGTTCAGTGCCGCAATTCTCTGCTTCAGACCTTTTTCGAGCTTTTGCCATTCTTGAGCTGAGATAATCCGAGGAATAATATCAAAGGGAAAAATTTTTTCGACACCTTGATCGTCGCTATAAACATTAAAGGTTACTCCCAGTTTAAACAGAGCGATCTGGGCTGTCTGTTGGTGTTGCTGCAATTGTTTGATGCCGAGAGCTTGCATCCATTCCATTAAGGATGCCGCCTGGGCTCGTGGTTGTCCCTTAGCCAGAAAAAGTTCATCATAAAAATCTTCTGGATCGTATGCGTTTAAATGCACAACTCCCTCCAAGAGCTTTTTTCTGAATCAATTTTGATGCTTATTTAACTAAAAAATTGTAGCTCAGGCTACAAGTTCACCAAATTTTGGCAAAAATATTGGGTCAATGTCCCAATTTTGATCACTTTTCCTGTGCCCACGATAAAATTGAAAATTAATCAATTAATTTAGGATGCAAGCCTCATGATTTACTTAGGCAATCTGGGTGCAAATCAGCAACTTTATACCGAGAATCGAGGAAGCCAAACCCTCATAACTCTAGTTAGTAGTGGTGGCGGACAGCAACAAAGTCAAAGTAGCAGTTTGGAGACGGGAAGTTGGACAGCACCGCCGAGTCTTTTCCGGATGGACGGGATGTTCCTGTTACGCATCGATTCTGTTGGAGGGCAGCATTTAATCCAAGTGCATGCTAACGGATTTAATTCCCTCAAGACAGTACCTTCTCTAATTAATGCTGATGTCATACCCTTACAAAAAGTTGCAGAAACAGAAACATCGAGTCAAAGTTCAGTACCGTTTCAGCCGATAGAACCCATGGAACCGATGAGGCCGATGAAGTTGGGTAATATGTCTATGGGAATGAACCCGATGGAAATGCGTATGGGTAATATGTATATGCAGATGCCACAAGACTCGAACAAAGAATCACCATCTAAATCAAATCAGCAATTCTGCACTCAATGCGGTACTTTAGTAAAGACAGGTGATCGCTTCTGTGCTCATTGCGGTCATAAACTGGAGGGTTGACCGGAAATTATGACTTATTGTTTAGGGATCATCAACCATTTTGGCATAGTTATGGCGGCTGATTCGCGTACCAATGCGGGGGTTGATTATATTTCTGCTTACAAAAAACTTTTCGATTTTTCCTTACCCGGAGAACGAGTTATTCTTATCTGTGCTTCTGGCAATCTCTCAATTACTCAGGGAGTTGTAACTAAATTAAATCGGGATATTCAACATCAGGAAGAACCCAATCTGCATACTATTCCTAGTATGTACGATCTGGCCCGCTACGTGGGCAATAAAAGTAGAGAGATTCAAGAGCAAGATCGTAATTGGTTAGAACGAGATAACATCGATTTTCATTGTAACTTTTTACTTGGTGGACAAATAAAAGAGGAAGAACCACAGTTGTTCCTTGTTTACACTCAAGGAAACTACATTAAAGCAACTAGAGAAACTCCTTTTTTGCAAATTGGCGAGACTAAATATGGCAAGCCGATCCTTGATCGCACTATTGCTTATGATACTCCTTTAGAAGACGTGGCCAAATGTGCTCTTTTATCCATTGACTCGACGATGAAATCGAATATTTCTGTCGGTCCGCCCATTAACTTAGCCATGTATGAAGCAAATAGTTTTGTCATTCGTCACACCTTGGAACTGCGTTTGGGAGCTCGCTATTTAGCTAAAATTCGTAAGTTGTGGGAAGATTCCGTACGTAAAGCGTTTGAGGAAATGCCTAATATAGAATGGCAACAGGAATCAGAGGAGTCTCTAGAAGACCTACTAATTGACTAATGGGATAGTTAGTTTATCAGTCATAAAAAGATTTTTTTGAGTCTTTTTCAATTACTATTAATAAAGTATCTCTTTTCTAACCTTTAAAACTATGTATTGTATGTAGAAGATTTTGTGTTTCCTATATTCATCCAAAAAAAGAGCGTTAAGATGAGCATAAAGCCCATCCTAATTATTATAAAACTAACAGAAACGAACCATTACTACACAGCAGTTAACTCTTTTTGAGCTTTAGCTTCAGGATTATCTGCTTCCGAAGGTGGTACAACCTGCCAAAATTTAGATAAATAGTGTGCCCAATTATCTAAGATTAATTGACCTTTTTTACTAACTGTTTTATTCACATGATTAGTGATTAATTCCTTTAATTGTGCTTCACCTTCAGCAGTGCAAATACGCTGAATTTTGACGATTTCGGGATTAACTTTTGCCTCGAAATTACCTTCTTCATCAAGAAAGTAACCTAAACCACCAGTCATACCCGCACCCACGTTACGCCCTACACTACCTAAAACTACTACTAAACCGCCTGTCATATACTCGCAACAGTGATCTCCAGCACCCTCAATTACGGTTGTTGCTTTGGAGTTGCGCACAGCAAAACGCTCTCCTGCACGCCCGTTAGCATATAAACTTCCGCCCGTTGCACCATATAAGCAAGTGTTACCGATAATTACGTTTTCTGAGGCCTTGTAGGTGGCTTCGGTGGGGGGAATGATGACGATTTCACCGCCATTGATACCTTTGCCTACATAGTCGTTGGCTTCCCCTTCAAGATGAATATTCATTCCTTGAATGTTGAATGCACCAAAACTTTGTCCTGCTGTGCCTTTAAAGTTAAGGTTGAGTTTCCCGTTAAAACTGTAATCGCCGTATTGTTTGGCAATAACTCCGGCAATTCTCGCCCCAACGGATCGATCCGTATTGATTATGTTAATCTCCTTAGTAACGTTGGTTTGATTTGCGATGGCACTTATTATTTCATTATCTGCTAAGATTTCATCATCTAAGACAGCACCGTTGCTATGGGTATCACCATGATTTAACCATTGACGGTTATTTTTGACATCGGGTAAATTGGTTAAACAATCTAACACAAGGGCTTTAGTTTTAGTTAATTGTACCGATTTACGGTAGGCTAACAAATCGCCACGCCCGATAATCTCATTTAAATTACGATAGCCCAATTTGGCAAGGATCGACCGCACTTCTTCCGCCACAAAATAGAAGAAATTAACTACATCCCCAGGCACACCCGAAAAACGCTCCCTTAAACGCTCTTGTTGGGTTGCAACGCCGACAGGACATTGATTGGTATGGCAAACACGAGCCATGATACAACCTTCAGCAATCATCGCAATGCTACCAAAACCATATTCTTCAGCACCCATTAATGCCGCCATGAGAATATCCCAACCAGTCTTTAAACCGCCATCGGCACGGAGTAAAACTCGATCGCGCAACTGGTTTTCCAATAAGGTACGGTGCACTTCAGTAACTCCCAATTCCCAAGGGCAACCCGCGTGTTTAATAGAGCTTAAAGGTGATGCACCAGTACCACCGTCATGTCCTGAAATTTGGATCACATCAGCATTAGCTTTAGCTACACCTGCGGCAATTGTACCAATGCCAACTTCAGACACTAACTTAACGGACACCTTAGCGGTGGGATTAATTTGATGTAAATCGTGGATTAATTGAGCCAAATCCTCAATGGAGTAGATGTCATGATGGGGAGGGGGAGAAATGAGGGTGACACCGGGTTTAGAACGGCGTAACATGGCGATATATTCGCTGACTTTCTTACCAGGTAACTGCCCCCCTTCACCGGGTTTTGCCCCCTGTGCCATTTTAATTTCTAATTGTTTACCACTCATCAAATACTCAGGGGTGACACCAAAACGCCCAGAGGCAATTTGTTTAATGGCAGAAGTAGCACGATCACCCTTACGCAATCCTTTAAGATGAGGGAATAAATCACTCTTCCCCTCCTCATCCACTTCCTCAATAATATTGTAACGGTTCGGGTCTTCTCCCCCTTCCCCAGAGTTAGATTTACCGCCAATACGATTCATGGCAATGGCTAGGGTTTCGTGGGCTTCTTGGCTTAATGCACCCAAAGACATTCCCCCGGTACAAAAACGCTTAACAATATCCTCTACGGACTCCACATCATCAATAGGGATAGATTCTCGGTCAGTCTTAAACTCCAACAAATCACGCAGGGCAGTAACAGGGCGCTCTTCCAAATAATGACGATACCAATCATAATGATCATAACCTTCCTGAGTACCGTAGGCAGCCACCGCTTTATGTAACGACTTCGCCATTTCGGGGGAATTCATGTGATATTCGCCACCTTTTTTATAGTTGACATAGCCGTAATTTTCGAGCTTTTTGCCCTGTAACTCAGGGAAAGCTTTATGATGGAAGGAAATCACCTCGTTAGCTACCTCAGAGAGACTTAAACCACCCACACGGCTAGTGGTGCCTTTGAAAGCTAATTCCATCACATCCGCACCTAAACCGATACATTCAAAAATCTGGGCACCATGATAGGAAGATAAGAGAGAAATACCCATTTTTGAGAGAATTTTGAGCAATCCTGCCTCTACCGACTGGCGATAACGATTTAAGGCTTCAATCTCGCTAATTTTCTCGATTTTTTCATTTTCCATCAATTTCTGAGTTTTGGTATCATGCCACCAACTGGAAACCGTTGTCAGAGTCAAATAAGGGCATACCGCCGACGCACCGAAACCGATTAGACAAGCGTAATGATGAGTACTCCAACATTGAGCCGTATCCGCAATTAAGGAAGTTTTCAGTCTTAAGCCTTCTTTAATTAAATGTTGATGGACTGTACCTATAGCTAATAAAGGAGGAATGTAAGAAGATTTAGCGGAAACTTCCCCACCTATTCTGTCACTTAAAATTACAATTTGATAACCCTGATTAACTGCCTCTACTGCTTCAGTACAAAGTTCATCTAGGGCTAATTTTAAGGCATCAGGTCCTTGGTTAATAGGGAATAAGCAAGATAATTCCTTAACTTTAAAGTCAGATTTTTTGATGAAGTCCAACTCTGAGTCCGACAACACAGGGGAATCGATTAAGAGTGTGTGGGCATTTTTTGGCTCAATTTGCAGTACATTACCTCTTTCTCCTAAGTGCATCTGTAACGACATTACTAAACTTTCCCGTAAAGGATCAATTGGGGGGTTGGTAACTTGCGCAAAACGTTGCTTGAAGTAGTCGTACAATAAACGAGGTTTATCCGATAACACTGCCAAAGGAATATCATCACCCATGCAGAAAGTAGGCTCTTTGCCATCCCGTGCCATAGCCGTAATTACCATTTCTACATCTTCGGCGTTGTAACCGAAAGCCGTTTGCAACTGTAATAAATCAAAGTTCTCTCCCTTGTTCCCTGGGGAGGGTGTAAATTCTTGTCTATCTAAATGTGAACGATATTCTTGTAACCATTGCCCATAAGGTTTTTGGGCGGCAATTTCCTGTTTAATTTCCCAGTTTTTGAGGACCTGATTATTTTCTAAATCTACGACAATCATCTGACCCGGACCGAGTTTGCCCTTCTCGATAATTTCTGATTCGGGTAAATCGATAACTCCAGCCTCTGAACCTACTACCACGTAACCTTCTTTGGTGATAGTATAGCGTGCAGGACGTAAACCATTGCGATCGAGGCAAGCACCCACAGTTTTTCCTTCACTAAAAGCAAGTAATGCAGGACCATCCCAGGGTTCTTTTAAACCGCTATAGTAGTGATAGAAGTCGAGAATTTCGGGATATTTTTCTAATTCAGGTTGATTTTGATAGGCCTCAGGTACGAGAATCATCAACGCTTCAGGAATACTGCGCCCTGTCCGTACTAATAATTCCAAAGAACTATCAAGGTTATAGGAGTCACTATTTGCCATGTTAACAATGGGGGTAACACCGTCGAATTCTTCTTTGGTCCATCCGGGTAACTCTAAATTGGCCTCCCGTACAGTCATCCAGTTGATATTACCGATAAGGGTATTAATTTCGCCATTATGTCCTAAAACCCGCATCGGTTGAGCAAAAGGCCATTTAGGCATAGTATTGGTACTAAAACGACGATGATAAACAGCGAAACGACTTTGATATTCAGGGTTTTGTAAATCTAAGTAAAATTTTTCTAATATTTCCCCACGCACTAAACCCTTATAGACCAAGGTACGACAAGAAAAAGAACAGATATAAAAATCATCAGATAAATGCTTACCCACTCTCGAACGTGCTACGTATAAACGGCGATCGAGTTCATCACCTTTGTAGTGTTTTCCCCCTGAAGTAACGATAATTTGCTCAATACGGGGTTGATTTTCCCTGGCCTGTTGCCCTAAGACATCAGAATTTACAGGCACTTCGCGCCAACCGAGGGTTTTGAGACTTTCTACCTCTACCATCTCCTCCACAAACTTACGCCCTTTTCTCGCTTCAGCCTCATCTTGGGGTAAAAATACCATGCCAACTCCCCATTCTTCAGCTAGAGGCATCTCGATATTATTTTCACTAAACCATGCCTTAAATATTTCTACAGGAATCCCTGTTAAAATTCCCGAACCATCACCACTATCTTGATCTGCACTACATCCGCCTCTATGTTCCATACAATGTAAGGCTTTCAGGGCTTGTTTTACTAATTTATGAGATTGACGATTCTCTTGATAGGCGATGAAGCCAACTCCACAAGCGTCTCTTTCTTCCACTAACCAAGGTTGTCCTTGAAATGGTGTTAATTCATTATGATTATGGGAATTTGTCATTATATCTTGACCTTGCATACTTAGATTTGTTATCTTACGACCTATCGATTATCAAAATTTAGTAATAACTGATACAGGGCTTTACTGTTCTGATAACGACGTTTCTATATCCTTCCCATTATAAAGAATTGTTAAGTATTTTTTGAGATTCTCTACAATTATTTTTCTCTGTGGAAATATTCCATTGACGAAAGTTAAGGGATATAGACTATACTCGAAAGCACTTTTATCTTAATCTTGCAACTTTAGCATTTTGTTTAATCCTCATTTTTTAATTAAATTAACGAATAAATTGAGCAATTACTTATTTGCGTCAAAACCAAAAAAGATTTTGTTTAATCATCTCCCAAAATGCGGAGGATCATCCCTTAATACTTATCTAGGAACTCAGTATCCAGAAAATAAAATTTTTGCCATCGAAGGTTCAGATCCCCGTAAATCCGTTGATTTGTTTAAAACATTATCTCAAGAAGAAAGATATAGCTACGATCTGATCACAGGTCATAATGCGAATGAATTATTGGATTATGTTCACCCGGACTGCCTTAAAATAACCGTTTTCAGAGACCCCATCCATCGCATTGTCTCCCACTATTACTACGCAAAAGATACCAAAGATCACTATTTACACTCAAAAATAAACGAGTTGAAATTAAACCTTGAACAATACGCAACCTTAAATTTAAGTGATGAACTTCGCAATTACTATACAACACATTTTTCCGGACTGACGATCAGTGATGCGGAAAAAAATCCCGAAGATTCAGTGACGAAGGCACTAGAATTTGTTTTGGAACGATACAACCTTATGGGAGTTTTAGACGAATTTGAAACTTTTATTACAAAACTTAAGAATCAAGCTCAGTTTAAAGAGGAATATGAAAATCAGAGAGTCAACGTTACAAAAGATCGACCATCTATTAATAATATTTCACCATCTACCATCAGAAAACTTGAAGAAGTAAACTTCCTTGATGTGGCTTTCTACAAGAAAATCACAGAAATAATTTGCTGATTTTAGCTTAAATGTCAAAAGAAGCCCCACGCCGTAAACACGACAAAAAAACAACTAGGTTTCGGCGTGGGATGCAATACTACTCGGTTAAGCTGAAAAACTTGATCAAATGAGAAGTGTGGGGAGTGTGAGGAGTGTGGGAAGTATGGGATTTTTCTTCCCCATCTTCCCTATCCTTGTCACAACACATAATTATTCAAATCCCTCGCAGTATTGGGGATGGTCAAAGTGTAAGACAAGACATGATCGGGATATAAATGCGGCAATGGAACTGAAGCCAGTAATAATAACTCTCGGTTCGATAACGCTATAAATATTGATCATCTTCTTATTGATCTGGTAATCATCACTATTTGTGCTGTGATTTGTGGTGCCAATAATTGGGTGGAAATTGAAAATTATGGTCACGCTAAAAAAGAATGGTTACTCTGTTTTAAGATGCGTTTGCCCTGTGGTGTGAAGAAGTAATCGTGCTATTAAGTTAAGAATGAAGTAAAATTTCCTCTATGGGGTTTTTTGGACAAAGCCCCGGAAAGAAAGTTGGAATAAGGGGTTAAAAAAAGGTCGGAGATCCATATGAGGCATATATTTGAGTAAATTCCTAAACTACTGCATTGATATCGATAGCGGAAAGAGCTTTACGTCATGCCGCGATTGTCCGTGTGAATCAGTTATGGAAAAAGAACATCTGAGGTAAGTTCTCCATCATCACTAATGAAAAAAGACAAGTCAATTAAATACTACCAAGAAAAAAGAAAAGCGTATAAAAAGAAGAAATCTCATCGATTCTATAAAAAATTGATAAATTTACTTCTAATGATTACTCTTAGTTTTTTAGGTGGTTTTATGGTTGCACAAGGGCAAAAATTTGAGCCTTATCAAAACAAGCCTAAACAAGATTCAGAAGAAGAGGTTCTTGAGAGCAAGAATACTAATCTAGTAGTATCTCCTCAAGAAGAAGTGGTTGAATCAAATCCTGAAAAATTAGATCAAGACGTTAAGGTTATAGGCATTGAAAAAAATAGTCCTGAATTTCGGCAGAAGGTAGCCGACATTGCTGCTCGCCTCGAAACTCAACCTATTTTCCTCATGGCAGTAATGAGTTTCGAAACAGCAGGCACTTTCAGTCCCTCAATTCCAAATTTTGCACGAAGTGGTGCCACTGGATTAATTCAATTTATGCCTGAGACGGCTAGAAATTTGGGCACTAGCACCGAATCTTTAGCAAAAATGACTGCTTTAGAACAATTAGACTTCGTAGAGAAATATTTCTTGCCCTATAAAGGCAGACTTAACACTTTGGAAGATGTCTATATGGCTGTTCTCTATCCCAAGGCGATTGGTAAGGCTGATGAATACGTTCTCTTTAAAAATCCTTCTATTGACTATAGGCAAAATAGTGGATTAGATCTTAATAAAGATGGGTTAATTCGGGTTAATGAAGTAACTAAGTAACTTAAAACAATTTAATGTATCGAAATCTTCAAGGGGAGAATAGAGGTTTCAGGTGTCATGAGAGTCACCCAACCAAGATGAATTCACCCTAGATTTAGCTTCTTCGGGCAGAAGCTAAATCTAGGGTGAGGGAAAAGTCAAAAGGAGGCAGGATATGGGAGACTGCCTCCTGCCTTGCTCGAGGATCTGTGTAGTATCTTAGCCAGATATCTGTTCTATTGCCTGTTACCTTTTTTTATTGCTCATTTTTAAAAATAATCCTGTAAAGCCTTGACCTGTAGAGGTTCTGACTGAAGCGATCGAATTGCTTCCACTGTCGCCTTGGCACCAGCGATGGTGGTAATAATCGGTAACTTATAGTCTAAAGCCGATCGACGAATTTTACGCCCGTCAGTTTGGGATTCTTCCTCACTGCTGGGGGTGTTGATGATAAATTGAATTTGGTTATTTTTTATGGCATCAACCACATGGGGTCGTCCTTGGTGTAATTTTAAGACTAATTCTACATTTTTCACTCCGTGTTCGTTCAGCACTTTTTTCGTCCCTTCTGTGGCTGCGATCTTAAATCCTAACCCCACCAAGTCTTTGGCTACAGGGACGATCGCCTTTTTATCTCTGTTATTCATGGAAATAAACACCGTACCAGAAGTATGCACAATTACTCCTGCACCTATCTCAGCTTTAGCGAAGGCTTTACCAAAATCACTGTCTATACCCATAACTTCTCCTGTGCTACGCATTTCAGGACCAAGTAAGGTATCTGTACCAGCAAATTTATTAAAAGGTAAGACAGCCTCTTTAACGGCGACGTGTTTCGGGATAATTTCCTCTGTAGCTCCTAATTCCTCTAAGGTTTTACCTGACATCACTAAAGAAGCTATTTTTGCCAGTGGTCTTCCTATGGCTTTAGAGACGAAAGGAACAGTACGAGATGCACGGGGATTGGCTTCTAAGATATAAGCGGTATCTCCTTGTACCGCGTATTGGATGTTCATTAAACCCACTACTTTTAAAGATTGAGCTAATTTTTCCGTCCAGGTGCGTAAGGTGAGTAAAATGTTATCAGAAAGAGTAATATAGGGAATTGAACAAGCAGAATCCCCGGAGTGTACTCCTGCTTCTTCGATGTGTTCCATAATGCCGCCGATTACCACTTTTCCTGTCATGTCACAGATAGCGTCAACATCAACCTCAATGGCATTTTCAAGGAATTTGTCGATTAAGATGGGGTGATCGGGTTCAATATCCACAGCATATCTCATATACTGTTCTAGTTCAGCATCGTTATAGACAATACGCATACCACGCCCACCAAGAACATAGGAAGGACGCACCACTACAGGATAACCAATTTTGTTAGAAACTATCCTGGATTCTTGAAAACTCCTAGCGATACCATTGGGAGGTTGTTTGATATCTAAATCGTATAAAATCGCTTCGAATTTTTCTCTATCTTCCGCAATATCAATGGAGTCGGGAGACGTTCCCCAAATTTTAGTACTAACGATTACATTAGGATCAGCGAGATAGTTTTTCAAGGGGACAGCTAATTTAAGGGGTGTTTGTCCTCCAAATTGGATAATTATGCCTTCGGGGTTTTCCGCTTCGATGATGTTTAATACGTCTTCTTTGGTTAAGGGTTCAAAGTAAAGGCGATCGCTGGTATCATAATCCGTAGATACGGTTTCGGGATTAGAGTTAACCATGATAGTTTGAAAACCTGCATCTTGCAGAGAGAAAGAGGCATGACAACAACAATAGTCAAATTCTATACCTTGTCCGATACGGTTGGGTCCTCCGCCTAAAATCATTACTTTCCTTTTATCGCTGGGGATACTTTCATTTTCCCCTGCTTCGTAGGTCGAGTAATAATAAGGGGTAAAGGCTTCAAATTCGGCGGCACAAGTATCAACTAATTTATAGATGGGTAATATTTTTAAGGATTTTCGGTAAGTTCTGACTTCATCCTCTGTAGTTTTGGTCGCAAAGGCAATTTGGCGATCGCTAAAACCATGTTGTTTAATCAAACGCATTTCTGGTGCACTAATCTGTTTTAAAGCAGTGCGTCTCATAAACTTCTCAATTTCCAAGATTTCCCGCATTTTATCCAAAAACCAAGGATCGATGGCCGTTAATTCGTAAATTTGGTCAACACTCATACCTAATCTCAAGGCATGATAAATGCTAAAAATTCTTTCGGGGGTGGGAGTGCGTAATTGAGAGCTAATTTGGGATAACGTGGGTAAAGTCTCGTTACGATCGCAACCAAAGCCAAAACGTCCAGTTTCAAGAGATCTTAAGGCTTTTTGGAAAGATTCGGCAAAAGTACGCCCGATAGCCATTGCTTCCCCTACAGACTTCATTTGCGTAGTTAATACAGGGGATGATCCAGGGAACTTTTCAAAGGCAAAACGGGGTATCTTAGTTACAACATAGTCGATAGTAGGCTCAAAAGAGGCAGGAGTTTTCTGAGTAATATCGTTAGAAATCTCATCCAAAGAGTACCCCACAGCTAACTTAGCCGCAAATTTGGCGATGGGAAAACCAGTAGCCTTAGAAGCCAAGGCGGAAGATCGAGATACACGAGGATTCATTTCAATTACAATTACGTCTCCATTAACAGGATTAACGGAAAACTGAATATTAGATCCACCAGTTTCCACCCCGATCTCCCGAATAATAGCCTTAGAATAATCCCTTAGCCGTTGATATTCTTTATCTGTAAGGGTTTGAGCCGGGGCAACGGTAATAGAATCTCCCGTGTGTACCCCCATAGGATCGATATTTTCAATGGAACAGATAATAACCACATTATCCGCCATATCTCGCATAACCTCCAACTCATATTCCTTCCAACCGATGAGGGATTTTTCTACCAGAATTTGGGACATGGGAGAAGCGTCAATGCCAAATTTCGCCATATCCTCATATTCTTCCTGGTTGTAGGCAATACCCCCCCCAGTCCCACCCATAGTAAAGGCGGGACGTATAATCAGAGGATAGGAACCGATTTCCTCAGCCACAGCTTTAGCCTCATCCCAGTTATTGGCAATACCGGAAGGGCACACGGGGACACCAATTCTCGCCATCGCTTCCTTAAATAACTCCCTATCTTCCGCCATTCTAATGGCAGGTAATTTAGCACCAATTAACTCGACACCATATTTATTCAATACTCCCGACTCGGCTAGGGATACCGCAGTGTTAAGGGCAGTTTGTCCTCCCATTGTTGGTAAAAGTGCGTCAGGTCTTTCCTTAGCGATGACTTTCTCAACTATTTCGGGGGTAATAGGTTCAATATAGGTACGCTCTGCCGTCCCAGGATCGGTCATAATGGTAGCAGGGTTAGAGTTAACCAAAACTACTTGATAGCCTTCTTCTCGTAGTGCTTTACAGGCTTGAGTCCCAGAATAGTCAAATTCACAGGCTTGTCCAATAATAATGGGACCTGAACCTAAAATAAGTATTTTGTTGATATCGTCACGACGTGGCATAGATTTATCGCTTTAAGTTTAGAGTGTACATCGATCAAACCTGAGTTCGGAGTTCGGGGTTCGAAAGTTAGATATATGGGAGTCAGAAATCAGAATTAAAACCTTGATTACAAAAAAGATATAGATTATTAGAATCTTCTGATAATTATAACTGCCGCTATAATCAACACTTGTCCCTATAATTTTTAATTCTTGAGGTCCCAAACTTAGGTGATCGTGATTATTGTAATCTAATCAGTAAATAAATTCTGCATTGGTTTATCTAGTTTTGTTGACACTTATTATTTTTCACTTATTACCACTTATTATTCTCATTAGTACTTAAGGGATTATAATATAAGCTATTTAACCCTATTAATCGGATGACAAAACCTCTATTTTGTATTTGGAACAAGGAATCAGTTACTCTGATGGAAAGTAACCGAACCTTAGCCATTGAGAATCTAAATTTAATATCAGAGAAAATCATTCCCATTTTTGATGAAGCGACCCAAACCGCAGCTCATTGTTTAAATATACCTGTGTGTTGTTTAGGAATTTTACTAGAGAAAGAATATAAACTTAAATCTGCCTATGGTTTATCTAATTTGGGGTTGATGAATGATTTGGCAAAAACAAGAAAAATCGACCGCCAAAATGCTTTTGCAACCCATGTCATTGATAGTGGTAACTCTTTACTCATCGACAACACTTTAAGTGATCCTTTTTTTGGGCAAAGTCTTCTCACTCAACACTATGGCATCATCTCCTATTTAGGTGTGCCCTTAACCATCTCCAGTGGCATCTGTATCGGTTGTTTAGAAGTGATTGATACAAAACCTCGACAATTTACCCCTACGGATATTAATTTTCTCATGATCACTGCTCGTTGGTGTATAGCAGAATACGAACGCAACGAATTAACCACTAAAAAAGAGATAAATTCTGAGTCCAATAAAAATGATCAGGATATTAACCAAAATAGGTTAACAGTTGATTTTAAAGATACAACCTCTTCTACTTCCATTATCAAAGATCAAAAAAATAAATATAATAATTCTGAGCAATATATCCGACAATTAAGTTTTCAACTGTTGAATAAATTAGCCCATAAGCTATCTATTCCTTTAACTTCGGTCATTGGAATGTCCAGTGTTCTCAAACAGGAAATTTACGGAAAACTTAACCCCAAACAACTAGAATATTTAGAAATTATCCACGATAGCGGTCAGGAAATGACTACTTTAATCAATGAAATTACTAAATTAGCTAGTATTAAAACCGAAGTTAACCTCGAATTTGTACCTGTAGATTTAGAAAATTTAGCCACGCAAGTCATTAAAAATTTAGAAACCGTTGCTCGTAATCGTGAACATACTTTAAGATTATCTATTGAACCTGGCGAAAAAGTTTGGAATTTAGATCGAGAAAAAGTCAAAAAAACTTTATATTATCTTCTTATTACTATTATTGAAGGTTCAAGGGCAGGGGGAGAAATACAAATACACATATCTCACCGATTCCAAAGGCTCAAAATTAATTGTTGGGTAAATCATCCTTGGTTGGGGGATGGAATTTCTTTCGAGAAAATTAGTAGTTATGAGCAGGCTTTGAAAAGTAATACTAAACTTGCTCAAATCTTAGAAGATAATGAGGGCATAGACCCCAATTTAGCTATTCAAAATTACTATGATTATGATTTAATTTGCTTATTATTTAGTGCTTATTTAGCACATCTTCAGAAGGGTAGTATCTCTTTGCACGGTTCAGCCGAATCCACCTATCGTTTTGTGATTTTTATCCCTCTTCCCCACTAAAATTAATGGTAGTGAACAAGTAATTTATTTAAGTCCTGTTTGTTAAACTTCTTCAGCACTGACTAAACTTTTCATTTTTGTAATACCTTTTTTGACCCGTCGGGAAACAGTAATCACACTAATGCCCAATTTTTCTGCGGTTTCTTTTTGGGTTAAATCTTGTAGGAAAACAAATTCTAGTACTTTACGGGTACCTTCTTCTAGTTGACATAAAGCATTATTTAATCTTATTTTATCTTCTTGTACTAGCTGAAAACTATGATATTGATTGTCTGGTAAACAATCTACTAGACTATTTTGATCCTCTTCTGGGTTGGCGGTAGCGTCTAGGCTGATGGGTTCTCTATTTTGATGTGCTAATTTTACCTCATTCCATTCTACTAATGATACCCCTAATTCTCTGGCAATTTCTGTATCGGTGGGTTGACGATTAAGTTTGTTTCTTAAATTTGTGACAATACGGTTGGATTTGTTTTTCAATTCTAAACAACGACGGGGAATACGAATTGAATCACTTTTATCTCTCAAATAGTGTTGAATTTCACCTTTAATATAAGAGATGGCGAAAGAACTAAAAGCAAAACCTTTTTCCGGATCAAATCTTTCAATGGAACGAATTAAGCCCATACATCCCACCTGTAATAAATCATCATAGTTTTCTTGACACTGATGGATCCAGTGAGATACTTCTTTTCTGACTAGGCCTAAGTTTAGTTCCAAAATTTGATTGCGGATTTTGAGATCCTGATTTTGCCGATAAAGAACGAATAACCTCTTATTTTCAGCTTTATATTCGGAAGCAGTTTTGTTGGACATAATATTAGATTCCTATTTGACTACTAATAAGACCGATTAATTTTATTAAACTATTCCTTTAAGAAATATTGATTTTTCATAAAGTTTTCGTTTTCTATACTTCCCTATTCTATTTGACGAATTAAGAGGAAAACAACGGGATATTTACGGTATTTTTATGTTTATTTTCTGATAATTTCCTTATTTATACGTAACTCCTAAGTATGGAAAAAACCTCTCGTAGGTAGATAAAATCATTGATAGATTTACTACTTAGTTATATTTTCTGTTGTGTTCTGTCCCTTGTCTAACTACTTGATTAATTTATTAGCTGATTACAAACCTCGCTCTCCCCGATGGCGATTTTTCTAGTTCTTTTTCCAAGTTTTCCAAGTCTTCAGCGAATAACTCTCCATTTGCCTGATGATTAAATCCAAAGGCAAAAGATTTTTCCGAATAACGACGAAAGTACTCCCGATAGGCAGTGACAGCTTGCTGTAATTCCCTGACTAAAAAAAATTCCCCCCTCAAACCCAGTTCTCTTTCAACATTTTCTTCAAATTCTTCCCAATCATCGCCTTCTGGTTCTCCACCGAACTCTTCTTCAATGATTTCCGTTAACTCCTCTTCGTTACTAGTCATGGGTACGGCGAGGAAATTTACCGTCTCCAACGAATCTTTTAAGGACTCAAAAAGTTCAAAACTCTTTGAGAGTAAATTGCTTTCATATTCACTTGGGGGGTTATTTTGGTAAAATCGAATTCTCAGTTGTTGTGACATTAATCAACTCCATTGACAAAGTTATGGGTAACGAAGTGAGTATATTTTCCCGTTCATGCTAACTCATTGATGACATTTTGTTGAAAAAGACTAATAATTGATCACAGATAACCAATAAATTAGATAAGATGCAGCCAACTGACCCAAATAAGTTCACTGAAATTGCCTGGGATGCTATTGTGCGATCCCAGGAGATTTGTCGTAATTTAAAAAATCAAAATTTAGAAGTAGAACATCTAATTCTAGCTTTGTTAGAAGAAAATACCATCGCCACAAAAATTTTCAGCCAAGCTAACATTGATTTAACTAGGTTAGATAAACAGTTACAGACATTTGCCGCCCGTCAACCGAGAATGTTTAGTGTCGAACAGTTATACTTGGGGCGCAGTTTGGATTTAATGTTGGATAGGGCCGAAAATTGTCGAGAAAGTTGGCAAGATGAGTTTGTTGGCATATCTCATTTATTAGTTGCCTTTGCCGAAGATCAAAGAATTGGCAAGAAAACCTTGCGTAGTTTTAACCTCGATCCTCAAGACTTCGAGATCAAAGTCAAAGATTTTAAGATGTTGATCGAGAAAACCGAAGCTGAATCCACAGAAACCTCAGAAAGCACTGAAAAAGAGCCTCCTTTAATAAAATTTGGTCGAGATTTAACGGAAGAAGCCAAAGCTGGGAAATTAGATCCCGTTATCGGGAGGGATGATGAAGTTAGACGTGTTATTCAAGTATTGTCAAGGCGTTCTAAAAATAATCCCGTCTTAATTGGTGAACCCGGGGTAGGTAAAACTGCCATCGCAGAAGGATTAGCCCAAAGAATCGTTAACGGAGATGTGCCAGAATCATTGAAAAACCGTCAGTTAATTTCCCTTGATATGGGGAGTTTAATCGCTGGGGCAAAATATCGAGGACAATTTGAGGAAAGATTGCGATCGGTCTTAAAAGAAGTGATCAACTCTGATGGGCAAATAATTCTATTTATTGATGAACTACATACAGTTGTCGGTGCCGGTTCGAGGGAAGGGGGGGCAATGGATGCCGGAAACTTGCTCAAGCCTTTATTAGCGAGGGGAGAATTACGTTGTATCGGTGCTAGTACCCTTGATGAATACCGTAAACATATCGAAAAGGATCCTGCCTTAGAAAGACGTTTTCAACAGGTGTATATTAAACAGCCTAGCGTCGAGGATACCATTTCTATTCTACGGGGATTAAAAGAACGTTATGAGGTGCATCATGGGGTAAAAATCACCGATTCAGCTTTAATTGCGGCGGCTACTCTTTCTCATCGTTATATTACGGGGCGTTTTCTTCCTGACAAAGCCATTGATTTAGTAGATGAGGCAGCGGCTAAGTTGAAAATGGAGATCACCTCTAAACCCGTTGAATTAGAAGTCCTCGATCGCCGTTTGATGCAACTACAAATGGAACAATTATCTCTGCAAGGAGAGGAAAAAAATGATAAATCTGCCCAAGAAAATTTAGAACGCATCACCGCAGAAATTGATGATTTGCAGATAAAACAACGAGAATTATCCTCTCAGTGGCTAATAGAGAAGGAATTGCTTGATGAAATTCACGAGTTGAAAGAGGAAGAAAAAGAGCTAAGATTACAAGTCGAACAGGCAGAAAGAGCTTATGATTTAAACACCGCCGCCCAATTAAAATATGGCAAATTAGAGACTCTACAGCATGATATTGAGGGTAAAGAAGCAAAATTACTCGAAATTCAATCACAGGAAAACGCTATGCTTAGGGAAGATGTCACCGACGCGGATATAGCGGAAATAGTAGCAGGATGGACTGGTATTCCTGTTAACCGACTGTTAGAAACAGAGCGTCAAAAATTACTGGAACTAGAGACCCATTTACATGAGCGAGTCATCGGGCAAACTGAAGCCGTAGCCATTGTTTCTGCTGCCATAAGAAGGGCTAGGGCTGGCATGAAAGATCCCGGTCGTCCCATCGGTTCATTCCTGTTTATGGGACCTACAGGGGTCGGAAAAACTGAATTAGCAAGGGCATTGGCGGCTTTTTTGTTCGACTCGGAAGAGGCAATGGTCAGAATAGATATGTCCGAGTACATGGAAAAACACGCAGTGTCAAGGTTAATTGGTGCACCTCCGGGGTATATCGGTTACGAAGAAGGAGGGCAATTATCGGAAGCTATACGCCGTCGTCCTTATTCAGTGGTATTGTTAGATGAAGTGGAAAAAGCCCATCGAGATGTATTCAATCTCCTTCTGCAAGTGTTAGATGATGGCAGAATTACCGATAGTCAAGGGCGTGTTGTCGATTTTCGCAATACGATTATCGTCATGACTTCTAATATCGGCAGTGAGTATATTTTGAATTTAGCTGGGGATGATAAAAATTACGAACAGATGCGAGATAAAGTATTAGTTTCTTTACAAAAACATTTCCGTCCTGAATTCTTGAACCGCATCGACGACTTAATCATCTTCCATGGCTTGAAAAAAGAAGAATTACGGGAGATTGTCAGTTTACAATTAATTAGACTACAAAAACTCTTAGCAGAGCAAAATATTACCATTGAATTAACCCCAGAGGCACAGGATTATATTGTCGATGTGGGTTACAACCCTACCTATGGTGCTCGTCCTTTAAAACGGGCAATACAGAGGGAGTTGGAAAATCCTCTGGCCACAAAAATCCTAGAAACTACTTTCAGCGATGGGGATAAGGTGATGGTTAGTTTTGAAGACGATGGATTAGTGTTTAATAAAAGTTTGCATGACTAAAGGTACAGTGACGACCCCCTCCTGACAAGGGTAGGTTTTTAACATTTGGGTGGAGACAAGACAAGGAAGACTGAAGACAAGGAGACAAGGGAGATAGTACAAACGAAAAATGGTCTTTTCAGTCATTTGTGTAATATTTATAAACAAATATTTCTTAAAGAATTTCCCTCTCCCTTGTCCACTTTCCATCCTTGTCCACGCAAGTCTTCACCCTCACCAGAATGCCATTGTAAAAAACCTACCCCTGTGAGACGACCCCCTCCCGCACCGCTGACAAGGGTAGGTTTTTAACATTTGGGTGGAGACAAGGATAGGGAAGAGGGGAAGAGAGGCTTGGATAATCCAAAATCCAAAATCCAAAATCCAAAATCCAAAATTACCTAACCGAGAAATCTATTTTTGCAAGAGGTCTAATAAAGTGGGGACAAGCTATAACTATTAGAGCCGATTCGCTTATCCAATACTCAGGTTATTTCTAATGCCAGATTGCTCAGGAAAAATTAGCTTTTTTGCTCCATTTTGAATAGTACAAATCAACACCTTGAAAAGGCTGCTGTTGAGTGATGGCTTTTTCTTCAATTTCTCAAAGGGACTAACCACAATTACACATCGGTTCGTTCTCCTTCTGTTCCAGATAAATAGGCCAATGGAACCAAGCATAATAAGTATCACCACACACTTTTGCCCCCAGATACTGCTTCTCGATGGCCTCATCAGAAGAGACACCAAAACTGGCAGCAACTAAATCCACACAACTGGATAACCCAATTCCCTGTCCACCCCTAGTATAACCACCCTGAAACAGGTCCTGTAGTCTTTCCCCTAATGCCTCTTGTAACCAGGTCTTTTGTCTGTGTGTTACCTGATTTTCTACCACCCAACGAGTAAATAAGTTGTTAATGGGAATCACCTTCAGGCGAACATGGTCTCCGGCAGAAAAACGAATAGCATTGTTGATGTAGTTATACAAAATGCGATCAACCGCAGAGCTTTCTAGACAACGATTGGTGATATAACAATCCAAGTCTGTCTCGGCCAAGATATGGACGCACTTGGAACCAATCTCCATGGTCAGTTGATGCCACTTATCGATAAATTCATGGATGTTGTGTAACTTCAGGCTTTCATCGGCGGCTCGGATGGCCACATCTAAGTCCGGGAGTATATTGCGCATCATCTTGGCATGATCACGAGCCAAGAAAACTGCTTTGCGGACTAAGTTATCATCTTCTGGTAACCGAGAAATCAGTTTGGCGTAACCCGTCAATGAGCTTAGGGCCCCTCCACGAAGATCGTGACAGGCTTTGCGTAATTGTGGTGGTGGATCGTCGAGATTGTAACTGGCAACTCCAATGGCTCTTGCCGCCATAATTAACTCTGAGCTACAAGTTTGTTGAAGATGAGTACGTAAAAGTTGATAATTGGGACTATCACCCATATACAACCAGAGATCGTAAATGCTTTTTAGGGATTGGTAAAGTCGGAGCACCAGTGAGACATCCTTGGGGGCCATGTCACTCAAGGAAACACTAAACCCGCTACCATCATAACGCTCTTGGCGATTGATTTTTAAGTCGGTGCCAGTCAAATTGAGGTAAATTTCTTGGTTGTTCATGGAGTTACTTACTTACTTTACTACAGTTTATGACCCTTGTTTTGCGGGGAAAATCTTCTTTTTTTGAATTTTGAATTTTGAATTTCCCCGTCAAGGACTTATTACTATCAAGAAACACAATTATTTAGGGTGACTGAGCTACTAGTAAGGCAGTTGAGATATTTGTTGGCAACAAATGTCACTGAAACTTAGACCATCGCTTAAGTATAATTTTTCTTCAGATTCCTGGGTTTTCACTAAAATTTCATTGTCTTGCCTAATAAGGAGGATGCCTTTGGGCAAAAGATCTCTAGCTAAAATCTTCTCTATTTCAGTCGGATTATCTAAAATAATTAGGTCACTACCTTGGTAAAAAGTACCTTGTGAGGCAAAAATTTCTTCTGAATATTCTGCGATTAAACAATCAAGTCCGGGATGACGAAGCAACATTTCTATATTCAAATTGTAATTTGAACGTAAAGTTTGCTGAGTGTGATTTAACCACATTCCCCCCTGACAAACACCGCCAATTAACCACTGGGGATGGGAAGATAAGATGGTGTTGATATACTGAGAAAGCGACTCTTGTTCAAGACGATTGCAAGTGATAATCGGAATACGACTTTCTTGGCTAGAAGGGAAAAAATGCTTTATAATTCGACTTGGGACATCAACACTCTCGCCGATAGCTGGGTGCAAATGCATAAAAACGCCGGGGGCAGCATTAATTTCCAACACGGCAAGCCCACTTTCATGCCAAGATTGAGAAATATTTTCGGTGATGACATCAACTCCTAGACAAACAAGACGAAAATATTGGGCGATATAAGTTGCTAGTTTTTGATTATCAGGATGAACTTTGTCCGTTACGTCAATGCTAACACCACCACCAGAAATATTGGCAACTTGACTTAAATATACTGTTTGATCCAGTTTAGGAGTGCTGTTGAAAGATAACTTCTGTTGGGCGAGATAATTATCCATCCTTGCATCAGGACGAATTTTAGTCAGGGTAGAAGTGGGGGTGTCTTGACGAGCAACAGTGGCATTTTCTTGCTCAATTAATTCAGCGATCGTCAACTTGCCATCACCAACGACAAATGGTGGACGACGTTCCAAACCGGCGACAAATTTCCCTCCCACACAAAGAAGACGAAAATCGGCACCGGCGATATTTTTTTCGACAATAATAGGTATTCTGTAATGATTTGTGTCCGGATTGATTTGACGAAATGCTAAACGTAAGTCATCCTCTTCCTGGATATTAGCCGTTACACCAATTCCTTTGTGCCCACTTACCGGTTTGACAGCTACAGGATAACCAATTGTTTCTGCCACAGCTAAAGCCTTTTTTTCCGAGTAAACTACTTCCCCCTGGGGTATGGGAAAACCACAATTAGCCAAAAAGTCTTTGCAATCATCTTTTTGGGTGGTGAAGTCTGAATCTAAATGACTATCGACATCAAAAGTAGTGCCCATTCCTCTAATTTGCAATTTTCCATAACCATATTGGATTAATCTTTCTTCGGTTAGATAAAAGAAGGGAATTTTTTGTAAATGAGCTGCTTTTAAGATAGCGTAGCTGGTGGGTCCACCATAAGGAGAGCTGGAAAAGATATCTTGTAGCTGATTCAGACGTCGATGGAATTTAAAGTGCTGATCATTAGCAATGGCGTCAAACCAATCCTTAACTAAATAGATAGCTTCTTGTAATGTTTGATGGTGAAGAGACTCTATCGCAATAGAGCAACCTTTATCCTTGCTGGTTAAACTAAATTGGTGAAGGTGTAGTCCCATGTCTAGTCGACTTACGAAAGAAACTGTTTGAGCAAACAAATCTCCATAGGAGGAAAATTGTAATGAAGTTAACCCAGAAAGATATTTGCCAATTTCTTGTTGGTAATTTTCCAAGCTCAAAGATGCGACATTTTCCCCGGCAACGAAATCAAATGCGATCGCTTTACAATTGAGATAAGGATTTGGTCCGGCATAATATCTGAAATTGGAAAGATCTAAATACGAAGATTGATGATTCACGGGGTTAATCGATAAAATCTCGAATATTCTTTTGATTAATTATTACTATTATAATGGTTCTGTTGCCAAAAATTTATGTTTTCATCGAGCTGACGTTGATTAAGTTATTTGTATTTCTTCTTAAAAGAACCGCATCGATGTCCAGCAATTCTCATTTTGGAAAAATATTAACTATAACCTCAAGTATCTCACCATCAAAATTAATTGAATTTCTCAAACTAGAATTAATGGAAAAAGCAAACAAGATTGTGAAAATGTAGCCAGAAAAAGATAGCTGTTAAGAAATCCAAATAATCAGGAAAAAAATCAAAATTTTTTGTTCCGGAGTACTCTCTCAGTTTTGCCATATTTGTGAACTTGATGATGGCCGCAGAGAAAACATTTCATAGACAGGATAAGAATGTTATTGTCCCATGGTACTCCCCTCATCCCTCAGTTTTTCCTGTTACCACCCTAGAGAGTTTGCTATAATCTTTACAACTTAATTCTTAATGAGATTAATAATGGAATCACTAGAGATTAGTCCTAATTTTAGTTTTCTTAAGGTTGTCGATCTAGCAGAATTAGCTACTCTTGCTGAAAAATATTACAAATCAGATCCCAATATCTCTTTATTTAAGTGTCGTCAGTTCGTAGAAGTTTGTGCTAAATATGTTTCGGCTCAAATCGGCATTTATGAAGAAGTTAAAAATGAAAAACTAATCTACATTATCAATCAACTTCGCAAGAAAAAAGCCATTCAAGATCGTATCTATTACTTATTGAACGATGCGAGAAATCTAGCTAATTCAGAAGTTTATTTAGATGCTCAACACTCTACCACTACTAACCCCGAAAAGAACAATAAGATTAACTCCAATATAGCTTTAAAATGTGTAAAAAAAATACATAAATTAGCAATTTGGTACCACAAAGCATTTTGTTCAGATAAAAATAAACCTTTTAAAGAACCTGAATATATTATCCCAATAGGTCTAGAAGATAAAATCAGAGAATTAGAAGCACGATTAATAAGTCAAAATGAACCTAAATTAATCAAAGAAATTGAAGAAGAAATTGAATATGTACAATTAAAAAAAGAAGAAGAAGAAAAAATCATGGCTCAATCTAACCATGATCTTGACGATCATCTTCAATCTAGTGATTTAGATGAAGAATTAACTCGTATCTTCCAAGAAACAACATTAAAACCCGAAGTTATAAAATCTAATTTAAGTAATGCAGCAAAAGCTGAAAATGACACGATTTTAGGGGATGACAACATTATCCGAACTACTGAAATTAATAAATTAGCACAGGGATTAATTCTGAGACATCGTTACAAAATTATAGAAGAATTAAGTTCAGGAAGTTTTGGCACAACCTATATTGCCCATGACTTAGATAAACCCAACAAACCATTATGCGTAGTTAAACAATTTACTCCTAAACAATCTGATAGTGGCACGTTTAGTAAAGCTCGATGTTTATTCAATCAAGAAGCTGAAATCTTACAAAAATTAGGGACTCATACTGAAGTCCCCTGTTTATTGGCTTTCTTTGAAGATAATCATAATCTATTTTTAGTACAAGAGTATATTGAGGGATATATATTAAGAGAAGAATTAACTATACAATCGGGAGAAAAACAAGTGATTCAATTGTTAAAAGATATACTTAAACCATTGTCTTATGTACATCAAACTGAGATAGTTCACCGTGATATTAAACCCGAAAATTTGATTCGCCGTGCCATCGATGACAAGATAGTGATTATTGATTTTGGAGCTGTTAAGCAAATATTAAAACAAAAGAATACAAAAGGTACTGTTATTGGTACAAAGGCTTATATGTCTCCAGAACAGTTCAAAGGACAGATTACTTATAGTTGTGATGTCTATGCAGTGGGAATAATAGCCATAGAAGCATTAACAGGCAGAAGAATGCCAGAAAATATTTATCCAAAACAGTACTTAGCATCAATAAATTTTATCAGTGATGGATTCAAAGAAATATTATTGAATATGACGGCAATTAATTATGAAGACCGTTATAGTTCTGCTCAAGAAGTATTAAGAGCGATCGAGGAATGGGAGGAAAAAGAAAATGAAACACCGACAAAAATTTCCCAACCACTAACATCACAAGATAATTCAAATTTAATCACAATTCCTGAACCTCGAGGAAGTATATCGGAACAACCATTACAATCTCCAGTATCAGGAGAAAAAACACCAAAAACCTTAATAGAGCAAATTAGATCAATACCTTTAGCCTTCAAATTAGGGGGGGGGATTGTCGCTTTATTACTGTTAGGATTATTCATCAAATCAATTCCCTATTTAACTAAAACCAAACTTGCTCAAACAGAATTAACCATCGGTACTCTCTGGACACCAGAATCATTGCAGGGATTAACTGAACATATTGAAGAAAACTCAGTACCCGCTAACTATTTTGATTTTCTCTCCGGCAAAAAAATAAAAGTATTAACTAATGGTAATAAGAGTATTCCCTATGGTGAAGCCCAAAAAAGAATAGAAGTTAAACAGTGGGATATTGCCTTCGCTAATTCTCCCATGCTTTCTATCTTTGCTAAAGAGCAAGGTTATACTCATATTGCTGGAATGTTTCCCAAAACTCCTAATTATCAAGCTGGTTTATTTGTCAAAAATAATAGTTCGATTCAATCATTAAATGATATTAAAACCTCAACTAGAGTGGCATTAGGAGGATTTTATTCGGCTTCTAGTTTCTATATGCCTGTTTATGATCTTTACGGTAAAACCATTACTGCTGATACGGGTAATAGAGGACAGGCCATCATTGAATTAGTTAGAGACGGTAAGACAGATGTCGGGGCTGCGGCAATTGGGGACTCCATTCGTAAAGATGATCCAGATTTTAGAATTATTCATGTTTCAAGGAATATACCTAGTTCTGGTGTTTATGCTTCTCCTGATTTATCCGAATCTGACCAACAAAACATCAAAAAGTTAATGTTAACTGCTTCGGATGAAGTCCAAAAAAAAGCTAACTATGGAGATAGAGCTGAAGCTGATTTTACTGAATTTAAGAAAATAGTTGAAAGAGTTGGAGAAATCTTAATCTGTACTGATTTTAATAAAAATCCTGTTACTTTAGCTTGTACTGGCAATATTGAGACTTTAGAAGGCAAAATCAATGGTGCCTCCATCGAAGGAAATAATGCCATTCTTAAACTATCCGCTAATAATCAAATCTATAATCTTTCTCTCTCTTTAAAAATTACTCAAGAGTTATTTGATAGTGATAAATTGACTGATATACAAGGAAAATCAGTGATAGTCAAAACTAATCAAATTAATGGTAATAACGTCAAAATCAATCAAACAAATCAACTTAAAGTGAAAAATAATTAATTTAGCTATTTCCCCTGACGAAAAATGGATTTCTTTACTTATTGCTTATCGATCGAAATCATGCTAGCATTGCGGGGTTTAACCTCAGGTCTGTCAAGATGGTTTTGAGGGACTGGGAACGGATAATTTTGGATTTTGGAGGATTGTTTTATCCCTCATTTCAAAATTGGCAGACCACTAGATGTTTTAGTCCTATTGAACAGTTAACTAAGAGAAAGTAACAGCAAGACCTAGAGACATGAATAAACTTATATATTCAATTACCCCAGTTGGTCTGGGTTATGCATCAATAATCTTTGTCGGCTTTGTGACTGTGATGTTTTTGGCTACAATCTTCTTGCCAGGGAAACAATATACAGGCTGTTTACAACCAGACGGTAATCGCAAAACTTACAAACTTAATGGATTGCTGGTATTTATAGCAACTACCCTCATTGTAGCAGTACTCACCTTCAGATTCCACCTGACACTCGCACCCCTAATTACCTATTTCTGGTCTTTGTTCATTGTTGCTAACCTATTTGCTTTTCTTTGGACTGGCATTTTATATGTAAAGACGCAAAGAAAACAGGCTGTTAGTAATCAACCACAACCGTTGGCTAAAATCTTTAGTAATTTATGGTTTGGCATGGAACTCAACCCAACTTGGCTGGGGGTTGATTTAAAAATGTTCGCCTACCAACCCTCTCTCATTAGTTTAGGACTAATAAATGCAGCATTTGCCTACGTGCAATCTGAAAAGTACGGGGAAATTACTCCACAAATGTTGATGTTCCAGGGGTTTTGGTGGCTGTACCTTGCCACTCACTATTACTATGAAGAATTCATGCTTTCGACCTGGGACATTATTGCTGAGAAATTGGGGTTCATGTTGATCTGGGGGGACTTAGTTTTGGTTCCTTTCTTTTACAGTATCATCGGCTGGTATTTAGTGGATGTAATTGAACCAATCCCAGTAGCTGGAGTAATTGCTATTAGCTTGCTTTACCTCGTGGGATTAACGATATTTCGGGGTGCTAATGCCCAAAAGCATCGCTTCAAGAAAAATTTTCAGGCAAGGATTTGGGGTCAGCCAGCTCAAACTTTAGAAGGAAAGCTTTTGGTGTCTGGTTGGTGGGGTATTGGTCGCAAGCTTAACTATACAGGTGAAATTTGTGTCTATTTTGCACTAGCATTAACCACCGGGTTTAACTCAATTATCCCCTACCTGCTACCTCTGTGGTTGTGCGTCCTCTTATCTCATAGGGCATGGCGTGACGAACAGCGTTGCCAAGCAAAGTATGGTAATCTTTGGAAGATTTACTGCACTAAAGTCCGATTTCGGATGCTACCCTTTGTTTATTAAACTTAAATTTTTGAAGATTAATTTTAAAAATGGTGAGAACACTTTCCCCTGATATAGTCGTGATTGGTGCAGGTCCAGTCGGTTGCGTGACTGCCATAGCTTGGGCTCATAGTGGGGCAAAAGTCATGTTGTTGGAGGCGCAAGCCCAAAAGAAAAAACGGCTGGCAGGAGAATGGTTGCACCCCCCTGGCGTGCAAGTCTTAGAGCGTTTGGGTCTTTTAATGGCTTTTGAGCCAGTTAATTATGCGACAGGTCTTGGTTTTGTTGTCTTTACTGATGATGGTAGTGAGCCAATTCCACTTCATTACCCTAATCATGCAATGGGGATTAGTTGTGAACATAATCACATCGTTTCTACACTGCAGAAAGCGGCCGCTGATTGTGAGGGGGTAAATTATATCCCTAGTGCTCGGGTGACGAAGATTCAGGGGGGGCAGTTAACCTTTAAAGACCTCAAAGGAGGAGAAAATTTTACTATCTCCAGCAAACTCATTGTGGGAGCAGATGGTCGTTCCTCAGCAGCTCGCAAAGCTCTGGGTATTCCCCATAAAGTCCAACCGGTTTCCTATATGGCGGGGGTGCTACTGGAAAATGTTGAGTTACCCTTTGAAGGCTTTGGTCATTTGTTTTTAGGGGGACCAGGACCTATCACTGCATATCGCGTTAGTCACAATCAAGTCCGTATTTGCCTCGATGTGCCACTGGATTTTTCTAAAAAATCTGTTGATTTGTGGGATGTCTATAGTCCTATTCTACCGTCGGAATTGCTGGAGGCATTTCGCCAGACCTTAGAAAAAGGGGAAGTCTTGTGGGTGGCAAACCAGTATAGTCCTCGCATTCACTACGGTTGTCAGAGTTTGGCACTGGTAGGCGATGCAACTGGATACTTCCATCCGATGACGGCAACAGGCATGACCATCGGTTTTATGGATGCAGAGTGTCTTTTGCACAGTAACAGTTTTAACAAGTACCAGAGTCAACGTAGTTGGGGAACCTATGTGCCAGAAATGCTCGCGACTACTCTTTATGAGGTGTTTTGCCATGATGATGACAGTGCTGTAGCCATCCGCAGGGCCGTATATAAAATGTGGCGACAAGACCCAAAAGAATGCGTTCGCACCATGCATTTACTATCCGGCGCTCAAACAAATCTCTGGCATTTTATCAGCTCATTTCTCAAAGCATTGGTGCTGGCTGTCGAATCAGTAATCCAGAAATATGGTTCTCAGAGGCAATGGCGACAGTTGATCCCAGCTTTGGGGGCTTTTGGTAAGTGGCTGCGATGGCCCATTGTTATTGCCTGGTCCCGTCTTCCCATCATTAACATTTTTCTAAATCATGAACCAAGACATTGAATTCACCGCCAACTCCACTACCACTCTTGAACGTGCCATTAGGTCTTTGATTTCCCGACAACAAGCCGACGGTTCTTGGGAGGGAGAGGTAGTGTGGTGTCCCCTGCTACCAGCCCAGTATGTGCTTATGTGTCACATTACTCAAACACCAGTTTCAACAGAACGCCGGCAGGCTATCCTACAGCAATTCAAGACAACTCGTCTGCCTTGTGGTTTGTGGGGATTGCATGATAAGTCCCAGCCTTACTTATTTGTCACAACCCTTGTCTATGTATCTGCCCGTCTCTTAGGTCTGCCCAAAGAAGACCCGCTTTTAGCTCAACCCCTAAAATTTATACGGGAACAGGGGGGTGTGGTCACCATTCCCACCTGGGGAAAATTCTGGTTAGCTATGATGAATCTTTACGATTGGCGTGGTGTTAATCCAGTATTGCCCGAAGTATGGCTGCTGCCAAAATGGATACCTGTTCATCCAGGAAATTTTTACTGTCACACGCGACTAATTTATCTGCCGATGGGCTTTATTTATGGGCGGAAGTTTCAGCTTCCCTTAACACCATTAATTGAAATGTTACGCTCCGAGTTGTATGTGGATGATTACCAGCAGGTTAACTTTAAGGCAGCACGGTTAATGTTAAGGCAAGAGGAAGTTTATAGTCCTCCCGGTGCACTCCTGAAGCTAATCTACAAATTAAGTGGTCTTTACGAACGATGGCATCATCAAGGTTGGCGACGAAAAGTGCTTGCTCAAATGATAGACCTGATCCGCTTTGAGTTACAGACAACTGATTATACGAGTCTGTCTCCCGTTAGTGGCTTACTAAACATGATCGCCCTTTGGCTGCACGACCCCAAGGACGCAGACTTGCACAGAGCATTAGAACGCTTTGAAGGGTGGATCTGGCAAGACGAACAAGCGGGAATTAGGGTTGTAGGGGCACGCAGTAGTACTTGGGACACTAGTTTTGCTATTCAAGCCTTACAAGCAGCCAGTTCTTATGAAGACGTTTCTGCCAGTCTTTTGAAAGGGCAGCAGTTTCTTGCCAGTCAACAGATTTGCCAAACCTTTGCTAATCTACAAATGTTTCCAGGAACTTCTCTAAACTATCGCATCGATCCCAAAGGAGGATTCTGCTTCGCTGGGGTTTGGCATGGGTGGCCCGTGAGTGACTGTACTGCTGAGGCACTCCTAGCATTATTAGATGCCCCACCTGAAGTAATTGCCAATTGTAATTTGCAGGATGCGGTGGAATTTATCCTCCGTTGTCAAAACGCCGATGGTGGTTTTGGCAGTTACGAGCGCCGCAAGATTGCCTCAACCCTGGAGTGGATGAACCCAGCCGAGATGTTTGCTAACTCAATGACCGAGCATTCCTATATCGAGTGTACAGCCTCTAGTCTCATGGCACTGAGGGAATTTTTGACTTATTACCCAGAAATAATGAGTGATAAAATTGACACTGCTATTCAACGGGCTAGCTTATGGTTGCGACGACAGCAGGGGCCCGACGGCTCTTGGTTAGGTTTTTGGGGCGTGAATTTCATCTATGGCACCATGTTTGCCATTCACGGCCTATTAGCAGCAACTAATACGACCAATGACCCGGCCATCCGCAAAGGGTGTCGTTGGTTAATAAGTAAACAAAGACCAGATGGGGGATGGGGAGAACATTTCCGGGGCTGTTTGACGGGTGAATATGTGGAACATACTGAAAGTCAAGTCACTCAAACTGCTTGGGCAATGATGGCCTTACTTAAAGCAGATGGGAACCATTGGCAGGAAATTACCAGAGGGGCAAGTTTTCTGAGAGATATGCAATTAGAAAATGGCGAATGGGCCGAACAAGATTGGAGTGGGTTGTTCTTCCAGACGGTATTGTTGGATTATAAGCTTTATCGCCTTTACTTTCCAGTATGGGCACTATCTTTGTATGAGTCGCAGCGGCAGAAAGACTTACTTTCTCCCTAGATCGACAAACTTTTGAAAAAAATTTACGAATTGTTATGAATTACATTTTTGATCCCAAAATACTACATAAAATTACCAAGAAAGCCATGGGACTACCTTACGAACAAATGTTTGAGACAGTCAGAATAGAGTTAGAGCAAAAATATCCAGGCAGAATTAACGACAAAATCCAATGGATGTTTAACAATGCTGGAGGCTGTATGTATAGCGTTGCCGTTCTTCATGCTTCTTTAAGAGAATATCTTCTGATCTTTGGCTCCCCTATCGGTACCCAAGGACATACAGGTCGGCATTTTACACAAATCTACGATTTTGTCATAGACGGAGAACTTTGGTACTTTAAAGAAGATCGTCCTTTTGAACGCATAGTGCATAAATCTGGAGATAGATACCATTTGGGCAAATCCCAGAGTGAGGGGCTGTGTATTCCTGACCAAGCTTGGGTTCTGGAATATGCCAGGGGATTTATCCCTTCTATGCTTCCTTTTGGTTTGGCCGATTCTGTTTTTAGCACCTTAGACTGGAAAACAGTGGGTTATACCTTTGGCATCTATGGTAAGCTTTTACTTAAAGATCTCTGGAACAAAACTCACACCAATTCTCGACCATCCGCGTCAAAGGAGATGCCATGACTGCACGCTTTCCCTTTTCTGCTTTTCCCAATGGCTGGTTTCGAGTTGCCTACAGCGATGAACTACCTCCTGGTGAGGTCAAACCTCTATATTACTTTGGTAAGGATTGGGTTCTTTTTCGCACAGAAGATGGTTTACCCCGAGTGTTCGATGCTCATTGTCCACACTTAGGAGCTCACCTTGGTTATGGGGGTCGAGTAGAAGGTGACAATATCCGCTGTCCTTTTCATGGCTGGTGTTTTGACCATGAGGGGCAATGCGTGCAAATTCCCCACAGCACCAAAGTACCGCCTAAAGCCCAAATCGGTTCTTTATCAGTTTGTGAGGTTAACGGGCTGATTATGGTTTACCACCACTCACAAGGAGAAGCACCCAGTTGGCAAATGCCCAAACTTCCGGAGTGGAATTCTCAAGATTGGATCCCCTTTCAACGACGAAGTTGGAAAATCCGCACCCATCCCCAGGAAATGGCTGAGAATGCCATGGATACAGCCCATATGCTCCATTTGCACGGACAATCATTCCGCACCATAGAAAAGGCTGAGTTTGATATCAACGGTACTACCCTTGTGCATCGATTGAGCCCCCAATATCGGTTGTCCATCTTTGGAAAATTGGGAATTGGTGCGGAGGGTTTGGTAGAAATTAGCTGCTATGGCTTGGGCTGTCAGGTTAGTTATGCCCAGGTGAAAGCGATGATTGAGTTTCATAGTCTGACGTTATTTATGCTAACTCCCATTGATGGAGAGTTTCTCGATGTCCATGTATTAGTAAGTACAAAAAAGGTCTTCAATAAAGTCATTACCTATGCCCTAAGAAGTAAAAGTATGGCGGAAGTTAGTTACAATTTAGAGCAAGATATTCCGATTTGGGAAAACAAGGTTTATCGCAGTCAGCCGTTGCTCAGTGAAGCAGATGGACCAATTATGCAGTATCGGCACTGGGGGCAACAATTTTATGCTCATGTACCTCTGAACAGTCAATAATCTTTAGCATCGAGACTCAAGATCTATTTTTCAATTCTCCTCTTTTTTTCTGATTTTTACCTTAAGTATATATACTTATTTTGTTTTCTTTTGTTTTAAACTGCGGAATATGGGTTTTAACTATTACTGATGCTAGAAACTTCGCTGACTCGGCGAATATTTAACACATCGCTTATGTTTTTTATTTGACTAATGACATATTGAAATTGGGCAGAATCTTGTACATCGATGGTCAAAGAAATTAACGCAGGTTTACCAAAATCCGTTTTAACACCAGCGTTACTTACGTTAATATTTTGATCCGTTAATCTTCCTAAAATATCTCGTAAGATACCAACACGATCTAAAGTTTCGATTACTATATCAACTGGGTAAGTGGCATTGCGACTTTTACCATCACAGGAATTCCATTTTACGGGAATTAAACGCTCTCCGGGGATAGTTGTTAAATTCGGGCAGTCAAGATGATGAATAGAGATACCACGAACATTGGTAACCACTCCGATGATATTTTCTCCGGGTAAGGCACGACAACATCCGGCTATATGATACATTAATCCTTCTACCCCACAAATGGGATATTTATTGCTGTTGATTTCTTTATAGGTCTTTGTTGTACTCGTAGGCAAAGGACTTTCTCCTAAAGTTTGGGGTTTAACTTCAGGTTGTTGTTGTTTGTTTTCTTCTCGCAGACGGTTAATAATCTGCGTACAGGTCACTTCACCATAACCCAGTGAGGCTAATAAATCATCTACTTTTTGAAAATTGCATTTTTGTGCTACTTTTTGCATGGTATCCGACTTTAAGAGAGATTCTAAACCGTTTTTGCCCAATTCCTTCTCTAATAATTCTCTACCTCTGGCTATGTTTTCATCTCGATGGGATCGCTTATACCATTGACGAATACGGTTTTTTGCACTGGGAGTTACCACGAAATTGAGCCAATCGAGACTAGGATGACTATTATTGCTAGTTACAATTTCTACTATATCTCCATTTTTGATAGCCTGATCAAGAGGACACCATTTACCGTTAATTCTTGCTCCTTTCATGTGATTGCCTACCTCACTATGAATGCGATAGGCAAAATCAACCACCGTTGCACCCCTGGTTAAAGGGATAACTTCGCCTTTGGGAGTAAAACCGTAAACATCATCATCGAATAAATTTTCCTTGAGATTATCTACATATTCCTGTGCGTCTTTTAAGTCTTTTTGCCAATCCAATAATTGCCGTAACCACGTAAATTTTTCCTCATCGCTGGATAAATGAGTATTACTAGAATTTCCCGCTTCTTTATATTTCCAATGGGCGGCAATACCATATTCAGCGATATAGTGCATTTCTAGGGTACGAATTTGTATTTCCAACGGACGCCCATTAGAATTAACCACACTAGTATGCAGAGATTGATATAAATTAGGTTTCGGTAAACCGATATAGTCCTTAAATCTTCCCGGAATCGGGCGAAAAGCATCATGAACCACTGCTAAAGCACGATAACATTCATCATTAGTATTAACAATAATTCTCACACCAGCCATATCATAAATTTGCTCAAACTCTTTATTTTGAAGCTCCATCTTATGATATATCCCGTATAGGTGCTTAGGTCTGCCTTTGACTTCTACAGGTTTAATATGCAGTTTTTCTAAGCGTTGGTTAATGATTTTAACAACATTTTCAATTCTTGCTTCTCTATCTTTGCGTCTTTCAGCAATTAATCCCTTAATGGTGGTATAGGCGATAGGATTAAGATATTTAAAAGATAAGTCTTCTAACTCCCATTTAAAATGCCACATACCGAGACGATTGGCTAGAGGGGCGAAAATTTCTTTGGTTTCTTCGGCAATTAACCTTTGTTTTTCGGGTGCTAAAAACTCAAGGGTACGCATATTGTGCAATCTATCTGCCAATTTTACCACAATCACTCGAATATCTTGAGCCATGGCCACAAACATTCGTCGAAAATTCTCGGCTTGTCTTTCTGTTTTACTGGAAAAATTAAATTTCGATAACTTTGTTACTGCCTCTACTAATTGACGCACATTTGCACCGAATAAGGCTTCGATTTCATCGGGAGTAATATCAGTATCTTCGACGACATCATGTAAAAAACCTGCGGCAATCATTTCACTATCACCACCCAAATCCCGTAATAACTCGGCAACTGCTATGGGATGGGCGATATAAGGTTCACCGGATTTACGATATTGTCCTTCATGTAAAGAATAAGCGAATTGAAATGCCCTACATATTAGGTTATTATCGCGATCGTTTTGGTCGCCGATTAAACAATTATTTAACCAATTGGGAATATGTAATTTCTTGTCTGGTTTAATTTCAGGAATTAGGGTGGTTGTATTCATAATCGGGGATAAAAAAATAGATAAATTTAGTATTATGAGTTATGATATTGGGCGGTTGTGATCCAGTAAAAAATTTTTAAAACTAAAATCATTCTCTCAAGGAAACCTTAGATTCTATTTCCATTGATAGTAAAACTGCCCCCACTGCGATTCTTTCTTTCATTTACGCTCACAGTTAGGGGGTTGATATTAGCACTAATTAGTTTCTAATTTCTTAAATTCTAACTCAATTTAGCCCAAATGTTACCAAAATCCTATCGACAAGAATTGTTAAGTTGGTTAGATTTGCTTAATAGTTTAGACTCATTATTCTGTAACGACAAAAATAATTCTGCTGTTGTTAAAGACAAATGGCATCAAATTCAAAAGTATTTACAAGCAAAAATAATGACCCTTGATAGTGGTGACTTAGATATAAGTCAAAAATCGTTATTTCAATCGTGGCAGACGGAAACTTATCGTTATATTCGACTTTTACAAACCGATTTTTTATTTTATGAATCAGCTAAACAAGCTAACACGAAACAATCTCGTTTTTTGATAATTAAACAACGCTTAAAGGGTGCTATCAATTTAACCGACAATTATTTATTAGTAACTGAAACCTAGGCAAAATCGATTTTTAAACTTTGTCTATTAAGTTTTTTGTACTGTTACAACATCCCAACATCATTAAGTTTTTCCATCATTATTTTTATAAAGGTAGGATACTTCTCAATAAATTTCCCACTTCTTGAAGGGAAAAACCGAAAGTAATAATTCCTTCTCGATGTCCTGCCATGACAATTATCTTTTCTTGCGTTACTTTAGTTTCTTGAAATAAACGAAATATCTCTTTTGCCATTTCAGGTGTACCATAAGGGACTTCTTTTTTTGTGGTGGGAACTTTATCCATTAAATCTTGCCATATTGTAGAATTATGAATATGAATAATGGCATTAATATTTTCATCTGATTCATAAATTGCTATGTGTGTCATTGATTCTGATGAAGCCTTAATTGAACCTTGACAAGTTACTATGTTTTGATTAATGTCATAATCAGTAACTAATGTAAAGTGTTGCGGTTGAATGGGGTAAATATTCCCTGTTTGTGTGCCTGAAATGAGAATCCCTTGAGGTGTTCTTACACTAATATTACCATAACCTATCTTTAGTTCTTCGTAATATCCTATTTGTTTAAGTTCATACATTCGATCGCGCCACATTAAAAGTTCATCAGGAACATTAATCGTCAGTGGTTGATTAATCCATTGGCAATTAAACTTAACATAGCCTTCGTCAATATTACTCTGATTACTCATGTTAGAATTTTTCGGGGAATAAACTCTTAATACCTTCCTCAGAGGCATTACACACGCCTCGTTCCGTAATTAATGCGGTAACATATTTAGCAGGAGTTACATCAAAGCCGTAGTTAATTGCTGGTGTGGTTTCTGGGCAAATTAACACTGATTTAATCTCACCATTTACTTTTCCCTGTATGTATTTGACCTCGTTTTGATCTCGTGTTTCTATGGGTATTTCTTTGATACCATCGGAAATAGAACAATCTAAGGTAGAAGAGGGTAATGCTACATAAAAAGGAATCTTATTATCATATGCCGCTAATGCTTTTAAGTATGTACCTATTTTATTGGCAACATCACCATTTCGAGTAGTTCTATCAGTTCCCACTATTACCAAGTCTACCATACCATGTTGCATTAAATGTCCACCAGTATTGTCCGTAATTAGGGTATGTGGCACCCCTTGTTGGTTCAATTCAAAAGCAGTTAAATTTGCTCCTTGATTTCTTGGGCGAGTTTCGTCAACCCACACGTGAATATCGATGCCAGCCTGTTGTGCTTGATAAATAGGAGAGGTTGCAGTTCCCCAATCGATAGTTGCTAACCAACCTGCATTACAGTGGGTAAGAATGTTGACTTGTTTTCCTTTTTTAAATTCAGCAATTTGTTTGATAATTGACAACCCATATGTACCGATTTTAAAACATATATCAATATCTTCTTGTTTGATTTCATGTGCTCTTTGTAAAGCAATTTTAACTTTTTCCTCAAGACTATTAACTTGATTAATAGCCGCCAACATTTCCTTAATTGCCCACGGTAAATTTACCGCAGTGGGACGTGTTTGTGCTAATTTTTTAGCTACTTCTTTTATGTATAAATCTGGGTTAGATTGTTTTTTTGCTTCAATACAGGCCAAGTATATTCCATAGGCAGATGTAACACCAATTAAAGGAGCTCCTCTTACCACCATTTCTTTGATCGCAAAAATAGCATCATGAGTATTTTCTATATTGAATATTGCTCTTTTATGGGGGAAAAATCTTTGATCAAAAACCTGTATTAGTTTTTCATTTTCATCATTTACCCAGATAGTTTGATAATGTACTCCATTAATTTTCATAAAAATTGCCTGGTAAGTCAAATTATATTGATAACTTATCAAATTTTGTTCCTAAAATTTATGATTCTTTCATTATAAGCATTTGAAACCTTTTTACTCCTAGGGCGATCGCCAAACTAATAGAGCGGAAAATCAAGGTAATCGCCAGGAAAATCAGAGCGATCGTCAGGATAACCGCCAAGACTTTGTCAATGACAATTGGTATGGTGGCGGTTGGTATGGTGGCGGTTACTATGCACCTCCCGGATGGGGTGCTTGGGCTGCGGCAGCAGGATTAACAGCAGGACTTGTACTGGGAGCGACTGTTGCCACACCACCACCCTATTATGACACCGTTTACCTTGGTTCAGCTCCTTATATATATTCTGATGGAGTTTATTTCCAACCTGCCAATGGCTCTTATGTTGTAACTTCTCCTCCTGTCGGTGTTGTGGTTAGCTATCTTCCCGATGGATGTAATGTAGTTCAACAAGGTAATGTTCAATACTATGATTGTGCAGGTATTTATTATCAGACTTTTTACCAAAACGGTTCTACAGTATATAAAGTTGTACAATTTTAAGATTAATGCTAAGAGAGTTAGGAATTTTTATTTTCTCTTTCAATCTTGGACCTTGAGACAATCCCTGGAAACTCTCAATTGTTAGCGGCAAGTCCGTAATTAGTGGGATCGGCTTCATAGCTAGGGGCAAAAATCTCTACCCTTTACTCACTTAGGAATACGGTCTTAGAGGCTCATGAATAGCAGTCTCTTTACTATCATCTTGATGATAAGATAAGATAGTTGAAATCAGTCTTTAAATGTAATCAATATGGATATTCTTACTTTAGGTTGGGTTGGAGTACTTTCTTTATTCACATGGTCAATAGCAATGGTAGTATGGGGCAGAAAGGGTTTCTAAATCGTGGAATCATTACCAGTTCTTAATCTTCTTTTTATTGCCGCCATCGCCTTATTAATCTTTGTTAGTGGTGGGATTCTCTATCTAACCACTCTTGAATGGCGAGATCGTCGTCGTCGGGATCGGGATAAAAAACTTTAGCTATGAACAATTAACAGTTAACAATTTATCCCCTATTGCCTATTCCTCATTCCTAAGAAGTCTATTTATCAGTTAATAATAATATAATATTTGTTAACTTGTATAGATGATGATTGACAATTATAAAAACCTGATATTATGACAGTAAGCAATTTGGAAAAGCAGACGAATCCTTTACCAAAGCAAAGTAACCCTTTACCTTGGATTTTTGGCACAATGATTGGCGGTGTTCTTTTGGTAGCAGTGTTCGCCTACTCATCTGTGAATCGCAATAATTCTCCTTCTAGGGTAATAGATAAATATACGGTTCCCATCACCAGAACAACGATTAATGTCGAAATACAGGCCAGTGGAACTGTTGAACCGATCCAAAGTGTGAATATCAGTCCTAAAAATCCGGGGAGATTAGAAAGATTATTAGTAGATCAAGGGGTTATAGTAAAGAAAGGGCAACCTATAGCCGTTATGGAAAATCAACAATTATATGCCCAAGGTGTCCAAGCCGAAGCAAGATTACAAGAGGCTCAAGCTAGTTTACAAGAGGCTGACATAAAGTTACAGGGAGACGTGCAAATATTTTCGGCACAATTAGCTCAAGCATTAGCCCGTTTAGAAGAGTCGAAACGCAGAATCCCGACACAAATTGAACAAACAAGAGCACAACTAGCAGAATCAGAATCAAGATTAAGGTTAGCACAAGCTCAATTACAAAGAAATCAAAAACTATTACAAGAAGGTGCAATTACGGCGGATCGATTTGATCAGTTAGCCAATGAGATGATTGTTTCTCAGGCTAATGTACAACAAGTTCTTAGGCGCTTAGAGGAGTTACAAACCACAGAAGATCCCGAAATTAAGCGCTTAGAAGCCGCAGTAAGGGAGATTCAAATATCTTTAGAGGAGAGAAAAGTTAGCGGCAAAGCCGAGATAGAAAGACTCAAAGCCAATATGAAAGCGGTACAAGCCAATTTAGAAATCGCTAAAATTCAATTTCAAGATACCTTCATTACCGCTCCTTTTGATGGCATTATCACTCAAAAATTTGCTACGGAGGGTGCTTTTGTGACCCCCACCACCTCCGCTTCTACCACTGCTTCGGCCACTTCTTCTTCCATTGTGGCCTTGGCTAAGGGTTTGGAAATTGTGGCGAAAGTGCCGGAAATTGACTTAAATCAAATAAAATTAGGTCAACCAGCAGAAATTATTGCCGACGCTTATCCGAATGAGGTTTTTAAAGGTGTCGTAAAAAGTATTGCCCCGGGGGCGATCGTCGAACAAAATGTAACCTCCTTTGAAGTTAGAATTGGCATTTTGACGGGACAAGATCGGTTATTGTCTAAGATGAATGTAGAAGTAAATTTTTTAGGGCGAAAATTAGATAATATCTTAGTTGTTCCTACCGTTGCTATTGTCACAGAAAAAGGTCAAACAGGGGTGATGATTCCTGATGAAAATAGCGATCCGAAATTTAAACCTATTACCATCGGTATTTCTGTTGATGATAAAACGCAAGTATTGGGGGGTTTACTACCCGGAGATCGAGTTTTTATTGATTTACCTAAAGATAAACGTCAACAAAAATAACTTGGGTTCAGGGTTCTAAATTGTCAATTTCTCTAGAATAAATTGGTTTTGATGTCATCGGCAATAATTTTGTCCCGGGGTGGGCAATGCCCACCACGTAATTTTATTGTAATGGCAGCAAATAAACGAGAATAAAGAGGATAATCCAGACTACATCGACAAAATGCCAATATAATTCCGATGCTTCTACTCCGAAATGTTTACTAGCAGAATAATGACCTTCTTTTCGCGAACGCCATAACACCGCTAAAATGAATAATAATCCAGCGGTGACGTGTAAACCGTGAAAACCAGTCAACACATAAAAGCAACTGCTAAAGAGGTTATCCGTTAAACCGAAGCCTGTATGGGCGTATTCATAAAGTTGTCCACCTAAGAAGATAGTGCCCATAATAGCAGTTAGAATAAACCACAATTGTAAACCTTTGACATCGTTATTTCTAATACAACTTTGCCCTTTGTGCATAACAAAACTACTGGAAATCAGGATAATGCTGTTAATTCCGGGCAAGAGTAACTCTAATTCGATGTCATCCATAGGCCACTCTGGCATGGTGGCATAGTAAATCATGTAAGCACTGAAAAGACCGAAAAAGATCATACTTTCAGCGATAAGAAACAAGACTAACCCAAACATCCGATGATCTGGGTGTCCATGATGATGAGATTCGGCTTCTTTATCGTAACCAAGGGTAACTTGAGAATCAATAGCTGAACTTTGCATTATTTTCGATGGGTTATATAACAATAATGAGTATTTTGCCCCCACCCCCAAGCTTGGGGGTGAAAAGGGAAATTAAAAGTCTCCTGAATTTGGATCTTTAGAGGCTACTTCGCACTTGCTTCTGCCAACATATCGGCGACGGTTTCTTCTTCTGAGTCAGATTCGCTGTCAATACCGTAGTCATAAGGACCACTCCATAACACTGGTTCTTCCTCAAAGTTTTCGATGATAGGAGGTGAAGCGGTTTGCCATTCAAGGGTTAACGCTTTCCAAGGATTACGCTCGGCTTGTGTACCTTTTGCTAAACTCCAAATTACATTGATGATAAAAGGAATAGTTGATACTGCCATAACGTAAGCACCAGCAGTACTGAGTAAGTTTAAGGGTTGAAATTCCACATCGTATAAAGCAATACGACGATTCATACCCATTAAACCCAATTGGTGCATTGGCATAAAGGTAATATTTAAACCGATAAAAGTTAAAAGGAAATGTAGTTTTCCTAAACCTTCGTGATAGTTTTTCCCTGTTATCTTAGGAAACCAGTGATAAAAGCCCGAAAATAGAGCTAATGCAGATCCACCGAATAGTACATAGTGGAAATGCCCGACAACAAAGTAAGTATCATGGACATGAATATCAAAGGGGACAGAGGCCACCATGACTCCTGTTAAGCCACCAATCAGGAAAGATGAGATGAATCCCATGGCAAATAACATGGGGGTATTTAGCTCGATTTTCCCACCCCACATTGTCCCACACCAACTAAAAATTTTGATCCCCGTTGGTACAGCAATCAACATGGTTGTAGCCATGAAAAACATTCTTAACCATCCGGGTGTACCACTGGTGAACATATGATGTGCCCAGACAATCAACCCTAGAAAACTAATGGCTAAACTAGAATAAGCAATAGCACGATAACCAAAAATAGGCTTACGGGAATGTACAGGAATTACTTCGGAAATCACCCCAAAAAACGGCATAATCATGATATATACCGCAGGGTGGGAGTAAAACCAGAATAGATGTTGGTAAACGACGGGATCACCGCCACCAGTGGGATTAAAAAAACTTGTACCGGCGATTAGGTCGAAGGAGAGTAAAATTAACGCCCCTGCTAATACTGGGGTTGAGAGTAAGATTAAAGCAGAAGTTGCCAACATCGCCCAACAAAATAGGGGCATACTGTGCAAATCCATTTCTTTGATACGCATTTTGAGGATGGTGGTGGCGAAGTTGATACCCCCCAAAATAGACGATGTACCTAATAATAAGATACTCAAAATCCACAATTCTTCTCCCCATTTTCCTGTCATTAAACTTAAAGGAGGGTAAGATGTCCAACCAGATTGAGGTGCACCCACGAGGAAACTACCTAATAATAAAATGCCCCCTGGAGGTGCCATCCAAAAAGCAACAGCATTTAGACGGGGGAAAGCCATATCTTCTGCACCAATCATCAAGGGAATGAGGTAGTTAGCAAAAGCCGCCCCTGCTGGTACAATCCATAAAAAGATCATGATTGTACCGTGAAGGGTAAAAAGCTGATTGTATAACTCAGGAGATACAAAATCGGGATCTGGTGTTGCCAATTCTGTGCGCAGGACTTCGGCAAATGCACCGCCGATAAAGTAAAACAAGAAGGAAGTTACTAAATATTGGATACCGATAACTTTATGATCTGTGTTAAAGGTAAAGTAATCTATGAGTTTCCTTTCTTTATGTTGGGGTTTTTCTGAAATTAAGTTGGTTGTCATAAATCCTAAATTAAAACAATATATTGCGACATTGATATAAATAAAAGGGAAAAGGCCATTTACTGGGCAACGATTATCTCGTCTCCGAGTTCCCTCCTTCTATTTATCTATGGAGTTGAGCTAATGTTTCGGAAGTCACTCCTAAGTGGTGAGAGTGCATTTCTAAACGGCTTTCTTGGGTCATGGGTTGAGTCATGAAAGCCATGGTGTCTGCTTGTTTTTCTGCACTTGCAAAGGTATTCTCTTGTATCCATTTTTGGTAATCTTCTTCACTTTCTACATGAAGAGTGGTTTTCATGCCACCATGGTAAGCACCACACAACTCTGCACAAATAATAGGATAGTCACCGATACGATTGGCATTAAAAGCTAAATTTGAATCTCTACCGGGTAGAACATCTTGTTTTAATCTAAGTTGCGGTACCCAAAAAGCGTGAATGACATCTCCTGCTTTCATATTAAGTTTTATTTGTTTATTCACAGGCACATGAAGTTCCCCTGACACTACCCCAGAATCAGGATAGGTAAAAATCCACGCGTATTGAATCCCATTAACATCCACTTCTAAATCGGCGTTAGCATCACCAATCCCTAAAGATAAATGCCCCTGATGGGGGTTAAAAGCTACCATTTTTCCTTGATTTCCTGCCATTTGCATTTCCCCCTGAGGGAAATCACGGGAGATAGTAGGGTCTAAACCGCCCATATTGTTATAAACTTCAAAGCTATAAAGTGCCAAAATAAACACAATAACTGTGGGAATAGCGGTCCAAAATATCTCTAAAGGTACATTACCTTCTGATGGAGGACCATCAGTGCGATCGCCTTTTTTCCGTCTGAATTTGATCAGGCAATAAACTAAAACCCCTTCCACGATTAAAAATAAACCTGTGGCAATGGTCATCATCAGATTAAACAAACCATCTACTTCTACCGCCCCTTGAGAGGCTTCTATGGGCATTAAGCCATGATTCTGTCCATACCACAAACTGATCAAGGTTAGTAAAATACCTGCTATCAGGGTGATAATATTACCGGGAATGTTCACTGTTACTAATCCTATCCATTGATAATTAAACTTCTCTTTTCTAGGATAAGATATATTTCCTCTGATGTCGCCATGTTTTCAGGAATTGATAATAATTAGGGATTAGCAATTAGTAATTAGTGATGAAAAATGGCAAAATTTCACGGCAATCTCCGAAGTGCTGACTCTTTCTTCAATGTATCCCGTGAGTTAAACTTAAATCAGGACGCAAATTTTCTGCTTTTCTGAGGTAAGAATGATACATTTCTTTTTGTGTTTTATGTGTATTAATGTATATTAAGACTCGAATACATTTTTCTAAACTGCCCCTCACCTGCATTTGTTGTATATCTAATAACGGTATATTTTCCCATTGAGGACGTTCTCGTGCGATGGCAGCCGGAAAAACCACATCTAAATCGGGGGTAACGGTAAAAATGACACTGACAACTTCTTTGTGATTCAATTGATTACGGGTTTCTATGTCAGTTAATAACTCACTAACGGCCTCTCTTATCGCTTCTATGGTATTCCCCTCGGCGGTAGTGGCACCTCGAATTGCCCGTACTTTTGTCATCAACTGTTCACTCATCTCCCCAGTAAATTGCAAATTTTCCATAATAAATTAAGGACGATATAACCATAAAGGTTGACCACTGGTAGCCAATTCAAATTCTAGCCAATTCATGGCAGATGCTACCCCTGATTTTGCCTGACCACGACCATTAAGAAAACGGTTAACAAAAGATTTTGGTTGTTCTATGGTTTGACATTCAGTTTTATCAGGATCAAGACTGACTAATTCACAAGCCCAACGAAAAGCATCTTTTTCACTACCTAAACGATCAACTAACCCTAATTTTAAAGCCTGTTGACCACTAAAAATGCGCCCGTCGGCAAAACTTTTAACGGTTTCAATACTCAATTTTCTACCTTCGGCGATGGTTTCGACAAATTGCTCATAGCTACTATCAATCAAATGTTGCAAAATACTTTCCTCCTCGTTGGTCAAATCTCGATCGAATGATAAAATATCTTTATAGGGTCCCGATTTGATTACTTTAAAAGAAACCCCAAGTTTATCTAATAATTTTTGTAGGTTATTACCTCGAATAATTACCCCGACACTGCCGGTGATAGTGCCAGGATTAGAGACAATATGATTTGCACCCACACCGATATAAACCCCTCCTGAAGCGGAAATATTGCCAAAACTCGCCACAATTTTGATTTTCTCCCCTAATTTTTTTAGCGCTGAATAAATTTCTTGGGAATCAGCTACCGTGCCGCCGGGGGAGTCAATGCGCAATAATAAGGCAGGGAATTTTTTTTCTTCTACCACTTCCAAAGCGTCTAATACTTGTTCACGGATTTGAGATGCGATCGCACCATTGATCTCTATTCGGGCAATTTGTTTTGTCGTAGAAGGTTTAAAAGGCCAAATCATTAGATGTATTTATAAATTAAGATAATATGTAAGTTTTGTATATTAGGTCAGGATAACATTATAACAATGAACCATGAACAATTTTTAAAATGAGTTGGGGGTTAAGTTTTAGGCTAAGAGTTAATGATAGAATGGTCTTTTTAAGGATATTATCAGGTTTTTATTCCTCCAAATTTATGTCATTTATTATTCCTATTGAACTTTAAAATAAGGTATAAAATTAACCTATGAATATCAGTGAAAAAACTCAATATCAAGATAATTTAATCGATCAAATATTTATTGCTTTATTTTCTCGAAAAATGGCGAAAGCAGTGGGGGAAAAACCCAAATTCAAAGGCTATGGCGGTTTTGTAGATTTATCGCAACAGATAATGAAAGGGCGCACAGCACCACAACAACAGGAATTGGTCGGGGTGGTGTTAAAATCCTTAGTACCCTCACCTGTTTTATACCTAATTCGCACTTTATTTTCTCCCACAAAATGGGTATGTGAATCTAACGCATGGTTTGCCACCGTTTTATTTGAATGGTTGGTGGGTAAATCCGAAATTCAAGAAGTAGAGATAATCGGAGAAGACAATCAACCTCGTCAGCAAAAAAGCGGCGTAAAAATCAAAAAATGTCGTTACCTTGAAGAAAGTGGTTGCGTGGGAATGTGTCTCAATATGTGTAAAATACCGACCCAAAAATTTTTTACGGAGTCTTTTGGCATTCCCCTAACCATGACACCTGATTTTGAAGATTTTAGTTGCAAGATGGTTTTCGGACAAAATCCCCCTCCCTTAGAAACAGAATCAGCTAGTAGTCATCCTTGTTTACAAAGTTTCTGCCCCACTGCGATCAATTCTCCCCAACCTTGCCCTAAAATTTATCAGTAAGCCATTTTGTTAGGTCTCCGATGAACACAGGTAATAGAGTAATAGACCTCATGATCCAGTCTCAGAGCTTGTGAATCAAACAGCATCTAACCAAGAAAGGAAAAATAGCAGCTTACAAAATGAACCATGCCAGAATACTATTGTTAGCAGATGTCAATCAACCAGAAGGCGGTTGGACAGATCTAAAAATCAGTGAAGCCTTAAATGTCTGGTTCTAACGGATTTTGTGGTCATTAGAAATCAAGGGCGATCGCCGACACTGCAATACTTTCACGGCACGAAAGAATCAGCTCGACTCTATGTACCCTCGATGGCACTGGTGTGGAATTTTCATCCCTATTCTTCAAGAACTTGCTCATCAGACTCTGAGCGGATTTCGCCCTTTAAAGACCTCAATGAATTTCAATACCATCACAACTGGCTGCACAATTTGCTAATTGCCAGTTCGATGAATGGTCGAAGACCCCTAAAAACTGGTTGACCACAAAATCCGTTAGAACCAGAAATAGTTAATAGTAGAGTAAAATTTTAGTTAGGAGTAGAGGGCTAAACTACTCCTAACAAATACTTAACAAATACTTTAAGCTAATAAGGATTTTAACATGAGTACAGTAACAGATAACGATTTAAAAGAGTTAAAGGATTTAATTAACTCCAAATTTGAGCAAGTCGATCGCAATTTTGAAAAAATAGATAGTAAATTTGAAAAGGTTTTTGAGGAGTTTACAGCCGTTAAAGTTGAGATAGCTACCATTAAAAGCGATGTTAACGGATTAGGAAAAAGATTAGATAATCTTGAATTTATCGCTCGGAGTGTTATTGGCGGTATTTTAGTTGCTTTATTATTGGGATTAACTAAAATACTTTATCCTAATCTACTCGGTTAATTTTTCCCTAATCCATAAATCAATTTTTAAAATGAACTAATGGAAAACTTTATAAAAAAGAGAGGTTAAAATATGACAATTATTACAGTTAAAAGAAGTGAAATCCCCCACAGTCAAAATGGTCAAAGCCGCTCTCGACAAGAAATGTCATATCCTCGGACGGATTCCTGCCAATGTCAAGTTTGAGGTTGTCAAATGTCAAGTTTGAGGTTGTCAAACAGTTAGCTGAGGGCTCCTATCTCTCTTGGATAGCTCCTGACCGAAAATCGAAGAAGAAAGGAGCGACCAGAATTCCGGTACGGGTAATAGAGTACGTCATTGAAGAAAACGGAACTGAGCTAGTCAGTCTATCGCCTGATTACCGATTTAACTGATATCGCTCTATTTCCAGCTCTGTTGTTAGCCAGAGAATATGATCTGCGTTGCTCCCGTAGAAAATACACTTTCTGAATTGAAAACTTACCTTGCTGTTCCTTTATTTCAAGAGGCTGCGAACGATAATCTTCCTCTGTTTGCCAGTTGGTTAATGGAAGAAATTTTAGAGCAAGAGATTCCTCCCAGACAGGGCAGAACTAACCCCAGAGTCGTTAAGAAGCCTCGCTCCAAATTCATTAGTCGAAAACGATCTCATCGAGGTCATGGCACTCAGCTTCAACCACTTACCTTTGCCATTTCTCAACCTTATCAATCTGCTGCTTAGCTGTTAACCGAACAGTATTGCCCCCTGATTGACTGATAATCTTTCTACTTTACCCAATCACAGCGGTTTTCTCCTCACGGGGGGATCAGTGTCGGCGATCGCCCTTGATTTCTAATGACCACAAAATCCGTTAGAACCAGGAAAAAGTCAACAATTATTTTCATACCAATATTTCGGAAGATTATTTAAAGTAGTAAGCTGAGGTGTACAGACCCCTAACTTAACTTAATCTATTTCCAACCCGCTTCATCCATTAATTTAACAGCATTAGCTAAATTAGGACCAAAACTGCCCACATTTGTCACATCAGATTTAAAACTACCAAAACTCTTTAACACAGGATCCAATTCCACTCCCTCTACTACAGGATACTCATTATTCCCCTGGGCAAAAAATTTCTGAGCACTGGGACTTACTAAATACTCTAAAAATTTGATCGCCCCAGCTTTATTGGGGGCAGTTTTAACTACACCCCCACCACTGATATTAACATGAGCCCCTCTACCTTTTTGATTGGGAAAAAATACTCCTATTTTGTCAAAAATAGCTCTTTTTTTAGGATCTTTTGAAGTGCCATATCCCGCTAAATAATAAGTATTTGCTAATGCTAAATCGGCAATTCCAGCCGCTACCGCCTCAATTTGATCCCGATCGCCACCTTGAGGAGGACGTGCCATATTTGCGACAATTCCTCGACACCATTGCTCTGTTTTTTGTTGACCATTAATGACAATTAGCCATGCCACCATCGACTGATTATAGATATTACTAGAAGACCGAATCGCTATTTTACCTTTCCATTTTGGATTCGCCAAATCTTCATAGGTTGACAATTGACTAGGATTAATCTTACTTTTGTTATACATAATCACCCGCACTCTTTTACTAAATCCAAACCAATTATTTAGAGGATCTCGAAAATAACTGGGGATTTTCTGTCTTAAAATAGAGGAATTGACAGGAGTAAAAATAGTTGCTTGTTTTGCCTGCCATAAATTCCCCGCATCGGCCGTTAAAAAAACATCCGCCTTAGAATTTCGTCCTTCATTTTTAAGTCTTTCTAATAATTGTTGACCATCACCCTCCACTAAATTAACCTTAATTCCCGTTTGCTTTTCAAAGTCTGTATAAAGTTGTTTATCAGTGTTATAGTGGCGACCTGAATATAAATTAATCTGTTTATTGTTTTCAGCCGAACTTGTTTCAACTCCCGCTAATTCTGCTAATGCTACCGCCGTCACTGCCGCCCCTGTACCTAAAAAAATTCTTCTACTAACCTTATTCATTGAATCTTTGTTCTTAAAAAATTTACCTGAAAAATTATTTTATCATTATTGAGAATTAATTGCACTAACTTTGAGATATATTTTCAAATATTTTGACAAAAAATCTCGAACCTCTAATTTTTCCGGTTGAATTCAAAGGATGACCAAAGTTGTCAGGGAGAAGGTTTGATGTTTACAAGAGATTTGCACCCCCAAGAGAGAGGGTTTTCCATCTTAAAAATCCTGGGGATAAAAACTGGGGTTTTGTTACAACTCTTAATAAAATAGGTTACTGGGATGGCAAAGATTTTGTTAAACTGAGACTTGACCTGAATTTTACGATGGAAAAGCAATAAATAGAGTTTAAAAAAAAATATTATGGTAACAACATTACAAAAACCCGAATACGAAGAAATACGTCCGGGAGTAAAAGCACCAGCCAAAGAAACAATTCTCACTCCCCGTTTTTATACAACGGATTTCGATGCCATGGCTAAAATGGATATTACCGCTAATGAGGAAGAGTTACAGGCGATTTTGGCAGAATTTAAGGAAGACTATAATCGTCACCATTTTGTCCGTAATGCTGATTTTGATCAATCATGGGACCATATAGATGGAGAAACCCGTAAATTGTTTGTAGAATTTCTTGAGCGCTCTTGTACTGCGGAATTTTCGGGGTTTTTATTATATAAAGAATTAGGCAGACGCTTAAAAGATAAAAATCCTGTATTAGCTGAGTGTTTCAACCTCATGTCTAGGGACGAAGCACGTCACGCAGGTTTCCTCAATAAAGCTATGTCTGACTTCAACTTATCCTTAGATTTAGGATTTTTAACCAAAAGTCGTGACTATACCTTCTTCCAACCCAAATTTATCTTTTATGCCACCTATCTATCTGAAAAAATCGGTTATTGGCGTTATATCACTATTTACCGTCATTTAGAACAAAATCCCGAAAGTCGTATTTACCCCATCTTCAAGTTTTTTGAAAATTGGTGTCAAGACGAAAACCGTCACGGGGACTTTTTTGATGCGATTCTCAAGGCTAAACCTGAATACTTAAATGATTGGAAGGCTAAGCTATGGTGTCGTTTCTTCCTCTTATCGGTATTTGCAACCATGTATCTCAATGATCTACAACGTGCTGACTTTTATGCTTCTATAGGTTTAGATGCACGAACTTATGATAAACACGTTATTGAGAAAACTAATCATACTGCGGGAAGAGTTTTCCCCGTTATCATTGATGTTAATAACCCTGCTTTTTATGACAGCTTAGAAATTTGTGTTAGTAACTGTGAAAAATTACGTGCTATTGATGGGAGTAATGCGATCGCACCGCTAAAATTCCTTCGTAAATTACCGTTATTTTTATCTAATGCTAGTCAATTTATCCGTCTATACTTTATTGAGCCTATTGACGCAGCAACTTTACAAGGTACAGTTCTTTAAACAATTGATAATTAAAAATCAACAATTAATGTAAAGTTTGGTAAGAGTTCAATATCTTTAAACTCTAAGTTTCCAGAATCTTCTCCCTCTAATGAGGGATTTTTTTTTGCCCCATCAGTAGTTAACTGATATTTCTTCATCTAAATTTTACACAATTTTAGTAAAGTCTAAGTATTTTTAACGATCATAATAATTATGGTATAATTGGAAACGGGATAGTCTTTTTTAAGATGTTTTCTGCCTAATAACAATCAGTACTTATCGTTGTTCGTTATTCACAATTCAATCATAAATAATCGGGAGTTAGTAACGTGATTTCTATTGAACTACCAGTTAATGTTAGTAATTGGAAAACAGTCAGTTTTGCTTCTACTTTGTATCTTTATCCTGTACTTGACTTATTATTAGAGAAAATACCCAAGCAACTACACCCAGAAATAAGATTAGGTCTGCAAGAGGCGTTAGTTAATGCAGCAAAACACGGAAATAAACTTGATCCGAGTAAAAGAGTCGTCGTCAAGTTTTCCTATCATCGAGGACAATACTCTTGGCTAGTCTGTGACCAAGGTAGTGGATTTGTTCAAGAATGTAGTTGTCCTTTAGAGGAACCAGATTTGCCCCCAGAAGAGGCAGAAAATGGGAGAGGACTATGTATGTTACACCAGATTTTTGATCAAGTTTTATGGAATAATCAGGGTACTCAAGTTAAACTTTGCAAACAAGTTCATAAATTTCCGAAATCCTCTTTACTCATTGCTCAATGAGATTTTTGGTGTCCATGAGTAGGACACGGTAGCGATTTTATACTACGGTTTAGCCAACCTTGGGCTTGATTAATTCTCAGTAAGGCTTCTTCTGGTTGATCATTGAGTAAATACACCAAGCTAGATGCTATTTGTTGTAATGCTTGAGCCTTACGATCATTTTTCAGTTTATGCCAATCGGAAGAACTAATAGTCGTTTTCTCCGCTAACAACTGTGCTAATTCCAAGTTACTCATCTTCGTCGCCACGGATTTTGATTCTATATTTAAACTCATGTTGTTATAATTCTCCTTAGTATCTTGTTTTTATTGTAGAATGTCTGACCACGAAACTTCCGCCGATACCTCCGATTTTAACATCACAGATGCGATCGCCAACTTAGAAGCATCTTTGGAGAAAATAAAGCAACGTCATCAACAAATAATACAAGATCAAAGTAGAAAAGGCGAACTAGAAAACCGTCAAGGGGAAATAAAAGATTTACAAGCCCAAAAGAATCAGCAAGATTCCATCAAAAGTGAATTGCATTACATCGAAAAAGAGTTAACAGAAATCGAGATGCGCTTAGAAAGTGAACTATTCAAATGGAGTAGTTTGATAGAACCTTTTTGGCTGATGGTGCGCTGTGGAGGCATCGGGGTAATTATCGGTTGGATACTAAAAACAATGAACAATTAATTTTCTTCTAGTGGTCTAGCAATTTTGAAATGAGGGATAGCAGGATTCTCCAAAATCTAAAATCCAAAATTATCCGTTCCCAGTCCCTCAAAACTATCTTGACAGACCACTAGTCTTCCAGTCTTGCCGGTCTTTCTAACATGGGTCTTTCTAACAATCGCTACGCTACCAATTATTAACTGTGTATTCTCGGTTCGGGATAAAGATTACTAAGTATATCGCTTTCTAACTCTGCTAATTCTTGCAATCTCTCATCTACCGTCTCTCGATCGAAATATTGCGTTGCTAATACCCAGTAAATACCATAGTGTCTTGCCTCCGAAGCCATTAAACCTCGATAAAATTTAGCTAAATCAACATCAGGACAATGATCAGCTAATAAACCTAGTCTTTCATGGGATCGAGCTTCAATTAACGCCGATACTAATAAAGAGTCTAAAAGCCGATAAGGTTCCTGTCTTCTGATGGCCTCTTTTAAGGTTGCACCATAGGGAGAAGGTTTTAAAGGTGCAAGGGGAATACCTTTTTTTTCTAACCATTGGTTAACCTGCTCAAAATGCTCTAATTCTTCCTTAGCGATCGCTGTAAGTTGATGAATTAAAGCTTCATGGGAAGGATAACGAAATAACATATTCACTGCTACTCCTGCCGCTTTACGTTCACAGTGAGAATGATCAAGTAATATTACATCTAAGTTACGTAGAGCCTGTTGTAACCATGATTCGTGAGTGGGTTGACAAAGTAGCCTGATTTTAGTATAAGTTGACACAAGTTTAATTGAATATAAATATTTGGTGACTTAAAAATAATAAAATAATTTGGGCTACACTAAATTGTAGAATCTGTAAATTAAGACCTAAAATTAACATAATACAGGAATGAGTAACAAAAGATTGGTAATTGGAGATGTTCACGGTCACTATGATGCTTTATCAGGATTATTAGAACATATTTCCCCAGATAAAGATGATGAAGTTTATTTTCTTGGAGATTTAATTGATCGTGGTCCTCAAAGTGCCCAAGTAGTAGAATTCGTTATGAAGAATAACTATAATTGTATTCAGGGTAACCATGAAATTATGTTAATCGATGCGTTAGGTGGAGAACAAGTAAATCACAGAATGTTGCAAGGGTGGCTACAGAATGGAGGCAACAGTACAGTCATTAGTTACGGTCAAAAAATGCCTTCCATTGAGCATATCGAATGGATTAAAACTCTACCTCTATACTTTGACTTAGATGATTATTGGTTAGTTCATGCCGGAGTAGATCCTCACCTGACACTGGAACAACAATCTTCTGATCAATTTTGTTGGATTCGCAGACAATTTCACAGTAGCCATAAGCCATATTTCAATGATAAAACTATCATTATCGGTCATACTATTACCTTTACGTTTAAAGGACTAAAACCAGGTCAGTTAGCCACTGGAGAAGGTTGGATTGGCATTGACACCGGAGTTTATCATCGTGAACAGGGATGGTTAACGGCCTTAGAATTAAATGATTCTATGGTGTATCAGGTGGATAGTTTTGGTAAAAATTTTCGTAAATTTCCTTTAACTGAAACTCTTATTCCTATTAATACCCGTAAATTATTAGATCGTCGTCAAAAGATCTTATTTTAATTAATTAACAGTTAATTTTTTTCTAGGAATCCGTCATACTTAAGGGGTTAAGTTGTCAAAATACAATACATATGTTCAGCGAAAATACCAAAACAAGACCCCTCAGTAAATTTACTTAATTTTGGATGCTCTGAGGTCTTTAAAGTCGCAAAAATTCCAGGTCCTACAGACTCTAGCGGAAGAATGCAGAATTGAGAATGTAGAATGAAAAACCTTTAATTTTCAGGGCTTACAAGAATTTTAAACTCCCTTTTTATTTCCTCACTCTGTCACTGGATTATAAATAATAGTGTAACAACCGCCTGATTTTGTTTTTTAGATTAGTTCGATGACTGCCAATAGGATAATGAATGGCTAATAAAGGTAATTTAAAAAATCCGGGTGCACTGTAATTAGAAGATAAGTTAATTCCTGCTGCGGTTTTAAATAAATAAGCCCCATAACAAAAAGCGATCGCCATAGATAATTTAGTCAATAAAATTACTTTTTTGTTCATTTAAAAAAAAATTAGTAATAGATTTTTCCATAGTAGAACAATTAAAAGTTAATTATCTGGTTACAACACACATGATTTTGCCATTCCTTGGCTCCAATACTACTCGGAAGCGTGCCAAAAACATTAGGGCGAAGGAAAAGAAAGTAATAGGTAATAGGTAATAGGTAATAGGTAATAGGTAAGTAGTATGAAGTTTTTGTAAAGCTTTAGCTAATAAAAGAGACAAGACAATGCCTGTAACAAGTAAACAACCTTATCCCATCGGATCGGAGACAGCATCTATCCATTATCCAACTTCGGAACATGGGATATAGCCCAAGCCGAAGCCCTCATTCTTGGCAATAACCTAGTCACTATCAATGATGCCAAAGAACAAACCTTCTTACGATTCGGATCGGTCAATAAATAACGATCGCATTGTGGGGGATGGCTCGATAATTCCATTTCGGCAACAAATCATAAAATACGATCTTGAAAAAGCGACAATAATTGATTGTGTTGATACTCCCTCACTTTTATTTTTCAACAAAGATAACTAAAACGAAAATATTTAAACCAACAATTTATCACAAGTAAATACAAAACTATGGCTATTATTTCGGGAACCCCAACTAATGGAAACGACAACATTATTGCCGATGGAGCTAATGACTTTATCAATGCACTAGCGGGTGACGATACAGTTGATGGCGGAGCTGGCAATGAGGAGAGGGGGACGACATCATTACTAAAGGAGCGGGGAATGATAATATCGAGCGATTCAACATCACCTGAGTTCACCTGAGTTCGATATAAGAAAATAGTCTCAAACTCTTAACTTGTATGAGTTTTGGGTTTATACTATTTTTCGCTATTTTACAATTCTTAATGTATTAAAAGTTCTACTAATCGGCTTTAAACTACATTTAATTATTAATGAATTGGGAGAAATATTGGCATTTCAAATAACAAAAGGTAATGTGGACGATAGAAAAACAGTACTTTATTTAACGAAGGATTTATGGGGTCGATTATTTGGAGATAAGGGCTACATTTCTCAAGATTTATTTCAACAATTATGGCTGAAAAATATTAAATTAATAACACCATTCAAAAAAAAGATGAATAATAAATTATTAGAATTATGGGAAAAATTAATGTTAAGAAAAAGGTCATTAATTGAGACAGTAAATGATCAGCTACAAAATATATCACAAATAGTGCATTCTCGTCACAGAAGTCCAATTAGTTTTTTAGTGAATGCCGTGGCAGGATTAATAGCTTATTATCTGCATTAGTAATTTAATTTTTTATCCATATAAAAATAAATAAAATCACAGCTAAAAATGGTTATTTTAGCTGTGATTTGTTCGGCGTATTTGTTGTTGAAAATTAACATAAAGGTCAAAATACTTGACATACCTTATTTTCAGTTTTATTGTTACATCGAACTCAGGTATTCATGCACTTATTTCCAGTGGTATGATTAATTTAAATAAATGTGTCAGGCAGTCAGGTATTGGGGTTAGTCTTCCCTTTCTTAGAGATAAATATAATAGTAAAAGTTAGGTTGAATCCGTGAATTAATGGCGATACTCATAATATAATTATCGGATAAATTCCGTGTTTTTAACTGCCAGTTATTATCTTCTTCTTGATCTTTTTTTTTCTTAAGAAACTTAATTTTTTGATTATTTTCGTCTAAGGTTAAACAAATACTGTCCAACCCCGCTGATAATCCTTCTCCGATGGCTTTTAAATAGGCTTCTTTTATTGTCCATAATTTAAAAAAATATTCAACTTTTTTCTCTGATGATAAGTTAATTATATAATGAGATTCTTCCTCACAAAAAAAACGTTTAGCAATGTTTTCTACTTGCACTTTATCATCAATTTTTTCTAAGTCAATACCTATCTTCTCTTTACTGATCCCATAAACAGCATAATTATTTTTATGGGAAAGGTTAAACTCTATTTTAGGAAAGATTTCTCTGTCTAATAGTGGTTTTCCTTTTTGGTTATAAATAAAGGAAATTTTCTGAGGTTTGATTCCTAAATATCTACTTAAAATTATCCTTAAGCATCCCCGACTAATTATAAAACTTTCTTGTAGGAAACTGGAGTAAAATCTCTTAGCTTTTTCCTGTTCCTCCCGTGATAAGATTTCTCTAAATTTATTAACATTCTCTCCATAACTTTCTATATCGAGCATCCAAATATGGACATCATTATGAGTTAAACTTAAATCTTGTGGTGGTTTATCCCACATATATATAATATTTAAAATAATTAAATAATGGTGAAATTACAAGACATTGGAGAACATCAATTATTAGCAATAATTCGCCAATATTGTGATCAAGAAAAAATCGGGGATGATGGTGCTGTCCTTAACGTTAACCGCAGTAAAAAATTAGTGGTCACTACCGATATTCTAGTGGAAAATGTCCATTTTAGCCATCGCACTACTCCTCCCCATTCTATCGGTTATCGTGCCGCCGCTGCTAATTTGTCGGACTTAGCTGCTATGGGGGCAACACCCATTGGTCTCACCGTTGGTTTATCCCTAAGGAAAGAGGTGGAAATTTCATGGATAGAATCAGTCTATCAAGGCATCCAAGAATGTCTTGCGAAATTTACTACTAGGATTGTAGGTGGAGACACCACACGTTCAGCAGTAAATACCATCGCCATTACCGCTTTGGGAGAAGTAAGGCAAAATCAAGCAATCTATCGACACACCGCTGAAGTGGGAGACTTAATTGTCATAACAGGTTGTCATGGACTAGCAAGGGCAGGGTTAGAAATATTGCTAAATCCTGAAAAATATCCTCATATAACCACAGAAACAAGGAGAAAGGTGATTTTTGCCCACCAATACCCTCAACCCCGTTTGGATGTGATTAAACGCATTAAAAACCTTAATCCTTACCCTAAAATTACGGGCATGGATAGCAGTGACGGATTAGCCGATGCTATTTTGCAAATTTGTCAAATGAGTCATGTCGGTGCGAGGATTAACCGCCGAAAAATTCCTATTCCTTTAGCCATAAGAGAAATAACGGATGATGAAACCGCTTTAAATTGGGTATTATATGGGGGGGAAGACTTTGAGTTAGTTGTCTGTGTGGAGAGAGAAATTGGACAATATTTCAAACTAAATTTAGGAGAAAACTGTCATATCATAGGTGAAATTGTTGCATCATCTGAGATACAATTAGTTGATCCTGAAAATATCTATCCCAAACTTTTGTTAAATCAAGAGAAAACTTTTCAGCATTTTTAGCTATACTAATCTATAGTCCATAGTTATTAATCCATCTACTCCCTATAATCTTTAAGTGTTAATCAAATCATGATTAAAATTTTAGTTGTCGATGATAATCATACTCCCAGAGAAGTGATCTGCGAAGCACTGAAGCAATTTAATATTCAAGTAAAAGAAGCCGAAAATGGGGTAGAGGCGACAAAAATTTTAGAAGAAGAAAAAATGAATTTAGTAATTACAGATGTAGTTATGCCAGAAATGAATGGTTATGAATTATGTCGTTGGATAAAAACTAACCCCGCCACAGAAAAGGTACCCGTAATTATTTGCTCAACTAAAGGAGAAGATTTTGACATTCACTGGGCAACGAAACAAGGTGCTGATGCCTATATTATCAAGCCTTTTAAAACGATGGAATTACTCAAAACTATCAAGTATTTACTGAAGCATAATGTCTAAATGGAGGCGACTAAAAAAGTTTTGTGGGGAGAAAAGGGAATAGGGAATAGTGAACAGATCCAGTTTTATTCAAATACTTTTAGAATAATCAGTTCAAATGCTTCTGGGGTTACTTATTATTTATTACTTACTTATTGAAATTCTTCCATGAATAACGATTCCATAACTGTAATTGGTGGTGGTTTAGCAGGTACAGAAGCCGCATGGCAAATCGCTCAGGCAGGTATTTCCGTTAATTTGTACGAAATGCGTCCTGTAGTTAAAAGTCCTGCTCATCATAGTGAAGAATTGGCCGAATTAGTGTGTAGTAACTCTTTCGGTGCTGATGCCACAGATCGAGCGGCAGGATTGTTACATGAAGAGTTACGTTATCTTAACTCCATTGTCATTCAAACTGCCGATCGCCACCGTGTACCTGCAGGAGGAGCGTTGGCAGTGGATCGAGGAGTTTTTAGTCAAGAATTAACCCAAACCCTTGCTAATCATCCTTTAATCACCCTTAGACGAGAAGAAATTAAGGTGATACCAGCTGATGGGATTGTCGTATTAGCCACAGGTCCTCTTACAAGTCCACCTTTAGCCCAAGACTTGCAAAATTTGACGGGGATGGATTACCTGAACTTTTTTGATGCCGCTAGTCCTATTGTTGTGGGAGAATCGATAAATAAAGACATTGCCTTTCTTGCGTCTCGTTACGATAAAGGAGAGGCCGCATATTTGAATTGCCCCATGAATAAAGAGGAGTATTTGCATTTTTGGCAAGAATTACGTCAAGCCCAACAAGCGGAATTGAAGGATTTTGAACGAGAAAATGCCAACTTTTTTGAAGCCTGTTTACCCATAGAAGAATTAGCACAACGGGGAGAAGATACCATGAGATATGGTCCGTTAAAACCCATCGGGTTATTTGATGCTCGTTTGGGAAATTTTAAGGAACATAAAGATAAGCGTCCCTATGCAGTGGTGCAATTGCGCCAGGAAGATAAAGCCGGACAGTTGTGGAACCTGGTAGGTTTTCAAACAAATTTACGATGGGGAGAACAACAAAGGGTATTTCGGATCATTCCGGGGTTGGAAAATGCCGAATTTGTGAGGATGGGAGTAATGCACCAAAACACCTTTTTAAATGCACCCCAATTGTTAAAAAATACTTTACAGTTTAAATACCGAGATACATTGTTAGCGGCGGGTCAAATTATCGGCACTGAAGGTTATACGGCAGCGGCGGCAGGGGGATGGTTAGCGGGGACAAATGCTGCTAGGGTGGCTCAAAATAAACAACCTTTAACTCTTCCCAGGGTCACCATGATGGGTGCTTTATTCGAGTTTATCAGCACCGCAGACCCTAAGCATTTTCAACCAATGCCTCCGAATTTTGGCATTATTCCCACCTTTTCTGAAAAAATACGCAATAAAAGAGAACGTTATCAAGCCTATGCGATGCGATCGTTAAATGCTATTAAGGAATGAGAATTTAAACGGAAACCTTGCTATAAAAAAGAGTTTCGGTTTTTTATTATCCGGCAATGGTTATTAGAGTTCACCGAAGAAGAAAAGATTAACCGCCAATGAAAGAATACTTAAAAGTGGCAAAAAAAAAGAAAGTAAAAATTGAAGTTGGGGAAGAAGCGATCAAAAAGCAATTATCATATATGAAGAGGAATTTAGAAAGTATTGGTAAGTTAATTCTGGTTCTAACGGATTTTGTGGTCAACCAGTTTTTAGGGGTCTTCGACCATTCATCGAACTGGCAATTAGCAAATTGTGCAGCCAGTTGTGATGGTATTGAAATTCATTGAGGTCTTTAAAGGGCGAAATCCGCTCAGAGTCTGATGAGCAAGTTCTTGAAGAATAGGGATGAAAATTCCACACCAGTGCCATCGAGGGTACATAGAGTCGAGCTGATTCTTTCGTGCCGTGAAAGTATTGCAGTGTCGGCGATCGCCCTTGATTTCTAATGACCACAAAATCCGTTAGAACCAGCTTTGTTCAACCTTGATTATTTAAGTGATTTAGAATTATGGTTAGAAGATAACACTTAATATCATCGATATTAAATAGCCCCATTGAGTTTCGCTACAATCAAGAAAATAGCTAAAAAGCATGGATTTAAAATGATTGCCGTTGTTACACCCCAAAAAATCCAGTTATCTCCAGGTACAGTAGTTCATTTGCTTGGTACATGGGAAGACTATCAAGTATTAATTGAACAACGAGGAGATAAAGCTAACCCACGCATCAAATATCGAGTAGGAGAAATTTTATTAATGTCCCCCCTTCCTAAACATGGACGAGAAGCCAATACCATCGCTGACCTGATTAAGGTTTTGCTAGATCACTTAGGACAGAAATATGAAGCTTTCACACCCATGACAATGGATTTGCTGGAAATAGGTGGCATTGAACCTGACTATAGTTTTTATATTGATAATTGGGAAGTGGCAGTGGGGAAAGATCGGATTGATTGGAGTACAGAACCACCACCGGATTTAGTCCTAGAAATTGATGTCACCAGTTACACTGATGTTAATGATTATCTGCCTTATAAAGTCCCTGAAGTTTGGATATACAAGAAAAATCAACTCATGATTTATGTCCTAGAAACAGATAGCTACTCTCTTGTCTCTAATAGTCGCTATTTTCCTAATCTTAATGTAAAGGAAATTGTGTCAGAATATATAGAACTTGCCAGACAAAGCAGTTCAAGTGTGGCAATGGGTATCTTAAGAAGTCGTTTTCCCAGTACTTTCAATTGATACGAACTATTAGCGAACGAGCAGAGCAAGAAAAACAACGAGCAGAGCTTTTTGCCGCACAATTACAAGCTTTAGGGGTTGAGGTCGATTGTTGATTTCTCCTCTTTAGCAAAATATTTTTCAAGTAAACTCTAGATATAAGTTTTTTAAATGAGTATAATAACCTAAAAATTCCCTTTGTTTTCCTAGTGTAAAGAAATATGTATAAAATGGAGTTTTAATGTTATTGAAAAACAGAGGACTGTTAACTCTACAACGAAGAAGGCTTTTAAGTCAAGGAAATTAAGATTAGTTAAGCTGATAAAATATACAAAAAATAATAATCGAAAATAGTCGAAAAAAAATTATTCTTTGTGTAAAACTTGATCCCCTTCATGATAAGATTGAAACTCGAAAGCTAAACAGCTTATAATCAACTTCCACCAGAAGAAGTTATTAAAAATAAAGCTATAAAGAAAAATTATATATTTGGAGGAAACGACAAATGGTACAAGCTGGGTCCAAATCTGGATTTAAAGCTGGTGTACAGGATTACCGCCTGACCTATTACACCCCCGATTACACACCTAAAGATACTGATTTACTTGCCTGTTTCAGAATGACTCCTCAACCCGGAGTTCCTCCTGAAGAGTGTGCGGCGGCGGTAGCAGCTGAGTCTTCTACTGGTACTTGGACAACAGTATGGACTGATGGTTTAACCGACTTAGATCGTTATAAAGGTCGTTGTTATAATGTTGAACCCGTTTCCGGGGAAGATAATCAATATTTCGTTTTCGTTGCCTATCCTTTGGACTTATTTGAAGAAGGTTCTATCACCAACGTCTTAACCTCTTTGGTTGGTAACGTATTTGGATTCAAAGCATTACGTGCACTACGTTTAGAAGATATCCGTTTCCCTGTTGCTTTAATCAAAACCTACCAAGGTCCTCCTCACGGTATCACCGTTGAGCGTGACTTATTGAACAAATACGGTCGTCCTCTCTTAGGTTGTACCATTAAACCCAAATTAGGTTTATCTGCGAAAAACTACGGTCGTGCAGTTTATGAGTGTCTTCGTGGTGGTTTAGACTTCACCAAAGATGATGAAAACATCAACTCTCAGCCCTTCATGCGTTGGCGCGATCGCTTCTTATTCGTTCAAGAAGCAATTGAAAAAGCACAAGCTGAAACCAATGAAATCAAAGGTCACTACTTGAACGTGACCGCAGGTACTTGTGAAGAAATGATGAAACGTGCTGAGTTCGCTAAAGAAATCGGTACTCCTATCATTATGCATGACTTCTTTACTGGTGGTTTCACTGCTAATACCTCCTTAGCAAGATGGTGTCGTGAGAATGGTTTATTACTCCATATTCACCGTGCAATGCACGCAGTAGTTGACCGTCAGAAAAATCATGGTATCCACTTCCGTGTTTTAGCTAAGTGTCTCCGTCTGTCTGGTGGTGATCACTTGCACTCTGGTACAGTCGTCGGTAAATTAGAGGGCGATCGTGCGGTAACTTTAGGTTTCGTTGACTTAATGCGTGAAGACTATGTAGAAGAAGATCGTGCTCGTGGTGTCTTCTTTACCCAGGATTATGCTTCTCTACCCGGTGTAATGCCCGTAGCTTCTGGTGGTATTCATGTATGGCATATGCCGGCATTGGTTGAAATCTTCGGTGATGATTCTTGTTTACAATTCGGTGGTGGTACTTTAGGTCACCCTTGGGGTAACGCACCTGGTGCAACCGCTAACCGTGTAGCTTTAGAGGCCTGTATTCAAGCTCGTAACGAAGGTCGTTCTTTAGCCCGTGAAGGCAATGATATCATCCGTGAGGCTTGTCGTTGGAGTCCAGAATTAGCAGCGGCTTGTGAACTTTGGAAAGAAATCAAGTTCGAGTTTGACACCGTTGATACTCTCTAAATTTCAGTTATGGTCAGTAATCATTAACTCAGAAAAATAAGTAGCAATAGTCATCAATGAACAAAAATCCCTAGGATAAAGAGAATAATAAAGTCATTGATTAAGCAATTTTACTTATTATCGAAATTCTGATAACTGACAACTGATTATCCCCCACTGAAATTTATGGCTTATAAACAAGTCGTCAAGGATACGGCAAAAGTTCTGCAAAGTTATCTCACTTATCAGGCCGTAAGAATTATCATTGAACAACTCTCGGAAACTAATCCCGGACAAGCGATTTGGCTTAGTGACTATAGCGATCGCCAAAAAGTCCAAGATAGTGATAACTATATCAGTGATTTGATGAAGGAAAACAAGGAGTTAGTATTGCGGATTCTTACGGTCAGGCAGGATTTAGCAGAGCAAGTATTAGAGTTTTTGCCTGAAATGGTAAAGACAAATATAGATCAATCTAATATGGAACATCGTCGTCATCTTTTAGAACGTTTAACCCAAACTCAATCTTCTAGTCTAATATCATCTCCTGGGGATGAAGAAAACCTAGAAATAGAATCTAATCAATCAGAAAACAAGGAAGAATAAAAGATGCAAACTTTACCTAAAGAGCGCCGTTACGAAACTCTGTCTTATTTACCCCCTTTAACAGATCAACAAATTGTTAAACAAGTTCAGTACTTATTAGATCAAGGATTTATTCCTGCGGTAGAATTTGAAAAAGACCCTTTACCGACTGATCACCACTGGACTTTGTGGAAACTACCTTTATTTAATGCTTATTCTGCCCAAGAAGTATTAAACGAAGTGCGGGAGTGTAAAGGACAATATTCTGACTGTTATATCAGAGTTATTGGTTTTGACAACCTCAGACAGTGTCAAACCGTTAGTTTTATCGTACACAAACCCAACGCAACTCGTTTTTAAGATTAATCATTAAATCTTAAATCAATCACAGGGTGGACTTTATTGTCTGCCCTATTTTTATTTTAACTTTGGGATTTTATTCTCGTTATTAAATCGCGAACGGATAAAAGCTTAATTGACCATCTCAAACAAATACCTGATTCTCGAGATGCTCATGGTTTTTTCATTGTGACGATGCAAACAGATTCTTCACCTGTAAGTTTTTAAGTCCAGAACAAGAAACTAATAAAAATATAAAAAAATCTTTACAGCGTATCAAAAGTTTAGGTATAAAAACTGTTTATCCTTTTTTGTTAAATTGTTATGATGATTGCCAAGAAGAACGGATTGCAGAACTAGATTTTATAAATATTTGCAAAATAATTGAGAATTATATTTTAAGACGTTTTATTTGTAATATTCCATATAAAACTTATTTTACAAACTCAAAATTATCCTGAAGATAGTGACTTTAAAGAGAAAATAAAAGAAGTTAAACTTTATGGTAGTAATCGGACACAAAAAGCTAAAATGATTTTGGAATCAATGGAAGAATCTTTTGGTCATAAAGAACAGGTATCTCTAAGAGATTTAAGCATAGAACATATTCTGCCTCAAAAATTAAATGATTGGTGGAAATCTCACTTAGGAGAAGATTGGGAAATAACTCACGAATTATTATTACATTCTTTAGGCAATTTAACTTTAACTGGTTATAATTCAGAACTTTCTAATGACACATTTATTGATAAGCAAAAAGAATTGGATAAAAGCAATTTAGAGCTTAATAAATATTTTGTTCGTGTCTCAACATGGAAAAAAGAAGATATAGAAAAAAGAGCAGAAATATTATCAGATATTTGTTTACAAATTTGGAGCTATTTTGGAGATCCTAATATTAAAAATATCAAAGAAAAAAAAGTAAAAGGATCTCGTCCTAAGAATTTAATAGTTTGTGGAGAAGAATATAATGTTAAAAGTTGGCGAGATGTTTTAGAAAGAACCTTAAATGTTATTGCTGATTTAGAACCAGAAAAATTTGATGAAATGATTGAATTATTTCCTCGTTTCTTAGCCAAAGATTCTAAAAATTTAAGAGATACTCGTCAACTAAATAATGGCATTTTTGTCGAGGTCAATTTATCATCTAAATATATTTATTCGTTTTGTCAAAAAGTAATAGAAACTTGTGAATTATCAAGTGAAGATTGGCAAGTAGAAACAGTTGAATAACCGATGTTATTGTAAACAAGCCAAAAAACTCTTATTAAGCGTAGGATCTTGTCCCAGGGGAAAAAGTGTTAACTGAGCTAGACTCTTGCCAGCCTTGGCTCTGAACGACACCACAAGGAAGGAAAGTAGACAAGGAGGGAATACCGTATAAGTAATATTCGGCTTACCTGTATTATAATGATCCTTGAAAAGACTATTTTTCGTCAAAATTTTTTCCGAATTCCGAATTCCGAATTACCCTTATCGATAACCTTTGTAAAAAACCTACCCTTGTCAGCCTTCCCCCCGTCAAAAGCTCTTAATTGTTGATGATCAATTATTTCATAGGTGCAGTGAGGGCTTCTTCTAAATCGGCACAGCCTAGCTTTTGTTCAAGGAGATTAAAGACTTCCCTACCAAAATCTAAGGGGTTTTGTTGCCATGCTTGTAAACACACTTCGCCGAAAAATGAGCCTAATGGTTCCGGATTCCACAGTAGTTTTTTCGCAGTCCAAGGCATCATACTCATGGGATTATAACCTTTTTTCAAAATATTTTTGTCTAAGGCATATTCCTCTAAGTGGGTATGGGGTTGTAAACCGATGAAAAAGATCGCTGGTTCAACTTTATCAGCCCCGAAAATATCTTCTAACTGCCGATGATAGGCGATGGTTTGCCGAATAGTATCAAAGGTTTCGTCAATGACGTTAAAGGAGTAGTTGACGGAGACAACATCCTTAAATCCAGCATTTTTGAGATCTCGACAATTTTGTAAAACAGTTCGCAAGTTATAACCCATCCGCATTTTACGCACTAATTTCTGTGAACCACTTGTAATGCCAATTTCAAAATAATTCATTCCTGTTTCTACCATCAAATCACATAATTCAGGATTGAGGTTGTCTGCACGGATATAAGCGGCCCAGTGTATATCTTTCATCCCGGAAGCGGCAACTTTTTTCAATAACTCAATGGCATCATTGATGTACATTCGGGCAGGAATGAATTGGGCATCGGTAAACCAAAAATTACGAATACCTCGATCGTATAGTTGACGCATTTCTGCTACTACTTCATCAGCCGGATTAATTCTAACTTGTTTACCTTCTACAACGGTATAAACGCAATAACAACAATTATGAGGACAACCGCGCTTAGTCTGTACCCCGAGATAAAAGTCATTTTCTTGAAAATAGTAGTCAAATTCTGTCCAAATACTGGCTATATAATCATAATTACAGGCGGTTTTTTCCAAGGGTGACGGTTGTTCATGAATTAAGCCTTCTCTGGGTTCGTTTCCTCCGACCACATAACAACGCTCATTGGTAAAATCTTGATTAGTGAGAATTTTTTCCATCAAGGTTTCCCCCTCCCCTACGGACACGATGGAATTATTGGGTAATTGAGTCTTTAACTGTTCATAAAAGACACTTACTGCACCTCCTCCTACCATGACTTTAACGTCTGAATTGTATTTACTCGCTTGTTTTAAGCCTTTTTTAATTAACCCTGAATTGCGCCACAATTCCCCATAATAAGCACTGGCAACCTTGAAACCGCCCAAGGCACCTCTCAATCTAATTAATGGGTTTTTGGCATAATAAAATTCAAAGGCATTTTGTAACGGGTTGCCACCCCTACCGCCAACGGGGGCGTAAATTTGAATATCTCGCCAAGAATATACCATCATTGTAGGCCGAAATTCATCGATACATTTAATTAGTGCTTTATCGAAGTCTATGGGTGGTACTGTGCCTAGATCAAGGATTTTTTGTTCTACATCGGGGAATAGTTTATGTACATGATCTGCTAAATAAACGACACCGATGGGAAAAATGGGGTTACAAGGAAGTCTAACGTATAATATTTTTTGTGCCATAATTTTTTAGAATTGCTTAATTAAATGAGAATTTGCACTTCAGATCAATGCCTTTTTTCTCACCATCTTAATATATTTTAACAATTGACGAGGGTCTTTTGCCCCCAGTCCCAATTTTGGCGGGGTCAAGATTAAAAAGTCCCCAGTTTTGGAAATTTAGGGCATTAGTTAATTGCTAATTGTTAATTTTTTGTTATAATTTGAGGTTATGTTGTTTCATTAGGATGATTCTGGTCTTGGCACAGGTTATTATTGACAATGTCTACAAAACCTATATTTCGTCTGCCAGCAAGTTTTCCCCTCCCCTATCCTTGGGAGTAGGAGTAGTGCCGAATCCTCCTGATGTTGAGCTAAATTCCTCTGGTTCTACCCATGTATTGAAGGGTATTAATCTTGAAATTCAAGAGGGGGAATTTATGGTGTTGGTAGGTCCTTCCGGATGTGGTAAAAGTACCCTATTGCGTTTAATTGCGGGATTGGAAGAAATTACTGCTGGAAAAATTTTAATTGGCGATCGCATTGTGAACGATTTACCCCCGAAGGCGAGGGATATAGCGATGGTGTTTCAGAACTATGCCCTTTATCCTCATCTCAGTGTGTATGCTAACATAGCCTTTGGTTTACGACGGATGAACCGACAAATAACCTCGACACCGTTAGATAAAATTTTGACCACTGCTACGGCGAAATTACCCTCTCAGTGGCGCTATCTTTCCGCCAGTGAAAAAGACATTAACAAGAAAGTGACACAAGTTGCTCAAATGTTGCAAATAGATCACCTATTGGAACGTTTCCCAAAACAATTATCTGGGGGACAAAAACAAAGGGTTGCCTTAGGAAGGGCCATCGCTCGTAACCCCCATGTATTTTTAATGGATGAACCTTTGTCGAATTTAGATGCTAAACTGAGAACAGAAACACGAGGACAGATTGTTAAGCTACAAAAACAACTGGGGGTAACAACTATTTATGTTACCCATGATCAAACAGAAGCGATGACCATGGGCGATCGCATTGCTATCATGAATCAAGGAGAAATACAACAGCTAGCTACCCCTTTACAGATATATTCTCAACCCGTTAACAAATTTATAGCGCAATTCATTGGTAGTCCGCCCATGAATTTTATGGAAGTGAACTATCAAAAACCAGATTTAATCATCCATTCTCATTTTAAAGTGCTTTTACCGACAAAATGGCAACAGGTTTTTCAAGGATATAATTATGAAAAAATTTGGTTAGGAATTAGACCAGAATATTTTAATATAGCTGAACCATCATCATCGGCAATTCCCGTAATAGTTAACCTAGTGGAAGTATTAGGAAATGAGTCTATTTTAACAGTTAATTTAGAGGAAAATAATGAGCAAAATTTGCAAGTAAAACTATTCACTGATGAGGTAATTAAAATAGGACAAAAATTGAATTTAGGGATCAACTTAAACAAGGTTAGCTTTTTTGACTATTATCAAGAGAAGAATATTAACTTAATGAATTAGAGAACATTAAAATTATTTATACAACTATGATTAAAACCTTTTTTTTTCGAGAACCAATAGATAGGATTTGTTTTACAATTACTGCTATTCTCAGTTTTATCATAGTTGTTTTTGTTGGTGGGAGTAAAATTTGCCATGAGAATGAATGTCTTTTCAGAACGCAACCCCACGTGGAAGAATTTAGTTGGCAAAATCAAAAAATAAGTGCTCAAGATCAGGGTTTTTCTTTGACCTTTGATCGTCCCATGTCCCATGAAACTGTTGAAGATAACTTAGAAATTGAACCACCATTGGACGGAAAAATTAGTTGGTCAGGAAAACGTTTAGTATATACTTTAAATCAAGTTATTCCCTACGGTAAAAATTATCGTTTGTCATTAAAAAATGCTAGAGAACAATTTAGAGGTAGAGAAAAATTAGGGACAAAAATAGAGCCTTTTGTAGCAGAATTTCAGAGTAGAGATCGCACTTTTGCCTATATTGGCAGTCAAGGAGAGGAAAGTGGTAGACTGATTTTAAATAATTCCACTAAACAAAATAAAACGATTCTTACTCCTGAACATTTGACGGTGGTAGATTTTAAATTTACACCTGATACAGAAAAAATTATCTTTTCTACTATTGATGAAAAGAAAAAAAATGATGACTTTAGACAATTGGATATTTATGAAGTCACTACTGGATTATCTAAAGATTTAACGACAAAAATACCCGGCCAATTAACATTAGTTTTAGACGGAGAAGAATATCAAAATAATAAGTTCGATTTAGGGGGTAAAAACAGCGATATTATCATTGTTCAAAGAATTAATAATCATGATCCCAGTGACTTTGATTTGTGGAAAATTGAGCCGGGTAAAATTCCCCAAAGGCTTAATACCAAAGGTGGTGATTTTATTGTTACCCCCGACAGACAAGCCATCGCCATTGCCCAAGGAGAAGGAATAGCGATCGTTCCCTTAGAAGATCAAGATAATCACCAACCAATTAATTTTTTACCGAAATATGGTCAAGTACTAACTTTTTCTGCCGACGGCAATAGTGCCGCTATGATTAATTTTAATAAAGATGATTCAGCATTACGTTATACTCGTTCCTTATTTTATGTGAATAATCAGGGAGTAGAAAAAGAATTAATTAACATAGAAGGATCGATCATTGATTGTAAATTTAATGGTAATGGAAAACAACTATTTTGTTTATTAACGGAATTAATAGAAACCCAAACAGAATTCCAAGAAAAGCCCTATTTTGTTGCCATTGATATTCAATCGGGGGATATAATTCCCTTAGTAGCGTTGCCCAAATTTCAGGATATGAAAATTAGTATTTCCCCTGATGGATTTGGCATTTTATTTGATCAATTAATCACAGAAAATGATGTTCCTCAAAACTCTTTAAAAATGAATTTACCTAATGACGATTTACTCACCGACTCTGCCGAATTAATCCTAAGTAGCCAGCTATGGTTATTAACATTACCCTCTAAAGAGTCAACACAACCACAACTACAAGAATTACCCATCGCCGGATTTAAACCCCAATGGGGTCCCTAATCAATTAATTAATGTGGGTTCGACGAAAATCGTGAGACCAAAAATGATGGTAAGATCTATAGTAAAATTAACTAGAAACAATTATTTTTAACCAAAAAGTGGCCCTAAGAAAGTCTAACCTTTCTAGCTTTTAAGATTGACACAAGTTTTGAATTAGTTTTTGGAGCTATTTACTATATGCCTGAAGTCAAATTTGGTCGCAAAGATGAACCTTCTGCTCAATTTCGCAAGAGTGAAGACCTCATTGCTGTTCGTACTAGATCAAGACGCTCTGCTACGGCAGTTCCCGTTCCCACACCCGTTTCTGCGGAATTATCGGGAGGTCAATTAATTCTATCATTTCCTGAAGCAGGAGTCGAGATTTACCGAGTAACAACGGATAATGGACAAAGATCGATAAACGAACGCAAAATTGCTCTACGCCAATTACCAGATGTTCGTTTTGCTGGGGGAGTGTTGGTAGATGAACAATCGGGAGAACCTGTTGTCTATACTGAGAATTTGTTTATTAAATTTACAGATCCGACGGATCCTGATGAGTGCAAAACTGCTATCAGGGAAGCTGGTCTTACCATTAAAGAAGAGGTAAGCTATGCTACCAATGCCTTCTTTGTGGCTGCTCCCGAAGGCACTGGGGAACAGATATTTGAAATTGCATTGTCTTTACTTAATAGAGATGATGTGGAATATTGTCACCCAGAGCTGGTAAGAAAACGTGGATTTCGGGCGATCGCACCTCAACAGTGGCATCTAAAAACCACCACAGTTAACGGAATTACCATTTCTGCCAGTGCCAACGTAGAAGTTGCTCATCAAATTACCCAAGGAGAAGGCATCACTATTGCTGTTATTGACGATGGGGTTGACATCGACCACGTTGAGTTTAGCAGTTCGGCGAAAGTAGTTGCTCCCCGAGACGCTACAGAGAATAGTAACGATCCACGTCCTAAAGATCCCTACTATACAGAAGATCACGGTACAGCTTGTGCAGGAGTAGCCTGTGCTGATGGAAACATAGGAGCTTCAGGAGTTGCTCCCAAAGCAAAATTAATGCCCATTCGACTGGCAAGTGGATTAGGTTCTCAGCAAGAGGCAAATGCCTTCCGATGGGCTGCGGATAATGGTGCTGATGTTATTTCTTGTAGTTGGGGACCGCAAGATGGTAGATGGTATCAACCAAATGATCCCCTACACAATCGCAGTATACCTCTGCCAGCAAGTACCAAATTAGCCATTGATTATGCAACTACCCAGGGTCGAGGGGGAAAGGGTTGTGTCGTTTTATTTGCGGCAGGGAATGGCAATGAGAGTGTAGATAACGATGGTTATGCTAGTTACGAGCGGGTTATAGCTGTAGCAGCTTGTAATGATAAAGGAAAACGGAGTGTTTATAGTGACTTTGGCAATGCAGTGTGGTGTGCCTTTCCCAGCAGCGATTTTGGCTATCCACCATTCTCTCACCCCGAGCCATTAACCTCAGGAATTTGGACAACTGACCGTACTGGTAATCCCGGATATAATCGGGGTTTTCTTGGGGATGGTGATGCTACAGGTGATTATACGAATAGTTTTGGGGGCACTTCAAGCTCGTGTCCTGGTGCCGCGGGAATAGCCGCTCTAGTATTAGCTGTTAATCCTAATCTTCGCTGGCAGGAGGTGAAAGATGTGTTTAAGCACTCCTGTGACAAAATTGATCCTTCCGGGGGTCAATATGATGCTAATGGCTGGAGCAAGTATTATGGCTATGGTCGGCTTAATGCTCAAACGGCCGTAACCTTGGCTCAACCACAATCTCAGAATAACCTTGTTGTTGTCCGTAACTTTAATCAAGTATTGCCGGATTTACAAACAGTAAGTGTCCAGTTGGAAGTAGGGGAAACTACTCCTGTCGCTCGTCTTTCTGTGATTGTGGAAATTTTGCATACGTACATTGGGGATTTAATTGTCTCTCTCATCCCACCGTCAGAACTCGATCTCGACAAGATCATTCTCCATAACCGTAGTGGTGGTGCAACCCATAATTTAAAGAAAACCTTCGATGCTTTAACCATACCTGCCCTTGCTAATTTGCAAGGCAAAACAGTTAAGGGCACTTGGGAGTTAGAAGTTCAAGATATGGCGTTTCGAGATGCAGGACAGCTGGTAAAATTTGGGTTGGAACTATTTTTTGTCTGATAAATATTTTTTTAACTTAATCATTTAGGGTTGACCTGAGTAAGGCTGACCTGAGTAGGGCTTGTCCGATTGGGGCTGATCTGATTTAGATAAAACTACAGTAAATAATGCTCGATTTGGTAGATTAACTATTAACAAAAAATTATGGGACTTCTAATTAATGGTGTTTGGCATGACCAATGGTACGATACCAGTAAAACTCAAGGTAAATTTGTCCGTCAAGCATCCCAATTCCGTAACTGGATTACTGCCGATGGTAGTGCAGGAATAACGGGAAAAGGGGGCTTTAAAGCAGAATCAGGGCGTTATCATCTTTATATCTCATTGGCTTGTCCTTGGGCACATCGCACCTTAATTTTTCGCACTTTAAAAGGACTAGAGGACATTATACCTATCTCTATCGTCCATTGGTTTATGGGTGAACATGGTTGGACATTCACATTAGGAGAAGGGGTAATACTTGATCCTTTATTCAACGCCGAATACCTCCATCAAATATACACCAAAGCTGATGCTAATTATACTGGTAGGGTAACAGTTCCTATTCTTTGGGATAAAGAGACTCAAACCATTGTTAATAACGAATCCTCCGAAATTATTCGAATTTTTAATAGTGCCTTTGATGAAATTGGTGCACAGGAAGGCGACTACTATCCTGTAGCCTTGAGAACGGAAATTGATAGCTTAAATGAGCGTATATACCACAACATCAATAATGGGGTTTATAAATGCGGTTTTGCCACCACTCAAGAAGCCTACGAGGAAGCCTTAATGCCCTTATTTGAAACCTTAGATTGGTTAGAGGAAAAACTTTCTCGTCAACGGTATCTTACTGGCGATCGCATTACAGAAGCAGACTGGCGACTATTTACTACTTTAGTTCGTTTCGATGTGGTTTATGTGGGGCATTTTAAATGTAATCTTCGCTGCATCGTTGACTATCCTAATATTTGGAGTTATTTACGAGAACTTTATCAAATAGAAGGTATTGCCGAGACTGTCAATTTTAAGCACATCAAAGGGCATTACTACGAAAGCCATAAAACTATTAACCCTACTGGAATAGTACCGTTGGGCCCACAAATTGATTTTTCATTACCTGTCCCTCGATAAATAGATACTGGCAAAGGTTATATTTATTTTGATTGGGAATGAAAAGAAAGAAGAAATAACAAATCCTCTAGTTTGGATGCGTAAATATTTCCGGCAAATTTTTATTGGTGAATCATAAATTATTGAGCAAAAAAGAAATTCCTGAATACTGACTCCTGTATTCCCATCTCAATGATCATTTGATGATCAATTTTCAATTAAACTCACAATTGTGCTAAATAGTTAAATTATAGATATAGTAGCAAAAAAGAGACCTTAATAATATTCTATGTCAACTTTAGTCATCGTTGAATCACCTACCAAAGCCAAAACCATCAGAAATTATTTACCTAAAAACTATCAGGTAGAGGCATCTATGGGGCATATTCGAGATTTACCTTCCTCCGCTGATGAAATTCCTGCCGAGTATAAACAGTATGATTGGGCAAGATTAGGGGTAAATATTGACAATAATTTTGAGCCAATTTATGTTATCCCTAAGGGTAAAAATAAAACTGTCCAACTATTAAAACAAGCCTTAAAATCTGCCGATGAATTGATATTGGCAACGGATGAAGATAGAGAAGGAGAAAGTATTAGTTGGCATTTATTACAACTATTAAAGCCGAAAGTGCCTATTAAGCGCATGGTGTTTCACGAAATCACTAAAGATGCTATTCAAAAGGCTTTATCGAATTGTCGTGACATTGATGAAAATTTGGTACATGCCCAGGAAACACGACGTATTCTCGATCGCCTAGTGGGTTATACTCTCTCACCGCTACTCTGGAAAAAAATCGCCGCAGGATTGTCAGCGGGTAGAGTTCAATCAGTGGCGGTGAGGTTATTAGTACAACGAGAAAGAGAAAGAAGAGCCTTTAAAGAGGCCCAGTATTGGGATTTAAAGGCGTTATTAAATCATGAAAAAACAGACTTTGAAGCGAAATTAGCCACTCTCAAAGGGCAGAAACTAGCCAATGGTAGCGATTTCGATCCCAAAACTGGCAAACTACTTAAAAACAAAAAAGTAATTGTACTAAATGAAAAGGAAGCTACAGAATTAAAAGCCCGTTTGAAAGGCAAAACATGGCAAGTCGCCGATACAGAAGAAAAAGCCGCCACTCGTAGGCCTTCACCCCCTTTCACAACTTCTACTTTGCAACAGGAGGCTAACCGAAAACTGGGATTAGGTGCAAAAGACACCATGCGCATCGCTCAAAGTCTCTATGAAAATGGTTATATTACCTACATGAGAACAGACTCAGTATATCTGTCCGATCAGGCCATCGCCGCCGCCCGCAGTTGTGTAGAAGAAATGTATGGTAAACAATATTTAAGTCCACAACCCCGAAAATATAAAACTAAAGCCAAAGGTGCCCAAGAAGCCCATGAAGCAATACGTCCGGCAGGCAGTACTTTCCGCATTCCTAAAGAAACAGGATTGAAGGATAAGGAACTGGGTTTATACGACTTAATCTGGAAGCGCACTGTAGCTTGTCAAATGGCAGATGCTAAATTAACTCAAATTATCGTGAATATCGCTGTAGAAGATGCAATTTTTCGATCTTCAGGGAAAAGAATCGATTTTGCAGGGTTTTTCCGAGCCTACGTTGAAGGATCAGATGATCCCGAAGCCGCCCTCGAAAATCAAGAGGTAATTTTGCCTAATTTGCAAGTAGGCGATCAACCTCAATGTAAACAATTAGATGTTGTTCACCACGAAACCCAACCTCCTGCCCGTTACACAGAAGCATCTTTAGTCAAAACCCTTGAAAGTGAGGGCGTTGGCAGACCAAGTACTTACGCTAGTATTATCGGTACAATCGTCGATCGGGGTTACGCTCAATTACGGAATAAAGCACTAATCCCCACTTTTACCGCCTTTGCTGTCATCAGCTTATTAGAAAAGAATTTTGCCGAGTTGGTGGATACTAAATTTACCTCCAAAATGGAACAAAGTCTCGATGATATTGCCTCTGGAAGTGAACAATGGTTGCCTTACCTTGACAAATTTTATCGGGGGGAAAACGGCTTACAAAATCAGGTAAAAGTCAGAGAAACAGAAATTGATCCTCAAAGTGCCAAAGCGATACCATTAGAGAATATAGACGTGACGGTGAAAATAGGGAAATTCGGTCCCTATTTTGAGGCGAATTACGGCGAAGAAGTCGTTAAATCTTCAATTCCAGTGGATCTTACTCCCTCAGATCTTGATCCTACAAGAATCGAATTATTATTGAAACAAAAAGTAGAAGGTCCTCCTCAATTAGGGATTCATCCCGAAACCGGATTGCCCATTTATTTATTAATCGGCACTTACGGTCCTTATGTACAATTAGGAGATCAACCTCAAGGCAAAGCCAAAAAACCGAAAACTGCTTCTTTCCCTAAAGGTGTTAAAGCGGAAGATATTACCTTAGACATGGCGATAGGTTACTTAACCCTACCTCGAACATTAGGAGAGCATCCAGACACAGGAAAACCCATTAAAGCGAGTTTAGGACGTTTTGGTGCTTATGTAGTTCATGATCAGGGCACAGAGGGCAAAGATTATCGCTCATTGAAAAAAGAAGATGATGTGTTAACCATTACTTTAAAACGTGCCTTAGAATTATTAGCACAACCTAAAACCACAAGAGGCAGAAGAGGTGCCAATAAACAACCCTTAAAAGAATTAGGATTACACCCTGATGATAAAGAACCAGTCAACATTTATCAAGGTCCTTACGGAGTGTATTTTAAACACGGTAAAACTAATGTTAAATTACCTGAAGGAGAGACGGTAGAAAGTATGAATTTAGACAAGGCCTTATTACTTTTAAAAGGTAAAACTTCAGCTTCTAAAAAAACACCTACTAAAAAAGCTACTACTAAAAAAGCCACTACTAAAAAATGAGTTTGGGGTTGTAACAAGGTTATTTACATTTTTTGCGAACTTCTGATTGCACCTGTCCTTCTCCAATTCTCGATATTTTTCCTTAACAACAAATCACCGTAATGCACCGAATCCCAGCAATCCCCGGCGGATGGAATCCCAATACCGAAGGGGTAATTATTATTGAGCAAAATCCTGCACCTATTATTTTTTTAACCAGCGCCGACACCGATATAAAAACCATCGCCGCCAGTGTCGAAAATTTACCCGCGGATTTTCCTGCCATTCGGGTAGCAAATTTATTGCAACTACAGCAGGAATTGACCATTGATACCTACGCACAAGAAGTTTTATCAAAGGCGAAGGTCATTATTTTGCGGTTGTTGGGGGGAAGAAGTTATTGGAGTTATGGCTTGGAAGTCTGTAAAGAGATAGTTAGTCAGACTAAAGCCCCATTGCTTATTTTACCCGGCGACGATCGCCCTGACATTGAGTTAATCAGTCATTCTAATATTTCCTTGTCTAAGGTAAATCAATTTTGGCAATATTTAACTGAGGGAGGAGTAGAAAATTTTATCAACGGATTTAAGTTTATTAGCGATAGTTTTTTCCAGACTAATTTCAAGCCAAATCAAGCTCGATCGATTCATCGTTTAGGTATTTATAAAATCGTCAATAATGAATTGACTACCTATAATATTGACGTTGCTATTATATTTTATCGCTCTCATTACCTATCAGGAAATACTAAGCCTATTCACGCATTATATAAAGCCTTAGAAAAACAAAATTTAAGCAGTATATCTATTTATTTATCTTCCCTTCAAGAGACAGATATTCAAGAAGAATTAATAAAATTATTACAATATCATCAAGTCAAATTAATTTTAAATACTACTAGCTTTTCAGTGGCAAAAATCGGCTACGAAACTAACGCCAAAATTTGGCAAACTTTAGATATACCAGTTTTACAAGTTATCTTAAGTGGCAGTACTCAAGAATATTGGCAAGATAACTTTCAAGGCTTATCACCAAGAGATGTAGCCATGAATGTCGCTTTACCAGAAGTTGACGGAAGAATAATAACAAGGGCAATTTCTTTTAAATCTGTGGCGACTTGGAATCCTCAATTAGAAACAGATATTGTGGAATATAAACCATTAGAAAATCGAATTAATTATGTAGCTAAATTAGCAAGAAAATGGGTTAATTTAAGTGCTATTAGTAATTCTGAAAAAAAAGTTGCTTTAATTTTAGCTAATTATCCCAACAAAGATGGAAGAATTGCTAATGGTGTTGGTTTGGATACCCCAGCTAGTTGCATTAATATCTTAAATGCTTTACTCGAAAATGGTTATCAAGTTAATGATATTCCTGATAATGGCGACAAGTTAATTTTTAAGTTAATTGAGGGGGTAACAAATGACTTAGAAATGCAATCTCATCGTCAAGTTAATCAATATTTATCTTTAACAGACTATCAAAATTATTTTCAAACTTTATCTTTAGAAATTCAACAACAAATTAGCAATAGATGGGGCGATATTAGTCAATTATCTAATGAATTTGCTCCCCCTCTTTTCAACTCTACTATTAATAAGAGCAATTCCCCCGTCTTCGACACCCCCCTTAATAAGGGGGGAGCATTTATCCCCATTTCGGGTTTACAATTAGGTAATATTTTTATCGGCATTCAGCCATCAAGAGGTTATGATTTAGACCCTAGTTTAAGCTATCACGCCCCGGATTTAGAGCCAACCCATCATTATTTAGCCTTTTATTATTGGGTGCGAGAAATTTTCAAAGCTGATGCTATTATTCATGTGGGAAAACATGGTAATTTAGAATGGTTACCAGGTAAAAGTTTAGTTTTATCAGAAAATTGTTACCCTGAAATTACTTTAGATACCTTACCTAATTTTTATCCTTTTATTGTAAATGATCCGGGGGAAGGTTCACAGGCAAAAAGAAGGGCAAATGCGGTGATTTTAGATCATTTAACTCCCCCTTTAACTCGTGCAGAATTATATAAAGAATTACTAGAATTAGAGGCTTTAATTGATGAATATTATCAGGCACAAAGTCTTAATCCCAGTCGTTTAAGAATTATCGGTGATCGCATTTTGAATTTAATTAAAGAAACAAATTTAAATCAAGATTTAGCCATTCAAGAGGTAAATAGAGATAGTTTAACGCAATTTTTAACCGTTGCTGATGGTTATTTATGTGAGTTAAAAGATGCTCAAATTAGAGATGGTTTACATATTTTTGGTCAATGTCCACATGGCAGACAATTAAGAGATTTAATCATAGCAATCGCTCGTTTTAGCAGTTATAATAATTTAGGATTAATTGAAGCAATAAAACAAGACTTGGAGTCTTCTATTCTCCCCTTAGAAATAGATTTATATACTCCTAAATTCCCATTAAAAACAGAGATTAACGAAAAAATAAATCCTTCAAATAATAGTCTAGAATTATCTGATAGAGGGGCGGAAGAATATATAGAAAATCTTGCTTGTGCATTGATAGAAAAACTTATAAAAGAAGAAAATTATCAATCAATTAATTTAGGAAAACATACCGAAAAACAACTTAATTGGATAGCTAATAACTTGTTACCTAACTTAAGAAAAACTGATCGAGAAATCACTAATTTAATCAGAGGATTAGAAGGCAAATTTATCCCCAGTGGTTCATCTGGTGCACCAACGAGAGGCAGGGCTGACGTTTTACCAACAGGACGCAACTTTTACTCAGTAGATATAAGAGCAATTCCTAGTGAAACGGCTTGGGATGTGGGAAGAAAGGCAGCAGAAGCGGTTATCGGACGTTATACCCAAGAAAACGGCGAATATCCCCGAACTTTGGCGATTTCTGTGTGGGGTACATCTACCATGCGCACGGGAGGGGATGACATTGCCCAAATTATGGCTTTAATGGGAGTAAAACCTGTGTGGGATGGCGTTACTCGTAGGGTTGTGGACTATGAAATTATCCCTCTTTCCATATTAGGAAGACCTCGTGTTGATGTGACGGTGAGAGTATCGGGCTTTTTTCGTGACGGATTCCCCAATCTACTGGAACTATTATATAAAGCGATCGTAGATTTGTCAACCCTTACGGAAGAAAAAGAACAAAATCCCCTTGCTTTACAAGTAGAAAAAGACACTAAATATTGGTTAGATCAAGGATTAGAAAAAAATCAAGCAAATGAAAGAGCAACTTATCGCTTATTTGGCTCAAAACCCGGAGCTTATGGTGCAGGATTACAAGGTTTAATTGAGTCACAAAATTGGGAAACTGACGCTGATTTAGCCAAGGCTTATTCAAACTGGAGTAGTTATGCTTATGTTGGTAGTAAAGGGTTGTCTATGCCTGAAGTTTTTGAACAAAGATTGAAGGAATTACAAATAGTTTTACATAACCAGGATAACCGAGAACATGACTTATTGGATTCTGACGATTATTACCAATTTCAAGGAGGATTAACTGCAGCGGTTAGACACTTAAAAGGGGAAAATCCCGTCACTTATTTTGGTGATAATTCTCAACCTAATAATCCAAAAGTTAGGGCGTTACAAGAAGAAATTGCTAGGGTTTATCGCAGTCGAGTTATTAACCCTAAATGGATAGATGGGGTTATGAGACATGGTTATAAAGGGGCCTTTGAAATGAGTGCCACTGTTGACTATTTATTTGCCTATTCTGCCACTACTAAATCAGTGCCAGATTTTATGTATGAAGGAGTTGCCGAAAGTTATTTATTTGATGAAAAAGTACAGGAATTTATTCAAGAGAAAAATCCCTGGGCATTAAGAGATATTGCGGAAAGATTAATCGAAGCCTCTCAACGAAATTTATGGCAAAATGTCAGTCAAGAAATGTTAGATAAATTGAGGAGTATTGCCCATGAATCGGAAGCAAAAATCGAGAGTTTATAATCATAAATAATAAAAAAAGTAACTGTCAACTCAACTGATTTGATGTATTTTCAAAAAAGTAGCTAACTAATTCTTTCTATTATTCCCTTAAAACATAACCAACAGCTCTAACGGTTTGAATAATTCTTTTTTCTTTATTGGATTCTAATTTTAACCGTAAATAACGCACATAAACCTCAATAATATTAGAATCTCCTCCAAAATCATAACCCCAAACTCTTTCTAATATTTGATCCCTTGTTAATACTTGTCGAGGATGAGAGATGAAATACTCCATTAAATCATATTCAGTAGCGGTTAATTCGATCAAGCGATCGCCTCTTTTAACTTCACGGGTACGGCGGTTAAGGGTAAGATCAAGGAATTGTAGTTGATCGGGATCTTCTTCATGGCTGCGGCGTAAATGGGCACGGAATCTTGCCAATAATTCTTCAATGCTAAAGGGTTTCACTATGTAATCATCCGCCCCTGCGTCTAATCCTGCGACTCGATCGCTAATTTCGTCCTTGGCAGTTAATAATATAATGGGGGTTTTACTGCCTGTTAAACGGAGACGACGACAAACTTCTAACCCAGAAATACCCGGCAACATCCAATCGAGGAGAATTAAATCAGCATTACTTTCTCTGGCGGTGGTTAAACCCGTCATACCATCATTAGCGACAATTACTTCATAACCTTCATATTGCAATTCTAATTCTAAAAATTTTGCTAGTTTTTGTTCATCTTCTATCACTAAAATTTTATTCATAATTAATTGGACCTAAAATATTGTTTAATGTTCTTAATTGTTCTGCTGTACCTATACAAATTAAAGAATCCCCCGCCTCTAAAATACTATCTCCCGTGGGTCCTACTATTAAAGTACCATCATAACGACGAATAACAATCACCAACGCCCCCGATTTTGCCCTTAATTGCGCTTGTGCAAGGCTTTGACCGGTACAAGGACAATGATCTGAATCTAACAAAAATTCTTCTAAATAAAAAGATTTCTCTCCCCCAGCGAAAATTCCATCGACAAAATCCATTACTTGTGGACGCAATGCCGCCGCCGCTAATCTTTTCCCACCAGTAATATAAGGTGATACAACTATATCTGCCCCTGCCCGTTCTAATTTTTTTACCGCTTCTTCTGTACTAGCCCTCGCGATGGCACGAATTTGGGGATTAAGAGCTTTTGCGGACATAACAGTATATAAATTATCGGCATCGGAACTCAAAGCCGCTACAATGCAAATAGCTTTGTCAATTTTTGCCAAATATAAGTATTCATCGAGGGTTGCATCTCCTTGGACAATTAAATACCCTTGTTGTTGGGCTTTTTCAATCTCATCTAATTCCAAATCAATGATAATAAACGGGATATTTTCCGCTGCGAATTCTCGGGCAACATAAGTGCCAGTGCGTCCAAAACCGCATAATATGTAATGGTTGAATAATTTATCAATCACGTTCCTTTTTTGCCTTAAACGAATACTTTCTTGAAAATAACCTTGTAGAAATGCCTCTGTAAATCGATTAACTAAATAACCGATGACGATAATACCCATTAAGATTAAAACCATTGTAAACAATCGAGAGTTATCGTTAAGGGGATTGATTTCTCCAAAGCCTACAGTGGATAAGGTAATTATAGTCATATAAGCCGAATCTATTAACGACCATTTTTCCACCAACCAAAACCACATCGTACCCGTCAGAAACACTACTCCTAAAAGTATCGAACCAATAAAGAGTTCTCTCCTTAATCTTAGATAGCTTTCTTCTAAACTATATTTAGTTACTTTGGGCTTTCTGAAAAATATCTTCGTTAGCTCCTAATTTTTAAAGGTGAACGGAATCCATTTTACTTAACCGATTATAGTCCAGTTTTAACCCGTTCAAAGTATAGAATAAAAAAACCTTAAACTAACACAAACACCCCTCCCCCCCAATCTGTTTCTTGAAAGTTTTAGGAGAGGTCTGGTAGAGAAGAACATTCTCCATAAGTATATGTACTTAGATATGCGGGTTACAGATTCTTGTTTTGTTATCTTTTGCGTATAACCAACTAGGTTATCATCGGGATTTCATAACAAATTCTTAGTAAATATTACAAATATTCTCCCCAAAACCAAAAAGGTTTGCTAACCTGGAGGTAAGGGAAAATTCGCTAATTGATTAAAGGGAACCTATGTCCTATCGCAGGCCTTCTTTCTTTGGGGCTTTTCATAATAAAAAATATCACTGATGGATGCCATTTTCTGTGAAATTCATTACAATATCTAAAGATTGTACTAATAAAACTTCTTGGAAAACTCAAAGAAGGCCGAATGGTCAAATCTTGGTTATGTGGTGATTGATTAGCGAACTGATCAAACAAAAAAATCATGTTACCGACCGTAACGGCGTTTTTCCTGTTCACCAATAATTCAGTTTTATGCAATTTGTCTTTAAACAAATTAACTATATCAGACTATTGACTATCTCGAAGATAGTCTAGGGGATTTGCCGAATAACGGTGAAATCCAACCCTTTTCAAGGGCTTCCCCGACCATTATTATTGCCCAACACAACCACAGGTTTACTTCCCCAATACCAATGATTCTATCGGATTCTGCTGTTTTTAAGTATTTAACCCGTTCGCAAAATTCTGTGATGTTAGCTACTTACAACGGTGGAATGGTCCGCTGTGGGCGTAAAAATGATGGACGTGTGTGGGGGAGAATAAGTAGAATCCAATTTTAACAATCCATCTTCTAGGTAAATTTTCATAAGGAGTAAGAGGAAAACGGCATGACCCAAGCACAAGAAATTTTCGCAACTATCTCATTTACTAATGATTTCGAGGAAATGTTGGACTTTAATTCTGGTAATAATCTGAATGGTTCAATAGCTGCTATAAAAGGGGAATTTGCGGAGACCATTGCCGAAGCCGACTCCATTGGGGTTAGCGATCTCAATGGCAAGAAAGCTCGTAAGTTACCCGCCAGTCGTCGGCTACAAACGAAAAAAAAACCCTTCACAGAAGATTCTATTCGTATTTATCTTCAAGAAATTGGCAGAATCAGATTACTTCGTGCGGAGGAAGAAATCGAGTTAGCCCGACAAATTGCCGATTTGTTAGATTTAGAATACATCAGGGCCACTTTAATTGAACATTCAGGGCGTATTCCTACGGATCAAGAATGGGCGACGGCTTGTGATATCCCCAACCTACGCCAGTTTAACCGCCGTTTACACATCGGGCGACGGGCTAAGGATAAGATGGTTCAGTCTAATCTCCGTTTAGTGGTTTCCATCGCCAAAAAATACATGAATCGTGGTTTATCGTTTCAAGATTTGATTCAAGAAGGTTCTTTGGGTTTAATTCGTGCCGCCGAAAAATTTGACCACGAAAAGGGTTATAAATTCTCCACTTACGCTACATGGTGGATTCGTCAAGCCATTACTCGTGCCATCGCTGATCAATCTCGAACTATACGCCTTCCGGTACATCTTTACGAAACTATCTCCCGCATTAAGAAAACCACTAAGATGTTATCGCAAAAAATGGGACGTAAACCCACAGAGGAAGAAATTGCGGAAGATATGGAAATGACCATCGAGAAGTTGCGCTTTATTGCTAAATCTGCCCAATTACCCATATCCCTAGAAACCCCCATCGGTAAGGAAGAAGACTCCCGTTTGGGAGATTTTATCGAGGCTGACAGTGAAACTCCTGAAGATGAGGTATCGAAAAATTTATTACGAGAAGATTTGGAAAATGTCCTTGATTCTTTGAGCCCTCGTGAGCGAGATGTTCTACGATTACGTTATGGCCTGGATGATGGACGCATGAAGACGTTAGAGGAAATCGGTCAAATCTTTAATGTTACCCGTGAGAGAATCCGTCAAATTGAGGCTAAGGCATTGCGTAAATTACGTCATCCTAACCGGAATAGCATTTTAAAAGAGTATATCCGTTAATAATTAAGTAGGAAAAAATTAACAATTAACAATTAAGATAATTGTAGTAATAATACTCGACATAAATTCTCACTATCTTTATGTTAATTTATGTTAACCAGTCCGCAAAATCCTGTTGTTAAACAAATCCGTAAATTGCATCGTAGTCGGGAAAGGCATCGAGAAAATCTACATTTATTAGAAGGCACAAATTTATTAAAAGTTGCCAGTGAGGTTGATTATCCCTTGGTAACCCTTTTGACCACGGAGTTGTGGCAGAAAAGAAATTATTCTCTTTGGCAAAAATTACAAACTCAAACGCAAAGGGCCGAAACTGTGACCCCAGAATTGATGAAGAATCTTGCCACTACCGTTAATTCTGATGGAGTTATCGCAACGGCTTATCGTCATTCTCATCAACCACAACCCCCTGAAAATCTCCGTTTCGGGTTAATTTGCCATCGCATTCAAGATCCGGGTAATTTAGGGACAATTATTCGTACTAGCGTAGCTACTGATGTGGATTTTATCTGGCTAAGTAGTGATAGTGTCGATTTAGATAATCCTAAAGTTATGCGATCGTCCGTGGGAGAATGGTTTAAAATTGGGGCAAAAGTAGAAAAGGATCTCATTTCTTTAGTTAAAAAGTATAAATCTCGGGGTTATCAAATTATTGCAACGTCTTTGGAAGGTAACAAAACTCCCTGGCAAATTGATTTGACTCAACCGACTATTTTATTATTAGGCAACGAAGCACAGGGTTTATCCCCCGAATTGGCTAATTTAGCAACGGAAAATGTCAAAATTCCTTTGGCTAATGATGTGGAATCTCTTAATGTGGCCATCGCCACAGCTTTTTTATTAGCAGAATACCAAAGGCAATTAACAATTAACAGACAAGACGTTTAAATCTTTTGCTTAATTTAAGGATAAACTACCAACTATCAAACTCAGTTATAATTTGGACAAGAAATTAAAGAAATTATATTTATGAGTAATAGATTGACGGAATTGGGCATATCTCAAGAAGATTATTGTGTTTTTGGGTTAGCAACTTGTTTTATCCGAGACGAAGGGGAAATCAAAGAAATTAAGGTAATTGAACCCATTCCATCGGCGGCATTAGAAGCACTTTTTAAAGGTATTCCTACTTCTTACGAGTTAGCAGTAGCCACCACCATCGGGCAAGTTATCCTTGAAGATACTCTACAAAAACCCAGGGAATTTCCTGATAATAGTCAATTTTGTGATGATTTTCTTAATCGCACCTTTGCCGCCACTCGTACCTATAAAAGTAAACCTAGTGCCCAAGAATACATTAAGTTCGGCACATCAACAACCGACTTCAATTATTCATTAGAAAGAAAAAGAGTGTTAAATAGTGTTCATCTGGTTTCCGATGATGATAATGTTAAACAACATCCTAATACTCATAAAATTTTGTAAAATTTTTTCAAACGATTTGAATAGTGAAATATTACTCTTTAAGTTTAAGTTTTCTCACATTTCTTTTTTGTACAACTCCGGTTTCTGCTGAAAAATACGGTCAAGAAATCAATTCTTTAGAAGAAAAAAGCATCATTAATCAGTGGATTTTGTTTGCTAATTCAACTTTAGCCACGGGATTATTTATTGAGGCAAATCGGGAAAAAGAAATATCGAAACTATTGCCCCCTTTAGAACATATTTTTCAAAATAATTCCTTTTTATTAGGTTCAGAATTTACTGTTGCTGATGTAGCAGTAGGCTCAATGTTAGCTTATACTCAGATTTTATTAAAACTTGATTTAAGTGACTATCCTGCCATAACTAACTATATTCAAAACATCACCCAAAGACCCGCTTTTATGAAAACCATCGGACAAAGATAATGAACAATGGACAAGGGACAATGAACAATTAACAATTAATTAATTTTCTCCTCGTCCTCTAGTCCTTTTGTTTTATAATCTGCCCTGTCTACCTGTTCACCTGCCTCCCCCGTCTTTCTTAGACGTCGAACTCATTAAAAGTCCTAGATTATATTTTTTATACTTAAACGGGTAGATAGTTTAAACTTAGTTAATATTCAGATAAGTCAGAGAAACAAAAATTTTTCCTTCTCTGTCATTAAATAATATTATGTTTATTAAAATAATTTCTTATTTATATAGAACTTTTATATAGAACTGAACCCAATCAAGACTATCAGAGGAAGTAATACCATGGTGAAATTTTATTCTTTAATTTTAAGTTTACTGACATTTTTAATTTTTGCGACTCCCGCTTATGCCGGAAGACTCCTGTTTTGGCGCTTTGAATACAATCAAAATAGATTACTTTTTACCACAGATCAAGGAATACAACCAACAGCTCAACTCATTGCTAATCCTACTCGTTTAGTTATCGATCTTCCTAGCACAACTTTAGGCAGACCAACTATCAACGAAAATTTAGGTAATGTCATCACTAACTTAAGAATTGGTCAGTTTGATGCTCGTACTACTAGATTGGTTATAGAATTAGCACCCGGATACACCCTCGATCCTCAAGGTATTAAAATAAAAGGTCTTTCTCCTACACAGTGGTCAGTGGATTTACCACAACCACAACAAGCAGATTTTCCGGCTAATCCTTCCCCCAAATCCTCCTTTGATAATCAATCTCGAAATTCTAATGGTAATCCCATCGGTCTGAATAATGGCAATCGGAATAGTAGTTTGAATGCCTCAAAAGGTTTACAGGTAACTTCTAGCGGTATTGTTGTTGGTCTTGATGGAAACCATAAAAATAAAATAAAATTTAATCGTAGTCGCGATCGCCGTCAAATTAACTTTGAAATTGAAAATATGACTATACCCAATAATTTACCGGATTCTTGGCCGATCAATCAATACGGTATAAGTGAATTAAAATTAAATCAATCCAGGAAATCAGTAGCCTTACTAACATTGAATGTTCATCCTGACAGTCCTGATTGGCAAGCCAGTTTTAGTCGTATGGGTGGATTAGTTTTATGGCCTCAAGGGGGTATTTCCAAAGTAACTGAGTTGTCCGCCAATATTGATTCACCTAAGGTATCAAATACACCACCTAGGTCACAACCGATCACTAATAATATTAATCCTCGTGTTAATAACTCCAGCAAAACCAGTATTGAATATATTCAAGTCAACTATAATCAACTGATGATTGGGGCAAACCAACCCCTAAAAGCACAAGGCAGTTGGAGTCAAGGTAATAGAATTTATCAAATTAGGCTGGAAAATACTGACTTATCCCCGAATTTTAAAAGTCCTAACCTAGTATCGGGAAGTCCCATTGCCAGAATGCGTATTTGGCAACCAGACAATAAAACCGTAGTACTTTTAATTGAACCAGCTTTGGGCACCATAATAGGGCAACTCAATCAACCTAGCGAAAGAATGTTGGCGTTATCCTTGAATCGTAGCAATATTACTTCTCGTAATACTCAAAATGATTCTGCCACGGGAATTTCTCTCCCAGTATCTCAAGCACCAGGTTCTGCCAACCCTTTTGATTATACTCCCAATGGTTCCTCACGACCTTTACCTCCTTTAAATAATTCTCGTCCTCTACCTCCTTTAAATAATTCTCGTCCGCCCACCAAAGGTAAGACCCTTGTAATTATCGACCCTGGCCATGGTGGGAAAGATGTCGGTGCCGTCGGTATCGGCGGAATCCAAGAAAAACGGATAGTTATTTCCATCTCCCAACAAGTCGCTCGTCTTTTAGAACAACAGGGAATACAAGTGAGAATGACTAGAAATAGCGATTATTTTATCAGTTTAGAAGGAAGAACAAATTTGGCTAATCGTCTTAATGCTGATATATTCGTCAGTATCCATGCTAACTCTGCCGGCAGAAGTAAACCCGGGGTAAGTGGCTATGAAACCTATTATTACCAGACTGGTAGAGCTTTAGCTGATACTATTCATCGCAATGTTATACGCCGAGTTGATGTGCGCAATCGCAGAATAAAACAAGCTCGATTCTACGTTTTGAGAAAATCGAATATGCCCTCGGTATTATTAGAAACTGGTTTTGTCACAGGTACAGAAGATGCCGCTAAACTGACAAATCCTAGTTTTCAAAGACAAATGGCAGAAGCGATCGCATCTGGTATTATTGAGTATATCCGGACAAACCGCCTATAAGTCAAAAGATTCAGAGTCTGACAAAGACGAGGGACACAAGTAGGTAAACAACTGAGTTTGACATAAAAAAGAAGGTTGAAGGGCAACTATGAATAATTTCAATGGTGAAAATAAATAATAAGAATAATAGTTCTAATAATTAAGAAAAGTTTCAGTATTTTGAATTATCATCAACAAAAATCTTATAATTTATTCAGTATAGTTCTTAAAGCCTAAGCCATTGATTAAAAATAATAACTCTATTATTTTTACTAATACGGAAACATTACAAGAAACTATTAGTTGTTTGTCTCAACATATTTTTTTAATAGTAAAAAAGCTTTTAATTCTGAAAATCTATTTAAAATCTAAGTAAGAGCGGCTAGTAATAAAAAACCGGTAATTAGTTTGCTATTGAAATCAATTGTTAATAGTTTATTTTCCGTTGTTTATTGCTAATTGTTTTCCTCAATGTATTTACATTTTAAAGTACTTTTGCTTAAATTAAGATAATTTTAATTGCAATCATGATAATTTTATGGAACATTCTCTTGGTAATAGAATTGGTGTTTTTGACAGCGGCGTCGGTGGTTTAACAGTACTTCGGAAACTCTATCGTCATTTGCCCCAAGAATCCATCCTCTATTTTGCCGATACTCAACGTCTTCCCTACGGTACTCGTTCCCGTCAAGAGATTATTTTATTCGTTAGGGAGATTCTCGATTGGATGAAAGATCAAAAGGTCAAGATGGTTATTATGGCTTGTAATACTAGTTCAGCTCTAGCTTTAGAAGAAGTACAGTCCGAATATGACTTCCCTATTTTAGGCTTAATCCATCCCGGTGCAAAAGGTGCAGTCAAACAAGGTAAAAAAATTGGTGTTATTTCCACTGTAGCCACCGCTAAAAGTAATGCCTATAGTAACGCTATTCGAGAAATTAATCCTCAAGTTGATGTGTGGCAAGTTGGGTGTCCAGAATTTGTGCCTCTCATCGAACAGAATCGCATTTATGATCCTTATACCAAAAAAGTAGCTCAACAATATTTAGAGCCTTTAATTAGGAATCAAATTGATGCTCTTATCTATGGTTGTACCCATTATCCTCACCTACAAGGCTTATTGAAAGAAATTTTACCTTCTTTTGTTAAATTAATTGATCCTGCTGATTCTGTCGTTAGGGCAACGGAAAGGGAATTAGATTTAATGAATTTACGAAACTATCATAGCGTTTTACCGACTCGTTTTTGTGTTAGCGGTGAGCCAGAAGATTTTGCCACAATTTCTAAACAGTGGTTAGGATTTACTCCTCAAGTAGAAAAAATTTATTTACCTTCTATTGCAACTGTCATTAGTCCGCCGATACCATCAAAAACATCAAACTTTGCATATAGTTCTAATTTATTAATTTCTTCTTGAGTTAGTTTTACTTTTAATTCCATAGTCCGCTGGTTAAAAACCCTTATTTATTTCCAAGCCCTCAGAATTAGGGGGAGGGGGAGCTTACGTCCTCACAAGTGTAGGTTTTTTACATTAACGATAAAACTGAACTTCCCCAAGTGAAAAACGAGAAAAGCCTTAACCCAAGACAGTTACAGAGATTTTTGAACTGCCTGTTACTGGCTACAAATTTGTAAAGGGGTTGTGGAGTAGTTCGTGAAGTGTTCGCCCTCAGGATCATCGTATCACATTTGGCACTATAAAATGTTAAGAAATGTAACAATTTTACATGGACACAGGCTGTAGCATGGCAATGGGTATAAGCCTTGCAAAGCAAGACTTTGAATGATGCTTCAGTACATTTGCTCGGGGGAAGTTCAGGATTAATTAACATTATTGCCGATTTCTCTCTTCCTTGTCTACTTTCCTTCCTTGTCCTCCTTGTCTCTCCCCCACCAGAACTTATTGTAAAAAACCTACCCTTGTCAGGGAGTGTTCCCCCGAACTTGAGAGATCAAGAGGACAAATGCGTAAGTCCTGTTGATGTGAGATGTCGGTATATTAAGAAATAATAAGTTACTGTAAATAAAGAATAATTTAGTTTAAATAAAATTTAAGTATATTGATTTTTTTTAATTTTTATAATGAATAAAAGAGAATTTTTATCGAAAAGTAAAATATTATTAAAAATTTGTAACAAACAACTAGACTTGTGCTAATTAGTTTCATGATAATAAGTGTAGAAGTTGGATGTTGTGGGGAAACAAAAAATTAAATAAAAACCGGTAGTGCTTATTCGAAAATGTTAAGGATAAGTATCAATGTTAACAAAAAAATCATCAATTCTATTCTATGATTAAGTGATCAATTTCCTCTCGCCTAATTTCTAACTCTTTCTGTTTTTTTGGAGAATATTTGGCTTATGAATACGAAAAATTATGCAACTTTAGATGGTAACGAAGCCGTAGCAAGAGTGGCCTATAAATTGAATGAAGTTATCGCCATTTATCCCATCACTCCGGCTTCACCTATGGGGGAATGGGCGGATGCTTGGGCTTCTGAGGGTAAACCCAATCTTTGGGGCACAATACCTTCCATCATAGAAATGCAAAGCGAAGGAGGTGCGGCGGGAGCTGTTCATGGAGCATTACAGGCGGGATCTCTAACCACCACTTTCACCGCCTCTCAGGGACTGTTATTGATGATTCCCAATTACTACAAAATTGCAGGAGAGTTAACCCCCATTGTGTTTCACATTGCCGCCCGTTCTTTAGCCGCTCAAGCCTTATCCATTTTTGGAGATCATAGTGATGTAATGGCAGCTAGGGCTACAGGATGTGCTCTCCTTGCCTCTGCTAGTGTCCAAGAGGCTCAAGATTTAGCGGCGATCGCCACTTCTGCCAGTTTAAAATCTCGAATACCTTTTTTACATTTTTTCGATGGTTTTCGCACTTCCCACCAAATCGATAAAGTGGAATTGTTGGAAGATGAACATTTACGGCAACTGGTTGACGATCAAGACATTGTGGCCCATCGTCGACGAGCATTAACTCCCGATCGCCCTGTATTAAGAGGCACGGCTCAAAACCCCGATGTTTATTTTCAGGCTAGGGAAACCGTTAATCCCTTTTATGATCAATGTCCGCACATTGTACAAGGAGTAATGAATCAATTTGCCAGTTTAACGGGGCGACAATATTATCTTTATGAATATCATGGGGATACTACGGCAGAAAAGGTAATTATTATAATGGGTTCAGGTTGTGATGTGGTTCATGAAACTATAGATTATCTCAACTCACAAGGACAAAAACTAGGGGTGTTAAAGGTGCGTTTATACCGTCCTTTTGACGCTCAACGGTTATTAGAAGCTATTCCTGGGACAGTAAAAGCGATCGCTGTATTAGATCGCACGAAAGAACCCGGATCTGCTGGCGAACCTTTGTATGTAGATGTTGTCACCGCCTATATGGAATATTATCAAGGTGATACTTTCCCGAAAATTGTCGGCGGGCGTTATGGTTTATCCTCGAAAGACTTTACCCCTGCTATGGTTAAGGGAATATTTGAGAATCTCAGTCTCGCTGTTGCCGATAGTTCCGTTAGTAAGGGAAGGGGGATTAAAAATCATTTTACCATCGGCATTAATGATGATTTAAGCCATACCAGCTTAGATTATAACTCTAACTTTGACATTGAACCTGATAACGTGGTTAGAGCAATATTTTACGGTTTGGGTTCCGATGGTACAGTGGGTGCAAATAAAAATTCCATAAAAATTATTGGCGAAGATACCGATAACTACGCCCAAGGTTATTTCGTCTATGATTCGAAAAAATCAGGCTCAGTGACGGTGTCTCACTTACGTTTCGGTCCTCAATTGATACGCTCTTGTTATTTAATTAATCAGGCTAATTTTATCGGTTGTCATCAGTGGGAATTTTTAGATAAATACCCGATCTTGTCTGATGCTTTGATGGGGGCAACTTTTCTCCTCAATAGCCCTTATCCTGCCGATCTTGTCTGGGATCAATTACCATCAGCAGTACGGGAAACCATTATCGCTAAACAACTCAAATTTTACGTTATCAATGGTTATCAAGTGGCACGAGAAGCTGGCATGGGAGGACGCATTAACACCGTGATGCAAGTTTGCTTTTTCGCCCTTTCGGGAGTGTTGTCCAAAGAAAATGCTATTGCCCAAATCAAGAAATCCATTGAGAAAACCTACGGTAAAAAAGGCAAAGAAATTGTTGAGATGAACATGAAAGCCGTCGATTCTACCTTGGATCATCTTTTTGAGGTACCAATCCCTGTTGATAGGGACAATGCCCCCCTCAGTAATGCAAGGGAAAGGGAGAATCAGCGATCGCACAGTGGTGCTTCACGATCCCCCGTATCCGATCAAGCACCAATATTCGTCAAAGAAGTTCTAGGCAAAATTTTGGCAAGGGAAGGGGATAATATACCCGTGTCAGCATTACCCTGTGATGGCACTTATCCCACCGGCACCTCTAAATGGGAAAAACGCAATATCGCTCAAGAAATTCCCGTCTGGGATGCGGATGTCTGTGTGCAATGCGGAAAATGTGTGATGGTCTGCCCTCACGGCGTAATTCGCTCCAAAGTTTATAGTGGGGAAAATTTAAGCAACGCCCCTGAAACTTTTAAATCTTCACCGGCACGAGACCACGATTGGAAGGGGTTAAAATTTACTATTCAGGTGGCCCCTGAAGATTGTACTGGTTGTGCTTTATGTATCGATGTTTGTCCTGCCAAAAATAAATCTCAACCTCGTCTCAAAGCCATTAATATGAGTCCTCAATTGCCTATTCGTGAGCAAGAGCGTGTTAATTGGGATTACTTCTTAAATTTACCATTACCTGATCGCAATGCCTTAAATCTGAAGAAAATCAGTCATCAACAAATGCAAGAACCATTATTTGAATTTAGTGGTGCCTGTGGCGGTTGTGGTGAAACCCCCTATCTCAAATTAGTTACCCAATTATTTGGCGATCGCATGATTGTTGCCAATGCCACCGGTTGCTCATCCATTTATGGCGGTAACTTACCCACTACTCCTTGGACTACCAATAATGAAGGGCGAGGGCCAGCTTGGAGTAATTCCTTATTTGAGGATAATGCCGAATTTGGTTTAGGTTTTCGGGTTTCTATTGATAAACACGTGGAATTTGCGATGGAGCTTCTTCAATCTCTGGCTGGTGAATTGGGAGATAATCTAGTTACGGCTATCTTAAATAACAGTCAAAAAGATGAAGCAGATATTTATGAACAAAGAAACTCTGTAACTCAATTAAAACAACGTCTGCAAGAATTAACCTCTGACCATCCCCAAAGCAAAATCAAAATGTTGCAATCCCTCGCTGATTATCTTGTCAAAAAAAGTGTCTGGATTATTGGCGGTGATGGTTGGGCTTACGACATCGGTTACGGTGGTTTAGATCATGCGATCGCCAGTGGCAGAAATATCAATCTTTTAGTGATGGATACGGAGGTCTATTCGAATACAGGAGGTCAAGCCTCAAAAGCCACCCCCAGAGGTGCAGTAGCAAAATTTGCCAACGGAGGTAAACCAGCTCCGAAAAAAGACTTAGGGTTAATGGCAATGACCTACGGTAATGTTTATGTAGCTAGTGTCGCGATGGGTGCAAAACCTGAACATACCGTGAAAGCCTTTTTAGAAGCCGAAGCTTATAACGGGCCATCCCTAATTATTGCCTACTCTCACTGTATTGCTCATGGGATTAATATGTCAACAGCCATGAGACAACAACAGTCAGCGGTAGAATCTGGGCGTTGGTTATTGTATCGTTATCATCCAGAATTAGCGGAACATGGTGAAAATCCCTTACATATTGACATGAATAGCCCTCAATTACCTTTAAAAGAAGCTATGTATAGTGAAAACCGCTTTAAGATGCTAACTCGCAGCAAACCGGAGGAAGCCAAACGATTACTCAAACAAGCCCAAGAGGATGTCAATACCCGTTGGCAGATGTATCAATATTTAGCCGCTCGTCATCCTGAAGATAAATAGAAAACCATAGTAAGCATAACTGAGAAGTTTTCTACATCAAAAACAATAAATATCAGGAGTAATAAAAAAATGGATTTAAATACAACTTACATGGGTTTACAACTCAAATCACCTTTAGTCGTAGGTGCATCTGCACCCCTTACCGAAGAGATAGATAATATCAAACTCATTGAAGATGCTGGAGGGGCGGCAGTGGTTTTACACTCATTTTTCGAAGAACAGTTACAAAAAGAAAGATTAGAGTTACAGTATCATTTAACTCATGGTACTCAAAGTTTTGCTGAGGCTTTAACTTATTTTCCCGAACCGGAAATATTCCATATTGGGGAGGAAGAATATCTTAACCACATTCGTAAAGCCAAAGAATCAACGAATATTCCCATTATTGCCTCCCTCAATGGTTATGATTTGGGAGGATGGATCCATTATGCTAAACAAATTGAACAAGCTGGGGCAGATGCCATTGAATTAAACATTTATTATGTACCTACGGACATGAATATCAGTGGTGCACAAATAGAGCAAAATTACCTGGATATTCTCCAAGGTGTTAAAGCCGATATAAAAATTCCCGTAGCCATTAAGGTTAGCCCTTTTTTTAGTAATATGGCGAATATGGCAAGAAAATTAGCAGATAGTGGTGCTGACGCTCTTGTTTTATTCAATCGTTTTTATCAACCAGATATTGACTTGAAAGAATTGGAAGTAATCCCCCATTTGTTATTAAGTACCCCCCAAGCCATGCGTTTGCCCATGCGTTGGATTGCTATTTTATACGGAAGAATAAAAACAGATTTTGCGGCTACCAGTGGTATTCATCACGGTGAAGACGTAATTAAAATGATGATGGTGGGGGCAAACGTAACCATGATTGTCAGTAGTTTATTGCGTCATGGTATCCCTTATCTTAAGGATATAGAACAGGAAATTCGTCAATGGATGGAAGAAAATGAGTATGAATCAATTAAACAAATGCAGGGTAGTATGAGTCAGTTATATTGTCCTGATGAGAGTGCTTTTGAAAGAGCTCAATATATGAGAGCCATTCAAACTTATCAACCTGTGTGACAAGACACTACTTTTGATACTTCTTCCGTAATGTAAATGATCAAAGCCTATTTCCTCATTGACAGATACTTTATTTTGGCATTTATTTGGGGAATATTACCCATAAAAACGCTAGGATGGATCAAATAAAATTCAATCATTGTTTCTTTCTATGGCATCATCTACAGAGGTTAAAAAATACTTAGCATATTGGTTTCAACTGGGGAAAAAAATCAATATTCCTCGTCGTAATATATCTTTATTGCCTTCTAAAATTATTATTGGCGATCAGTATAGTATAGAATTTGAAGAATGTTGGGCGTTAGTCACCGATGGAAAAACAGGAGATTCTTATTTAGAAGGGACAACACAAAGTATTCAAGAGTTATTATCATCTAAATGGGAGATAACCAATTGTGCCCGTTGTGAGATGCCCGTACCTATAATACAGATAGGGCTACAAAGTGGAGACTGTGTTTGTAGTGATGTGGAAGGTTGGCCTAATAATGAGTTGCCTAAGCCACGAAGTCCAATTGATCATAAAGAGAAGTTGATAATGATTAAAAATTCTCTCGATAAAAGTCCATCAAAAGCCTTCAAAAAAACTCTGAAATTAAGAAATTCTTTTGACAAAAAAAGTGGTCCTTCCAGTAATTCTCATCTCAAAAATTATAATAGTATTTATTTGTAAACACAGAAAAAAAATCTCCATGTTGACAGCAATAATTTCTCATTATTCTTTTGTTTCTTTATATTGTAATAATATTTCAAGAAAATTACACAACTTGGAAGCTTAATTATGAAGAAACCACTGTAACTGGCTTTCGGCCATCGCTGCCTCAGTCCTAACGTCGGTTTAAATACCTGATTCTCCGTGGCAGCGGGATCGCTTGCGCTGCTGCAAGCAGTTCGCCTAACTTTCCAAGTCGTGTGAGACAAAGAAGATAATACAAACTCAAGGAAAAATGGTCTTTTCAAGGATTTCTGTAATACTTGTAAGCGAATATTTGTTGTACGGTATTCCCCCTTGTCTACTTTCCCTCTAAATTTTGCCTCTTATTTCTTCAATTACTTCATCTCTAAGAATAATTTCGATATTGAGTTTTTCCACTAAATTGTCCCCTTCTTGAACATCAAAAAAGCTTTCCATTTGTGCTTGAAATACTTCTTGTCCTAATTCTAATAATTGAACTTGTTGCATTTGTTGTAAAAGTTGGTTTTTTTGTTGCAGCATTTCCCCTTTTTTCTGGGTAACTTGTCCTTGGATATTTTCTATTTGTTGAGCGGCTTGTAAACTACCTTGTTTTCTAATTTCAATGATGGCACTTTGTCCTTGTTGATCTATTTGTAACATTTGTTGATCTATTTGACTAATTTGTGCTTGTAACTGTTGTTGGGCTTTTTCTTGCCATGCGGGAGTGACAATGACTTTCACGTTAATCGGACGTTTTAAAGTTAATTTCGATGCCATGATAATTAAATTTTCTCCATTTTTATAGTTGATTATCGAATTAGTTAATTGTCAATTGTTAAATATCGAATCAATCATATCCTGATAATGGCTTGTTATCACGGGGCGTTTAATTTTTAGGGTTTGAGTCATCATACCATTGTCCATGGAAAAAGGCTCTAAAATCAATTTAAAAACAGCGATACGGTCGTCGGGACGGTATCCGGCTCTATTTTTAACCTCGCGATTTAATTCTTGTTTATAGAGGCTTATAACTTCTTTTCTATAAAGATCGCTATTTTCGATGGCCTCTCTGGTAGCATTTTGGGCGGGAAATCTTAAGTTGAGATTTTGAGATTGTTCCCATTTTTGCAAAGCATCGAGATTCGGCACAATTAACGCCCCTAAATACTTTTGATCTTGTCCTACTACCATAATCTGATCAATATAAGGACTGCGCACACAAGCATCTTCAATGGGTTGAGGCTCGATATTTTCCCCGTTACTCAAGACGATAGTATCTTTTGCTCGTCCCGTAATTACTAAATCATTATCAGGTGTTACCCAACCGAGATCCCCACTGTTAAACCATCCATCTTCGTCGATGGCTTTAGCTGTAGCAGAGGGGTTTTTATAATAACCTTGCATTACTTGAGCACCTCGAATACACACTAAGCCAATTTTGCCTTGGGGTAGGCTTTCTCTAGTTTCAGGCTCAATAATTTTGATTTCCGTTTCGGGGATCGGCGGTCCAGACGCACCCACAATATTACGATCGACTCTTCTCGCATTGGTGACGGGAGAAGTTTCCGTTAAGCCGTAGCCAACAATTAAGGGAATGCCCACAATTTGAAAGAAATTGTCAATGTGTTTCGCCAATGACCCACCACCGCTAATCCATGTTTTTACGCAACCACCGACACCATCTCGTATTTTTTGATACACTAATTTATCCCCTAATTTGTGCAGGGGTAGTAATAATAATGCTTGAATTCGGGCGGTGATTTTTTCTAAGACACTAGGGTTTAAGTTGTCGAGGGTCAAGCTTTTATAAATCCTTGTTGCTTCTAAATATTTTTCCGATATTGACAGGAAGAAAAAGACGATTTTTTGTTGATTTTTACTACCATCTCGAAATTGTTTTTGTACTCCTTCATAGATAGATTCCCACAAACGAGGCACTCCCACCATAAAATGGGGACGATATTTCTTCAAATCCTGCTTAAAATAGCGAATGTTGGTGTAAATTAACGTTGTACCCCTGGATAGTAAGAAATACTCTGCGGCCCTTTCGTAAGAGTGCCAACTTGGCAAGATACTTAAAATGCGATCGCCGGGTAACGGTTTAATCACAGTTTCTAAATAGCGTACTTGATGGAGTAAATTACCATGAGTTAACATTACTCCTTTCGGTTGTCCTGTGGTGCCTGAAGTGTAGATTAAAGTCGCTAAGTCATCTAAGTTTTTCGAGACGGGGGTAAAACCATGATTTTCGCCTAGCTGCATAAATTGCTCAAAATTATGGATAGGTTGAGAAAATGCCTCTTCGATGGCTTCATCGGACAATAAAATGATCGATTTTAATTTAAATTCTTCTAATTCCGGCTGTAATTTTTTGAGGGTAGCTAAATCTTGGATAACGAGCATAACACTATCACTATGACCTAAAATATATAACAATTCTCCCCGATCAGCTTGGGATGAGCGAACAGCATCAATACAGCCATTGCGAATTATACCTTGATCCGCCATCAACCAACGGGGACTATTATCCGCAAAAAGGGCAATTTTTTCCCCAGGTTCAATGCCTAAAAATTGTAAACCTGCGGCGAATTGTTTAATATGGCCATCGACTTCTCTATAGGTTAGATTAATACTGGGGTGAGTGTGAGGATCAGATAAGGCGATAATGTCCCCAAATTGGGGCACTACCAAATCCCAAATTTCACCAAGGGAATTAACCTGGAAATAATTGCGATGGTTACCTTGATTCATGATTCAACTTTTTTTTTACTATAGTTTCGTTTTTATCATAAACCCTTCATTCTTATTTATTGGCTATGGATAGGTAGAAAAAAAAATTGGCACAAAGGAATTTACAAACAATGAAAAACAGAAAATTATAATTTAACTGCTTTCACAATTACTTTTTATTTTTCAACCCATGATTGCAATTTACCCCGGCAGTTTTGATCCTATCACCCTCGGACATCTTGATCTGATTCAACGCAGTAGTATTTTGTTTGAGAAAGTCATCGTTGCCGTCTTAAAAAACCCTCAGAAACAACCACTGTTTACAGTGGAAAAAAGGGTGCAACAAATAAAAGAATGTACTCAAGATATTCTAAATATAGAGGTAGATAGTTTTACTGGTTTAACGGTAGAATATGCCAAAATGAAACAGGCTGGGGTTTTATTAAGGGGTTTAAGAGTAATGTCTGATTTTGAGCAAGAGTTACAAATGGCTCATATAAATAAGACTTTAGAGCCTAAAATCGAAACGGTTTTTTTAGCTACTAATACCGAACTCAGTTTTCTTAGTAGTAGTGTTGTCAAGGAAATTGCTAAATTCGGTGGTACAATCGATCATCTTGTAACCCCTAATATTGCCCAAGATTTGTATTCTGCCATAAAGAATAGTTAGAAGTTGAAATTCATTATTTATTAATAATTCATCATAGAGATAACCAATAGAAGGAAAAAAAAATTAATGTCAGAAAGAGTCCAAAAAATTTTGAGAGAATGGGGTGTTGCTTCCCGTAGAGAAGCGGAAACCATGATTTTACAAGGAAGAGTGAAAGTTAATGGCGTGAATATTCAATTAGGAGATAAAGCTAATGCAGTGAAAGATACTATAGAAGTTGATGGTAAAATATTAAGTAATGATTATCGTCCTCGATTAGTTTATTTATTGTTGAATAAACCAAAAGGATACATTAGCACTTGCAATGATCCCCAAGGCAGAAAAACTGTCATGGATTTGTTGCCCTCTCATCTAAAATCAGGACAAGGAATACATCCTGTTGGCAGACTCGATCGCAATTCTACAGGTGCATTATTATTAACTAATGATGGTTCTTTGACCGTTAGTTTAACTCATCCTCGTTATGATCTTCCGAAAATCTATCTTGTCACCCTAGAAGGTAATATACCTAACAAAATCCTACAACAATGGGCGGAGGGATTTATGTGGGAAGGGAAACAAACTCTACCTACCGAAATTACCATTAACCAAAGAAGTGGAAATCAAACTAAGATGGAAATCACACTACGAGAAGGGCGTAATCGTCAAATTCGCAGAATAGCGGAATTATTTGGTTATCCTGTGGTTAGTTTACACCGAAAAGCTATCGGCACCATTAAAATAGCCTCTTTATCTTCCGGTAATTATCGTAACTTAACTATTCCAGAAATCCATGACTTGAGAAAAACTATTAAAGAAATGTCAGAAAATTAAAGTATTTAAAGAAGGAGTAAATTTAACTATGAAATTCTTTGAAAAAACTCAAGAAGAAATCATCGATTATAATGAAATAAGACAACAACAACTAAAATTAATTAGTGTTGAACTTAAACAGAAAAGAATAGAAAATAACCTTGATAAAAATATTATTTCCAATCAACTGCATATTCCTGTGAGTATTCTTAATGCCATTGAGTCTGCGGATTTACAGCATTTGCCTGAACCAGTCTTTACCAAACAATTGATCAAAAAATATGCTAATTTCCTGAAACTCAACGGAGAAGATATTAGTAATAAATTTTCTACTGAACAAAATCCAAAACCACATAAAAAAAAATCTTTTTTACATTCATTGAACTTTAGGTATTATCTAAATTTTAACTCTAAATACTTATATTTTTTCTATTTTCTGATACTTTTTTTCTCCATCAGAAGTTTAAGCAGTATCTTAGGGTCTCCTCAATTTGCTCAAATAAAAATGCCCCAAAAACCGGTAGTTGAAACCAACATCTCGCCAACTAATAATCCCCCAGTTAAGAAAACTCCCGAAGCAATACCCATGGCGAAGAAAAAAGAAGAAAAACCTCCTATCCCCAAGGAATTAATTATCAAAGTAACAGTAAAAGAGGACTCTTGGGTAAAAATTACAGTTGATGGGAAACCAGCCTTTGAAGGTATCCTGACTAAAGGGTCAGAAAAACAATGGATTGGAAAACAAAAAATCACTATTCGTGCTGGTAATTCCGGAGGGTTACTTGTTACTGTCAATGATGAAAAACCGAGGGAGTTGGGCAAATTAGGACAAGTAACTGATACTATCTTTGAAATACCAAGATAATTTCAGGTAATAAGCTCATTTGCATCTAAGTTTCATCATTTTAAACCTGACAGTCCATTAGTACTCCAAAAATTTTGAGTTGAGGAGGAAGGCTTCCGAGTATTAGGGAATCGGAAATCGAAAGATGACTGAAAAATTTATAACTTTTGTTTTTTGTTTCTGTCTTAATAAACTACGAGGAGACTTCGATGGTTATCTTGGCTGCATAAACTTCTTGTGGTTGTAAATAGTTTAATTGTTCTCCTGTATTGATGCTATTACGGGGTGCACTCCAAGGTTCTACACAAATGTAATCTTTATCTTTTAATGTCCAAAATACAAGGGTAGAGAATAAATCGCTGTAAGTAATATCTACTTTTAAATTGCGCTTAGTATCTGAAAATAATGTTTGTTGTGTGTTTATTTGAGTAAAGGCAATATCTATTTCTTCACTGTCATAATCTAATTCTCCATTAAATGGATAAGTTTTATCCCCTTTTTTTGTGCGATATTCAACGGCAGGTATTTCCAATTTTAATTTACTTTTATCATTACAATAAAAATAAGGATGAAAACCTACAGAGAAGGGCATTTTTTTTTGAGATTTATTTTCGTATAATTGCTCGATAATTAGCTTATTACCTTGTAATTTATAGGTAAATTTTAACTCAAATTCGAAGGGATAAACCTTCAAGGTTTCGGGAGTACTTTTTAAGGATAAAACAAGGTTAGCGCAGGTGTCTGTAGATTGGCTTATAACTTGCCAAGGTAAGTCTCTCGCAAAACCGTGTTGTTTTAAAATATATTGTTTATCTTGATAATAAAAAATATTATCAGGTAAGTTACCGCAAATCGGAAATAAAATGGGGATTCCGCCTCTAACACTCAATTGATGGTTTTTAAATCTTTCTTGATCTAAGTATAAAATTTTTTGCCCTTGTATTGTCCAACCCGTAACAATTCCTCCTTTTTCAGGAACTATTTCTAATCGAGAGTTACTTTGTAAGTCTTTTAAAATATAGGTTAAATATTCTTCTTGTTTGATGGCGATATTAAACATATTATTAAGATTCAGTAAAAAAGTTTCTTGATGAAGATGGGGAATAGTTTATTGAATAGACAATTGATAAATGAAATAATATCCATTAATATTTATTATTAATTAAAAGCAAAAATTTTTTGTAGATAATAAACAACGAATCCGCTAGCCACAGGCACCGTTAAATTATCAATTCCGATGGTAGAAAACATTTCTAATATCGTAGCAAATATTCCCACTATCAGTGCAATAATTAAATTTTGCCATTGCCAATCACCGTTAAAAGTAAGGATAAGAATCCCTACTGAAATACTAACTAATGTCATCGTTAATGATCCTTCCCAACTTTTTTTATTTCCCCACAGTTGATAAGGGTGTTTTCCCCATTTTTGACCGATTAATGCCGCCATGCCATCGCCATAACTCATGACCAAAATTCCTATGGCGGTAAATTGTTGTTGTCCATTTTTCCAAAATAAACTTGTTAAAATACCGATACTCATAGCGTAAAACAACGTGCCTAAACTTTTTCTACCGACTCCGTTGAGGCTTGGTAATATTGGCAAAAAATAGGATGCTATCGCCACAAAAGACGCCACTATGGAGGCAAGGATAATGATAGAACTGGGAATATTTAACCACCATGCCAATAAGATAACGTTACCAGTACCGATGTGAACTATTTTGCGGGTTAATTCTGCATCGGTTTTTTGATAACGGCTAAGGATTTCGGCGATGAAGAATAGGATACCTAAATAACCGGCGATGATGGCAACGGAGACAAAATTAGTAGATAAATCAGTTAACATCATCATTCACAGGGGAATTGAAAAGAGGAAAAGAGGCAACTATAGCGATACATAACCACCATAAAGTATTAACTTGAGGACGATACCACACGGTATCAAATAAGCCTTGAGTGGCTAAACCGGCGACGGCGGCAAGGGAGGCAATTACCCACATTGCTTGTTGATCATTTTTAGGCTTAAGTTTTTTAATCACTCGTATCCCCCGTTGAAAAGTGGCTATAATCACCCCTATAAAGGTAAGAATGCCGATTAAACCAGTTTCGAGGGTGATTTCGATAAAAATGGAATAAGCACTTAAAGCCGTGAAATTTGTTTGCATATACTGGGGATAAACCCTGTTAAAAACCTCATTTCCCGGACCGATTCCTGTTAAAGGATAGTCTTGAAACATTTTGAATGCGGATGTCCAAACATTAATGCGGAAGTTATTACTGCTGTCACCACGCCCTGAAAATATACTAAAAAGCCTAATTCTTAAAGGTTCATTAAATATTACACCAACACCGACTAAGGCTAAAAAACCACCAATAGCCAGAGGAATTAACCATTTACGCCAAAGGGAAGTTAAGTGTTCTTCCCACCAGAATTTAAAAGCCAATAAGAAGACAATTCCTGTGACTACTAATGCTAACCATGAGCCACGACTACCAGTAAAATAGATACAGGCAGTATTAATGACTAAAGCAAAACCTGCGAAAATTTTTTGCGGTAAAGTTTGCCAGAGAATCAAAGCAGTAAGGGAAAATGCCACCGCTGGAATTAAATAACTACCTAAAAGGTTCGGATTGCCTAAATAACTATAAACTCTTGTGACATCCGCTAGGGGTGAAGTGGGATCATTCCATGTAGCCAGAGGTTCTACGCCGATAAATTGTTGTCGGATTCCATAGGCACTAACGATTAAAGATATTAATAAATAAACCGTTGTCGTCCATGAGAGTAGTTTCGGGTGGCGAAAAACTCTAGTGGCTAAAGCAAAGAAAAGCAGATAAAGAGTGAATTTGATTAATCCTGATAACGCCTCTGATTTTAGGGGAGAAAAGGCGGTTGCTACCGCTGAAATTAACCAATAAGCAAAAATCCAAAGATGAATGGCGGTGATTTGATTAGTTTTAACTTCAGAAACAGTTAGTAATGCCCAAAATCCTCCACTGGCGAGTAAAATTACGCCGATAAGGGTATTATTTGTAAAAGGTGCGGCGATAATTACTAAGCAAATTAAAATAGTAGCAATAACATCTTGATAACCTAAAAGATAACTGCTAGATTGCCAATTCGATAATAAACCGATAATTTTGCCGATGATACTGGTTTTGCGCCAATACAAAAAAGGCGATTTTGTTTCCTCTGAAGAATATTCTGCTTGAGTCATATTGACAGTGAACAGTGAACAATTAACAATTAAGTATAGTACAGTAAATCACTAACACTTGCTAATTACAACTAATTGACATTCGCCCACCGTTGACCCTACTGGTGTAACGGGAAATTTTTACTGTGCATGATTTTGAAGCACTCTGGACCGTCTTTTAACAGCCTTACCAGTACCTCACTTTTCACGGCCACTTTTCCCCCTTGTCTGCCTTGTCTCACCTTATTTTATCGTTAATGTAAAAAACCTACACTTGTGAGGGGGAGTGAACGGTTACATCTTGATTATCTTGATTTACTAGGATATTGGAAAAAGGCTATTTTTTTGGGTTTTTGTGGCAAACAAAGTTTAATCTGGGTACCAAAACATTCCTTTTATCCCTTCTGGATCTGGGACAAAGCCTAGTCGGCAATAAAAATCGACTACTTGGGGATCGGCAAATAAAGTAACATTACTTATATCTTCGCTGCGTAATTTTTTAATGATATATTTCATGAATGTTTTACCTAAACCTTTATTTTGAAAGCGAGGATGTATCACTACATCCCAAATAGTGGCGTTAAAAGCATGATCTGACGTGGCACGGGCAAATCCGATCATCGTTGTTTTCGCCCCCCTTACTTCCCATCCTGAAGCCACTAGATAGCTATTTTCTACTGCCTTTCTGACTTTACGCAAGGGTCTTCTCGCCCACCCTACTGAATCGCATAATTCTTCTAGTTCATACAAATCAATTTCTTGACGGGTACTAAAGTAGATTTTACTGCGTCCGAATATTTCCGGATCAAGGGCAATCCAATCTCTGTCATAGGTTTTGTCAGAGAGGTTATTTTCATTATCTGTTTTCGTAAACAATTTTTGTAACCAAACCATGCCTATATGGCTAACTGATTTACAAGTGGTTTATTTTATGATGTCCCAACGGGTTAGCATAATTGCCTTCCCTTTAAACATTCACAGATGATAACACAATAACGGTTATCAGTAAATTAATCGATCATCTAATGCTAAAGCCTATAACGACAAACTAACTGATAGAATGATTCTTTGAACATCGACATCTAATTTTTCTCAATAATTAATGAGTCAATCTAATTCTATCCTGATCCAAGTACCTGCAACTACGGCTAATTTAGGTTCTGGTTTTGATTGTATTGGTGCTGCTTTAAATCTTTATAATCAATTTGAATTCAGTTTAAGTAATGACAAAACTACTTTGATCGTAGTCGGTGATGGTGCCCATAAAATTAGCTTAAATGACGATAATTTGCTTTATCAATCTTTTTTGTCCTTTTATCAACATATCTGTTTAACTCCTCCCACCGTTAACATCAGAATTAGTATCAATATCCCCCTAGCTAGAGGTTTGGGTAGTTCTGCAACGGCTATCGTCGCCGGATTATTAGCTGCTAATTATTTTTCCCCTCAAAAACTCCCCCAAGAAGATTTAATTAATTTGGCGATCGCCATTGAAGGACATCCGGACAATGTAGTACCAGCGTTTTTAGGTAACTGTATTTTATCCGTAGGAGAAGGCGATAAATGGCATTTTGTGCCGATTACTTGTAACCCAGACGTCAAATTTATTGTAGCAATACCAGATTTTGAACTATCAACGGAAAGGGCAAGGTCAGTATTACCGAAACAATTAAGTTATCATGACGCTATTTTTAACATTGCCCATTTAGGCTTATTAATTAAGGGTTTAGAAACGGGAAATCAAGATTGGTTAACCGAAGCCTTAAAAGATAAATTACATCAACCTTACCGTAAAAGTTTAATTACAGGTTATGATTCGATTTATGAAGTGGTCATTAACGCTAATGGTTACGGCATGGTAATTAGTGGTGCGGGTCCCACTTTATTGGCTTTAAGTTCCAGTTTGTATGCTGATGGACTAATTGCAGCGATGACGAATACGTGGCAAAGTTTAGGGGTAAAAGCCGATATTAAATGTTTAGATTTAGCTATTCAAGGGGCGATCCTGGAGGAAAACTAACACACTTTACGGAGGTTTATTACCTAATTTTTAGGCATAATTGCCGAAAATCATCCCCTCGGTGTTCAAAACTACAGTATTGATCAAAACTGGCACAAGCAGGAGAAAGTAAGACCACTTTTGCAGCTTTTTCCTCCGCTAATTGTGTACCTCTCAAGACGGCTTTCTCCATGTCTTTGACTATTTCATATTGCTGAAAATCGGATTTTTCTAATCTTTCGGCAAATAAAGAAGCAGCATCCCCAATTAATAAAACACAGACGCATTTTTCTTTTATTTTCTTTATCCACCTCGCATCGTAACCTTCTTTGGCTTCCCCTCCAGCGATGAGAATAACAGGAGACTCTACACAGTCTAAACCCACTTCGGCGGCATCATAATTAGTGGCTTTACTATCGTTAATATAGGTAACACCCTTAATGGTTTTGATTAACTCCAATCTATGTGGTACCCCCGTAAATAATGATATTGCTTCAACCATCGCACTTTTACTTACTCCGGCTAATTTGGCGGCAGCGGTGGCCATTAAAAGATTTTGTAAGTTGTGTTTTCCTACCATTTTAAACAGAGAAATAGGTACAATTAATTCCTTAAAAGCCACAATCCAACCATCCTCTAAATAGACCCCTTTTTCGATGTCACCCAATAAATGATTCCTTCCTTTAATGCTTGTCCAATAAGTATTTTTCCAGTCTAGTGTTAAACCTAAATCAGGTAAATAAGCATCATCTCCATTTAAAATTTTGTAATGAGATCTTTGCAATAAACTGGCTTTAATATTACGATAATTTTCTAGGGTTTTATGTCTAGCTAAATGATCGGGAGTAAAAGTGGTCCATATCCCGATTTTGGGGGATAATTCCGCCGAAGACTCTATTTGATAACTACTGATTTCTGCTACTACCCATTCAGGGGGATTTTCTAGGGCTGATAAGGCTAATTCACAAGCGGCATAACCGATATTTCCACAGGCCGAAGTTTTGATCCCCCCTGCCTTTAACATGGCCTCAATGATGGCAGTAGTGGTAGTTTTACCGTTTGTGCCTGTAATACCAATCCAAGGGTAAGACTTCAAATATTGCCATGCTAATTCCATTTCGCCGATGGTTTTTATGCCCTGTTGTCTTGCCTCTATCAATACCGGTATGTCATAGGGCACACCTGGACTAACAATGATTAAATCTGGCTTATTTTCAGTGTTTAAGTCTATATTTTGCCCTAATTTAACATTTATATTTTCTATTGACAGATTTTCTCTAATTTTCTTTAAAGATTGAGAGTTTGAACCATCATAGATAGTTACCTGATTATTTTTGTGCCGTAAAATTCTGGCGGCGGCGATACCTGATTTTCCCAAACCAATAATATAAACTTTACCCATTTATTTGTTTTTAATAATAATTAATCCCTTTTTCAAAGATGACTTCTCGATTCGCACTGTTTATTTGTATTTTCTTCTATTTTTAAGCCAAGTTTGCCTTGTTTCTTTAAATAACTTTTTCAGTCTTAAATCTAAGGAAAATCCTCTCTTTGTCTGAGTAATAATCGTACCACTAATGCGATCATGAAATGCTTGATTATATTGATCATCGCTAAAAATAGTCAATCCATCTAGGATTAAGGGAGTAGCAAATAAAATCATCAAAAGAAAGTCTTGAAAGTTAATCTTTAAGGCAATCATCATTAAAAAACTAGCGATAGCGATGGTACCTTCTCTTTTCGTCAAACAAATTAGGGAGGGAAGACGATTAAATTGGACATCGATTATTTTTAAATCCATTGCCCAACGTCCTAAACTTTGCCCTTTATTTTTATCCACCACAATTACCCTAAAAATCAACCAAAGGAACGTAAACACAAGAAATTCTAAGAAAATGTTAGTCACAAGAGAAGATATTAACCAAACTATCACAAAGTCAATTAAAAAGGCATAAGCACGGCGATCAAAGGGGGCTTTTGGCGATCGGCGAAATAGTATTTCTTCGCTATACATGGCTAAAATTCAGATTTTTTGTTCAGGATCTCGGGATCTAAGTCTATTTGCTAATATAGATTTTATTGTATCGAGAGCAGTCTGTAACCATGCCAAGACTAAAACCTTGGCAATCTCCGAAAACAAAGTTAACAGACAATGCTAAAACTTGATCTCGAATCTAAATTCTGAGAAATAAGCCTAAAAATTCTTAACATAAGTTAACATAGAATCTAACGATAGTAAAAATAAGTTCAAAACTCGGATTAAGTAAGAGTAATTGATAAAACAACAATAAAACATACTAGGAGGGTATCCACCTGTGGGTAAAAATAATAAAAAGTGGCGCAATGTCGGACTATACGCAATTTTAGCGGTAGTAGTTGTCGCCTTGGGGACGGTTTTTTTAGATCGACCTCAAACTAATCAGTTAACGTGGAAATATAGTGAATTTATTAATGAAATTCAAGGTGATAAAGTTGAAAGAGTAAATTTAAGTGCTGATCGTAGTCAAGCGATTGCCACTGCCAGAGACGGACAAAGATTTTTAGTGAATTTACCCAACGATCCTCAATTAATCGATATTTTAGCTGAAAATAAGGTAGATATCTCTGTTTTACCGCAAAATGACGAGAGTTTCTGGTTCAGAGCCCTAAGTAGTCTATTTTTCCCCATTTTGCTATTAGTTGGTTTGTTTTTCTTACTCCGTCGTGCTTCCAATGGTCCTGGTTCTCAAGCCATGAACTTTGGTAAATCAAAAGCCAGAGTACAAATGGAACCTCAAACTCAAGTTACTTTTAGCGATGTAGCTGGGATTGAACAGGCGAAATTAGAATTGACGGAAGTTGTTGATTTCCTCAAAAATGGTGAACGCTTTACCGCCATCGGTGCAAAAATTCCTAAAGGTGTCCTATTAGTAGGACCTCCCGGAACCGGTAAAACCCTCTTAGCTAAGGCCGTAGCAGGAGAAGCAGGTGTTCCTTTCTTCAGCATTTCGGGTTCAGAATTTGTAGAGATGTTTGTGGGGGTTGGTGCTTCTCGTGTACGGGATTTATTTGAACAAGCTAAACAGAATGCCCCTTGTATCGTATTTATCGATGAAATCGACGCAGTAGGTCGTCAACGGGGTGCAGGTTTAGGCGGTGGCAACGATGAACGAGAACAGACCTTAAATCAATTATTAACAGAAATGGATGGTTTTGAAGGTAATACTGGCATTATCATTGTCGCCGCTACTAACCGTCCTGATGTATTAGACGCGGCGTTATTACGTCCCGGTCGTTTTGATCGGCAAGTGGTCGTCGATCGCCCTGATTTCGCTGGTCGTACTGAAATTCTTAATGTTCATGCCCGTGGGAAAACTTTAGGTGCGGATGTGGAGTTAGAAAAAATTGCTCGTCGTACCCCTGGATTCACCGGTGCTGATTTATCTAACCTCCTCAATGAAGCTGCCATTTTGGCCGCCCGTCGTAACCTTACGGAAATTTCTATGGATGAGATTAACGATGCCATCGATCGAATTTTGGCCGGTCCTGAGAAGAAAAATCGGGTAATGAGCCAAAAACGGAAGGAATTAGTGGCTTATCACGAAGCAGGACACGCTTTAGTCGGTGCCTTGATGCCTGACTATGACCCCGTCCAAAAAATCAGTATTATTCCCCGTGGTCGTGCCGGTGGCTTAACATGGTTTACCCCTAGCGAAGATCGCATGGAATCTGGTTTGTATTCCCGTTCTTACCTACAAAATCAGATGGCTGTGGCTTTAGGTGGACGTATTGCTGAAGAAATCATTTTCGGTGAAGAAGAAGTTACCACTGGTGCATCTAACGATTTACAACAAGTCGCCCGAGTCGCCCGTCAAATGATTACCCGTTTCGGTATGAGCGATCGTTTAGGACCTGTAGCATTAGGTCGTCAGAATGGTAATGTATTCATGGGACGTGATATTGCATCTGATCGTGATTTTTCTGATTCTACTGCCTCCGCCATTGATGATGAAGTCAAAAAATTAGTGGATCAAGCCTATGAAAGAGCAAAACAAGTATTAGTCGAAAATCGTACGGTGTTAGACAAATTAGCTAATATGTTAATTGAAAAAGAAACCGTTGATGCTGACGAATTACAAGACATTCTTAACAATAGTGAAGTTAAAATGGCGGCTATTGTTTAAGTCGTTAATAATTTAATAATTAATCACGGTAGGGGTAAGGTTTCCTTCCCCTTAAGTATTTGTCCCCTTAAGTCAAAACTATTTTATTAATTTTCAATAGTTTTTATTTCGTTGATTTTGCCTAAAAAATAATCTTCTTTATAGCTAAGATTACGGGCAATTTCTAAGGCTTTTTCAAAGGATTGAAGGGCTAAAAAATAATCTTGCTTTTTATTGTAAATTATACCCATAGAATCGTAAGTATTCATTAAGCCATAAAAATTATAAGACAGTTGTTCAACTTTAATTAATTCTTGATATATTTGCAAGGCTGAATCTAGTTGTTCATATTCTTGATATAGTATTCCTAATTTTCTTAAAGCATCTGCAGCCACAGCATATTGTTGTCCTCCCCATGCTATATTGAACGCCTCTTGATATGATTTAGTTGCTTCTTCCGGTTTTTTCAAGGTTTTATAGTCATCACCGATGGCAATTTTTAATAGCGTTAAAGCCGATAAATTTTGATTTCTGAGATAACTTTCCGCTAATTCTTCTTTATATCTGACTGCAGTTTCTGGTTGGACAATCGCCCCACTAATTTCAGCTAATTGACGTAAATAAATTCCCTCTGCTAGATAATCTTCCTCTAATCTTGATATATTTAGTAGTTCTTCGTAAATGGGTTCAGCACGATAATAGTCAAATTTAGCTAAATGAAATTGCCCTAATTTTTCTAAACTGATTTTTAGTGTTTCACTGTCATTATTTAGTCTAGCCAATTCTAAATTTTGTTGATAAATAACAATAGATTTATCTAAATTATGCAATGCCTCATAAGCTTCCATAAATAAAGGTAAAAGCTCTGTATTTATATTGTTATTAGTAAATTGTGATTCTAAAATTAATAATCTTTCTGTTAGAAAGTTAATATCTTGATTTCGACTTTTATCCCAGGCAAATTTACTAACTCTGGTAATCATTTTTAACTCGGACTGTGCACCTAAAGCTCTACTTAAATTAATGGCCTTATACCATAATCCAAAAGCCAAATCATCATTTCCTGCTGACAATTCCGATTCGGCCAAAGTATCCAAATCAGTGATTTTGTCTTGGATTCTTCTTTTTTCCAACTTCGTTAAATCACGGTTAATTTTTGGGAGTAATTCATCTTCAAAATTTACCTTGAGGGGATTAACTTCTTCGGTAGTTTGAGCGATAGTTACCCCAGACTGTAAACCAAAAATTAAGAGTAAGTAAATCAACCAATTACTTAATATTTTGTGTAAAAGCAATTTCATATTGTTATAAAATGATGAAGAATGTTAACTAAAACTCAGGTTATTTAATAAACCAAGAAGATTTTTTCTGCAAACGATTACACCAATACTCTAGGGATGGATCATCTTCATCACCTATTTCCTTCCAGATTCCTAACCAAGAATTAGCAGTTTCAGGAGTTTTTTTCTTCATAGCCAACTTTATTTGTATTTCACAGAACTTACTAAATTCCATATAGTTAAACTGTTTTCTATATAGCAGTGGTTGAAGTAAATTTTCCGCCTCTGATATTTCGTTATTTTCTAGATGATGTTGTGCCAGTGCAATTGTAGCAAAAGCATAATCAGGATGTTCTTCATGAATTTTTCTTACTAATTCATTTGCATCTCCCCCTCTGCCTTGCAACATATAAGCACCGGCTAAATTAAATTTTAGATCTGGAGCTGAAGGTTCTAATTTTAAGGCCTGAAGCAAAATAGATTCAGCTTTTTCCCCGTGTCCTTGTTTGAGAGTTGCCACCGCATCTTGTCCCAGCTGACGAACTTTTTTTGAGTGAGGAATAGTGGGATTGTCATTGATCTCTATACCCATTAGCAAAATCTCTTCCTGCTTTCCTTTTATCCATATTTTTACTGGCCCCGATGGGATTAGTCCTTCTTTATTGATTGCCTGAATTGCTTCAAAACGTTGTTGATCCGTTCCTTCTTGACTAAAGGCAAATTCTTTTAAGGCTGAGAGTAGCTCTGGGGTTTTCGTTGCAGTGCAAATATGCAAGGCAAATTCTCTGGCTAGAGGACTACCACGTTTTAAAAGGATTGGAATTAAGGAGACAATTTGAGGATAGTTTTTCATTATCTTATTAATGATTGATTTTCCTTTGTTGTTGTTCTCTGAATCACTGACCACCATTTGCTTCAGATCTTTTATCAGGGTTGAAGGAAGCCAATCTTGTAAGTCTAAAGCCCAAGGGGTATTTCTTTTCCCCACGGGCAATTTGATATTTTCCAAGTTTTCCCTGGCACACTCAAAATCTGGAGATATTTTGAGTGATTGTTCCCATAATTTACGGGCTTTCGTGTCTTGTCCTAAGTTTCCATGGGCTACGGCTACATAATGCCAAAATATTCCCATTAAATCTTGGCACATTTCTGATGACTCCGCCTCCTGTCCGAGTTCTATTAAACCCGAGTTATCTCCGTAGAATGATAGTGCTTCGGCTTTTTTTGACCAATGATCAGGCATTTCACTTTTTAGCTCTTTTAATTGTTTTAATGATTGTTCTGCTAATTCTATTTGTCCTGATAAAATATATAAACGAATGAGATTTGCCGTTGCGTGAATATTCTGAGGGTCTTGTTCCAATACTTTTTTGCTAAGTGTGATCCCTTCGGTTAAATCTCCGTTTTGGCAAAGAATTATACTCAGATTATTAAGGGCAGGAGATAGATTCGGTGCTAATTTTAGCAATTTTTCTAATGATTGATGAGCTTGAGTGTGTTGACCGGTTTCAAATAAAAACCGACTTTGTTCCAGTAATGCTCCTATTTCTAACCCTTGTTTTTCTTCTAATCCTTGGTCTTTAAGTAATTGAGATACTATAGTTTGTAATTGAGATATTTTAGAATTTGCTTCTGGTATTCGAGAATGATTAGGGAATTTCTCACAAAACTTGTTAAGGGCTTGAACCGCAAGAACAGGATAGACATTTTTCATGCAGATGCCCGCTAAAGTTAAATAAGCGTCAGGGTCATCGGGATTTATGGAAATAAATTGTTCGGCTTTTTTTTGGCAAGTTTTCCAGTTCTTTATTTGATCTGCAAGGATTAACCAGCATTCGAGAATTTCTGGTTGTAAAGAAAAACGTTGTTCTAATTCTTCTAACTTTTGTTCAGCATTTGACCACTGTTGTTTAACAATATATTTAGAAAATTCTTTGAGATAGCTATGGAGAGACTGAGAACTTGAACTAAACCCCCAACCTTTTGTTTTAGTTTTTTTCTTAACCATTTTGTATACAGATTTATTAGCCAAATTGATAAATATTTTCTCTTATTTTCGCCAATTCGATCTCTCATATCAAATCCGGCTGAACAACCTCACTAAAAATAAGATTGAAGCCTTGTATTTACTACATCGCATATATGTACAATTTAGCGGATTTGATATCACCTCGTCTTTCCCTTTCAAGATTTTATCTAATTTGTGTCATGCCCATAATTTCATATCCCCCATCGACGTAAATAATTTGTCCCGTAATACCACTGGATAAGTCGCTACAGAGAAAGGCGGCAGTGTTGCCTACTTCTGTTTGTGTTACGGTACGGCGTAAAGGTGCAACGGATTCTACATGGTGAATCATGTCTAATATGCCCCCAACGGCAGAAGATGCTAAAGTACGGATGGGTCCGGCGGAAATAGCATTTACTCTTATATTTTGACTACCTAATTCGGCGGCGAGGTAACGCACACTCATTTCTAGGGCGGATTTAGCAATTCCCATGATGTTGTAGTTAGGAATAACTTTGACTCCTCCCAGATAGCTTAAGGTTAACACACTACCACCCGATCGCAACATGGGTTTAGCGGCCTGTACTAGACGGGTGAGAGAATAGGCACTAATGTCAAGGGCAGTTTTAAAACCTTCACGGGAAACATTACTAAAATCCCCTGTTAAATCATCTTTTTGGGCAAAGGCTAAACAGTGAATTAAAATATCAATGTGACCCCATTTTTCTTTAATTTGGTCAAAGGTTTCGTTAATTTGGGCATCATCTTGGACATTACAAGGCAAAAAAAGACTCGGTTTTAAAGGTTCAACTAATTCCCTGACTTTCTTCTCAAATCTCCCTTTATCATCGGGGAGGTAAGTAACTCCAATATTTGCTCCTGCCTGATGTAGTTGTTGGGCGATACCCCAAGCGATCGATCGATTATTGGCAATCCCTGTTACAAGGGCGTTTTTTCCGCTTAAATCTAACATATTCTTGATTTTTTGTCTAAATTTTTGTAATATATAACAATAATTCGCTAAACTGGTTAAGTTATAGATAGTTATCTAGTTTACAATTACTTATTTTCTTATAGAAAGTGTCGTTTATAGGATCGATCATTAAATATTATTCTGTAACTATCCCCAATGCAACCAGTATCAAATCAAGAACAACCTTTAGCTTCCGTATTCCGCCAAATTGGTGCCGGAATTTATACCCCTGTGGTGGAAAGATTTGAGCGCGGTAAAACCATCTTTTTTCCCGGTGATCCCGCCGAGAGGGTCTATTTTTTAATCAAGGGTGCTGTAAAATTGTCACGAGTTTATGAAGCAGGGGAAGAAATTACTGTAGCTTTACTACGAGAGAATAGTATTTTTGGCGTACTATCTTTAATTACTGGACAAAAATCTGATCGCTTTTATCATGCCGTAGCTTTTACCCCTGTAGAATTATTATCAGCGCCGATTGAGCATTTTCAAAGATCTTTAAAAGATAATCCTGAGTTATCCCGTTTAATGTTACAAGGGCTATCTTCTCGGATTTTACAAACGGAATTGATGATTGAAACCCTAGCACATCGTGATATGGCTTCTCGTTTAGTGAGTTTCTTATTAATTCTTTGTCGAGATTTTGGTGTCCCCAGTCTCAATGGTGTAACCATTGATCTTAGATTGTCACATCAGGCGATTGCTGAGGCCATCGGTTCAACCCGTGTGACAGTTACCAGACTATTGGGGGAATTAAGACAAGAGGAGATGATTTCCATTACCAAGAAGAAAATAACCGTGCATAATCCCGTGGCACTAAGTCAGCAATTTGCATAACTATTGATAATTAATAATTGTTACTTATTACTTCTCATTCTCCTCTATCCCTTGTCTTTAATTCTCTAAACTAGGGTTAAACTATAACTTATAGTGATGTGATGGTGTGAATAAATTTTGTGAGGAGTGAATAACTCTATTTTATATGACCAGTGCCTATGTTTTGATTTTGGCAATGTTGATATTGGGAGGCTTAATTGCGGCATTAGGGGATCGCATTGGCACAAAAGTGGGTAAAGCTAGACTGAGACTGTTTCAACTGCGCCCGAAACAAACCGCCATAGTAATTACTATTGGTACAGGAATATTAATTTCTGCCTCCACATTATTAATTTTATTTAGTTTAAGTGAATCTTTAAGACAGGGTATTTTTCAGTTAGATGAAATCCTAAAAAAACGGAGAGAAATTACTGTTCAATTAGAAAAAGTTGAGCTAGAAAAAGAAAAAGTTGAAACTGAATTACAAGAAGCAAAAAAAAGACAAAATTCCGTGAGACAATTGTTGAGTGTTACAGGAAAAGAATTAAAAAATACTCAAAATCAACTGAAAATTATTTCTACTCAAACCGAGACATTGAAAGAAGAAGTAAAGAAAATTTTTAGTGACAAAACAAAATTGCTAGCGGAAAAAAAAGAAATGGAAGAACAGAGTCAAAGGCTAGAAAAATCCATCATAGAAAGAGATCGAGATTTGCAGAATAAACAAGTACAAATAGAAGAACAGGAAAATATTTTACAACAACAAAAACAAAGTTTAACCCAATTACAAAATCGACAGAATCAATTACAATCAGATATTAAATCCAGAGATCAGCAAATTTCCAAACTAGATAAAAATATCTTGGCCAAAGATCAAATTTTAAAAAATAAAGAGGATGAGTTATTATCCTTAGAAAAGGAATTAGGATTTTATCGTCGAGAAGTAGAAATCTTGGAACAATATTATCAAACTTATCAAGATTTAAGAGAAAGACCTATTGCCCTTGTCAAAGGACAAGTATTGACCGTAACTCTAGTTAAAATAGAGGGAAATACTAATTTAGAAGAATTAATAGATGGAGTGTTAAACGAAGCTAATCGGGGAGTAATGTTGACTTTAGGTTACGGAAATCAGTTTAGAAATCAACGATTTGTGCAAATAACCAAAGGACAAGTAGAACAAATGAAAGAACAATTATCTCAAAATGGAGAATATTTAGTGAGAATCTTGTCCGCAGGAAATTATGTCCAAGGGGAGGAAAACGTGAGAATTTTTGCAGATGTTACTCCTAATCAAAAAGTTTACGCTAAAAATGAACAAATCGCCTCTATTACTTTCGAGGCCAGCGATTTAAAGAGTACAGAGTTACAAGAAAAACTCGATTTTTTAATTTCTGTCAGTCAATTTCGTGCCAGGAGAGAAGGAATATTAGGTAAAATTCTTATCGGTGATGGTAAGATTGTCTCTCTAATTAACTTCATTCAACAGTTACAATTAGCGAATCAATCCGTTGATGAAATTATATCTATAGCGGCGAATGAAACTTATACATCAGGACCATTACAAATTAATTTAGTGGTTATTTCTGACGGCGAAGAAATCTTCAGACTTTAAGCATAAGCAGTTAACAATTAACATTGGCTTCAAATAAGGGACAATAACCATCGTTAGGTACTTTCAAACCATCTAAAGGGGAATTATGATTATTACAGGATTGATCTTGATAATAAAAACAATTACCGCAAGATTCTGGATTTAATTGACGACGCAGTAAACTATTTTGTTGTAATAATTCTCGTTGAGATAATCCCCTTAACACCAATTCGTCTCCTTGCCAACGTGTCTCCACTAAACCCGTATCGGCGAAATTTTGCCACCTTGGATCTCGGTTAATTTGTTCTGGTAAAGTAATGGTAATATAAGCACCTGTTTCGTTTAACTCCCCTTCATAGTTAGTTTGAAGGGTTACTTTCGGTTGCATAAATTTTGCACCAATGGGTAAGTCAACCATCATTCCCACCCCAGGAGAGTGTAATTGATAACGATTTTGCAATTCTTCTAAGCAGGTTAAGTCAGCTAAATAATTCGGCGAACCATGGATAAATATAATATGTTGTGGTCTTAAGTTATGTATGAGTTGGGTTGTGTTTCTACCGTCGCTATGTTCGGCTAAAAGATAATCTTCAAGGATGATTTTTTCTGGATCAATATTTGCTGTAAATTGTTTAAATGTCAAGTTCTGATTTATTTTTGACTGTTCAGGAATTAAAACTAACCATTTTTCCTGACTTTTACCGCAATATTCTTCTAAATGGCTTAATTCATCTGTTAAGACTATACTGGGGGCGGTTATTAATTCATCACGGGAAATACCTTTATTTACTCGTCGCATTCTCGGTTTTATCTTGTCATCCCAGAATAGTGGCTGATGTTTAGCAAAATTTCGGACATTGGCGGGAAAATAATCCATTAACTCTAAATATAAATCACAGGCCTTGGGCAAGTCTCCATCTACCCAAATATCTAAATTTGATCCTGTAAATTGATGATGCGATCGCAATAATTTTAATAATTCTTGACCTAAACCAAAAGTAGGCACTGGTAAAATAACATTAACATTCTCCGTCAAAGCAGATTTAATTCTCTCCATCAGATGTTTTTCTTGTTGGCGGCGGTGAGGGTGTCGTGCTGTACCATAGCTACCTTCAATTATCAAGACATCTGGATTTAGACCTCGTAAACTATCAAGGGATAATCCTTCTACTAACTGTAAATTAGATAAACAGAAATCTCCGGTATAGAAAATTTTATAAACTCGATTATTATAATAGTATTGGAATAAAAAAGAGGCGGCACCCGGTAAATGTCCTGATGGATATAATTCCACTGTCAAATCCGATTGCAACTTAATGGGTGATTCCTGAGAATTAGTTGGCGATCGCCAAGGCAAAACTTGGGCAAAGGATAAAGAAGCAGTGTTTTTTTGATCTAACCAATTAAGAGGAAGTAACTTAGCGGTGACATCACTGGTATAAATGGGTAAATCAGGGAATCGTTGATGTAAAGACAGTAACCCACGAGCGTGATCTTCATGAGCATGACTACAGAAAACCCAATCTGCGGGAGGCCGATTATTCGGGCATAAAGAATCTATTTCCTCTAAACCGCAATCAAGTAAAATACGGTAATTACCAATGCTGAGTAAGATAGCCACCCCTTCAGTATAATTACCAACACCAAAGGGATAACAAGAAAGAGGAATTTGCGGAGAGGAAAATATTTCTTGCCGCTTAATCATAAATCATAAACTTTAATGTGCAGAACCATTTCCGTCATAGTCATCAGAATCATAGAAACCGTTTCTAGTACCGAAAAACAATGCCGAAACAATAAATAAACCCGTTAAGATAATCATTAACATTTTAACGTCCATAGGGAATAATTTCTCCAGATTTTTAAGCTATTGATCTGTATTGTAGAACTTTAATAAATTTATCGGTTTATTTCCCAAAACCCTCGCAGTATTGGCTGGGATTATTACTAAAATGCGATGGCACTTAATTTTAAATCAGGATGATCCCCTTGTAACTGATTAACATTCCACTCATTACGAAATAGCAACACCGGGCGATGGAGGGCATCTTTTACCGTCATAGTATTAAATATACGCCCCACTTTTTCCAAAGCGTCCCAACCATCGACAACCCAACGTGCCACACTAAAGGGAATCGGTTCTAATCTCGTTTCCACATTATACTCACTTAACATCCGAAATTGTACCACTTCAAACTGTAATTGACCAACGGCGGCTAAAATGGGATCCCGAATAAACTCATCAGTGGAGTACATTATTTGCACTGCACCTTCTTCCTGCAGTTGTTGAATACCTTTCTGAAACTGTTTAAATTGAGATGGGTTAGGGTTTTTTAAATAAGAAAATAATTCAGGAGAAAAGCAAGGGATTCCTTCATATTCTAATTTTTTGCCTAAGTAAATAGTGTCCCCAATGGCAAAAACTCCTGGATTATTCAGGCCGATAACATCTCCCGGATAGGCTTCTTCTATAGATTCTCTACCTTGGGCGAATAATTTTTGAGGATGTGATAAGCGTACTGTTTTTCCTGTACGGGCATGATTTACCGCCATGTCTTTTTCAAATTTACCAGTGCAAACCCTCACAAATGCCACTCTATCACGGTGTTTAGGATCCATATTTGCCTGCAATTTGAACACAAAACCTGTAAAATCGGGATAGGTTGGCTCTAATGCACCTAAAGTTGATTTTCTTGGTGTTGGTGGCAAAGCATAATCTAAGAAGGATTGCAAGAATAAATTTACTCCAAAATTAGTCATGGCACTACCGAAAAATACAGGAGTCATTTTGCCAGCGTGGATGGCTTTTAAGTCAAATTCTGCTCCCACTTCATGGACCATTTCTAATTCTTCTAAGGTTTGCTCATATAATTGTGTATCTAAATATTTTTTTAGACTTTCATCACCCTTTGGAATGATTATTTCTGGTACTTCTTTGCTTCCATGTGCCATCCTTTCGAACAGGTGATAAGCCTTTTGACGGCGATCGAAAACTCCTTTAAAATAGTCACCAATACCCACAGGATAGTTAACAGGATAGGTTTTTAAGCCCAATTCTTGCTCAATTTCGTCTAATAAATCTAAAGCATCTCTCCCCGGACGATCCATTTTATTGATAAAAGTAAAGATGGGAAGCCCTCTTAATTTACATACTTCAAACAGTTTACGAGTTTGTGGTTCCAAACCTTTCGCCGCGTCAATTAACATGACCGCATTATCCGCCGCCGCTAAAGTGCGATAGGTGTCTTCACTAAAATCTTGGTGTCCCGGAGTATCCAATAAATTAAGATGATGGTTATTATATTCAAACTGTAAGACCGTAGAAGTAATGGAGATACCTCGTTGTTTTTCCAACTCCATCCAGTCAGATGTAACTCGCCGTTGTTCACCTCTAGCCTTTACTGCCCCCGCCTGATGTATTGCACCTCCGTACAATAACAATTTTTCAGTTAGGGTTGTTTTTCCGGCGTCAGGATGAGAAATAATAGCAAAATTACGGCGTTTACTAACAGCTGAAACTAATTCTTGTTCGGTGGTTAAGGACATTTTTGATAATTAATAAATAATAGTTAAGACCGTGATCACAATAGTACTGTATGCCTGTTCAAAAGCACGGTTCTAGGAGTGATGAGAATGACATTGGTGAGGGCTAATACCGAGCCCCTTGAGATTTAATTGTTAATTGTTCATTATCAATTGATTGCTAGTGATTGACTTTCTCGACTCTTTCTAGTTGCCAGAGAATTTGATTTCCTTCTCGCCTTACCCTTGAAACAATCCAGTTACGCCATGACCATTCCTCACCCCTACTAGTCACTGCACTGGCATTAATATCCATTAAATCTGCTAATTCGGAGCTAGTGATTAAGTAACCGTTTTTAGAAATATCTTCTGCAATATGCAAAGTATCAATCATATTGCTGAGCTGTTTAACTCTTTCATCACGATTGAGAGTTTGTTCTTCCATACTATTTGTATAAGATTCATTCATAATTTTAAATTAGTAATATTCGTTACACTTTACTTTTTTTTTGCTTATATTTTAACATCTATAATAATAGATTTTACTAAAGAAATTACAATTTTATCTGCCAATCTTCTCTATATTCATCAATTTTCGTAATTTAACGATCAAGTATATTTTTCTATAGTCAGCAAATGTGAGGTTTATTTAAGCACTTTTATTTTTGATAATTATGAGTTCATGATCAAAAAATTAGCCGGTGAGGAAAACCATGAATTTCCCGAACCATGTTATATTTAAAATTATTGAGAATAATTCTTATTTAAATTATTTTATAGTGTTTTTGTATTGTCATGACAGAATCAGCAATTCTTAAAGTAAAAGGAGTTAGTAAATTATTTGCTGGAAATCAAATTCCTGCGGTGAATCAAGTTTGTTTTGATTTACGACAAGGGGAGTTATTAGGGTTATTAGGTCCTTCCGGATGCGGTAAAACGACCTTGTTAAGGATGATTGCTGGATTTGAAAAACCTTCTCAGGGGATTATTGAGTTAGAGGGAAGAATTGTGACGGGGGGTATAAACTGGGTAGAACCAGAAAAACGTCGTACGGGCATGGTATTTCAGGATTATGCTTTATTTCCTCATCTCAATGTGGCTGATAATATTGCTTTTGGCTTAAAAACAAAAAAACCCCACCCTAATCGTCAACAAATTAACCGTCGAGTTGCAGAAATTTTACAATTAGTCGGTTTAAGTGGCTTTGAAAAACGTTATCCCCATGAGTTATCTGGTGGACAACAACAAAGAATTGCTCTAGCTAGAGCGTTAGCACCTCAACCTGACTTAATTTTATTAGATGAGCCTTTAAGTAATTTAGATGTACAAGTGAGGGAAAAACTCCGTCATCAAGTGCGCACAATATTAAAAAGTACCAACACCGCCGCTATTTTTGTTACCCATGATCAAGAAGAAGCTATGGCCATCGCGGATAAAATAGGGGTAATGGAGAAAGGAAAATTAGCCCAAATAGGTACACCAGAAGATGTTTATACCAAACCTGATTGTAAATTTGTGGCAGAATTTGTTACTCAAGCAAATTTCTTACAAGCGACAAAACGAGGAGATTTATGGTGTACAGAATTGGGAGAATGGTGTGTTGATGCCCCCGTTAGTTTCCGTCAAGGGGAATTAATGTTCCGTCAAGAAGACGCGATACTGCTACCTGACGAGAATGGAACTACCGTGATTGAGGAAAGAGAATTTTTAGGAAGAGAATATCGTTATTGTTTGCAAACTCATTCAGGCAAAATACTTCATGCTCGCACAGATGTAAAAACTCAGTTAGCCGTGGGCACTAAAGTTAAACTAGATATTATCCCGAAAACTGCACAAATTTTTCCTGCGGCTTAATATAACGTGAGGAGAAAAATAAATTTCTCAGTTTATTTAAAATTTTGTTGGCATTTTTCAAAAAGATTAGCTAGAATATGACAATGTGAAAACTAATGGGTCGATGCCCGAGTGGTTAATGGGGGCGGACTGTAAATCCGCTGGCTACGCCTACGCTGGTTCAAATCCAGCTCGGCCCATATGCCTTTGTAGCTCAGTGGTAGAGCACACCCTTGGTAAGGGTGAGGTCACGAGTTCAATCCTCGTCAAAGGCTTTTCAATTTATATCGGCAAAACGCTTTATCTATAACTGTTTTTAAGTCAATTTTTTGTGTTTTTAGATCATTGCGACTAATCATAGTAAAACTTATTGATTAAATTAATTATGGTCTTAATGAGGATGTAAAATTACATTAGTTTTCATTTCCTCTAAACATTGTCCCAAGGTAAGTCCTTGAAAAATTTCCCACCATTTGCCAGTATGTCTCATATAGGCAATATTAAAACTATCTTTGCCCACGTATTCTAAGCGAGCAAATTTTGTTTCAAAGCTCGGTGAAATAGCCCTTGGACTGGGACAATTATAGGTAGAACAGAAGTAAAAATAGTTGCCATACCATTTACCAAAAATATCCACCAGATAGTTCCAATCATTGTCGGTTGAGGCTGGCTTAATATGTTTGGGTTTAAGTTCGGTTTCAATTAATTCATTACATTTCTCGGAAATTAATTGTTTTTCGCTTTCTGGAACTTTTGGTTTGGGCGGTTTAGGAGGACTGTAAACCCACATTTTTTTGTTTTTTCTAGCCATAGTAAATTTATAAATTTAATTAATTCTGCTGTTATTATCTAATTCTAAATAAATTTAGATAACTTAACTCTTGCTTCTGTTGCGGTGAACCTAACTGAAAAGCCTTTTGAATGTTGTCATCAACTTCAATAATTATTTGTTGCCTAATTTTAGTGGCACAGTAACAGAAGAACAACTAGAAAAGTGGTTTATTGATGAGAGCAAAAAGATTAATTAGTGTCTATTTATCGAAGATTTTATCAACGAATTGAACCAAGGTCTGAAAATATACCAACCAGAGATGGGGTTAAGTCGAATTCAGCTTAAAACAAATCTCTCCCTATTATGATTTCTTCAAAACAAAAATTAACATTAGGAATTGTTAGATCCTGAAAAAATCTTGCTAGATTGTTGATATCAGCTCATTATCTAGATATTGATGCAAACCAATAACAAACTCATTAACCATAGACATCTACTAGATCACAAATCAGCATTCATAACGCAACTCACTTACAAATGGATTTAACAAATTTTCCTTGGCTAACAACCATTATTCTCTTTCCCATCATCGCCTCTTTATTCGTCTTCGTCATCCCTGATAAAGATGGTAAAACCGTTAGATGGTATGCCTTAATCGTAGGCTTAATCGATTTCGTCTTCATTATTTATGCTTTTTGTCAAGGCTACGACTTCAACAACCCCGATTTACAATTAGTCGAAAGTTATACATGGGTTGCCGATATTGACTTAAAATGGTCAGTGGGTGCGGATGGTTTATCTATGCCTCTGATTCTACTAACAGGCTTCATCACTACTTTAGCTATCATGGCAGCCTGGCCTGTTAGTTTCAAGCCTAAATTATTCTATTTTCTCATGTTGGCAATGTACGGCGGACAAATTGCTGTTTTTGCTGTGCAAGATATGCTACTTTTTTTCTTGGTGTGGGAATTGGAATTAGTGCCCGTTTATCTGATCCTCTCTATTTGGGGCGGTAAACGGCGATTATATGCGGCTACCAAATTTATCATTTACACCGCTGGAGGTTCATTATTCATTCTTGTAGCAGGGTTAACCATGGCTTTTTATGGGGATACTGTCACCTTTGATATGACTGCCATCGCCCACAAGGATATAGGATTCAATCTTCAGTTATTATTATATGGTGGCCTATTAATCGCTTATGGTGTGAAACTGCCTATCTTTCCCCTGCATACATGGCTACCAGATGCCCACGGAGAGGCTACAGCTCCAGCCCATATGTTACTAGCCGGGATTCTTCTAAAAATGGGTGGTTATGCCTTAATTCGTATGAATGCAGGAATGTTACCAGATGCCCACGCTTCTTTTGCACCAATTTTAATTATATTAGGGGTGGTAAATATCATTTATGCCGCTTTCACCTCCTTTGCACAAAGGAACTTGAAGCGGAAAATTGCCTATTCCTCCATCTCTCACATGGGATTTGTGTTAATTGGCATTGCCTCTTTTACTGATATTGGTATGAGTGGGGCAATGTTACAGATGATTTCTCACGGCTTAATCGGTGCAAGTTTATTCTTCATGGTAGGTGCTACATACGATCGCACTCATACTCTCATGTTAGACGAAATGGGCGGAGTTGGGCAAAAAATGAAAAAAATCTTTGCCATGTGGACAACTTGCTCGATGGCATCCCTTGCCTTGCCCGGAATGAGCGGATTCGTGGCAGAATTGATGGTATTTATCGGCTTTGCCACCAGTGATGCTTATAGTTTTACTTTTAAGCTGATCATGGTATCTCTTGCCGCCGTTGGTGTCATCTTAACCCCCATTTACCTATTATCCATGTTAAGGGAAATGCTATACGGTGAAGAAAACAAAGAACTAGTCTCTCATACTAATTTAATCGATGCCGAACCTAGAGAGGTATTTATTATCGCTTGTCTTCTCATCCCCATTATTGGTGTTGGCTTATATCCAAAAATTGTCACCCAAATTTATGATTCTAGTACCCAAAAACTCACCGCTTTGTTGCGTAATTCCGTGCCTAGTTTACAAGTTAAAACCATAGCGGGAAATAACCCTCAATTTGTGGCTTTGAACGCACCAAAAATTGACTAATAACGACACTTTAAATCCCCAATCTTCGCCTTTCGTATTTTACAAAAGCGATTGGGGACTTTTTGTCAAAATATAATTAAAGGGATATTCACGGAGTACAACTTATAATCAAGCTATTTAAAAAGAAACAAAAAGACTATTAGGCATTAATTATGAACAACTACAAGAACTGTAAGATTAAGAGTAAAAAGCTTAATAGTTAAAAGCTTTACTATTCCTCGATTATAAATTTTAGGAGAGGTCTATTGGAGATTTACATCTTTTTTCATCGAACTCACGGTAATTTTATGTTATCTTTTATTCTCACACTGAGTGATTTTCATAAAACTACTAATAATGATGAAATTATTTAACAATTATCACTATGGTTGGATTTTAGCCTTGAGCTTTATTACTATCAGTTGTACGGCTACTCCTTCTTCTGTATCAGGTAACGACGAAAATATTTTAGAAAGTATTCCCGTTGAAAAAAATTCTCTAGGACAGAATCTGCCCATCGGTGCGAAGTTATTGTTCAAGGATCAAATAATAGAGTTGGAAATTGCTAAAACACCTCAACAGCAACAGATTGGTTTAATGTATCGTGATTTTTTATCTCCTAATCGTGGGATGTTGTTTCCCTTTAATCCCCCCCAAACGGTGAGTTTTTGGATGAAAAATGTCTCTATTCCCCTCGATATCATTTTTGTCTCCGAAGGAATTGTTAAACAGATCGCTAAAAATGCCCTTCCCTGTAAGGTTGAATATTGTCCTCTTTATAATTCAAATGTTTTTATAGATCAAGTTATAGAGTTGGCGGGTAATAGAACTGAAGAACTAAATATTCAGATTGGCGATCGCATCAATATCGAAATGTTAGAGGAAAAAGAAAAATAAGTGAAAAAAGGTTGGCAAAAATTAACTTCATGGTGTAGAATGAACTACTTAATAACTGTTACTATCGGCTAGTTACGATTGTTGCCACAACCTATTTAGGGTTTGCCGAGGAAATAAATATTGGCGTGAGGATGGGGAATAGGGAATAGGCAATGGCTAATAATAGGTAAGGCTCATAACCTTCTTAAGGGTTCTGACTTTTCGCGGGATCTTTTTCGGGACTCGGGCGCTCGCCGTAGGCGCACTTTCGGTGACCGCCAAATTCCCATTCTCCAAGCCTGATTCTTTCGTTGGCTATTCTCATTAAGCAAAGATTATTGAGAATCAGGCTGGAGGGAAACCCTTATTTAGAGGGGCTTTTAGAAATGCCGTGAAAAGTCAGATTAAGGGTTAGTGTTTTACTAGAAATTTTGGATTACATAAAAATTATAGTTTAATTATTTATTTTTATTAAATTTTTAGATAGTAATTTTTTGATTATTTACCTGAATTTGCTTGTGAGCAACAAAAACATCTTTTTTTGATTAACAATATATTTTAAAATTTTAAAAATTCACTTATTCACAATTTTTTATCAAACAATTAGTTAATATTATGCCTACTATGACTTATAACCATTTTGTCAAATTTCTCCAGGAGGAAATCAATTTACCCGAAGATGCCATTGCTATTGCTCAACGTTCGGTAGATCATAATTTAGGTTTAATGCCAATGGTTTTATGGCAATATGGACTAGTAACCATTGAACAATTAGATCGTATATATGATTGGTTAGAAACCTTTTAAACACTTCTTATTATTTATTATTTATTATTTGATTTACTCTTCACATAAAACTTTTTTTACCTAATATTTTTTCTTTAATAACCTTTGGGAGTGATCGTCTTTGCAAAAAGAAAGATTGGACATATTATTGATACAAAAACAATTGTGTGACACCAGAGCGATCGCACAAAAAATGATTAGGGCGGGAAAAGTCAGGGTAAAACAGCAAATTGTGGATAAACCTGGCACTTTAATTGGGATTGAGAGTTTGATTGAAGTGGAAGCAGAACCTCTTTTTGTCTCCAGGGGAGGAGAAAAATTATTAAAAGCCTTGGATCACTTTAATCTCAATGTAGAAGATCGTATTTGCCTTGATGGCGGTATTTCTACGGGAGGATTTTCCGATTGTTTATTGCAACGAGGTGCACAAAAAATATACGGTGTGGATGTGGGATATGGGCAAGTAGCATGGAAATTACGGCAGGACGAGCGATTAATTTTATTAGAAAGAACCAATTTTCGTCATCTTACCCCCGAAAAACTTTATCGAGGGGCAAATTTTGCCGATTTAGCCGTAATGGATTTATCATTTATCTCCCTAACAAAAGTTTTAGCCAAATTATGGGAATTATTAATTGTGCCCAGAGATATAATTTTATTAGTAAAACCCCAGTTTGAAGTGGGCAAAAATAAAGTCGGTAAAAATGGTGTCGTCAGAGATTTTCACACCCAAGCCGAAGCCATTAACCAAGTCCTAACAGAAGCAATGACCCTGGGCTGGGAATATCAAAGTTTAACATGGTCGCCCATCACAGGTCCTGCGGGAAATATTGAATACCTGCTTTGGCTAAATCAAAATGAAGGTAATCAATGCCCTAGTTTAGATTTAATCGAACAATTAACGAAAGAAAGTCAGAAACAACTCAAAGCAACATGAGTCGTCCACAAACCTGGTTTTCTAGTCTGTTGGGAGTTTCAAGTTAAGTTAATATATTATTGATGTATTACTGTTTCTTTAGAAGAGTCTTTTTCTTTAAAAGTATCTTTGTTACTACTAACAGGCTCATTTTTAGGTCGGTGAGATTCTTGAACGGTATTACCTTCCATACTCTCCACTAAGGTAATTTTTATTCTAGGACCAGAACTAGCTAAACGTATTACCATACCATCTTTTACTAAAACTTTATTAATCTTTTTACCATTGATAAAAGTACCATTAGAGCCTAAATTCACTAATGCCCAATCATTTCCCCGAGGACGAATTTCCAAATGATGACGAGAAACAACCGCACTATATAAAACCACATGGTTATTACTAGCTCTACCAATTCTGATTACTGAATTCGACTCAAAATTCCATTTTTGAACTGCAATTGATTTGAGAGGGTGCAAAAGAGTTAGGGTAATCACCGACGTTTCATCTGAGTAAAGATTGTTACTTTTGTGATAAGTCAAAAAAAATGTTCACAAGTTTGACTCGATACACTCTCACATTTTACATGATTCAGCTGTCAATGTCCTCTTTTACAAAATTAGGCGTTAGGGGGCTGATTCCCCCCCATAAGAATAACTCTCTTAAGATTATAGGTTACTATACATCATAGGGAGCTTTACCAGAGAATTTGAGAGTAACAGGCTCAGGATTTTTGCCGATGCTTCTGTCTTTTTTGCCATGAAACTCACGTCCTTCATTAACTTTCTCAGGAAACACACCATCAGCAGGATGGAGATATTGAATTTCACCAGTAGGATAAACACGGTAAATTTTATAATCTTCAATTTTGGGCTTAAATTTGGTGCGTAACTGAGTGCCTAAAGCTAAACATTGCTCTTTACGAGCAAAATAGAATAAATTTTCCCCTTGATTCATGGTAGCCGCACCCCCAGTAGGCATTTCAAAAACTTGTTCAGTATTACTTGTCCAAGTAATAGCATATTTTTCCTCTCTGTCAGCCGCAGAAAGTAAACCGCCAGTGCTACCACCGAATTTTGGCATTTGTCCAGTGAGTTGAATTGTTTCGCTCATACAGATATTGCTTTTATGGTAATTATATTTACTATCTAGGCAATGCTACCACTGAGATTAACAATATTGTTCATCTTTGTTATGAACTGTAACAGTTTGTTCTGTCAAGTACTATAGTGTAAATCAAAATTGCGGTTTAATCTCGGTACATAATTCATAAAAATCTGTTTCTGGAGGTGATGCGAACAAATGTTTCATTTTCTCCATAATTTTCTGATAGGTGTCGTTTTGGTTTTCTTCCATGTCTTCTACTTTTTTCCAAATGATGAAAGCAATTCCTTCATCAGTATTGGGTTTCTGAAATAAATATGCTCCCTCAAAACCGACGGTATAAGTAGCAACGGCTTCCTCAAACAATTTTTGAGCCTCCGAAAATTTTCCGGGTTTAAAGGTGGCGATCGCAACATAGGTATATTTGTGACGTAAAAAATCACTAAATTCTTGCATAATATAATGATGAGATGAAAATTTATCTATATTGTTAATCTTAAGTTTTGTAGAGATGAAAAAGAATCAACAATTAATAAAGATTAACATTTTTTTTACAAACGCTAATTATAAATGCAGTAAGGAAGACAGGCGAAAAATTTCTCATTAATTACCAGCCTTCCCCCATCACTCACAAGCTAGTTCGTGCCTGAGAAAACCACTTCAGGAAACTTCTGTTGAGCCTGAAGCATACTGGTAATCCTACCTTTTTCTTGCCAGAAATTAATAAGTTCCGTAGCCTGGTTGAGTAATTGGATTTTTTCGCCATCAGTAATCCAATTTTTCTTATCTAACTCATCTTTTAATTCCTGCCAGGCATCGCTACGAGGCCAGAAATAGTAAGGTGTCAAAGGGCTAGTACCTTTACTGATTACATAATCAACCGCAAGGGCAATATCTTTGTCTAACCACACAACTTTTAACACAAATCGAGAATCAATTTTAGTTTCTACCGCTTCCAATTAAACCTCCAAATAAAAATTTTTATATACAAATAATTAAGCACGTTAAGATATTATAACCTAAGATCGATTCTAGTAAAAACCGTTATTAATGTTATTAAAGAAGGCTTCTATTTTAAATGAAAGGTATTGTCATTTTTGATATTGATGGAGTAATTCGTGATGTCACAGGTTCATATCGCCGTGCCCTAGCCGATACCGTGGAACATTTTACCAACAATAATTATCGGCCCACCATGAAAGATATTGATGATTTAAAAGCCGAGGGAATCTGGAATAATGATTGGGAAGGCTCACAAGAGTTAATTTATCGTTATTTTGAAAGTAAAGGCAAATCTCGTGCCGATATTAATTACACTTACTCCGACATTGTTAACTTTTTTCAAAGCCGTTATCGAGGCACTCAATCCCATCGACCTGAAACATGGGACGGTTATGTTACCACTGAACCATTATTAGTTGATCGAGAATATTTTCGCACCTTAACCGCTAATAACTTGGCTTGGGGTTTTTTTAGTGGTGCAACGAGGGGATCAGCAGAATACATTTTAAAACACCGTTTAGGATTAGAAAATCCGTTGTTAGTAGCCATGGAAGAGGCCCCCGGAAAACCAGATCCTACAGGGTTATTTCTAACAGTAGGATTAATAGAACAGGAATTATCTTTATCAACATCATTGCCTGTGGCGTATTTGGGGGATACAGTGGCGGACATGACGACTATCATTAAAGCCAGACAAATTAAACCGGAAAGGGAATGGGTCGCAGTGGGTGTTTTACCCCCTCATATTCACGGTGATGAAAATATCAGTAAATATAGTAAACAATTATTAACCGCTGGGGCAAATGAAGTTGTTTCACGAGTCACAGACTTTCTCTAATTCAAAAATAACGAACAATTTTAAAGTCAAGAAATATTAAGAAAATCCCCAGAGCAAACGCACACATTTCTTTACATTCGACTAAGTTATGATCAGAAATGAATTTTCCAGAGTATAACCATTTGCCAAAAAACTACCATGTCAAGCTTTACTGAGATTAATTACGGTGATTATTTTCACAATAAACTCTTGCGCCCGCCCATTGCAATTTTTCCCGTAGAGTTTTATAAAATGAATGAGATTCCCTTAAAATAATGAATTGTGCCTGAAAATCAGCCATTTGTACATTAACCCATTGCCCAGGCCAAATTGAGGTTGCTAAAACTCCATCCATCCATAGCTTATTGTTTAACTCGTAATCTCCTAATGTCCAAATACTTACAACCGAGCGAGGTGGTAAAAGTAAAGGGCGACTGGATAAACTAAGAGGACATATCGGGGTAACGGCGATGGCACTCATTCCCGGATGAATAATGGGACCATTAGCCGAAGCAGTGTAACAAGTTGAACCCGTAGGAGTAGAGACAATTAAACCATCACCGTGATACTGATCAACAACTTCCCCATCGACTTCCATTTCCAGTAAAGAGGTGGGCATTCTGTCTAAACAGGCCGGTTTTACACACATCTCATTCAAACAAAAAAAGCGATCGCTGACAGGTTCAATGTCTTTCTTATTTCTTTCCCAAATTTGGGCTTCCAACATCATACGCCTTTCCACCGCATATAAGTCATTTTCTAGCCTTTGCCAGAGGGTTTCTGTATCTTGAAAAAGAGAAAAGGGTTCCGTTAAAAACCCTAAATGTCCACCCACATTAACCGCTAATAGAGGGATTCCTTCGGGAGCTAAATGACGAGAAGCTGCTAAAATAGTACCATCACCGCCTAAAATAATCCCCAAATCAATTTTTTGGGTGGCAGATGCTAAAAATACCGGATAAGGGTTATCTTTTACCCCACTAGGACCCAATAATACTTTACATTGACGGGCTTCTAATTCCTTTGCACATCTTTCCGCCCATACTTTACTATCTTTATCCCCTGCTTTATAGGCAATAATTACTTGTTTTAACCGCACAGTTTTTATGGTTTAATTTTCTTTAATGTTGGGTTATCATTTCGCTTACCGGAGTTTACTCAACCCCAGATAGAGATTCTATCTCAACGGCATCAATTTAATAAAGATGGCTAGACAGTTAATGATTCCTAAGATGATGTTATCGGCAACGCTCAGGGCAAGCAGTACAAGTTTTGGATTTCGGATTAGAAAAGCCTTTGTGACTCCTAACTTGAAAGACTGGGGAAAAATTGTTAATTATTGATTATTCATTGTTATGTGAACGTTTAAGCCCATCTTTTTCAAAGAGTTCGAGACCTCTTGAGCTTTTTCAGGATTACTAAAAACTCCCACTTGCAACATTTGTACCCCTCTTAAGTTTGTACGGAAGGCTTCGGGATAAAGGGATCTTACCTGGGATTCTTGAGTAGAATTATTGACTTTCACTAATACCTTATGAATATTATTGGTTATTGTATTTAAAGATGATGCTTGATTTACTGGTGTTGTCGGAGTGACAATGGAATTATTGGAGTTGTTTTTTGGTGGTGCGGAGAAGACCAAAATATCATTTAAACTTCTTCTTCTACCCACGTTAGTTTTAGGGGCAACGGGTTGGGGAGATGCCGCATTAGTATTTCTGCCATTACCAGGGCTGTTGTTGACCGATGGAGAAGCATTGGGACTTAAATTGATAGATCTGGGAGTGGTCTTAAGGTTATGGGAAGGGTTAACCGTTTTTTCCTCAGATAGGGTAGGTTGGCTATCGTTGGGAGTTTGATCAAAGGGGGACACTGATACGGATAAAGTAGTGATTTTTTTGTTGGCATCCCTACTATCCGCAGAATTTTGATTAATTTGGTTATTTACATCTGGACGGCGGTAAGGTTCTGATAAGGGCGGAATTTGCGGCAATGGCTGATTGGATTTAATTAAACTTCCTGAAACTGCGGTGGGGCGGGGTGGGGCTGCATTACCGTTAACGAATACTTCCCCAATGGTAGAATTCTGATTCCCTGTGGGTAGAGTATTATTATTATCAGATGGGGTAATTTTACCCAATGGTGCATCGATAGTCAATGGCTCAGAGCTCGAATCGTTATAAGGATCAACTATTATTTCCGTATTGGCTGAGGCGATTACACCTTGACCTGTTAAGAAGGTAATGAAAGGGTAGGCAAAAAAACTTGTAGATCCCAAAAATAAATGTAAGCAAAAACGAGGTAATTTGGACCTTAAAACTGGAGTGGACTGGTTCATAATCGTAGTTTGAGAGATATAAATTTTGATAATATCAAAGGAATAGTTCTGTCTTTATGATTTTAGTTTAAGGGCTGGGTTATAAAAAACAATTATAGCAATAGACTATGGACAATTAATTTATCTATTGAGTTTGTAAATATTTTAAAAATTCGATTAGTTCTTCATCTGATAGTAAATGACGGGATTTTTTACCATAGGTTTCCAGAAGATATTTTTTACCCTGATCTTGTGTCCACCCTAATCGCTTCATTTCAATACTGGTTTGATCAATGATGTGTGAAAAATCTATAGTGTCACTCAATTCTAAGGGTAAGGTTAAACTCGGTTCTACGGGTAAATCTTCTTCTTGTGCCAATGGAGAAAATAGAACTGAATTATTATCGCGAGAATCGCCATTAGTTTCGTAATTGGGCTCAGTTCCGAACAAATTCTGTGTATCGGGGTTTTCTGAAGATGGAAGATTTAAAGAAGGTTCTGAGATCTTTTCTTCTGTTCGGTTATCGGTATCTTGGGAATTCTCCGCCCAACCTTCATGCTCATTTACCATCATATTCGACTTATCCTCCGGCGGTGAAGGGATATTCTCCCATAAATCCGAAGGATCTGGTGTCGCTACTTCTGGAGTTGATTCATCTTCAGTTTTGACGGATTTTATGCTTGGTTTTGCCGTTGGGGAATCTTTTTTCAGGGATTGACTCTTTGAAGAAACTCCAATATTAGGAATTGTAGAAGAAGATTCTATATTGGGGATTTCATCAATTTTTTCGGATATTTTTGGCAAAATATCTGTATTAACTAGCGTGATCGCTCTTTTTCGAGCAGAATCTTCCGCCTTTTCCACCGTATCTTCCCCAGCTAATGCCGAACCCAAAATGACACCATCATTATAAACTGAGACTTTAACAATATATTTGCCATGATCCACCGTTATAAAGTCACTGATTAACGTTAATGGTTTAATGCTCATAATTTTAAAAAGAAATAGTTAGAAAAATCTCATATCAATACAATTATACTAATCAACCTGAGTTTTGTTTAATAATTTTTCGTGAGGACGGGGAAATAGTCTATTTTCTGCCTTGATTGTTAATTGTTAATTGTTAAAATAGGATATATTAATACATTGAGAATAAAATTAATAGGTAACAATGGGAATCATACTTTTGTTTTCGTTTTTAATTAGTTAATTATAAATCGACACGGATAACAAGAACGTTCCCCCATTGCCGAAGATGTTTTTTCCAGATAGTATCACCATTAAAGATCGTATTGGAAAACTTTGCTGATTTTAACCCTGACTCAACATAATTATTTAGATATTTGAAAGGATATAGTAAATGGAATTTTCAATCGCTACAATACTTTCTCACCTCAGTGCGGATAAACTTGTACCGGGGAAAGTACTGGAAAAAAAATTAGGGTGTGAAGAACCCGAGGAACTCGAAAAACTACAAATAGCCCTTGATGTTTTAGAAAAAGTAGGGGTAGTGACCAGGGAATTCGGTAAATACCGCCGAGTAATTGAAGAAGATGTGGTAGAAGCTAAGTTACGTTGTTCAAGTAAAGGCTTCTGTTTTGCCATTCAAGATGAAGAAGACGCCGATGATATTTATATTCGAGAAAGTCATCTTAGTAATGCTTGGAATAGCGATCGCGTTTTGGTAAAAATCATTAAAGAAGGTACTCGTCGTCGTTCTCCTGAAGGGGAAGTAAAATTAATTGTCGAAAGGGCAAATCCCTCGGTTTTAGCCAGAGTTATTGAAGATGATGGCGATTATAATGCAGTTCCTTTAGACGATCGCCTCTTATTTGAGTTGAGTTTAAAACAAAATGGTCAATCTTTAGAACAAGCAGTCAATCACTTAGTCCATGTCAATGTTTTACGTTACCCCATTGGACAAAATCCGCCCATCGGAAAAGTCGTCAGAATTTTGGGAAGTGATGCGGAAACTGCTGCCGACACTGATATTGTTTCTTCTAAACATGATTTACCTCAAGAATTTCCCGAGCGAGTATTACAAAAAGCAGCCAGTTTAAAACCCGATCTTAGTCCCGCAGATCTCGAAAATCGCCTTGATTTAAGGGATTTATTAACTGTTACCATTGAGCCAGAATCTACTAAAGAGTTAGACTTATTTATCGAAAATGCTTTTACTCTCCAAAAAACCGAAGATAATCATTGGCTTTTGGGAGTTCATATCGCTGATGTAGCTCATTTTGTCGAACCCGAAACCCATTTAGATCGAGAAGCCCGTAAACGTGGTACTAGCGTTCATTTGGCGGATAAAATCATTGACTTGTTACCCAAGGCCGTACAAAACTGCACCTCCCTTATTCCCGAAGTTGATCGGTTGAGTATTTCCGTATTTCTCACTTTAGATGATAAAGGGCAAGTTATTGAATATCAAATTCAACCTTCTGTTATTCGGGTAGATCATCAATTAACTTATAAAGAAGTACAATCCATGATTGGTGCCGGTAGTACTAAACCTGAATTAGAAACTACTTTAGCTTTACTCAATCATCTTTTCTTTGAATTAAGTCCTTTAGTCAAAGCTCAAAGATTACAAAGGGGAGGATTTGATATTAGCTTAGATAGTATTACCTCTTATTTTAAAGATGAGGGCAGAATTGGAGCGATCGCATCTTACTCCAGTTTACCGGTACTATCTTTAATGACCGAATTAATGGTATTAGTGGGTAAAGTAGTGGCTGAACATTTAAGAGAATTAAAACTACCCGCCATTTATTGCACTCAGGCGAAACCAGACTGGGATGAATTGGAAGACTTATTAAAACTGGTAACTAATTTAAAACTTGATTTTCACTTAGAATCTGAAGACGAATTACAACCCATCGATTATTACCATCTCATCCAAGAGTTTAGCAAATCTGATTATGAAAAAGTCCTCCATTACCTCTTATTAAACTCCCTCAAATCTGATAAATATACTCAACACCCTGCCCCTCATTTTGGTTTAGCCTTACCCATTTATACTCACTGTGTTTCTCCCGGACAAAGATATATTGATTTACAAATACAACGGGTTTTAAAAGCACTTTTTGAACATGGACGCGATCGCCGTCATAGTCGTGTAAGTAAGGGAGTTGATTTAGGCAGTAGCACTTGTCACGGTGAAATTAACTGGAATGTATTACCCCCACCTATTCAAAATAACCTTGAAGCCGATTTACACTCCCTCATCACTCACCTTAACGAAAGGGAAAAAATCGCCCAAGATGCCGAGTCTGACTTAACAGGGTTGAAAAAAGCCGAGAAAATGAAAGACTGTACCGGAAAAGTCTTTAGTGGTTTAATTACAGGAGTGCAATCCTATGGTTTCTTCGTGCAAATAGAAGACTCCTTAGTAGAGGGATTAGTTCATGTTAGTTCCCTAAAAGATGACTGGTATGAATACCGTTCACGGCATACTTGTTTAGTGGGAAGAAAAAACCGTACTGCTTATCGTCTTGGTGATACCGTAGAAGTGGAAGTTAAAAGCGTTGATTATTACCGTCAACAAATCGATTTAGTTACCGTGTGCGGTGGTAGTACAGCCATTGATGCCGATTTTGAAGATTAGTCAACAATTAACAATTGTCTTCAACACTACTTTTTCAAGGCGATCGCCCTATTGATATAATGGGCTAGAGTAATGCCGTCGACACCCATTTCTGTGTGTTTTTGTGCCGCTAAAATTCCCCCTTGTTGGTGTAACCATGCCGCCGTAGCGACCACTTCATCAACGGAATGTTGGGTTAAATCTGTTTGTGCCACTAAACCGCCGATAAATCCGCTTAACACATCACCGCTTCCTCCCCTTGCTAATGCCGCTGTGCCTTCATTGATAATCCAATTTTTCTCCCCTTGATGACTAATCATTGTTTTTGCCCCTTTTAGTAAAATTGTACTATTGGTTCTGCGAGCGGCTTGCTGTAATGTTCTGAAACGATCTGTTGTTAAATCTAAATCGGGAAATAAACGTTTAAATTCGCCTTCATGGGGAGTTAAAATTGTGGGGGATTTACGCTGGGATAAAATATCCCAAAATTTCTTTTCTAATAAGTAATTAAAGCCATCAGCATCAAGAATTAACCTTGTTTCTGTGTTTAATATTTTCTCGAAAAAGTCTGTCGTTAAAGATAGATTTTTTTGAGAAATACCCATGCCAAAAACAATGGTGTCATACTTATTTAAAGACAACATATCCCCAGAAACGATGGCACCTGTACCCCTTTCGGGTAGGCCAATGACTAAAGCAAAGGGAAAATGGTTAAGAATAAGGCTTTTGAGAGATTCTGGCACCCCTAGGGTTAACATACCCACACCACTACTTTTTGCCCCATATCCTGCTAATAAAGCCGCTCCGGCATATTCTTGAGAACCACAAATTAAGAGTAAATTACCCTGTTTATATTTATAGGTATTGATAGCACGGGGTAAGGGTAAAGTAGCCTTTACTTTGTGTGCTGTCATCAGTTTTACCGTAGGAGATTTATTAATTGTTTCTATAACTAAATCATGGGGAATACCTAGATCAATTCTTTCTATTTTACCGCTATATTCCCAGGCTGGGGGTTGGAATAAGCCTAATTTCCACAACCCTAAACAGAGAGTGTGAGTGGCTTTTATTGCTATTCCTAAAACTGCCCCCGTATCGGTATGTATTCCCGAAGGCAAATCAATGCTAATTATCGGTTTTTTCCACTTATTAACAGAGAGAATATCATTGGCTAACGGATCATTAATATTGCGATTCAAACCAAAACCAAAGAGACAATCAATAATTAAATCACAATATTTTAAGTCGTTAATATCAGTAATAAAATCAATCCCTAAAAATTTAGCATATTGTAAATGTTGAGCCGTTAAAGTCTTAGATTTATCAGCTAAAGGAGTGTATAACTTAACTTGATAACCCTTTAAAAATAATTCCCTCCCAATGACTAAACCATCACCACCATTATGACCACTTCCGATAATAAATCCGACTTTTTTATAGTTATTTAAAGGATAATCTTGATTGATTTTCTGAGTGCAAAATATAGCTGCTTTTTCCATTAAACTGGCTACAGGCATCCCTTCAGCAAATATTTTTTGCTCTATTTTCTGCATTTGCTCAATCGTAACAATTATTTGTTTTAGATCATCAGTATTCATAACTTTATATATAAAGTATCTTCATCATATCACGGTCAAGAAAAGCGAGCTTTTGAAGAAAGCCTTTCCAAAACCCTTGGAACCCACGTTCGGCATATTCTAAGAAATTACGAGGCTAAACATAAAAATAACATTGTTTAGGTATGTAAAGGTTTTAGGCTGCTCGTCACCCCTTCAGCAAAAAAACTCTTATTATTTTCGAGGACTGAGAGCTATATCGCTTATTCAGTCAGCCTTATGACTGGTTTGTCGCCCCCACAGGTATCAGGGCTAAAAACTTCGAAAGCCTTGCTATCAAAGTACTTGTAGTCTGCAAGGCTTGTAAATTCTATTCTCGGAAATCAACATAAAAGCATACCCCCAAGGGAATTCGAATCCCTGTCGCCTCCGTGAAAGGGAGGTGTCCTAGGCCTCTAGACGATGGGGGCTTAGGTTTGTGATTTTTTAGAGATTTCATTTTCTCTGATTCGACGCACGTTTATTAATATAACCAATATTTTAATCAGTGTCAACTATTTTGCAGATTTTTCGATCACCTCAATTCTTAAAATCAATGAACAATTAATAATTTTTAAAAAGTAGCATTTTGAATTCCTTTTCTATTATAGGGTTACGGGAGATTTTTGTTCTATTAAAGCTCTGATAGACTGTAAGAACTTTTGCTCAATATAGGGTTTGGTAAAATAGGCATTTGCTCCTAAATGGGTGGCTAGTTTTCGGTGTTTATCGTTACTGCGCGAGGTTAACATGGCCACGGGGATTTTATTCAATTCAGGATAGCGTCTTCTTTGCCCTAAAAATTCAAATCCGTTCATGTTAGGCATTTCAATATCACAAATTATTAAGCTCACATTAGAACTTTGTTGTAGTTGTTCGATCGCTTCTTTACCGTCTTTAGCTTGGAGGACCCGATACCCGGATTTTTCTAAGGAAAGAGCTAAGGTTCGCCTCATAGCCGCACTATCATCTACCACTAACACAGAAGCGGCTTGAAAAGCATTGACTGGTTTGTTATCAGTTTTATCAACATTTATGCCACTAAAACCTCTAGGTCTTAAGGTTGTTTTTGGTTGACTAGCTTCTAAGAAGTTAGCTAATAAAGTAACAGTGTTGATGACGGGAATTAATGTACCATCCCCTAAAATTGTACAACCATAGGTATAACTAGGGGCAGTCAAGGCACTGCCAAAGGGTTTAATTACTAATTCTTGCTCACTGACAAGATTATCTACTTCAATGGCGAATAATTCCTGCCCTAAACGCATTAATAGTAAGGGATTACCCCATTCTTCGGGGGTAGGTAAAACTTCTAAGGCGAGACTAGTAACACGATTGTTTGATAAATAACAACGATATTTCAGTAAGTCGGTCATGGAATAAATCGGGATAACCTTATTTTCGTAGTGCAAGAATCGCTTATTTGCTGATGTTTTTAATTGATGTTCTTCTGGTACAATAATTTCTTCGATATTATCCGAAGGTAAGGCATAAAAATGATTCTCGGCAGATAACACTAACAGTTTGTCGATGGTTAGGGTTAGGGGTAAACGTAGTATAAATGTTGTACCTAGTCCAGGTTCAGAATCTACTGATATTGTACCTTTTAGGGATCGTAATTGAGAACGGACAATGTCTAAACCGACACCGCGTCCAGAAATTTCGGTAACGGCGGCAGCAGTAGAAAATCCGGGTTCAAAAATAAGATTAAATAAGTTCTCTTTAGTTGTCACCGCTAATTGTTCAGGGGTTAACAGTTGACGCTCAACAGCCTTTTGTCCTATTCTATGGAGGTTTAAACCGCCGCCATCGTCTTTGATTTCGATAATAGTTTGATTCCCTTGGTGATAGGCTTTTACTTCAATAATCCCCGTTTCTGGTTTGCCTCGTTGCTTACGAATTTCTGGAGTTTCAATACCATGATCAAAACCGTTGCGGATCAAATGCACAAGGGGATCATATAATTTTTCTAAGGCAGCTTTATCTACCAATACATTTGTGCCACTTAACTTCAAGTTAACTTTTTTATGATATTTTACCGATAAATCCCGAAGAACACGGGGAAAACGGTTTAAAACTTCCCCTAAAGGCAGCATTCTTGCCCACATTAATTCATCTCGCAGACGGTTTAACATCTGACGCTGATTTTCGACAGTTTGCCCCGATTGCCCTGCGAATAAGGCTATATCGTCCACTGCCTCCTCCAATTGAATCATCTGCTCAATTAACCCTTGAACAACATAGTACATATTGTCATAACTATCCATTTCGAGGGAATCAAAAGCAGAGGCTAAGTTAAATTCCCCCTCTTCACCCATGGAGAAGGGTAAACTAGAGAACTGATTCTTTTTGCCATTACGAGTACGGAATTTATCGGGAGAAGCTACCATTTTATCGGATAAGTCCCGTAAATTATTTGCCATTTGTTGAAAACGCATAAATCTTTCCAATAACTCTTTAACGGAAGTTTGTAGTTTATCGTTTTGCAGGGACAACCCGTTACGGTTAATGGATAACTCCCCGATTAAGTTATTCATTCTTTCGAGACGCTCTAAGTCAACCCTTACAGTTAAATTACTTTTCGTAGGTGCACTAGTAAGTTTTACTTCCGGTTGAGGTTTTTCTGATACTTTTTGACCCTTGTTCTTGAAGCTACCGCCGATTTCCTCTGAGGTTTTTAATCCTGGTAATTTCGGGAAGACATCGCCAATAGATTTAATTACTTCATCGATATTCTCAAGGGCGTTTATTTGTTCTTCTTCTTCTAAGAAAGTTGTGACTGATGAGATCTGATTTTGTACACTGAGTAAATCTCCCAAAGATGGTGCGACCTCCTCCATATCCCCATTTAATGGCAAGGATTCTAACTCAAACACTGATTCTAAAGAGGGGGTAGATTCTGTCCCTTCTTTTTCCTCTTGTTCTCCAACTTGATCAATTACCGGAATATCAACATTAGAAAAAATTTCACTCAGAGAAGGGGAAACAATATTCTCTTGTTCTTCTCCCCTGGCATCGATCACTGAGGTATCCATATTGGAGAATATTTCACTTACAGAAGGAATAGTTTGGTTTTTATCCTCTTCTAAGGCCAACTCAGAGGCTTTGGCTAAAAGTTCGATTTCTTCTCCACTAAATTCAGAAGCAAAAATATCTTCAAGAGAGGGTATATTCTCATCTTCTTCGTCTTCCTGTATGGCTTGATGGATAGCCTCAATTTGATCATCATCATTAACGTTAAAGTTAAATACCTCTTCTAAGGAGGGATTATTCGTTTTTGTTTCTCCATCCTCGGGAACCATGGTGAAAATTTCTTCAGTGGCGGATTGTAAGGCCCCAAATACATCCGTAAGAGATGGTCGATCCTCAAAATTGTTGTCTTCTCGTTCTTCTTGTTCTTCTTGTTCTGTGTCGAGTAGATAGTTTTCTTCCTCCTCGTCATCTTTGATGTAATTTTCGGCAAAACGTCTTAATTCTCGGCTAGATTGTCCTCCAGTTGTGCGCTCGCCTTTTAAGACCAAATCCCTTGCATTACCGGCATCTCGGATAATAATTTCAATGATTTTTGCGGCGTGAGTGGGATTTATGTCTATGGCAGTTAACCCTAATCTGGCAATTTCCGCAAAGCCGGGTAAGGCCAACATCTCCCCAAAACCCGAAAACACCTCTAAGGTAGCCCTTAATTCTCCTGCTAGGGGTTGAGAATGGGGATTTTTAAGGACATCTTTAAGGCGCTGTAATTCTTCTTGCACATCAACCTCAAATATTGATTGCACAATATCCACTCCTAAATCAAGAGAAGAGGGGATGTAGTCATCAACACGACTGAGGGCAGGTCCTAATTTACCATAAATTCTCGCCCAAATTTCATTGGCAGTAATTAATGCTTCTTCAGGGTTATAGCTTCCCGTTTCCATTTGTTGAGTTAAAGCGTTTCTTAAACAGTCAAAGGCTTCTAATAGCCAACCTTCGAGTTCTGTATCCAATTCTATGTCCGGATTGTATAATACTTTGAAAACATCTTCTAATTGGTGAGAAATTGTCTTAATTGCTTCTAGGCCTACACTAGCTGAACCACCTTTGAGAGAATGGGCAGCTCTCATAATTTCGTGAATTTTTGCTGTGCTACGTTCTTGTCTGATGGTTAACAAACCATTTTCGATAATTTCTAGTAATTCTGGTGCTTCTTCCACAAAGAAACTATAAGATTGATCTGAAGTGTCTATAGATTCTTCTATATGCTCAATAACATAAGTGTGGGCAGGATTTTCCGTGATGGTTTCCCCTGCTAATGCCAATAACTCCTTACTGGGTTTACCCCCAGAATCTCCTTCACGAAGTGGTGTGCTGGGATCTGTTTCCATTACTTGTTGTTGGGCAATTTCTAAGTTATCGATGAAGGCTTGGGTGATAGCGGTAATTTGAGAAGGGTTGTTGTTCTTAAGGGCTTTAGCGGCGGTTTCACAAATGGCTACAAATCCGGGCAAAGCTAACATCTCTCCAAAACCTGAAAATACCTCAATTTGCATGGAAACTAAATCCTGCAATTCGGCTTCATTTCCTCGATTTAAGGCCGATTTTAAAGTATTAATCCCTTCTACCACGTCAACTTCAAAAATAGAGGTAGCAATATCAATACCTAAATCCCTGGAAGAAGGCAAAAATTCTTCAGATTTCGCAATTTCTTCGCCATATTTACCTTCAAATTCTGCCCAAAGTTCATTTGCCGATTCTAAGGCGAATTTTTCATCGAAACTTTGATCTTCCAGTCTCGCAATGAGGGGTTGACGCAATAACTGGTAAATCTGACGAATATAAGCTTTTGTATCATCATCAAGAGGTATATTCTGGTTAAATAAAGCCTTTAAACTCTTTTCTACCTTTAAGGCAATGTTACCTAAATCCTCCAAACCTGCACTTCTGGCACCTCCTTTGAGGGAATGAGCTGCTCTTGCAATTTCGTTAACTTCGTTTATATCCCTGGTTGCTAAGGCGTTTTCTAAGCCGTCATCAATTATAGCGATCAAATCTACTGCTTCTTCGAGGAAAAAGAGATACACTTGAGCTTGTAATTCTTGTTGTTGATTTGAGGGACTCTCACTTTCTGCCTCAGTGTCCTCCTCTTCAAGGGTAAAGTTATCCATAAATGAGTCCAAATCCCCTGATTTAGCAAATTCTGAGGATATACTCCCTAAATCCCGCAAGTTTGGGGGATTTTCTCCTTGATTGGTCTCTGAATCGGAAGCTAGGGAGGCAAAATCCTTTAAATCTCCTTGATTCTCCCCAGAATTAGGAGGTAAGGGGGCTGTATCAGGGGTTAGGGTCGAAAAACTGTCATATTGACCGATTAAATCCGCAAATTCAATGTTCTCTGCCCATTGTAGAGCATTTTCCGAGGGGTTATTTCTTAAATCATGGGAGTTTTCTGAATCGTTAAATTGTTCTTCTAAGGGTGTTTCGCTATTAATTATTTCCTGATTTTTATATTCTTGTAATAATTCACCAAAGTCGAGGGTTGATTCCTGAAAATCGTCAACGCCCAATAATCCAGCTAATTCCTGAAGTTTACTTGAAGGTTGCCCCCCTTGATCTCGCTGTCCTGATAATACTTGTTCTCTAGCTTCTATCAGATCGTCGATTAAATAGGTGGTAATTTGTTGAATGCGATGGGGATAATTTGTGATAGCTAAAGAAACTGTATCAGCAATGTTTTTTAACCCGACTAAATTTGTCATTTCGCTAAAACCGACTAATATTTCTAACTGTAAAGCCACATCGGTTTGTAATTCGATAATGGGCAAATTATTGAGACTTTCTTGAAGATGTTCAATAGTTTGTAAAACATCCACTTCAAATAAAGATTGCACTAAATCAATGCCTAAATCTGCCGAAGAGGGTAAATAATCATTTACTTGAATATGGCCTAATTTTTGCCCCAATTTGTCCCAGATAACTAATGCCTTTTCTTCCCATTCTGGTGGATAATTTCCGGTTTCTATTTGTTCAGAAAGGGCATTTTTTAAACAGTCCAATCCCTCTAATAAATAGGTTTCCAATTCATCATCAACGATGACACTATCATCAAATAAGGCTTTTAAATAGTCTTCTAATTTGTGGGCGATATTTTTAATACCTTCTAAGCCAACACTTGCCGCACCCCCTTTGAGAGAATGAGCAAATCGCATCATATCATTAACTTTCGAGATACTTTTATCTTCTTTTACCGTCAGCAATCCACTTTCGAGATTGTGTAGTAAATCTGGTACTTCAGCAATAAAGAATTGATAACTGGGATCTTCCACATTCAAGGTAGCAACATAATTTTTTGTTAATTGTTTAATGGCATTAACTTCAATTTCTGCACTGGTATCTTGTGCTAAAGTCAGTAACGCTGAACAAGGACTACCGCCCTCTGTCTGTCCGTGAAGCGTGTCTCTGTTCTCGCCCTGTAAGACAGATTCTTGACTTTTTTCCAAATCTCGAACTAGCAAACTAGCGATGGTAACCGCCTTATCAGAATGATTTTGTAAGGCTTGTTGAGTGATATTGATCAGTAGGGAAAAACCAGGTAAGTTGACGAATTCGGCTAACCCCGTAAGAATATCGAGGGACTCTTGTAATTCTTGGGAGGGGTTAAAACTTTCAGGAGAAGCCGCTAAACCTTTTAAACGAAGAATTTCTTGGGCAATATCTACTTCAAAAATCGAGGCTACCATGTCAACGTCTAAGTCTTCGGAAGAAGGGAAATAATTTTCTACTTGTTCAAGGGCATTACCTAATTTTAATTCCAATTTTTCCCACACCTCATCCGCACGATTTTGTGCCTGTTGACGATGGAAATTACCCGTTTCCAACTGTTGCCCTAGGGGAATAGCTAAACTATCATAACCGGCCAAAAAGAGATCTTCCAACTCAGTATCAATAACTAAATCTTCGTTATAAAGTGCCTTGAGATAATCCTCTAACCGATGGGCAATATTTTTGATCTCCTGCAAACCAACACTAGCCGAATACACCTTAATGGACCGTACCGATCGTATCATGGCATTAACAGTGGAAGTACTTTTATGCTCCCTTAAATTCAGTAAGCCGTTTTCGATTTCTTGTAACAGTTCTGGTACTTCGTCAACAAATAACTGGTAGGCTTGATTTAGTGGATTCATAGCAATTGATAGGATTTTTTGTCAAGGATTTTTTCTTGAGACTTCTTTCAGAAGTTAGGGAATAGGAAATAGGGGATATGTTATGAAGTCGCCAAAGTTGTGGATTTAGGAACTTTTAAGTGTTCATTGTTTTAACCTACTTTAAACCGGGAAATGTTTGACTCTAGTTTTCGGGCTACTTCTTGTAATTCTACAAAAGAATCCGATAATTGAGTTACAGAAATGGTGGTTTTTTCTGCGACTCTGGCTACACTACTCATTTTCAATGTGACCCCCTCGGAATTCTTTGACTGTTCAAAAGCAGCGGCGGCGATGGCCTCTACTAATTCGTTAATTTGGGTGGTAGCGGCGGCAATCTGGTTTAAACTTTGGCGGGTTTCTTCTACCTGTTTACTCCCTTCGACTACCTGTTCACTACCTTCCTCCATTGCCGTAACCACAACTTTAGTTTTACTGAGAATCTCATTAACCAGTTTATCAATGTCCGCAGTTGCTTGGGCTGATTGGGTCGCTAAAGCCCTTACTTCTTCAGCAATTACGGCGAAACCCAGTCCTTGTTCCCCCGCCCGTGCCGCTTCAATGGAAGCTTTTAATGCCAATAGGTGAGTTTGGGCAGCAAATCGTCCAATAAGTCCGACTACTGTTGAAATATTTTGAGTAGTATCTCCTAATTTTTTCACCTGTTCGGCGGCTTGTTCTACAGTAGAGCGAATTTCAATAATAGATCTCACCGTACGATTCATCGCGGAGTCGCCTATTTCCACACTTTCTCGTGCTTGTTGTAGGGCTTCTTCTGCTTGTTCAGCACTTTCAGCCACTAAGTTACTAGAACGACTCATTTGATTGATAGTTTCTAAGGCTTCGGAGATGTTTTCCACCTGTTCTTCCATCTCCTGACGCAGGATTCTGACATCATTTTCGTTAGTGGTGGTAGTTTGAGCTACTTCCAAAGTCGCCTTTTGTACCTGAGAGACAATTTTTCTTAAACTTTCAATGGTGGCATTATAAGAGTCAGCGATGGTCCCAATTTCATCTTCCGTTACCGAGGCACGAATGGTTAAGTCACCCTGAGAAACGGGATCAACTTCCATCAGTAAGTTTAAGGCCCGTCTTTGTAATAATTCTTTACCTTCTCTTTGTTCTTTTTCGGAATTCAACTGTAATTCAATAAGTTTTACCCGTTCCAAACTTAAACCTACCTGGGTGGATAATTGGCCGAATAACTCTATTTCCCGGTCCTCCCAGTCACGCACATCGGAACATTGATGACAGATCAACAAACCGATTAATTTACGGTTGACCAGAATGGGTGCAACCAAATTTGCTCTGACGGCAAAAGGTTCTAATTGTCTGAGGTGACAATCTGTTAAACCTGCTTGGTAAACATCGGCGGTGGCTTGAACTCTACCCTGTTGATATTTTTCCACATATTCATCAGCAAAACAAGGATCAGCAATGGTGGCGCCTAATGCAGTTGGAAAATTTAAACCCACAGATTCAGCGGTAATCGTACCTTGCCAATTTTCGTCAAATTCATAGATGATGGTACGATCAGTCTTTAAAGCCGAACGAATTTGACTGACCGCGGTATCTAATACTTGATTCCGGTTTAAACTCGAGGCTAAAGCAAGGGTGATTTCTTTGAGTTGTTCCGCCCTGTTGATGGCGGCCATTTGATTCTTAAGGATATTCACCCTGTCTAAAATAACCCCAAATCGTAGGGAAATTTGGCCCAAAAAGGAGATTTCTCTTTCTTCCCATAGATGATGTTGTCGGCAATGGTGGGCGATCAATAATGCAAATAATTGTCCTTGACTAACAATAGGTACAACTAGATTAGACTTGATTTTTAAACGGTGCATTAAGGCTTCGTGTTCAGGGGCAAATCCTGCGGTATAGACATTTTCTGTGGGTACAACTCTACCGTTAATATAAGCCTGTCTTAATTCAAAAGGGATACAAGGATCATTAATATTTTCAGTAAGGGCACTAGGTAAATCTAAATCTCCTGCTTCGTTACTTATGTAACCACTAGCATCGGGTTTGAAACGATAGATAACGAGACGATCGACTTCCAAAATTTCTTTAGCTTTAGGTAAAGCTCGATCGAATACTTTATTCACGTCATCTTCGTTAAGGGTAGTCGAACTAGTAATTTCTTGGAAAAGACTAAGTTTATTAGAGTCTAACATCAAAATAGATTCGTTTTGTTCAATGTTATCTGCTAAGTAGTTGAAAGTGTTGGCCAGTTTTCCGATTTCATCTTTGCCAATAATATCTGCCCGAAGACGATGATTGCCTTCGGCAAATTTTTCCGCCGTTACCTGTAAAGACTCAATGGGTTTTGCGATCGCCCGTCCTAAAATCACAATCAACAAGACGTTAAAAATTAACACCCCTACGGCAATTTGTCCTTGTGCGCCCAAACTACTAGAAATAATTTGGTTAAGGATAGTTTCTCCTGTGCCCCTTACTAATACTCCTACGGGCTGCCCGTTAAAGTTTTTCAGGATTCCAGCTGTAAAAGTATAAGTTGTTTCCCCTACCTGATCTCGAAGGGAAACAATATCATCGAGATTTTTTAAGGCCAGGGTGAGCAATTTTTCAGTGGCAATGGTTTGTCCTTTAGCGGTTTCGTTTTCCGTTAAAGAACTAGCCACATCAAATTTTTGGTCTTCAGTAATTTTATAAATACCACTATATCCTCCACTAAACTCTCTAATAGTGTCTTCCACAATAGAAAATTTACCGTCAACCACATCTCCTGAGACTAATACTCCAATTACTTGGGTTGTCCCCGGACGAAATACAGGGGTAAAAGTATAACGGACTAATAAATCTTGATTTTGCGGCAAACTGGCTAATACTGGTGGCGATTCCTTCACTAAATCTTGCCAAGGAAGGATTTCGGTGGTTTTTATTTGTTGGGGATTATTAATAACTTTTTGGACTAAACCGTTGGGGTTAAAAACTTGTCCGGTGCGATCGCTATTAGCATTAACAATGATTTTTTGATCTCTACCGACTAAAGTGGCGTATTCAATATTTCTCGCTTTAATTTCATTTTGGAGAATTCGTCTAAGGATTCCCCGTTGTTGTGGAGTTAAAGCACCGCCATTAACCTTAGTCAAAGCAGCGTTAATAATGGCAATATTATCAGATTGTCCACGAAAACCGAACCCCATCTGATTAACTTTAATACTGTAGTTAATTTTGGTAGCTTCTAATTCCGATTTTGATTGGTTGACTAGCTGTGCTCTACCCCCTTCAATCACCTGTACTACTCCCACCCCTAATAATGCCACGATGGAGACAGTTTGGGCGGTCAATAATACGATAAGTTGTTTTTTACGAATAGAGAGATTATAAAACCATGCAACAATGGGAGAACGTTGTTTGGGCGATGGGGAAATAATACCCCGATCCTCCATGGGCTGTGATGACTCAGAAGTGGTTTTGTCGTCAATATTTAGTTTTGGTCTTTCTGGTGCTTGTGTCATGGTTCCTTAGTTAACAATTGATAGTTGAGGGACGGGCAAATTTTAAACAATTAAGGTCAAAAATGGTGGGTTGTTTTCGCATAATTTCCCCATTATGGTCCATGGCTTATTTGACTTTGAATTGACTGACACTTCGTTCTAGGTTTTCAGCTACCCCTAACAGTTTTTTGAAACTTTGAGATACTTTTGTTACCGCCGTGGAGGTATCGTTAGAAATTCCCGCTACATCTGCCATAGTTTTCGTAATATCTTCGGAGGTTCGGGACTGCTCTGCGGCGGCGGTGGCGATCGCTGTTACTAACTGGTTAATTTGGGCTGAGGCATTAGTAATGTCAGTCAAGGAGGATCGGGTTTCTTCCACCAGTCTTGTACCCTTTACTACTTGTTGTGTACCAGATTCCATCGCCTTGACTACTTCGTTGGTTTCTTCCTGAATTTCAGCAACCACCTTCTCGATTTCCGCAGTGGCAGAGGCGGATTGACGGGCAAGAGATCGAACCTCTTCCGCTACCACCGCAAAACCTCGTCCTTCTTCCCCCGCGTGGGCTGCCTCAATAGAAGCATTTAAGGCTAAGAGGTTAGTTTGATCCGCAAAACTACTGATGAGGTTAACTACTTTAGAAATTTTCTGGGTGGATTCCCCTAGACGTTTAACTTTTTTTGCCGTTTCCGCTACGGTTTCACGAATGGCAAGAATACCATCTACTGTGCGGTTCATGGCGACGTCCCCTTCCTCCACACTGCGGTTAGCCTGTTTAACCGCTGTTTCCGCTTGTTCGGCGTTATCGAGTACCAGACGAGCGGAAAAGGCCAAGGTTTGGATTTTTTCAAGGGCGATATTAATGTCATCCCCTTGGCGGATAATCTCTGTTGCTAAATTTTCCACAAATTCTTCTTGTTCGACAATAACCTCACTTACCGCTTTTGTACCCCCTTGTACTTGGGTTACAATTCTTCTTAAACTCTCGATGGTGGCATTATAAGAGTCAGCGATGGTCCCAATTTCATCTTCCGTCACACTAGCACGAATGGTTAAGTCACCCTGAGAAACAGGATCAACTTGCATGAGTAATTCTAACGCTCGTCGTTGGATGGTTTCCCTTGCTTTTATTTGTTCTAACTCCGATTGTTTTTGTTTGGCTAACAATTGTATTCGTTCTAAAGCAGGACCAATTTGAGTAGCAAGTTGAGATAAGAAAGTACATTCTGAATCTGTCCATTGACGGGGGGCATCACATTGATGAGCGATTAATAATCCTAGTAAACTACCTTCGACAACAATGGGAGTAACTAAGTTAGCTTTAACTTCAAAAGGTTCTAATTGTTGGATGTGACAGTTGGTTAATCCCGCGGTGTAGATGTTATTGGTAGCTTGCACTCGCCCTTGTTTATATTTATCTATATATTTTTCGGCAAAACAAGGATCTTTGATATTTGCCCCTAATGCCCTGGGATATTTAGGATCTACCGATTCAACAATAATTGTCCCTTGCCAATCCTGATCAAAGGTATAAACGATTACTCGATCTGTTCTCAACGCTTCTCTACCCATGTTAGTAGCTACTTCAAACACCTTATCTTTGTTTAAAGATTCAGCAATTTTGAAACTAATATCCTTTAATTTACCAGACAAGAAAGTGTCTAACTGCTGAGATTGTAACAACATTGCCCGTTCTAAAGCGGGTCCCATTTGGGTGGCAGTTTGTGTGAAAAAATCTATTTCACTACTTTCCCAGTTGCGGGTAGATGAACATTGATGGGCGATTAATAACCCTAATAATTTTCCATCTGCGATAACGGGGGCAACTAAGTTAGCTTTGACGGCAAAAGGTTCTAATTGTTTGAGGTGACATTCGGTTAATCCTGCTTTGTAAATATCGGAGGTGGCTTGTACCCGTCCTTGAATATATTTATCTACATATTTATCGGCAAAACAAGGATCAAGAATTTGCGCTCCTAAGGCTTTAGGATAATTTATGTCAACGGATTCAGCGATAACTGTCCCTTTCCACCTTTCATCAAAACTATAGACAATTACTCGATCAGATTGCAACGCCTGTCGAATTTCCTTCACGGCAATTTCAAAAACCTCTTTAACATTGAATGCCTTAGTCATTTCTAGGGTAATATTTTTCAATAAACCAGACTGGTTAGCGAATATTTGTTGTTCTTGTAGAAGGTTTCTCAATTGTTTTGTCATTTGGTTGATGTTTTTACCCAAAGTCGCAATTTCATCGTTACCTTGAACATCTACCTCTATGTCTAAGTCCCCTGCACTAATTTTTTTAATAGTATCAGTGGTTTTTTCCAGGGGGGTAATAAGACGTTGTGCTAAAATATAGGCGATATAACCCACCAAAGCAGATGATAAAGCTACCCCTAAGAAAATAAAGTTTAAAATTCTGTTAATGGGGGCTAAAACAACATTAGTATCCCCTGCAACAATCGTCGTCCAATTCAAACCTAACTTATCTTGTACCGGATTAAATTTTTGGAAAGTAATGATTTGTTTGGTATTTGTTAACTGATTTTTGTCGGTAATACTTGATATTCCTGAATCATCTTCTACCCACTTTAGTTTTGGAAAAACTTGGTCTATGTTAATGGGTTTCAATTCTTGATCTTTAATGACTCTCCCCGCTGAGTTTTTGTTATTCGTTAAAAATTCATCTAGGGTGGATAAAAATAATTCGTTATTTGCATTAGCTAAATAAATAATTTCTCCTTTTTTTGCTTCACTTTTAGTAAGAATTTTTTGTATTGTTTTAACGGGTAGCCGACTACGGATAAAGCCCTCATTTTGCCCTGTAACGGGATTTTTTAACACCGAAGCAAAGTAAATATTAAAAGTGCCATCAGTACCTGAAATTAATGGTTGACTAATAACCGCACCATTTCTCGCTTTGGCTTCCTGTATATAACTTCGGTTAAGATGATTTTCTAATGGTTTTCCTTCAGTTTGGGCTATAGGATTACCTTGATTATCAAAAATAGCGATACTATTATAATAACCATAAAGTTTTTGAATTTCATTCAAACTCTTTGATAGTTCAGCCTTGTTTTTGGTTCGAAAAGCAGAAGTTTCGCTGAATTTTTTAGCAAAAGTTTGTATGTCTAAAAAGCGATCATTAATCAGTAAATTAATTTCCCTAGATACCAATTCTAATTCTTGTTTTTCTTGATTTTCGATTTCCATCCGGAATGAAGAATTAACCAACCCTGAAATTATGGTACCGACAAATAAAACGGGCAAAACCCCTAAAGTAATGGCTACAGCAGTACTTTTAAACTTAAGATTTTGGTTCTGCCACCAAGTAACAATCTCTGGATCCTTTTTCTTTTGCCTAATTGGTTGATTTGTTTTATTTTTACTTACTGATGATGAAATAATGGTAGGTGTAGTTTGACCGTTGCTCGATGATTGATTAATAGGAGAAGAAACGTTATTTTTGGTTTCAACTTTTTTTTCTTGATCGGGTTGTTGTGGAGAAGTTTGGGTCATTGAATCTTTCCTCTAATGATTTACGCTGAAATTAAACTTAAGTATTTTTACGTACCATTATTACGTACTATTAAGAGTTATTAGTTATTTAATATATTCTCTTAATTTTAACTCAATTCAAAGGAATTAAATCTTTTAAATTTTTCCTAACCCACCCTAAAGATTCTCAAATTGTCTCATGAACGTCTTGTCTAAATATTTTTTCCAATACCATAACATAGGCGATTCCCAACCGAGAGAACCCCACATGGCTACAGCACTTTGATTACCTATACCGATTATATTTAGATAACATTTTTGGGGATGATAGGATTTTAAGGGTTTTTTATTTAGAAAACGGCAAATATTTTCATATAATGGTTTTCCTTGTTTGACGGCGAAAACTCCAGCTTTGGGATAAGGATTATTAACCATAGTTGCAATATCTCCCGTAGCAAAAATAAAGTCGTAATTCACACTTTGTAGAGTATTTTTAATAAGAATAAAACCTTCCTTATCAGTGGAAATTGAGCTATTTTTTAACCATAAAGGTGCGGTGCCTTGGGTCACTAAAAAATGATAATCTGCACTAATTTTTAGCCCTGATTCGGTGATAATATTGTCTTGATGAACAGCCTTAACGGTGGTATTTAGATAAAGATTAATGTTTTTACTTTTGAGGATTTCTGCTAATTTATGACTAACCCATTCATTCTGATTTGATAATAATTTTTCTCTTTTATGAATTAAGTTAATGGCTAATTTATTTAGAGGTAAAATACCGATTAATTTTTGATAAGTATTAAGAGTTAATTCAACACCTCCTGCACCACCACCAATAATATTTAAAGTTAATAATTTATTTTGATTTTGTTTTGCTTTATCAATAATTTCTTGCCATCTTTCTAAGAATAAATTAACTGGTTTTGCAGGAATACTATATAAATTTGCACCCTCAATTTCACTATTTTTGGGCGTACTGCCAATGTCGATACTAACTATGTCAAAATCTACTTGATTGCCTGATTGACAAACAATTTTTTTTCTCTTTGCATCTATATCGATCACCTGATCAATAATTAATTTTATCTTGGCAAATTTGGCTAGTTTTTCAAGATTAATATGAGTTTCTTCATAGTTATAATAACCCCCTAAATATCCAGGCAACATTCCCGAATAAGGAGTATTTTTAACATTACTAATTAAGGTTACTTTTATTCCTAATACTGGTTTTTTGCCCCATAACTTCAAGGCGATCCCATGGCTATGACCACCGCCGATAAAGACTAAATTAAACATAAAAAAAATAGCCAAGGATTAAATTGTTTATTCCAGGATTCCTTGATCAACGGGAAAAAGTCTGCTTGCAGAAGTCAGGGAATGAGGAATAGTTTGATGGTGAAGAAACCTTAGTTATTAATTGTTAATTGTCATTGTTAATTGTTAAACGGCTACATTAACAGAAGCGCAATTCAAGGCTTCCACCAAACTGCGTACTACTGCAATCATCGCTATTTGATCATTTAATTTATTTACAGCAGAACCAACCCCTACTCCATCAGCACCTGCAGCGATCGCCATGGAGACAGTAACATTAGATAAGCCAGAAGCACACATAACAGGTACTTCAACTGCACGGGAAATGGCATGGGCGGCGGCGAGGGTCGGAGATGCTTTTTCAATTAAACCTAAAATACCGCTATGATTGGGGTTAGAACTTGTGCCGCCTTCGGTTTGAATCATATCGGCACCGGCAGAAACCAGGGCTTGAGCTAATTCTACTTGTTCGTCAAGGGCTAAAATATGAGGTACAGTGACACAAAGAGTCACATTAGGTAATAAAGCACGGGTTTCCCTGGTTAGGCGTAAGACATCCTCCGCGGAAAAAGTGATACCTTGAGTGTAAAAACTATCAAAGTTACCAATTTCAACTAAATCTGCACCAGCTTCTACCGCAGACACCAACAATTCAGGGTTGATGGCGGATACACAGATGGGAAGATTAACTAATTGACCCACGGTTTTAATTAAATTGACATCGGCGGCAATATCCACAAAAGTTGCACCACCTAATTCAGCTGCCTTACATACTGCTACGACATTATCCCCATCGAAATTATTTAAACCGCTAATAACTTTGAGGGCTTTTTTTGTAGCGAATGCTTGGGCTAATTTAGAGTTGTTAATCATAGTTAAACTTAAAATTTGTGACGTTTTAACTTCTGATCATAACAAAATATAGCCCCTAAATAGCCAAGTTTGGGGACTTTTTTATATTTTTTCATTCAATCTCAAATTTTGGATTAATTCCCCCCCCATTAGAGACAAAATTTAGCAACTTTTAGATGTAAAAATTTTCTCGATAACATCTTCCACCACTTTATCAGGAGTTGATGCACCAGAGGTTATACCTACGGTAATTTTTCCTTGGGGAAGCCAATTTTCCTTAATTTCTAAGTCAGTTTCTAGGGGTTTATGTTCAATTTTGTTATCTAAATAAATTCTTTGTGCACTGTCAATATGATAAGAAGGAATATTATATTCTACAGAAATTTCTTGTAAATGAGTTGTGTTAGAAGAGTTAAAGCCACCGATGACGACAATTAAATCCAGTTTTTCTTTGACTAAATCTAACATGGCATCTTGTCTTTCTTGGGTTGCGTCACAGATAGTATTAAAACTCATAAAATGTTCGTTTAACTCTGTGGGAGGATATTTTTTAAGCATAGTTTGTTCAAATAATTTCCCAATGGCTTCCGTTTCACTTTTTAACATGGTGGTTTGATTCGCTATGCCTACTCTTTCTAAGTCGGTATTGGGATTAAATCCTTGGGAATAGGCATTTTTAAATTTTGTCAGAAATTCTGTGGGGTCGCCGCCATTGAGAATATAATTAGCGACATATTGTGCTTCAGTCAAGTTCAAAACCACTAAATAAGTATCGGCAAAAGAACTTGTAGCAATGGTTTCTTCATGTTTATACTTACCGTGAATAATGGAGGTATAACTGCGTTTTTTGTGCTTTTCAACGGAATTCCAGACTTTAGATACCCAAGGACAAGTTGTGTCAACAATGGTACAACCCTTTTCATCGAGTAACTGCATTTCACTGACGCTAGCACCAAAAGCAGGTAAAATGACAACTTCATTACTATTAACCACAGAAAAATCTTTTAACTCCCCATTTACGGGTATAAAATCGACATTCATCTCCTTCAGCCTTTGATTTACTGAGGGATTATGGATAATTTCGTTAGTGATCCAGATTTTTTGCGTGGGGAAATGAGTGCGTGTTTCATAGGCCATCGCTACGGCCCTTTCTACACCCCAACAAAAACCGAAGGCTTCAGCAAGACGAATAGTAACATCACCTTTGGTAATTTGATAGTTGTTTTGGCGGATAGTTTGAATTAAACTGCTTTGATATTCTTGGTTTAAGGTTGCCGTTACTTCTTCTTGATGTCCAAATCCTTTGCGATGGTAGTTGTCTGACTGTTGCAAATTGCGTTTAAAGGTCTTAGTATCCATGAGTATCTAAAAAGTTGATCATTATTTACAATATCTTAACTGAGTTCGGAGTTCAGAGTGGACAACTGATTTCGGAATGGGGAATTGAGTTCAGAGTGGGAAACTGAGGCGGGCATGAATACTGCGAGGGTTTTGGAAAATATAATTGTCGGCGGTGGTAAGGCAGGAGGCAGAAGGTAATAAATTCTAAATTCTAAATTCTAAATTCTAAATTACCCTCACAGTAATGTTTTCGGCACGCTTCCGAGCAGTATTGAGGTGAGGATTCATTGTCCATCAACTATTCCTGCATGGTAAGAACTGCGTACTAAAGGACCACTACGCACATGGCTGAATCCCAGTGAATAGGCCGTTTTTCCTAACTCGTCAAATTCTGCGGGAGTCCAATATTTTTCCACGGGTAAGTGTGCCAATGATGGTCGTAAATATTGACCTAAAGTAAGGCGATCGCAATTAACGCGTCTTAAATCTTCAAGGGTGTTGATAATTTCCCCTTTGGTTTCCCCCAACCCCAACATTAAACCTGATTTCGTTGGTATAGAAAGATCTAATTCTTTTACCGTGGCTAAAACTCGCAATGAACGATCATATTTTGCCCCTCTTCTTACAGGATCTTGTAATCTGGCTACGGTTTCTAAATTGTGATTATAACAAGCAGGTTTCGCCGACACAATGATTTTAATCCTCTCCCTTTGTTGATTGATGGCATCTTTTCCCGTACCAAAATCAGGGGTTAATACCTCTATTTTCGTGTCAGGATTCATTTCGCGAATGGCATCCATTACCCTCACAAACCAACTCGCACCACCGTCTTTTAAGTCATCCCTTGCCACGGAGGTTAAAACTACATACTTTAATTCTAATAAATTAACTGCTTCTGCTACTTTCCTCGGTTCGTCTTCATCGAGAGGCATCGGCGAATGTCCTTTATCTACTTGACAAAATGCACAACTGCGGGTGCAGGTAGGACCCATTAATAAAAAAGTAGCGGTACCTTGGCTATAGCATTCTCCTCGATGGGGACAACGTCCTTCCTCGCAAATAGTGTGAATTTGACGCTGTTTAACAATTTTTTGCACTTGGGAAATTTCTGAGGCCTTACCAATGGGCGATCGTAACCACACAGGAAGATTGACTGAGGAAAATTCAGCGGAAGTCGTTTGAGTCATGGTAAAGAGGATAAAACATCAGAAAATAAATATTTTTGATCATATTTTAATATACTTAATAAGATTAAGGTTTTTATTTTTTGCAAGGAGTTTGATTATGGCAAATCACAAAATTTTAGTTATTGATGACAGTATGGTCATTAGAAGGACTGTAAAAGATATGTTGCCGCCGGAGAAATTTGAAGTGGTGGAAGCCAAAGACGGAGTTCAAGGCATGGAACTGATACATAATAGTAATCCTAACTTGATTATGTTAGACTTCTTTTTACCAAAAATGAGCGGATGGGAAGTTTATCAAGAAATACAAAAAAATCCCCAATTGAAGGCGATTCCTTTACTGTTAATGTCTGGTAGAAAAGATGAAGTAACAGAGAAAATACCCGAACCATTTGAATTTTTCTCTTTCTTGGAAAAACCCTTTGATCAAAAACAGTTGATTCAAGGTATCCGCGACTCCATGGAAAAATCCAAGAAATTAGCCCAATTAACTGATAGCAGAACCACTTTAGCAAAAACTACCCAAAGCGGTACTATGAGTAATGCAGAAATTGAACAATTACAAGCTAGAATGGCTCATTTAGAATCAGAAGTCGCAAAATTGAAAAAACAACAGGGTCAACTTATCTCTTTCATCAAGAAAAAATTACAGTAAATTTATGTTAATTATCAACCAATTCTTTTTTCTGTTTAAGGTTTTATTTTTCTCCACTGTTATCTCTATTTTAATTAAATATGGGTTGGATAACTTGTTAATTCAAGAGGCAGTATATCTAGCCCCCGTCATTATTTTTGCCCCTGTAATTATTATATTGATTCTCCTAATAATAAGACAAAATACACAAGGTGAAATACAAAAGTAAATAAATAAAAAGCAGAAATAAATCAGTTATCAACTACTAACTATTAACTATTAATGATGAACTTTGCTAAATGGATTAGTTTTAGTGTCGTTATAATTTGTATTTATATTCTTTGGCAAATAAGACAAATACTACTATTAGCTTTAACTGCCGTTGTTTTTGCTTTAACTTTAAATATTTTAGTCAACAAACTAATGGATTTCGGTTTTAAAAGAATCTATGGAATTTTATTGTCCGTAGCAAGTTTATTTACCTTAATAATCCTCTTATTTTTAATATTAGTTCCTTCTCTTCTTTCTCAATTTCAAGAATTATTTACTCTCGTAACCCAAGGAATAAATAAGTTAATCTTGGAATTAAATAATATTAAATATTATCTTTCTCCGGATTTTACCGAGTCTCTACCAGATCTTGAAGAAATTTTAATACAGTTACAGCCCATACTCACTAATTTATATAAAAAGGGTTTTAATGTTGTTTTTGGTTTTTTTGGTGTTTTGTTAAGTAGCTTATTATTACTAGCTTTAACCTTAATGATCCTCGTTGATCCCTTACCCTATAAACAGGGCTTTATTCGGTTATTTCCTAACTTTTATCGCCCTCGAATTAATACTATTTTAAACCAAGCTCAAACTGATTTAGAAGAATGGTTAGCGGATATGTTCATTAAAATCATCAGCGTAACTATTTTAACTTTTTTCTGTTTATTAATTCTTCGTGTACCTTTAGTATTCCCTCAAGCATTATTAGCGGGGATTTTAGCTTTTATCCCTTATATTGGCCCAAGTATTAGTGTTATTTCTCCCATGGCCATCGCTTTTCTATATTCGCCATGGATATCTTGGTTAATCTTGATCATGTATATTGCTATTTATCAGATTACTGACAAAATAATAATACCGAAACTAAGAAAAAACAGAGTAGTTTTAATTTCAGCTAATGTAATTATCGGAGAAGTTATTTTTGCCAACTTTTTAGGCTTACTCGGATTATTTTTAGCCTTACCACTAATAATTATCACCCAAATTTTGATCAAAGAAATTTTGATCAATGATATTTTCGATCATTGGCAAATCAAACAATGAACAATGAATAATTAGCAATCAGTTGTCAATTTCCTGATTATCTCTACTCACATTTAATAGAAAGTTGATACAATACGGAATAAAATAATTAAGATCGATTATGGTAACAACAACGAGTTCTAAAACATTATCTTTAAAGACTTATAAGGTGATCCAAGAAATAAACTGGTCCTTATTAGTCTCCATTAGTGTTCATGGTTTATTCTTTACCCTCATTTTGCCTCAGTGGAATCCTCGAAACAATTCTGAGATAAATCTAGGGGATACCCCAGTAGTTGAACTGAATGACATAGAACAAACTCGCTTACCAAATTTAAACCCCCGCAATTCTTTTAATTGGGATACCCTTAAGACTCTTCCTCCATCGGATAATTTATTACCTCCTCTGTCTGCCATTAATATTCCCCTTCCTCCTGTCAATAATACTGAGTTTTTTGTACCCAGTTTTGACAGTGGTACTATAACGAATTTACCTGCGCCTCCTTCTCTTCCCCCTGCTACAAATTTGCCTCCCATTAATTACTCTTATAATGTTGACAATCTGCCTACTCCCAAGGAATTACCTGCGCCTCCTCCTCTCAACGAAAATACCATGGCGACATTACCCCTTGCCATTAACGATGACAACCTATCTACTAACTTTATCCCCTCCACTACTGGTAAAGTGGGTGATATAGATACAGATCCTCAACGGGAAGCAGAAATCAGACAAAAACTATTTGCTAATTCTGATGTGGAAATAATCAGTAATCCTAGAGATCTCATTAACGGTAAAATTCCTCAAACCTATACCCAAAAAGATAGTCGTGGAAATATAATCATTATTCAGCCTTCGGAAGTTCGCCCCAACTATACCAGCATCTCCTCTAAGCTACAAAAACAAGTGGAAAATACCAGTGATGAAGAGGCTCGAAAAAATTATGTAGCATGGGCTAAAGAAGTTCAAAGTATTACCCCGAAACAACTAACTTTCACAGGGATATATCCGAAAGATGCTTGTGTTGGCAAGTTAGAAGGTACTACTACCTATGGCGTGACAGTTAACCCCAGTGGCGGTGTTATAAATACTCAACTCATTAAAAGTTCCGGATATCCTTTACTCAATGATCAAGCCTTAAAGCAGATCAGATCCCGTAATTTTGCCAATGATAGCGGTAGCAGTCAACCCTATCATGTCTATGTCAATTTCAAATATGATTCGCAAATTTGTCCTTCTCTTTCTGTCCCTAATGTCGGCGAAACTCCTGCCACCAATTCCGTTAAACCGGCGGAAGTAAATACCCCAGCGATTAACAACATACAACGAATTATTAAGACACCTTCTGCAACTCCGAAACCAGAAACGCAAGAAAATAAACCAAGCAAGGTTTCTATACCCCAAACATCGCAACCAATTCAGTCTTTCCCTGAACCTAAGCCAGTAATACAGAAAAAAGATCCTAAAAATGTAGAGGTCGAATTACCTGCAGAAAATAAGTCAGAGTCTCTCATGAAACCTCCCGCAGAAAAATCACCTGTAGAAAATAAATCAGAGTCTCTCATAAAACCTCCCGTAGAAAAATCACCTGTAGAAAATAAATCGGAGTCTCTCATAAAAACTCCCGTGGGAACATTACCTGTAGAAAATAAGTCGGAGTCTCTTATAAAACCAACCATAGAAAAATTACCTCAAGAGGTCAAACAGTCACCCATAACTCCAGCCATTAAAAAACCTTCCACAGTCACAGAATCTAAACCTTTTCCTTCTACTCCTACAAAAATTGAAGTTTCGGAATAATGTTTAGAATCATGTAAGTTATAACAAAAGCTGTGATTCTTATAATTAACAATTAATTTAAATAAGTGTAAATAAAACTATTTCTTTTTTCATGGAAAAACTTTTAAAAAAATTACTAAATATAAAAATGGATTAAATTCAAAGAAAATTTAATTATGGATCAAATTAATGAGCAAAGAGCTTTCCGTCGTGTTCTTGCAGTGTGTAGAGTTTTAGATTCTGAGGGAAAATTTCTCGGTTTTACCCTTGATCTAAACACTAACAGTATACACGTAATTATTAATAAAGATTTTCCTTCTGAATCGCCCTTTAAGATTATTTTGAATCAGATAAAGGAAAATGAAATTATAAGTTCAAATATAAGAGTTAAAATACAGCAAATGTGGCGATCGTCTACCAGTGAAGAATTTGACCAAATTGGAGGAAAAATTATCGAGGTAGATTACCCTGAAAAGTTAGAAAATTTAGTGCGTTATTGTGATCAAAAAGCAAAAGAAAGGTATAAAAATTATTAGACCTCTCGCAAATTGCAAAAGTCAAAAAATCTGGTCGTCAGAGAAGTCAGGAGTCAGAAAGGCTTTTCCAATCCAAAATCCAAAATCCAAAATTCAAAATCCAAAATCCAAAATCACCTAACCGAGAAATCTATTTTTGCAAGAGGTCTATTAGTTGAAACAGGGAACAAGGAACAGCAAATGGGAAACAGAGAAGTACAAAATCCATAAGTTATTAAGCCATATTTTTTTACAGCTATTCCGGAAAAATCATCTTAATTAACTGTTAATTGTTGATTGTTAATTCTAGCCTTTGTTGAGATTCTTCTAAAGCCTCTTTCGGTGTTTTTTCTCCTAATAAAGAAGATTCGATCGCTCGTCCTAAATTTTCGGAAATAGCAGGATAATCTGCAATAATGGGACGGGATTTTGCCACTTTCATCTGATTTAAAAATACCTTAATAACGGGATTTGTTTGGATAAATTCTTGATACTCTGAACTCTGCTGAGCTTTAATATTAATAGGTAAATAGCCCGTTTTTAATGCCCATTCTGTTTGAAATTCTTCACTTAAAACAAACTCTAAAAACTTAAGAGTAGCTTCTTCCCGTTGAGGATTAGTCTTGAAAACAAATAAATTTTCTCCTCCCAAAACTGCTGCACTTTGATCAATAATAGGTATAGGAAAAACAGAATAATCGATGGCTGATTCTTTTAATTGTGCTAGAGTCCAAGGACCAGTAATTTGCATAGCAACTTTACTATTAATAAAATTATCTAACTCATAACCTCGATCCGGTGCGGATAAAATGGCAATATTTTCTTTTACTAATTCAACCCCTAATTGTAAGGCTTTTTCTGTACCTTCACTCACTAAATTAGGCTGATTATTTTGGATAATTTGACCATTGGCACTGAAAATAAAAGGCAACCAAACAAAGACAGTAAATTCTCCTTTTCCTGATGATAATAAAACACCATTTTGATCGATTCTACCATCATTATTAGTGTCGATAGTCAATTTTTTTGCCACTTGTGCAAACTCATTCCATGTTTTCGGAGTATCTGTAATTCCTGCTTTTTCAAATAAACTAGGACGATAAAACATCGCCGCATTATTAGTAGCAAAAGGCACAGACCAAATATTATTATCTAACTCCATTGTTGCCAACATTGCTGGATCAATTTCTACTTTTATTTCTGAATTATTCCACCAATCTTGTAGAGGTTTAAGGGCCTGTAATTCTACTAATTTTCCCGTTAATTGCGGCACATACCAAAGCAAATCAGGGGGTTGATTCCCGGCGATGGCAGCGATAATTTTCGGTAACTGTTCATCGGGTTGACCAACATATAAAGCCTCTACTTGAATAGTGGGATTTTTTTCATTAAACTTAGCTAATAACTTGTTAAAAATTTCTCTATTTTCAGGGGGGTTAATACCGTGCCAAAAAGTAATTTTAGTAACGGTATTATTGTTTGATAATTCAGAATTTAAACTATTATTTTGACAACCACTAATAAAAAATAAGCTAAAAACGCAAATCAAACTAATAGATTTAACTAAAAAATGACGACGAGAAAAGAAAACTTTGGCAAAAAACATAATTAACAATTTTTTTTAATGATTATATTTTATAGAAATAATATGCCCATAGCCACATTTGATGAGATTCAAGAAAAATAGCGATCAAAGATGAGGATTTTTCATTTATACGGTGAAAGCTGATATACCCATTATAAGGCTTATGAATGAAAAGATTTAATTTTAGTAGTGCGATCGCTTTAATTTTAATATCATCAAAGTCAACCCCAAACCTTAAACTTTGAGCTTAAATTATTAACCTTAAAAGAAGGGATTTTTTGTACGGTTTAGCTGGTTTATCAGGAAGTATAATTGCAAGTCAATGGCCTTTTGAATCCCTAAAATCTACGGCACCGGAGGAATTAATAACGGTATTTTTCAAGGTGATTTAGTGGTAGAATCTGACGGAGATCCTTTATTTGTCTGGCAAGAAGCGATCGTTTTAGGTAGTAAATTACAACAATTAGGGATTAATAAAATAGAAGGTAACTTAATCCTTGTGGGTAATTGGCAGATGAATTACAAAGATAAGCCTTTATCTCCAAATATACAAATAGAAGGCACAGTTAAAAAAAGCGATCGCATTAAATCTGAACTTTTCCATCTACTGAATGTACCCAGAGAAGAAATATTATTACATAATGGGTCAGATTTAGGAGTTGATAACCGTATCTCTCCTCGTGGGGCTTGTCGAATGTTTATGGCTTTAGAAACCCAATTAGAAGGCAGTAATATTAATATCGGTGACTTATTTCCCGTAGCAGGTGTGGATAAAAAAGGTACAGTGGAATATCGCAACATACCCTATGATATTCCTCTAAAAACGATTTCTTCTCAATTTTAACTATTTTAAAGCAAAATTAAAGATAACTTAAACTAAATTTAAACTAAATTTAAACTAAATTTATTTTTTTCGGGATACACTTAGCCGATGACAAACAAAAAAATTATCGAAAAGATTGTTGTTAATAAAGAATCAAGAAAGCTTAAATTAAAATTTACTAAATGTTAACAATACCTGGAGATAATAACTAATTATTTGTCAAGCAAAAAGATAGTTTAAGGAAATAAAGATGATTACTAACAAGTGGAAAGTAGGCGGAACATTGGCGGCGTTAGCAACTGCTATAGCCTTGGGTGTACCCGCAGTACAATCTCAAAGTACTCCCCTAATCAAAATTGACGGTTCAAGTACAGTTTTCCCCATTACTGAAGCAGTGGCTGAAGAGTTTCAGGCCATGAAAAAAGGTGCTGTTAGAGTTACCGTTGGTATTTCTGGTACAGGTGGCGGTTTTGAAAAATTCTGTAGCAATAATGCTTCAGTTAGAACTGATATTTCTGACGCTTCTCGGCCTATTAAACAAGAAGAAATGGACGCTTGTAAAGCATCAGGAGTAGAATTTATTGAGTTACCCATAGCCTATGATGCGCTTACCGTTGTGGTCAATAAAGCCAATACTAAAGTCAATCAATTAACGGTGGCTGAATTACAGAAAATGTGGTCAAAAAATTCCCAAAATAGTGGAATTAAAAATTGGAATCAAATTAATTCTAGTTTCCCGGCCACAGCCTTTAAACTTTATGGACCTGGTTTAGATTCCGGTACTTATGATTATTTCAAAGAAGTTATTATCGGCAAAGATAACGACATTAGAAATGATTTTACCCCCAGTGAGGATGATAACGTTTTAGTGCAAGGGGTGGCCAGAGAAGCTAATGGTCTTGGTTATTTTGGTTTTGCCTATTATGAGGAAAATCAGGATAAATTAAAGGCTGTGGCCATTGTTAATCCTAAGACTGGAAAGGCTGTTTTACCTTCTGCGGCCCATGTTAATGATGGCAGCTATGCACCATTATCCCGTCCCATTTACATCTATGTTAATAAAGCTTCTGCTAACAAGGCTGAGGTTAAAGATTTTGTCGATTTTTATCTAAAAAATGCAGCTAAATTATCCGCAGAAGTTGGTTATGTTGCTTTACCAGCGGCTGATTATACTAAAGCTCAGACACGTTTTGCTAATGGTCAAGTGGGAAGAGTTCCTTTAAGAGCCGGATTATAAAATATACTGCTATTTAGAAATCGAGGGTCTGAGGGATTTTCGATTTCTAAATTTTTCAGTGTTTCTGTTGAATGATTTCTTGCGGGTTTATATTTATCTTTCCTTATGTTTTGTTTGCCATAAAAAAATAATGACTCAACGACAATTATCTTTGGTTTCAAGTAAAAAATTATCTCCTAAATTAATTCGTAATCTCAAGGAAAAGGCGATCGAAATATTATTATTTCTGGCCGCTTGTTCTTCAGTTGCCACCACCGTGGCAATTATGTTTCTTCTGATCGAAGAATCTTGGTTACTTTTTCAGCAAGTATCTATTTTTGAGTTTTTAACTGCTACTGAATGGAGTCCTTTGTTTGCTGAACCCCGTTATGGCATTCTCCCTTTATTGTCGGGAACTATTGTTACTTCGGCGATCGCCCTTTTTGTTGCTATTCCTTTAGGTACAATTGCTGCCATCTATTTGAGTGAATTTGCTGAATCAAAAGTCAGAGAAGTAGTCAAACCTTTGTTGGAATTATTAGCCGCTATTCCTACAGTAGTTTACGGTTATTTTGCCCTTTTATTTGTCACACCCTTCCTCCAACAAATCTTCCCAACTTTACCCGGTTTTAATATGTTAAGTGCTGGGTTAGTGATGGGTTTAATGATTACTCCTTTTGTAAGTTCCCTCAGTGAAGATGCGATGCGGGCTGTACCTATTTCTTTGAGAGAAGGTTCTACAGCCATGGGAGCGACTAAATTGCAAACAGCCTTAAAGGTGGTGTTCCCTTCGGCCATATCAGGTATTAGCTCCTCCTATATTTTAGGGGCTTCTCGGGCGGTGGGAGAAACGATGATTGTGGCGATCGCCGCTGGCTTACAACCCAACTTCACTTTCAATCCCTTTAGTCAGGGTGCAACCATTACCGCCTATATTGTGCAAGTTAGTCTCGGAGATGTTCCCAGAGGTACGATTGAATATGAAACCATTTTTGCGGCGGGTTTAACCCTCGTGTTAATGACCCTAGTTCTGAACGTCATTGGGTATTACCTCGCTAAACGTTACCGAGAAATTTATTAAAAAAATGTCAAATGTAGCCATCACAAATTTAGCAGAAATTAGAAGTAACATCAAACGTCGTCAACTGTTCAGTCAGATATTTTCCATTGTTGGTTTGGTGGTTATTTTAGTAGCCATTTTAATTTTACTGGCACTGACTTTAAGAATGTTTCTTGACGGCGTACACCGTTTAACCCCTGCTTTTTTTATCAGTTTTCCCAGTCGTAGGCCAGAAAATGCGGGAATTTTGTCAGCCTGGGTAGGTACAAGTTTAGTCATGTTAGTAACTGCCTTTGCCGCCGTACCCGTGGGAGTAGCCGCAGGAATCTATCTCGAAGAATATGCTCGCAAAAATCTCATCTCTGAAATTATTGAAATTAATGTCACTAATTTAGCGGGTGTACCCTCAATTATCTATGGGCTTTTAGCTCTAGGATTTTTTGTCTATCAATTTTCCCTCGGTCAAAGTATTTTAACTGCAGGGTTGACCTTAGCTTTGTTAATTCTCCCGGTGGTAATTGTGACCACGAGGGAGTCCATTCGGGCTATTCCCAATAGTCTCCGGGAGGCCGCCTATGCGGTGGGGGCGACGAAATGGCAAGTAATTCAAGACCATATTCTCCCCTACTCCTTTGGTAGTATTTTGACGGGAATTATCATTGGCTTATCAAGGGCAATCGGCGAAACTGCCCCAGTAATTACCATTGGGGCTTTAACTTTTATTGCCTTTTTACCTGACTCTCCCATCAAATCAGAATTTCCCTTGATCTCCTTTGAATGGCTTAAAGCACCATTTACCGTTATGCCTATTCAAATGTTTAATTGGATATCTCGCCCGCAAGTTGAGTTTCATGCCAATGCAGCGGCTACTGGTGCAGTTTTGATTTTTATGACCTTGGGCATGAATGCCCTCGCTATTTATTTACGTTATAATTTGCGCAAAGGAATCAAATGGTAGAACAATTAGAAAAATCCCTCGAATTTAAGCCGTCAGCTGAAGTGAAATACCTTGATTTTTACTATAGTGGCTTCCATGCCATTAAAAATGTCAATTTTGATGTCCCCGAAAAGAATGTAACATCTTTAATTGGTCCGTCCGGTTGTGGTAAAACTACCCTACTTCGTTGTTTTAACCGTATGCATGATCTTTACCCCGGTAATCGTTATCAGGGTGGAATTTTAATGAATGGAATCAATATTTTAGCCAAAGATGTTGACCCCATTGAAGTTAGAATGCGCATTAGCATGGTGTTTCAAAAACCTAACCCGTTTCCTAAGTCCATTTATGAAAACGTAGCCTATGGTTTACGAGTTAGGGGCGAAAATTCCCGCACTGTACTTGATGAAAAAATAGAAAATGCTCTGCGTAATGCGGCTTTGTGGGATGAAGTCAAGGATCGCTTGAAAGAATCAGCCTATGATCTGTCTGGTGGTCAACAACAACGTTTATGTATTGCCAGAGCGTTAGTTACTGAACCAGAAATTATGTTGTTTGATGAACCGACTTCCGCCCTTGATCCCATTGCCACTGATAGCATTGAAGAATTAATGAGTGAGTTAAAACAAAAGGTGACCATTCTTATTGTTACCCATAGTATGCAGCAGGCTGCACGTTTTTCTGACTATACAGCCTTTATGTATCTTGGAGAATTGATCGAGTTTAATAAAACCGAAATTATTTTTTCCCAACCTGCCGAAAAACGCACTCAAGAATATCTCGGTGGTAAAATCGGTTAACCCACCAATATTAACCCTCTTTTGTAACTTTCCGTTTTTTCCTATTATTAATAGTTTTCACTACTGTTGAAAATAAAAGAAATAAACATACTACAAGTTATTTTTGTCAATTTGAAGGTATTTTTTATGGTTGTTCGACTTTGAGTATGATAAATGATTGGTTGAGGTAGGCAAAAGGCAAACGGCAAGAGGCAAAAGTTAATTTTATTTTTTTATTTAAAGACTTTAAAGATTTAATAATTTGGCAAAAAGGGATGACAATAGCCGAAAAATGTTTTTTGCTTACCCAAAAATTTCCTAAAGAAGAATTATATGGCATGGTTCAACAAATAAGAAGGGCCTCCTCATCGATACCCGCAAATATATCAGAAAGTTATGGCCGAAGATCTCCTGGAGATTATAAGCGTTTTTTAAACATTGCACAAGAAGGTTCAGCACAATTTGCTCCAATGCTTGTGCCACTTCTTAAAAATTGTTTTGATAGTAACTTAATTAATCTAGTTATTTTAACCTATTACCCATTACCTATTACCTATTACTAAAAAAAAAGAGACAAAATATTCCCAACCATTTTTTCGCTCACCCAATACTGGGGACTTAGAGGCGTATAATTATTCATTGTTCATTATTGGTTGTTGGTTGTTTATGTTTCTTTCCCACTTATTAGCGTTTCTCTTTACCTCTCCTCAACCACCCTCTTTACCTGTAATTTCATGGCATGAGGCTTCTATTTTTCAGATACCTACTGATCCTGATCCTCAAGTAGAGGTTATCGTAGGTCAATATTTACAAACTCTTGCCCGTCAAGGTTTACTCACTGATAAACAAGGAATTTGGATCCAGTCGGATTGGGCAATTTTAGCCAATAACCAAGGAAAAATAGCCGCTCCTGCCGCCTCTTTAACAAAAATTGCCACTACCATCGCATCTATCGATACATGGGGTTTAAATCATCGTTTTTTAACGACAATCTATGGTACAGGGGAAATTAATAACGGTATTCTTAAAGGAGATTTAGTGGTGGAATCTGGCGGAGATCCCTTATTTGTGTGGGAGGAAGCGATCGCACTAGGTCAAAAATTACAACAAATAGGCATTGATAAAGTAGAAGGAAACTTGATCCTTGTGGGTAATTGGCAGATGAATTATGAAGAAAACCCAGTTAAGTCAGGAGAATTATTAAAACAAGCTCTCAATGGGAAAAACTGGTCAAAAATAATCGAAAAACAATATCAAGCCATGAAAAATCCGCCCTTACGTCCCAATATACAAATACAAGGTACAGTTAAAAAAGTAGATAGTTTCCCCAAAAATACACAGTTATTATTAACCCATCAATCCTTAACCTTACGGGAAATATTGCGATCGATGAACGTTTACAGTAACAATAAAATAGCGGAATCCCTCGCCCAGCAAATCGGAGGGGGTGCAAAAGTAGCAGAAATAGCGGCAAAAATAGCCAATGTACCCAGAGAAGAAATCTTATTACATAATGGATCAGGTTTAGGAGTCGATAACCGTATATCTCCCCGTGCAGCCTGTCGAATGCTTATGGCTTTAGAAACCCAATTAGAAGGCATTAATATTAATATAGCTGACCTATTCCCTGTGGCAGGAGTTGATAAAAAAGGTACTGTGGAATATCGCAACATACCCTATGGCATCCCCGTGAAAACGGGTACATTATCGGTAGTAAGCGCCTTAGCAGGGGTTCTCCCCACCACCAAGAGAAATCATGTTTATTTCGCCGTTGTCAATTACGGTAGCAATATAGAAGACTTGAGAAAAAAACAAGACATTTTACTGAGAAATCTTGAACAACATTGGACTTTAAAACCTCTATTGCCCACAAAATCAATTAATATTTCTTTCGGCGACAATGGATCATAACGGATGGTAATAAATTTTACTTCCTTCTCATCTAGTTGGCACAGATTCCCATAGGTAGTGGATTTGCTGTCAATTTATTCTTGGTACTCGGCGGCTTTACTCAATACTGCTCGCAAGCGTGCTGAAAAGGTTGCTGTGATTTAGAATTTAGAATTTAGAATTTAGAATTTAGAATAAAAAGATTCAGATTCTGGCAGCACAAAAATATTAGATTGAACTCACGCTAATATAAGTAAAGTAATAAAACTTTAAGATAGTTAATGTTTATTAATATTTATCAACCCGCGAAAATCAAGCAATATATAGAAGATAAGCTGTTATTTGGCAATAAACTCACCCCAGAATTATTTGCCATCCTTACAGTATATTTTGTGCAAGGTATCTTAGGATTAGCTAGACTTGCCGTTAGTTTCTTCCTCAAAGACGAATTAATGCTTTCCCCTGCTCAAGTTTCCGCTCTCATGGGAGTAGCGGCTATTCCTTGGGTGACGAAGCCTATTATTGGTTTTTTGAGTGATGGTAAACCCCTCTTTGGTTATCGTCGTCGTAGTTATTTATTTCTTTCGGGCATTTTAGGTGCGATGGCATGGTTAAGTTTAGGTACGATCGTCAATAATGCTTGGGGTGCGACTATTGCTATTTTATTTACCTCTCTTTCTGTGGCTATGAGTGACGTTATCGTTGACTCGGTGGTAGTGGAAAGGGCAAAAAACGAATCTTTAGCTAAATCAGGCTCTTTACAATCCGTAACATGGGGATGTTCAGCTCTAGGTGGTTTAATCACCGCTTATTTTAGCGGCTCACTATTACAACATTTTAGTAGTAATACGATCTTTTTCATTACTGCCTGTTTCCCTTTATTGGTGGTAGGTATAGCCGGATTAATCATCGAAAAACCGGTGGAAAAAGCAACTACCTTAAACCCTTTTCCAGAACAAATAAAACAATTATGGCAAACCATTACCAAACAATCAATTCTTGCCCCAGTTATCTTTGTTTCCCTTTGGCAGGCAACTCCTAGTGCCGATTCGGCCTTTTTCTTCTTCTCTACCAATGAATTAGGATTCACTCCGGAATTTTTAGGTAGGATAAGATTAATTACTAGTTTGGCGGCACTAATAGGCATATTTTGTTATCAAACATGGCTAAAACAAATCTCCTTCCGAGTCATGTTAGGTTGGAGTGTAGTGTTATCTTCCCTTTTGGGCATGACAAGCCTGATATTGGTAACCCATTTTAACCGTGTTCTGGGTATTGATGATCATTGGTTTAGCTTAGGTGATAGCCTAATTTTAACGGTTATGGGACAAATCGCCTTTATGCCTATATTGGTATTGTCAGCCCGTCTGTGTCCTGAAGGCATCGAAGCCAGTTTTTTCGCCCTATTAATGTCAATTTGGAATTTAGCCGGATTAGTTTCCCATGAATTAGGAGCGTTACTTACCCACTGGTTAGGGGTAACAGAAAGCAATTTTGAGCATCTTTGGTTACTATTATTGATTACTAACTTATCGAGTTTACTACCCTTACCCCTACTTAAATTACTACCCAACGAAGATCCCCAAAAACAAAATAACCTCAAAAATTTACCAGTATCAGAAATTTATGAACATCATAGTCCAGGGGCAGTATTAGGTCAAGATATCATACCGGAAATCATCATCGACTTAAACTCCCACATGACTCAATCTCCAGTGTCAACTACAAAAGACCTTAATTAAATTTAATCCTAAAAAAAGATTTCCTCCCTCTTGCACCTTCTAAAAAAGTGCGTTATACTGGTCATCGTTGTGAAAAAATGAACAACCGACGGGTCGCTAGCTCAGCGGTAGAGCACTCGGCTTTTAACTGATTGGTCCTGAGTTCGAATCTCAGGCGACCCATTTTTAGTCTGTTGAGTCAGATTCAGGATATCGCTACATAAGTAAAGGATGAGGGAAAATAGTGGGTATTAGTTTTCTCTGGAAACTTTATTAATGTCAGAATTCAGTGTTATCTTGTCCCCATTGCGTTTTTCATCAGGTCGTCAATTTTTGATATAGTTCCTCTTTATGTTTTCATCTAACTTACCCACAGAAGAAGAAGAAGATTATTTCGATTATTCTTACGATGAACCGGGAAGTGAACCCGGTAGTATTACCATCGATCCTTTGGCGTTACCTTCTCATATTACTCTTATTGAATATGATCAACATAACGCTCATCGTCGAGTAAATGCTCAACCTGAAGATTGTGTTTCTTGTCTGACTAATAACTTAGTTTCTTGGGCTGATGTTGAGGGATTAGGAACAGAGAATATTCTTCGAAGAATTGGACAAGTTTTTCAGTTACATCCTTTAATTTTAGAAGATATTGTCAGTGTTCCTCAAAGACCAAAAATAGAAGACTATTCTGATCAATTATTAATAATTATTCACTCCGTTAAAGCTAATGAAAATGAAATTGGTTTTACTTCTGAGCAAATTAGTTTTATCTTAGGAAAAGACTATTTACTGACTTTTCAAGAAGATAATATTGATAATTTTGCCAAAGTCAGAGAACGTATCAGACTCAATCAAGGAAAAGTAAGACAATTAGGGGCCGATTATTTAGCTTATTTATTATTAGATACATTGATTGATAATTATTTTCCCGTGTTGGAAGATTATGGAGAAAGAATCGGAGATTTAGAGGATCAAATAGTCTTACACCCCAGCAAAAAAACATTACAAGAGATTTATAACGTGAGAAGGGAGTTATTGTCTTTGAGACGCTCAATTTGGCCTCTGCGTAATCTTTTTAATGAGTTAATCAGAGAAGATAATAATTTAATTACTAAAGAAGTCTATATTTATTTTCGAGATTGTTATTATCACACCATCCAAATTTTAGATATTTTAGAAACTTATAGAGAATTAGCTTCTAGTTTAATGGAAGTATTAATCTCATCTATGAGCAACAAAATGAACGAGGTAATCACTTTATTAACAATTATTTCTAGTATTTTTATTCCCTTAACTTTCATTGCCGGACTTTATGGTATGAATTTTGAATATATGCCTGAATTAAAATTACGTTGGGGATATTTTGCCACTTTACTGTTAATGTTGTTAGTGGCAGGGGTAATGACTTTTTATTTTTGGCGTAGAGGATGGTTTAAATTATTTTTGGAGAAACAGGAAAAATTTAATATTTATAAATAACTCGACTACTCAGGTTACTTAATTGCTCAGATTACCAATGTAGGTAATAACTTTATTTCTTCTTTTTCTAACTGCAATTTTGGTTTTTTATCTTGCCATCTTTATACCACTCACTTATTTCTTTTCCTCACTGTGATATTTCCGGCATCAACGGAGGAGTATTGACAAGTATCGGAGTAGGATCGGTAGTATTAGTAAGATTAGTAAGATTTTTTCTTGATTTAGTCATAAATTCTTCATGGTAGGATCGCTCTGTGTTCACATCCCATAAATGATGATTTGCACCCATAATATTTTCTACGGCTAATAATGCTGATAACATCGAGTGGTCTTGATTATTATAACAGTGCATTCCATTACGACCGACGGAATATAAATTCTCAAAGTCATCGATATAATTCTGAAGTACCTTTAAATGTTCTTGATATTGCTCATCGTAAACAGGATAAGCCTTTTTTTGTCGAATTACAGTGCCATCTATCACTTTATTGATGTCATCCACCAAGCCAAGATTAACAATTTCCTCACTGGCCAGTTGAATTAAATCTCGATTATCCATGCCCCATAACTCATCCCCTTCGCTACAAAAATATTCCATGCCCAGGCAAGTTTTACTGTTATCGGGTACCATTTTCGGACTCCAATTTTTAAAATTCTGAATCCGTCCTACCTTAAATTCAGGACTGTGAATATAAATCCAATTATCAGGAAATAGATATTCTTGATCGATGACAATGGGAACAATGAGAAAATCACGATATTTTAGACCACGAGCGGCTTTTAATACATTTTCTGGCGGTAGTGGTTCTAAACGTTGCATTAGAAGAGTTATCGGCATTGTATTAATGAAGTTATCTCCTGTAAAGATTAGGGTTTCATTACCTTTTTTAGCAACAATACTGGTAATACGTTTTCCTTTCCTATTCACCTTCAGCACTTCTGTATTTAATAGTACCTGAGAGCCTTTATCCTCCAACTTTTCTTGAAATCTCTCCCACATCATTCCCGGACCTAAAATGGGGTAATCAAATTCTTTAATCAAAGTTTTAGTATCGCCTATACCAAATAAAGCATCAATGACAGCTTTTCTCAGAGATAATCCCTTAATTCTTTGTGCGGCCCAATCTGCTCGAATTTGAGTACAGGAAATGCCCCAGACTTTTTCAGTGTAAGTTTTAAAAAAAGTTTGATATAAACGTCCCCCAAAACGATTCGTCACCCATTGTTCAAAATTATCCTCCAAAGGTAAGGGATAAACCTTTATTTTGAGATAACTATAGAGGATCCTCAAACTATCGATAATTCCCAAATTAGTTAGGGCATTAATGGGTTCTAAAGGATAACTGAAAAATTTGCCTTTATAGTAAATTCTGGAGAGACGGGGAACTTTAATAAATTCATTTCCCAAGACTTCATTCCACAGATTTTGTACTTTTCTAACTTTAGTAAAAAAACGGTGTCCCCCAATGTCAAAACGATAGCCTTTATAGGTTTCAGTGCGAGAAATTCCGCCTACTCTATCGAATTTTTCTAAAGCTAAAACTTTGTGACCATTTTTAATTAATTCATAACCAGCAGTTAATCCAGCAGGGCCCGCACCGATAATAACAATTTTTTGAGGATGACTGTTCATAATTGAGACTACTTAATGGGTAATTTTGTATTAATACCAATAAAAATTGTGTCTTTGCATTGGGCATATTAAGGGATTAGGGTTCACAAATAGGTTCGGCGGGTTGGAGCTTATCTATTTTCCTTACCCATGCACTTAAGTGCTTTATCCTGAGTATAAAAGATTTTTTTGAGAATGACTGGATTTTTCCTGTATTTAACACAAACTTCACAAATGCCCAAACTTTATACAATCTTTATATAAGGATTTTACAGAAACTCTACAAATTTATCTGCTCGCCAAATACCACGTAAGTAAATACCACGTAAGTATGGTGGGGTTGATCTCACAGGGGTAGGTTTTTTACAATAAGATTGTGAACATAACCCTCTCCAAGAAAATAACGGTGTGCCTATTGAATTTTTACAAATAGCTAAAGATATTTAAAATGGGGAAGAATATGGATTTTGAGTATTATTTGGCCTGTGGAAGTAAAGATGCGGTCTCAATCAGTTCTCAGCCAGGGATTTTGTTGATTGGAGGAGCAGAAGGGGACAAATCGGGTGAGCATGAAGCAACTCAATGGTTTCTTGCACGAGCCAAAGGCGGTAAATATTTAGTGCTTCGCACTGGGGGTATAGGGGGTCAAGCCAAATGGATTTGTCAGCATTATCGAGATTGGGTTCATTCAGCGGCTGAACTTTCTATTGATGGTCGTGAAGCCGCCAATGAACCCAAAGTTATCGACTATATTCGTGAAGCCGATGCCCTGTTTATAGCGGGAGGAGATCAAACTAAATATAAAAAATATTGGGAAGGAACCGAGACACAGAAGGCACTTAATTATTTGATTAATGACAAGAAAATTCCCGTGGCCGGGACAAGTGCTGGGATGGCTATTTTAGGAGACTATTACTATGCTCCCGATAATAATGGAATTCTGAGTTCAGAGATTCTCGATGATCCTTTCCACTACAATACCCACAGCCTTTATCGAAGCCACTCCTGAGCAAATGGAACCTGGCTGGCCACTGATTTGGAATAACCAAGGGAAGGCCGTAAAAGTTTACCAAATTTCGGGAACTCGGGAAGGGAGTGGTTATTTTGACTTGAAAGATTGGTCTACCGCTAAGGATGGAACATGGGAATATTGGTACACAGTCGGCGGCAAGTCTGGATTAACAAAAAAACCATTCTAATTTCTCCTGTGCCAATGCCAATCAATTCGCTCAAAAATCCAGCACCCAAACCTAGTGGTCTGTCAAGATAGTTTTGAGGGACTGGGAACGGGTAATTTTGGATTTTGGATTTTGGAGGATTGTTTTATCCCTCATTTCAAAATTGACAGACCACTAGTAGAATAAAAACATAGTTTTTCCGTTAGTTGTTCCGTTAGTTGTTTCCTAATCTGCTTTTGCTACAATTTTAATGGAGCATAAGCCCATTGAAGGAAGAAAGATTGAAAGAGCCAGAATCTAAAAATGGAAATAAACAAAATTCATCATATAGCTATTATTTCTTCTGATTATGAAAAATCAAAGGACTTTTACACGAAGATACTTGCTTTTTCAATCATTAAGGAAACATTTAGAGAAGACAAAAACTCTTATAAGTTAGATTTGAGAGTTGGCAATAATGACATGATCGAACTTTTTTCTTTTCCCTCTCCTCCTGCTAGGCTTAGTAATCCAGAAAATTGCGGACTAAGACATTTAGCCTTTGAAGTGGAGAATATCGATAAATCCGTTGTTTACTTAAAATCCAAAGGGGTCAGTGTTGAACCCATTAGAACAGATGAATTGACGGATAAACGCTTTACTTTTTTTAAAGACCCAGATAATTTACCTCTGGAAATATATGAGAGATAAAATAATAATTGGGTGTAGTTGGAAACAGAAGCTAGCTGTAGGCAAGGGATTACTCCAAGAAGTTGAGGTTAAGTATTTCAGTATTTTGTGATTAATTACTTACGGCACCTTCGATGGTTCTTAAAAAGAAATGAGTATCAATGTTATCTTTTAAACGATACAATTTCGCGGGACGTTTGGCATCTTGACGCATTTCGGAGGTTTCCTCTAAAATTTCTGCTTTGGCAATACGACGACGAAAGGATTTTGTTTCTAAAGTATGATCAAGAATTACCTCATAAACTTTTTGTAAATCCCCAAGGGTAAATTTTTCAGACATCAAGTAAGCTGGTAAGGAAGTATAAAGTACTTTATTGCGTAAACGTTCGATGGCCTGACTTAAAATTTCGTTATGATCAAAGGCTAATGACTCTATTAGTTTATTTTTGACGATGGGCGACCACTTGATCTCGATGGCACCTTTTCCCGCTGTAAGTTGAATTTTATCATGGGGCAATAGGGCAAAATAAACAGTAGTTACGGACCATCCTCGAGGATCCCGGTGTTTATTGCCAACGGTAAAACACTGCTCTAAATAGGGCGTTTTTACGCCAGTTTTCTCCTCTAATTTACGTCTTGCGGTATCCTTTAAAGTCTTATCATTATCCAAGTCGATAAAACCGCCAACTAATGCCCATTGATTTTTAAAAGGATAGTTTGCCCGTCTTACGAGGAGAACTTGCAAAGATTGCTCAAAAACTGTGAAAATTACGGTATCTACTGAAGTACTGGGGCGATCAAATTTTCTCGGATCGTAATCTTTGAGAAATTCTGCTTCAGAACTGTAGTACTTTTCTTCCATGATCTATTTTTCCTTTAAAGATGACTCTCAATACGTTGGCGAATATCCGAAAGGGTATAACTTTTGACTAGCTTACCATCGAGAAACACGATTTTTAAAGCACCTTGTTTTTCCTGTTCTACTGTTTGTTGTTCATATAAAACATAAGTATTGCTGTTTTCCTCAACTCTCAATAAACCTTTAGCGGATTTTTTTGTACCTCCGTCGGTTTTAGGATTTTTAAAAATATCTCGGCGATCGCCATTAACTATACCGCTAGTGGCTTTTACGGCAAATCCGAGGTTATCCCTGGTGACGTATTGATAGGTATATGAACCAATGCCAAAAACCACATTCCCCGAAGCAAATCCTTTTTTATCCAATCGTTGTAAGATGTTATCAGCCCGATCGAGGGTAATAGAATCACCGTAAATCAAACCAATATGAGAATCAAGCATTTTATATCCTGTGGGGCTAAGACTACCGCCAAAAATTTCCCATAAACATTCTACAGCACCTTTATATTCAGGGCTACCTTGGGAGGCCCTAAAATCTCCACAAATAATTTTAACAGGATCTCCACTATCAGGACGGATAACTAACTTACCATCCCGTGCTAGAATTTTATTCTTGAGGATGACCGTATATTCCGTTATCACTTTCCAAAAATCCCAGGTATCGGCAACAACGGAAATAATACCTTTGGGGTATAAATCTTCGATGAGTCGGCGAAAGGTCTCTAATTCTCCGTCTTGCATACCCATGGCCATGACAGAATGTTCCGTAGCTGCCACAGAAACACCGATCATCTCATGATCTGCATTGGCACTATAATAATTTTCTAGTAGATCGATTGCTAATACCGTATCAGTACCACAAAAAGAAGTAAGGTGAGCTGCACCACTAATTATGGCATCCTGTACACTGGATAAACCCCGAAAAGAAAAATCATGACATTGAAAGGGTATAAAATCTAAGGGCGTTCCTGTTTTTAAGGCATAATTTGTCATTAACTTTTTATATTGATAGGCTGTTGTAGCAGATGTTATCGGTTTCCATAAATAACAGGACATCACTGACTCAATATAATTAGTTAACCAGAAAAAATCAGGATGAGTATTTACCACTGTCAATAGAGGTATTCCTATGGAAACTAGACTTCCCTCCGGCAATGCCTTAATTTTGAGAGGTAAATATCCTAAATCGTAGAGGGCACAAATATGTTCGAGAGGAATTGCACCCACTCCCAAGGAAGTATCCATGCGTCTTTGATAGGCGGAAATTACCGTTTTTTTATCCTGTTGAAAAAAGTTTTCGTTCCAACAATCAATTAGGTAATCTTTGATAAAATATTGTAAGCCAAAAAACACGACTCGAATGTCATCGGAATCTAAAACTTTGGCAAGACGACCACTGCGAGGGGTAAAATTAGCATAAACTTCCGTTGTACCTTGAGGATATTGACGACGGTGATCGGTTTTGTAAAAATCAATGGCATTAAGGGGATTTATTTTCATGGTTTTTTCTCTGGTAAAAATTTGATAAATTTGGGATTTCGATAAATTTGGCATAGGCTTTTGGCCTGTATCGTTAACCTAAGCTATATTAGGGAGTGGGGTAAAATGGTCAAAAAATTACTATCTTGTTCTTCTGGGAATAGCATGGTGTGACAACAATAAATTTGATTAAAATATGGCCGTAATGGCTCTAATCCTTTAGAAAAAATGCCATGGGTAACATAAAGAGCAATTTCCTGAACCTCTTTTTCTTGAAGTACTTTTGCCAATTCGATAAAGGTTCGCCCACCATCACAAATATCATCTACTAAAATCACTTTTCGCCCTCTAACATCATCATGAAAGGTGCTAAAGAGAATTTTCCCTGTTTTTGTATCACGAATTTTACTGGCACAAAAAACATCAAGGTATTGCCCAGATTTTCCTATACGTTTAGCTACTTCAAGGGTTTTTTTCTCTGCACCAGCATCAGGGGCGATCAAAGCCCAGTTTTCTTTTTCAAGCCTTTTTCCTAAGTCACTATCAGCTAAAATATCAGCTTGGGTTACTACATGACAGTTATTTAATAAAGCGGGAGTCACATCAGAATGAGGATCAATAATTACAATGCGATCGCACTTTAAGCCGTTGATCAAATTTGCCATTACTTTAACACTCAGAGGTTCCCCTGGATTACAAACTCGATCCTGTCTAGCATAGGGAAAATAAGGAATAATCAAATCAATAGTGACGGTGGTTAAAATACGGCGAATAGCATCAACGGTAAGTAATAAAGCGATAATATCGTTAGCACTGTTTAAAATACCTTTAATTACTGTTTTTGGGATCACAGTCCGCGGTGATAAGGTCACCTGGCATTCTCCTCCGGGAAAGTTAAAGGTTTTTATCTCGCAATCATTGACTAATATGGGCATTTTTTTACTCTCTTTGATAAATTAATGGCTTTAAGCCATTAAATATATAATGTCATAGAGACACTTATAATGTCAAGGAGTTATCCCAGAAAACTCATCGAATTAAAGTTATGGATAAATAAGAGGGTAATTTTCTGGAGGAAGATAAACCCCGTCACAATCAGGCTTATGGCGATATTCGTTTAATTCAAAAGCTGAATTATGCCATTTATACTGAGCAAAACTACCACAATCCCCTAAACCTCTAGTTTTCGTCTCTAGTATTAAAATTTGACTGAGGGGATCAAATTCTGCTGTACCGGTTAAAGTGTTAGTATTAGTTAGCCTTAAATTGTCACTAATATTGCTGTCAAAGGTGGTAAAGTCAATCACCCTAATTTCTGAAGATGCTTTATCAAATAAAATATATTGATAGTTGCCCTGATAAGCACCGAAAAAGCATAAAATCTCTACCAAATATGTTTGGTTATTTAATCGATATATATTAGCAGAATTTTTTGATAACTTATTATCTCGCTCTTGATTACATAAATTTAAAGTTTTTTGTTGACTGTAAATTATCTTGATTATTTCTTGCTTTTTTTCAGGAGTTATAGTTACTAATTCTTCCGATTTTTTTGCTTCTAGTTGACAGCCCAAACTATTTACTATTAATCCATAAATGATACATTTTAAAATTTTGAAAGAGAAATTGGACAATTTAGTTATAGAGTAAATTTAAAAAAGTTTAGTCTATGGCAATATTAACTTAATATAATGTAAAATCGGATCCAAAATCATCGAGGGAAAAAAAAGAATTGAGTCGTAACTATTTATTTACATCCGAGTCCGTCACAGAAGGGCATCCTGACAAAATCTGTGACCAAATCTCTGACACTATTTTAGATGCTTTGTTAACTCAAGATCAATCTAGTCGGGTGGCCGCAGAAGTAGTAGTTAACACTGGTTTAGTTTTGATTACTGGAGAAATTTCTTCTCAAGCCCACGTTAATTACATAAATTTGGCACGCAAAAAAATTGCGGATATCGGCTATACTGACGCTAGTAACGGTTTTTCTGCTGATAGTTGCTCTGTTTTAATAGCTTTAGACGAACAATCCGCCGATATTGCCCAAGGAGTTGATCAAGCACAAGAACAACGACAAAATCTCAGTGATGATGAACTGGATAAGATTGGGGCTGGGGATCAAGGCATTATGTTTGGTTTTGCTTGTAATGAGACTCCGGAGTTAATGCCTTTACCTATTAGTCTAGCTCACCGCATGGCCAGACGTTTAGCATTGGTTAGAAAGTCTGGAGAACTACCCTATTTAGGTCCTGATGGGAAAACTCAGGTGACGATCGCCTACGAAAATGATCAACCTGTAGGTATTGACACTATTTTAATTTCTACTCAGCACACTGCTACCATCGGCAATATTACTGATAATAATTCTATTCAGGCGACTTTAAAAGAGGCAATTCAAGAAGTGGTAGTTAGTCCTGTTTTCCACGATTTACAAATTAAGCCGACGGATAAAACCCGTTTCTTACTGAATCCCACAGGCAAATTCGTCATTGGTGGGCCTCAAGGGGACTCTGGCTTGACAGGGCGTAAAATTATTATTGATACCTATGGCGGTTATTCTCGTCATGGTGGTGGTGCTTTTTCGGGCAAAGACCCTACTAAAGTCGATCGTAGCGCTTCCTATGCCTGTCGTTATGTCGCTAAAAATATTGTAGCCGCTGGATTAGCTAGTAAGTGTGAAGTGCAAGTAAGTTATGCCATCGGTGTGGCTCAACCTGTGAGTATTTTTATTGAAACTTTTGGAACGGCAACTATCCCCGAAGAAAAACTATTGCCCTTGGTTAAGGCCCATTTTGACTTACGCCCCGCAGGTATTATTCAAATGTTCAACTTATGTTCTTTACCTTCTCAACGAAATGGTCGTTTTTACCAAGATGTTGCCGCTTATGGGCATTTTGGACGTACTGATTTAGATCTACCTTGGGAAAGAACTGATAAAGCCGCTTTACTTCTGGATTCTATTGGCCAAAAATTGGCGATCGCCTAGAGTAATTAACAATTAACAATTAGCCATGAAGAAAAAACTGCGAAAGTGTAGAAAGTATAATTATAGATCATTGTGAACTACCTAAATCGAACTTAACGTAACTGTGAAACTTTTTTACTTATGACACCCAAATTCACTACTTTTATGGTCGCTATTAGTATTAATATTCCCGTACTATTACTATGCCATCCCACTCAAGCCCAATCCTCTGCCATGGAGGAAAATCCTGGTTTGAGCCCTTTATTACCGCCTCTTCAACCCCTTACTCCACCGAAAATCTTACCAGAAACGAAGCCCTATGCTTTAGGTCCAGGTGATATCATTCGGGTTAGTGTGTATGAACTACCGGATCAAGGGGGCGAATTTCAAATATCTACTGACGGCACAATTTCTATTCCCTTGATAGGTACTTTGAACATTGAAGGAAAAACCGTTGAACAAGTCTATCAACTTTTAACGGAAGAATATAGTCTGTTTCTCAAGCGTCCAGTGGTTACTGTCACCCTCATAGCACAACGCCCCCTGAAATTGGCCATCGCAGGAGAAATAAATGTACCAGGAAAATACACCCTAAGTCCTGACTTAGGAGATAGAAAACGACCAAAAGTAACCGATTTACTTGAACAAGCAGGGGGTTTAACCGTCTCAGCCAATGTGAGAGAAATTCTCTTAAAAAGAAATGAAAATAACGGTGAAAGAATTTACACCATAGACTTTTGGCAACTATTACAACAGGGAGACTTAAAACAAGATGTTGACTTACAGGACGGAGACGTAATTATCATACCCAAACAAGAAATAATCAATGCCAGAGAAAATCGTCAATTAGCCGATGCCAATTTTGGGATTAAATTTGCTCAACCGCCCAATGTTACCATTGTAGGGGAAGTTAACCGCCCCGGTGCTTATACCATACCCATTGAAACAGGATCTCCTCGACTTACGATTGCTTTACAACAAAGTGGCGGTATCCGAGAAATGGCTAATATTCGTGAAATTACCGTTAATCGTATTACTAGAGATGGACAAGAGCAAACCATTGAGATCAATCTATGGGAAATGCTAGAAACAGGAGATGTCAATAAAGATATTGTTTTACAAGATGGAGATACAATCATCGTACCAAGAGCGGAGGAAATTGATCCCGCCGAAGCACAAACCATTGCCTCTGCTAACTTTTCTCCCGCCGAAATTATCGTTAACGTGGTGGGTTCAGTGAGAAGGCCGGGGGGCCTACAAATAACTCCCAATAGCCCTTTAAATAATGCGATATTAGCTGCTGGCGGTTTTGATGATCGTCGTGCTAATAAGAGTGTAGTGCAACTGCTGAGGGTTAATCCTAATGGTACAGTTACCAAAAGGGATGTTTCTGTAGATTTAGCCGCGGAGGTTAATGAAGAAACAAACCCTATTCTTAAAAATAATGATGTGATTATCGTTAATAGGAACGTTTTCGCCGCAATTGGCGACGGTTTTGAGACGGTTTTTGGACCGATCGGTAGAACTTTTTCTATTTATAATTTGTTTAATAATGCCTTTGATAATAACAATAATAATAGGAGATAACTTCCCATCTAGCAACAGAATTATTTTTCTAATTTCACAGTTTTTCAAGAATAATTTTGGACTGCTATCATTCCTTCTTCTCTTTCCTTTTTCCCTTATCAACTATCAATTATTTAAAAAATGTCCCCAAAAAAAGACTCAGATTATGAATTAGGATCTAACAATAATGATCTTCAGGATATAGAAAATAATGTCGTCTCCTCTTTATCAATGATCTCCCAAAAAGCGGATCAAGAAGCTGATAATGTTAATAGTTTTTCCCGGTTTTTCTCATTACTAAAAAGACGCTGGATGGTTTTTACCAGCGTAACAGTGGGGGTTACTGCTGCCATAAGTTTTTGGACTTATCAACAATCACCAATTTATCAAGGTAAGTTCCTGTTATTGGTGGACAAATTCGAGGAAAAAGGAAAAAGTGATGCTAATATAAATGGCTCGATATCCCCATCTCAACCATCAGAAATTGACTACAATACGGAAATAGAAATTTTGGCTAGTACCAGTGTTTTGCTACCTATTTTAGATAAAATTTCTGTTGAATATCCCGATATTTATGAGGATATTAACCTCGAAAAATTAGACAATTTAACCATTAAACCCTTAGAAAATACGAAAATAGTAGAAGTTATTTTTAAAAATAAAGATCCTCAAAAAATTAAATATGTTTTAGACGAAATTGCGAGTAGTTATTTAGCTAACAATTTGGCAGAAAATAAAAATAATATTAATGAAGGTTTAAAATTTGTCCGAAATCAAGTGCCACAATTAGAAAATAAAGTAACATCTTTACAGACTCAATTACAAACTTTAAGACAACAATATCAGTTTATCGATCCCCAAGTTAAAGCCACAGAATTAACTCAACAATTATTAGCTGTGGAACAAGATTATTTAGCGACTCAAGTTCAGTTAAAACAAGCCAATTCTGCTTATATTAATTTACAACAACAGTTAAATTTATCTCCCGAACAAGCCATTGCTGTTAGTTATTTAACGGAATCACCAAAATACCAAAGTTTATTAAAACAATTACAAGATTTGGAACTAGAATTAGCAGTACAATCCGCTATTTTTACTGACAAAAGTCCTCAAATTATTACTTTAAAAGAAAAAAGAGAAAATGTCACCCAATTATTAAGACAAGAAAGTCGAAATGTCCTAGCTCAAGAATTTGGCAATATTACTGATCAAGAATCGATCGCCTTATCTTCTCCTAATCAAATTCGCACGAAATTAACAGAAGAATTACTGTTAAAAGCTAACGAACTAAAAATGTTTCAAACCAAAGTTGACAGTTTAAAAATAGTATTAGAAGAACTGAAACAACGCACTCAACAAATGCCCACGATTACCAGACAATATGCCGATTTACAGAGAGAATTGCAATCCACCACTGACAGTTTAAAACGTTTCTTAGAAATCAGAGAAAAACTGGAATTAGAGCAAGCCCAAAAAAACGTAACTTGGCGCATAATAAACCCTCCTAAAATTCCCGATGAACCTGTTTATCCCACCCCATTAAATAATATCATTATTGGTTTTCTAGGAGGATTAATTTTAGGTATGACAACGGCTTTAATCGTTGATAAATTAGACGTTTCAATACATACATTAGAACAATTAAAAGAATTAATAAAACAACCTATTTTAGGAAAAATACCCATTCATAAAAACATTAATTCCGTAGAGGAAGTCATCCGCAAAGCCTTACCCTCCCTTCACTCTAGCCCTGAATCTGCCCTTAGTTGGATGCCAAAAACCACCCAACCTCAAGAATACACCTCATCTTATTGGATTGAATCTTTCCGTAACCTTTATACCAACGTCAGTTTATTAGGCTCGGACTCTCCTGTTAACTCCTTGGTAATTAGTTCCGCTAATCCCGCCGAGGGTAAATCTACCATCAGTCTTAATTTAGCACAAGGGGCGGCGGCTATGGGGCAAAAAGTATTGTTAATCGATGCGGATTTACGATTACCTCAATTACATCGCCTCTTGGGAGTGGATAATGAGAATGGTTTAACTAACGTTTTAGCTACGGGAGTTGACTTGGTGTCGGCGATCAAAGAAGTGCCTCAATGGGAAAATTTATCAGTCATCACCGCCGGACAAATACCACCAGATCCTACTCGCTTGTTACACTCGAAAAAAATGCAACAGATTATCAAAGAATTAAAGGAATCTGAAAAATTTGACTTTATTATCTATGATAGTCCTTCAGTGTTGGGTTTCTCCGACGCCAAAATTCTCGCCCCGAATACCAATGGTTTAATTTTAGTCGTGAAATTAGGTAAAACAGAGAGTTCTGATTTGCAGCAGGTCACAGAACAATTAAAAATATCTCATATTCCTCTGTTGGGTATTGTTGCTAATGGAATCAAATATAATGATCAAGGAGGATATTATCGCTCTAACTATCATAATTATTATAAATCTCATCGAGGTAAGGTATAGATGATGGTTGATTGATGGAAAGAAATATTCAAAACCTACCCTTGTAAACTCTTGGTGGCTCATATTTTAGCAATTATTGATTATTAAACTATGGTTTCTACATTATTACTCACAATATTGTTAATGATCGGTCTGTTTTTCTTCATCAGAGGAAGTATCAAAGATCGTACAGAAATTGTGACTCTGGCCTGTCAAGATACTGAAGATAATATTCTGAGTTATTTAAGAAATTATTTTCAAACTAGATCCTATAAAGTCACGGCTATCGATGGTGAAACTAATAAAGTATCCTTAGAAGGACTTGTTTCCCCTAGCATTTTTTTAGCAGTTTTTCTGAGTTTTTTAGCAGGTTGTGGTTTATTTTGTTTTGCGTTAGTTTTATCGATGTTATTTTCTACCGAAAGTAATCTATTTTTAGGGTTACTAATTCTTGCACCCCTTGCAGGTTTTTTCTATTGGAAAGGTGCCGGTAGAGTTGAAAAAGTAGTTTTTCGTTTAGATAGCAATACTCAAGAATCTGCCGATACGATTATTACAATTCAAGCACACAGGGACGAACTAATACAATTACAAAATACTTTTCCTTTTATTTATTCCGTGAAGGAAACTGTTTAAAACTATAAATCTTCTCTCCCAACTCCCACCGCCCTTCTCCCCTGCTACCACAACCCCTAATTTCAAAATTGTTCAAGCACTAGTACTCTGACATTTCTAATTTGAGGGGTAAAACTATTTTCGAAAATCTAACATCTAAAATCCAAAATTATCTTAACCAGTCCATCAATATGGTGCTGTCAAAACAATACTAGTGTCACTGGTCAGTAATCAGTTGATTCTTTATTGACTTATGGTTGTCTCAATAGGGAATCTAGGCTAAAATTTTAGACAAAATAACTGGAATTATGATGTTAATTCGTCGATTCATCATTGCCCTTGCTTTTGTTTATCCTCTTGTTAGTTCTTTCCCTCTAAAAGCTCAAGATCATTTCTCCGAACCTCCTTCTTCATCGGAAACTAAAACAGATTTACCCTCTAAATTACGGGTGGGATTTGCAGGAGGAGAACCGGCTGTGATTGTCTCTGGGACTGGAAAAATAACTGGAATTACAGTAGAAATGTGGCACGAACTGGCCGAAAAACTGAATCTTAACGATGAAATGGTTTTCTATTCCTCTGTTCCTGAGATGTTAGTTCACTTGGGACTGGGGAAAATTGATGTGGCGTTTGGGACAATTTCGATTACGCCAGAGCGATTAGAACTCTTTGATTTTACGCAACCCGTTGGCCAAGACCATCTCACCTTACTGTTACCCTCTTCTCCACCGACGTTGTGGGGTATTGTTCGCCCCTTCTTGGGATGGGCTTTTATTTCCTCCGCAGGAGTCATTTATCTTTGTCTGTTCACCGTTGGCAATTTGCTCTGGTTAGCGGAACACAAGGACAACCCTGAACAGTTTACCCCTGAATATTTTAAGGGAATTAAAGAAGGAATGTGGTGTGCTGTCATGACCTTTACCACTGTCGGCTATGGCGATCGCTATCCCATTACCCCCTTAGGACGCATCATTGCCTCATGGTGGGCGATTATTTCCACCATTATTGTTAGTTCATTAACTGCTGGAATTGCTACAACCTTGGCTTTGGCGTTTTCCCCTCGTTCAGTTGAGGAGTTTAGTAAACCCCAAGATTTAAACAATGCCCGTATCGCCGTGATAACCGGTTCAAATGCGGCAAAATGGGCGACATACTATGGAGCACGTCTGGTGCCTATCAAAGATCTAGCATCTGGTATTACCCAGTTGAAAAACAAACAGGTGGACGCAATTCTTTATTCCCGTTTATTTTTAGAAAATTACCTCCATCAAAATCCTCAGATTGATTATCGAATGGCCAATTTTAGTCTAGGAACTGAAGACTATAGTATTGCTCTGACCGCCAATAATCCTTTAACTAAAAAATTGAATGAGCAGTTATTTAACATTGATACGCAAATTAAATTTCAACAAATTGCAGAGAATTGGTTTCAGTTTAAAAACGACGATTCCCGTTATAACAATCGAGGATCTAGCAATACTAAATGAATAAACATGGATTAATCTCTATTATTCATGCAATCATTAAAAATAGTAAAGCTAAAAATTAATTCTTCATTCTAAATTCTAAATTCTAAATTACCCTCCAGAGAGTCTTTTTCGGGCAAATCCCTTGCAGTATTCAGCAAGGCCCACAATTTCTATGTCATCGAGAGAAGTGGGTAAATTTTGATCTAATTCCGATTCCGTTGATAAATTAGGAAAATTATGACGATGGGGGCAAGTTTCACAGTTATTATGATGAGGAAAATTAAGTCTATTTTCGATATATTCTGCGGTTAAATACTCTAGTTTTTCTAATAAATAATTTAACTCTTTTCTGGTTTTTTCGTGTTTCGTTTTATTATATTTAATGGTCTGTCGTTGCGGCTTATTGGGTAACTTAACAAACCAATAAGTAAAAGAAAGTTGGTGAGGTCTATAGTCAAGTTTCTCTGCTAAAATATATAGATATAGTTTTGTTTGCCAATTATTAATTAATTTATCCTCATCTTGAGGTTTTAAATAAGTTTTCCAATCAAAAATTACCGCCTTATTTTTATATAAAATTAATAAATCATAAACTGAGGTAAATAAATAATTATTAAGGGTATAGTTAACCTGATATTCTGCCTTTTTCGTAATAATTTCAGAAGAAGTCCATATATCTTCAGTGGCATTAATTAAAGCCTTCACAGAAAGTTTTAAATCGTCATTATCTGTTTGAATATCATCGATAGGTAAACCTAAATTATGTTGTTGCATCAACAGATGGAACTGTTTTCCCCATTGGGTTTTTTCTTCTTGGATTAAATTAAAAGGAATTTTTAACTGTTGTAAATAAATTTTTTGAAATAGTGGCGGACAAGTTTCTAATGTATTCAAATGTTTTTGGGATAAATGCCAATGTGATGTCATAAGGCAATATACTGATAGTTAGATAATTTTGTATAAACTTATTATTAATAACTCATCATGTCAGAAGTAGAAAGAATATTATTAGTGGATGATGAACCCGGTATCAGAGAGTCAGTACAAGCATACCTAAATTATAACGAAAATTGGCAAGTAGAAGTGGCCAGTAATGCCAAAGAAGCGTGGCAAAAGTTAGAACATGATACCCCTGATTTAATTATCTCCGATATTATGATGCCGGAGGTTAATGGGTTACAGTTTTTGGCACAACTAAAAGAAGATAGTCGTTTTTGTTCAGTACCTGTGGTATTTCTGACAGCTAAAGGAATGACAACTGATCGCATAGAGGGATATACTGCCGGATGTGATGCGTATTTACCAAAACCCTTTGATGCCGATGAGTTAGAAGCTATTGTCAGAAACTTATTGGCGAAAAAAAGAACCCAGCAAGAAAATACTGAAGGGAATGTTCAATTAGAGGAGTTAGTTAAAGATGTGAAAGACATCAAAGATAAACTCAAAAACAGTAGTAGTAAGTTTACCATTACAGAGCCTCCCATAGCCATTGATTTAACCCCAAGAGAACAAAGTGTCTTAGATTTAGTGGCACAGGGTTTAATGAATAAAGAAATTGCGAAAACCTTGGAAACCAGCGTTAGAAACGTCGAAAAATACGTTAGTCGTCTTTTCAGCAAAACGGGTACTAATAGCCGCACTGAATTAGTCAGATTTGCATTGAAACACGGATTGACAGATTAACAATGAACAAAGGAAAGGCAGAAGAGAATACTAACCCATCTTTCTAGTTAAATAAAAAAAGGGGCGAGACAATAATGCCCACCCCCAGAGATTAGTTAAATAAAACGTTTAAACACTAGCTTTGACTAATAAAGGATTTTCTCTTTCGGCTTTAATAGCAACTTTTCCTTCTTCGTCAATATCTACTGTGGCAGTATCTCCTTCTTGAAGACGTTTCGAGAGAATTTCCTCGGCTAACACATCCTCTAAAAGTCGCATAATTGCACGACGTAAAGGACGAGCACCATAGGCAGGATTAAAACCTTCTTCTACTAAACGCTCTTTGAATTTGTCTGTTACTTGTAAGTAAATTTCTTGCTCGGTTAAACGGGCAAACACTTCTTTGAGTAAGATTTCGGAAATTTCCTTGACTTCTCCTTTGTTAAGTTGACGGAAGACGATAATTTCATCGAGACGATTAAGAAACTCAGGACGGAAGTAGTTTTTTAACTCCTCATTTACTAGGGACTTAATACGGTTGTATTGAGATTCGTTTTTGTCATCTTCGAGTTCAAAACCTAAACCGCCTCCACCTTTTTCGATTACTTTTGAACCGATATTGGAAGTCATGATCAACAGGGTATTTTTGAAATCAACAGTACGACCTTTAGAATCGGTCAAACGTCCATCTTCGAAGATTTGTAATAAGAGATTGAAGACATCGGGGTGGGCCTTCTCAATTTCATCGAAGAGAACCACTGTGTAAGGACGACGACGTACAGCTTCGGTTAATTGTCCACCCTCATTATAGCCGACATAGCCCGGGGGAGAACCAATTAATTTCGATACTGTGTGACGTTCCATATATTCCGACATATCCAAGCGGATCATAGCATCTTCCGAACCAAAAAAGTAAGTTGCTAAGGCTTTGGTAAGTTCGGTTTTTCCTACTCCAGTAGGTCCAGAGAAAATGAATGAGGCAATGGGACGGTTAGGATTTTTCAAGCCGACTCTTGCCCGACGAATAGCCCGTGAAATAGATTTCACCGCGTCTTCTTGACCGATAATTCTCTGATGGAGAGTATCTTCCATGTGTAAGAGTTTATCCGCTTCAGATTCTGTTAATTTTTGAACGGGTACACCAGTCCAAGAAGCCACAATATGAGCGATTTCTTCTTCGGTAACTATGGGATTATCATTAACTTGAGGATTTTTCTTCTTCTGATCCGCCAAAGCCCGAATTTCTCCCTTAATTTCCATTTCTCGATCACGTAATTCCCCAGCCTTATCAAAGTCTTGAGATCTCACAGCTTCGTCTTTTTCTTTTAGTACCTGTCTCAATTCCTTGTCTAACTCTTTAGCTTCGGCGGGTAACTGAGAATTCATCAAACGAACTCTTGAACCCGCTTCATCAACTAAGTCGATGGCTTTGTCAGGCAAATAGCGATCGCTGATATAACGATCAGATAATTGAGCTGCCGCAGAAAGAGCTTCATCGGAAATTTTGAGCTTGTGATGTTGTTCGTAACGTTCCCGTAGTCCGAATAAAATCTCGATGGTTTCTTCCACACTGGGTTCACCTACCATCACAGGCTGAAAACGCCGGGCTAAAGCCGCATCTCTTTCGATGTGTTTGCGGTATTCATCAAGGGTCGTAGCCCCGATACATTGCAGTTCACCCCTTGCTAAAGCAGGTTTAAGGATGTTTGCCGCATCTATGGCCCCTTCAGCCGCCCCAGCACCGATAAGGGTGTGAACTTCATCAATTACAAGGACGACATTTCCTGCTTGGCGAATTTCGTCCATGATTTTTTTGAGTCGCTCTTCAAATTCCCCACGATACTTAGTACCAGCCACTAATAAACCAATATCAAGGGTGACGACTCGTTTGTCTTCTAATAAATCCGGCACATCTTTATTAGCAATGCGTTGAGCTAAGCCTTCAGCAATGGCAGTTTTACCGACACCGGGTTCACCAATTAAGACAGGGTTATTTTTGGTACGACGACCTAAAATTTGGATAACACGCTCAATTTCTTTTTGACGACCAACCACAGGATCCAATTTCCCTTCGGTAGCCATGATAGTTAAATTAGAGCCGAACTCATCCAAAGTAGGAGTTTTGTTAGAGCGACTACCACCACCAACACCCACAGGAGTAGTTTCGGTTTCCCCTAGCATACGAATAACCTGAGTGCGTACTTTACCCAAGTCCACCCCGAGATTTTCTAAAACTCTTGCCGCAACACCCTCACCCTCACGGATTAAACCGAGAAGTAAGTGTTCCGTACCAATATAATTGTGTCCTAATTGACGAGCTTCTTCTAAAGATAACTCTAATACTCGTTTCGCTCTGGGAGTAAAGGGAATTTCCACCGCTACAAAACCAGAACCTCGACCGATAATTTTTTCAACCTCAATCCGAGCATCTTTTAGGTTAACACCCATAGATTTAAGAACTTTGGCGGCGACACCAGTTCCTTCTCCAATCAAACCAAGCAAAATTTGCTCAGTACCTACGAAGTTATGACCCAAGCGACGAGCTTCCTCTTGGGCTAACATGATCACCTTGATCGCCTTTTCTGTGAAGCGTTCAAACATAATTTTTCTTTACTCACCCTATGCCACGTTTAATAGCGATTTTAACACAGGATTAAGGTTAGTATGTGCCAGTAAGTACAGTAATTAGTTCGGAAATCAGTATTCCTATGCTGAAGATTTAGGTAAGAACAGGATAAGGTCGAGTAAAACATAAAAAATATTGAGAGATTTAGCTAAAAATTATAATACTAGTTAATTACCGTGTTATCTAACAATTAATCTACTAATTTTAGCTGTTTAAGAAACAAATAAATTTTAGAGAAAATTATTGTTAATATAAATCAATTGAATACTGGATTCTGGATTCTGAATCCTTTTAAAACAATTATTTGATTCTCACGAATGATTCCTGATTGCTATATTACTTGCAATATAAATATTATGAATATTTAATAAGTATTTACTTTTATTTCTATTTAAGTTTAAGCTAAAATCAATTAATCACAATCTAATAGTTTCAAATAGCTAAAAGTCATGGTTGATTTACAAAATATAATTTTGAAGTTTTTGTAATTACTTTGATAAAATCTTAGAGTTGTGGTCGAACAACTTTAACTCTTAATTGACTAGAAAAAGAAACAGATTATTTTAAAAGTGAATTAGCTAATAATATTAAATTAGAGGCGATAAATATTTTTGGATTTAAGATTTCGGACATCGAACAAAGCCAATATCTATGTACTTGAGTGGTAAAACCTCCAATACTGGTAGAGTTTTGGAAATATGTTCGTCGGCGGTGGTAAGGCAGGAGGCAGTGCTCACAGGTGTAGGTTTTTTACAATGTAACTTAAAAGTGGAGGAGTAAGGAGTAGGGAGTGGGGAGAGAATTAACGCAAGATTTTCGAGCTCATTTCCTCAATCTTAATACTACTCACTTATTACTTATTACTTATTACTTATTCCTTATTACTTATTACTTCCATTGATAGTTGCTATACTTTACCTGAATGTTTGATAATAAGCATGGGAAACAAGATTATATCGCAATCATTATCATGGCAACGGAAATAGAATCGCAATTGAAAATATTAGCGGAATCGGCTCAAAAAGCGATCGCAACAACTGATAGTTTGCAGAAGTTAGAGGAATTAAGAGTAAGCTATTTAGGGAAGAAAGGTCAATTATCCTTAATTTTAAAGGAAATGGGCAAATTGTCCCCTGAAGATCGTCCTCGTATTGGTGCAGTTGCCAATGATATTAAAACAGGAATACAAACCCGTTTAACGAATCAACAACAGCAGTTACAACAAAGGGAAATTAACGATCAAATACTGACTGAAACCCTTGATGTCACTATGCCCGGTGTTGGTCGACCCCTGGGTAAATCTCACCCCTTACAAAGTACCATCGATGGCGTAATAGATATTTTTGTAGGCTTGGGATATACCATCGCTGAAGGTCCACAAATTGAGAGCGACTATTATAACTTTACCGCCTTAAATACCCCTGAAGATCATCCGGCTAGGGATATGCAAGATACTTTTTACTTTGAAGATGGAAGTTTATTGAGGACTCATACATCATCAGTACAAATTAGATACATGGAAAATCATGAACCACCTCTAAGAATTATCGCCCCGGGTAGGGTATATAGAAGAGATACCGTGGACGCAACCCACTCCGCAGTATTTCATCAAATCGAAATTTTAGCCATCGATAAGGGTTTAACTTTCTCAGATCTCAAAGGTACAATCAAAGAGTTTTTGCGTCAAATGTTCGGCGATGATTTACCAACGGTATTCCGTGCGAGTTATTTCCCTTTTACCGAACCGTCAGCAGAAGTTGACGTACAATGGCAAGGAAAATGGTTAGAAGTGTTAGGCTGTGGCATGGTTGATCCCAATGTTTTAAAAGCTGTAGGATATGACCCAGAGGTTTATAGCGGTTTTGCCGCAGGGTTAGGAGTTGAGCGTTTTGCCATGATTTTACACAAAATAGACGATATCCGCCGATTGTATAACAGCGATCTCCGTTTTTTACAACAATTTTAACAATTAACAAAACAATAGATTAGGATTAAATATAATTATTTCTGGGGTTTGCTTGTGTTTTTCAGCGTTGTTATTCCTACTTATAATCGTTTGCCAATTTTACAAAAATGTCTCCTTGCTTTGGAGAATCAACAATTTGATCCAGATTTAATTACTGAACATGAAATTGTTGTAGTAGATGATGGATCGACAGATGAAACTATATCATGGCTAACCAGTGAAAAAGCCCATTTACCCCACGTTAAACTTTTTACCCAAAATCACAAGGGAGCAGCCGCCGCTCGTAATTTAGGCGTAGAGAAAGCCAAAGGAGATTGGATTATTTTTATTGATAGCGACTTAATCGTAACACGTTCTTTTTTACAAGCCCATAGTCAAGCCTTAGATTCCGCTCAAAAAAGTACTAATAGCGATCGCATTTTTACCTATGGTGCGGTAATTAATACCTGTAACTTTGATGATCCCACATCTGAGCCTTATAAAATAACGGATTTTTCCGCTGCTTATTTTGCCACGGGTAACGTGGCGATCGCCAAAAAATGGTTATTATCGGCAGGATTATTTGACACCATGTTTAGCCAATACGGTTGGGAAGATTTAGAGTTGGGAGTTAGACTTAAAAAACTAGGCTTAAAATTAATTAAATGTCCTCAAGCAGTCGGCTATCACTGGCATCCACCCTTTAATCTTGAACAAATACCGAAGTTAATTGATCAAGAAATTCAAAGAGGAAAAATGGGGGTATTATTCTATCAAAAACATCCTAGTTATGAAGTTAAAATGATGATTCAAATGACATGGATACACCGACTACTATGGGGCATTTTATCCTTAGGAGGCACGTTGAACGAAAAAACTCTTAAACCCCTTCTCCAATGGCTAATCAATCAAGGAAAACCTCAATTAGCATTAGAAATAGCCCGTATTTTTCTTAACTGGTATAACGTCAAAGGAGTTTATGCTGCCTATCAGGAAATTAAGTAATAATACTGAATTTATGGAAAGATGATAACTAAATAAAATTTGTCCATATAATACTTTTAGATTAGAAATAAGAAAAGTAAAATAACGGATTCTTATAAAAAAAAAAATTACGGAGGAAAAATCATGGAAGCGGTTTTTATTATTATTGGTGGATTTATCGGTGCAGGTATAATGTTTTTTGTAAAACCAAATCAAACAGATAACGCTGTTATCGAAGAGGAAAGACAAAAGGCGTTAAATCAAGCAGAAAAAGATTTCGAAATTCGTAAACAAGAATTAATTGCATCTCTAAGCCAGCAATATCAGGCTGAGGCTAATCAGAAAATTGCTGACACGGAGAAAGAATTTGAAGCACAAATTCAAAACTATCAAAATCAAATCACCGAATTAGAGACAACTATTAGTAACTCGCCCCCTATCGAAGATCAAAGTGTTGAGTTACGAAATACCATTTTAGAATTACAAGCTAGAATCAGTGAATTAGAGGCGGGAGTTGCAACTTCTGAATCAGATGATAGTGTTAGGGTAGCAGAATTAGAGCAACAACTCCAACAACAGGCACAAGAATTTGCAGATAGACAAGCCGAACTGCAAGAATCTTTCCAAATTCAAATCGAACAATTACAATCTGGTCATCAAGAGGAAATTCAAGATTATCAAATCCAAATCGACAATTTAAGAAATAGTTTTGCCAATATTGCTACTCCAGTGGAAGAAAGCACTAATGTGGTTGAAGAATATCCAGTTGAAGAAACTAATTATTCTGAGAATACTGTTGATGAAATTTCAGCGTCACCCGAAGAAGAAATTACTCCATCTGCAGAAGAAACTTTTGATACTTTTGATACTGGGTCAGATTTATCTCCAGAGAATGAATTAGAAGAAATTGCTACCTCGGAAGAAGATTTTAACCTCGATGCTTTTTCTGAATCTGCTTCTGCTTCTGTGGAATCTGATGTAGAAATATTTAGCGAAGGTTTAGATTTATCTCCAGAGAATGAATTAGAAGAAATTACTACCTCGGAAGAAGATTTTAACCTCGATGCTTTTTCTGAATCCGCTTCTGGTTCTGTAGAATCTGATGTGGAAATATTCAGCGAAGGTTTAGATTTATCCCCAGAGAATGAATTAGAAGAAATTGCTACCTCGGAAGAAGATTTTAATTTCGATGCTTTTTCTGAATCTGCTTCTGGTTCTGTAGAATCTGATGTGGAAATATTTAGAGACAATTTGGATTTATCTACGGAATATGACTTTAATCTCGACTTAGAGTTATCTGAGATTTCTGATGATGAGAATGACTTAGATTTATTTGCTTTAGTTGATGACGACAATTCTGTTTCTTCTGATGAACATAGCAATGACGATTTCGATTTCGATGCTTTATTGGACGACGAATCTGAGAATAAATCATAGATGAATCACAGGAAATTAGATAAGCTAAGACGCACTTATTTCGCAATGCTTAACCTCTTACAGCAAGGAGCTCATAGCTTTAAAAAGCAAGGTTAAATGCGTCTTAGCTGAAGGGGTGATTAGCTGTTAAATTTTAAATATTTGCTGTTATTGATCATCGATTTTCATGGCAATAATTCATTAGCTGATAAGATTGATGTCATAAATCAAAGTAAAAAGTAAAAAGTAATAAGTAATAAGTAATAAGTTAGTAATATATAACTTCAGATTTTGAGTCCAAAATTTTACTCTTAACAACTCCCGTTGCTGGAATTTGTATTAATGTTCATATCGGGGTTACAATTTAGAAATACATTACCTAAATTTAACCTTATTATGAAGCCAATTAGTAACCTTACTTGGTAAATTTTTTTTCACCCATTGCCATGCAATAATTTTCACTAAAGGTTTAGGAGTACGGGCGATAAATTTAGCTAATTTATTCATCAATCGGTTAGGAATTTTTTTGTTTATTATATTGATAATTCCTATATCATAAAGACAATCAATTATCAGCTTAATGGTCACTTCTTCTTGTAAAGCTAAATTTTCTAAGAGTAAATAAACATCTCTTAATCTTTCCTGTTGGAAACGCTTCTCTTCTGGCGTTAATTCTTGTAAAGCCACTATTTTCACTGTTTCTTTTTGACGACTCAGCATCAGAATAATAATTGATAATTAGCAGTTGATAATTGATACTTCACAGTTGATAATTGATACTTCACAGTTGATAATTAGGGAAGATAAAAGGCAAGAATAAATATTTTTCTTCTCGCCTTCTTGTCTACTTTCCCTCCTTGTCCACCTTGTCTCGTCTTAACGAGTTCGTAAAAAACCTACCCTTGTAAGGTGAGTCCCTCTCCCTGTTGCCTTTCCCTAAACTGTTTGGGGTTGTGCTTGGGGTTGAAATTGGAATAGAGAATAAACCACATTTCGGCGAATGTCAATCATCATCTCTAAAAACATTTCGTAACCTTCTTGTTTATATTCGATTAAAGGATCTTTTTGTCCATAACCCCTCAAACCAACAGATTCTCGTAAGCCGTCCATTGCTTGTAAATGTTCACGCCACAGGGTATCAATTTGTTGGAGGATGAAGAATCTTTCCGCTTGACGCATTAACCCTGGTTGTAATTGTTCAATTTGATACTCTTTCAAATCATAGGCTTTGTGTACTTCTTCATGGAGAAAAGTCTTCATCTGAGTAACCGTCATGTCTTCTAAGTCTTTGACGGTTATATCTTCGAGTAAGTAAATAAACTCTTTGGCTTTGTTGACTAATCCTTCTAAATTCCACTCGTCTGGGGGTAATTCGGGGTTGACGTAAGCATCGACAATTTCATCTGTGGTTTTAGTGGCATATTGAAGTACTTGTTCCTTCAATTCACGCCCTTCTAAGACTCGACGACGTTCAGCATATATGGCACGACGTTGGTTATTCATTACCTCATCATACTCGAATACACTCTTACGAGCATCATAGTAGAAGGTTTCTACTTTTTTCTGAGCACCTTCTAATGAGCGAGTTAACATCCCTGATTCGATGGGCATATCTTCTTCCACTCGAAAGGCATTCATTAAACCAGCCACTCTATCACCGCCGAAAATTCGCAATAAATTGTCTTCTAAACTTAAAAAGAAACGTGTTGAGCCTGGATCACCTTGTCTTCCTGCTCTACCTCTTAATTGGTTGTCTATACGTCTTGATTCGTGTCTTTCTGTCCCGATGACGTGTAAACCTCCTTTCTCGACGACTAACTTATGTTCTTCATCTGTAAGCTTGTCGTATTCTTGGCGAATGGATTTATAAACCTTTCTCAAGGCTTGAATTACAGGATCCTCCGTAGGGGCTTTTTCGGCTGCGATGGCAATTTTTTCTTCAGCGTCTAACTCCGATAAACTTTGTTGACCATAGATTTCAACGGCAAGTTTCACCGCATCCTTAAGTTTAGTTTCCGTTTCGGAAGACAACTCACAGGGGAAAATATCCGAAGAAGGCTTCCAATTTTTCACCTTTTTACCGTCACCGTTGCCGCCGAAACCTTGCCCTTTAGAACGTTTATTCACGTCAATTCCAGGCACACTTACCATAAATTGATCATCTTCAGGGGTGACAATTTGGGGCATAAAATACTCGCGAATTTTTAACCTTGCCATATAGTCAGAGTTACCACCGAGGATAATATCTGTACCACGCCCTGCCATATTAGTAGCGATGGTAATTGCACTTTTTCTTCCAGCTTGAGCGACAATTTCTGATTCTCTTTCCACGTTTTCCGGACGCGCATTGAGGATATTATGGGGAATTTCTCTTTCTACTAACAATTTGGCCAATAATTCTGATTTTTCGACGCTAGTAGTACCAATTAGTACAGGCCTGCCAGATTCATGCATTTCTGTGCATTCTTCCGCAACGGCTTTCCACTTGGCAATCTCATTTTTATACACCACGTCGGGCAAATCCACACGACCAGAGGGACGATTAGTAGGGACGATAGTTACCTCTAATTTATACACTTTCTCAAATTCTGTCTCCTCCGTTTTGGCAGTACCCGTCATGCCCGATAATTTAGGATAGAGTAAGAAGAAGTTTTGATAAGTAATACTGGCCAAAGTTTGAGTTTCCTTTTGAATTTCTACCCCTTCTTTGGCCTCAATAGCTTGATGTAAACCATCACTCCACCTTCTACCAGCCAAAACCCTTCCCGTAAACTCATCGACGATAACGACTTCATTATTTCGCACAATATAGTTAACATCGGCAGTAAATAATTCTTTGGCTTTAATAGCGTTAAATATATAATGAGCCCAAGGATTTTCTTGATCATATAGATCTTTAACTCCTAACAATTCCTCCGCCTTGGCGAAACCCTCATCGGTTAACAAGACATTACGGGCTTTCTCGTCCACTTCATAATCTCCTCCGTCACCCTCCTGTATTTGTTTCGTGAGTAACTGAGCGATTCTGGCCGCTTCCATGTATTTCTCCATCGGACGCTCAACTTGTCCAGATATAATTAACGGGGTACGTGCCTCATCCACTAAAATAGAGTCAACCTCATCAATGATAGAATAATTCGGCACTCTTTGCACCACCTCAGCAATGTCGGTAGCCATATTGTCCCGTAGATAGTCAAAACCCAATTCGCTATTGGTGGCGTAGGTAATATCAGCATTGTAGTTTTTCTGCCTTTCGGAGGATGTCATACCACTTTGAATCAGGCCGACACTCAAACCTAAAAAGCGGTGAATTTGCCCCATCCATTCCGCATCCCTACGGGCGAGGTAATCGTTAACGGTGACAATATGAACACCTTTTCCCGTTAAACCGTTAAGGTAGGCGGGTAGAGTCGCCACTAGGGTTTTACCTTCACCTGTTTTCATCTCTGCAATTTGCCCTGTGTGTAAGACAACTCCCCCCAACATTTGCACATCATAATGACGCATTCCTAAAACTCTTATTCCCGCTTCTCTGACCAAAGCGAAGGCTTCCACCAAAATTTCATCTAAGAGGATATCTCTTTCTTCCTGATTTTTGGCCTTGGCTAACATTTCCTTAAAAGAAGAGGTTTTCGCCCTCATTTCGTCGTCGGTAAGTTTTTTAAAGTCTTCTTCTAATAAGTTAATTTCTGTAACTAGAGGGTGTAGTTTTTTAAGTTTACGAGCGTTAGGATCTCCGAATAGCTTTTTAAACATACTTCGTTTTTATAATTTCTTTAAATATATCGATTAATCTCTCATCATATCATTTATAGCAATGGACAATGGACAATTGATGATTGACAATTAATTTTTTATTTACATCCTACATGGTCTTAAATATCTAGCCTGAACGGTAGCGAATATCAGTAGTATTACTGTTGTATCTATGCTAATTAAATGTAGTCCGCTCAAATGTCAGAAACTGGAAAAAACATTGTTCATCTTACACGGCATTATTGTTATAAATAAACTAAATTTTCAGGTAATTCCGACAACTTAAAAAGACTATCTTCCTGAATAATAATATCCCGAAAAAGTTTCTTAGTTTGAGAAGGTAAAATTAACACTTTCTCTGATTTGACCACCGAATTTTTAAACCCTCCTAAATCTTGATTAGTTTCTACATAACTCACCAGACGACGAAACAATTTAGGTAAAATAATGACGTTTTTTTCTTCATCAAATAAATCCCAAACATGAAAACCTTTATTCGTATAATCAAATTCCCAGACCCCCTTATTTTGTTTCCTTGCATGATTAACCCCCACCGTCATTTCTCTTCTTAAAGTAGGGGCTAAACCACGATAATAAGTGGGGTAAGATTCTCCGTGTAAGAGACTTTGATAATTAACTGATTGGACAAATAACTCTATAGGTAAAAAGAAAATATCCCCATCTTTAACATCAATTTTCCCCTTAAACACAAAACCTAAAGGACGACCATGTTGGTCGGTTTTTTTTGCCAGAATAAAACCTTCAATATTATCTTGTGCTTCGATGATTAAATTTTCTTCTTCATGCCATTTTACTCCATCAATTTCTAGGTATTTTAATAAAAAATCAGCCGCACTCAATGCCCATTTAGTACTCTGTTGACACTGACGAAAATGAGTTTCTAAACTATCAATACCAATCAGGCGAATTTGTACATGATTATACTCGTTTAATTGTGGAGAAATACCAATTAATTTTGACCAATTTTCAGGATTATCGGCTTTGAAACGAATTGAATCACCATCAGGAGAATAGCCGACAACATGAAATGTGCCCTTGATTAATGTAAAAGACATGATATTGATAATTGACAGTTAATAATTAACAGTAGACAGTTGCTTGCCGTTACTAACTATAGTAAATGGTTACGATCTTTTCTCTTATTTTAGGATGAAGTTCGGAAGCGTGCCAAAAAGGTTACTGTGAGGGTAATTTAGAATTTAGAATTTAGAATTAAAATTTCACCGAATTTATTCCCTTCTGTCTCCCCTCTTGGGGCGCTACCAAGTGCGTCTTTCGCCGAAGACGATGAAAAGCAATGGGGGCAAGCTGTTGATATTGTAGAGAAAACAGATCAGTTTTTCTTAAATGTGGTCGATGTCTAATAATTAAATCCTCATTCCTTATCCATAACGGCGGTAAATTTTAATAAAGGTGTCATGTTCTCATGATTGAGAGTTAAAACATTATCCTTCATAGCATAGTTATCAACTTGCTGCAAGGTTTCCATAAAAGTAGTTTCCATTTCCATATTTTCACAAGCCATCATCGTCGAAGCCATTTGCTCAAATTTAATTTTATTACCCTCTTTCATCTCAAAGCCACCCATAAAATTATTACAGCCAGCAAAGCCATTTACTTTATTATTTTCAGGGTCAAAAGTAATAAAAATTGCCTTTGTTTGAGTGTCGGTTTTCGCCACAGGTTCACCCATCATTTCCACTAATTCCCACCTAGTATTTCCCATTGTTGCTTCCATGTCACTAATTTTACTCAGCACATATTTATCAGCTAAATCTCCAGCAACCCTATTACCTGACATATCCAATTGAATCAAGGTATTTTCGCCGACAAGAAACTGATTTGGGGCCTCTTTAATGCCATCCAAAGTGATAGTATTTTCTGCCTCATTCCATTTAAAAGTGCCTTTTACCTCAAATACCTCATCACTTTTACCTAAATATTGGGTGAACAAGACAAAAGAAAGATCTTCATTGAGAATAAGAGTAGTTTTAATTCCTTCACAACTAGCACAAGGAACAACACCTTGATAAGTACCATTCCAATCTAAAGAATTAGCACTAGTATCGCCGACACTTTCCACCATTGTAGGCTGATCTGACTCCATTTTCATATCAGCATCAGCCTGAGATGGCTGGATATAACTACTCAAGGATAATGAGCTTAATAGTGCTAGAGAAATAATTAGGGATTGATTTTTCATGATGTTTGTTAACAATTAGACCTGTAATTTTACCAAAGTTATATCAATGACGTTTTTTTTGTTTACAAAAGTTCCCCATTTCTACCTCTAAATTATCTCGCAATTATCCAACGCCTTCGATTTTCCCTCGCATGTTAGCATTAAATTAAATACACATTAAAATCCCTTAAAAATTTTTTTTGTCCTGTACTCAGAAGGGCATGGTCTGTTATGTCCCTACTTGCCTATCTATTGTGCAACTTCTGAAACAAATATATTCTATTCCTAAAACCGCATTTGATAACGCACCTTAAATTCACCATAAATATAATCATAGGAAACTGTGACATTAGAATTATCTTTTATCTCATAAACCCCCTCAACTAACGGGAAAAGCCGTAAATCTTTCATTCCTACTGGTTTACCCCAAGTACTGACTTTTTCATTTACCCCAAAACTGATATTATTAGCTAAAGGCACTAAGATAAATTGTATCAGACCATTTTCAAATAATTCCTCACCGCTTAACTGCTGTAATTGAGTCGCTAAGTTTAACAACTGTCCCCCCACAATTAAGTTAATTAACTCCCCTTCAGTGCGGTTAGGACTACTACTTAAAGACACTAATGGCGAGTTTAACAGATTCAAATTTGTACCTTGTTGATTAGTTAAAACTGCTAAATTGATACATTGCGATACTTTGCTTAATTGTGAGGGTGATAGTTGAATATTCTCAGCAATAGGAGTAGAAGACGGCACACGACACACACCATAACCATCATCCGATAAAACCGGGAATAGTTGAGCTAACCTTCCATAAATTCTTAACACAACCTCTATATTTTCAGCTCTCCCACCCCTTATAATCGGATCTGATACTTCATTTCTCTGAATATTGGGTAATTGTCTTGAATAATCGGCAATGTCAGCTTGTAATTCTATATCAATATTGGGATTAAGAATGCTTTCTTCTGGTCTGAATGTTATTATATTCTCATTAGTACGAGATAAAAAGAATGTAGTCTGTCCTATAGACGAAACAGATGTTAAACTTGTCAGTGGGCTAGCACCGCCCAAATAAATTCGCCCTCTACGGACGTTTATTGCCCCTTCAGCCTTAAGATTTTGCCAATCAAATACACTCCCATTAAGGGTAAGTTCACCCCCAAATAAAAACCGATAAAGTCGCCGTTGACTCGCTTCTGTATTATCTAGTTTGAGAGTAAAATTGTTTAATTGTGGCTGGAAGAAACGGGAATTTGAGGCGGAGGTATCTCCAAACCAATTCTGCCATAGCTGTTTATTTTCTGGTTCTGTGATGATTGTTTCGGCTTCGGGAAGGGTATTGTTAACTATTTTTGAGAAAATATCTTTGACTGCTTTGGGAAGGTTTGTTTCAAAAAGGGTAAAGTTCCCATTATTTAAACTTACATAACCGGCGATTCTAGGCTCTAATACTGTACCATCGATTGTTATATCTGCATCGACTTTTCCTGAGTAAATATTTTTCACTTGTAAGGCTTGATTAGGAATATTTAATGTGAGGAGATTTTCGTTACCTTTTAATGGTTTAATTAATGGTAAAATTCCTGATATATTAACATCAGTATCATTAATTTTAGCCTGTAAATTAGTTACATCGATGGCTTGTTTTTCTTTTAATAAGTTTATAGTACCCGAGAGATTCAAGGGAGTATTTAAAGCAATACTATTAATTCTTGCCCTTTCAAAATTTATATTTCCCCCTAGGGCTATTTGCTCTAAATTAAATTTATTAAATAACTGTGATAATGATGCTATTGTTATAGTTAAATCAGTAGATATATTTCCTTGAGTTAGTTGCAGTTGTCCCTTAGTAAGTAGCTCCAAAAATCTTATATTTTCGGTGTTTAATTGTACATTAATTATTGCCGGTTTATCCGTTAAAACTAAAGGATGATAAGGTAAAGAGGCGTTAAGTTTAATATTTTTATTGTCGATAGTGGCTATATCTAATTGATAATCTTTATAGGCAAAATTAGTATCTATTTTATCCTCAATAATTGATCCATCTATGGAGGTATTATTTAAACTTAACTTCCCTTTTATTTCAGGATTAAGTAAATTTCCTTCCAATTTCCCTTCCAAATCAATTAAACTTTCAACATCGAAAGGTAAAGGGAAAAAAGCTGTAATATAATCTAGGGAAAAGTCTTTTATTTTAAAATTACTTTCTTGACTTTTTGGTGACAAATTTCCAGCGAATAAAATTTCACTATTCCCAATATTTAAACGAAAAGGTTTTACCGTTAAATTATCATTGTTAAAGTTAGCGTTGACGAAGATTTTTTGAATAGGAATTGTTTGACTTTCTTGGATAATTAAACCTAACCCATCGACAATATTCGGGAAGCGTTGTTGGGGTAGCCATTGCCATTGATTGCCCTCAAAGTTAACGTCAATCTCCGGCTGAGTTAGTTTCCCGCTGAGAAGAATCTCCCCTTGATAGCCACCAGTTATCTCTAAATTGTTAGGCATTGTACCAGATTCTATCTGTTTTGCGATCCCACGGATCTGTTGATCTATACTGGAGAGTAAATTTACTTTGGTTTTAAGAGAATCGTCTTCCTTGCCAACAGATTGCGGAGGAATGGAGGAAGCGGCGGCGAAGAAATCTTGATTTTGGAATTGTTTTACTAAACCCGTTAGGGTAGCGACATCGGTTATTTTCAACGTGTTAAAAATGTCTTCCACGTTGCCTTGTAAGTTAACTTTACCGTCAATATTTTGCGTCGCTAAGTTTATTTTTCCTTGGAAATCATAGATAGTATCACCAAATTTTAGTCGCCCGTTATTTAATTGTGCAATGTCATTTTGGTAGTTAAAATTCGTGGTGAATTGTTTGCCGATAATATTCCCAATGCCGAGATTGTCTAACTTTAAGTCACCTTTGGCGGTTAAGTCAGTTAAATTAATAGTAAAATTTGTCGTCAAGTTTCCCTGAATTTTACCGTCTATACCATAATTAATGACTGGTTGGATTTGTAGATTTTCTAAGGGGAAATTATTAACGGAAGCAATAAACTGGTTATCTTCTCGTCTTCCTTGAAAGTTGAAAGGAAAGTTACCGGTTTTATTAATTTCCAAACTATTAGGTGTAAAGGGAATAGTTAAATTAACAGAGGGAATTGATAAGGTTTTTTTTAGGAAATTGGCAGCGATAATATCTTCTTTGCCTCGTAAATCTAAGACAATTTTTTCACTGGGATTAATAATAACTTTTCCCGTCAAAGAAGATTCAAATTCCAGTTGATTAAAGTTAAGGTTAGTTAGAGTTAAATTTCCCTGAATATTAAGATTATTTTTACCTAGGGGATTAGTTAATAAATTTTGTGCCGTGACAACTCCTTGAAATTTAGCATTGCCACCAAGATTCACCGATTGAGGAAGAAAACTGATACGTTGATTATTAGATAAAGAGGAAAAGAATTGATTAACAGGGATAATATTTAAGTTAGAGTCGGCCGTTATTTGCAGTTGTAAATTATTTAGGTCCGGTTGAGTCAGAATATTGACAAGATTAAATTTACCTTGGGCGTTAATAGTATTTTTTCCCGACTCGATAACCGCTGACTCAACATTAACAGGAAAAGAAACAGCCTTCTGAGAAAAAAGAGGAAGATTCCCACTAATATTTATTTGACTATTGATATTCTCTAAATCACGGAGACTGATCTTCGAGTTACCATCAAGAAAAGACAATTGTTGATTGAGACTTTCAAGGTTAAGGTTTTGGGTATTAATTTGACTTTGCCATTGATTATTATTAACTTTCATGGTGAGATTGAAATTTCCCCCTGCTAACCCGCCTCGAAAATTTCCCGTCAGGTTGAGACTATTAATGGTGGCAAAATTATTAAAGTTAAAGGGTTGTTTTACTAATTGATATAACTCCCTTGTTTTCGCCGACAGGTTTATCTGACCGGATTTAACTTCCCCTTCAAAGGCAGGAAAGATTTGATTAACACTGAGTTGACTAACATCCGTAAAAAATTCTGTCTTTTCCTCATCAATTTTAGCGACAGTATTTAGTAAACCGTTTTCGATTCGCAGTTGACTATCAGCAGTAATGATTAAACTAGGAGGAAGATTTCTCCTTTCTTCATTGCCAATGTCGATTAATTGTACAACATCGCCAACAATCTCAAATTGACTATTAACAATATGAGTCGTCGTCGGTAAAGAAGGGAATAACTTATTAACAGATATTTGATTAAGGTCACCGTTGATAAACAATTTACTATTAACCAAACGAGTGTCCAACTGTAAATTACCACCATCAATAACAAGGTTAACTTTTCCCTGCCCTTCTATATTATTAAAGTTGATTTTTCCTTTCTTTTCTGCTATCTGCTGTCTACCCTCTGCCTTTCCTAATTTTCCCCTCACACTAATATCCAAGTCTTTCGCATTCATCGGCAAATTGACATTAATGGGAAGATTCTCACAATTAGAAGGGTTTTGACAAAATTGATCGAGCAAAGGAGTTAGATTAACATTATTACTGACCGCCGAAACTTGCCAGGTTTTTTCCTTCAAGTCACCATTACCACCAACTTGGATGCGACTTTCATTAACCACTAACTCGGTGTCAAGAAGATTAACTCGATTCTTGTCGATAACTAACCTTCCCCTTGCTGAGAAGATTCCCAAATTTTCACCGTTCATATTCACCAAAGAAAAAGAAACTCTTCCTTGGGGTTGGTTAAGATTCCCTTTTATTTCTCCTGCTGCCGATAAATTACCAATATCCACCCCAGGGGATAAAAAATTATAACTATCAATTAACTGACTCGATGGTAAATTGGCAGTGAATCGAAAATTGAAAGGAATCTTCGAACCTTGAACGGGTTTTCCTGAGGCAAGATTTTCACGGAAATTAGTATTAATAATGCCCTGAGTAACGATTTTCCCACCCTTTGGTGGTTTAACAGCGATTTCTTTAACGGTAACTTTATCTAAATCCGCCAAAAATTGACTATTAATTTCTCCCAAATCTAATCTATCAACTCGACTATTTTTTACCTTAATTTTTCCTTGGATTTTCGGATTATCTATGTCTCCTTTGACTTGAAAATTCCCTGACAACAATCCATCAACTAAAACAGAAGACTTAATACTTAAACTCGGTAAAACTCGACTGAGAACAACAGGGTTAAGATTCGCTGTCAGATTGTACCCTGATTTGATACCAATATCACCGTCAACAGAACCTCCTAAATCCCCTAAAGTAAAATTAGCAGTGGCAATGTTAACAAATTCTTCCTCTAGATCTAAAGATACATTTGCTGTAAAACTTTTTCCTAGGAGGGGAATCTTCCGCACTTTTTCATTATCACTAATCTTGCTACCATTGAGTTGTCCTTCTACATCCTCTAAACTAATTTTTCCCCTAATAATTGTCTCTTTAATTTTCGGCAGGGAAGAAGTCATCAACTCTAAATTACTGTTTAATCTCCCTTCCTTTATCTCGAAGGGTAAGTTAGGAATTAAATAAGCCACCTCCGGTAGATAAAGATAACGAATTTCTAGCTGATTTTTACTCTTGGTGTTGCTTAATAAGGTTTCTCCCTCAATATCAATGTGACTGTTATTGATAGTATTCTCTAGCTGATAGCTTAAGGGTTGAGTGTCATCATCATAAAGTAACTTCAATTTTCCCTTTGTCTTTATCTCTACCGCCTTCGTTTGTGCATTGGGAGTAACGGCAATCTTCCCGTGATTTAACCGTAAATTAATTCTCGTCTCTATCGGGATCGGTAACGGCGGTAACTTGAGGGAATCTGGTAAAGGCTTTTGTTTGTCCTTCAATAATAAGGTGTCTAATTGCCCATAACCGACGGCATCATTAACAATAACATTAACGAATAGACTGTGGCGCAAAATTATCGACAATAAATCTACACTAATTTTAACCGCATCTATTTCCAAAAAGCTTGGATCTTCCTGGGTTGGTGGAATCGCTAAATTTTCAAAAATAACTTGATTAAAAGAAAAACTACTAACCTCGCCTAAACTAACATCTCTGTCCAGAATTTTTTCTAACTCTTCTTCCACCCTTAAAGGAATAACCGTTGTGACTAAATGCCTACCTCCAGCGTAACCACCTACAACCATAGCCGTTAACGTTACCAAAGAGATAATTTGAGTCTGGGGTTTTTTGAGAATTCCTATTATCCTATCGGTGAAAGCCAATGGGGATTCATTATAATCCGAATCTGGTGGTTGTTGATTAGTCATTTCCTTACCCTCACAATATCAATTTGATTCTGATATTTTCTTTCAACTATAACTATAACAGGTTGTCAAAAATTAAAAGTTATTAATTAACCTTATATCCCACATTCCGCACGTCAAACTGTATAATTTCAGATTATGAAATTAGAGACTGAAAAGTGACTATCAAAAGAAACTCTCAGTATGTTTTTTAAGTAAAAATACTCAGTTACAAGTTAGTTCTCTAAATAATTAAGAGAACTTAGATAAATTATTATAAAACTAAGCCTATTAAAGGGATAATTAAATTAAGTTTTTAAGGGAATTTTGATGATGATTTCCTCAGAAGAAATACAAGTTCAAACTATTAATCATTTAGGATTAATCGCTGGAATTATAGATGAAATTGGCCTTGAAAAAATTATTAATGATGCCCTTGGGATTGACGAGAGGGAAATTGTCACAGCTGGTCAAATAGTCAAAGCAATTATACTTAATGGATTAGGATTTATTTCTCGCCCTCTTTATCTATTTCCACAGTTTTTTGAAGACAAAGCCACGGAACATTTAATCGGAAAAGGAATACTACCAGAACATTTGAATGATGATAGGATTGGGAGAATAATGGATAAACTTTATGAGAAAGGATTATCTTCATTATTTTTAATAATAGCTTTGGCCGTAGTAAAAAAATATAAGATCAACATCGATTTTTCCCATTTGGATTCAACTTCTTTTGCGGTAGAGGGCAAATATAGTCAAGAAAAAATTACCGGCAATTTTGTTAAAGAAAATACACAACAAGAGCTAATAAATCAAATTCCAATTAAGATAATTAGAGGTTATTCCCGTGACCATAGACCAGATTTAAAACAATTTATTCTGGATTTAATTGTAAGTAGTGATGGCGATATTCCCTTATTTTTAAGAGTAGCAGACGGCAATGAAAATGATAAAGCAATGTTCGGAAAAATAGCTTCTGAATACAAATCAATGATAGATTTTGAGACAATGATAGTGGGTGATAGTGCTTTATATACAGAAAATAACCTCAAATTAATGAACGGAATGGAATGGTTATCAAGAGTTCCATTATCAATAAAAGATGCCCTCAATTTGGTTTCAGAATTACCATCATCTGATTTTATTCCTAGTAGTTTAGAGGGATATTCATGGTATGAAGTAAGGAATAATTACGCAGAAATTGAACAGAGATGGCTAATAGTAGAAAGTGAAAAAAGAAAAGTATCAGAGCTAGAAAAACTTAGAAAAAATATAGAGAAAGAAAAAGAAAAAACGGAAGAAAAATTGAAGAAATTGATGAAAGAAGAATTTAGCTCGTCACCAGGAGCAGAAGAAATAATATTGACACTGAATAAGACGTTAAAATATCATCAAATAACCGAGATAAAAATTAGCTGCATTGAATTAAATAATCAAAAGAAAAAAACAAAAAAGAAAGAAGAAAAATCGGGAAAAACTTATCAAGTTACGGCTATTTTGAAATCAGATTTAACGAAAATAAACGAATCAAAAAAAAGAGCAGGAAGATTTGTGTTAGCTACAAATAGATTGGATAAAAGTAAATTTAATTCTGATGAAATTTTAATTAAGTATAAAGAGCAACAAGCCGCAGAAAGAGGTTTTAGTTTTCTGAAAGATCCATTATTTTTTGCCGATAGTGTGTTTTTAAAAACCCCAAAAAGAATCGAAACAATGGCAATGTGTTTTTGGGGTTATGTCTGTTAGTCTATTCTTTGGGGCAAAGAGAAGTGCGTCGCTTATTAGAGGAGAGAAAAACGGGGATAAAAAATCAGCTAGGAAAACTAACGGAACGTCCAACGTTAAGATGGATATTTCAATGTTTTCAGGGGATTCATTTAGTAATAAATCAAGGAATAAAACAGATAGTAAATCTAACAAATGAACGAAAACTAATTTTAAGTTTTTTCCCGATTTCTTGTCATAATTATTATATTTTATCTGGATAACTTATGGGATTTAAGAGTCTAAACATTCTCAATTATAATACCATAAATAAAGAATAGAAAACTGATAGATTTGCTCTGTTTATTTATTCTCATTAAAGGTGAAGTTATTGACAATGAGATTTTAATTTGAGCAAAGTTCGCAAGTACAAAACGCGAATAAAGAAGATATTGAGTATGATTACTTATATTTTGTCCAAAATAAGTTGCTTGGTTTTAATACTTTTATCATCTTACAAAGTGACGTGCGGAATGTGGGTTACAGATTAACTAAATCATTTCCCAAAGAAGAAATCTATGGTTTAACCAGTCAGATACGCCGATGCTCTGTAAGTATCAGTAGTAATATAGCTGAAGGTTACGGACGCAGAAGCACAGCTGAATATATCAGATTCTTAAACATAGCTCAGGGAAGCTGTAATGAATTGGAGACTCAATTAATTATTGCTCAGAGAATTGGTTACTTAACGGTTGAATCTATCAGAGAGATTAACCAAGAATTATTAAGCATTACCAGAATGTTGATTAGTCTTACCAACAAACTTAAAGAAAAACTCTAACACTACTCCCCACTCCCTACTCCCCACTCCCCATCATTATCATTAAATTAAGGAGAAAAACCATGAAACTATATGAATTAACCAGTAAATTACAGGAATTAGAGGACACTATAGAGAATCTGGAGGGTGTAGATATACCTGCTGATGTACACTTGGAATACTTAAAATTATTAGCAGAAGCAGAAGAAACAAATGATAAATTTATTGATAAAATTGATTCAATTTTATGCTTAATACAGTCGAGAAAAAGATGGTTGGAAATGAGAAAAGCAGAGGCAGAAAGACTGAACAAATTAATTAAAAAGGATGAGAAAACTATTGACTGGTTACAAGAATATCTTAAACAACATTTAGAGAAAATAGGTAAAACTAAGTTCAGAACAAATAAGTTTAATGTATCCATCAGAAAAGCTAGTATAGCTCCCTTACATTTACTCAGAGAAGATGCTAAAAGCTATCCTCAACAATACCAGAAGGTAACAATAGAAGTAGATAAAAAGGCACTTAAAGAAGCAGTAATTAATGGTGATGCAGAAGCCTTAAAGTATGCAGAACTAGGAGAAAAATCAACTTATCTATCAATTAGATAAACTATATGGGGCTTTAAATAGCCCTAGTAAAATACTAAGTAAAATACTAAGTAAAATACTAAGTAAAATACTTGGCAAAAACTATTTATTACTTGTAACGAACCGGAATATGCGAAGCGGAAGACGAGAAGGCTAGAAGGCGAGCTTTGACCTAGATTAAGGTTTAATAGAAAATATATTGTTACTTGAATAGCGATCGCTCGCTTACTGAAATAGGTTAAGATTATAAGTAATTACTTATAATCTGGAGAAGCAAGTTGTCAGAAACCAGTGAAATTAAATCAGTTATTTGGATGGGAGATAGTCTCGAACAAGTTAAAAAATTTCCTGATTTTGTTCGCCGTGAAATTGGTTCATCTCTGTATGATGCGCAGTGTAGAGACAAGCCATCTGATGCCAAACCTTTTAAGGGAGTTGGCAGTGGAGTGTTTGAAATTGTAACCAGATTCGATTCTGATACTTACAGAACAGTTTATGCTGTACAAATCGGCGACTGTATTTATGTTCTTCATGCTTTTGTTAAAAAATCACCGAAAGGAATTAAAACTGCCCAAAAAGATGTGGATTTAATTAAAAAACGGTACAAACAAGCATTAGAAAAATCTAAGGAGAAAAATCAATGACTGAAGAAATCATGTCCTTTGAATTTACACAAAGTAGTGGTAATGTTTTTGCTGATATGGATTTAGATGATGGAGATGAACTTCTGACTCGTGCTAAACTCGGTTTTGCTGTCCGGAAGATGTTAGAAAATCGTAATTTAAAACAACAAGAAATAGCTAATTTACTCAATATTAAACAACCAGAAGTTTCTAATTTAATGAAAGGGAAATATCATCTATTTTCCGAAAGTCGTTTGTTTAGTTTTTTGAATAAACTAGAACAAAAAATAATGATTCAGATTACCCCTCATCATACAGGAGAACCTTTAATTGATGTTGCAATTAGATAGATGACATAAGAAGAATAACCTATGAGTCGGCGAAAATAGAAGGTTCTTGCAACGAGGGGCAAGTGACAAACAGTTCTTCTCAATTAAATTTTTAATGTCTCTGTCTTTTACCCATATCATTTTCGATCGCGCAGCGGCAGGCAAAGCCTGGTCGCCTCTCAATTTCCCACTAACGTTGCCCATCACCCACCGCAGATAACCTTTGCATCAATACCGAATCACTTTCGTCGGTCGGTGTGCATGGGCGTTGTTAGCTGCAATCGCTTGCTTCAAGGAATTTATAAGAATAGTGAGTTCCCCAAAATTTATCGGTGGGGTAGTAGGAGTTGAAGTGGGGAACGCACCCTACAAGATCGGCGATCTAACCTCGACGGGTTGCCCATTCGGCTCTCTTGATCGCTCAGGTCAGACCTTTGGTGTCATCTTCGAGTTCCTCGACCATCCACTCACCACCGACCTTATCCCACTTCTTGACCTTAGCCAGTAAGTAAGCAAAGCAGGTGTTCTCGGGAATCTGAACTTTGCTAGAAGTAGTTGATGAGGAACTGGCTCCAACGTTCAAAGTGAAGCCCGATGTTCCCAGGGGGGCGCTCACCGAAACGCTGCCGCCAGTAGTCACCCGTGACGCGAGCTCCGCCTCCATCACGATCCACACGTCGCTCACGATCCGCGCGTCTTTCCCTTCTTCCTTAAGATTATTGCGTGCGACGTCCGCATGCTTGTTAAGCAGTCTTTTCAACGCGTTGCTGGGTACGCTGAGCTTGATCAGAACCAGGTTGGCTGATTTGGCTGCGCCGCGGCTGAAGGCAACCTGACCACCGGCAGCGGTCAGGTACTTGATCCCAACGTTCACTTCCTTGTCGGAGAAGTTGTCCCATTCAATGAGGTAGGGGCCGGATGTCGTGACGTCAACCTTTGCAAGGTTAGCCGGACTGACGGTTCCTGCAAGGTATAAGTAAGGCGCTTTGCCCAAAGGCGTCTTCTTCTCTCCAAAAGACACAAGGTTGACATCTTCGCAACCACCTCGGAAATAGCTCTTGCCGGAGTAGACAAATTTGGAGTCAGAGATTTTAACTGTCATGATACTTAACGTGTCTCCATAGAATTCAGATTTTTCAATTGTGCCGGACGTACTTCATCGTTAATCAGCACTCTCAGGATATTAACCCCATACAGGATGATATCCCGAAATTTTCTGTATATTCTGTGATAATAGCAAGAAACTTTCTGGGTAACATGCTAAATAGTTATACTATCAAGAAATATTCTGGATATCATATTAGGTAGGTCAAAACCTCCTAAAAAATTTCTTATAAATTTGTTTTATTCAATATAACTGAAAAACCATTACCGAGATATTTTTCTTAACATATATTTATATCTAGCTTGAAATACAGTTAAAAACATAGTCTTTTTGCCTTCGGTTTATCTCAAAGGCTACTGTTTCCGACCCTAGGTCACTGCGTGGCTGGAACTGGTGAGACAATGACACGACCGCTTTTCTATTATACCCGTTCTGTGGTGCGACTAGGCAACACCTTAATTGAAGTCGCTCCGCCGCCATAGTTTAGTTCTACTTGCCTATAGTCTTCGTAACGGCTACGCTCCATTTATTTATTTTTGCCTTGCGCACAGATCAAAGTTCACTGTGAAAAATGAGAACGGGTGAAAAGAAGCTGTTCTTTCGTTGGGGGTTTGTTCCCGTGGTTTCTTTCCGTGTTGTTTCTGGTTCTGCGTTGGCTTGTTCTGCGGTGTCTTGGTGGTTGCGTCCGGGGCGTTCTGGTGGTGGCTTCCGTCTGGTTGCCCGTTTTCCTTCCTTGGCTTTGGCTTCTTTGTTTGCTCGGCGCTGGGCTGGTGCTTGTGGTTTCTCGGCGGTGGCGGTTCGTCCTTGTCCTGCTGTTCCGGGGTGCTGGGTTGTGTCTGTTCCCGTTGTTGTTCCTGCGTCCTCGCCCGTTCGTGGGTGGGGTGCTTGGTCGGCTCTTCCCTAGTGGCTCTGGTGGGGGTTGTTGCCCCTGCCTTCTTTTTTTTGTCGTTAAACTTTAACTGCCCTTCTGCCTTCTGCCTTCCTGCCTTCTTTAAGATCCCAAGTATATGTGATACATACAATAAATTTAGGGTATGCTAATGCAACCTTTTCGTACCCTTTGACAGCAAGACTCTTTTTCCCTACAGTTATTTATATAAAAAGTCGATGATTTTTTATTATCAGCAAAACCCCTGAAGTGTAAAATAACTACCAAGGGCTTGGTAGCTATCGATTTTAATCTGATTAATTAATATTATGACACAGTTAGCTACTGCCAATGGTGGCTTGATTCAGCCTTTGAATCAGTCACTCGATTGTATTATTGAGGCTTTAATTGCTTCTAAGCATAAGGCTTCTACCCGTCTAACTTATCGTCAAAATCTCAAGTATTTTGCTCATTATCTGATTCATGGGTTCTTAAATAAATGTCAGAAGATAGTTTTACCTGACATCCAAATCAAAGCGGTTATCGGTGAGTTTTTAGGTTTTGAAAAGGTGAGGGCCATCGCTTACACTGCTCAATATCAATTAGATTTAATTGAGGCTGATTATACTCCCAATAGTATCGGTAAACAGGTCATTCATTTAGCACCGAAGACGGTATCAGCTTTAAATAATTGGCTATCTTGTTACTCTAATCCTCAACCTGAATCACCCCTGTTTATTAGTCTAGCCAACAATACTAGAGGCAATAGATTAACAGGAAAAAGTATTTACTGCATTGTCAGAAAATATAATGTACCTAAACCTAATACTGTTACTGTAGGGAAAACATAATCTATTCTTATGTGGCACTCAGTTAATTTAATCATTATACTGCTACGCGATCGATCTAGGAATTATAAATTATGAATGTAGAAGAAAGTGATGAAACTTAAAAAGTTAAGTTGATGATTATTAAGAGTTTAGTTTGTTTTCCTAATTTGATACTCTACATTTAAAAATCTTTTACCCTTGCCCGACTCTCTTCCTTTACTTTTAATGGGAGGAACTCGTGATGGAGTTATCGCTAATAATACTCAACTTTATGGAATGACGGAAAAAGACCCAATCTACTCAAATGAACATAATTTGCTCATTGGTTACGACATTCCCATATCACTGAGGCGATTAAGGGTGGTTGTGATTTATCACTTTTTCACCAGTCATTAGGACATTCAAGTATTACTACTACCCAAATGGCTCTTCAAAATAGTACAGAAGAATTGATTGCCCCATGTCGCACCAACCTTCTATTTAGGCCGTATAAGTAGAGAAATATGCCTTGGGTTGATATCCCAGTCGTTTATACACAGGAACTCCAGCAGGTGTAGCATGAAGAATAGTGCGACTCTTCCCAAATTTCTTCTCTGCCTGTGCTAGGCAATGTCTAATTACGGTTTGAGCATAGCCATGATTACGATATTCGGGTAATGTTGCCACAAACGCTACATAAAATTTCCCCTCGAGCCACAAAACCATAGCAGTGGATACAGGCTTATTCTCTAAGTATCCCACCGTGCCCAATACAGTTTTTCCCCAAAATTCTTCTCTTTCTAAAGGTTCACAAAACTGTTCGGGTCGCATCTGATAACTAACTGCATTAATATAACCCACTGCTTTTCTTGTTTCTTGATTATCAACACAGACACACTCAAGAGTTGGAATTGGTTTGACTGATGGTATAAGTTGATCCGTCGCCATTAGTTCATACTGAAAATATTTATGAAAAATAAGTTTTTATGTGCTATCTTAGTTTCGTTTGATTTCCGTAAATCTGTATTTAAAGATTTCTGTAAATAATGATAATCAGTATTCAAAGTCAAAAAGGAGGGGTAGGAAAGACTACTCTCTCCATTAACCTTAGTTATGCTTTAACCAAAAAAAGGTCGCCCAATAAAGTATTACTCGTTGATTCAGATCCTCAAGGTTCAGCTAGAGATTGGGCTAATGCTAGAGAAGATGAATTACCTTTTATGGTGGTGGGATTACATCGTCCTACTATTCATCGAGATTTACCAAAAATGGCTCAAGATTATGATTATGTGGTTATTGACGGTTCACCTAGAGTATCAGATTTAGCTAGATCTGGAATCCTTGCCGCTGACTTAGTTGTTATTCCTGTGCAACCATCTCCTTATGATATTTGGGCAGTAGCAGAAACAGTTAAAATAATCGACGAAGCTTCTGTATTTAAAGAAACACTGAAATCTGTATTTGTAATTAATCGTAAAATCGTAAATACGGCGATCGGTAGAGATATAGCGGAAGCTCTTGAACAATACTCCATTCCTGTAGCGAAAACTCAAATTTGTCAACGAGTTATTTTTGCTGAATCGGCCGTTACTGGTCAATCTGTATTGGAAACCAGTCGTACTAATAAAGTTGAGCAAATGGAAGAGTGGGTATCTAATCGTAATCTAGAAGAAGTAAAACAAGAGTCGCCAAAACCAAAAGTAAAGATGAAAAGATTAACTCTTGATATTAGTGAAGAGCTTCATAAAGCAATCAAACTTAAATCAGTTCAAGAAGGGATACCTATGGCTGACTTACTAAGAGAATTATTACAAGAGTATTTCTATAAATAAATAAAGAAATACAGATAATTGTATTTAAAGAAATAAAGATTTACAGAAAGATGAAATGCTCTAATTTTTTGATTCAATCTATAAATATAATAAAAGTAGGAATAAAAATAAAAGTAAAGTTATGACATTAAGCGATATCAAAGAAACTAAAAAAGACGCTGAATATTACCGAAAAAAAATAGGAGTAAAAAAGAAAAATCCTGAAGAACTCCGAAAATTATTTGATGAGATCAATAAAAATCTAGAAGAAATGGCAAAATCTAGTGGTATGAGCGTAGAAGAATTAATTGAAGTCTTAGATCCTAGTAATCCTTCTCCTTTTTAATTATGCTTTTGGTTGTCGATGCCAACATTTTAATTGGTGAATTATTAAGGAAAAGAGGACAAGAATTAATCCAAGATTCTCGACTAATTCTGTATATTTCTGAAAGAGTTTTTAGTGAAGCAAACCACGAGTTAAATAAAAGAATCAAGTTAATGATCCAACAGGGGAGAGTATCTTCATCTGAAGGAGATTTACGGTTAATTAATGCTCAATCTATCATCGATAATGTTGTTAATATAGTACCTTTAATTGATTATCAACACTTAGAAGAAGAAGCAAAAAATCGTATTCCTCAAGATCCTAATGACTGGGAAACAGTAGCGATTTCATTATTGCTCGATGTTGATATTTGGACAAAAGATAGTGACTTTCTCGGTTGTGGTCGTGCCACTTGGACAACGGAAACTTTAATATATTATTTGAATAAACATAAACCAAATTCATAAATCAAAAACAACCTGGGTTAGATGTAGCAAATCAGTTTCTAAGAGCAAAATTCCTTAAGGATTTTCCCGATTTGTTAATGCTTCTTTAATAGATTTAGTAAAGTTGTTGCCGCCCGTAACGCTTATCTTCCTCATCCCGAACATGAGCGGGTTAAAGCTGTATTACTGGAATGTATCGATGATGCTGTCGCTTTCGACTTTGAGGCTTGAATATAAATAGTAACTCTAACCGTAACCCACAGACAGGACAAGCTCAAATTCTGGCACTTTACGTCCGGTTAAAGGTCTCGGTCAATATCCGCCATCCTTTGGATGATCGTCTTTGTAGTTGGAGATGTGATATATGCCCAAAATAAAGCAATGCGATCGTGCAGCGCTACTTCGTGATCGTTGTAAATTCTACTCAAACAATCCTAATTTAGTATGTGCCGTTAATCCTGGTGGCGTGGACACGGATACTTGTATTGATTTTAGAAAGTTTTTTCGTCTTATTTAGTACTACTTGTTTCTCAGAGATAGGCTAAATCTTCGGTTTTTTTAAGTTTTCTCCTCAAAGTCTCCTTCGGGAACAATCCCTAGACAGAAGCACTCAGAAGTGATTGGAGCAAAATCCGCCCCTTCTCCAAACAAACCGAAATCTGAGTTCAGTTTTTCCCTTTGTAACAATTTGCCCAGTTTTATTAAGATTTGTTGCATTAACTTGTCAAACTTGTTAGGCTGTGCGTGAACAGTGCTAATAAAGGAGTAACTTTCATGACAACTATGACGATCGCTTTAATTTCCGTGTTGGTTCTCGGCTGGCTTCTAGCTGCCACCATTGGGACTTGGGCCTACTTTGCCAATGAACGACCCGACTCTTGAGGGTATGAGAAAAACCCCGCCGAGAATGATGAAAATTCTCGATGCCAGGGCTTTCCATTACCCTAATCAGTAATTTAGTTGTGAGTTTTCTCAACACAAGTAATTAACTTTCAATCCCGTAAACCGACTAGTCCAGAAAGTTTACGGTTAATATCATACAATATTCTCGCTCTCTACTTTCCTTTAATTCGCTACAGAATTCAAGAGCAGTAATTGGTGATTAATTTCTGTGTTTTCTAGTAGTTGCTTTTCATCCATACTGTCTAAACTACCATATTTCGTTACCCCTCTGAACGGTTACGATATTTCTCTACTGGTGGAATGCAGAATTAAGAATGTAGAATGCATCAGTGGAAAACCTTTTATTTTGAATCATGCCCAATTTACATTTCAAAAAAAGGAAATTTGACACCATTCGCACTTTTCTCCGTCGTTACCATTATGATCGATAGCCCAGACTCTCCATCTTAAGCTATCGCAACCTACATCTTTTGCTCTAAGATGTATTTTTGAACTATAAATAGGATTATTCATCAGACGAAACGCTACCCCACGTTTGATGAACCATGGATGATCTTCTGACCCACGCCATGCAGTTGGATCATCTTTGCTACTACGGCAGTCAATCTCGATTCCATAGGATGCCGCTCCTTCTACAGGATGCCAGTAAATAGGAAAAAAATAATTATCCGGTGGCCATTTCCTGGCTGAGTTGCACTTAGGTTCTTTCATCACAGGTGGAGGTAATTTAGCTGTCAGATCAGATGTCGATTCCGATGAGGTCGATGGTGGCAAAGAGGAAGGTTCTGGTATCGTTGAGGAAGGAGGAGTGTCTCTTGTTAGCAATGGACCTATTACAGCAGAGATTAATGTTGTAATAACTGTGACTACTCCTGTAATAATGGCAATCGCGACAGCCTTGTCTCTTCCTTGAGAAGATTTCTTATTTTCTGGAGATTCATTTATCTTTGAAGGCTCTTGTTCGTTCATAAAAATTTACTCCATCGCTTGCCCATAAAATCATGATAGATATAGATATTCAAAGTAGAAATAAACTTCACAATCTTCCAGATTAAAACAGTATTAGCTGCAACAGTTTCCGTTCAAGATTCGACGATCGTCCTCAAAGATATAGTTATTTATGATAACTCCTCCCATTCCAAATTCGAAAAGCTGCGACGGCACAAGAGAGGTAGCTTTAGCTAATCTCTTTACAAATACAATTCGCTTTTGTCCTAATGATTGCTTGAGGAGTCTTATTGGCAATGTTCCTTCGCTCTCTTTTATTTTGGAAAAATAGATTAGAGTCAAATTCTAGAAAAGGGAGAACAAGGTCTTTCAACACAGGGACCTCGACGAACCTGAATACCTCCAAACCGAGAGTCGAAGCAATAAGTAACTTCTCTGATGCTTTGTCGAAAGCCAAGAAATCCAAATGGTGGAATGGGCTGAAGCCGGCAACGGCTACATTCTTCAAACAGGCTAAAACAATTAAAAGGTGCTACTGGAACTCCTTCTAGAATCTCTCTTGGGTCAAAGAAACCTGAATCAAAATTTGGTTGAGATGGAGCAATCTTGGCAGTAAGTGGTCTCATGTTACTGTTTCGATTGGTGCCAACAGATTGTATTGGAATTTTCATCTTTCTCTTCTAGAAATAGTTCGGGTATTAATTTTACGTGAGGCTATATTAGGCTTTGATTCGATTAAGATCACGATACTTTGCCTTTTACCAAACGGACGAAAAAGGGTTCTGTCTAAAACCAAATACTTGCTCAGGTAATCTAATTAGTAATACTCCTTAAATTGATAAATTTTTCGAATAAAATCAATTATCGTTTGTTTTTGTGTATTGTGCTGTCGCTAAAACACTTAACACCTTACTAATAAGATCACAAAGAGCAATTAATCTTTTTTACCAATTTGTTTCAACGAGCAAGTAACCTCTTCCAAAAACCTGAAAATAGGTAAATTTTCTATTGTCCCTTTTTAACCAAAGCCAATAGTAAAGTTTTGTGCTATGCAAAACCCAAAAGGAATACAACCAAAAGTATTGTTGCAGATGCTAGTTAATCGGCAAGCAAAACCTTGGGGACAGTTAACGTATCCTAAAATCTCGCGACAAATACGACGATTATCACCAGGGCAACATGCCGCAGGATGCACTCCTACTTTATCTAGATTACTAGCGTGAACACTAATGATACTAGCTCTCACAGTAGAGTTAGCCTGTTTGGGAAGTTTCATTTTTCTATCCTCTTAAACAAAAATTTGAACGAATAAGTAATATAAGGTAGTTAATATTGCTAAAGACTCGTTATCTAATAAACCACGATCGCACTATTTTTTCAGCACTATTATCTGGACAAAAAGCACATCAGGCGATCGCTAATTCTAACTGAACGACTTTCTTTCCCTAACTCAAACACTTACGGTTTAAGAAATTCTGCCGTTTAATCTACCATTGTAAGATTGAGAGGTACGTACGCTACCTAAGGGAAAACTGGCACGGGTCTTGGCCTCGCTTGGAATGGGAAAGGTGGGGATGCCGGATCCTCAGGAGGAAGCCCAGCAATCGTGCACGCAAAAGTGCAGCCGTCATGACAAATATCAGGAGGAACCCATATAGGACAGGCAAGCTTGCAGAGATCTCGGCACAAGTTGCCGGGACCCTGCGGTTGCGGTTCGCGTAGGATAGTACCGAAGCGACCAACCCAAGCTGCATTAATGCCAGTATAAGAGGGCATTGCTCTTGTGCTGCGCGTAACATTGACGGATTGAACTGGGAGTCTCATTTTTGCCTCCTTTTACTAGATGATTGAATTAATTGGAAGTTTCATTTTTGTATTCTTCTTAAAAAGTCTAAATTTATCGAGTTGTAGTTTTACACGAAGACTACGAATTAAGCAAATTCACGATCGCACTAACACACCCTACAAGATTAGCGATCGCACTAGGTTGGTGTCTTGAATTTTTCGCCACAGATATTAACCATAAAAAGGCGATCTGCTTGCAGCAGCGCTTCGCTCCGCCAAATCTCAAAGGCGATCATTAAACCTCAAAGGAGATCGTTAAACCTCAAAGGCGATCATTACCACGAAAAGATGGTGGTCTGCTTCATTAAATAATAGATGTCAGTAATTCAAAATTAAGGGAACAGTGAGTCAAGCCTCAGGGAAAGGGTCGGTTGTGTTTCGCGTGTTCTCGTTGGACAACGAGGAAGAACAAAGTCAGACAACTCATTTCATTGGGAAAAGAGCCGATTTCATCAGCCTTACGACGAAATTCTTCAAAGAGGCGTTCGAGCAAGTTGGATGTCCGAATTCGGGGATGCAACTCCGCTTCAAATTGGTAAAAGGTGAAAGTCAGCTCAATATCTCGCAGAAAGACTTCTACCGCTTTCGCTTCTAAGTTTTGCCACTTTTTGACAAAAGCATTGAGTCGTTGCCGGGCCTCAATCCAAGACTGAGCACGATAGATATCATAAGCGTCTTCTTGAATCTCAAAGCGGCGTTGCTGTTTGGCTTGCTGCTCATCGAAGTCGGCAGTTGTTGTCTCGGACGAGGGAGACAACTGTTGATAGGTGAGATAGCGCTTCATTCCTCTCACCTTGTGAGTTGTGCATCGTTGCTGTTGGGCATTGGGTAAGCACTGTGTCATCACACCTGGCAGTCCTGAAATCCCATCACTGACTATGAGCTTAACCGCTTGGGGGTCGAGTCCTCGCTCAGTTAAGTGAGTGAAGAAATTTAGCCAAGATTGACTGTTTTCTCCTTCAGCTATTTCATAGTGCAACAACTGGTAGGTGCCATCGGGCCAGACCGCCATAGCGGCTAAGATAACCCGCTCTTGAGCTTGGCGTACTTGACGAAGATGTCCAGCTCGGTCAAGTTTCTTCTCATCCAGTGTGTATAAAATATCTATCCAGACTCCATCCACAATCAGAATCGGTGGGGTTACCTCAATCAGAGACTGACGCCGGATTTCCATCTGTTTTTGAGCCTCCAGAGTTACACGATTGACGGCAGTTAGTGAGAGAACACTGCCAAGTAGATGATACAATGCTTCTTGGAGATTTCGTAGAGATAATCCCAAGACATAAAGACACAGTGTCATGTCTAGTAAGCTCTGAAGCCCTCTTTGATAACGTTTGAGAATCTGCCATTCTCGTTCATGATTGGAGTCGCGCAGTTTGGGGACTCGTAACTCAGGGATTCTCCCATACTGAGTGTCCAACAGACGATGGAAATAACCTGAACGTCTTGCCTGAGGACCACTTCGGCTAGAGCGAAACGACTCTAACTCTTCCACTAGGGCTGCTTCGACGGTGGCTTTGATAACTCCTGTAACTTCAGTACGCAGAGTGTTTTCCAGTTCTGAAGTAATTTCTGACTGAAAGCTTTGAGATTTGACACGGAGAATTTGCTGTTCTCGTTCTGCGAGCTTCATAAACGAGTCCTTAAATATCAAGTTTAATTTCTTGGTTTATCTTGTTTATCTTGTTTATCCTGCTTTCATCAGCTTGTCAAGGTGGCGAAAAATTCAAGACACCAACTAAAAAGATAATCAATCCCTTCCTGCCTTAACTCTTGTAACTCCTCCCACAGATTCCGAATGACTAAAATAGTTCTTTGTTTACTTCCCTTACCAACGATCGATAAATTAACTAAATCATCATCAACCCTAAAATTCGACCACTTCAAATTAACCGTCTCACTCACCCGTAAACCCAAACCAAACATCACCTTAACTAATAGCTTATCTCTAGTCGTTTGGGCATGGTCAATTAATTTCTGTATATCCTCCACCGTTAACAACTTCTGAGAAATAGTCTCATTTACCTTGGGACTCTCAATCATCGATGCAGGATTAACCTTGAGATAGCCTGTCTTCACACAGTAGGAAAACAAACTCTTAATAATCATCAACTTCACCTTAATAGTTGATGCCTTTTGTTGTCTTAATTGTAGAGATCGCAGATAATCTTGAATATCCTCTAACATAATCTCCGATAAATCCTTACCCGTAAATGCCATAAATTGTTGTATCGTACAGGTATATTGACTTTGCGTATGTACAGACCGCTTATTGGTTAACCAACTTAAGAGCATTTCCGAGTCGTTGTTAGCACGAGTGACTTTCTCCGAGCGCATGATGACCCCAGGATTTTAGAGAATGAAATTATTATATCTGAGTGAGGATTACTTTGAACATTATATATAGTTATGTTCAATCCGACCTGGCACAGACAAACTTATTGAGTCAGAATAATTCACCCTAATCTTTACGGTCATTACTTTTCAGCCTGTTGCCACCTGGCTCAAATAACCTTGACTCTTTTGACACCAAAACTCTTGATTTCACCAAGTATTTTACTGAGTATTTTACTAGTATATTATTAGTTTGACGGACGGGCGATCGCTTTTTTGAGAATAATAAAATTAATTATTTCACACTTCTAAATCAATATTTATGGCTCTACTGAAAGAGTCAAATAACTCTTAACCCCCTGTTGCCGCACTAGTAAGCATCACCAAAGTATTTCACTTCTTTTCCATCAAATGCCATCAATAAGTGCTGACCTTCTTCGTCTTCAATCTGATATAACCCACATTCCGCATGTTCTTTTAGAAAACAATCATATTTTAATGACTTTTACGCAACTTTACTATAGGTAATACATATATTTATTGTTTTTTGCGAGCAGCTTCGCTGTGCCCTTGGCATCGCATAGTGACAATTGGCGAGCAGCTTCGCTGTGCCTTTGGCATCGCCATATACAGATTTTTACAGTATTTATATTTGTTTAATCTCAATTTCGTTGTTTTATTACTTGGGGAATATTTTGTAAACAAGGCGTTAAGGTATTACATGGCATAGTGCAAATTGACGTGCGGAATGTGGGTTGATCTGTGCGCAAGGCAAAAATAAATAAATGGAGCGTAGCCGTTACGAAGACTATAACTAAGTACAACTAGACTATGGCGGCGAAGCGACTTCAATTAAGGTGTTGCCTAGTCGCACCACAGAACGGGTATAATAGAAAAGCGGTCGTTCATTATCCCCACAGTTCCAGCCACGCAGTGACCTAGGGTCGGAAACAGTAGCCTTTGAGATAAACCGAAGGCAAAAAGACTATGTTCTTTAGGGGTGACAACAACAAAACACTGTAAGCCGCTCTAGTTCTCGCTTATAAGTAGAGAATTAGTACATGCGTTTTGGTGAAGTTTAGTTTCAAATTGGGGTGAAGTGAGTCGAAGAACTGTTCGGCTAATGCTTACCAAGCTCCCCGACTCGGTTTGATTTTTGGATGCTGTTACCAGCATCACAGGAACAGGCTGGACTCTTCGGATACACCCTCGACAGATTCCCACCTGCCAACTCTCGCGATGAAGAGACCTCCCGCCAACGCACACCACACGAAAACCGTTCAGTCTTCGTCTTCCCCGATGTAAGTTACTATTTCTGACCCGAATTCGATCGCCTAAAATGCGGAAGCCAAGGAAGCTAGCACCGTATTTAGTGGCAAATAGTTGACTCTTGATGGGATGAATTTTTAGTCTGAGTATTGCCAAATACTCTTCTATTGCTATTCTGGCATCGGCGAGAAAATCTCGTTCGTCGGCAAATAAAGCGAAATCATCAACGTATCTTACGTATTGAGAAGCTTTGAGAGTTTCTTTGACAAAGTGGTCAAAAGGATTGAGTATGACGTTCGACCAGAATTGACTGGTTAAATTGCCTATAGGTATGCCTTTTCGCCTTTGTAAGGGGGTTAGCAAATCATCACCTGGAAAATATTCGATGACGGGTTCTTGTTCATTACTATTATCGATGATGGTATCAATCAGCCACAAAGTATCAGGACATTTGATTTTACGTCTGATTTGTCGTTTGAGAATTTGATGGTCGATACTGGGAAAATACTTCTTGATATCGCATTGCAAGACGTAGCGGCTGCGACGAAAAAACTCGATAAATCTTCTCAAAGCTCGATGGGTGACAAATCCCACTCGGTTGGCATAAGAATCACGAATGAAAGTACGCTCAAAAATGGGAACGATTATATTACACAGGCCATGGTGAACCACTCTATCTCGGTAGGGAGCGGCAGAAATCAGACGGCTTTTAGGATCTCTGATATGAAAAGTTCGGTAATTTCCTGGTTGATATGTTTTAGCCGTAAGCTCCTGTTGTAATTTGATTAACTCCCCTTCTAAGTTGTAGTTGAAGTCTAAAATATTATCTCTAAATCTTTTGCCCAATTGTGCTTTTCTAGCGGCTAAATAGAGGTTATCAAATGTGATAATTTGGGGGTAGAGATGGTCGTGCATCAAATAACTGTGGGATAGCTAATTAAGTCATGCCAAGTCCATCTCTGGTCACTCAATCCCGATCTTTGAGCGGCTGTTGTCCCTAACCGAATATTTTTCCAAATCCAGTTGAAATAGCTGACGACTAACCTTGCCGTTACTTTCGTTTGCTCCCAGACCTTGGCAAATTTATTTTGTTGCCGATGCCATCTTCCTGTCTGTTGCCGGAGAATTCCATTAGTCCTCTCCAGCCTTTGGTTTCCTTTTTTACTGATCTGGTGCTCTATCTCCTCTGTTAATACCCTTTGATAACCCCTTAAGCCATCAGTATTCCAGTTTTGGCATTGGGTTTTTCCTTCTGTGGTCACGAGCATCTCCTCCAGAAGTTGATCCTTCCGTTTTCCTACACGAGCTGCCAGAATCAAGCCACTATCTTGAGCTAAACTAATTCCTATCCAGCAATCCCCGGCTATTATTTCGTCTGGTTCGCATTGGCACTGTTTTGTCTTGGTGCGCGTTCCCTTGCGTCTTACGCCGACGCGGGGTCGCACCGCTTTTCGACAAATGACCACATTTCATCAGCGCTTACTTGTTCTGTTTCCACTTGTTGAACCTCAGCATTATGTATCATTTGAGCTTTTTGGCTAGCATCCCTAATCAAAGAAACTACGGTGCCGTAAGCCCTGCCACTGATTCGACTCACTCCTCTCAGGCTACTGCCTTCAGCATGAGATTGAAGAATGGTATGAACTTCGGCCGGATTGAGATGGCGGTTATAGTAAAGAGTCTCAAAATGTTCAGGAAAAGTTTTACCACAATGAGGACATTTATAACCCTGGTGTCCTTTCTCAGTTTTGCCATGTTTGTAAGCTTTATGGTGACCGCAGAGAAGACATTTCATAGAAATAAATAGAATACTACTTTTCTCTCATACTCTCATCCCACAGATTTTTGTTTCACGACCGAATTATGTTTGAGAACCCAAGTTGGTATGAGATCCCACCAGCCCACTAAGGAAAATTGTCCGGCGAAGCGAATTTTTGAGTGCGACTCGACTGTCCAGCACTAGACCACAGACAACTTCCTGCCAGCTAATTAAGCACCAAAAACGGCAATTTTCCGTCTGCACCTTTTCCTCATAAAAAATAAAATCCTCAAAAGTTTGTTTCAGCCAAGTCAATTCGATTTTAGATTTTTCTTTTGACAACTAGGTTTTCAATCTGCAAACATAGATAATAAGTTTGTTCGCAGAAAATCAGACTGAGGATCTATGCCACAATGCACTTAATTTCGGCAGGTAAACTGAAACAGGTAGCATCTAAATATCCAGATGTAACTAAAACGATTCAAGCCTTTTGCAAAACGATCAAACAAGCCCAATGGCAAAATTTAATTCAATTACAACAGGTTTATCGAGATGCCGAAGCTGTGGGAAGTTTTACCGTTTTAAACATTAAAGGGAATAAATATCGTCTCATTCTCGACATCGACTATGAAGAACAAGTAGCATATTTTAAATATTTTCTCACCCATGCAGAATATGATAAGGAGCAATGGAAAAATGACCCTTACTTTAAATGAAAAAAATTACCTCAAACTTTTAGCTCAAATCAAGATTATTCCCAAAATAATTGAATCAGAAGCTGAATACGAACAATATTTAGCAGTAGTTGAAAGGCTCATGGCTAAGAAAAATAACCGCACCCCAGAAGAAACAACCTTATTTCGATTGCTGGTCAAATTAATTGAAGACTATGAAGAAGAATCTTATTCTTTAGAGGATTGGAGTAACCTTTTACCTCATGAAATTTTACAACACCTTTTAGAATCGAGCGGCAGGAAACAAGCAGATTTAGTCGGAGTTATCAGTTCTTCTAAAGGGTTGATCTCATCCGTAGTCAATGGTAAACGAGCCATTAGCATTGAACTGGCGAAAAAGTTAGGGGCATATTTTAAGGTGAATCCTAGTTTATTTATTTAATCCCTTTTTGGCAGATTCCCACCAGGGAATCGCGAGCGCAGCGAAGCCCGAGAGCGATGCACCCAGCTTCAACCAGCAAGACTAACTTTGGCGGGGAGTGCCACCATGATTCTTACTGAATTGATAATTGATTTTAAATTAGATGTTTTTTGTCCGTTTGCTGTTGGATGGCCACCACTGACGAAATTCTTGTTCGTATTCTGACCCCGACAGTTGATAGGTCTTTCTTGCCTCAAAGGCTAATCCAATTCCCCAGCCTAGTATAGGCCAGTAAGACCAGTCGAGGCTGCCATCGGTAATCAGGTCGATAATCACTAAGAAGGCGTTAACGACCAAATAAGAGAAAAGATGTTTCTGGAATTTTTCCCGACGATAGCTAATAAAGGCACGTCTGGCTTTTTGCTCGTGTTTTTGCTCGAACCACTGCTGTTCAGCTCGCTCAAGCTTCTGGGGGGAAATGCCAAGTTCCGCCGCCATTTCCAAAAGTTGCTCTGGGGAAAAATCCGACTGTTCCCATTCCTGCTTCATAGCCAGAGCGAGAATTTGCTGGATATCCTCTTGACTGTACGAATCCGTCATCTCCTTTCTCTCCTGCGCTCTTCGTCCATTGAGCATAATTTTAGCCTGATATTTCGATACTTCAAACAGAATTTTAAAAATTGCCAGCCAAAATTTCGTCCACCCTCTTACCCCTAATTCGCTCTAGCGTAGTCTACTTAAATTATCAAATAGAGCTCCTCTCTCAGAGAGGGATTAACTCTTCAGTTTTTTTCAGTTTTCTCCTCAAAGTCTTGTGAGGAAAGAATCCCTAGACACAAGCATACGGTTACAATAAGTTAAACCTTCTACCTCAATAAAACTTAAAACAAGGATAAAAGTCATGGCTATATTACAACAAGATCAGTTTGATCTGAGGGTTCTCCAGCTTGTTAATCAATTTCGGGCACAAAATGGTCGGACACCTCTCACATTATCTGAAAAACTAGATAAGGCCGCCGATAAATACGCCAATCTCATGGCAAATAAAAACATCCTGTCTCATACTCTTAATAACTCGACTATTGGTTCAAGAACAACAGCAGAGGGCTATATTTGGAATAGTGTACGTGAGAATATAGCGAAAGGGTATACAACCCCAGAACAGGTAGTTGGAGCTTGGATCAATAGTCAAGGACATCGCAACAATATGTTAGCCACCGATATTACCCACATGGGACTGGGATACTCATCGAATGGAAATTATTGGTCTCAATCGTTTGCTCGTGGAGATGCCAATCCAGGAACGTATGTGGCCCAAACAAATGGCGGTTCTGGAGGAGGAGGAACGACTCCAGGAACGTTCAATGGAACTAACGGTAATGACATCTTAAATGGTACAACGGGTAACGACAAACTTTATGGATATGGAGGTAATGACAAACTTTATGGATATGGAGGTAATGCAAACTTTATGGTGGAAAAAATGACACCTTAATAGGCGGATCTGGTGATGACACCTTAATAGGCGGATCTGGTGATGACATCTTAAATGGAGGAAGAATTGCAGGAACAACAGCTGGTGAACTTGATGTTCTTACAGGAGGTTCTGGGAGTGATACCTTTGTTTTGGGAGGTTCTTGGGGAGTTTCTTATTTAGGGGCTAGCAATGCTGTCATTACAGACTTCGATTTTAACTATGATTGGATTCGAGTGAAGGGTAGTGCTAGCGATTACCGCATGACAACGGGTAATTGGGGAGGAACTTCCGCGACAGATACAGCTCTCTACAAAGGTAATGATTGTATTGCTCTGATCCAAGATACGACTAATGTTAATTTTGGACGGGATTTTCATTTTGTTTAATATCCAATTTGCCTAGCGACTTAACTGTAACTTATAGTTGGTAGCAGTATTGTCACTTCTGTTGCTACTCCAGGCTTTGGTCAGATTACCCTTAATGGATTCACAGGATTAGATGCGGGTGACTTCATCTTTGTATATGTATAATCACCTCAAATCAGACGCTGAGCTAACTCAGAGTTAGGTTAAACAACTTTTTATGTTTTATCTTCACTTGAGAGCCTCTAAAGCTTTTTGGTTGACAATTCCTTTCTCTTCGGCGAGAAATTGGAAGAATTTTCGCAAAGCCACTCTCAGATCATTTTCGGTGGCCGAATCCCACACCTTTCGTTTATACCATTTTCGGAAATGAGAATTGACCATGCCCTTGGTAATTTCTTCAATCGACTCAACATCAGTTTGCCGACAAATGAAATGGACAAATGTATCCACGATATTAGTATGCTTTCTTACCGTCTTCTTGGTATATTTGTCGCTAAGATAGTCAGCAAAGTCCTGATTGAGACTTTCAAGGTGGTTCCGGAAGGGTTCTCTAGCTGCTTCTGCCTTAGCTAGTGCTTCTAAGTACTGTTCAATCTGATCGCCGGGGATGGCGACTTTACCAGTAAACACTTTGGCCATCGGTTAACCTCATCAAAAAAAACACCGAATAATCTACCTTGATGAGAGATTATTCATTTTCTCTTTAATTATTGTAGAATGGGGTTTTTTGCACAACCCCCCAAAAAGCGGTTCTGTTTGTCTGCTCTGGTCATATATGTTTTACTGATAATTTGTTCGACCTCAGCAATAAATTGTGGGTAGACTTTCCAGCCATCTGTAACGTAGAAATAACACTGCCACTTTTTTACTTCTGCCCACAATGGTTCAAAGGTTTCCGCACTATGATCTCCAATTACCCAGTCTAAAATACCTCTTTTAAGTAGCTGAGAAAGATGTTATGGAACAAAAGAATTTTGTGGAGTCTCTCTCCGGGATTGCTGTCTAAAAAATAGAGTACTCTTAGGAGTGTTATGCACTTCAAAAGTTTTTGCAACAGAACCCAGATTTTTGTTTCACGACCGCTTGTCTTTGGGGCTGATTGAAGGTATGGTGAAGAAGAGAAAAGACATCAGGAAAAGTGATTGACCCTCCCAAGTTATTGTGAGCAAGCATCGAGTACGAAAAAAGCAGAACCGCCCTCAAGAGCTTTCCCCTTCTGGGGAAAAGCTCCCCCAGCAACTGCAAAGTCTGATTGGGCAAAAGAGATATAGGGAAGCCTTGAATAAGCTCTCCCAAATCCGCCGCTCTTATCCAGAGCTCGAAATTACTCCTTCAGAAGAAATTCTTTGGTCTCTACAGGGACAGCAGGAATGGGCTCAGGGGCACTATCGCTTAGCAGAGAAATCCTTTCGAAAATCCCTAGAACTAGGTCTTAATGGAGAAGCACACTATTGGTTAGCCAAGTGTCTTCTCTCTTCAGAGCGATTACAAGAAGCCGTCGAGCTGTTCCGCACCGCTTTCGAAACTCGGGTTCTGCCGACCGATTATGCAGGATGCTACTTGAAGCTTTTATTTCTGGCGGGTGAGACGGCAACAGTTCAGGAGTTGATTAGTTCTCAGCAGCAGCGGTTTGAGCCCTCTCAATTACACTGGGCCCGAGGAATGCTAGCTGTAAAAGCAGGAGAGCCGGCGAGAGCCTTAGTTCACTGGCAGAAAATGCAGCAGCCCGTCACCCCGGAAGATTGTCCTGACGCTTGGCTGGTCTATGCTCACCAGCAGATGGAAAACTGGTCGGCGGCTTCCTCGCTGCTGGGCTGGCAGAAAGGAACTGATGGGGTCAGGTTATCTTTGAGCAATACTGAGCCCAGCCACCCAGCCGAGCAGCGGTTATTAGTGGTGCAAGCCATAGCCACGGGGAATTCCCTGAGGGAGACAATGATTGTCGAGGAGCGAAAGCTCCCTAACTCGGAAGCCATTCTCGTGTTAGAAATGCTTCGCCTAATTGACGAACAAAACTTCCACGAGGCGGCCCATATAGCCTTAAAATTAGCTCGCCCTTGTCGGCAATTTCCCGAAGTCGATACCCTCTATCGCCCACTCATGATCCTAGCTGGCGAGCAGGCTTGGCGAGAAGGAGAGCCAGAATGTACCCAAGAGTTCTGGTGGGGAATTGCGGTTGAGACCCCCTTTAACCCCCAGCTGGCAGTGAGACTAAATCAGATCTTGATGGAGATGGGTTCTTATAGCCAAAGCCAGCGCTTATTGACGAGACTGCTGAATTGGCTCAAAAAAGAAGCACAACAAAATCCCTCGGACTGGCCGTCAAGCCGATTGAAACCGACTCTAGCCCAACTTAACTGCCAGCTGGCGGATAGCTGTATGGCAGCGGATCAGCGAGAGAAAGGCTTCGGGTACCTGCGATCAGCTGAGCGTCTGTGTCCCAACTTGCCGGACGTGGTCGGGCGCCAAGGCCTGAGAGCCTACGCTCACGATCAGACCCAAGAATCTATCACTCTGCTGACCAAGGCCCTGGAGTCAGGCTGTCGCTATGAGGAAGTCTACACCACCTTAATAGAGTGTTTGCAGGAAATCGGCGACCAGTCAGAGAGAGCGGAAGTTCGCCGCCGTTTCGGCAAGCAATTTGGGGATCTCACCGCTGACCTAGAAATTGAGGTACCCGCCTGGGTTGAGGCCTTATCCCAGCCCAGTTATCGAAGCTTTGAAGGTTTGGCTGTAGAAATCCGCTCGCAAGAGCCTGCATTGCAGGCCTGTCGCATTTTCCTTCGAGGGGCAGTAGATGAGCCCAATCGGGACCAGCGGGTGACCTTGGCCCAAGAACAAGTGGCCTCACATTGGGAGCAACTGCTCGAGAGCTTAGACCCCGACGAACAAATTCCCGTGCTCCAGGCCATCGGTCTGTGCCTGCTCCGTTTTGCCAAGCGTAAAAAAGGTCTGGCTGGTTTAATCAATGATTATTTGCAGAAGCTGTTGGATTTAAGCCAGCAGTATCCAGAAGCACAACTAGCTCACTTCACCTTATTGGTGGTTAAGGGAGTGAAACCCGAACTTTGGCAGGGGACTTTGCGCCAATACGTAGAGAGAGCAACCCAGCCAGAGACAGCTCTGGCTCAGCTGCAGCTGAAAGTTCGGCGCTTCGCCCAAACTGAAGCTCTTCTCCCCTTCCTGGACGAAGCACTCCGCCGTCACCCCCAAAATCCTCTGGTGCTGCTGGCTAAAGCAACGGTGTTTCCCGCTGACAGCCCGGAGTATCAGCAGCTATCAGCACAAGGATTTGAACTGGCCCGTCGCTTGCAAGATACCCAGTCCCTAAAAGCTTGGCGGGAAGAGTCGGCCTTCCAGTCCAGTCTGAGGACTCAAGAAAAGCTGCCAGAGCTGTTCGGTTTAGGAGATCATGGCCGGCTAGACCTGACAGAAGTCCTCGAAAATTTAGCCCAGCAAATTTTGGGAGAAGATCTGTCCCCGGAAGTCTTGGAGAAGATGTTGCCAGAGCTAGAGCAGCTCCTGAGTGACGAACTGCCTGAGGGTTCAGAGCCGGAGTACGAGACCCCTGACTTCCGCTTTCCCTTTGACCGCCCGTCTCGGTCGCAAAAGTCCTCAAAACGAAAACGCCCACGGGGATTTCAAAGCTAACCAAAATCTATCGGAGCAACTCTCAAAATGAAAGAACACTACCAAAGCTTAGGGCTCGACCCCGATGCCACCCCAGCTCAGATCAAGTCCGCTTATCATGCCAAGCTGCGGGAGTTTCCCGCTCATTCTCACCCCCAAGAGTTTAAGGCCGTGCGTCAGGCCTACGAAGCCCTCCGCCAGCGCCGAGCGAATCAAGTTGAGGACTTCTTCGAGCCGCCGCCGATTAAGGCGACCATCCCCAAGGAGCTACTCAGCTCCTTACGGCAACAGGCACTCGCTCAAGTGCAAGTGAGTGAGGATGACTTAATTAGATTGACTTTTTAAACAACTCAGACAGATCCCAAGACCCTTATGAACCAATCCCCTCGAGAACTAGCTGCCCAAAAAGCGCAACTCGCTCGCGAGCAGAAGCTTTTCCTTCAAGACCTGTTAGGGATCGTCGATGCCCTCGATCAGGCCTGTGCTCACTGGCAAAAGGCGGAACAGAAGCAAGACCCCTCTGGAGCCCGGTCTCCTCAGAAGCCTACCACCCACTCACCGAGGTGGCACCTGTGGCTGCAACATCTTTGGCAGTGTTTCCTGAGGATGCTGGGGAAACGGCCCGACTCTCCCGGTCAAACAGAGTCGGAGTCCCTAAGGGAAGTTTTAGTTAGTGCCCGGGAGGGGGTAGAGATGATTCGGCAGGAGTTGCTAGAAGTCTTGAGCCAGCGACAAGTTGTGCCTTTGGAGTCCGTCGGCCAAACTTTTGATCCCCAATGGATGTACGCCGTCGGACGGCAGGAAAGTGAGGAGGTCGAGGAAAACACAGTGGTTCAGGAGGTTCTGCGGGGCTATCTATGGCAGAAGAAAATTTTGCGAGAGGCCCAGGTGATTGTCGCCGTGAAGCCATCAGCGTCGTCGGAGCGGAGGGACTGAACTAATAGTTATTAGTTATCAGTTATTAGTTATTACTTATTACTTATTCGACATACAATTAATTAGCAAAAGTGAGGAAACCGAGATATGGGAAAAGCAGTTGGAATTGACTTAGGCACAACAAATTCGGTCGTGGCTGCCCTTGACAACGGGCAACCTTGGGTCATTCCTGACGAAGAGGGTGAGTTAATCATGCCCTCCTGTGTGGGCTGGGGACCGACAGGTGGGCTGTTGCTCGGTCGGGCAGCTCTGCGACAGTATGCGGCCGCTCCCGAGCGAACCGTCAAGTCGATCAAGCGCCAGATGGGCACAGACCATCGGACTCGATTAGGGGAGCGGGACTATCTACCACAGGAAATCTCGGCCTTGCTCCTGCGAGCTTTGAAACAGCAGGCTGAGATGGCTTTGGGAGAGGAAGTCACCCAGGCGGTGATTACGGTGCCCGCCTACTTTACAGATTCCCAGCGACAGGCGACGAAGGAGGCTGGGGAAATCGCGGGGTTGGAGGTATTGCAAATTCTCAACGAGCCCACCGCCGCTGCCCTGACCTACGAATGGCGGTCTGAGGAGACCGAGGTCGTTTTGGTCTACGATTTAGGCGGTGGAACCTTCGATGTCTCGATTGTGGAAATTACAGGAGAAGTAACTGAGGTTCTCGCTAGTCATGGCAACAACCGTTTGGGGGGTGATGATTTCGACCGCCGACTACTGCGGCATCTACAGGAACAGTTTCGTCAGAACCACGGAGTGGAGGTGCCGGACGAGGCCGCCGTTGAAGCCCGACTGCTACGAGGGGCCGAGCAGGCCAAGATCTCCCTGAGCGAACAGGCCTTCACCACGGTTCGCGAACCCTTTTTAGGGAGTAAAGGTCAGACGGCCTTACACCTGGAGCTGGAGATCTCCCGGCAGGAATTGGAAGCCCTGATTGAGCCGATGCTCCAAGAAACCTTAGAAGCCATTGACCGAGCCCTGTTAGATGCACAGCTGACAGCTGCGGATCTCGACCGGGTCATTTTAGTGGGAGGTTCCACGCGGATGCCACTAGTACGGCGCCTAGTGGAAGAACACTTGGGACAGGCTCCTTTTGACAGCATCAACCCCGAATTGTGTGTCGCTTTGGGAGCCGCACTCCAGGCTGGGGTTTGGGCGGGGGAGTCGACCGAGGCCATTTTGGTGGATGTCATCCCCCATTCCCTAGGAATTGCGGCAGCGGTAGACACACCCCTGGGATTGCTCCCAGGAATGTTCAGCACCATCGTGCCCCGCAATAGCGTCATTCCCGTGTCCCGCTCTGAAGTTTACACCACCCTGAGCGACAATCAGGAAATCGTCGAGATCGAGATCTTTCAGGGGGACAACACTATTGCCCAAGAAAACGTCCCCTTGGGCTCATTTCGCATTGAGGGCTTGCCGTCCCGCCCCGCCGGTGAGGTTCAGGTTGAGGTTCACTTTGACTTCGATCTCAATGGTATTCTCACCGTGACAGCGACGGAAAAGAGTGAGGGGAAACAGGCCGCCCTAGTGGTCAATGATGCTACCAGCCGCCGCCTTGACAGCCACGAATTACAGCAGTCTCGGGCTGAGATAGAATCACTGTTCAACCGGGGAGGACCCGTCAGTTTGAGCAATGAAGAACTTCTTCACTTAGCTAATCAGGCTCTAGAGACCCTCGAGGGGGAAGCTACTGAGCCGTTGTGCTCACTCCTGACACAAGTTGAAGAGGCCCTCGCTGCTGAAGAGTCAGAGAGAATTTCATCACTTTTGGCTGAATTGTCGGAGTTGCTCCATGGTCTTGGTCCAGAAAAATTAGAATAAACCCGTCACAGAGCACTCAAAATTAGTTCTACCTGTAAATTTTCCTTTGATAGACTCAAACCTTCTCAATAAGTCACGGGAAAATTCTGGTTCTAACGGATTTTGTAGTCCAGGGAAATCAAGGACAATCAGTGTCGGCGATCACTCCGTCAGGACAAAACGTCTGTGATTGGCTAAAGTAGATTGATTCACACGCTTTCGCCATCCTCAAAAAGATTAAACTGAACAATCACCAACAGCAACTGTAGTTTCCCAATGCTACCGTCACCTAGATCTCTAGATTTTCTTTACAGATGGAATGTTTTAAGCAGATTGTAGCTCTTCTAATTCTTGAAGGGCTTTCGCAATTGCCTCTCTCAAAAATTTAGTCCGATTGGGCAAGGCTCTAACCTTAGCATCCATATCTGTTGGTAGACGCACAGAAATGGGTCTAATTGCCATTTCTGCTACTCCACTTTCGACATATTTGCCTGTTTTTAAATCTCTTTTATATTTCCCAGCCATAGTTGAGCTTTAAGAAAAGACCTTTTAACTTTTTTTTACTCCCCGTCCCAATTGTAACTGATTTTTACCTAAGCAGACAAGGTTAATAGGTTGACACCTGCGTATACGTAGGTTATGATAGTTAAGATGAATTAATTAACCCAACCTCCCCTGAGCTAATGACACTAGCTCAAGGGGAAACATTCAAAACCGATAGAGTTTTCGAACTATGACTATTCTAACCCAACCACCAAATCAATCATACCAAATCTCTCGATTTTGTGAGAGTGTCGTCATCTGCGGAACGTTAGCCGGAGAAGTTTTTAACTGGGGCAACGGTACGGAAAATCATCCTGCCTTTCTCTTTTTACGGTAAGGAGAAGAAAAATGAAACTAACTGAAATATTAGAACGCCTGCGGCAGCCCGTTCCCCAGAATCTAATCAGCTACAAAACCATTAAAGGCAACCCCATAGATTATATTTCTTGGGTCAATTTAGCAGATTTACTGGACGCACGTGCGGGCATCGATGGTTGGAGCTGGAAGTTGATCGACCAACAACAGATCGGCCATAGGTTAACCCAAGTCTGGGAGCTAACCTAACCATTATGGGGGAAGATCGTTCCATCTCCCGTCAAGCCAGTGGAGATGAAGATGTGGACCTCGATGCCTATGGCACTCCGGCCACGAACGTCGAAGCTCAATGCCTGAGAAGATGCTGTTCAAAGTACGGTCTTGGCAGAATCCTCTGGAAGAGGGAGCACAAATCAAATCCCCAGCTTTCCCCCACTTTCCCAAAAGTCCCATCATTCCCTAATGGTGAAATCACTAGACAGGAGTGGTTATACCGTTTTGGAAACCAACAAACCCAAAAAGTATAACCCGAAAAAGCCTCGTCTCGTCAGGGGATGGGGTCTCAATACTGCTTAGTTATTACCAAAAAAGGCCATTATTAGGGGAATTTAGAATTTAGAATTTAGAATTTAGAATTCTGAACTTAGAAATCTAAGCATTTTATCTTCCTCTTTCGTAATTCGTAATTCGTAATTTTAGCTCAGAGTGAGGTGTAATGATGACGACATTAAGCATTGAACAAGAGACATTTAAGTCTTTCTTCCAATTATCTAAAGAGGCGATCTCCAAAATATGGAGTACCAAGTTATCAGGGAACGACTGGAAGGTTTACAGTTTTCTCAGTTTAATAGATCCCTTTGGAGACCGTTGGTGTGAGCTGCCTGACATTGAGAATATTTGCCAGCTTTTGACCATAAGTCAAGCCAGCTTTTATCGAGCAATGTCTAAACTGAAGGAGTCCGAATTAATTAACGCTGAGGACAAGGGTTGGAGATTTAAGAATATCTTAGGATTCGCAAAAATGAGAGGCTATTCTCAAAATTGCGAAACTTTTCTCAAAAATGAGAGACCACTGTCAAAAATGAGAATAGATTCTCAAAATTGCGAAAACCAAAGCCCAGAACCATTGCCAAAACTTGATTCTAATCTCTCTCAGACTATCCAGACTAATAAAACTGTTCATACTCTTTCAGACTGCGACACACACATAGATTATTGGAGTATTGCAGAAAAAGAAGAAAATAATCAGCTAGAACAGTATATTAGTTCTCTTAACCAAGAACCTAAGACAAATGTACTCGTTAACCCTCCTTCTGCCTCCTTTAATTCCCATAACCTCAAGGTCGAGAAAAATGTCCCGGCTGGTAGTATTGTTGTCAGAAACCAAGAAACAGACCATGAACAACAGGATATTAATCATTCATCATTCATCACTCGTAATTCGATTTGGCAGTGGTTGCCAGAGGGGGCATGGAATGTTAACGGGAAATTAGATTCTGCCTTTCAGGAGTGGTTAGCGAAGAAATGGGTGGTTAAATATCAAGATTGTGATATTTATGAGTCGAAGGCGAATGTCTTGGCTTATTTCCGTAATGATCCTGCTAAACTGCCTATTCGCTGGAAACAGTACCAAGAAGAGTATTTAGCTAAAGTTCAGAACATTAAAAATCGTCTCGATAATGGCTGTACCATTTCCCCAGAACAACAACAGGAGACCATCGCCCTGTTGGGTGCATTAAGACCTTTAGATCCCGAACAATCAGTATCTTTTGAAGGGAGTGGTCAACAGGGAGTAGGCAGTAGTGAAGAAATCATTATTCGTCAATTACCCCAAGTAAAAGAAGGGAAAAGGGAGGTAAAGGAAGAAGAAAACACCGTTCCCAGTTCCCCGTTGCCCGTTGCCCGTTCCCTCTACCGTTACTGATGCTGAATTAATAGATTCTACCAATACTAAACCCACTAAAGGAAAACAGAAAATAACTAATCCCTTATCTGTAGGCGCTCAGCGAAGCTGCACCGTAGGTGACCGCGTCAGAATCAAAGATAATCATTATTTTGGTGGAAAAGAAGGAGTCGTTACCCAGATTCCCTCTCCTAGTTCTCTTGTGGTTGCTTTTGATAATGACCAACGAGAGTTAATCCGACTTCAAGATTTAGATTTACCATCATTATCTAAACCACAAAAACCTCAAAAGAAAGAAATTCTGATTAAAGAAGGGCTTAATTATAAAGCCGGACAAGGTTGTAAATGGTATGTTGAGGTTGAGGAAGAAGATTATCGTCTCTTTCAAGAATATCAAAGACAAGTTAATGCTCCCAGTATTCGCTCCTGTTTAGTCAGAGCTGTAGAGGGGCAAAAACAGGAAAAATCACCGATTAAAACTGATGATTTACTGATTAATTTAAGTAGTAAAATTAGTTATCTTAATCAAGAACAAAGATTGTTGTTAGCGAAACAATTAATTGAATCAGACCCAGATATTTTCAACAAAATCATCAAGGAAAAATAAAATATGGAAGATAACGAAACAGTTTTTGTTACCCAAAAATTTGATGGTAAACAAATCAAAAATGTTTATCATGTACCAGTCAGTCCGGAAATCTACTTTCAACTAGAACTACTGAGAAGACAATTAAACTTCAAAACTCATAGTGAAGTTATTGGCTATTTATTTAGCTCAAAAGAATAATATGTGGTTCTGTCGCCAAAAAAAATCTAACAACGCTATAGGTAGTGTCAGTGTAAAAAACTATTGAGCTATAGATAGTGTTCAAAAAAAATTGGCAACAGAGCTATTAATTAAGTTATGATTCAGAAAAAAAGGCTGACAAAAATTTGGACAAGCCCTGGATATCAGCTCAAACAGATTCAGGAAAGAGAAGATTTGAATATGACCTTTATAAAACCAGCCGGATAATGATACCATTCATAATTAAGTTGATTTATTTCCTCTTGACTAAAGTTAAGATAAATCATGGAGTGATCCCTTGATTGTTAAAGGAGTTTTCGGAAGAGGTTTCGTTCGACCAAAGTTTCAAATTGACGAACCATTCGGGAGGCTATAACTGGATCAACTATTAACACTCCCGTTTCCAGGTTGCGTTCATGGGCTGCTTCTGTAAAGTTGGCGGAAGTGACTAAAGTTTTTGTTTTGTCAATTACTACGCACTTAGCATGAAGGCAGGATTTAGAACCTATTTGTGTAGACAGCGATCGCTGATAGTAAAAGATTTGCGGAGATCGTTTCCCTGACCAGATCTGAGTGTAGAAGTCATGGACAAAATCTCGCAGTAGTGATGCGTTAGAGGTTTTGCTACCATAGGGACGAGATATATTAACAAATAATTGGACTTGTAAATGAGGATTTGTATCCATGCGATCGCCGAGCACCTGAAATATTTCCTGAGTTTTTCGACTTTTGTCAAAAACATAAGTGGCAATCAAAACACTATGTTGAGCAGCCTGAAACAGTTCCCTGACAACTACCGAAGTGTCTCGGTTTTGGGAACCTAAGAAATCCTCCCCAGTCCAAACTAAATCGATTTTGTCATTAACAGTTTGAGCAGAAGCTCTTTCCTCTGCTAAAAGTTTCAGAGTGTAGGCGATATGGACTTCAGTCATGGAGAGAGAGGATAGTTTGTTTAACTCCTTCGCTACTTCGTCACATAGGGAACTGGGAACATAACTGGTTAGATGAATAGGTAAGAAAGGAGTGAGAAGCCTTCCTGACTCAAGAGCAATCGCCAAATTATTTAATGCCGGGTAACTTAATTGGTGAAAATAAGAAGACATTAGGACACAGTATCAGGGAAGAATTCCGCCCCTAACTCCTCAACCGTATCAACGACTAAAGCTCGATCGAGAAATTCATTCCGTCGTTCACAAGAAGTTTCTGCTATGAGCAAACAGCCATGACAAGCCGAACCATGTAAGTATCTCTCTTCTTGTCCATTAGTAGGTTGATGGCTAGAACAAACAGGATCATTGGAGCATAGCCTGCCTATTTCCAAAGCTTTACTCAAATGTTCTTCAATTCTTCTGCCTACTTCTACCAATCCTCCTAATGTTCCCTCTGAACCAGATGTTCCCGTGTAAAGTAAGATTCCATAGCCTGTATCATTAGCATAAATTCTTTCTTTAATGGCACTGGGAGCATAACCGCACTCTAAGGGAAACAGCGGTGATCAGTAAATGAGATAGAGAATGCAACATTATATAAGCTGCACCTGGAAAATTGGCTTTTTCTCTGGATATATTGCGAGAGTCCAACCAGAGATTAAAACCATCTGACAACTCCTTAACTCTTTGTTTTACGGGATTTTTGTTCATCCACTCTTCTATTTTCTCGGGACGGAAATTAAGGAATACACCTTCTCCTTTATTCTCGATCGCTGGAACCCATTTATGCTCAAGATCTTCAAAGTCAAGACTAGCTCTTCTAACGTTGATTGCCAGGTCATCTAATTCACCCTCGATATTAGGCATAGCCGCTTCAAAACGAGTAAAACCAACTAAAGCAATTACCTCTCGCAGTCGATGAACTAAGACAATGCGATCGATGAAAGGATACCATTGAGAATTTTGGTCTTCTATTAGTAAGGCTTGAGCGTCAAAGTTATCATTTTCACTGCCTGAAGTAGCGTTTCTCTCTTCTCCACAGTTGAGTAGAGCTTCTAACTCTACCTGTTTGATACTCTTTTCCACAGGAGGTTGTCCACTTTTACGTCGTTGTATTTCCTCCCAAACTTGAGCTAAGGAAAATGATTGTAGGTCAGCATACTTAGGCTTTTTTAATGTTTTTCTGACATCATCAATATCTTCTTCGTATTCCAGGTCATCATCGTAAAATTTGTCCAGAGCTGTATTCAATTGGGCATGGGGATCTGGAAGAGAAATAACACTGAGAATTTGGGTGAAATAAGCATTACTGGCAGAACGAACTAATAAACGATTGTACTCGGGTTTATCAGTGGGAATTGTTTCTCCATCTTGAACTCGATAGGTATGGCAGGGAAATTGTCTTCCTTGTTCACCTAACCAAGGGCGATGTCCTTGACAAATACCTAAAACTTTGGAGTGTTTAACTTTAGCCTGTGATAAAGGTCGGCGTTTTCCACATTCACATCGAATATAAATATCCTCAAAGTCATTGCCTGAACCTGCCTCATCTAGCCACAACTGACGACGACAAGAAGTATTGAAATCATCATGAGCAAATCCATACCATTCAATGTCGTTTAAATGTCCATTGACACAGGCTTGAACGAATCTGACTGGAACAACTGAGATGTTATTTCCCTCAAACTTGGCACCCCCTTTTACGGCATTGTACCTTAACAAAGGGCGAGTTCGATATTCTTTTACTCCCGTTCTGTAGGTTTGAGCAACATTGCCTAAGAACCATTGAGGAAAAACATAGGCATCAATCCCAGAAGAAGGGCTGGTGGGATCTGTATTTTTCTGTGGTGGGGTATAAAATTTAACATCATCGATAGCCAATACTTGACAAACTTTATGTCTCAATCTATCTTCCCTGATGTATGTTTTCTCGCCCCTCCAGAAACTTAAACCAGATATGATGACTGATTTTTCAGGTAAATCCACCATTGACCCTGGTCCAAAGGTAGTCAATAGTTGGCTTTGTCTTAATTCACTATTGGGAATTGATTTTTTGTTTGTTTTCATCGTGAGCTACCTCCGCATTAACTATTTAGTTGATGAATCTTTAATCCACAATTCCACCGTTGGCTCAACGTCCCTTAAACTTCTTTGGGCTTTGAATTTCTGTTGTTCAAGAGGAGCTTCTTCGGATTTTAGTTCAAAAGCTGATAGCAATAAAGCAGAAACACTATCCACTTCGTTTTTATCGTATTGAAGTCGTAGTTCTTTATCGGCTCGACTTACCCATGTATCTACTAAATCGTTAATTCTGCCACGCAATTCCTGTCTTAATGTTTCACTTTCTTGACCCGATAATTCAGGATTATGGGCTTCCGCACGACGTGAGATAATTTTGATAATGTTTTCTAATTCTTCCCTATGTTGATTCACCTGACTAGCACCAAGAGGCTTGGTCATTTTAGCAATACCTAATCGAGCGAGGGCAACCATAACTCCTGCTAAACCTCGATCTAGGGCACGAGGAGAAAAGGGGGTAACGCTGGTGGCTTCTACAGCACGATAAAAGCTATTATGCCAACTCTGAAAACGTTCATAATGCGATCGATCTCGGGGACGATGAATATTTAATAATGTGACTACTAACCCCGGACGTTTGGCATCTCGACCGACACGACTGGTACTCTGGATATATTCGGCGGCGGATTTTGGTTGTCCTAATACCACCATTAAACCGAGACGCACAATATCTAACCCCACCGAAATCATGTTAGTAGCTAGGGCAACATCTACTCCGTTCTTTTTTTTATAGATAGGTGGTTTTCGACCTTTTGTAATCTCAAAAGTTGAGGTGAGCTTATTTTTGGTTTCGGCTACTTTATCAGTGCTAACACGGGAAGTTAGTTCCTCTGGTTGGTCATCTATTTTTCGATTGTTAAAGTACGGGCTGACAGTTTCTCCTTGACGAATACGACGAGCGCCATAATTTGTTAACTGAGGGTTGATTTCATCTTCGACAATACGCCGACTACCTCCTAATTCCCTTAGAGAATTAAAATATCCTAATACTGTCATGTAGGGATCTGCTGGATTGGGGTTAATTCTCTGTTCATGGGCTGATTCCCATTCTTTTTGAGCGGTAGCAAGGAGAGCAAGATAAACTCTTAACAGAATTACTTTGGGACTTCTGCCTTGAGCGGCTACTCCTAAGTAGAGTCTGCCAGAGGATTGATCATTGCATTCATCAGGGAAGATTGTTTGAGCAAAAAATGAGTCATGACGATCTGAACTAGGAGGTGGAAATATATCTACACGAGGACGATCGAACAGAGCTTGTATTTGTTTTTGGGCTCTTCTGACAGTAGCAGTGGAAGCAATTATTTTCGGGCGTATTTTTTTCTCTTCTAATTCTGTCTCAGATAGGCTTGAATTAATTTTTAAACTATTTTTTTCTTCTTCTGTTAATTCTCTGGTGCAAAGAGAATCGATCGCTGTTTCGTAAAGTCCTACCATTGTACCTAAGGGACCAGAAATTAAATGTAACTCATCTTGAATAATTAAATCTGGCGGTGGCAAAGGTTCAGATAAAGGCTTACCTCCTCTCGTGCCGTCAGCAGGGCCAAAAAAGCCGATATTTTCTAGATAATGGGTGACTTTCCCAAATAATGCTCCTGTTTGTCCCACCCAAGGAAGGTTAGCAAATTTATCCACGGTGGCAATTATGAAGCAGGGTAAACGACGATAGATTGTTTCATCTACCGCAACTATGGGTAAACAGCGATCTCCTCTAAATGTGCAACGACGACTAGGACAAGTAACTCTTAAATCTTGAGGTTGATCTGGATTTGGTCTTAAAGCAAAAGAGTCGGGATTGAAAGGTTCACCACACCAAGGACATTTTTCCAAAGGAATGGGAGATGTTTGAGTTTTACCTCTTTGAAAGTCAAGGGTTTTTTTCCGAGCCGAATAATCATCTTTATCCCCTTTTTTGCCCATCTTATTGGGAGTAGCGGCACTACCTACCCACAAGCCAATCTCAAAGGGATGTTTGCCTAAACGAATATTTTTCATCCGTTCGATTTCTAAGGCACAGATCAAGCGAGATGCTCTTTCTAACTGATCTAAGGTTAGTAAGCGGAGGGTATAACGCATTAACACCGTCAACCCAGCCGACTGAATCCCAGGGTAACGAAATCTTCTTAACACAATGGTAAAAGCCGCTAAACCCAAATAGGCTTCCGTTTTACCACCCCCTGTAGGGAAGAAGAGCAAATCCACAACTTCTCGATCTGCACTGGCAGGGTTTGCCATACCTTGGAGATTTAGCAAAATAAATGCTAACTGGAATGGTCGCCATTGAGGTGGGTCAAATTCTGTGGGAGCTTTGCCTTGTTCTTGAGCTAATTGTTGACGGCGGGAAAGAGCGATCGCTCTATTTGCTATTTGAAATGCCTCTAATACATCGGGAGCTTCTAAAAGGTTTAAACCTTCCTCAATGCGTTTACCAGCCCTCTGAGCATCATTTAAAAGCTTATGAGCAACATCTTGACACTGTCCTACCAATGGTGTTTGTCTTTGTTCTGCGATCCACTGCTCGTAGGCTGTCACCATGGGGCTAATCATAGCTTTGATCGCTTCGGCTGAGGGGGCGGAGGCGATCGCTTCCATGCCTAATTCCACATCGGGAGGAGTAAAGGGTGCAACCCTTGGCACTTCGGCAGTAGGTAGCCATGTAGTCGCAATTTTATAACACTTATCTTCTTGGGCAAAGGAAATTGCTGAGACGTTATGCCCCACCGCAAATTCATAATCATGACGATATTGCAAATTCGCTACTGCTTCATCCCAATCATTGCCATTTTCACCGCGATTGTCACAGCGACCAATAAAACCTTCTTTAGATTCTAAAGTCAGATGAGTTTGAAAGGCAAAACTGCAATCAATAGCTTCATCAAGGGAGAATATCACGATAGTTGACCACAAAGATTGAGATCGAGCGAGTGCCTGGAGGGAAAGAAGCCGAATGAACAGGGCGATTAGTAATAAAGAGTTTTAAACCTCTGCTATTAGGGATATTAATTCTTTGTTTTTGTTTATCTGGGGAAAGAGGAATCGTAATTTCTACAGAGTTAGGTTTGCGTTGCCATAAGACTAAATCTTTCTTGTTAGTTTGATTGTCCGCTATGGCTTCTGTTTTATCCTTATCTCCTGATTCCATATCGCCCCCCTTACTGAGATTTAATTCTAGATTGCCCCCCTTAGTAAGGGTTGGAGGGATCTGGATCTCATTCTCAGCTTCAACAGAGGTTAGAGAGACATTTTCATCCACCACAAAATAATCACCCCAACATACTTGAGCTTTTATGTCGCTAACAGTATCCCTCAGAAGGAAACTTAAACCCATAGAAGAAGGAAAAGGTACTTTCTTCGCCGTCACATTCTCTGGTATCGGGTTATCTTCGGCGGAGAGATTCCCCACTTCCTGCTCTAAATTTTCATCGCCACTATCATCGGATTTTTGTTCTAATTTGGCTCCCAAGGGGGCTAAAAACCCCGTTAAATACCACTTAGAAGGAGCTTGAGTTAGCTTTTCCGTTGCATATTTATCATCATCAGATGTTGGTCCAATTAAGTCTAATTGCAGAGCCTCTACCAATCTATTTCTTACTTGAGCTGATGTTGTCATAAAATTAACTCCTCATCATAGCAATCACTATCTGTCTATTCATCAATTAATCTTTCTCCCTTAATGATTGCTAATTTCCCCAAGAGCATTATTAATAACCTTTTCTTCTACTCCGTGACGTTTTAAGCTATCAATCAATTCTAGAAGATGGCCCTGTTCTAGTTTCTCCAAATCCTGACGTAATCCTTGTCCTATATAAGCTCTAATTAAAGGTTGATAGCCTGAAAATCCTAATAAGGGGGCGATGGTTTTTAATTCCTCCACTACGTCTTCAGGAATACGGAGGGTAACACTCTTCATGGGGCGATCTTTTTTTAGTCTCTGTTTCAAAGTCTCAATTTTCATAGTAGTTACGTTCTTGACGGGTTGCTCGACGAGCAGAAATAATGCGAATCATGTCGTTTTCTTGTTGAATATGAACGACAAATAAGAGGTAATTATTTTTATCCATGCCGATAACAGCATCTCTGGTTTCATGATTACGACTTGCATCTACTACCACTAAAAAGGGGTCAAAAAAAGCTTCTGCCGCTCTTTCAAAGGTAATGCCATTATGCTTAATCGGGTTTTGTTTGGCTTTTTCTTCATTCCAAATAAAGGTTATACCATTGAGGATAAATTTGAGATCCATTCTACTCAATTATAGTTAACTTCGTATTGACAATGTCAATATTTTATTCTCTCATCAATTTGTCTTTTATCCTTCAAAACAAAGTTGCCAGAGCATTAGCCTAAATAATCTTATATTTCTGATAACGATTTAATTATCTGAGCTAAACCCTTTACCTTTCTGGGATGATTTACTTGGCTTGATCTGCATTTTGTTATTAGAGGATGATTTGATAGTTTCACTACCTTCCTCTTTTTGATTATTTCCCTTAGAAGTTATCGCCAATAAGCCCATAAAGCCAATTGATAATCCTTGAACGGGAGGAAACATCATCAATGGTACTCCGAGAAAAAATGACACGACTCCCAGCCAGATTAAATGAAATGGCGATCGATGAAATGCTAAAACCACTACAATACAAATAATATAAAGTAACAAAGAAGGTATAGTGGCAGGAAATACACTTTTTCCATTAGCAATAAGATATCTGAGGGATAAAAACTGCCACAATGCCCAAAATAATGCAATTCCCAGAGTGATATTTTCAGCTATTTCCATAGGTAAAACTTGTTTAGATCATGACCATATAATATAGTTTATGGCATTTTTTCATATTCAATTAGATTAGCAATAGCGGTAGTGATTTCCTGTAATTTTTCAGGACTTACCATTCCTAGCTTACGGATATAGCGTTGAAAATCTATGCTTCTGGTTTATAAAGCATCGGCTGCCGATTTTTTCCTTAATCCATTCGTGGAATTTGCTTCGAGTTCAATATGCCAAAGATTATTGACAAAGTAGTCTTTCCAGTCGGTTATCGGCACGACTAATTTAAACGGTAACTTACAAGACTGCTGGCTAATTCGTAAAACTACGATTATTTACTACTATGCTCCCCTCTCCCAAAGTTGGGAGAGGGGCTGGGGGTGAGGGCTAAAGAGTTTTCTTGATTTCTGCCCCAATGGTAAGATCTAAGTTGACTAGCCAAATTTCAACTCTTTGAGGCTTAATAGTCATATATCTCTCCTCTATCAAGGTTAACCCACTCCTGCCATAATTTATCTTGCTCTTAGTGCCCTTGAATAGCTTCTGCTTGTTCTGCTAACATTTGACGATGTTCGGCAAGGGATGTTTTTATAACGTCATATTGAGAGTTAGTCGATTCAGAGGAGTCATTATTACTATCATTGATAGTTTTATTTTCAGGCACGATTAAAATTACTTCTACATTCTCCCCTTCTGGTAATGCGGGGAGGTTTATCTCTAAACGATTTCCTTTTTGTATTGTTGCTGTAAGATAGTGAGTTATTTTCATATTTGGTGTTAATCATCAAAGCCTAACCATTCTCTGAGAGCATTTTTCAGATTTTTTACGTCTTCTGAGTTTAAAATTCCTATTTTTTTGATAATCAGAGTTTCTTTAATGGTAAAAATACCTCTTTTTACTGAACTCTCTACGTTTAATCCCGCACTTTGCCAATTTGCTAGAATAAACTCTCCTCTTTGTAAATTTTGAGTGCGACTGCTTAGAGGTACGATAAAGTAGTCTTGAGAAGGATGAGAAGCACTAACAATAATAGCAGGGCGAACTTTGGTCGTAGATAAATCAGAGAAGGGATATTTAACCAAAATGACATCGTGTTTAGAGTAGCTCATTGTAAACTTCCTCGTCTGGATGCTCCCAAATTTGTTCTAATGATGCTTGACTAGCCTGTAACCAAAATTCTTCTTCCTCCACATCGTTAATTTGTTCATCCTTAGCTATCTCACCAACTAAAAATTGTAAGAGGCGAATTTTGTCTAGTTTATTCAGTTGTTTAACGGTAGGAAATAAGTCTTGAATCACTTGTAATAATTTCAGGTGTCATCATAAAGAGGATTTCACATATTATAACAATGTTGTTATTTCTCAACGATTCTCTTTTTGTACTTTTGCGCTGAGATAGTGAGTTGTTTTTATAATGTTAATAAACGAATAAAACCTGCTTGAGTAAAATGTTTATCAGTAAGCTAGTTTGCATCTAAGTTGACTAGTGAAGAGAGGGAACAGGCAACAGGTAATATTTTCAAGCATTTATTATAGTTAATCTCAAAAAATGTAAGTTAAATGCGTCTTAGCTTAGTAAAGGCTTCAGTTATTCCTTCTTGTTTCATAATCACGAAACTGATACAGTCAGTCAATCCCCAATCTTTATCCAAACGTTGACAATACAATTTCCACCCTTGTTGAAAAAGCTCATTACTAACAGGAATAACTAATAAATCAGATACATTTCTCAAACGATTAATAAAGTTAATTGTCTGCTGTCTAAAATTAGCAGAATTTAAGGCATCAGCTACTTCTAAAAAGACAAAATCAGAGGTAATAAATTTATAATGTTCTTTCTTTAATTGCTTTCTTATTCTAATAGCAGAGTCATGAAAATTATCGTGATTATTGATTAATGCTAACCAGGCGGCAGTATCGACAAAAACTTTTTTCATTTACTCTGTTTCTCTTTTTGGTGTGCCATGAAGATAATGATCGTGTTGATAGGCTAAATCCTTAATACCTGTATCAATTTGACAGTCTTGAATAATTGAATCCCATTCATCAATATCTTCATTTTTTCTTCTCTGACTACGACTTTTTAAAAGTTGATAAATTTCTTCTAAATCTTCTTCTGATAAGTAGTCTAATTCGGCTTTGATTAATTCTTTAATGCTCATTTTTTTACTCTCCTATAATATTAGTTATCAGCTAAAATTTATCTAGTTTACGGTTGGTGATAAGAGGATGTTTGAAAAGCATCAGACGAACATTTGTGAAGAATTGTATGAGGTACTTAAACCCTGATTTGTTCGTGAATAAATCACTAATCCAAAATCTAAAATCTAAAATCCAAAATAAAACACCTGTTAATTAAGTACTTCTCAAAAACCTCTAAGTCGTTATTTGTTTATGTTAGCTCTAATTTCCTATGGCTCATTCCCTGTTCCCAAAGAAAGCTCTGTTTGCTCGCCACTCACTTTCGTTTTCTTCTTCTTAGGCTTCCTCGTAGTTTTTTTCTTGGGTTTACTGTCATCTCCACCAACTCCCCTTAAGGTTTCTTCCTCAGCCCTCTGTTGATTTAACTCTAATAATCTGGCTAAGACTTCATCATGGGTGGTTTCATGCCAACGGTAACGCCACGGTAGTTTACGTTTACCTGTGCGCACCATACCATCAAAATTCATGGCTTCGTCGGCTGTGTCAAAGAAGTAGTCACCTGTGGCAATCCTTTCCTGTGCTTCTGTGGGTAACTCGGTATCGTCTTCAATGTCAAGGTAGTCGAGGGCGAATCCGCAGGTGGTGTCGATGTCATCCCAACCGTAAGCCTTTAATACTGATTTATCCATTTCGTCATGTAATTCCCGCAGTTTAATTATCTCCTCATCGGTTTCGTGGGGGTTATGAAAACGGTTATAGGTGTCCGTTAAGCCTTGATTATTCCGTACCATTAATTCGGCTCGATATTCATAGTAGGTTTTACCGATTTCCTCTAATTCAGCTTCACTTCTGGCTTGTCTGCCATCAAAGGTATTATCACCCTCACCCCTAACCCCTCTCCCATCGAGGGCATTGTCACCCTCACCCCTAACCCCTCTCCCATCGAGGGCGAGGGGAATATTATCAGACTCCCTTCCACCCTTGTGGGGGAAGGGCTGGGGATGGGGGGTATTAAGAGGATAGGGAAAAGGGAAGGTTTCAAAGCAGTCTGATAGGAGTATAACGTAAGTCTATCTTCTAGTGATGAACCAAAAAATCTAGCCCATACTTCATGAATCTTGATTGAAGGACAGCAAAAGCTGAATAATTGTCTAATGGAAATACATATTAAAGTATTAGAAAAAACCAGTTTTAACAGGTAGAAAAGTAAAGGATAAGTATTGTGTACTAAAACAGACATAACTAAAACACGATCGAGGGGTGCGATCGCCTTTTTCAATCCTGGTCTTTTTTCCGCATATTGCCACCAACGAACTCTTAAAGCATCTCTTTTTTGTTTATCTCTATCTGGCTTAACCTTTTCTTTTATAATAGCCATCAAATCAGGATAATCTCGCCAACATTCTTCCTCTGGGCGATCAAAAAAGTCAATAGCATAACGATAGTGACTATGATCGGGATTGCTATTAACTTCCTCACCGCCAATATAAGGAAAAATCACTTCTGCATTCTTGGGATTTTGCTCAATTAAACGGTGCATCTCAGCGATAGGAGTAGCATCGGGGTTACTATCATCAAAAGTAAAACCCATCCCTAAAACAATGCTACCTTGAAAACTCTTATTCTGATTGGCTTTTAACTTTTCAGGATCTTCATTTCCCCCTGCATGAAATAGGAAAGCCGTGATTTTATCAGTTTCTCGTCCACCAATGGTTTTTCTGCCCTGATAGTCGCCTTTAAAGACATTAACCACACTGACAACAACTGCCGCCGCCCCTTGCCATTTCACTCGTTTATCGGCGTTGTATATAGTTGCACCGTTATTACAAATAAACCTTAACCCCGTAGTGCGTGTATCCCCTTGAGCGATGGTATTAGTAGCAATTAGTCCAAAAGTACCATGCTGGCGAATGATCGTAAAAGCCCGACGGAAGAAATGGGCTACTAAATCAGAGTTACCATGAGCTTCAGGATGAACAATTTTCAGCCAATCGAGATACCCTTCAGGATTGCTGTTAATGGTAGTATTTTTACCAGCAAAGGGAGGATTACCAATAATGGCATCAAAACCCGGATTATCTCGCTCAAACACCTCTGGAAACTCCAATTCCCAATTAAAAGGAGTAATAGGCTTCTCTGTCTGACGGAGACTATTAGCAATGTTGTAAACGGGATGATCAATTTCACCCTCACCCCTAACCCCTCTCCCATCAAAGGCGAGGGGAATCTCTGACTCCCTTCCCTCCTTGTGGGGGAAGGGCTGGGGATGGGGGGTATTCATTGATTGTTCACCCTCTTGGGGTAAAGACTGAGAATGAGGGGAAAAAGATAATTGAGATGCTCTCCAATGACGCACCACTTCGGCATATTCGCTTAACTTCTCCTCCCTTTCTTTTGTCTTGCTACCAGAGAAAAATGCCGCTACTTTCACATCACCGATTAATCGAGCCTCTTCTAACTGCATTTCCGCCTGTCGCCACTGCTGTAACTTAATCTCTGCATCCTCATCGGTTTGAGTATCTACCGATTGAATTTCATCTCGATAGGATTTAGCTTTATCTATTTTCTCCTTAAGCAACTTCATTAGCGGTAAATCTTGAGTACTATCCTTACCAAAAGAACCAATTTCCGCCCTGGTTAAACCGACAAGGGAATCCCCGCATTTAAGAGCATGATCGACAAAAGTAAAGGGCAAATCTTTGGCTAAAGTGACTAACCAAAGGGATAACTTAGCTAGATTGACAGCAAAAGGATTTTTATCCACCCCATATAAACACCGTTGAGCCACTAATCGTCGGGCATAAAGTAACGGCTCGATATTTTGAGGGATCTCCCTTCCACCTTTGTGGGGGTGGAGATGGGGGGTAATATCAGACTCCCTTCTACCCTTTTGAGGAAAAGGTTGGGAGGTATTTAATGCTGTCCCTCTCCCATCGAGGGCGAGGGGAGCAATAGTAGAAGAAGTTAAGCTATTTTTAATAATTTGTAAGGCTTGAGGTAAGTCTTGCTCTACTCTCTCACTGGGTATTCTGACAAAACGAAGTCCTAGTGACTCCAAAAGTTCTTGACGTTGCCTATCTAAATCCTTTTGAGCTTCATGAATGCCACCGTCAATCTCTACAATTAACCTTTGTTCAGCACAGAAAAAATCAACTACAAAATTACCAATAGGTTGCTGACGACGAAACTTTAACCCTTCTAATTTACGCTCTCGTAATGATTGCCACATAATAGCTTCACTAGGTGTTGGTTGTTTTCTAAAATCCCTAGCTACCTCAATCATCTTCTTTCTTAACGTCTCAGGAATCTCCCAATAATCTTGACTACCGACTCCCCTCTCCTTTGATAGGAGAGGGGCTGGGGGTGAGGATGACATTCCCTTCTCCTTTGATAAGGTAGAGTTAAGAGTTGAAGCTGATTCCAAACCATGATAATCCCACGCCTCCACCAAGTTGTCTGCCAACTGCCGACAGGCTTCCACTAAGAATGCCGCCGAACCCATTGCCAAATCACAAATCTTCAATGATAAAATCTGCTCTGGAGTAGGATGTTCTCCCAACTGCTCAAAAATAGGTCTTAAAGTGTTTTCAACTATCGGCTGTGTTAACTTTCGGGGAGTGTAATGAGAACCTGTGCGACGACGCTCTTCCCCCGGTTGTAAATACAAACTGCCTTTGGGCAAGAGATTAGGGGTTCGTTCTGATACTTTCCGATCTAATGCCGCCACGATTTCTTCAATGGTTTCTGCTGACTTAAGAGCCTTGAGACTGTTACCCTTAAGCTCGCATTCAGCCCAATCCTTAAGTAATTTGTCTCTATCACCTGCCTTCGCCTCTAATAAAGCCTGTACATCTACCACAACTGTTGTCGATATTTTTGAACCCTTGGGCTTACTTTTCACGCCAATAGAAGGATTAACCGCCACTTCGACTTCGTAACCCATGATGGCTTCATAAACTGAACCGATTTGCTCTACATCCAAGGCTCGATAGGACAAACGCTCACCATCCAACATTAATAACTTATCTAAGAGGCGATAAATTACCCCGTCAGAAATCCGAGGAATATTGGGTTGATAATTTTGGATTTTACTCCCTTCCACCCTCGTGGGGGAAGGGTTGGGGATGGGGGGGTTCAATGTCTTATCTCCCTCACCCCTTGCCCCTCTCCCATCAAAGGCGAGGGGAATATTAGTTCTACCCTCAAGGAAGGGATATTCATCGGGGTCAAATAATTGTCCATGACGGGCGGGTAAATATTCTGGTAAAGCCCCACCGCCATCATAAACTAAACGGAAAAGACTTAAGATCCATGCCCAAGCTCCATAACGCATATCCATTGTATCGGGATAGTTACTCATATCCTCTCGCAATCGCTCATATAAGCCTGAGACAGAGTAGTTTTGTTGATAAATAGCATCATCAGGCATTAAACCCTCATCTTCTGCGTAGAGAAGGAATACCAACCGCATCAGAGTTGTAATTAATCCTCCGTATATGTGCTTTGCTCCCTCTTTATATATTTCCTCCTTTTTAAGTGGAGTTAGAGGGGATTTATTCTCATCAAGGGCGAGATTACCCTCACCCCTTGCCCCTCTCCCATTAAGGGCGAGGGGAGCAAATAGTGAGCCATCACTAGCGGCATTAGCCGATTGAAAACCTCGTAATAATTCCCACAGGGCATCTAATACCTGATCTGCTAACTTCGTCGATACTTCCGCTTGATAATCCCGACTGCTACTGAGAATTCTACCCAGACGGCGATCGCTTTGTACCTCAAATAATCGAGCCGAGCCAATTAACATCTGTAATGCACCCAGAATCGATCGTCCTGCCACTTCTGTCATGGCTTGAACAGGAAAGGTTAAATGTCCCGAAGATTCGCCACGGGGTGCATAAACTAAGCGAATTTCCGTGCCATTAGTTAATAACCCGATGGGGATTTGAGTTTCTCGTAATAATCGTTCAAATTTTGCTTGAATAGTTGCCTTCCATCCGTTACCCTTCTCATTATCAGGAGGATATACCTCATCCAGAGATAAACCTGCCTCCACCGTTTTAACTAATAATACCCATTCCCCACCATCAGGATCTGCCACTCCATAAGTTGGCTTTAATATTTCGCCATAGTCAGGTAATGGTACTTCTAATTCTACAGGTAATGGTTTTTGTCCTGGAGTTCCCACCAAATCCTCTGGCAACCAATCCAAAACTTTTTCGGCGAAGATGGCAAAGTCTTCAATCCAGGGTTTACCTTCCTCTATTCTTCCTGTTACCGCAGATGTAGAGACTATTTCCGTCAATTTTTGTTGCACGGCGATCGCTTCGGAACGATTCACAAAGGCTTGATGCTTAACTAATGCCAGAGGAGATACCACTAATCCCACTGGCTGTAATAAACCAAGCCATTCTTTATGTTGCCAAAGTTCTGGATCTGTTTTCATCTCTTACCTCCTAACTGGATACTGGAATTAGATAAACTAAGCCCACAGGTTCAACTCGACTAGCCTTAACTTCATAGGCTGATTGAATGCGTTGAGGTTCACTTTCCATTTCTTCCCGCAACTGCTCTACTCTAATTCGCCAATGACGACGATCTGCTTCTATCTGCCTCATTTCCTCGCTATTAAACAAAGATAACTGGTAATTTGCATATTCTCCTTGTTGTTCCAAAATGCGTTTTCTTTGCTCCTCTAAAAGCTGTTTCATTTCCTTGGCTTCTTTTTCACCTCGTTCAAGTAATTTTCTTTCTGCTCTTTCTGTTAAAATCTCGGCTCTTTTTTGGAGAGGCGACAATAAATCCTCAACATCTCTAGGGGCGTATCCTTTATATCTTTCTAACAGCAATGGTTTTACTTCTCTTAATCGGGGAGTAGCCAAACAGCGATCTAATTCTGTGAGTATATCCGCTTTTTCTCCTTCATTTAATGAACGTAATTTACTATTACCTCTGATTTCAGGTTCTATCCACTCTGCGGCTGCCGTAACTATCTCATCATGTAAACGAGAAGCTCGATCGCCATATAATGATAAACGTCCCAAAACGATCACCTTGGGAACAGGATCATCTGTATGACAAACACAAGCACGAGTCAATTCGTGATAGAGGAATCCTTGGGAAATAAATCGCCCTAAGAGTCTTTGTACTAAACGATGCTCTAAGTGCAGATGAACCACTTTGCCATCTAATGTTCCGGGATCTTTGAATACCACAGGACGAATATCAGTTTCTTTACGCCACTCCCATAACTTCTGTTTTTTCTGACGGGGAGTTCTCAAAGTATCAAGAGTCGTTGCCCATGTAGGATCACTCCCTGTACGTTCATTGAGGACAGGTATAACCCAACGAGCTTGATCTCCTTTGGTTACAACTTCTTTGGCATCTAAAGGCTCTAACGGCTCTACTCCGAGCATTTCTAATGACACAGATAATGCTTCTCGAAAATGATTATCTTCTAATCCTAACCATGTTTTAGAATCCCTCAACATATTTTCGAGTTCGATTTGTTGTTGAGCTAACTTATCTTTACCCATGCGAATAGCTTCTAATTCTTCTTTAATAGTTGTGCCTTTGTTGGGTAAATGGTTATCCAATGGTGCTTCTCCCTTAATTTGTTCGATTAATTGAGTCTCTTGATCGATGCTTATACCTTGATCCAGTAATTTAGAAACATTACGAGCAATCACAGGAGATAAACTACCTAATTCTTCCTGAATAGTATTGGTTTTTTTGATCAAAACATCTAAGACACGATCTTCTGAGCGTTGAGTAAGATGAAAATAATAACATCTCACTATTGGCGATCGCTGTAATTTACGGTCAATTCTGCCATTACGTTGCTCCATACGACTGGGATTCCAAGGCACATCGAAGTGAAACAAATCGCTACAATAATTTTGTAAATTAACCCCTTCCCTTGCTGCATCAGTAGCAATGAGAATTCTTAAGGGGTGATGTTGCGGATCTGCATTAAAAGCATTTTTGATCCTTTCTCGTTGTTCATCTCCCATTCCCCCTGTAAAGACATCAATCCTTTCCTCTGCTAATTCCGAAAGGGCGATCGCTTGATTTAACTGTTCTTGTAGATAACGTTTTGTATCGATGTATTCAGTAAAAATTAAGAGACGGTTATTATTCCATTTAGCCCCCTTGCTACTCAAATCAGAGCATTGATTTTCTTTAATCCAATCAATGAGTTTTTTAATTTTACTATCTGGCTGACCACGATTCTCTTCGGCTATCTTTGTCATCTCTGCTAACAACTCAAGCTCTTTTTTCGTAATACTTTGCCCAGTAGATTGACTAGCCATTTCCATCTGCATATCTTCTTCTGCTTCAACTTCCATCTCCGATAAATCTGCCCTATCATCGTCATTCCCCACAGATTCTTGTAAGAGCGAAAAATTTACACTGACTAACTCATCTTCTGCTTTCACTTCATGACTTTCAATTTGACGATCGATCCCTTGACTATGCACTCTTAGGGTACGAGCAAAGGCTTCAATGGAAGATAACAAACGTTTCTGCAGAGAAGTCATTACCAGCATGGCAGTAGCTTGTTTAGACTTAGCAACATCTTTGAGCCTTTCTTCCCGACAAGCCCGATACTCTTGTAATAAGCGAGATAATTTTAACTCTGGGGCATCTTCATCTAAGCCAGCTATCACTATCGGCATAATTTGTCGTTGAGGAAAATCACTATCTCCAATTTCTCTCAAATCTTGTTTTAATCGCCTTACCATAACTGCATCGAGAATTTTCTTACTCTTGACAGGCACACCTCGACAGAAACGTTGAGGATCTAAGATTTCCAACAAAGCGGCAAAGCTATTAGAGTGACCATTATGGGGAGTAGCTGATAAGAATAACTTATGTTCAAATCGGGGAGCCAAATCTCTTACTGTGCGAGTTAATTGAGAATCGATCCCATAGCGAGAAGCACCAGCAGGAGCGGCATTATGAGCCTCATCTAAGATAAACATTGAACCAGAACTAAAATCTCCCAACCAATCTCTTAGAGAAGCTGCATAAGTTTCATCCCTTAGCAAAGCATGGGAAATAATGAAACGAGAATGAGTTTTCCAAGGATTAATACCGTAGCCTCTCTCCCGACGCTTAGAAGAGACAAAATCTCTGTCAAAAATCTGAAACAACAAACCGAAACGACTTTCCATCTCTTCTTGCCACTGTTTTACTACTGAAGGAGGACAGGAAATAACTACCCGTTTGATTTTCTGCCTCATGATCATCTCTCGCAGAATCAAACCAGCTTCGATCGTTTTTCCCAAGCCTACATCATCAGCTATAAACAAAGCTACTCTTGGTTGTAATAGAGCCTTGCGTAAAGGCTCTAACTGATAAGCCTTAACTTCAATTCCAGCACGATAGGGAGCTTGGAACAACTTGGGATTTGTTGAAGTAACACAATTCCATTTCAAAGTATGAAAATAAGCAGAAAAATAGCGAGGATTATCAAATCCTTTTTGGGTTACAGAATCCCATGAAGAAGCCCCCACCAACCGAGCATCTATTTCTCTTTCCCAAAATACTTCCAGACTTTGTCCCTGAGCATCATCTTCCAAACAGGAAAGTCTAACGACGGTATCCCCACCACCGACATTAGGAAGGATTGATTCTTCCACTATGTATTGTCGGGAACGAATATGAACTATTTGCCCTGTTTCTAGTTTCATTAGCAGAGTGTTAATTTTCAATCACAGGTTAAATTATAAAAAAACCATCAACAGTACAAGTAACAATAGCAGTAGCAATGAGCCTAGTAGCGTTACTACCTAATAATCCAGCAATAGAGGTAACAATTCCACTTTCTCTTTTTTTCTTCATTAACCACTTGATAACCAAAATATATTATTAAAATCCCGATAATTTCTGTAGTTGTAACACAGGCTCTAAAGTATCAATATTTACATCAGTTACTACCTCTTCTTCTCCAACCGCACACTTATAAACCATATAAGTCCAAATACCGGGATTACCCGCTTCCGCACTTTCAGCTTCATAAAAAGTAGTCGTGCCATCTTCTTCACATTCATAGTAAGCAGAATAGATATCTTCCCAATCACAATCTGAATCCTCTAAAGTTTCTCGAACTTCAGCTAATACACCAGCAATATGATGTGGTTGAGTTTCTACTTGAACTAAACGTTCTTCTTCCCAAATGAAATTGTGTAACTCAAGAGCCATAATAAATACCTTTTGTTAATTAGTTTATTTTTTGTGCCAGTTGCTATATATCCTGCCCTACAATCAAAAGGAAAAACATCGGTATTTCCACTTAAAAAGTTTTGCAAATATCATCTAGCAATAGTTTCAAGCTAGTTCTAACCCTAAATGATAGAATTAATTTCCCACTGGGTGTTTGAACAAGATATCTCAAAAGCGACCAGGCTTTGCCTGCCCCTGCGCGATCTGCGAAGCAGGCGTTTTCAGCGATCACAGGGTAGCTGTGCTACTGGTTCGCACTCTTATGGGGGCGTGCTACAGACGAAACCCCACAATCGCTAACACAACAATCATTTCAGCTTCTGTCTGAGTGAACAAACCGCCCGTGCTGCCGCACCGGCTACAGGTGAATAGATGTCCGTGCTAAAGCACAGACAATAGCATTAAATATGGGGACGTGAACACAATTTCAGTAGATGGAAAAGTTTGGATTTAATGCGTGAATTAAAGTCGCCAACAGTATCCTTATCTCGGTTCTCCTCGATATACATTTAAAGTATCAATAGATAATTCAATAATTTTAGTTTGCAACACTTCAGGTTTATATACCTTAATGCTACCACCAAAGCCTAAAATCCATCGGAGTAAGTCATAATCCTGTAGTGACCACTCTGGTAAGGTCACTTGAAAACGATAAGGTCTTTTTATATCCTTACTTTTGTTGAGGGTAAATAATGATTGATGATGACTTAAATTCGAGATTGATTTCGATGGTTTTGTCATCTTCATTCGTTGTGGAGGAAATCTTTTTGTACCTTCGGCGATAAAATTAAAAATATTTTCACTAAACCATAATTCAAGAGTTATTTCTACCGTTTTTTGTTCTTCTTTATTACTACTTAAAAAGGCTTTTTGTTTACTAGCATCGTTACCTAAAAATATTCCTGCACTAGCAGATAGTAATTGACTTAGTTTTTTTAAGGCTTTTTCTTGTTCTTTTTTGCCTCTAGTTTCTGGTAATTCACTTTCTAAATATAAGCGATCGAGTCTTTCTAAATGCACTAAACCATCTTGTTCTCCTCCGTAACATTCAAATGCTAAATACCATGCAAAATTATAAAAAGTTATTTGTAATAACCATGCACAAAAAGCTCCTATTTCTTCCCCTTCATGAATGGGACGATTAGCAAATTTATTTAGTTTTACTAATTTTCTTTGTTCTATTATTTCCTCTATTCTACTGGTTTGATGGCTTAATGTTCTTATATTTAATGAATCAATATCTACTATAGAATGATTAGCGATTGCTCTAACAGGATAGGTATAATGTTCATCAAAATTAGCCCATTTCATTTTAGTTTCAAATTTATTATATAAATCTAAAGCAAGGGGATCATCAAGATTTTTAGCTTGATTTTGTAATAACCGAAAAGTTTGGATTAATTCGTTTTCTGTGAAAATACCCGTACCGAAAAAATAACCGTTTCGCATAATATTATGGGGGAAAAGTTGATAAGGATTAAGGACTATTTCAATATCTTTTCTGAGCAAATCTCGTCTTGTTTTTAAATAACGTTCATGGCTATTTTCCCATTGGATTAATTCAAAAGCTAGATTGGTTAAATGACCACTAGGAATATTATCCCATGGTAAACTTTCGTTATCTATTTTAGGAGAAAAAGGATAATAAGTAATAGTTTTAATAGTATTTAAAATGCGTTCAAAAGTATATTTGTCAGAAGCATAATGGGTAATAATAGGAGAAGAAGAATCTATAAAAACTTCATCAACAATAACCCTAAACTGTTCTAATTTAATCTCTTTTTTATGACTGTTTATTAAATTATGATTGCTCAAAAAGTTTATATCCTGTTGAATCAATATTTTATCAGCATAAATATTCCCTTTTAATTTTGCCATCATCGCCGTAATTTCTGATAAAGAATCATCAAAACTAATGGATTTACCAAAAATTCGCTTTAAAATATCAGGATTAGTAAACTGTAAATTACCTAAATCTGGATAGTTAATCAGCAAAGAAATGAGGTGCATTAATCGCTCAAAATCTAATAACTTTGAATAAGAATGTAAAACTAAATTATCGTTTTTAGTACGGTTTTGTCGATTAATTAAACTACGATTTAAACAATTAATTTTTTGCTTAATAAATTCTCTTTGATATTCCTGATAATTTTTGATTTTTTTTAGATCAATAAAACCCTCAGCTACATGGGGAGGAAACTGTTTCAAGGATTGTGCCATATTATCAATAATCTCATCAGGTACTTGTTTTTCTCTTTGTCTATTCCATTGTTTACAAGTGCCTAAATCAATATTAAGATACCATGCTAACCAGTCAATTTTACCGATGTTTCTTTCTAGTTTCTGTAGTAATTCCATCCGCCACGAGCGTTGAGCGTTGGTAGCATCATAAATAACAGGAGTATTAATGACCATCGCTTTTTCAATTTGATGAATAACTTCCGCTTCTATTTCTAACCAATTACCCTGTATAGTTTCATCTCCATAAAGTTGTTTTCTAATGGCATCGGTAGAAATTATTTGACAGTTATAAAGTTGGGCTAAAAGTTGAGCAAAAGTTGATTTACCAGCCCCCGGAATACCGATTAAAAAGTGACATAGCATAAGTTATTAATGTCTGTTGGAAAAGGTATTGAGATTATGCAAAATTATTCTATTTAAAGTATCAAAAGGATTTTTATCAGGCATTTTAGTTAATAGTTGTAAAATTTTAAACATCGACTTTTCCAATACTTCTGGATTATAAATATCATTAACCCCTGTTATTTCATGAATATATAAATGTCGATCTTGAACATATCGATCGATAGATTTTATTTTATTTAATAAATCTTGCTCATCTTTTTTAATATCTGATACAAATCTCATCATTATGGGAATATTTAAGTGGCTGATATTAGAGTATTTTGTATTAATTTTTTCATATAGTTTACCTTGGTCAAATATTTTAATTTTATCAATAAGTTCTGTCTCAATATCCCTCCATTTTTTTTTAAAAGAGATAATTTTGGGAATAAATTTTTGTATTAATAAATATTTTAATAAATTTTCTTGAAAAGCAATTAACCACACCACAAAATCAGCATATTCTTTTTGTTGTAATTTTATACTAGCTTTAAAGTAAACTTCTTGAAGTAGAGAAAGTATCTGTTTTTGTCTTAACAAACCAAGCTCATTAGCTAAATTTTTCATCACCTTATCTTGATGTTTATTCACCTGACTATAGGCTTGATTAAAATTGAAAGCTAGTCTTAATTTTCCGTAAATAATTGCATCTTCAATTTTAGAATGATATAGCAAACTTTTTTTAATAGTAAATAATGCACCACTATAATTGTAATTTTGTATTTGTTGAGAAATAACTTTTAAATCAATTTCTTTTTTTAGACTGTTTAAATTAGTAGTAAAAACACGTTTTTGATTGGTTCTAACTTGATCAGGATGACGTACCTGCCAGACATTGCTAAGAGGTGCATAACCAGCAGATTGTAAAATAGCCCAAGCTGATTTCATGATGGGAGTACCAGAGGAAGCATTTAAAGCTAATACATCCCCTTTCTGTTGTAATTTCTGAGCAAAATAAAGGGCTTTTTTTGCTTCTTGTATCGCTAAAGTTAAGTTAACAGGATCATCTGATAATTTATTATCAACAGGAATTAATGTTATTTTTTGACAAGTATAATTTTCTTCTATCCAATCTTTAGTTAATTCAGCTTCTGTTAATGTACCTTCTGTGTGCAATAAAATAGCATTTTTTATTATTTGATTTTCTGCGGATAATTCTTTAACTAAGGTAACAATAGATCCTTCCTCTCTATTTTTCGATGAAAATGGGTCTTGTTTTCCCACAAAAGATAATAAGATGATAGCCATTGTTTTTTTATTGATTTTTTAATAATAAAAAAAAATAAAATATTATTTAAATAAGGGAATCAGATAACTTCTTTAATTCATTCGTTAATTTTTCTCTGGTATAATCTAAGTTTATTAGTTTTATTGCTTGAAAAAAAGGTGTTTTTACTTGTTCATTATAAACTTTGGAAACATCATCTCCAGAAGCATTTTGATCAGCTAATAAATATTTAATAACGTCTTGTTTTTCTATTCCTCTTAAATTATGCATTAATTGATTTCTCAAGTCATATTCTCTATTACGAAAAGATTCACAAGACCATTTTAACAAAGCCCAAGGTTTTAATGTTGGTTCTAATAACTCTAACCATTTTAACATTATATGATTTTTGTTAGTGTTATATAAGTCTTTATCTTGATTAATAGGATATGATTTATAGGGATAAAATAATTGATTTAAAACTTCTTTTTTTGCTCCTATTGATTTGACGATATTAGTTAAAAATAAACCTTCATTATTCCATTGTAAACATTGAGAACCTAAGAAAGATTTTTGCTCACATTTGACAGTAATATTTTTGGTTTTTTCTAAAATTGCTATCTTCATAAATGTTTCCTGAGCTGAGGATAATAAAGTAATTCCTGCTAAAAAATTCTCTTGATTAAAAAAGATTCCGATTAAATCAAGAACATCTATAATTCTTTGAGTAGCTGATTCAATGGAAAAATCATTATCATTATTATTTTGTGTTCGATTAAGGTTGAAAAAATCAACAAAATATTGTAATTTATTAATAGTTTCTGGTTTGATGTTATCAATATTGTTTAATAGCTTCAGGGCAGCTCCGGGGGAATTAGTAACTAAACTTTTAGCTTGTTGTATTTTTAAACCTCTTAAATAACGAGAACTATCGATAAGTTCACAATAGTTTTGTTGTGATTCACTACTAACTAAAAACTGAACTTTATCTCCAAATTTTGCCAGACTAATAAATTGTAAAGCAGAAGATAATGCAGGAGTCCCTGCTTGATGACTAATATATACTTTTTCTCGATCGAGGATGGTAATTTCTCCTAATTTTTTATTAACTAAATCTAAAGTGCTATCCCAAGAATCTAAACCTTTTGTATTAAGTGAAGATCTTAAAATAAGAGGTTTAATTTTGGTATTTGGAAATTTATTTTGCAGATATTTATTAATAATTGGTTCAACGGTACAAGTATCTTTCCAATAAGGACATTTAATCGAATAACGATCGCTATCATCAAATAAATTAGACTGATCAGAAAGTAAAATAATAATCTGATCTGGAATAATATTTTGCTGTAGTAAAAGCTCTGTAAAAGAGTCTAATAAAGGGAAATATAAATATTGATAGTAGTTATCTAAATCTTGAGTATAAGCTAATCCTACTGCCCTCGCCGGTACTGTCCATAAGTCTTCATTTTCTACTTTATTTGGTACAAAAGGGCAGTCATATAGTTGATTGTAAATATTCAATAGTAAATCATCCCAATGCTCATTTGTTTTGAGTTGAATGTCACTATTTCCGATGGTTAAAATCCATGTAGTCATTTTATTTTTTTCTTGATTAATTACTTTAAGTTGTGGACATATTGCTATTCAATAAAAGGGCTAAAGTCCTTACTATAAAATTACCAAAGTCTCTGAAATTCACTGCTATTTGAGTCTAAATATCCAAGAAAATCTGTTGTTTTTTGGCTATTATCTGGAAAAATAGTTAGTAATTCTACATATTCTTTAGTCATTCTCATTTTTTTGTCATCATCTTGAATTTTGCGAGGGTACATCCGATGCCATATTCTGCCAATTTTCCCCATTCTTCCTGTTAAATCAGAAGCCTTAATGGTTCGATTTTGTTGATATTCTTCGTGAAAAAAGTAAATAGCTTCACTATCTTCTTTATCTTCCGCAATTCTTCCCCATACTTGTACATTACCTTTTTTGAAGGCTTCTCGCCAATTTGTGCCTTTAGGGTTTAATTGTTCTTTACTTACTTTAGTTACCCAATTTTCTATATTTTTATGAACTGCGTCAAGAAAAGCAGTAATATCAGCTAATTGATTAACTGTAATATATAAGTTAGTTGAAGGTGAAATAAATTGCCAATGACAACCAATCATCGGTTTATTGCCATTTTCTAAGTAATCGGGGAAGAATAAACGATGATCTACTCTCCGCCATGATTTGCCAAAACCGCCCAACAATAAGCTGAATTGTATTAATTTAACAAGGAATTTTTGAAGGTTACTTTTACGTTTATCACTGATTTTTCCCATGGCCAAAATATCCAGTTTGCCCTGATTGAGTTTATAAATAGGCATATCAAAGGAATTTCTGGCAGGAGTATAGCTGAAATTATCTAATTCTAAATCAATGGGATCAAATACGATACCTAACTCTCCTACTACTGCACCATCTCTTCCAGCAAAACCCCCCCATAATTTTTTAGTTATTCTCTCCGCAGTTTCTGCATCTGTTATACCTCCTAGTAACCTCATGGTATGACCCCGAAGAGCTGCCTTAAACATATTGGCTCTAAATTCTCCTTCTTTATTGATTAGTTGAGAGGCTAATCCTTGTCCTTTCAGGTTTACACTAATGATAGAGTTTAATTGGCTACGATCGAGCTTGACTTGTCCATAACCTGCACTTACTCTTGTACCAATACCTTGAGCAATGGCTTTTTCCCATATTTGCCAAATTTTCTGCCATTCTTCAGGGCTTAATTCTTCCTTACTGGAAATACCAAAAGTTAATTCAGGTTGATAAAGGGAAATTTGAATAAATGCAGAGTGATTACCTCCACTTTTTAACTGCCAATCTTCTTGAGGGTGAACTACATCAACGATATCTTGATTACTCCAATCAGCAGTAGGATAGCCACCATGAAACCTTAAAATACCGGGGTGACTTTCTCCCTCACTTTCGTAACCACAGTATTTTTCTCTTTTACTTTTAGGGCAACTTCGCCAAAAAGCACCTTTCATACTCGAACCCGGAAAATAAGGAAAACCTTTTGCACCGATAACAGGACGTATTACCCCTTCATCTTGACCGCTATTAGTAATAAACCTCCATGTAATTTGATAGGATTTAATTTCTACTTTGGGGCTAAATTGATAATCCTGAGAGTCGGTAACTGCTTCTACCCATTCATCTGCCCAATCCTGTGCTTGTTGTACTTGGGCATTAGGTACTAATCTTTGTATTTGACATCTACTATTAATTTGACTTCTAAACATTAACGGTACGCGCTCATAGGCATCTCTCATGATTTTTCCTCTTAAATAATGGTTATTTTAACTGTTTATTTTTTAAGTAATCTAATAAATCCTGCTTGTTCAAAATGATGATCATTGGTTAAGGCTTGGCTTAATTGTTTCTGTTTCATAACAATAAAACTAGAGCAATCAACTAAACTCCAATTTTTATCAGGTCTTTGTTTAAATAATTCCCACGCTGATAAATCTGTTGTTTGATCTATATGAATAATCTCTACATAATTAGATTGTTTTAAACTATCAATAAATGCAATAATTTTTGAACGAGGAATACGAAGGGGACTTGACAAAAGAGTAGTTAATTCACCTATTATATAATTAGTTGTAATTAACTTATATTTATCCCTAGTCGTTGTTTGATAGAAGTTAACAGCTATTTGGTGATAAGGTTGAGAATTATCTACTAAGTTTCCCCAGCCTGATGTATCTACAAAAATATTAGACATTTTTGTTTAAATTAATCTGTTGATTCTAAATGAGATTTTCCTAAATAATAATCATGATTTTCAAGCCAATCACTGTTATTACTATTAAAAGCACCAATAAAATCGTCTAAGGGATCTTCTTCTATTTCAACTGTTATTTGATCTAGGTATTTTAAAGCTATACTTTCTAAAGTTTCCTCTTGTTTTTGTGCTTTTATAATTAGTTTTTGATAAATATTTTCGGGAATATTTAATAATAGTTGATGAGTCATAAGTTGTTCCTCTTGATAAAAAATATTTTATGGTGGGTACCCCCCACCCTACTTTTATTTATACCGTTGTGTCCACCACACCATTGATTCTGTTAATTGAGTGAGAACTGCGATCGCAACTTTCCGTTGTTGTTGATCAAAATTCCATAGCTTATCCGCCATAGCTTGAATTTGTTGGGTATTATTAGCACTGACATTATCATTAGGTAAATTAACCCCCGCCCTTTGCATAATTTCTACTAATTTTTGCCATGTATCCTTCCAATACTCAGCTTTAGTTTGTTCTCCACGAGTACCCTGTAACCGTAATTGTTCTCCCCAAAAACGTTCTAAACCGTAGGCTACTGTCATGCGCATTTTATAGCCTTGATTGAGCGCATCCTTGTCTTTACCTTTATATTTCAAAACTAAATCGTGTGCTGCCTGATCTAAATTGTAAGATTCCCAAGCCATAATAATAAATCTCCAAAATAATAATAGTTCGTTAACATTGGGGGATTAGCCCCTAAATCCCCAACTTTGGGGACTTTTATCTTCTTTCTTCCCCCAGAATTGAGAGCAAGGGGATCAAATGCCCTTAATTTCCACCGCACAATGCCCAAAACCGATGGATTCTAAACCACCTAAATAAATTTCCCCAGTGGTAGAATCATCTCCGAAGGGTTGCCATTTTGTTTCTTGATTATCCTTAAGAGCAACAGGGAAGATTAACTGAGTGCCTTCGGGTAAGGCTTCGGTGTTAAAAAATGCACCTCTAACCACTTTTTTCTCATTTTCTTCTAACCTAACTCGACTTTGACGGTATAAAGCCATATCGTGAATCATCGCAATTTCATCATCGGCTACCACCACCGCAGGTAATTCTTCCCCAAAAGGAAACCACGCCGATAAATTTTGATTAGGATGATCAATAGTTAAAAATCCAAAGTTGAAAAATAAAGTAGGTTTTCTTTCTACTTGTAAAGGCTTTAATACTGATGAGCCACTATAAATTTGAGGAATTTTATCAGTTATCCCTGTTATTCTTTGGTATCTTTTTAACAATCTTGGACAACTAACCCAGACTACGGGTTGCCCCGGACAAAATACTGGTAGCCATATTACCGAAGCATACTCAAATTTAACCAAAGATTCTGTAGTTGAATCTGCTACTCCTGAATCTGCATCATGACCATACCATAGATTAACTTTATCTTCACCACTGATTGAATATAATTCTGAACGAAAACGTCCTCGAATAGAACTACCCGGTATAACACCTGTTTGGGTGTATTGATCTCGGAAAATCAGGTTTAAGTTACCGCTTTCTTCTCCAGCGGTTGCCCCTACATGAACTGGTGCAAGGGTTTCAATGATTCCGTAAGCTTTTTTGTACATTCTTAATTAACTCCGTTAATATCTAAAGGTAAACATAAACCACTACCTACTCTTTTAAGGGAGTAGCCTTCTTTGGGAAACCAGTCTTCTTGCCAATCCCACCATGATTGATTCAAGGATTCTTGTAATACATATACACTTCCGGCACTAACTCCATAACGCCCCCTACCCATTCTTCCCCCTGCTCGATAACGATAGGGTATAGCTTTATCCGTAAGGAGTTTATCAACTTTAGGAAAAGAAGTATCTTGTGGGTAACGATAGGACAATCTATTTGAACCCCACACTGCCGATGAAATTAAGGCAAAGGTTTTTCTGATGGGCTGTTGTAAGAGCTTAAGAATCGGATTATTCTCGTTTATAGGAATGGTTTTAACTTCCACTAAATGATTCTCACCACCAAAACGATACCAACCATCAGGTAATTCATGGGTAGAAAGATAAATTAAGCAAACATCATCATCCATCTGTACTGCATTTTCTAAAAATAAACCACCTTCTTTGGTATGACGTTGCTCTTTTTTCATTTTCGGATGTAACATCGGTACAAATTTCCAAGGGCTTTTTTCCACAGCTTTATTCTCTTTAATTGTCTTCGCTGATTGATTCCATTGATTAATTTTTAACCAACTATATTCAGGTGTTAAGTCTAAGTCAGGATTTTTTCTTGACCATTTATCCCCATTAATTTCCCATTCATCGCTATTTTTTTCCTCAATTATTTTTGTCCAAGGAATAGGTACATAAAAAAATTGTGGTGAATTTTCTTTTGCCCAAAATGTTCCGGCGATGTGCAAATTTCCCCTTAAATTATCGTGATTAATGCCGTTATTTTGTAAATCAGCACTAAAGAATAAACCTGATACTGTGGCAGGATCTGGGGGAAATTTAGCACGAGATCTTCCTACCAAATTTTCAGGCGAAAGAAAACCTCCAGCACTACCATATAAAAACCCTAAAGGTTTAATTGTAATCAAATATTTAAACATAATATTTAACGTTTTAACTGCATAATTGCCAACCAACTTGGACTAAATCATCTACCCAAATTTTAAAACTATTTACATCCTTTTTTCCCACAATATTAGTTCTATTTTCGAAAATATTATCCCCTTTATTTTGAAAGTAAATATTTAATAAACTTTTTGGTAAAATAGCATCATTAATAGGTGTTTCTTTTTTATTAAAAGTAATAGCATGACGGGCTTTTAACTGAGCTAAATCATTATAAATATGACCCCAATTTTCTCCTTTATTTCTATCTTGATATTCTTGTAAAATACCTAAATTATCCCAGGGAGTTGTCCATTCAATATATTGACCGCTATTAAATACAATCCGAATAGTAATGCGATCGCGCCCTTTAGTCTTAGCTACTTTTTCCGCTTCCCGACAATGTTGTAAAACATCCCGTTGGGGTACACTCCCAGCTACCCAGACAAAACCAACACTTAAAGTAATATTTTGTCCGTGTTTTTCCCATTGTTTCTTAAGGGTTAATAACCACTCCAAAGCCTTTTTTTTCAGTTCTTGAGAACTATTAATAGTCGGATTTTTACTATAAACAACTCCTAAAAAATCATCTCCTCCTGCATAAATTATTCGCCCTAAATCTTTAGGAAAATCATTACTTAAATTTTCTCCCCATTGACGCATTGCTTCACTAAATTTCTTTAGCTTTTGCGCACCATCAGTTTGTTCACTTAACTTTTTGAGATGATTCCCTACTTTGTCACCATCCCCCATAAACCAACCAGTCCATTGACCTGATATACCATTATGAGGATCTGGTTTTCTCACTAATTCCGTGAATTTTTCCACAAAAGGCATATCTTCCTTAGGAAATTTTTGAGGAATACCAGTATTAGGTAAAGTGATTAATCTTTTTACCAATTCAGGGATGCTTAATCTTTCGTTTAAGTCTAAAACTTTTCCTTCTGTGACTTCTTCACTACTGCCTTCTAAAACTGCGGATAATCTTAAATAAAAGCTATCAATTCCTTCTTTTTCCTGTTGAAGATCAAGGGTTTTTGGGTTACGACTACCACTACCTAAACCATTCCAAGCGATGGCATCTGTACCAGTTAAACTAGAACTTTCACCAATCCAATTAATCCCTACCCAATCACGGGATAACTTGCGATTTTCTAAATCTTCCATTGCCGTAGTAATGGAGTCACCTTGTCCCCAAAAATATTCCCATGTATGAGTAGCCCACATTTCCCAATCTCGATGCCAATGATAAAAGGTATCGGGAGAAGTTTCGGGGACTTTTCTTTCAATCCATTGTTTACACTCCCAAAGCACTTGTTTCCATGACTCAAAAATAGTTTTTTTAACTAAATCTTGAGGAAAATCACCTTCTATCAAAATACGATTAGGCATTCCTTTCGCAAGATTAGGCAAACCCGGAGAAATAATCTCATAGTTATTGTTTCTAGCTACATCAATGATTTTCTTACTCAGATAAGAGAGAATCAACGATGCACCATATAAATCTCTCAATTTACGGGATTTCTCAATAAACCCTTGTACTGGAGAAAAGGTAATTGCTGTATAAACTACCATTTTTAGTTATTTTTGTTTGATTTACTCAACTATCAACTATAAAGTAAATAATTTTATTTAATTCTTTTTTTAGGCGAATATCAAAAATCTTAATATTCATTTACAAAAGTAATGGGTAATTTATTTTAAAAAAATTTATTAAATTCCTTGTTCGCACGAAATACAAAACAAAAAGTTTGACATTGGTTTTAATGAAAATATGGCAAGGAAAACCAGTTTCAGAAAATTCAGGGGTTATAACTATGACAGTAGCGACAGCAGTAAGAACCATTAAAACTAATCCTGTACAAGATTTTAATCCTCAAAATAAAGAGCATCAAACCAAAGGCAATAATCTAGTACCTATTGGCGGTAAATTACCATACTATTTAGAATTACAAACAGGTAAAGTTTTAGATATTTTAATTCAGTTATTTCAACATCAATTACCAAAGAATAGATCTGAAGCTAGAGCAAAAATCAATGGTTGGCTATATAATCGTACTCGTCCGGGTTGCTATTTAGAATTAGGGCAACATTTTCATATTGCTTATGGGCATCAAAAAGATGGGCGTGGTACTCAACATTACTGGCGATTATTTTTTGATGACACCTTAAAAAAGACTATTGAAACTATTGTTAATAGCACTGCGATGGTTATAAACCCTCAAAAAACTCCTTCTGGTAACGATAATTCTGGTAATGGCAATGAAGGTTTAAAAGAATGGGGTGGAATGTATTTTCGCAGTGAAACTGAAATCCGTTTGGCAGAAGAATTAAATCATCGTGGTTTAATGTTTTTCGCCAATGTGCGAGGCATAGTTAACACCGCATCTTCTCCCATTTCTAAAAATCAAACGACAGGAAAAATGGAAATTGATTTTTTTGTTTTTCATCTAGGTAAATGTATATCCATCGAAGTTGACGGAATTCATCATCAACAAATCGGGCAGATTAATCGAGATTATGCCAGAGACAGACTCTTATTAAGAGAGCAAATTCCTACAGCTCGTTTTACTGCCTATGAATGTTATCAGCAACCCGAACAAGTTGTTTCCGAAATTATTGCTTTATTTAATCATTCTTAGTATCTTCATAATTTTCAGAATTTAAAAATGCTATTGCTGTCCTTGATATATTTTTTCGCCATTTTGGGCAGACTTTATTTATAGACTAAAATTTGCTGAAACTCTATTGAATTAAATGTTTGGCTTTTGAGGTCAATTTGCTACATCCCTGAATGGTTACAAATAAAGTTAAACAATAATTTATTTAGTGATAATTAATAATGCTTATATCATGGAAAGGTGGTTTAATTAAGAGTATTGCGATCGCTTTTATTAATGGCCTAATTACTCTTATTCTTTTATTGATTGCACCATTAGGACTAGCTATTGTAATTACTAATACTATTATCATAGCTTTTTCTAGTTTTATGGTGAGTATCGTCTTTGATTTTATTACCATTTGGCTTTTAAAATCTCCTAATAATAAATTTTTTGATGTGCCTTATGGGAATAAAATTGGTCAAACAAAAAAGAACAAATCTTCAGCAATTCAACGACAAAATTATGAGAATTAATGAATACTCTTTATGTTTCCCAACAAAGTTGTTACTTATCATTAAAGCAAGATTTATTAATTGTAAAAAAGGATAATAACATTTTAGCAGAGATTCAATTACCATTAATAGAACAGGTATTAATTTTTGGTAAATCTCAGGTAACGACTCAAGCATTAAGAGCCTGTTTATTCCGTGATATTCCTATTGTTTATCTTTCAAGAATGGGTTATTGTTATGGGCGTACAATAGCTATTGAAAGAGGTTATAGACAATTATCTCGTTATCAGCAACAACTTAATTTTACAGAAAGATTAACAGTTGCTAAAGAGATTATCAAAACAAAATTACTTAATGGCAGAGTTATTTTAAAAAGACAGCAAAATTTAAAAGATTCTATTGATTTAAGTCAAAATATTAAGATTATTACTCACTTAATTGAACGCCTTAAAGAAGTAGAAACTATTGAAAAATTAATGGGTTATGAGGGTGCTGGTGCTAGTGCTTATTTTTCTGCTTTTAATGAATGTATTACTAACTCCGATTTTGTTTTTTATGCCCGTAGCCGTCGCCCTCCGGGTAATCCTGTTAATGCTTTACTCAGTTTCGGTTATCAGGTACTCTGGAATCATTTATTAGCATTAATTGAGTTACAAGGTTTAAATCCTTATTCCGCTTGTTTACATCAAGGTAGTGAACGTCATGCAGTTTTAGCTTCTGATTTAATTGAAGAATTTAGATGTGCTCTTGTTGATTCATTAGTACTATATATGATTAACCGAAAATTTGTAAATTCTGTTGATGATTTTACCTTTAAAAATGGTGGTTGCTATCTCAATAATAGTGGCAGAAAAAAGTTTTTAGCTAATTTTGTGCAAAGAATGGAGGAGTTAATCGATACGGGAAAGGAACAAAAACAACCCCGTTGGGATTTATTAATGAGGCAGGTTAAACGCTATAAAGATTTTGTTTACAATCCAATTTCTGGTTATACACCTTATCAAATTCGCTGATGTTATTTTATCTCGTAGCTTATGATATACCTGACGATAAACGGCGAAAAAAAATTTCAGATGTCTTAGAAGGCTATGGTTCAAGAGTTCAATATAGTGTATTTGAATGTGTATTAAATCAAAAACAATATAAAGAAATGAGAACTAGATTGAAAAAAATATTTAAAGATGAGGAGGATAATTTAAGATTTTATCCTATATCACAGCATACATTAAATCAATTAGAAACTTGGGGTGTAGGCTCCTCCCCAACTCAACCACCTCAATCAATTATTATTTAACTGCGAAGCAAAAGGAAAATAACCTCAAATCCACTAAATTCGTTCTGAGCCTCGGCAATATACAGGGTATGGGTTTCAGCTGTGTAAGTAGAATTAAACAAACGCAATCACTAAGATTTTTTGATGAGCCTCGCAAACCCCTCCTAGACACTAGACAGGGTAAGGGCTTACAATGAGGGGGGTCGCTACCCTTCGGGGTAGTGGAATTAATGGAAACTTCATCCGCGTCAACTCAATCGTCGATCTAATTTTATTGATAGTCGCTACCCTTCGGGGTAGTGGAATTAATGGAAACAAGAGGGATTATAACTGGTCGGTGGACTTGAATAGTCGTACCCAGTCGCTACCCTTCGGGGTAGTGGAATTAATGGAAACAAATAGTCGAGATTAGTCTTTTGACCTCATCAGCATAGTCTTGGTGTCGCTACCCTTCGGGGTAGTGGAATTAATGGAAACATAATATAAAACCGGTTAGCATAACTCGAGATTAGTGTCGCTACCCTTCGGGGTAGTGGAATTAATGGAAACTTACATATTATGCATAATCCGCTTAGGATCTTATTGCAAGTCGCTACCCTTCGGGGTAGTGGAATTAATGGAAACTCAAATTAGCCGTAAATGCTTGAACTGCCACCAGATTTTTTGTCGCTACCCTTCGGGGTAGTGGAATTAATGGAAACACATGGGATTATCGTTAGCAAATTCAAAGTCACTGTTGAGTCGCTACCCTTCGGGGTAGTGGAATTAATGGAAACAACATGAAGTTAAGAAAGTTGTAAGCTTCCTTAAGTCGCTACCCTTCGGGGTAGTGGAATTAATGGAAACCGTTAATAAAGTAGGATAGTTCACCTACTAAGTGTCTGTAGTCGCTACCCTTCGGGGTAGTGGAATTAATGGAAACATGTTAAACCAGGTTTCTTGAGCTACACTCATATTTAGCTTTGTCGCTACCCTTCGGGGTAGTGGAATTAATGGAAACATCAAGTTAAGCAAAGGTGAGGTACTAGAAGTAGTGAGAGAGTCGCTACCCTTCGGGGTAGTGGAATTAATGGAAACTTACTTCGATATCTCCAATGTGTGAGCGTAGGCTATTGTCGCTACCCTTCGGGGTAGTGGAATTAATGGAAACTCGCATCAGATGGGGGTTGATAGATTAAGCTAATCATTATAGGTCGCTACCCTTCGGGGTAGTGGAATTAATGGAAACAGTCATTGACTAGAATGGTCTTTATCGCCTGTTTTACGGTTGTCGCTACCCTTCGGGGTAGTGGAATTAATGGAAACATTCTCAGGTAATTGCTGCTCTATCGAAAAACTGACTATATCGTCGCTACCCTTCGGGGTAGTGGAATTAATGGAAACGAGGTCGCGGGTAATAACGTATCTATTTCTTATAGTGGTCGCTACCCTTCGGGGTAGTGGAATTAATGGAAACGAGCTAACTCATATTTAGCTTTAGAGCCCACATGCAGCGTCGCTACCCTTCGGGGTAGTGGAATTAATGGAAACACCATTTTCTTTTGCATAGCTTATGGCCTCAGCTGTCGCTACCCTTCGGGGTAGTGGAATTAATGGAAACACGCAGTTAAGGTGGCTATGTTTATCTGCTAAATTAATAACAGCATGTCGCTACCCTTCGGGGTAGTGGAATTAATGGAAACTGAACTAGGACAGTGTAAAGACATGCATATAATCAGAAGTCGCTACCCTTCGGGGTAGTGGAATTAATGGAAACAATCTTTACGATCATACAGCTCTGAGGAATCCATGTACTTGTCGCTACCCTTCGGGGTAGTGGAATTAATGGAAACACTTAAAGTATGAATCACCGATCCTGACAGAGTTTACGACAGTCGCTACCCTTCGGGGTAGTGGAATTAATGGAACGACAGCCATAGTCTTGTCTTTCACGTAACACCCATGTTGTCGCTACCCTTCGGGGTAGTGGAATTAATGGAAACGCTTGTAGTGAAATCTATCTAGACTTGGTCGCTACCCTTCGGGGTAGTGGAATTAATGGAAACATTCAGCATTTTCCAAGAGCTTTCACCAAGGTCAATCCAGTTACGTCGCTACCCTTCGGGGTAGTGGAATTAATGGAAACACAATGCTGTGCACCGTCTTCCGGTAAGCGGGATTCAGGTCGCTACCCTTCGGGGTAGTGGAATTAATGGAAACTTCAGTCAACACCATGAATATATTTAAGGTGTCATATTCTGTCGCTACCCTTCGGGGTAGTGGAATTAATGGAAACATAAATTACAAAAAGTATCCCCATCTATGAATAACATGTCGCTACCCTTCGGGGTAGTGGAATTAATGGAAACTGATAAATCGATACCAAGTTAACTACTGATAACGGTAGTCGCTACCCTTCGGGGTAGTGGAATTAATGGAAACTAGCTATGTCCAAGCTGATTGGAGGCTGAAGCTCTCCAGTCGCTACCCTTCGGGGTAGTGGAATTAATGGAAACTAACGTTATAGATTACCAAGTCTTCAACATAGTATGTCGCTACCCTTCGGGGTAGTGGAATTAATGGAAACTTTAAGTACATTCCATCTCTCGAGACTCAGGCAGCAGTCGTGTCGCTACCCTTCGGGGTAGTGGAATTAATGGAAACCATTCTTCAGCATGTACTGTTGTTTTCAGACTTAGGTCGCTACCCTTCGGGGTAGTGGAATTAATGGAAACCTAATTATAATTTAAAAAGTACTATCAGTGCCAGGTCGCTACCCTTCGGGGTAGTGGAATTAATGGAAACTAGTACTGTAGCACCTTGGACTAATACTTGTGCAAGTCGCTACCCTTCGGGGTAGTGGAATTAATGGAAACCGTGAGCGCAAATGAATTAGCTTTGTGTATAATGATTGTCGCTACCCTTCGGGGTAGTGGAATTAATGGAAACCTCGATGATGGCGATGGGGGATGTTCGGCTTGTAGTAGAGGTCGCTACCCTTCGGGGT